>NZ_JAAHFK010000001.1:0-1317724 GCF_011751845.1 Mumia sp. ZJ430 | reverse complement strand
TCTTGGCGCCGAGTGAGCGGCCGTTCAAGGTGAGGGTGACGGTGCCTGTGGCGCTGTTGGAGACGGTGACGGTGACCGTTCCTGCACGTCCGTACGCACCCGCAGGCGCCGCCAGTCCCACTGTGGGCGTTGATCGTGGCCGCCCGACGACTTGCACCGCCACCGATTCGGCAGTCCCCGACGGAAACCCGACCTGCGAGGCCGTCACCTTGACAGTGACCCTCGCCCCGGCATCCGCCGGCGTCACGACGTAGGTCGGACCCAGCGCCGGCCTCGCGACTCCGTCCTCGCCGACCGTCGTGATCGGCGCGCCATTCCGGAACCACATATAGGAGTAGTCCCACCTGGTTCGCGCCGTGTTCCACGTTCCTGGATCGGCGGTCATGATCGTCCCGGTATCGACGGTCGCGCGATCGGTCTCGATTGACGGACGAACCTGGTTCGTTGCGACACACGGTCGCGCTGACGTGTCTACACCTTCGTCGAACCCGTTCACGCAGCTGCGCTCAGGCGTGATCGATGGCGTCTGCGCGAAGAAGTCCCGAGGCACGAGTTGGAACCGCTGCCAGTGGACCTGCATCGGCGACTGGTCCTCGTCGCGATCCACATGGTGGAAGCCGACGTTGACCCACGCGACAGGATCCGTGAGCGGCGCGTCGTCGTTGGCGACGTAGTCGAGGATGCTGTCGTTCGGACAGCCGGGGTTGAGGTTGTCGGACGCGTATTCTTCGCAGTCACGCTTGTTGGTGAATGTCACGAGCGGCTGCGTGACCGACGCGAAGTGGTCGACTGGGTTCCGGTTGACGAGTTCGTATGACCTCGCGTGGCCGTCTTTGTTCAGCGAGTCCGGATTGACGACCCGCCACCACGTGAGCTCGTTGTGATCGTCGCCGGGGATCGACGAGAACGCCGCATCCTCAACAGTCCCCCTCCCGTGCACCGTCCACGAGGACGGACCTTCTGGCGGCCGCGCATAGTCCCACCGCTCGACACGTTGGTGCTCGCCGGAGTCGACCCCGAAGTCGACGCGATAGATCGCGTTGTGCCAGTGCGAGGCGCCATACCGCTGCTCCCCTTCCGTCGCCGAACCGAGTGGCCACCCCTCCTCGGGAGCTGTCGGGAAGAACATCGCTCCTGGCGCGACGTCGCCGGTTGCCCCGAGACCCACGTCGATCTGCCCATGGTCGTCGAACGTCACCTTCTGCTGGTACTCATACCAGGAGATCTTCGAGACCGAAGAAACCTCGAGCCCCGTGCCGTGCTCGACGAACCGTGGCCCGCCGCCGGACAGCCTCTCCTGCGAGTGGGTGGCGAGCCCCGTCCCCACCTCGTCGACGCAGATCCCCGGCATGGTTCGCTCGATGAGCTCGCCGAACAACATGAACGACTGGGTGACGTCGCGAGCCTCTCCAGGGCACAGCTCGGGACTCTGCTCGACGAGGTGCTCGTCGCCGAACCCGTACTCGGTGATGTCGTTGTACTGGATCGCGCCCGTGTCATAGGGGACGTTGAGCTGCGCGAGGTAGAGCTGATCGATGACACGCTTGTAGCCCTCGTACTCGTAGTCACCGGTCGCCGGTCTGAACTCGACCTTCTCGAGCACGAGGCCCTTGATCGGGTGGATGCGTGCACACATCCGCCACGCGGCACCGTTCTCGAGCGTCTTCTCGACGAGCGCGTCACCACAACCCAGACCGGGTGCCTCAGAGTGCGCGGCCGGGGCCGCGCCGCCGGCCAGCAGTCCTCCGGCGACCGCCGTTGCGACGCCAACGGCGACACGGGCAGGGGAAGGGCTACGCATCACGGTGCCTCTCAATGGAGCCGGACTATCGAGCGATCGGACAGGTTGACGACGAAGTCCGTGGTGTCGAGATAGGTACCCGACGGCGCACGGATGCCGAGTTGTGCGCACCGCTCGGCACCGCACTCCCGACCGCCATCTGTCGTCCCGTCGTACGTCCACACCCCGGCGACATACGACACCTGCTCTTCGGAGAGAAGCGGCACCCCCTCGGAGCGCTCGAACTCACGCGTGAACCGCAGTGTCTCGCCCTCTGCCTCGAGGGCGTGCCGCATCGCCGTCTCCGTCTCACCGGCAGACAGCGGTGGCTGGAGCGACGCGGCGCTCAGACTCTCGACAACCTTCCCGGCCCGGAGGTCGACGGTCTGGTGGTACGTCGTGTCGGCCGTGTAGTCGTAGAGGACCACCAGCGCCTTGCGTCCCGAGGAGTCCACATCGGTGGGAACATCGGCATACAGGAACTCCGGCATGCTCTCCCCCCGCACGTCCGTCGCAGAGGCAGGCACACTGTCGTCGCCCTGAGCGACGCGGATCGCGTACCCGCTCTCCTCAGGCGACAGCGGCTCGCGCGGTTCGCGCAACTTGGGGCGCTCGGTCGGCAGCGAGCCGTCGCCCGAGACGACGAACCTCGATCTCGACTGGTCGCGATCCTCTTCCGCACCGCCGCTGCTGCTGAGTGCAACGACCGCCAAGGCCGACAAAGCCGCGACGACCACGGCGCCGGCTACTCGCGTACGACCCGGCGCTGTCGTCAACGGCTCAGACCCTCTCGTGAGCAGAAGAGTAGAGAGCGTCGGCGTCTGCATCCGCTGCAGCGAGTGCATCAGCGACCTGGGGGTGGCCCAGGTGACTCGCGCGCCCCGCTTCGGTCAGCCACACCGGCGTGACCGCTTCGAGGACCATCAGCAACGTCATTCGCTGGTCGGGATCGGCCAGGGCCGAAGCGAAGTCCACCTTCAGACGCCTCATCCGCCTCCGAACCGTCTGATCGTGGACTTTGAGCACATTCGCGAGCGCCGGAGCACTCGCGCGTGATCGGAGCCAAAGGAGAAGCGTCTCCGCGAGACCGGCGCGGACGTAGGGCTTCTCCCTCATGAGAGGGGCAAGCACCTCGTCACAGATCCCCCGCCCAAGTGCCGGATCCGCGTGGAGCCAGAGAGCGCTGCGGTAGTTCGCGCAGTCAATCACCTCAGCTGAGGCGATCAACCCCTGCCGCGAGAGCCTAATCGCGCGGCGAGTCCACCTCGCAGCGTGGTGGGCTTCGTCGGTCGGCACCGGCCAGCTCATCGCGATCGGCCCGGTGATCGGAAGCGCACCGAGAGCCTCAACCGCGGCCTCGCTCTGCGATGCGTCCACGATCATGCTGACGTAGCGCTCCGTCACCCGGCAGAGGACTCGCCGATCATCCGCCGGTGCGATCGGGAGACGTGGGCGTACGAGGTCCGCCGAGACGACCACGCACTTGGCCGGCAGCGGCCAGGCGGCCGCTACCGCTATCGCCCGTACGTCATCCGCCGGCGCACCTCTGAGGACAGCCTCCGCTAGTCGTCGACGAATCACCTCCGGATCTCGGGTGTTGCGCGAGGCGTTGAAGCCGACATCGACCTGGTCGACGAGATGCTGCAGGAACGCGAAAAGCACATCGCCCAGCGACCCGATCGCTTCGGGTGGAAGCCCGAGCTCATCAGCGGCCTGCCGCAGCTCGTGCCACGCGCTGGTCGTCGCAACCTGCGACGCGGCGCGAATGAGGTCGATCCCGGCGGGGCCGCGGGACTCTGCACTGCCGCCCATGCGCCTGAAGACCTCGTCCACTCGGTCGCAGGCCACAGGGAGGCCCTCGAGGAGGTCGACGAAGAGTCCCACACCCTCCAGGACCGCAGTCTCGACGACCTCGCGACGTCGCTCACCAGTGGCGGCGTAGGTCCCGACCCCGTCGAGGATCTGCGCGCTTATCCGGCTGACGAGTGCCGGAACGGACGAGCGGATCGTCCGCATCTGGTCAGAGAGCTGCGGATAGTGCTCACGCACGCGGTCCAAGGCATCCATTGCGTGGTCGTAGAAGCCCGACGGGTCGTTGGTCATCGAACCGATCACACCTCGCTCACACGGGTGACGCCGTACCTGACGGTCTGGCGCAACGCTCGCCGCTCGCATGTGGCCCCCTTCCGGGCGCTGGCACTCACGGACTGTGAAGGGAGACCAGGGACCCCCGAGCGGTGTGGTCTCGATCACGCGCTCAGTCAAAATGACACCGGTGAGGTCGTCCAGCCGAATTCGTGTCCCTGCCTGAGAAAACCCCAAATCTTGTAACGCGAGTGACAAGATCCCGATCCGGGGATGACACAAATCCTCGAGACGTGGTGCATTGTGGTGGCGCTCAGACTCACCCGCCACCCCCGAGGCGCCGTGATCAATTCGTGATCTTCACTTGTCACCCGCGTCACAAAAATGGACGCTCCGCACCCAAGACTGGCCGGAATCAGTTGCGACGCGGCCGCGGATATGGCTACTTCAGAGTGTCGCCCCCTACCACGACTCGGCTGTTCGCTTGCCCTGAACAGTCGGTGGAGGGAGAGGGCCATGTCGCTTGCCACCGCCCAAAGGACGGCCACATGCCGTCCCGAGAAGACGCCGTCAGCCGCTTTCGACGGGTGGCACCACTACCGGGGGCGCGCCACTGTCGGCGCTGCCGTCGAGCGCGCAGTCCTCGACGGAGGACCACTCGATTCGATCCGCCGCCGAGCGATCGGCGCGAGTATCGCCGCGTACCGTGACACGACCTCGGGTGTCTTCGTGGTGCCGCACGCTGCGGCCGAGGCACTCCACGAGCTCGGCCATCGCCACGCGATGATCGGAGGCGACCTCGAAGGGCTTCGCGAGCTGTTCGCTTCGGCGCAGCGCGCGGCGCTCGAGACATTGGCGACCGCCCGCCGCCTCGCGCCCAAGCGTCATCATGCTCTGTCCGACACGGAGCGAGTGTGCGCGTTCGTTCGCGTCTTCTTCGACCGGGCCTGCGAGGGCTTCACGCACACCTCCCACATCCTGACTCTCCGTCCGCAGGACAGAAGAGAGCGTCTCCGTGCCGCGCTCTTCCGTCCGGGTACCCGCACGAACGCTCTGCTTGATATCTGCGGCCTGGACGCCAGTCGCCCGCATCTCGCCGTCGTGGCGACGGGTGAAGAGCTGCCTCGCAGGCTTCTCACCCACGCCCAGACCGTCGCCGGGCTCGACCCACACGAGTGCCTCGTTCCCGCAGGGTGGACGATCACGTCGCTGCGCCCGCTCCCTGGTGGGCAGGTCGTGCTCGGCCCGGTCACGTCCCTCGCCGAGTCGGGCGACTCAGTCGATCTAGCCCGTCGCGGCGCTGCCACGCTTCGCAGGGGGGTCGCCACCGATCGCCGCGCAGTGGTCCCGTTCGGCGAACTCGATGCCGACACGCTTCTGCTCGCAGGGAACGCAGCACTCCCGGACCTGCTGATCGAGCGGCACCTCGGCGCGCTTCAAGCACTCCGGCCCGCCCGGCGCCTCCAGCTCGGCATTTTCCTCCTTGAATGGCTCGAAAGCGGGAAGCCCCTTACCCGCGTAGGCGCAACGCTCGGCATCCCGCCGCAGACAGCAAGCGCACACATGAGCGCCCTTCGCGAACTGCTCGGTGACAAGCTCGCGTCCTCGACATGCCGCCAGGAGCTCAGGATCGCGCTCCACTCGGCTGTCAGGCGCTGGGAGGAGGAGCTCCCGTGAACGGCGAGAAGGCGCTGATTCTTGTCATCTACATCACAAATTCTTGCCTCCAGGGTGCGCAGCCTTGCCGATTTCATTGCCTCCCGTCGTACCGCTGTGGCTAGATCACGCTCACACACCCATAAGCGCCTGGCAGGCGCCCCCCGGATCTCTGGCGCACGTCACCCCGCGACGCCAGCTGCACAAAGGAGAAACCACGATGAGAACTCTCGTTCGGCAGGGGGCGACAGTTGCCGTCGCCAGCGCTGTCGCCCTAGTCGGCCTCGGTGCGCCGGCGACCGCCGCGCCGGGTGTGCCCGTCAACCCGGCCAACGCAGGCAAGGCGGTCGTCTGGGGCGCTGAAAGCCTGGAGAACTCCCTGCCGCCTTCGTTGGACGGGAAGCGTGTGACAGCGATCGATGCGGCTGCCTCCTACAGTGTGGCCCTCACCGCCGACGGGTCGGTGGTGGCGTGGGGCGACCCGGACAAGGCCATGGTCCACGGGGTGCCCGCTGGACTCGCCAACCTCAAGGCCGTCTCCGCGGGCCAGCAGAATGTGGTGGCAATCAAGTCCGACGGGACCGCTGTCGCGTGGGGCGACGCCACCGGGATCGAAGTGATTCCCGGCGACCTCGGCCGGGTCTCCGCAGTCGACGTCGGTCTCTCCGCATTCGCACTCAAGACCGACGGCACGGTTCGCGTCTGGGGTGGCCCCACGGCCGCCCTCCTCGCACCCCCTGCCGGGTTGAGCAACGTCGTGAACATCGCCGCCGGGAACCTGTTTGCCCTGGCACTCAAGGCCGACGGCACCGTCGTCGCCTGGGGGTTGACACCGCCCACCATCCCCGACGAAGTGCAGGGCGAGGTTACGGGCATCGGAGCCGGGCAGGGGACCGCAGCCCTCATCACCTCCGACGGCAAGGTCACTGTGCTCGGCGAGCGCGCGGCCGATGTCCAGCCAGCTGGCCTCGCATCCGAGGTCGTGACAGATGTCGACGTCGAGACGACCATCGTCGCCCGTACGGCCTCCGGCAAGGCGTTCTCGTGGGGGGGCAACCCGGTAAACCCCGACCTTTCGCTCCTCAACACTCTGCCTGCCTCGCTCGACGGAGCACCTGTCTCCACGATCGTCGCGGGGACCAGACACAACCTCGCACTAGTCGCGACATTCGGCGCCATCAGCAAGCCGACGATCGCAGGCACTGCGAGGTCAGGCCAGACACTCACCGCGGCCGACGCCGAGTTCTCTATGGAACCCGAGAACGTGACGACGCAGTGGCAGGCGAACGGCCAGCCAATCACCGGAGCGACGAGCAGCACCCTCAAGCTGACCGATGCTCACATCGGCAAGTCCATCTCGGTCTCCCAGACCGCCACCAAGGGCTCCGAGTCGGCAACCGCCACGTCGGCCTCGACGGCGGCCGTCGCGTCGGCTCAGGTCAACTCCACACTGCGCGCGACCGCCCCTGCCGTTCGCTACGGGGCCGCACCGCGGGTGACCGTCGCTGTGGCACCGACGAACGCCGCGGGCCGAGTCGACGTCTACAAGGGCGCCACACGGCTTGGGTCGGCCAACGCCGTCAAGGGTCGCGCCGTTGTCGTGCTGTCGCGGACTGCACTGAAGCCCGGAACGCACACCCTGTCAGTGCGGTACGCCGGTAATGCCAGCACGAAGCCCTCCAGCACCTCGGCCCGCCTGGTCGTCGCGAAGGCGAGCGCGAAGGTGGGCGCATCGGTGGCGACCAAGAAGATCGTCGCGAAGAAGACCAAGGCCAAGGTACGCGTGACCGTCAGGGCAACTGGCGTCACACCGACCGGCAAGGTCGCGGTCTACCTCGGCAAGCGCAAACTCGGGACGGCCACCCTCCGTGGCGGCAAGGCGACGATCAAGCTCAAGGCGCTCCCGAAGGCCGGCAAGGCGAAGCTGAGCATCCGCTACCTCGGGAGCAGCACCGTCAACAAGGCCACCAAGACCATCAAGGTCAAGGTCAGGAAGCGCTGACCACGTCTCATCGCACCACATCACGCTGAGGGGCGGCAGGGAGCATCGATGCTCCCTGCCGCCCCTCACTCGTATCCCACAGGCCGTGAATTCGGAAACCGGGAATTCCATCCAGGTTCACCCCCGAACAGTCCGATTGGCTTTCCAGCCTCGCGCGGGACCTGTTGAGTAGGAGCAGTCCCCGCGGGGCACCGGAAACCCTCCCTCCTTCGGTGCCCTGCGGGTACCCAAGGGGCCGTTCGTCTGATAGGACATGTGATGCACGGCACACCGCAGGAGGGGCGGGGAAACCGCAGTGAATCCTCAGACGCAGACAGCGACCAGCAGCCCATGATCGAGATGCACGGCGAGCTCGGTCCCCCGGACGTGCCCGCGACGCTCGTCAACACCTTCAAGCCACACCTGCCCGCGCTCGTCGCGCGGATCACTGACCGGATCCAGGAACACGTCCCTGCCTACGCCGGTCCGGCCATCGGACGTCGCCACAAACTCATCTCGATGGCCGTCAACGGCGCGATCAAGCAGTTCGTCGACCTCGCGACCGGCAAGTCAGCCGGCTCGAACAGAGTCGACGACCTCTTCCGCCAGATGGGCTACGGCGAAGCAGCTGCCGGCCACGACCTCTCGTCACTCCGTTCGGCTCTCAAACTCGGCACCCGCGAAGCATGGGACGAGCTCCGTGCCCTCGCTTCCGGACAGGGGCTCTCCGCAGACCTACTCGGCCGGCTCGGCGACATCCTCTTCACCTACATCGATCACCTCACGGAGCAGGTCGGCATCGGCTACGAAGCTGCGCTACAGGCCCGCGAACGCGACGTCAACGTCGTCCGTGCGCGACTGCTCGCGAGCATCCTCAAGCGCGCGCCTGCCGACGAGATCGAGACCCTGTCCACGAACGCTGCCTGGCCCCTCCCTGCGCGTTTCGTGGTCTTCAGCGCCGATGCTCGTGGAGAGGTGACCGTCCCCGACCTCGCCGAGGTCGAGACCTCTATTCTCGGGCGGATCGATGTGACCCCTGCTCTCTTCGTGTGCGCGAGCGATGCGACGCCCGGGATCATCGAGTATCTACGTGGCAACGCACCAGGTGTCCGCATCGCCATGAGTTGGCCGGTCTCGATCGACGAGGTCCCTGACGCTCGCCGGTGGACCATTCGTACGCTCGAGCTCGCGGACCAGGACGTCATCCCCAACCAGGCAGTCCTCGAGTGCGAGAAGCATCGGACGCAGATCTGGCTTCACGCCGAGCCCGCACTACGCCGCCGCCTCACTCAAGAGCTCTTGCGACCGCTGCTCGCCGAAACCCAGAACTCGCGTGAGATCCTCTCCGAGACGCTGCTCGCCTGGCTCGAGTCCCGTGACAGCGCGCCCGCGATCGCGGCTCGCCTGGGCGTCCACCCTCAGACCGTGCGTTATCGGTGGAAACGCATCAACGAGCTGTTCGGCGAAAAGCTCCACGACTCGGAGTTCGTTGTCCAGCTCACGATGCTGCTCAAGGCGAGCGTGCCTCTGTGGGTGGCGGGTGACCAGAGCGACTTCGAACGCTTCCTCACTGAGGATGCGCGATGACCAGCATCTCCACGAAGCCCCTGAGCGACAGGGATCCACACACCGCTCGGCATGATGAGCGCATGCCCACAGCCGCTGGTGCACGTGCGAGCCTGGCCGTCGCAACGATCCTGACGGTTCCCGTCGCCACTCTGTCGGCGATCCCGACGATGCGGTTCGAGTCGTGGTCATGGGTATGCCTGGCGCTCTCAACGCTCATCGTCGCGCTCACCTGGCCCACCCACCGCGACGCCTTCCGCGCGCTCCGCCAGCGCGACCTCTCGCTCGACGTGCTCGCGTCGATCGGGGTTCTCGCTGCCTACCTCTGGGCCCTGTACGCCGTGGCCGTCGGCCACCCGTCCACCAGCCTGATCGTGCCCGCGGTCCTGTCGATCGCTCTCACCGTCCGTCAGCGGGTCATCGCTGCGGCCGGTCCGCTCGCCGCCGTCCGTCGTGTACCTGCGTGGATCGTGCCAGGTGTCCTCGCCGTCGCGGGCGTGACTCTCGCGGTGTGGCTCGGCTTCAACGGGGCGTCGTGGTCGACAGTCTCCGCAGCCGTTGCCGTGCTCGTCGTCGCCTGCCCCGGCGCACTCGGGCTCGCCGCCCCCGCGGCCGTCGTCGCCGGCACGCGTCGCGGCGCAGACCTCGGCGTCACCTATCGCGACCCGTCCGCGCTCGACGCCGCTCGCGACGTCGACACACTCATCCTGCGAGGGCTGGAAACCGTCGCCGACGGCATGCACGTCGCGTCGGTCGATCCGCTGTCACCCGACCACGACCGCAACCTCCGGTGGTTCGCCGGCGCCCTCGAGCACTCCTGCGAGGACCCGGTCGGCCGCGCGATCTCCCGGCTCTCCGTACGCGGCCGGGTGACCGGTGTCCAGCAGCATCCCGACCTCGGCGTCAGTGGCTCAGTTGACCGCCACCCGGTTCGTGTCGGGAGCCCGACCTGGATCGGCATCGAAGCCCCCGACCACGTCGGCGTCACCGTCGCCGTCGAGGTCGACGGTCGCCCGCTCGGCACGATCACCGTCATCGACACCCCGCGACCGACCGCCAAGAAGGCCGTCGACGCGCTCCGTACGCTTGGGCTCGAGCCGATCCTCGTCACCACCCGTGACCAGGCCGCCGCCGACCACCTCGCCGAGGAGATCGGCATCACCCACATCGTCGCGGAGACCGGCGCGACAGGGGGGCGACAGCTCGTCGACGACCTCCGGGCCGACGGGCGCCGCGTCGCTCTCCTCGCGACGTCACCCGAGGATGCCGCAAGCCTCGACTCGGCCGAGCTGAGCATCGCGGCACCGGACGGCGGTGCGGCCGTCAGCGTCGCGGACGGCGACGTCGCGGGAGCGGTCGCCTCCCTCCGGCTCGCGCGTGCGATCGACGTGAACGCCAAGACCGGCACCTCCCTCGCCCTTGCGTACAACGCGGTCGCGATCCCCGTCGCCGCCGCGGGGCTGCTCCACGCAGTGCCGGCTGCGGTCGCGATGGCCGTCGCCTCGGTCGTCGTGCTCCTCGGCTCGTTGCGCCTTCGCGGCGACGCGCGCTGAGCATTGAGCCCCGTACGAGGCGTCTCGTACGGGGCTCAATGCTGAGCGCCTGGTGGCTAGGTCGCCTTCTCGTCGCGTCGGACGAGGTCCTCCGCCTGGACCCCGAGCGCCTCAGCCAGCGCCCAGATCGTGTCGAACCTCGGATTGCCGACACCGGGCGACAGCTTGCCCGACTCGTCGCGTGCGTTGTTGCGTGACAGCTCGATGTTCTGGACCTGGTTGCGGCTGAGGCCGGTCACGTCCGCGAGCTGCTCCTGAGTCATGCCGGCCGACTTGCGCAGGGCGCGGACTCGCTCACCGAACTCTCGTGCACGCTCCTCGCGCAGCTGGGGATCTCCTCGATTCGGCACGTCTGTGAGCCTCTCTCTCCATGTCGTCAGCCCACGCGACGGGGCGTCTCTTGGTGGGCACGGTCAGGCCCTCGGACAGTGCACGGTCACGTGCCTTGCCGATGGGTGAGCGACTGATCGGTGACGACCGCCTCGACCAGCTGGGTCAACGGCGTGCCGAAGACGCGACTGAGGTCGAGCAGCGTCGACAGCCGAGGATTGGCCGGCGATCCCTTTGCGCGGTCCGACAAGCCGGACTCGAGCAGCTGGTAGTGGTTGCGGGTGATGCCCGCAGCGTGCGCGACGTCCTCCTGAGACAACCCCGACTCCGCCCGCAGCGATCGCAGCACGGCTGCGAGCGCGCGAGCGATGGCGGGGTCGAGCGCCTCCTCGGTCACGCTCCCACTCTGGCCATGAGCACATGGCGTGTCAGCCATGCATACCCTGCTTCATGAGTTGGGCGCGACCCCGATACGTCGCGCGTTCCTCGCGGCTACTCGACCAGCGGAACGTCGCCGGTCACTCGGCCTGTGGAGGCGCCGTCTGGCCGACCTGCGTGCGGACCCGCTCCAAGATGGTCGCCATCTGCTCGACCTGGCGCTGGTACTCGCCGAGGTTGCCCGCCTCGAGCGCCTTCTGGGCGGCGTCGTACGCGGCGTCGGCCTGCTCGAGGAGCTGCTCGACCGTCTGCGGGGTCGGTGTCGCCGGCGTCTCACCGTCGCCTCCGCCCTCGTCGGTCGCCCCCTCCTCCGGCGTCGGAGTCGGCGCGCCTTCGATGCCGAGGGCGACGCGCAACGCCTCGTCGAGGTTCTGGCCGAAGCCGATGCTCTCGCCGAACGACGCGATGACGAACTGCAGGACGGGGTATGAACCCTCGGTCGCGTTGCGTCGGATGTAGACCGGTTGCACGTACAGCAGGCCCTCACCGACCGGCAGGGTCAGCAGGTTGCCGAACTGGACCTTGGTGCCGGCCTGCTTGAACGGCAGCAACGCCGACGAGACGCGACTGTCTGCCTCGAAGTTGTTGGCAATCTGGTTGGGCCCGTCGACCTGCGTCGCAGACCCGAGCTGGAGGACTTGGATCTTGCCGTAGCCGTCTGGATCACCGGCCTCGGAGTTCACCGAGACGAACGACGCGAGGTTCTGGCGGTTGTTGGGGAGATAGACGCTGGTCAGCGAGAACCGCGACTCGTCCTCGCCCGGTCGCTGGATCGACAGGTAGTAAGGCGGCTGCAGCGAGCCCTTGGCCGTCGGGTCCTCCGGGATCTTCCAGCGCTCGCCACCCTCGTAGAAGGTCTGCGGGTTGGTCACGTGGTAGGAGCCGAGGATGTTGCGCTGCACCTTGAACATGTCGACCGGGTAGCGCAGGTGCTCACGCAGGTCGTCCGAGATCTCCGACTTCGGCTTGACCGTGCCGGGGAAGACCTTCATCCAGGTCTTGAGGACGGGGTCCTCGGTGTCCCACTCGTACAGGTCGACCGAGCCGTCGTACGCGTCGACGACGGCCTTGACCGCGTTGCGCATGTAGTTGACGCGGTCCGACGGGAGCACGGCCTGCGCGCCCGTACCGGTCAGCGTGTCGGAGGTGGCCTCGTCGAGCGAGACCTTCTCGGAGTAGGGGTAGTTGGCGCTCGTCGTGTAGCCGTCGATGATCCAGACGACCTTGCCGTCGACGACCGCCGGATAGGGGTCACCGTCGATGGTCAGCCACGGAGCGACCTTGGCGACACGGTCGCGGGGGTGCCGGTCGTACAGGATCTTGGAGTTCTCGTTGACGCGGTTCGACAGGACGATGTTGGGCTCGCTGAACTTCACCGCATAGAGGAGCTTGTTGAAGGCGCTCCCGATCGAGACGCCACCCTTGCCGTCGTACGTGTTCTGGGTGGCGTTGTCGGTCTCGCTCTCGCCGCCGTTGCCCCGCGGCGTGTCGACCTCGATCGGGTCGGCACCGTCGGGCCGGCCCACGATCGAGTAGGACGGGGAGTTCTCGCCGAAGTAGATGCGCGGCTGCTTGTCGACGTTGAGCTCGCCGACGGGCGGGATGTCGCGCTCGACCCACACCGGCTGACCCTGCGGGCCGCGCTGGTTGCCGCGGGCCGCGATCACGCCGTAGCCGTGGGTGTAGACCGTGTGGTCGTTGGCCCAGTTGCGCTGGTTCGCGGGGAGACCGTCGAGGTTGAGCTCGCGGGCCGCGATCACGAGGTCCTCGGGGTTGCCGGAGCCGTCGATCGCGTAGCGGTCGACGTCGAGCGTCTGGGGCACGCTGTAGTAGCCGCGGACCTGCTGGAGCTGCTCGAACGCCGGCGACACGAGCGTCGGGTCGAGCAGACGGGTGCTCACGCGCGACTCGGCCGACTCGGTGAGCTGCTGCGGGGTGAGCGAGGTCTGGGCGTTGTAGTCCTGTTTCTGGACGTCAGCGATCCCGTACGCTTCGCGTGTCGCCTCGATGTTCTTGGCGATGTAGGGAGCCTCCTTGTCGGGCTCGGACGGCTTCACCTGGAACGACTGCATGATCGCGGGCCAGATGCCGCCGATCAGCACCGAGGTGAGGACGAGGAGCGCGAGGCTGATGCCGGGGAGGAGCCAGTTCTGCCAGATCGCGTTGGCGAAGAACAGCAGTGCGCACAGCAGCGACACCGCCATCAAGATGTTCTTGCTGGGGATGCGCGCGTTGGCGTCGGTGTAGGTGATGCCGGTGAGGAGGTTGTTGCTGTCGACGCTGAAGCCGAACCGGTCGAGCCAGTAGGCGAACGCCTTGAGCAGCATGATCAGGCCGATGATGATCGACAGGTGCGTCTGCGTCGCGCGCGAGATCTTGCGGTTCTTGCCGGAGATCGCGATGCCGCCGTACACGTAGTAGACGAACGCGACTGCCAGGCCCGAGACGATGAGGAGCGCAAACCCGTACGCGGTGAGGAACTTCAGCCACGGGTAGTCGAAGACGAAGAACGAGATGTCGAGCCCGAACGTCGGGTCGTTCTTGCCGAAGTCGGTCGCGTTGCGCCACATGAGGAACGTCCGCCACTGCCCTGCGGCCGAGGAGCCGGCGAAGATCAGCAGCAGGACGCCGAACGCGACCATGCCGATCGTGCGCAGCGGGTGGATCGCCTCGCGGTAGCGCAGGACCGGGTCGTTGGGGCGCAGCGGCCCCGTCGCCGCCGGACGGCTGCGATAGGCGATCCAGACGTTGAGGAGCACGACGCCGGCGAACAGCAGGCCGAAGCCGAGGAACATCAGCACCCGCGTGCTGAGCATCGTCGAGAAGACGCTGCTGTAGTCGACCGAGCGGAACCACAGCCGGTCCGTCCAGACACCGGTGAAGATCGCACCCAGGAAGAGCAGCGCCACCAGCGTGATGATGGTGGGGATCAGGACACGTCGTCCTTGGCGGCCCACGTCGGGTCGAGGTCGGGCGGCGGATCCTTCGCTCACGGGTTTCCTTCAGTTCGCAGTGCTCACAGGGGCGTGACGCTCACAGGGAGCGGGATGCTCGGACTCCAGTGTGACAGGTCACTCAACGAGGGTCTGTCGCAGCATAGAGACCAGTCCGGGGACCAGATCGGGCCCTTCGGCGAGCTCGTCGCTCCCCCGTACGTCGACGATGCAGTGGGACTGTCCGTCACGCGTCACGGCCACCGTCAGGCGTACCTCTTGGCGGTCGGGATGGTCCGCCACGAAGCCGACGACCTCGGCCTCGTCGTCAGGCAGCGACCCCTCGGCGTCCGGCGGCAGCATGAGCCGCTCGAGGACGACCGCGGTGCCGTCGACCTGCGGCGGCCAGACGATCTCGGCGACGAAGTCCTCGAATGTCCGCTCGGCCGGCAGATCGTCCTGCTCGACGGCCGTGTAGGAGTCGTCGACGTCGTCCGCGCCGACCCCCAGCTCGCGCGCCAGCGCCGGCTCGTCGGAGATCAGCGAAGCCGTACGGACCAGGGCGTAAAGCCGCGGCGGCACGTCCCAGCCCGAGGTGCTCGCGACCTCGGCGATCTCGAGCGCCGTCTCACGGAGCGGGTTGGAGGGGGTCAGCTGCATGTGGGCACCTTGGCCTTCGGGTCGTCGGAGAGCTTCTCGAGCGCGTCAACCGCGTCGTCGAACGTGGCGACCTCGACAAGACGCATGCCGAAGTCGTCGGCCGCAGCAGCCTCGGCGCAGTTGCCGGCGGGGACGAGGAACACGCTAGCTCCCGCCTCCGACGCTCCCGCGAGCTTCTGCTGCACTCCCCCGATCGGCCCGACCTCGCCTGCGGCGCTGATCGAACCGGTGCCGGCCACCGTCGCGCCGTCGAGCAGCGCGCCAGGGGTCAGCATGTCGTACAGGGCGACCGCGAACACGAGACCGGCACTCGGTCCGCCGATGGACTCGCCCAGGTTGTTCTTGATCGTGAACGGCAGCTCGAGGTCCGTGCCGAGGCTGACGCCGATGCGCGCCTTTGCCGGGTCGTCCGGCGAGGCCTGCGAGGTCACGTCGACGGTCTGCTTCTTGCCGTCGCGGCGGATCCTGAGCGTCACCACCGAGCCCGGCTCCGCGCCCGACACCAGCGTGACCGCCTGGTCGGTGCTCGTCACGGCGGTGCCGTTGACCGACAGGAGGATGTCGCCGGGCTCGAGACGTCCCTCGGACGGGCCGTCCTCGGTGACCGCGGTGATCGTGACGGCGTCCTTCACCTCGTACCCGGCCGCCGTCAACGCCGCCGCCTCCGACGTCAGCTGCGAGGACGCCATCTGCGCGGCGTTCTCCTCGCGGACCTGCTCGGCGGTCTGCCCCTCGGGATAGACCATGTCGCGCGGCACGACGGCCTCGGCGGGGTCGAGGTAAGCGGTGATGGCGTGCGGGAGGCTCACCCGCGAGTCCGCGCGCGTCACGGAGACGGTGGTGAGGCGGATCTCGCCGTCGGTCGGATACGTCTTAGCGCCCTCGACCTGCAGGACGGGCTTGTCGTCGTACTTCCCGAGGGCGTCGACCGTCGGGCCGGGCCGCATCGTCACGTACGGGACGGGGAGGAGGAAGGCGATCGCGATCAGGGTCACCACGAGGAACCCGGCCGCGGCCAGGGTGGAGGTGCGCCGGCTCATCGGGACCTGCGGGCGGAGCTCGAACGGCGGACCACGACGCCGTTGTGGCGTTGCGGTGCCTGGCGTGCATGGACCACGTCGGCGGGGAGCGGGCGCTGGACGGCCTCGCTGAAGCGGGCGTACGCGGGATCGTCGGTACGGCGGGTGGCACGGCGCTCTGTCGAGCGTGCTCGCGAGCGGCCGTACCAGGCGGCCCACAGCATCGCCAGCGCCGTCACGGCCAGCGGCACGGCCAGCCACCACAGGATCTTCACGCCCACAGTCTAGGCAGGCGCGCGGCGGGAACACCGCTGCTGGCGGCCCTACGGCGTGCCGACCCACTCGTCCGTACCGTCGTCGAACACCTGGTGCTTCCAGATCGGCACCTCGGCCTTGAGCCGCTCGATCAGCGTGCGGCACACCTCGAACGCCTCCGGTCGGTGCGGCGCGGACACCGCGGCGACCACCGCGAGCTCGCCGATGTCGAGGTCGCCGAGCCGGTGCACGACGGCGATCCCTCGTACGGGCGTGCCCTCGACGACCTGCGCCGTGATCTCGGTGAGGACCGGGAGCACGCGCGAGTGCGCGGAGTAGCCGATGCCGTCGACCTCCTTGCCGCCGTCGTGGTCGCGCACGGCCCCGACGAACAGCACGACCGCCCCGGCTGCGTCGTCGGCGACCGCCTCGTATACCTCGGTGATGTCCAGGGGCTCGTCTCGTACGTCGACCAGCCGGACTACATCGCTCATGGCGAACAAGCCTAGGGCCCATCGGGCGTCGCGGGTACGTTGGAGACATGCCTGACGATCCGGACCGCCTGCCCGACGATCTCCCCGACGACCCTGAGGGCGAGGGGCGCGGCGACCCCAACGCGCCCGACCACGGCATCGGGTTCGGCAAGGTGCCCGGCCCCGCACAGGGTGGCGGCGGCGCGACCGGCGGCGGCAACCCGTTCGCCGGGACGCCGATGGAGGGCATGTTCGGTGCGTTCGGCGACATGTTCGGCAGCGGCGGGCAGATGCCCGACATGAACCTCCTGATGCAGCAGATGCAGCGGATGTTCGCGCCGCACGAGGGCGCGGTCAACTGGGAGCTCGCGACCGACGTCGCGCGCCGTACGGTCGTCGCCTCCCCCGATCCGTCGCCACTGAGCACGGAGACGTCCGCGGTCGACGACGCGATGCGGCTCGCCGAGGTCTGGCTCGACACGGCGACGGACATCCCCGCCGCGGCGACCCGTACGGCCGCGTGGAGCCGGTCGCAGTGGGTCGAGTCGACGATGCCGACCTGGCGCGCGATGGTCGAGCCGATCGCCGAGCACGTCGTCGCCGCGATGGCGGGCGCGCTTCCCGAGGAGGCCAAGGCGATGGCCGGCCCGCTGGTCGGCATCCTCAACCAGGCCGGCGGCGCGATGTTCGGCACGCAGGTCGGGCAGGCTGTCGGCGCGCTGGCGACCGAGGTGCTGTCGAGCACCGACGTCGGCATCCCGCTCGCTCCCGCCGGTGTCTCGGCGCTGCTCCCGGCCAACATCCGGGCCTTCGGGGAGGGTCTCGACCAGACCGACACCGACCTCTTCCTCTATGCGGCGCTGCGCGAGTGCGCGCACCAGCGGCTGTTCGCGCACGCGCCGTGGCTGCGCGGGCGCCTGCTGTCGACGATCGAGGAGTACGGCCGCGGGACGACGATCGACGTGAGCGCGATCGAGCAGAAGATGGCCGGGCTCGACCCGACCAACCTCGCGGCTGCCCAGGAGGCGCTCGAGGGTGGGCTGTTCGAGCCCGAGCGCACCCCGCAGCAGCAGGCCGTGCTCACCCGGCTCGAGGCGCTGCTCGCGTTCGTCGAGGGCTGGGTCGACGAGGTCGTCACGCAGGCGACCGAGGGGCGGATGCCGAGTGCGCCCGCGCTGCGCGAGGCGATGCGTCGCCGTCGTGCCGCAGGCGGTCCGGCCGAGCAGACGTTCGCGTCGCTGGTCGGGCTCGAGCTGCGGCCGCGCCGACTGCGCGACGCCTCTGCCCTGTGGGCCGCGCTGCGCGACCGCAAGGGCGCTTCGGCACGCGACGCGGTCTGGTCGCACCCCGACCTGATGCCGACGGCCGCGGACCTCGACGACCCGCTCGGCTTCGCTTACGACGAGCCCGACGCCGAGGCCGAGGGCACGGACGCCGCGTTCGACGCCGCGCTCGCCGACCTGCTCGAGGGGGCTGCGGATGGGGACGCGAAGGGCGAGGACGACGCCGGTGCGGACGAGGGCGACGACCCCCGTCCAGAATCCGACCGTTGAGCCTGCACGCGGACGCGTACGGGCTCCTCTGCGGGTGGACCGCTCCTGACGCTGAGCAGGCGGCGCTGCGCGAGGCGTACGTTTCCCACCTCGCGGCCCGGCCGGACGCGATGCAGCGCTCGTGCCTTCCGCACCACCTCACGGCGAGCGCGCTCGTGGTCTCCGCCGACGGGTCCCAGGTGCTGCTGACGCTGCATCGCAAGCTGCGACGTTGGCTGCAGACCGGGGGTCATTGCGAGGACACGGACACGACGCTGCGCGGAGCGGCGCTGCGCGAGGCGACCGAGGAGTCCGGCATCGCGGGGCTGGTGGTCGATCCGGTGCCGCTGCGCCTCGATCGGCACGGGCTCACCTGCGGTGGGCGCCAAGACGCCGAGCATCTCGACGTGCAGCTGCTCGCGCTCGCGCCGGCCGACGCCGTACCCGCGATCAGCGAGGAGTCCCTCGATCTCGCGTGGTTCCCCGTGGACGCACTGCCCGAGACCGACGACTCCGTACGGGCGCTGGTGACCGCCGCCCGTACCCGCCTCGGCGTCGGCGCCTGACGCCCGCAGCCGCACGCCCGGCGCAGACGCGGGTACCCCAGCGAACGCGCACTGACCCGAGCGTCCTCGCTCGGGTCAGTGCCGCTCCGCTCGGGTACCCCACCGCAGTCCGTCCGCTGCTCCGTGTCAGCCCGTCACGGTGATCGGCGCGCCGGCGTGGACGAGCCGCCAGTCGACGGACGCGAACAGCGCCGGGTCGATCGTTCCGACCTCGCTCACCCAGTCGATGAGCAGCTGCCGGATCTCGACCTGCGCGTTGTAGACGACCGGCGCCGTCGTCACGCCCGGGAAGTTGCCGCCGCCGGACTGCCGGTAGTTGTTGATCGCGATGACGAACCGCTGGTCCGTCGCCACCGGCGCGCCGTCGTACGCGAGACCGACGATGCGCGAGCCGACGGGCTGCGACAGGTCGATGTCGTACGTCAGCGGGGCGTCGAGGCCACCCATCACGTCGTAGTTGTAGTCCGGTGTGCCGTTCGGCGCCGTGTCGGTCACCGCGTTGGTCACCTGGCTCGACGGGAACGGCCCGGCACCCGTGACCGGCTTGAAGTAGCGCGCCGAGAACTCGAGGTACGCCTTGACCTCCGCGCCGGTGAACACGATGCCGAGCAGCGTGTTGTCGTAGATGTAGAGGCCGGCCACATCGCGTACGGAGACCTCGCCCGCGGGGATCGCCGCCGCCCGGTTGAACGGCGCCGCGATGCTCAGCATCGGCAGGTCGGCCTCCGGCGTGCCGGCGATCGCCTTCTTGACCGCGTCGGCCTGCACGTAGTTGATGAAGTCGAGCGCCGCGACGTCCTCCCACGGCGCGGTCGCCGCCGACATCGCGACCAGCGACGTGCCGATCACGGAGTTGACGTAGGTGACGACCTTGTCGTGGTCGGCCTGCAGCAGCTTCACGATCTGCGGGTCCTCGTCGACCGTATTGGCGTTGAGGACCTGCGACGTGACCGCGACGACGTCGTAGCCCGACCCGCGGCGCCGGCGCTTGACCGTCACGTCGATCGCCGACAGCCGCATGCCCCAGCGCAGCGGCTCGGTGAGGATGACGTTCTTGCCGGTCGTCTTGTTCGTGACGACGCGCTGGCCGATCTCGACGTGCGCGTGGCCGACGAGGATCGCGTCGATGCCGGGGACCTCTTCGGCGACGAGGGTCGAGGCGTTCTCGGGGTACGGCAGCGCGTCCCCGTACGAGGAAGAGGTGTCGGCGCCGGAGTGCGCGGAGACGATGACGACGTCCGCACCGGCCTTGCGCATCTTGGGCACCCAGTGCTTCGCGACCTCCACGAGGCCCGGGAAGACCATCTTGCCCTCGACGTTGGCCTTGTCCCAGATCGCGATGCCGGGGTTGGTGAGGCCGAGGACGCCGACGCGTACGGTGTGGCGGCCGACGCGTACGCGCTTGATGACGAACGGCGAGAAGACCGGCAGGCCCGTCGCGGCGTCGTGGGCGTTGGCGCCGAGGAGCGGGAAGTCGCACTGCCGCTCGAACGTGCGCAGCAGCGGGATGCCGTAGTTGAACTCGTGGTTGCCGAGCGCGGCCGCGTCGTAGCCGATCGCATTCATCGCGCGCGCCATCGGGTGGACGACACGGCGGCCGATCGGCTCGATCTTGGCGTAGTAGTACGCCAGAGAGGTGCCCTGCAGCGTGTCGCCAGCGTCGATGAGCAGCGGGCACGGGTGGGCGTGGCTGCTGCGCATCGCGTCGACCAGCGTCGAGATCTTGGCGAGGCCGATGTCGTTCAGGGCGGAGTCGGTGTATTCGGCGTTCTTGAAGTAGTCCCAGTTGAAGACGTTGCCGTGCAAGTCGGTCGTCCCGAGCACGGTGAACGTGGCGGTGTCGCCGCCGGCACCCCCACCCCCATGGCCCTTGCTGTGCGCGGCCGCCGGTGGTGCGGCGTATCCGGCGGCGGCGAGCGCAGCCGCGGCGGCCGAGCCCGTGAGGACCGTGCGGCGGCGGAGCGCGTGCGACGGCGACGCGACGGACGGAGTGGGCGAGGTGGAGTCTTCGGGCGTGTGCTGCGCGTTCATCGGCGCTCCTCCGGGGGAATGAAGCCTCGTGACCGCACCATCGTTACTCGCAGAAGCGCTCCCCCGCGTCGGCAGAACGTGACGGCATCTGCTCAGTCTTCGGGCAGGTCCTTCCAGCCGGCGCCCGCGACGACTCCCTCCAAGAAGCCCCGCGCGCGCTCCGTTCGGGGATAGCGCTCGACGTGCTCCCAGAACTCCGCCCCGTGGTGCGGGACAAGCAGGTGCACCAGCTCGTGGACGATCACGTAGTCGACGACCCAGTCGGGCAGCTCCTGAAGGCGGCTCGAGAGCCGGATCGTCCCGTCCTCAGGCGTGCACGAGCCCCACCGGCGGCGTTGGTTGTCGACCCAGCGCACGCTTGTCGGCTCCGCGGCGCCGTCGAGGAACCGGCGGCTCAGCTCGCGTGCACGGGCATGCAGCCCTTCGTCGTCCGGACGCACGCGCCGCTCGCGGCCCTCGACCTTGGCGACCATCGTGTCGACCCAGCGCTGCTCCTCGGCACGGCTCAGCCCCGCGGGCATCAGGACGACGATGCGAGCGCCGTCGCGGTAGGCCTGGACCGACTTGCGCCGGCGCCTGCTCCTGCGGATCTCCACCTCGGGCGCACTGCGGCCCGTGGGGCGGACGACCGCACGGGCCGAGGGATCGAGGGGCGCACTCATGGGTCCACGGTAAGCGACGCGCCGAAGGGGATTTTCGTCGTCCACAGCCCCTGTTCGGATCGTCCCTGGTCAACAGGGCTGTGCGTGCCCCGTACGACACCGACTTCCCCCGCTCGTCCACCGTGCGTCCCCCGATCTCCACAGGCTTCCTCGGCGGTTCCCACACACTTTCCCCAGGGTTTTCCACAGGCGTGGACAGCATGCTGTGCCTAGGGATTGCCGACCCCGGGTCTCCCACCTAGCGTGACAGAAGAAGGTCCTGGCCGGGCGCGGCGTCGGCAAGGGGAAGGCAGGCGGCGAGTCCGGCCGGGACCGATCTGTGCGGAAGCTGTGGACGACGTCCCCGCCGCACCGCGTTCCTCGGGCAGGGTGGACCGACCCCCTCGCCCACCACGCCCGAGGAGCCCCCCGATGAAGCCGTTGCTCCGGCCAGGTACGACCGTCGTCCGCCGCACCGTCCACACCCTCCAGGTCGGCACGCTGCCCGGCTCCACGATCCTCGTCGACGACCTCCCCGGGTCGGCGACCGTGCTCCGGCTGGCCGACGGCACCCGCGACCTCCCTACGCTGGCTGCCGTCGCGGGCCGCCCGCTCCCCGAGATCGCTGACGCCGTCCGCCGCCTCCGCGCCTGCGGTGCCGTTGTCGACGCGCAGGAGTGGGACGAGATCGGTGGCGAGGCGCTGACCACCGAGGCCCGGGCCCTCGTGGCCGCGAACGCGCCGGCGAACGACGTCGTACGCCGCCTCCACGCCCGAGGCGCGTCGTCCGTCGAGATCGTCACCGACGTGCCGGGCCGGCCGCTCGCCGCACGGCTGCACCGTATCCTCCACGAGTCCGGGCTGCGCGCCACGATCGGCCCCGTCGCCGACCCCGACCTCGTCGTCGTGCTCTCGAGCGGGCCATGCCCCCGCGAGGCCTTCGACGTCCTCGCCGGGGCTGGAGTCGCCCACCTGCCTGTCGTCACCGAGTGCGACACCGCCCGCATCGGCCCCCTCGTACGCCCTGGGTCGTCCCCGTGCGTGCGGTGCGACGACCTCGACCGTACGGGCGGTGAGCCGGGCTGGCCGCTCGTCCTCGAGCAGCTCGGTCAGCCGCTCGCCCGGAGCACACCGCTGCATCCGCACGGCTGGGACGCGGCCAGCGGGTACGCCCTGGCGCTGCACGTCGCGACGCAGGTCCTCGCGTACGCCGACCGGGTCCAGGCGGCCGCGGAGGGAGCCGTTGCCGTGGTCTCCGCGCGCGGAGGCGCTCCCACGTACTACCCGGTCGCGCTCCACCCTGACTGCGCGTGCCAGATCCTCGCATCGGAGACCAGCGGCGCTGACGGCAGCGGCGGCGTGGCCCGGGGTGTCAGAATGACCGCATGAGTGACGGCGGCGCCAACAAGCCCGACGACCGAGACACCGCGGTCCCGCGTGGCGCCTTCACGCGTGCCGCCAAGCTCGCCTCGCTGCCGATCGGGTTCGCCGGGCGTACGACGCTCGGCGTGGGCCGACGGCTCGTGGGCGTCCCCGCCAACGCCGTCCTCACCGAGGTGCAGATCCGCACCGCCGAGCAGATCTTCGCCGTCCTCGGCGAGCTCAAGGGCGGCGCGATGAAGTTCGGCCAGGCGATGAGCGTGTACGAGGCAGCGATGCCACCCGAGCTCATCGAGC
The DNA here is from genome assembly GCF_011751845.1 of Mumia sp. ZJ430. Taxonomy (NCBI): domain Bacteria; kingdom Bacillati; phylum Actinomycetota; class Actinomycetes; order Propionibacteriales; family Nocardioidaceae; genus Mumia; species Mumia sp. ZJ430. Next base: position 1,294,548 of record NZ_JAAHFK010000001.1, on the reverse strand, counting down.
CCTACCGCAACGCGTTCGTCCGGCTCCAGGACGATGCCCCGCCGATGCCGACGTCGACGGTGCACCGCATCTTCGCCGGCGAGCTCGGGCCGAGGTGGCGCGAGCAGCTGATCGAGCTCGACGACAGGCCCGCGGCCGCGGCATCGATCGGGCAGGTGCACCGGGGTCGCTGGTTCGACGGGCGCGAGGTCGCCGTGAAGGTGCAATATCCCGGCGCCGCAGCGGCGATGCGCTCCGATCTGCGTCAGATCGGGCGCCTGAGCAGGCTTTTCGCGGTGGCGTTCCCGTCGATCGACGTCAAGCCGCTGGCCGAGGAGCTTGCCGAGCGGGTGCGCGAGGAGCTCGACTACGCCCTCGAGGCACAGGCCCAGCGGGCGTTCGCCGAGGCGTTCGCCGGTGACCCGCAGATCGTCGTCCCCGAGGTCGTCGCCCATACCGAGACGATCCTCATCACGACGTGGATGGAGTCCAAGGGCTCGCTCGCGCAGGTGATCGCTGACGGCACGCCCAGCGAGCGCGACCACTACGGCGAGCTGTTCGCGCGGTTCCTGTTCGCAGGGCCGACGCGGGTGGAGATGCTCCATGCCGATCCGCACCCCGGCAACTACCGGGTGCTCGCCGACGGACGCCTCGGGGTCGTGGACTACGGCGCGGTCGCCCGCGTCCCGGGTGGGCTTCCTCCGGTGATCGGGCGGCTGCTGCGCGCGGCAGTCGACGACGACTACGCGACGGTCGTCGCGGGGCTCCGCGAGGAGGGGTTCCTCAAACCAGGCGTCCGTATCGACGAGGAGATCATCCGCGCCTATCTCGGCCCGTTCGTCGAGCCCGCGCGCCAGGAGGAGTTCACGTTCAACCGCGCGTGGATGCGCGAGCAGGCTCAGCGGATCTCGCGACCCGCCCGCGAGGGCATCGGTACGGCGATGAAGATCAACCTGCCCCCTTCGTACCTGCTCATCCACCGGGTCTGGAGCGGCGGCCTCGCCATCCTCAGCCAGCTCGGTGCGACAGCGCCGTTCCGCGGGATCCTCGAGGAGAACCTCCCCGGCTTCGCCGACTGACCTCCGTACGGCCCGCCGCGCGCCTGCCGCCGGCGCTCCCGCACTTTGCGTGGGGACCACCGCAAAGTGCGCGCCCCACCGCTCCCTTCAGGTGGGGCCTGCACTCTGCGTGGGGACCACCGCAAAAGCCGAACGGGCGGCACCCCGCGCGATGCGGGGAGCCGCCCGTTCGTCCGGTGCGGATGGTGCGGATGGTGCTAGAGCATCCGGGCGATCCGGATGCGCGCGCCGTACGCAGCGCGTACGAGGCAATCGATCATCGGGGTACTCCTTCATGGGTCTTGCGTGGCCGTCAGGCGACGGCGTCCTTGCGCGGGCGTCCCCGCGGCCGCTTGCGCGGGATGACGGTGCCCTTGAGGAAGAGCTCGCCTCCCCACACGCCCCAAGGCTCGCCCCGGTCGAGCGCGCCCGCCAGGCACTCCCGTCGGATCGGGCACGCGAGGCAGAGTGCTTTTGCGTCCTCGACACCGGCCGGTGTCTCGGCGAACCAGAGCTCGGGGTCTTGGGTACGACACGGGATCGACGTGTGCTGCACCTCGTGCTCGAGCACGGCGGTCGTCATGGGTTCTCCTGGATTGAGAGAGGTGGTTGCTGGTGGTGGGGCAACGCGTTCTCTGTCGGCAACGACAGAAAGGCCGCGGATCCCGGTTCGGGTTCCGCGGCCTGAGTGGCGTCTGATCGACGGTTAGGTCGAGTCAGGGCTTCGGCGGGATCCCGGGGTCTGGTGCTTCTCGGCGTACGTCGACGCATCGGTCACGAACGGCATGAACCACCCGAGTCGGCGCGTGGGCATGGCGACGCCACAGACGTCGGCGTCATTAGCGGTGAAGATGATGTTGCCCATGACGAACACGCTCCTCTCTCAAGTCGATCCGGGCTGACGAGTCAAAACCCTACGCCCGTCTTGCGACAAGGCGCAAACCAATTAATGACGAGTTTGGAAAAAATTCCTGCCGTCGTCACTCGGCAAGGATGCGAAACCTATCCTTCACCGCAGAGCTCGAGCACCTCGGCGCCGTACCGCTCCAGCTTGGTGCGTCCGACGCCCGGGACCTTGAGCAGATCGGTCGCCTCGCGCGGGCGTACCTCGGCGATCGCGGTCAGCGTGGCGTCGGTGAACACGACGTACGCGGGGACCTTCTGGGTGCTCGCCTGCTCGCTGCGCCATCCGCGCAGGCGCTCGAACAGCTCCTCGTCGTAGGTCGACGGACAGTCGAGGCAGCGCCCCAGCTTGCGCTCGGCGCCGGTCGAGAGCACGGCCTCGCAGGTGCGACAGCGGGCGATGCTGCGCTCTTTGCGCGTACGGCGCGTGCGCGCGCCCCCGCCGGTCGGCTCGGCATCAGCCGGCCGCAGACCGTCGAGGAACCGGCTCGGGCGCCTGCTCCCCCGGCCACCGGGGTTGCGGGAGAGCGACCACGAGATCTCGAGCCGATGACGCGCACGAGTCACGCCGACGTAGAACAGCCGCCGCTCCTCGACGACCCCCTTGTCATCGGTCGCGTAAGCAATCGGGACCGTGCCCTCCTGCATGCCGACGAGGAACACCGCGTCCCACTCCAGCCCCTTCGCCGCGTGGAGCGTCGTCAGGGTCACACCCTCCGCGATCGGGGCGTGAGCGTGCTTCGCGCGGCGGTCGAGGTCGTCGACGAGCGCGGTCAGGTCGGCGCCGGGCTGTGCGGACTCGAGGTCAGCGGCCATCGACACCAGGGCGTGCAGCGACTCCCACCGGTCGCGCTGCGCACCCGCCGACGTCGGCGCGGTCTCGGTGTAGCCCATCGTCGCGAGCACCGCACGCACGTCAGAGACAAGACCCTCGTCGCCGACGTCACCGCCACGGGCCTGGCCGCGCAGCAGCGTGACCGCCTGCCGCACCTCGGCCCGGTCGAAGAACCGCTCGACGCCGCGCACGACGTACGGGAGGTTGCGTGCCGCAAGCGCCTCCTCGTACGCGCCGGACTGCGCGTTGGTGCGGAACAGGATCGCCATCTCGCGCAGCGGGGTGCCGCCCTCGCGGAGCTGGAGGATCTGCGCGGCGGTGGACTCGGCCTCGGCCACCTCGTCCGAATAAGGGGTGTACGTGACGGCGGGGCCGGGGTCGCGCTGCGCCTGGAGCACGACGCCCTCGCGCTGCCCACGGGCGAAGACGGCGTTGGCCGCGGCCACGACCTGAGGCGTCGAGCGGTAGTTGCGGACCAGCTCGATGCGTCGTGCGCCGGGGTGCGTCTTGGCGAAGTCGTTGAGGTGCTTGGGCGAGGCACCGGCGAACGAGTAGATCGTCTGCAGCGGGTCGCCGACCACGCAGATGTCGTCGCGCCCTCCGAGCCACTGCTCGAGGAGGGCCGCCTGGAGCGGGTTGACGTCCTGGTACTCGTCGACGACGAGCCACCGGTACTGGCGGCGGACCTCGGCCGAGACCCGCTCGTGCTCGGCGAGCATCGAGACGGTGCAGAGCAAGATGTCTTCCATGTCCATGCGTCCGCGGTCGCGCTTGACCTCCTCGTACGCGGCCATCACGTGCGCGACGGTCGCGTCGTCGACGGCGTCCAGACCGCGGTGCGCGTCGGGCGCGAGCCTCGGGTAGTCGTCGGGACGGACGTTGGAGACCTTGGCCCACTCGATCTCGGCCGCGAGATCGCGCAGCATCGCCGAGTCGGTCTGGACGCGGCACCGCTTGGCCGCCTCGGCGACCAGCGGGATCTTGGACGCGATCAGCTCCGGCAGCCGGTTGCCGTACAGCTTGGGCCAGAAGTAGCCGATCTGGCGCAGCGCCGCCGCGTGGAACGTGCGGGCCTGCACGCCCTCGGCGCCGAGCTGACGCAGCCGCCCGCGCATCTCGCCGGCGGCGCGCGCGGTGAAGGTCACCGCGAGGACCTCGGTCGGCTTGTAGACGCCGGTCGCCGTCCCGTACGCGATGCGGTGGGTGATCGCGCGCGTCTTGCCGGTGCCCGCGCCGGCGATCACGCAGACTGGGCCGCGCAGGGCGAGTGCGACCTCACGCTGCTCGGGGTCGAGGGCGTCGAGCAGGCTGTCGGCGGACGGCACGGGTCTCCTCGGAGATCGGGGTGGGTGGAGCGGCTCAGGATCCAGCGTAGTTGGAGTGGAGGACACGATCCTCGGCCCCGTTCACCCGTGTGGACGACGCCGCCGGTCGGCACGTCGCAGAATCGGGGAATCTCCCACCCCTCCGTACTGTTCCTCTGGGTGGGCGCGCCCCCGCTCACGACTGATCCCCGCCCGACAGAGGAGTCCCCCCGATGACCACTGGCAGCTTCACGATGTACTCGACGCCCTGGTGCGGATACTGCAAGCGCCTCAAGGGTCAGCTCGAACGCGAGGGCATCGCGTTCGACGAGGTCGACATCGAGCAGAACGAAGAGGCCGCATTCCTCGTCGAGCAGGCCAACGGCGGCAACCAGACGGTGCCGACGCTCGTGTTCGCCGACGGCAGCGCGCTCACCAACCCGTCGGTCGCGCAGGTCAAGGCGCAGCTCGAGGCCCTGAGCGTCTGACCTCTCCGTCAGCGCCACTCACCGTGGACGAGGCCGCCGTGCCAGCGCTCGATGAGCCAGCGCGAGATCGACAGCGTCCCCGGCAGGTCCAGCTCGCCTGACGCGGTCATCCGGGTGACCTCGTCGCGGCCGAACCAACGCGCGTCCGCGGTCTCCGTACCGTCGACGGCGATCCGCGTCGTACGGGCGCGGCCGAAGAAGCCGAGCATCAGGCTCGACGGGAACGGCCACGGCTGGCTGGCCGCGTACGAGACCTCGCCGACCTCGACCCCGGCCTCCTCCCACGTCTCGCGGCGCACCGCGTCTTCGAGCGACTCTCCCGGCTCGACGAACCCCGCGAGCGTGGAGAAGCGAGTGGCGGGCCAGTCGGGCCGGCGCCCGAGCAGCGCCCGGTCGGCGTCGTCGGTGATGAGCATGATGACGGCCGGGTCGGTACGAGGGAAGTGCTGCGCGCCGCACTCGGGGCAGCGCCGCACGTGCCCGCCCTCGACGACGTCGGTCGGGGATCCGCAGCGTGCGCACCGCGGGTGGGTCCGGTGCCACTGCGCGACGCCGACGGCGTGGACGGCAAGGCGTGCCTGCGCGAGCGGCAGCGACGTGGCCACCGCGCGCAGCGGCCGGCTCGGCTCGGGCACGCGGCGCACCATGACCGCGGCGTACTCAGTGCCGTCGACCGTGCCGAGATAGAGGCGGTCGCCGTCGGGCACGTCGGCAGGGCTGCGCCACACGAGCCCGTCCGCGTCGGCGGCCAGGTGCTCGCCTCCGACGACGAGCACCGGAGTCTTCGGGTCGGCCCAGAGCGCGTCCATGAACGCGTCGTCCACGCGCCGCTCGGAGTGCCGGTTGTAAGCGCCGTCGGCGAACGTGAATCCCTCAGTCACGGCGCCGAGCCTACGCCGCCACGCGCTCAACTCACGCTCGGGCGTACGAGCGCCTCCAGCGCCGCGCGATCAGGCAGGTCGTCGTGACGAACGGTGGTGCCGAGGCGTACGTAGTGGAACGCCGCCGTCACCCGCTCGAGGGCGATGCCGTGCTTCTCGGCCCACGCGAGCCGGTAGACGGCGAGCTGGAGCGGATCGGAGGTCGCGCGCCGGCTCGTCTTCCAGTCGACGACCTCGAACCCGTCGGGCGTGCGATAGACCGCGTCGATCCTGCCGTTGACGAGCTGGCCGCCGAGGCGCAGCGTGAACGGCTCCTCGATCGCGTACGGGACACGGTCGCCCATCGGCCCGGACTCGAAGGCACGGATGACCTCAGCGAGCTCGAGCTCATCCACGATGTCGGTCTCGTCGCGGCCTGGCAGCTCGTCATCGCCGATCAGGCTCTGCTGGGAGAAGTGCGCCTCGACCCAGGCGTGGAAGCGCGTGCCGAAGCGCGCGGACGGCGCCGGCGGGCGCGGGAGAGGCCGCGCGAGGCTGCGGGCGAACGCGGCCGGATCCTTGTCGAGCGCGATCAGCGACGTCGCCGACAGGTGGGGCGGCAGCGGGACCTCGACCGTCTCGGCGCGCTCGCGGCGGGCCTCGGCGAGGAGGCGTTCGATCTCTTCGTCGAGGACGTCGAAGCGCGCTGCGGCGGCGGGATCGAGGGTCTCGACAGGCTCGACCGACGGAGGGGCGGGGGTCTCGACAGGCTCGACCGACGGAAGACCGACAGGCTCGACCGGCGGACTCGCGGCGGCGAAGCGCCGTACGAGTGCCGCGGCCTCCCGGCGAAGCGCGAGCTCGTCGGCATCCGGCATGACCGGCCACGCCACGGCCTCGGAACGTCCGCGCAGGGGGTTGTCCGCGTCGTCGTCCGGCGCCGGGGTCCACAGCTCGGGCTCGCTCCCGCGGCCACGCAACCAGGTGGCGACGGTCTCGAGGAACGGGCTCGGGTCGGACGCGGCCTGCCGCGTACGGCTCCACCGGCTCGCGCTCGTGACCAGGAGCCGGCGCGCCCGGGTGAAGGCGACGTAGCCGAGGCGTACCTCCTCCATCTGCGCGTCGGCCCGCATCGCCGCCCGGAAGTCCTTGTCGCCGGCGCGGCTCAGCTCCTCGATCACCGGCAGCTCGGCTCCGTCGCCTCGCAGGTCGTGCGGCAGCGCGTGCGCGACGCTCGTCCACGCGGGGCGCGAGCGCGGCGAGGGGAACACGTCGGCGGTGAGGAACGGGACGAAGACCGCGTCCCACTCCAGGCCCTTTGCGGTGTGGACCGTGAGCAGCTTGACCGAGTGGGCGTCGGACGGGGAGGCGACCTCCAGCCCGTCGTTGAAGCGCTCCTCGGCGTCGAGATAGGCCAGCACCGCGGACAACGACGCCGACGGGTCGTTGGCTACGAAGTCGGCGACGACGTCGTGCAGCCTCGCGAGGTTGTCCTGCGCGACCTGGGCAGCCGACCCCGGGGTCGACGCCAGCTCGACGTCGATCCCGAGCGCCGTGACGACCTGCCGCAGGAGATCGGCGGGCGATCCGCTGGCCCGCCGACGGAGGCGGCGCAGCAGACGGGAGATCTCGGCGAAGCGCTGACGTGCCTCCGAGGAGTAAGGGAGGCGCAGGCGGTCGTCGTCGGGGCTGTCGACCGCATCGGCGAGCGACACCACCTCAGACGGGTCGGTGCCGCGGACCGCGCGCTCGAGCTCGTCGGCGAGCGTCTCCGCCTCGACGTCGTGCACACCGCCCACGAGCACGCGGGCGCGCCTGCCGAGCAGCGCGAGGTCGCGGGGCCCGATGCGCCAGCGCGGCCCGGTCAGCAGCCGGAGCAGCGCGGCGTTGGCGGTCTGGTCGGCGAGCACCCGCAGCGCCGAGACGACGTCAGACACCTCGGGCTGGCTCAGCAAACCGGCCAGCCCCACGACCTCGACGGGGACGCCACGTCCGCGCAGCGAGGCGACGAGCGACGGGATCTCGGACCGCGTACGGACGAGCACCGCAATCTCGGACCACTGGGTCGGCTCGCCGTCACGGCCCTCGTGCGCGGCGACGACCTCGTCGACGAGCCAGCCGATCTCGTCGACGACGGTCTCGTGGACGGCGGCACGCACCGTGCCGCCCTCCGTCCCTTCGGCGGGCACGAGCGGGCGTACGACCTCGGTGACCTGGTAGTAGGGCGCGGCCACGCGGTTGGCGACGTCGAGGATCTCGGCGCGGCTGCGGCGGTTGACCCGCAGGTGGAACAGGCTCCCCTGAGCCGCCCGCTGCGGGTCGGCCGGGAAGTCCTCGAGGAACGCGGTGAGGTTGCTGGCCGCCGCCCCGCGCCAGCCGTAGATGCCCTGGCACGGATCGCCCACGGCGGTGACGCAGTGGCCGAGCCCCTCGCCGTCCTCGCCGGAGAACAGCCCCTGGAGCATGTCGCGCTGGGCGACGGACGTGTCCTGGTATTCGTCGAGGAGCACGACCGCGAAGCGCTCGCGCTGCGACCGCGACACCTCTGCGCACTCCACCGCGAGGCGCGCCCCGCGCTCCATCTGGTCAGAGAAGTCGACCACGCCTGCCTCGGCCTTGGCGTCGCGATAGCGCTCGACCAACGAGACCAGCTCGTCGCGGCGACGGGTCGTGGCGTCGAGGTCGTCGTGGAGCTTGAGCTTCTTGGTCTCGATGACCGCCCGCTCCACGTCGACGCGCAGCTCGGCGTCGCACGCCCGGACCTCGTCGGGGGTCACGAGGTGCTCGGCCATCTGGCCGTCGAGCCCGAGCACCTGGCCCACGAGGTCGGGCATCGAGGTGGTCGTGTGCGCGAGAGGGCCGGGGTACGAGGCGATCGCACGGAACGCCCGCTGGAACCGCGACGCGTCGGTGGTGATCCGCAGATCGGGCTCGAAGCCGAGCAGCAGACCGTACTCGGTGATGAGCGTCCCGGCGTATGCGTGGTAGGTCGAGACGGTCGGCGTGCCGTAGCGCTCGAGCAGGTCGGGCACGCCCGCGTCACGCGCAAGGGTCTCGAGCGCCTGGCGGACGCGGTGCGCGAGCTCGGCGGCCGCCTTGTTGGTGAACGTCAGCCCCAGGACCGAGCCGGGGAGCACTCCCTCGTGGCCGACGAGCCACACGACGCGTGCCGCCATCACGGTCGTCTTGCCGGAGCCGGCACCGGCGATGATCGCGCTCGGCCGGTCGGTCGGGGCCTGGATCGCGGCCATCTGCTCGGCCGAGAACGGGATGTCGAGGATCTCGCGCAGGTGGTCGGCGTCGCGGATCAGCAGCGGCAGTGGTGCGGTCACGACGCCTCGCCCTCGCTCACGACCCCACAGGCCCGCACGCCCTGAGCGACCATGTCGAGGACCGAGGCGCCCTCGGCCTTCGCCGGGCACACCCGCGCGAACGAGCAGAACTGGCAGGCCTTCGGGCTCGGGGTCGCGACCCACTGCTCCGTACGGATCGTGCGCACGGCGTCGGAGAGTGCGCCGTACGCGAAGAACGGCTCCTCCTCGTCGGGACGGTCCTGCGGCTGGACCTTGGGACGGTCGGCGCGCTTGGCCGAGTCGGCGACGCGAAGCTGCACCAGCTCGGCGCCGCCGCTGCGAGCGCGCCGGCGGAGGATCTGCTCGACCGCGCCCTGCTCGACGGCGACCTGGTAGACGCCGAGCTGGGCGTGCTCGGCGATCTCGCCGCCCGTCGGCGCCCGCTTGCCGGTCTTGAAGTCGACGACGTGGACGAGCCCGGCGGCGTCGACCTCGACCCGGTCCATCGAGCCGCGCAGCGTCACCTCGTCGTCGCCGACGCCGAAGGTCACCGAGAACTCGTGCTCGGCGGCCAGCGGGCGGCGTACGCCGGCCGCCTCCTGCTCGGCGTGCCAGGTCGCGAAGCGCCCGATCGCGACCCGCGCCTCCTCGCGCTCGCGCTGGGCGATCCACGGGGCGGCGTAGCCGAGCCGGTCCCAGACGGCGTCGAGCGACGCGTCGAGCCCGGCGGGATCGGCCGCCGCGCCGCTGCGGACGACGTCAGCGGCCAGCGCGTGCACGAGCAGGCCGAAGCCCTGCGCGGAGGAGCTGGCCGTCTCGCCCTTCGCCTCGTGGGTGAGGAACCACGACAACGGGCACGACACGACCCCGTCCAGCGCGCTGCCGGAGAGCGCGACGGGCTCGTCGACCGGGCGTACGGGCTCGGTCGACATGGACACCTCACGCAGGCCCCACCACTGGTCGGGGTCGGCCGCGACCGCCGCCTCGACGCCGCTCGTGCTCAGCCGTGCGAGCCGCAGCGCCGCGGCCTCGCGGACGGCCTCGTCGGGCGCGTATGTCGCGAGCTCGCGCAGCTCGGCGATCACGCCTCGCAGCGACATGCCGCGGCGCGGGCGGCGCTCCGGACGCGTCGACCGGTGGGTCGCGTGGCGGGCGACGTCGGCGAGGAACGGCGAGGGCTGGTCGCCGTCCGGGTCGGCGCTCTCGACGGCGGTGACGATGAGCCGACGGCGGGCACGCGTCGCGGCGACGTAGAAGAGACGGCGCTCGTCGGCGATCAGCTCGGCCGTCGTCGGGGCGGCGCGCACGTCGGCGCGAGGCGCGGTGTAGGAGGGCGTGGCCCCGTAGGTCGCGTCGTACGTCGCGGCGTACGGCGCGGCCGCCTCGTACGAGGGCGCGGCGCCCGTGGCGGCCAGCCGCTCCGCCGCGAGCAGCGTGCCGCGGTGGCGGGCGTCGGGCCACGTGCCCTCCTGCACGCCGGCGACGACGACGAGGTCCCACTCAAGGCCCTTGGACCGGTGGGCGGTGAGCAGGCGCACCGCGGAGCCGCGCCGCCCCCGCTCAGCGAGGGTGTCGGCGGGGATCTCGTGGCGGGCGACCTCCTCGACGAACGCCGCCACGCGCTGCCGTCGCTGGCTCTCCTCGGCGCGGCTCGCCAGCGCGAACAGCGCGACGACGGTGTCGAGGTCACGGTGGGCGGAGAGTGCGTCGTCACCGCCCGCATCGACCGCGGCGACGAGCCTGCGCTCCCAGCCGGTGCCCTTCCACAGGGTCCAGAGGACGTGCTCCGGCGACACCTGCTCGCTCACCTGGCGCGCCGCCTCGGCGAGGAGCGACACCGCGCGATGGGCACGCCGCGCGATCTCGCCCGGACGACCTCCGCGACCCGACGGGTCGACGAGCGGGGCGAGGAGCAGCGGCTCCCTCGCCAGCGCGACCAGGAGCTCCGCGGACCCGCGGGGCACGCGACGCTCACCGGCCTCGTCGACTCCGTCGAGGCGACGCAGGCGCTGGCAGAGGATGCGCAGCTCAGCCCCGTCGAGGTCGCCGAGCGGTCCGGTGAGGAAGCGCTCGACCTCGTCGGGATCAGGCGCGGCCCCCTCGGCCAGGGTGAGCGCCAGCTGTGTCGCGCCCAGGAGTGCGCCGACCGCCGGCTCCGTACGGAGCGGGACCTCGGCACCGGCGACCTCGACTGGCACGCCGGCCGCCGCGAGGGCCCGCTGCAGCCGCGGCATCGCCGTGCCCGAGCGGACCAGCACCGCCATCGCGTCCCAGTCGACCCCCTCCTCGAGGTGGGCGCGCCGCAGCATGAGCGCGATGTGGTCGGCCTCGGACGCGGGGTCGGAGAACGTCCGGACCCAGACCTCGTCGCCGTCCGTCCCCGCGGCCGGCTCGGGCTCGCGGAACCTGCGGGCCCGCACGGCGAGCGGGCCGAGCGGGATGCGCCCGGCGACCTCGCGCGACGCCGCGAGGATCTGCGGGCCGAAGCGCCGCGTGCTGCGCAGCGAGGCCACCGGGGCGGGCGTGCCGTTGCGGGTCGGGAACTGCTCGGGGAACCCGAGGATGCCCGTGACGTCGGCGCCGCGGAAGGCATAGATCGCCTGGTCGGGATCGCCGACCACGACCAGGTCGCCCCCGTCGCCCGCGAGGCCGCGCAGCAGGGCGACCTGGGCGGGGTCGGTGTCCTGGAACTCGTCGACGATCACGAACCGGAACCGGTCGCGGAGCGCCGGCTGGTGCTCCGGATCGGCGACGATGATGCCGGCGCGGTGCACGAGCTCGGCGTAGTCGATGAAGTTCTGGGCGTCGAGGACGTCGAGGTATTCCTCGAAGAAGTGCGCCGCCGCCTGCCAGTCCGTACGACCGGCCGCTGCGCCCGCGGCGGCGAGGTCGACCGGGTCGAGCCCGAGCGCCCGGGTGCGCGCCATCAGCTGCTCGAGCTCGGCGGAGAAGCCCCTCGTCCGCAGGGCTGGCGCGAGGCGCGTCGGCCACGAGATCGTACGGTCGTCCAGCCCGCCGAGGACGAGCTCGCGGATGCGCGTGTCGGACTCCGACGCGGACAGGAGCTGGAGCGGCTCGGAGTAGCTCTTGGGGTCCTGGAACTCGCGCACGAGCCCGTAGCAGAACGAGTGGAACGTGGTCGCGAGCGGCGCGGCCACCGTACGGTCGAGCCGCGCGGCGACACGGTGGCGCAGCTCCTCGGCGGCCTTGCGGCTGAACGTGAGCACGAGCACCTGCTCGGGGGCAAGGCCGTGGCGCTCGATGCGGTCGACCACGGTCTCGACGAGCGTCGTCGTCTTGCCGGTGCCGGGGCCGGCAAGCACGAGCAACGGGCCTCCCGGGTGGTCGACGACCGCCTGCTGGTGCGGGTCGAGCGCGGGTGCGGGAGCACGCTCGGCGGGCGGTGGCACCGGCACGTACACCGGGGTCCGGGGGCGGTCCGTCATGGGACTATTCGATCAGAGCCGACCGACACTTCTCGGGATCTCGTACGCCGCGGCGCGCATGTCGACGCGGACCTGCTCGTCGAGGCGGCTGCGCAGCGGCGTGCCCTCCTCGAGGTAGTGCTGGCGCGCCCGTGCACGCATCGGCTCGGCCATCGTCCCGTCTGCGCGGATCACCCGCCACCACGGCACCGCCGCGCCGTACGTCGCCATCACCTTGCCGACCTGCCGAGGGCCGCCGCGCTCCAGGGCCGCCGCCACCTGCCCGTACGAGACCGCGTGCCCCGGCGGAACCTGCTCGGCGATCCGCAGGACCGCCTCCGCGTACGCTTCCTGGTCGTACGGCTCCGCCTCCGGCTGCTCGCCCCCGTACCGCGCTGCCTCGCCCACGCGCCCACCCTCCCACGCAGTCCGTTCGCTGGGGTACCCCAGCGAACGCGCACCGACCCCACTGAGCACACTCGGGTCGGTGCGGGTTCGTTCGGGTACCCCAACCGCGGGCGCTGCCGGCTTGCGGCCCGACCGTCACGCGCCGAGATAACGCCGCCGTGACCACGTCATCTCCTCCAGCAGATGGCGTGCCGTCGCCTCCGCCGGCGAATGCACCTGCGACCAGACCAGCCGCGTCATTCCCCACCGCTGGCGACGGACCGCCGTCTCGCGGGCGCGCTCGTCCATCACGACCTGCTCCGGCGACTTCTTCGGGTCGAATCCGCGCCCGTACTTCACTTTGCCGTCGAACTCCACGACGTGCCGGAACTCCTCCCAAGCGAAGTCGACCCGGCCGATCAGCCTGCCGCTCGGGTCGAACACCTCGACCTGCGACTCCGGCATGGGGAGCTTGAAGAGGTGGCAGAGCCAGCGGGTCAACGACTCCCCTGGCGACTCGGCCTTGGCGTCGGCGAGCGCGAGCGCAGTCCGTACGGCCGGGGAGCCCTTGACGTGAGCGAAGTGCTCGCCGACCCGCATCAGCTCGTCCATGTCGGTCTTGCCGCTGTGCAGGGCTGCATCGATGACCACGAGAGCGCTGGCCGGCCCGCCGCACGTTCCGACCTCCCAGACGGCCCACGACAGAGCGCTGACGGTTCGTCCGCCGATCTCGACGAGCTCGCGTGCCTCGACCGTCTCGTGGTGACGGGCGCTCGACGTCTTGCGACCGGACTGTCCGTCGAGACGGGCGACGTCGGCGAGCCGCACGTCATAGTCGAAGAGCGGGAGGCCATGCTCGAGTGCGGCCGAACGATGCGAGAGCGCGACGCGTCCCGGGTTGAGATCGGCCTCGACCCGTGCGCGTACGAGGGAGCGTTGCTCGAGGCTCAGCTTGAGGTACGTGTCAGCGAACGCGTACCCGCTGCGGCGCAGGTGGATCAGCTCCCGATCCTCGACCGCTCTGCTGAGCGCGCGCCCGCCGACCCCGACGCTCTTCGCATCGGCGGTGGTGAAGCCTCCGCCGCGCGCTTCCGCCACGATTCGCAGGTCATCCATGCCGGTGAACTCTGGCCTGTCTTCACGGGTGGCCGGAAGGGCATGGATCCGCGCCTGTGGACAACGAACTTCGTGCGCCGGGTGGGGTACCCCAGCGAACGCGCGGACAGCGTCAGTACGAGGGCTGCGAGGGGTCGATCTGGTTCACCCAGGCAACGACGCCACCACCGACGTGGACGGCGTCCTCGAGGCCCGCGCCCTTGAGGATCGCAAGCACCTCGGCCGAGCGGGCGCCCGACTTGCACTGGAGGACGACCTGCTTGTCCTGCGGCAGCTGCTCGAGCGCGTTGCCGGCAAGGAACTCGCCCTTCGGGATGAGCACCGAGCCCGGGATCTTGTTGATCTCGTACTCGTTCGGCTCACGCACGTCGACGAGCACGAAGTCGCGCGTCCCCTCCTCGCGCTCCTTCAGCCAGCCCGCGAGCGTCGTGACGGAGATCGTCGAGTCGGCGGCGGCGTCGGCAGCATCGTCCGACAGCACGCCGCAGAACGCCTCGTAGTCCTCCAGCAGCGCCGTCGGCGGCTCGCCGTTCGGGTCGCGGCGGATCTTGAGCTCGGTCCAGCGCATCTCGAGCGCGTCGAACACGAGCAGCCGGCCGATCAGCGGGTCGCCGATGCCGGTGATCAGCTTGATGGCCTCGTTGACCATGACCGACCCGATCGACGCGCACAGCACGCCCAGCACGCCGCCCTCGGCGCACGACGGGACCATGCCCGGCGGCGGGGGCTCGGGGTAGAGGTCGCGGTACTGCGGCCCCTCCTGCGCCCAGAACACCGACACCTGGCCCTCGAACCTGTAGATCGAGCCCCACACGTACGGCTTGCCGAGGATCACGGCCGCGTCGTTGACGAGGTAGCGCGTCGCGAAGTTGTCGGTGCCGTCGAGGATCAGGTCGTAGTCGGCGAAGATGTCCAGCACGTTGTCGACGTCGAGACGCTCCTCGTGGAGGATCACGTGGACGTACGGGTTGATCTCGGCGACGGACTCCTTGGCCGACAGCGCCTTGGACTTGCCAATGTCGCTCTGACCGTGGATCACCTGGCGCTGCAGGTTGGACTCGTCGACGGTGTCGAAGTCGATGATGCCGAGCGTTCCGACACCCGCCGCCGCGAGATAGAGCAGCGCGGGGCTGCCGAGGCCGCCGGCGCCGATCACGAGGACCTTCGCGTTCTTCAGGCGCTTCTGGCCGGCCATCCCGACGTCGGGGATGATCAGGTGTCGGCTGTAGCGGCGAACCTCGTCGACGGTCAGCTCGTCAGCGGGCTCGACCAGGGGTGCTAGTGACACGACGTCTCCTCGGTCGGGTGCAGTGCAGTCAGTACGGCGCGTGTGCCCCGTACGGATCGTCAACACCGTGCGGTGACGCGGTGTTCCCGCGGGGCACTGCCGCCTCCACCCATGATGCCTGGCGCGTCCCGAGGAGCGGACACCCGTCTTGCTCTGCGGACCGCGTCTGTCCGGTACGGCCGGAACCGGACGCCTCGACGCGCCCCCCGTACCGGCGAGTAGGACCGGGATACCATCAGGACGTGACCGACACCACGACATCTCGTCCCCGGGGCGGCCGTCTTCCCCGAAGCGCCCGCCGAGCCCAGCTGCTGGAGGCGGCGCGCGAGATCTTCGTCGACAACGGCTACCACGCGGCGGCCATGGACGACATCGCCGAGCGTGCGGGCGTGAGTAAGCCGGTCCTCTACCAGCACTTCCCGGGCAAGCTCGAGCTCTACCTCGCGCTGCTCGACTCGGCCTGCGACACGGTTGTCGACGCCGTCCGCGACGCCCTGGCCTCCACCGAGGACAACAAGGCG
The DNA here is from genome assembly GCF_011751845.1 of Mumia sp. ZJ430. Lineage (NCBI taxonomy): Bacteria > Bacillati > Actinomycetota > Actinomycetes > Propionibacteriales > Nocardioidaceae > Mumia > Mumia sp. ZJ430. The sequence continues at coordinate 1,279,091 of NZ_JAAHFK010000001.1, read as the reverse complement.
CGTGTCGAGGCGACCATCGACGTGTTCTACAGCTACGTCGCGAGCGATCAGGCCGCGTTCCGTCTCGTGTTCGAGTCCGACATCACCAATGAGCCCGAGGTACGCCGGCGCGTCGACCGCGTCAACACCGAGACGGCGTCGGCGGTGGCGGCCGTGATCCACGACGACACCGGCCTTCCCGAGGTCGCCGCCGAGCTGCTCGCGGTCAGCCTCGTCGGCATGGCGCACGTCGGAGCGCGCTACTGGCTCGACCAGGGCTCGGCGCTGTCCAAGGACGAGGCGGTCGGCATGGTCAGCGCCCTGTCGTGGCGCGGGATCGGCGGCTTCCCCCGTACGGACGAGCCTGACGCCGACTGACGCCCCGTACGCGCGCAGCGAACGCGCGTGATCACCCGGCGCGACCCGAGATAGCGTGAACCTGCGCCTCCAGCCCCGGAGTGCGCACCGTGACACAGAAGAGAGGCACGACGTGGAGGTACGGATCGGCGTCCAGCACAGCCCGCGCGAGCTGTCGCTGGAGACCAAGGAGAGCCAGGACGCGGTCCTGCAGGCCTTCAAGGACGCAGGCACCGGGGATGGTCTCCTGGCGCTGTCCGACGACCGCGGCCGCAGCGTCGTGGTGCCGGTGGAAAAGGTGCTCTACCTCGAGTTCTCGGGCGACGGCGCCCGCCGGGTCGGGTTCGGCGAGTCCTAGGACTCGACCAGCGGAGGGGCCGGGCTCAGGACTGCAGTCCGAGCTCGGCCATCCGCGCTGCGTGGTTCTCGGTCATCCGCGCGAACATCCGCCCGATCGCGGCCAGGTCCATCCCCGTCGCCCGATCGACACCACCGACGAACACCGCGGTGAGTCCGTCGTGCTCCGCGGCCACGAGCTGCGCCTGGCTCAGCGCCTCGCCCATCAGCCGCCGGCCCCACAGCGCGAGCCGACCCGCGACGCGCGGATCCTCCTCGATCGCCTCGCGCACCCGCGTCACCACGAACGCGGAATCCCCCGTCCCCGCCAGGCTGTCGAGCACGAGCGCCCGGGTGTCGACGTCGAGGTACGCCGCGATCTCGCGGTAGAAGTCGGCGGCCAGGCCGTCGCCCACGTACGCCTTCACGAGACCCTCGAGCCAGTCCGCCGGCGCGGTCTTGACGTGGAAGCGGGTGAAGCTCTCCTCGAACGGGGCCATCGCCTCGTACGGGTCGATCCCGAGCGACTCCAGCCGGTCGCGCAGCCCCAGGAAGTGGGAGAACTCGATGTTCGCCATCTGCGCGAGCTCGGCCGTGTCCCGCAGGGACGGTGCGAGCTTGGCGTCCTCGGCGAGCCGCTCGAAGGCCGACAGCTCGCCGTACGCGATGACGCCGAGCAGCTCGATGACGCCTTCGCGGTAGAGCGGGTCGCCGTCGAGCAGCGGCGTGCGTGCAGCGGCGTCAGGGTCAGAGGAGCTCGTCGAATCGGCCATGACGGCAGCCTAGCCACCTGCGTCCGGGGCGAGCCTGCCCGTCCGGTCAGGGCAAGGGGATAGACTGGTAATGCCCAGGCGTGGATCAACCACCACAATGCAGTCGCCGGGCCGCGCGGTCGCGTGCATGCGCCGTCCCGATGCCGGGTCCGGCGCCGCGTACGACCACAGGAGACCAGGCCGCCAAAGACGCGCGGCACGTTCGACAAAGAAAACGAGTAGACCCCTGACCACGTTCAAAGACCTGGGCGTTCTCCCAGAGATCGTCGAAGCCCTGGAGACCCAGGGCATCATCGATGCATTCCCGATCCAGGAGATGACTCTCCCCATCGCGTTGCTCGGCAACGACCTGATCGGACAGGCCCGTACCGGTACGGGCAAGACGCTGGCCTTCGCCATCCCCGTCGTGCAGCGCGCGATCGCCCCGCACGACCCCGAGTTCGAGATGCTGTCGGCGCCCGGCAAGCCGCAGGCGCTGATGATCGCCCCGACCCGCGAGCTCGCGCTCCAGGTGTCGGCCGACGTCTCTGCCGCCTCCGCCAAGCGCGGCACGCGCGTGCTCACCGTCTACGGCGGTGTCCCGTACGAGCCGCAGCTCGAGGCGCTCGAGAACGGTGTCGAGCTTGTCATCGGCACCCCGGGTCGCCTGCTCGACCTGGCCAAGCGCAAGGCGCTCGACCTCTCCCACGTGAAGGCGCTCGTCCTCGACGAGGCCGACGAGATGCTCGACCTCGGGTTCCTGCCCGACGTCGAGGCGCTGATCTCGCGCACGCCGGAGCTGCGCCAGACCATGCTCTTCTCGGCGACGATGCCGGGCGCGATCGTCGCGCTCGCGCGTACGCACATGCGGCACCCGGTCAACATCCGCGCGGAGTCCAGCACGGACTCGGCGATGGTGCCGGCCACCGCGCAGTTCGTCTACCAGGCCCACGACCTCGACAAGCCCGAGATCGTCGCCCGCGTCATGCAGGCCGACGACTTCGGTCGCGCGGTCGTGTTCACGCGGACGAAGCGCGCGGCGCAGCGCCTCGCCGACGACCTGGTCGAGCGTGGCTTCAACGCCGCACCGTTGCACGGTGACATGGCGCAGGTGGCGCGCGAGAAGGCGATGGCGAAGTTCCGCGAGGGCAAGATCGACGCGCTGGTCGCGACCGACGTCGCCGCCCGCGGCATCGACGTCGCCGACGTCACGCACGTCATCAACTTCAGCTGCCCGGAGGACTCCAACACCTACGTCCACCGCATCGGACGGACGGGGCGCGCCGGCAAGAGCGGCAACGCGATCACGCTGGTCGACTGGGCCGACGTGGCACGCTGGAAGACGATCAACCGCGACCTCGGGCTGCCCTTCGACGAGCCGGTCGAGACGTACTCGACGTCGGAGCACGTCTTCCACGACCTCGGCATCTCCGCCGACGTGACGGGCCGCCTCAAGCCTCCGGCTCCGGTCGCGCCCAAGGCCGACCGTCCGGCCCGCGGCGAGCGGACCGACCGCGACGGCGAGCGTCCTGCACGCACGCGTCGCAACCGCAGCCGCACCCGCGGCGGCAAGCCGGTCGATGAGACCGCGGATGCCTCGGGTGGCGAGTCGTCCGGTGCGGCCGCACCGGCTACTGCCGCTGCCGATGCCGGTGCTCCTCCAGAGTCCGGCGAGGAGCGTTCGGACGCCCCGCGTCGTCGTCGCCGGCGTCGTCGTCCCTCGAGCGGGAGCTCCGCCGACGGCGCAGCACCCGTGGCGGCTGACGGGGGCGAGTGACCCCACTCCCACGCACGGATCGGTGCCTCAGCGTCCACAGGTCGATCACCTGTGGACGCTGAGGCACCGCCGTTTCTGAGGCCCGACGCACGTCAGGCGACGACGACCACCGTCGTGCCGACCGGCGCGAACTCCCACAGCGCGATCGCGTCCTTGCGCCACTGGCGCACGCATCCGGACGAGAGCGGCTTGCCGAGCTGGGAGCGCGTCTGGAGCGCCTTCCCGTCCTCGTCGACCGGGATCGTGTGGAAGCCGATGGGCGCGTTGTCGCCGCGCGTGAACCGGACGAAGTAGTCCATGGTGCTGCCGAAGTCGTACGACGTCGCGTGGCGTGAGCGCGAGTAGACCTCGTACGAGCCGGGGTCGAGGTTGTCGTGCTTGCTCCCGGAGACGGCGTACGTCCGGGCGACGCGCTCGCTGGCCTTGACCAGCCACACCCTCTGCTCGCTCATCGAGAACACGATGCGTCGACCCTCACCGGACTTCGCCGGCACCGCAGGCACTGCCGGCGGCGCCGCGGCCGCGGTCGCCACGGGCTCGGGGCTGGGTGCAGGCGTCGGGACCGCGGGACGGTCGGCGCTGCGCGACGCAGGCGGATCGACCGGCGTCTCGACAGCCGGCGGCACCTCGGGCGTGTAGGCGGAGACGCCTGCGGCGAACGGGATCTCGCCCGCGAGCGGCGCCGCCGCAGTCCCGCCGGTCGCGCCGACCGGGAGCAGGGGCAGCGCGTCGTCGTAGAACGCGACCGCGCTCGCACCGAGGCCTGCGACCACGAACGCGGCGCTCCACAGCCGCCAGGTCCGGCGGCGGGCACGCTGCGCACTGTGTCGTCCCCCCGAATTCCCAGGACGGTCACCGCGCGTGGTCACGCGGTCAGCGTACGGGGTTTGGAGGTCGTGAAGAAGGGCGGGTCTCGGAGGCCCAACAGACGACTCGCGGGTGCGCTCGTAGGGTCAGGACGCGAGGAGGGCGTCGGCCACGTCGCGGTAGGCCTGCGCCCCTCGATGGCTGGCTGCCGTCCGCAGGATCGACTGCCCGTACGCGGGTGCCTCGGCGAAGCGCACCGTCCTCGGGATCGCGGGTTCGACGACGTCCAGCCCGTACGACGACGTGATCGCCTCGAGCACGGCACGCGCGTGCTTCGTACGCCCGTCGTAGGCCGTTGGAAGCACACCGAGGATGCGCAGGCCCGGGTTCGTGTAGGTCCGTACGTCGTGCACCGTGTCGAGGAGCTGGCCCACACCGCGGTGCGCGAGCGTCTCGCACTGCAGCGGGATCAGCAGGTCCGTCGCCGCCGTGAGCGCAGCCGCGGTCAGCACGCCGAGCGAGGGCGGGCAGTCGAGGATGATCCAGTCGTAGTCGCCGGCCACGCTCTCCAGCGCGACACGCAGCCGTTGCTCCCGTCCCGTGCGGGTCGCGAGCGTCTCCTCCGCCTGGGCGAGCTCGATCGTCGACGGGAGGAGGTGCACGGCCTCGTCCGTCACGACGATGACGTCGCTCGGCTCCTTCTCGCCGAGCAGCACCTCGCGTACGGACAGGTCGAGCTCCTCGGGATCGACACCGAGGGAGAACGTGAGGCTCGCCTGCGGGTCGAGGTCGACCAGCAGCACGTGCTTGCCCCGCTGGGCGAGGGCTGCACCCAGGGACGCGACCGTCGTGGTCTTGGCGACGCCGCCCTTCTGGTTAGCCACCGCCAGGACCCGCGCGCCGCTCGGTGTGTCCGCGGTGTGAGGTGTCACGTCGGCCATTCTTCATGATCTGCAAGGATCTGCCCATGTCTCTCGCCTTGGTGACCGGCGCCACATCCGGCATCGGCCTGGCTTTCGCCCGCACGCTCGCCGCGCGCGGCGACGACGTCGTGCTCGTGGCCCGCGACGAGGGCCGTCTCGACGCCCTCGCGACCGAGCTGCGCGCAACCGGCCGTACGGTCCACGTCGTGCCTGCCGACCTCTCGACACGCGACGGCGTCGCACGCGTCGCCGATGCCGTCCGCGAGCACCGGATCGACCTGCTCGTCAACAACGCGGGATCGTCGATCGGCAAGTTCTTCGGCGACACCGACGTCGCCGCCGAGGACGCGCAGCTCGACCTGATGGTCAAGGCTCCGATGGACCTCATGGCCGCGGCGCTCGACGTCATGCGCCCGCGCCGGTCGGGCCAGATCCTCAACGTCGCGAGCGTCGCCGCGTTCACCCCGCGCGGCACCTACTCGGCCCACAAGGCCTGGATCGTCAACCTGAGCCAGTGGATGAACATCCAGTTCGCCGCAGAGGGCGTCGTCACGACCGCGCTGTGCCCGGGCTTCGTCCGTACGGAGTTCCACCAGCGGATGGGCGTCGACCCGAGCGACGTGCCGCGGTGGATGTGGACGAGCACCGACCAGCAGGTCCGCGGCGCGCTGCGCGACCTCGACAACGGCAAGCCGATCTCGGTGCCCACGGCGCGCTACAAGGTCCTGGCGACGATCGCCCGCTACGCCCCGGCGGGGTTGGTCGCCGCGGTCGCCAAGCGAGGCCGGAAGGTGTCCGAATGACCTCCTCACCCGACCCCGAGGCGTTCGGAGCCCTGACGCCGCGGGCGGTCACGACCGCGCGCGGGACGTTCGCGGCGCTCGACGCCCCCGTCCCCGCTGGCACCTCGCGTCGGGGCCACGTGCTGCTCGTGCCCGGGTTCACCGGCAGCAAGGAAGACTTCGCGTTCGTCCTGCCGCTGCTCGCGCAGGCCGGCTGGCACGCGACCTCGTACGACCAGCGGGGCCAGTACGAGACACCCGGCAAACCCGACGACGACTACACCGTACGAGGCTTCGCCGCGGACGCGCTCGCGATCCAGGAGGCGCTCGCCCCGTACGGCGCCTCGCACCTCGTCGGTCATTCCTTCGGCGGGCTGGTCGCGCAGCACGCGGTGCTCGACGACACCTCGGCCTGGCGGAGCCTCGCGCTGCTGTGCTCGGGGCCCGCGGGCTTCGGCGACGCCGGGGTGCGGGCGCGCACGGACGACCCGGACGCGGCGGTGCGGATGCTGCGCGCCTTCGTGGCAGCCGTGCCGGTCGTGGGTCTCGAGGTCGTCTTCGCGCAGCGGAACGCCGCCATCGACGCACCGCCGCAGCTCAAGGCCTTCGTGAAGCGACGGTTCCTCGCCAGCGTCCCCGAGTCGCTCACGGCGATCGCCACGCACCTGCTCGACACCCCGGACCAGGTCGGGGCGCTCGCGGCGAGCGGCGTGCCGGTCGCGCTCGCACGCGGCAGCGCCGATGACGCGTGGCCGTACGCGGTGCAGGACGAGATGGCCGAGCGGCTCGGCACGGAGGTCGTGGTCATCGAAGGCGCGGGCCACTCCCCCGCCGTCGATCAGCCGGCGGCGACGGTCGACTTCCTGCTGCGCGCGTGGGAGCGGGCCGAACGCTGAGGACGCCGCACGGCCGACTAGCGTGACGGCCATGTCGACCCCCGCCTTACGACACCACTCGCGTCTCGCCCTGTCCGCACTCGCCGTCGCCCTCGGGCTGACGCTCTCGGCGTGCGGAGGTGGCGCCGTGAAGGCGTCGGACGTGGAGAAGGAGGCCGAGAAGGCGCTCGGCGCGCAGGTGGGTGTGACTCCCGAGATCACCTGCCCCGACGACCTCGAGGCAACGAAGGGCGCGACGCTGCGGTGCGAGCTGCGGGTGTCAGGTGACAACACCGTCTACGGGGTCACCGTCACCGCCGAGTCCGTCGAGGGTTCGACGGTCGGCATGGGCTTCAAGGTCGACGAGCAGCCGGCGTCCTAGTCACCCGTGGCACCGGTACGCCGAGCCGGTGGCGTGGCCCACCCCCATCGGCCACGCCACCGGGGCTTGAGAGGCGGTCAGGAGGCCTCGACGATGGCGGCGACGGGGCCGCCCCCGTCCGGCCCCTGGTGAGCCGCCGACACCGACACGAACACCGCCGGGTCACCGGTGACCGCAGCGGTCACGCCGCCCACGGCCGCCTTGATCTGGCGGTGCCAGTGCACGTCGGAGTCGTCGAGCATCGCGTTGCGGCGCCCGCGGACCATGCCGTCCTGGCTGGCCTCGCACTTGAGGAACACGTTGACCAGCTTGCCGTCCAGGTCGCTGGTACGCGGACGCTCGGGCACGTCGAGGCCGGCGGAGCGGATCGCGTCCCAGATGCCGTCGGCGTCGAGCGCGTCGTCCATGACACCGTGACCGATGCGGTAGCGGCCGCCGATGCCGCGGACGTTGCCGACCACGACGACCTGCGCGCGGTCCAACTCGACGCCCGAGGAGCAGGACGCGACCGACGAGTACAGCGAGCGGTCGTGCATCACGTCGGCGTCGGTCGGCATCTCGATCTCGCCGAGCGCGACGGCGATGCCGAGCGCGGTGGTGCCGTTGGACAGGTCCATCGACGCGAGGGTGTCCTCGGTCCACACGGACTTGCCGCGCGACTTGGCATCGCGGATCGTGTCGATCGTGAGCAGCGGTGTCTTGGTCTGGACGTAGTGGACGTCCGCAGGATCGGTGATGCCCGCGCGCTCCATCGCGACCTTGACGGCCTCCGCGACCTTCTCGATCATCGGCGTATGCCCGATGTCCTCGGGCAGCAGCACGTCGCTCATCGCGAAGCCGACGCTCAGGCGCGGCTCGTCGGTGGGCTCGACGGCGTCGTCGGGCAGCGTCGCGAAGATCGTCGCGTGAGGGCTGATGACCCCGTCGGTGCCGCCCGACCAGACGATCGGGACCTGCTTGACATCCTCCGGCGAGCGCGTCCCCTGAGCGACGAGCACCTCGCGGAACGCGCGGTCGGCGATGATGCGCGTGTAGTCGTTGACGCCGCCGTTGCCCTCGGTCTTGCCGATGATCGCGATGACGCGGTCTGCCTCCAGCACGCCGTCGGCGATGAGCTTCTCGAGCTCGCTGGCGTCGGCGACGGAGTGGATCGGGACCTTGCGTACTTCGATCGCTGCTGGCATGAGCATCCTCTCGGGTGGGGGTGAACGGTGGGCGTGGACGTAGGTCAGGCGGGGAGGCGGTCGGTCGGGACGGAGTCGGGGCTGACACGCGTGCCCGTACGACCTGCGACCGCGTCGTCGATGTGCGGGAGCGACGTGATCACGCCCGTACGGCCGGTGTGGGCGGCGAACCGGGTGATCGCCTCGACCTTCGGGCCCATCGACCCCGCTCCGAAGGCGCCGGCCTGCGCGAGCCGGCGGATCTCGGAGACCCCGACAGCGCCCAGCGGCTCGGCCTGCGGTGTCCCGAAGCCGACGACCGCGGCATCGACGTCGGTCGCGATCACGAGCAGGTCGGCGCCGACCTGATCAGCCAGCAGGGCGGCGGTGAGGTCCTTGTCGATCACGGCCTCCACCCCGACGTACGACGTGCCTTCGCGCACCGTCGGGATGCCGCCACCGCCTGCGCACACGACGACGGAGCCGTTGTCGAGGAGCGTCTGGACGGTCTCGACCTCGGGGATCTCGCGCGGCTCCGGCGATGCGACGACACGGCGCCAGCCCCGCTGCGGGACCTCGACCCAGTGCTGTCCGTGGCCGCGCATCGCCGCTGCCTCCTCGGCGGTGGCGTACCGGCCGATCGGCTTGGTGGGGACGAGGAACCCCGGGTCGTCGCGGTCGACGATCGTCCGAGTCACGAGCGCCGCCGTACGGGACGGGTGTCCGCGCCGTGCGAGCTCGTCGTCGAGCGCGTCGAGGATCAGGCGGCCGATCGTGGCCTGCGTCTGCGCGACGCACCAGTCGAGCGGGACCGGCGGAACGACGTCGGCGGCGATCTCGTTCTTGAGCAGCAGGTTGCCGACCTGCGGGCCGTTGCCGTGGGTGAGAACGATCTGGTGTCCGGCCTCGACGAGGTCGGCGACGCTGCGCATCGCGGACTGGATCGCCGCCCGCTGATCCTCAGGGCGCGCAGAGCCGTCCGCTGAGGTCATGGCGTTGCCGCCGAGGGCGATGACGAGGCGCATGCGACGAATCTAGGTGCCTCCGCGCACGGTGGGCATTGGCGAACTTCGCCAAGGAAGTGCCGTTGGCTAGTGAGGTGTTGCCTATCGGCGGCGGGCGGTGCCGCGCGTGCCCGTGCGGCGCACAGCGCGGTGAAGGAGGTCCCACCGTGACGACGAGAGCGGGACCGTGCTCACCACCGGTCAGGCCCGCCCTCTACCCTGTGCGCATGCGTCTCCGTCCCGCCGTCGCGCTGGTGTCCGCCGCGCTGGTGCTGCTCACCGCGTGCGGTCACGCACCGATGCCCCAGAAGTCGGTCGAGGAGAAGGCATCGGAAGCAATGGGCAAGCAGATCGGTCTCGCGCCGATCGTGGACTGCCCGGGCGATCTCGAGTCCCGCGAGGGGGCCACGATGGAGTGCGAGCTCTCCGACCCCAACGGCAGCGACAAGAAGTTCACCATGACCGTACGTGTGCTGAGCCTGAAGAACGGCGTCGCGAAGCTCGACTTCGCTCTCGACGAGGGCTGACAGGCCTTCGGCGGCCTCCACTCCCCGGCTCAGTCGGGTCGGCCGCCCGCGGCGAGGCCGACGCCCAGGCCGACCATGATCGAGCCGCCCGCACCGCGAAGGCGTCGCATTCGGTGCGGTGAATGGGCGAACCAGTCGCGTGCTGCTCCGGCGCCGAGCGCCCAGAGGCTGTCGAGGCACAGCGCGATCGCGACGAACACTGCGCCGAGGATCAGCATCTGGAGCGGCACCGCCCCGAGCTCGCGGGCGACGAACTGCGGGAGGACGGCGACGAGGAAGACGATCGTCTTGGGGTTGGTGACACCCACGACGAACCCTTCGCGCAAGACTCGCGACGTCCGCGTCACCGTCGGCTCGGCCTCGACGGCGTCCTCACCGGCGCGGCGGTCGCGGATCGCCTGGATGCCGAGATAGACGATGTACGCGGCGCCGACCCACTTCACGACGGTGAAGGCCGCGACCGACTGCGCGACCAGCGCACCGAGCCCGGCCGCGACCGCGACGATCTGGACGGTGGCGCCGACCGCGTTGCCCACCACGTTGACGAGCGCGGCACGTCGGCCGAGCACCATCGCCCGGCTGATCGTGAAGAGCACGCTCGGGCCCGGGATCATGATGAGCAGAGTCGAGGCGACCGCGAAGGCGACGACGTCGTGCGCGTGGATCATTTCGGGATCGTACGCCGCCAGGCGCGCATCTGGTCGACCCGCGGACGGGAGAAGCCGACCCGGGGGCGGGAGAAACCGACCCGGGGGTCAGGAAGGGGCGGGCGTCAGCTCGCGGGTCAGGGTCGCGCGCACGTCGTACGGGGCGCGGCCCAGCAGCGCCCGGAGGGGCACCCCGCCGGTCGGGAGCCCGTACGCGTCGTAGAACGCGAACATCGCCAGCAGCCAATCCCGCTCTCGCGGATCCATCCCCGCGCCCGGTCCGGTCGCCCACCTCTCAGGATCGAGCCGCTCCGCCGGCACCGGCACGCCCAGCACCTCCGACGCGACGACGGCGACGTCGGCCAGCGTCACGAGCGCCGGTCCCCCGAGCTCGTACGTCGCACCGACGTGGCCGTCCTCGGTCAGGACCACGGCAGCGGCCTCGCCCGCGTCGGCGAGGTCCACGAGCCCGAAGGGGGTGTCGACCGCGTACGGCACGCGGACCGCCGGCTCCTCCCCTCCCAACCCGGGCAAGAGGTTCTGGACATACGCGCATGGCTGCAGGACCGTCCACGCGAGCCCGCTGCGGCGTACGAGGTCCTCCGTCGCTGCCTTGGCGAGGTGGTGCGGCATCTCAGGCGCGTAGGGCCAGGCGACGGAGTGGTATGCGACGCGCGGCACGCCGGCGGCGCGCAGCGCCTCCAGCCAGCCCCCGACGAGCGCGGGCTCGTCGGGATGGAGGTTGGGGGCGATCAGGTAAGCCGACGCGCAGCCGTCGAACGCGGCGACCGGGTCGGCGAGGGCACGGCGCCCCAGGGGGCGGACCGGTACGCCGCAGGACGCGAGCGCCTGCGCGACGTGCGTGCCGGTCTTGCCCGAGGCACCGACGACGGCGGCGGGTTTCGGCACGCTCGACCGGCCTCCCGTCACCTGACGTCGACAGCGGCGTGGGTCGCTCCGCCGGCGAGCTGGGCGTAGCCGGGCCCGCGGTCGAAGAACACCTCGCCCTCGCCGCGCGCCGCGGCGCGCTCGGCCCGCAGCGCCGCGGTCGCCGCCGCGTCGTACCCGAGGTCGTCGCCGCTGCCGGTCAGCACGACCGCGTAGTCGTCATGCGCCCCCTCGGCCGAGACCTTCTCCCAGCGGACGTCGCGCACGACGCTCTCCGGGTCACGGTCGAGCGGGTCGCCCCAACCGCCACCACCGGTGGTGCGGATGCGGATGGACTCACCCGCGCGCACCGGCTCGGCGTCCGCGAGCGCGTCGACCACGCGCTCGTTCGGGCCTCCGGCATCGATGACGACTTCGAACGGCCGCCCGGCGAGACCACCCTTGACACCCCAGCACGCGAGGATCGAGCGATCCGCGATCGACATGAAATGGGCGTCGGCGAGCATCCGCAGGTGCTTCTCGTACCCGAGGCCGCCGCGGAACTTGCCCGGGCCGCCGGAGTCCTTCGCCACCGACAGCGACTCGACGACGAACGGGAAGCGCGACTCGGTGAACTCGGTCGGCAGGTTGCGCGAGTCGGGCACGACGTGGATCGTGTCCTCGCCGTCGGCGTAGTAGCGGCCGCCAGACCCGCCGCCGAGCACCTCGCGCATGAGGTAAGGACGGCCGGCGAGGTCCGTGCCGTACACGCCGGTGTAGCGGATCGTCTCCTGGTCGGCCGGCATCTGGCCGTCGACCGCCTTCGCGAGGACCCCGGCGAGCACCCCCAGGAGCCGCAAGATCACGAACGTACGGGCGTTGGTCGGCGCCGGGAACTCCGGCGTGAGCAGCGTGCCCTTCGGCGGGAAGCGCATCTCGATCAGGGGCACCACGCCCTCGTTGACGTCGAGCTCGGCCATCCGCTCCGGGGTGTCGGCGAGGTTGCGCAGGATCGGCGCGAGCCACTTCTTGAGGAACACGCCGTCGGAGTAGTCGCCGCAGTGGTTGATCGGCCCCTTCGCCTGCGGGGACGTCCCGGCGAAGTCGAGGATCACCCGCTCGCCGTCCGGGTCCTCCGGGCCGGTGCGGGTCAGCGTGATGCGCTGCGTGTGCAGCTGCGGCTCGTCGACCCCATCGTGCTCGGCGTAGTCCTCCCATACCCAGGTGCCGATCGGGATCTTGGAGAGGATCTCGCGCTTGTACGTCTGCGTGGTGCGGTCGATGATCGCGTCGAAGGACGCCTCGACGACCTCCACCCCGTACCGGTCGAAGAGCTCCGCGAGACGGCGCGCACCCATCAGGCACGCGGAGCACTCGGCGTCGAGGTCGGCGGCCAGCGACTCGGGCATGCGCGAGTTGCGGGTCATGATCGTCAGCGCCGCACGGTTCGGGACGCCCTGGTCCCACAGCTTGATCGGCGGGACGGCCAGCCCCTCTTCGTACACGCTGGTCGCGTGGCTCGGCATCGAGCCCGGCACGGCACCGCCGATGTCGTCGTGGTGGCCGAACGCCTGGATGAACGCGACCACGCGCTCGGTGCCGTCGACGGTCGCGAACACGGGCACGGTGACGCACAGGTCCGGGAGGTGGCCGATACCACCCTCGGACTTGTAGACGTCGTTGTGGAAGAAGACGTCGCCGGGCTTCATCTCCTCGAGCGGGAAGTCGCGCGCGACGGGGTGGACGAGCGCCGAGTACGAGCGGCCGGTGAGCTTGCGCAGCAAGCGGTCGTGGATGCCCGCGCGGAAGTCGTGCGCGTCGCGGATCATCGGCGAGCGCGACGTCCGCGCGATCGCGGTCTCGACCTCGTGCTCGATCGACGCCAGGCTGCCCTGCACGATCTCGACGACGACAGGGTCGGCACTCGCGCCGGCGTCCTCCGTGAGCGTGCCGAACGGGAACTGGGTCGGCGCCTTGCGGGACTCGCTCACTTCTGGCTCCCCTTCTCCGAGGTCTGTCCCTCGCGGGTGATGATGACGTTGTCGTACGGGTCGATGCGGGCGACGAAACCGGGGTGGATCGGGATGGTCGAGCCGAACTCCTCGACGATCGCCGGGCCGTGGACCTGCTGGCCCGGGAGCAGGGCCGACCGGTCGAACACGCCGGTGTCGACGTAGCCCTCACGCGGCGAGAAGCACACGGGCCGGGTCGTACGGGGCTGCGGCGCGGCCGCGCTCGCCTCGACGGCCCGCGCACGGATCTTCGGGCGCTGGATCGGCCCGATCCCCGAGACACGCAGGTTGACCCACTCGACCTGCTGACTGTCGTCGCCGGCGAAGTCGTAGCCGTAGAGCGCACGGTGCTCGGCGTGGAACGTGTCCGCGACACCGGCGAGCACCGCGTCGTCGAGCCGGCCGTCCGGCACCGGGACCCGGACCTCGAACGCCTGGCCGAAGTAGCGCAGGTCGGCCGTACGGACGAAACGCTGCTCGTCGGGTCCGAAGCCTTCGGCGTCCAACGCGGATGCAGCCTGCGAGGCGAGGCGGTCGTACAGGCCCTCGGCCTCGGCCGCGTCGAGCTCGGAGGCGAGCCGCACCGCGGTCTGGACGTAGTCATTCTTGACGTCGACGGTCAGCAGTCCGAACGCGGAGACGTTGCCGGGGTTCGGCGGGACGAGGACCGTGGGGATCGACAGCACGTCCATCAGCCGGCACAGCAGCAGCGAGCCGGAACCGCCGAACGTGGTCAGCGTGAAGTCACGGACGTCGAGCCCGCGCTTGACGGTGATCTGGCGCAGGGCGTTGGCCTGGTTCCACGCAGAGATCTCGAGGACGCCGTCCGCGGCCTCCTCCACGCTCAGCCCGAGCTTGCCGGCCAGCTCCTCGAGGCCCTTGCGGGAGGCATCGACGTCGAGCGGGATCTCACCGCCGAGCAGGTGCGGAGGGATGCGGCCGAGCACGACATGGGCGTCGGTGATCGTCACCTCGGTGCCGCCCTTGGCGTAGCAGAGCGGACCCGGGTCGGCGCCGGCCGACTGCGGGCCGACCTTGAGCGTGCCCTCCGGCGACAGCCAGGCGATCGAGCCGCCGCCCGCGCCGACGGTGACGACGTCGATCATCGGGATCTTGCTCGGGTAGACGCCGACACTCCCCTCGGTCGTCAGCGTCGGCTCGCCGTCGACGACCACCGACACGTCCGTCGAGGTGCCGCCGCCGTCGCAGGTGAGGACGCGGTCGAACCCGGCGACCGAGGCGACCAGCGCGGCACCCAGGGCGCCGGCGGCCGGACCGGACAGCACGGTCGTGATCGGTTGGTGCACCACCTCGGCGGCCGACAGCACACCGCCGTTGGACTTCATCACGTAGAACGGCACGCCCCCGCCGGTCGAGCCCTGCGCCGTCCTGAGCCTGTCGAAGGGTCGAGACCCCGTGAACGCCGCCAGCCGGTCGGCGATGCGGCGCACGTACGCCGACACCTTCGGCTTCACCGCCGCGTCGACGAGCGTGGTCATCGAGCGCTCGTACTCGCGGTACTCGCGCAGCACCTCCGACGAGATCGACACGACGGCGTCCGGGTGCTCCTCGGCGAGGATCGCGCGCATCTCCTCCTCGTGGGCGGAGTTGGCGTAGCTGTGCAGCAGGCACACCCCGAGCGTGTCGATGCCCTGCTCGCGGAACCAGCGGGCGACCTCGCGCGCGCCCTGGGCGTCGAACGGATGGATCTCCTCACCCGCCCACGTCATCCGGCCCTCGACGCCCTTGACGAGGTCGCGGGGCACGATGCGGTCGGGCTTCACCCAGAAGTACGAGTTGCCGTAGCCGTCGGGCACGGACTGGCGGGCGATCTCCAGCACCGCCTCGTACCCGGCGTTCGTGATGAACCCGAGTCGGTCGACCTTGCCCTCGAGGAGCTGGTTGGTCGCGACCGTCGTGCCGTGCGAGACCGCCGAGATCGCCTCACCGCTGCCCGGCGGGAACCCGGCCAGCGCGAGGACCTTGTCGATGCCCGCGAGGAAGCCCTCGGCGGGGTCCGACGGCGTCGACGGCGTCTTGGTCGTCAGCATCTCGCCGGTCGCCTCGTCGAACGCGACGACGTCGGTGAACGTGCCTCCCGTGTCGATCCCGATACGGAAGTGCCCGGCTCGAGTGGGGCGTGACGTCATGGTGCTCCTCGACGGTGTGGGGGGCTGCCCCTCGATTCCAACGCACGCCGCCGACAGTCCCCAGGGCGAACGTCGCCGGACCACTTCACCGAACCTTGGCACTACCTGACAGGCTCCCGGAAGGACCCGCCATCATGGTCCGGTGCTCCGTACGATCCTGCCCGCCGTCGTCGCCCTCGCGACGCTGCTCTCCGGCTGCGGCCTCGCCCCTCAGACCGCCCTCTCCGCCACCGGCGCCGAAGTCTCCTCGGTCGAGAATCCGGGCGACCACGTGTCCCTCCCACCGCTGCCGCCCGTACGACACGAGCGGACCCTCCCGACGCTGATGCGGACCCCCGACAACGGCAGCGACCTGCGACGCGAGCGGGTGCTCGAGACCAACGACGCCTACACGTCGTACCAGGTCAGCTACCGCTCTGAGGACCTGCGGGTGTCCGGAGTCCTGCACGTGCCACACGGTGCGGACAGGTCGCCGGCCGTCGTGATCGCACGCGGCTACAAGTCCCCGAAGTCGTACCGTCCGGGCGGGTCGATGATCGACACGCGCGACTACCTGGCTCGCGCGGGGTACGTGGTGCTCTACACCGACTACCGCAACCACGGACGCTCCGACGCCGACCCCGAGAACGACGGCGAGCTGAGGCTCGGCTTCACCATCGACGTCATCAACGCGATCGTCGCCCTGCGCCGCTCGGCGATGCGCGCGGTCGACCCCGACCGCATCGGGCTCGTCGGACGCTCGATGGGCGGCGGTGTCGCGTACAACGTCCTGACTACGCGCCCCGGTCTCGTCGACGCCGCCGTGCTGCTGTCGCCGATGAGTGCGGACGCAGTCGACAACGTCGAGATCCTCACGCGTCCTGGCAAGGGCCGGGCCTCCCGGTTCGCCGCGGTCGAGCGGTCGTACGGCACACCCGATCCGGAGTCGCCCGCGTGGCAGGACCTGTCGGCGTCACGGTTCTTCGACCGGGTCGTCGAGCCCGTCCTCATCCACCACGGCACCGCCGACAAGACCTGTCCGCCCGAGTGGACCGAGCGTGCGGCGGCGGGGCTGCGCGACGCGGGAGCCGACGTCTCCGTGAGGTGGTACGACGGCGCGGGGCACACCGTGAGGGGCGAGAAGCGAGACGAGATGATGCGCCGCACGGTCAGGTTCCTCGACGCCCGGCTCTGAGGCCGTGCGGTGCTGGCGAACCTTGTACTTGAATCACGATTCAGGTAGCGTCCGTGACGCCGGTCACACCGCCCCCTCAGGAGTCACCGTGAGCAACGTCGCCGATGCCGTCTTCGCGCACGCCTTCTCCGAGCCGGACCGGGTAGCGGTCCGCGCCTCGGGGCGCGAGGTCGGCTTCGGTGCGCTGCGCGACGCCGCCGCCTCGGTGGCCGCCCGGGCGCTGCGAGCGGGAGTCGCACCCGGCGACCGCGTCCTGCTCGTCGCGCCGTCGATCCCCGAGTTCGTCGCGGCCTACTACGGCCTCCACGCCGCCGGGGCGACGCTCATCACCGTGAACGTCATGGCCACCACCCCCGAGATCGCGTATGTCGTCGAGGACGCCGACGTCAGCCTCGTGGTCGCCTGGCACGAGACGGCAGGTGCGGCCGAGAAGGCCTCCGCCGCGCACGGGCTGCCGTTCTGGAGCCTCCCCCCGCTCGACGAGTGGGACGTCTCCGACCGCGTCAAGGCGCCGGTCGACCTGCCCGACGACGCGACCGCGCTGATCATCTACACCTCCGGCACCACGGGTCGCCCGAAGGGCGCGCAGCTCCCCATCTCCGCGATCGCCGGCATCGTCGACGCCGCCGAGCACGTCCTGGAGTTCGACGAGGACGACCGTACGGGCACCGCGCTGCCGCTGTTCCACGTGTTCGGGCAGATCATGGTCATGCACCTCGCGATCTCCTTCGGCACCGTCGTCTCGCTCCTGCACCCGTTCGACCCGCGCAAGCTCGTCGAGATGATCCGCGACGACGAGCTGACGATCGTCTCCGGCGTCCCGACGATGTGGATCGCCGTGCTGCACGCCGCCGGCGACGCCACCCCCGAGGACTTCTCACGCCTGCGCCTGGCCACGTCCGGCGGCGCGTCGCTCCCGGTCGAGGTCATCGGCGCGTTCGAGGAGAAGTTCGGCACGCGCATCCGCGAGGGCTACGGGCTGTCCGAGACCTGCGGCTGGGCGACCTCTGCGCCGCTGGGCGCCGAGCCCAAGGTCGGCGCGGTCGGGAGAGCCATCCACGGCGTCGATCTCGAGATCCGTGATCTCGACGGCTCGCCGGTCCCGACCGGCGAGGTCGGCGAGGTGTGGATCCGTGGGCCGATCGTGATGACGGGCTACTGGAACCGGCCCGAGGCCAACGCCGACGTCCTGCGCGACGGGTGGCTGCGGACGGGTGACCTCGGCACGCTCGACGAGGACGGCGACCTCCGCATCGTCGACCGGCTCAAGGACCTCATCATCCGCGGCGGCTACAACGTCTATCCGAGCGAGGTCGAGGAGGTCCTCTACGCACACCCGGACATCGTCGAGGCGGCCGTGGTCGGCGTCGCGGACGCCAGGTACGGCGAGGAGGTGGGTGCCGTGGTCGTGCTCCGCGACGGCGCCGTGCTCCAGCCCGGCGCCCTGCGCGCCTGGGCCAAGGAGCGCCTGAGCGCCTACAAGGTGCCGCGCCTCTTCCAGGTCGTCGACGCCCTCCCCAAGGGCCCGTCCGGCAAGATCCTGAAGCGCGCCCTCGACCGCGACGCCCTCGTCGGTACGGGAGTCGCGGCGGGCGTGCGATGACCGTCCCCGCCACCGCGCGCGGCGCCCGGACCCGGTCCGCCTTGGTCGCTGCCGCCCGTACGGTCTTCGAACGGGACGGCTTCACCGACTCGCGCATCGCCGACATCGCACGCGAAGCGGGCTGCGCCACCGGCTCGTTCTACACATGGTTCGCGAGCAAACCCGAGATCCTGTCGGCCGTGCTGTACGAAGCGCAGCACGACGTGGTGGTGCCCCGACTCGACGCGGCCGCTGCCGACCCGTACGAGGAGCTCGCGGAGGGACACCGGCGCTACTTCGAGAACTACCGGCACAACGCCGCACTCATGCTCGTCCTCGAGGAGGTCGCCGCGGTGGACCCGTCGTTCCGCGACATCCGTCGTCGGCGTGGCGAGGCGCTCGCGCGCAAGACCGCGTCGGTCATCGAGGCGATGCAAGCGCGTGGGATCGCCGATCCGTCGTTGGACCCCTACCCGACGGCCCGCGCACTCGACGGCATGGTGTCGCACCTTGCCTACTACGCATTCGTCCTCGGCGACGCGCTCGACATCGACGAGCTGGTCGACGCCACCGACCGGATCTGGCGCAACGCGCTCTCCCCCCGCGGCCTCACATAACCCCCGAGCTGCCGTGCGGCGTGTCTTCCCCCGGCGCGCCGCACGGCTCGATCTTTCGGTCAGCGGTCAGCGCGACACCCGGGGGCCAGCGCCGAACGCATCGGCACCGAGCTGCGCAAAGTGCCGGACCCCCGGCAGCGCGAGCGTCCAGCCGGCCAGCGCCCACCCGAGATGAAGGTGCCCCAGCGCCCGGGCAAGCGCCACCACACCCTGGTCACGCACGCCGTCCGCCTCGTACGTGATCCGCCGCAGCACCTCGGGATGCTCAGCGGCGGGACGCACGTCGAGCGCGACCGGCCGACGATCGAGGAGCCACTGGCCGAGTCCGGTGCACATCGTGCAGTCGGCAGCGACGAACAGCGACGCGGGAGGACCATCGAGTGGCCGCCAGCGAGGCACCCACACGGGCACCTGCGCCTCGTACGCCGTCCACCGCTCGCCGAACGCCTCCTCCATCTGACTCCCTTCGTGCCAGGCAGCCAGCCCCGCCGAGTAGACGACCGTCACCACGGCGCCGAGCAGCAGGAGCGGCTCTGCGAAGGTCACGGCGAGCACCGAGAACACGAGCACCATCGACGCCTGCATCGGGTTGCGGACGTAGGCGTACGGGCCGGTGGTCACCAGCCGAGACGGCGGGTCGTACGGCAGCGGGGTGCCGCCACCGACGCGCGCGAGCTCCCGCATCGCGGCCACCGCAGGCACGCTCACCACCACCGCGACCTGCACGCCCGCCGCCGTCACCTCCGGCCACCATCGGGACTCGACGCCGACGACGAGCAACGGCACACCCACGAGGAGCGCGCCCGCGCACCACGCCTGCGCCCACGCCCGTACGGTCACGTGCCGCTGGGCGAGAGTCCAGTGCGCCAGCGCGTACGCCGGCACGAGGGCGGCGAGGACCGCGATCGCCTCGCCGACCAGCCACGGGTCACCGAGTCTGACGACCGGTGCGCCCCACGGCATGAAGGCGAGGTCGACCCACACGAGGACGGCCCCGACGAGCAGCGGCGGCAGCGCCGGCGCGACCAGGGCGGGGACGGCACCCCACAGGAGCGCCCACGCCAGCCACAGGTCGACGGGGATGCCCTGCCAGAGCGCGCCGTCGGCGTCGAACGACCACCAGCCGGCGGCGATCGCGAGGAGGTTCACCGGCAGCAGGGCGACCGCCGCCCAGGCGGTCGCGAGGAGGATCGCTGCAAGCCGTCGCGCACCGGGTCGTCGCCAGAGGGCGAGGAGGACCACGGCGAGCACGGGGACGGTGAGGCCGAGCGCGCGTACGGTGGCCGGATCTCTCACCGCTCACTCCGCCTCGGCCATGTCCGCGAAGGTCTCGGCGAGATAGCCCGCCGCGTCTGCGACCGCGTGGTGCTGGACCGGTCCGAAGTACCACGACGGGTCGAACGTGCGTGCGTACTCCAGGCGCCACGTCATCTCCGTTCCACCCGCGGACGCCGACCAGGTGACGACCGCACGTCGCAGGTCCAGCCAGCGGGCGAGGGTCGAGTCGGCCGTCACGTCGAAGACGACTCGGCCCGCGTCGGCCGTGGACGTGGACTCGACGACCCGCAACTCCATCGACCGAGGGGTGGGCGTGGACCCGAGACCCAGGCTGCGGCGCGGCGTGAAGGCGATGAGCCGCGCGTCGCCGACGCTCAGGCCGCTCCCCGTCGCGCGCACCGGCTTCGGGAACGGCAGCGCCCGCAGGAAGGGTGCTTCGTACGGGCCGAAATCGGGCGGCGCGGCGAGCGCCGCCTCGACTCGTGCTGGCGCGGCGGCGATGGTCACGGTCGTGCCCGCGTTGTCCTGGCGTGGAATCACGCTGACCCCGCCGACTCCCTCGAGGGCGATCAGCGCCAGCAGGGGCGCCGCGACGAGCGCGCGGTGCCCGCCGCCGCGCGCGGCCTGCGCGAGGAGACCGACGAGCACGGCGACACCGTAGAAGAGCGGCGCCGCGATGAGCAGGCAGACGACGCCCTCGTCGAGCAGCGGTCCCGCGAGCGCGAGTCCGACGGTGGTGGTCGCGAGAGCGACGCCGACCGCGTTCTTGGGACGGGCGGTGAGGACGACCGTCACCGCGATCAGCGCGGGAATGCCGACGTAGAACAGCGAGGTCTCCTCGAGACCGGCGCTGCCGAGCGCTTCAGCGACGAGCATCGCGGCGAAGAGTGCCAGCGTGATGCCGGCGAGGAGCAGGCGCGCGGTGCTCGACCGGGGTCGCGGGTCGTCGTGCGGATCGGCGGAGCTGTCGTGGGGATAGGGCTCCATCTGCGGTCGCCTCTCGTGGGTCCAGCAAGTTTAATCGAGTGATTAAAGCATATGATGAAGGCCGTCGGCGAGGGAAGGGATCACATGGCGGCCACACGTCAGAACAGCGAGGACACCAGACGGCGACTGCTCGACGCCGCCGACGTGGTGCTGCGCGAGCGCGGGTACGACGGCACGTCCGCTCGGGTCATCGCGGCGGAGGCGGGGGTCAACTCTGCGCTGGTCTTCTACCACTTCGGCGGAGTCGACCCGCTGCTCCTCGCCGCGCTCGACCGATCGTCCGAGGCGCGCATGGCGATGCACTGTCGCACCGTCGAGGGCGTCCGTACGGTCGAGGACCTCGTCGCCGCGGCGAAGCAGATCTACCTCACCGACCTGGAGCGCGGCTACCTCGCGCAGTTCAGCGAGATCGTCGCGGCGGCGGTCACCAAACCCGAGCTGCGGGAGGCGATCACCGCCCGCGCGGACCCATGGGTGCGCTTCGTCGAGGAGAGCTGGGAGCGCGTCGCGGGAGGCACCCCGCTAGGCCGGCTGCTGCCCGCGCGCGAGGTCGCCAACGCCGCGATCACGTTCTATCTCGGGGTGAACCTGTTCTCGGTGATCGACCCCGACCAGTCCCGTACGGAGGGAGTCTTCGCGCTCGCCGGCCGGATCGCACCGCGCGCGAAGCTCCTCACGATGCGCCTGCCGGCCAGGTCGCGGACCTCTCGCAAGGCGTGACGCGGCCCGCGCCGGGGTGGTCCCGGCGGTGAGCCGATCAGAGGGCAGGGCGTGGGCCACCGACCCCCACGCCTGCACCCGACAGCTGTTCGTACGCACGCGCGATCGCGAGCAGCCGACGCTCGGAGCCTGCGGGCCCGACGAGCTGCAGCCCCACGGGCAGGCCGTCGGGCGTGAACCCCGCCGGCACGCTGATCGCGGGGCACCCGGTCACCGTGATGAGGAACGCCGCGCGCATCCAGTCGAGGTATGTCTCCTGCGGACGCCCGTTGATCGCGTGCGGGTACTCCTGGTCGGCCGGGAACGGCGGGACCTGGCTCACCGGCAGCGCGAGCACGTCGTAGCGCGTGAAGAACTCGCGGGCCTTCTCGGCGAGCGCTGTCCGCTGGGCGTACGCAACGGCGACGTCGTGCCCGGACAGGGGCCGCCCGGCACGAATGTTGTCGGCGAGGGACGGCTTGAGGTCGTCCGGGCGCGAGTCGAGGACACCACCGAGCGTGTAGTCCATGAGCCACGCGCGCAGCGTTCGGAACGCAGCCTCGGCGTCGGGCAGCTCCGGCCACGCCTCCTCGATGTGCGCGCCCGCACCGGCGAAGACACCCGCCTGGGCGCGGACGATGTCGGCGACCGACGCCTCCACCTCGAACGCGCCCCCGAGGTCGACCGACAGCGCGACCCGTAGCCCGTCGAGCGACGCGGGACGCACCTCGCGGAACACCTCGCCCGCCGTCGAGTCCGCCGTCGGGACACGCGGGTCGGGCCCCGCCAGCACGCTCAGCAGCAGCGCGAGGTCGGAGACGTCCCGCGCGAGCGGCCCCTGCACAGACACGGTCTCCCAGAGGTTCCACGTCGGCCAGGTCGGGACCCGCCCCCAGGTCGGACGCAGCCCGACCACGTTGCAGAACGACGCCGGGTTGCGCAGGGAGCCGCCCATGTCCGACCCGTCGGCCAGCGGCACCATCCCGGCCGCGAGCGCGGCGGCCGCACCGCCGCTCGACCCGCCCGCCGAACGGCCGGTGTCGTACGGGTTCACCGTCGTGCCGAACACGGGGTTGAACGTGTGGGACCCGGACGCGAACTCCGGCGTGTTCGACTTCGCGACCACCACCGCACCCGCCGCGCGCACCCGCTCGACGACGAGCTCGTCGTACGCCGACACGTGGTCGGCCATCACCGGCGAGCCGAACGTCGTCCGCCAGCCGGCGACGTGGTGGGTGTCCTTGACCGCGTACGGGAGCCCGTGGAGCACGCCGAGCGGCTCCCCCGACAGCGTCCGCTCGTCCGCGGCGGCCGCCTGGGCGTACGCCCGCTCCTCGTCGATCGAGACCAGCGCGTTGACCGTGCCGTTGACCTGGCCGATGCGGGCGAGGTGGAGGGCGAGCAACTCTCGCGCGGAGATCTCGCGCGCGGCGACGGCCTGCGCCATCGCCCGCGCGCTGCTGTAGACGTCGATCATCGCGACCGGCGCCCGAACAGCCCTCCGACGATCACACCCGCCAGGACCAGGACGCCGCCGAGGACGGCTCCCTTGACGAAGTCGTCGGTCGATCCGCTGCGACCGCCCGCCGCTGGTGCGGGGGCGGTGAAGCGCTGGCCGACGGCGGGGGTCTCGACAGGCTCGACCGACGGAGAACCGCCCTCGACCAACGAAGAACTGGCGATCGCGTCGTCGACGGCACCGAAGAACTCGCCGGCCATCCGCTTGCTCACCGCCGTCAGCATCCGCTGCCCGACGCCGCCGATCATGCCGCCGACGACCGCGTCCGCGGCGTACGCGACCCCGGTCGTCCCGTCACCATTGTCGGAAAAGCGCACCGCGACGTCCGCCGCGACCGTGCCGGGAGCTCCCGCGCCCTCGGCACGCATCACCAGAGACTGGTGAGGGACGAGGTCGCTCAACGTGCAGGTGCCGGCGTACGTCCCGCGGATCGACGCAACGCCGGCGCTGACCGTCATGGCGTAGGCGTTCTCGCCCGTCGCCTCCAGCACCTCGCAGCCCGGGATCGTGCGGACGAGCACCGCTGGGTCGAGCAGCGCGGTCCAGACCGCGTCCACGGGGGCGTTGAGCACCGCTTGTCCAGCAACCTTCATGAGTCTCCCTCCACAGCGACCACTGCCGCCTCGTCGGATCCTGCGTGCGTGCACCGCAGGTCGTACAGCTCGCTCGGTGAGATCGGCATCCGCGTGATCGTGAAGCCCTCGGCGTCCTCGATCGCCGACGCGAACACCGCCGCGCTCGGGATGACACCGGCCTCGCCCGCGCCCTTGATGCCGAGCGGGTTCAGCGGCGACGGCGTCTCGAGGTGGTCGACGTCGATCGTCTTCGGCACCTCGGTGACGTACGGCATGAGGAAGTCCATGAACGAGGCGTTCTGGAGCTGCCCGTGCTCGTCGTACGCCATCCGCTCGTAGAGCGCCCCACCCACACCCTGTGCGACACCGCCGTGGATCTGTCCCTCGACGATCATCGGGTTGATGAGTCGCCCGCAGTCGTGGACGACGGCGTACTTGAGAATCGTGATCTCGGCCGTGTCCGGGTCCGTCTCGACGATCACGGCGTGCATGCCGGAGGCGAACGTCGAGCGAGGCGGCGAGTAGAAGTCGCGGCTCTCGAGCCCGGGCGACGTGCCCTCGGGCACCGGCACCTTGTCGGCGTCGCCGACGGAGAACTGCGTCGCCGCCTTGCTCGCCTCGTCGAACGCGTAGCGCAGCGGGTTGCTGAGCACCGCGAGCGTGCCGAGCGAGACCTGCGCGCCCGGAGCACCCTTGACGGAGACGACGCCGTCGGCGATCTCGAGGTCGTCGACGTTCGCCTCGAGCGCCTCGGCGGCCAGCTCCAGCGCCTTGCGCTTGACCGACCGGGCGGACAGCGCGATCGCCGAACCGCTCATGACCGCGGCGCGCGAGGCGTACGTGCCGACCGCGTACGGCATGCGGCGGGTGTCGCCGGTGACGACCTCGACGTCCTCGAAACGCACCCCGAGCTCGTCGGCGACGATCTGCGCGAACGCCGTCTGGTGGCCCTGGCCCTGCGTCGTCAGGCCGGTCGAGACCTTGATCTTGCCGGTCGTCTCGACCTGGATGTGCCCGCCTTCGTACGGGCCGACGCCGGTGCCCTCGACGTAGCAGCCGATGCCCATCCCGACCGTACGGCCCTGGGCGCGCATCTCGTCGCGGAACGCGCCGAATTCGTCCCAGCCGACCAGCGTCTTGAGCTTGTCGAGCATCTGCGGGAAGTCGCCGGAGTCATAGATCAGCGGCTTGCCGTCCTGGAAGATCAGCCCCTGGTCGTACGGGAACTCGTCGGGCTGGATGAAGTTGGCGGAGCGCACCTCCGTGCGGTCCTTGCCGAGGTACGAGGCGATCGCGTCCATCGTGCGCTCCATCGCGAACACGCCCTGCGGACGGCCGGCGCCGCGGTAGGGCGTCACGATCACCGTGTTGGTGTAGAGGCTGTGGAACGTCGCCTTGTAGACCGGCGGCTTGTACGGGCCGAGCAGCTGCGTGGTCGTGATGATCGGGACGATCAGGCCGTACGGGAGGTAGGCGCCGTTGTCGTGCCAGACCTCGACGTCCAGCCCGAGGATGCGGCCGTCGTCGTCGAAGCCGACCTCGACGTGCTGCTGCTGGGCGCGTTCGTGGGCGGCGGAGATGAAGTGCTCACGGCGGTCCTCGGTGAACTTCACCGGACGTCCGAGCGCCATCGCCGCCATCGGGACGAGCACCTCCTCAGGCCACGGGTGGACAACCTTCACGCCGAATCCTCCGCCGACGTCAGGCGTGATCACGTCGACGACGGAAAGGTCGAGGCCGAGCTTGGAGGCGATCGCGGCGCGCACACCGGTCGACGTCTGCGTGGACGACCAGACCTCGAGGCGGCCGTTGTCGGTGTCCCACTTCGCGACCGTGCCGCGCCCTTCCATCGGGGTGCACGCGCTGCGCTCGATGTCGAGGTCGAGCGCGAGCCGGTGCGGGGCTCGGCCGATCGCCGCCATCGCGTCCCCGGTCGCCTGGGTGGACGTCGCCGCGACGTTGTCGGGGACGTCGTCGTGGACGAGCCGCTCGGCGGCGCGTGCGGCGTCGAGCCCGACAACCGGCGTCATCACCTCGTACGAGACGACGATCCGGCCGACGGCGTCCTCGGCGACGTAGCGGTCGACCGCGACGACCATCGCGATCGCCTCGCCGACGTAGTTGACCTGGTCCTTGGCCAGCGCGTACTGGGTGCGCCCGTGGGTGAGGTCGGGGTGCGGGATGAGCATCGGCAGAGGCTCGGCCATCGCGCCCGTGAGGTCGTCGTACGTGTAGACCGCGACCACCCCGTCGAGGTCGAGCACAGGGTCGACGTCGATGTCGAGGATGCGGGCGTGCGCGTGCGGCGAGCGCAGCACCGCGACGTGCAGGGCGTCGGGCGCAAGGTCGTCGAGATAGCGGCCTCGGCCGCGCAGGAACCGCTCGTCCTCGACGCGTGCGACGCGCTCTCCGAACGACTTGGTGGTCATGCGTCACCACCGGTCTCGGGAGTGGTTTCGACAGGCTCAACCAACGGCCCCTCCGCCGGTCGAGCCTGTCGAGACCCCGCGATCTCGGCCGCACGCAGGACGGACTTCACGATGTTCTGATAGCCCGTGCACCGGCAGAGGTTGCCGGCGATCATCTCGCGCGCCTCGTCCTCGGTCGGGTCAGGGTTCTCGCGCAGACCTGCGGTGATGGTGGTGAGGAACCCCGGGGTGCAGAAGCCGCACTGCAGCCCGTGGCACTCCTTGAACGCCTGCTGCACCGGGCCGAGGCGATCGCCCGACTCGGTGAGGCCTTCCACCGTCGTCAGCGACGCGCCCTCGACGGACACGGCGAGCAGCAGGCACGCCCGCATCGGCCGGCCGTCGACGAGGATCGTGCACGCGCCGCAGACGCCGTGCTCGCAGCCGACGTGCGTGCCGGTCAGCCCGACGTCCTGACGCAGCGCGTCGGACAGCAGTCGTCGCGCGGGCACGTCGATCTCGTACGCCGCGCCGTTGACGGTGAACGTCACGTGGTGCAGCGCCTCGGGCGCGAGGATCTCCGGCTGGCTGGTCATCGGGCTCCCTCCGGGTCGGGGGCGACGGCGCGGGAGTACGCGTCGCGCACCACGCGACGCGTGAGCACGCCCGCGAGGTGACGGCGGTAGTCGGCCGTCGCATGGATGTCGGTGTCGGGGTCGACGCCCGCCGTCGCGATCTCGACCGCCGCCTCGAGGTTGGCGTCGCTAGCCGTGCCGTCGATGAACGCCTCGGAGAGGTCGAGGACGAGCGGGGTCAGCGAGACCGAGAGGTACGAGGCTCGCACCGTCTCGATCGCACCGGTCTGGCCGACGGAGACGACGGAGGCGACGCCGCACAGGGCGTAGTCGCCGTGACGGCGTGCGACTTCGTCGATCGCCGAGCCCGTCCGTGCGCCGAGCGCGGGCACCTGGAGCTCGAGCGCGACCTCGCTCGTACGGACCGTGCACTCCAGCGGGCCGATGAACAGGTCGGTGGCATCGATGGTGCGGCGTCCCTCGGTCGAGGCGACCAGCACCTTGGCGCCGAGCAGGGACACCACGGCGGGCATCTCCGCAGCAGCGTCGGCGTGGACGACCGATCCGAGGGTCGTCCCGCGGTTGCGGATCGTCGGGTGGGCGACCAGGCGTAGCGCCTGCCGCAGCAGGGGCTGGACCCGCCACGCGTCGGCGTCGGACTCGACGTCGGCGTGGCGGGCCAGCGCCCCGATGCGGACACCGTCCTCATCAGTCCGGACGTAGGCCAGCTCGGCGAGACCGTTGATGTCGACGAGCGTGCTCGGCTGAGCCAGGCGCATCGACAGCAGCGGGACCAGGCTCTGGCCCCCGGCCAGCACCTTGGCGTGCGGGTCGGCCGCGAGCACGGCCAGCACCTCGTCGAGGGTGGCCGGGCGGACGTAGGAGAACGGTGCGGGCTTCACAGCTGCCTCGTCACCTCCTCCGCGCCCTCGTCGGTGGTGTGCGCGGGTGGCCGTTTCCAGGCCACCATGTGGTAGTAGCCGATGGCAAGGATCGTGCCGAGAGCGATGCCGCCGAGCTGGAAGTCGTCGGAGAAGACAAGCGACACGTTGCCGACACCGATGATGATGCCTGCCGCCAGACCGACGATGTTCGCCGGATCACCGAAGTCAACGTGGTTCTCAACCCAGATCTTGGCGCCGACCAGGCCGATCATGCCGTACAGGACGACCGTGATGCCGCCGAGGACGCCCCCGGGGATCGCGTTGACGATCGCACCGAACTTCGGGCAGAGACCGAGGAAGATCGCGACCAGCGCCGCAAAGTAGTACGCGGCGGTCGAGTAGATCCGCGTCGCGGACATGACGCCGATGTTCTCGGCGTACGTCGTCGTGGGCGAGCCGCCGAACGCGCTCGCGAACGCGGTGGCGAGACCGTCGGCACCGATCGCGCGACCCATGTACGGGTCGAGGTCGTCGCCGGTCATCTCCGCGACGGCCTTGACGTGGCCGGTGTTCTCGGCGATCAGGGCGATGACGCCCGGGAGCACCAGGAGGATGAAGGTGAAGCTGAAGCTCGGCGAGTGGACGGCCGAGACCCCGTCGGCGAGCGTGCTGTTGGGGAAGCCGATCCAGTCGGCCGAGCTGACTCCGGACCAGTCGACGCGCTGGTGCGCGACCTCTTCGCCGGCTGAGGGCACGAACGAGGTGATGTCGCCGAAGAGGATGTCGGCGAGCCATGAGACCAGGTAGCCAAAGATCAGCGCGAGGAAGACGGCGATGCGCCCCCAGAAGCCCGGCAGCAGGACCGCGGCGCCGATCATGAAGGTCGCGGTGAGGAGCGCGATCCACTGGTCCTGTGGCCAGTACGTGCCGGCGACGACGGGCGCCAGGTTGAAGCCGATCAGCATGACGACGGCGCCGGTGACGGCCGGCGGGAGCAGCTTGTGCAGGAACTTCGTGCCGGCGAAGTGCACCGCGACGCCGATGGCGGCGAGGACGAGGCCCGCGACGAGGATCGCGCCGGTGACGTCGGACGAGTCACCGCCCTGGCTCCGGATCGCCGCGACGGCGGCGACGAACGAGGCGCTCGTACCGAGATAGCTCGGGACCATGTTGTTGGTGATGAGCAGGAACATGATCGTGCAGATGCCCGAGAACAGGATCGCCAGGTTCGGGTCGAGCCCCATCACCACGGGGAATACGAACGTGGCACCGAACATCGCCACCACGTGCTGCGCTCCGAGCCCGGCCGTACGGCCCCAGCTCAGACGCTGGCGCGGTCCGACCGCTTGACCAGGAGGTGGTGTCTTGCCTCCGTGCACCACTTCCCACTTGAACATCGACATGCCGGTCTCCTCAGAGTGTGCGAGCGGCCGCCGGGGGATCTCGGACAGCGCACCCGGTCCAATGTCGTGACCCTAGTAGTGACGCGAGAGACGCGGCATGGTGCGAAAGTGCCAACGGAACCCGTGGGGTGCTGTCACCCCTTGCTCTGCGTGTTCATCTGTCGGAAAAGAACGTGGACGGCGATAGCCTCGAGCGATGCCGAGCTTCGAGATCACGCCGATCGGGACCGTCCGCAACGACCGGACGGACGTCCAGCACACGGACAACTGGGGCGCCGTACGCAGCACGATCACCGTCGACGAGCGCTTCGGCGAGGCGAGCCTGCAAGGTCTGGACGGGTTCTCCCACGTGGACGTGCTCTTCCTCTTCGACCAGTTCCCCGACGGCGGCGACTTCCGCGAGCCCCGCCCGTACCGTGGCCGCGCCGACCTCCCACCCGTCGGCGTCTTCGCGGGACGTGGCCCGCGTAGGCCGAACCGCATCGGTGTCACGAGCTGTGCGATCGAGTCCGTCCGCGGCCACGAGCTGACCGTGGTGGGGCTCGACGCCGTCTCCGGCACGCCCGTCATCGACCTCAAGCCCACGATGGCGGAGTTCCTCCCCGTGAGCACCACGCAGCCCGAGTGGGTCAGCGCCATGATGTCGGAGTACTTCCAGCCGTAGCGCGCCCTCACTCCCGCATGTGCAGGATCTGAAGGGCGACCGCCACGTCGAGCCGCACCTGCGGATCGGTGCTGAACGGGCCGAGCAGGCTCTCGAGCTTGGTGACGCGGTAGCGCATCGTGTTGTAGTGGAAGTGCTGCGTGCGCGCCGCCTCTGCGACATTGAGGTTGACGTCGAGCAGCACCTGCAACGTCGCCCGCAGGTCGGCGGCCGTGGCCGTGTCCTCGGCGAGCGTGCCAAGCACCTCCGACACGAACCCGTCGAGCTCGGCTGGGTCCTCGACCTGCGACAGCAGGCGGCGGACGCCGAGGCGGTCGAAGTACGTCGTCGACCCCGTCCCCTTCATGCGTCGCCCGACCTCGACGGCCTTGCGGGCACGGGTGTATGCGTCGGGCAACGCCTCGACGCCGGTGACGACGCGGCTGATCCCCGCGGAGAACGGACGACGACCGCCGCCGGAGTCTCCCCGTACGGCGGCCAGCGCCTCCTCGACGACCTCGGACACGTCCGACGCGTCCTCGGCGACCGGAAGCAGCGCGACCACCTGCGAGGAGAAGTCCGCGACCGCGATGCTACGCCCACGCCGCTCGACCACCTGGCGCCACGCCGCGGCGAACCGGTCCTGGTAGCCGCGGCGCGTGCGGCTCGACACCGGCGCCTCCCCCGCCTCTGGCGGGTCGAGCTGCGCGACCACGACGACGAGCGGGCGGTCAAGGTCCCAGCCGAGGCCCTCGGCGTGCTCGAGGACGTACTGCGGGCTCTCCGCGCGGTCCGTCAGCACGTCGCGGAGGAAGTCTCCGCGATACTTGCCCTCCACCGCGACGACCGCCTGCATGCGCGTGATGAGCAGCGCGGCGACGGTTGCGGCCCGCTCCAGGGCATAGACGTCGCTCGCCCGCAGGGCCCGCTTCTCGCTGACCACGACCACCCGCGCGAGCTCGGTGCCCGAGGCCGCGACGCTGAGGACGCGGATCTCGCCGGAGCCGAACGGGCGCGCGCCGCGCAGGCGCTCGACCCGTACGCGGCCGGACATGTCGAGGAACTCGCTCACCTCGAGGGTCGCCCGGGCCTCGTCGCTCAGCGCACCGGCCCACTCGCGCCCGTCCGTGGACGTGACCATGACACCGACGTCGAGGACCTGGGACACCTCGGCGGCGATCTGCTCGAGGTCGCCGCCCTCGAGGACGATCATCGTCAGGGCGGAGTGCAGCGCGTCGATCTGCGCGAGGACGTTCGACTGGAACGCGTTGAGCGCGGCGTACGCGTCCTTGAGCACGTCGTCGAACGCGACCTCGTCAGGGATCTGCACGATCGGGAAGCTGAGCGCGTCGGCGAGCGCGAGGACCTCGTCGGGCACCGCGTCGACGTAGCGCCCGAGCTTGATCGCGAAACCGGCCAACGAGGCGTCGTACAGACCCTGCACGAGCGCCACCATCCTCGGGACGTCGAGCCGCCGCGCGCCGTCGAGCAACGGGAAGCCGGTGGTCACGAGGAGCTCGTGCGGCTTGACCCACCCCAGGACGTCGGGGACCTCCATGACGTTGAGGCCGGTCACCGGCCGCTGCATCCCCTCGACTCCGGCGAGGGTCTTCGCGCCGGTCAGCGCGTCGATCCGCACGACGTCGGCAAGAGGAAGCCCGTACGTCGTGTCTGTCAGGTTGTGAGAGCGATCAGGCTGATCGTTGGCAAGTCTCGCCATCGGCTCACCGTAGCGAACGCTCCTACTCTGACGCCATGGCCGCGCCGATCCGACTCCGGACCGAGTCCGCGGGACGCCTCTCTCCGAGCCGTCCCGCACCGCACCCGGCCGCCGCGACCGCAGGCGTGGCAGCAGTCCTGCGCGGCCCTCGACGCGTCGCGACGATCGTCGCGCGCAGCCCCTACGCCGTGTACGCGCAGGACCGTCACACCGTCGTCGCCGTCCTCGCCCGCGACGCCGTCGTCGTACCCTGCGGGCTCGCGACCGGCTGGAACCACGTCGGAGACGCCCGAGAGGTCGTGCTCGGCGCCGGCCGCTGCACGGTGGACGGGCGCGAGGTCCGGGTGGGCAGGCTGGTCGACGCGACCGTACGGCCGGTGATTGCCGACGCTGGGCCGGTGGCCGCCGACGCCGACGAGCTCCTCGCCGCCGTCATGCCCCACCTCCCCGGCCTTCCTGAGGGCACGTACGACGCCCTTCGTGCCGACGACCCTGCCGCCGCCACCGCCCTGCTCGGCCGCGGTCCCGGGCTGACCCCGCTCGGCGACGACGTCCTTGCCGGCTGGCTCGTCGGCCGGTACGCCCGCGGGCACCGCGGCGGACGGGTCGCGGCCGCCGTGCTCACCGACGCCCCGGCCCGTACGACGACGGTCTCGGCCGTCCTCCTCGCGCACGCGGTGCGAGGCGAGGCCGTCCCACAGCTGCGCGCCTACCTCGCTGACCCCGAAGACCCGACGACGCTGGCCGCCCTGCGCGCCGTCGGCCACACCTCGGGCACGGGCCTCGCGCTCGGCGTCGCCCTGTCCGTCCCTCTCGCGTCCCCGCTGTGCAAGCAACCTGACGCAATCCACCTGCCGCAATCCATCTGACGAGAAGGGTCATCTTCGCTTCACAGCGTGGGCGGCCGACGACAAGGAGACTGATGACCGACCACGTACGAATCCGGTCCGGCGCGTACGCCGACTCCGTGACGCTGCTCCAGGTGAGCAAGCGGGTCGCCGGCACGCCCGGCATCACGGAGGCCCAGGTCGCGATGGCCACCGCCCTGAACCTGGACACGCTCGCCGCGATGGGCTTCGACGTCCCTGCCGAGACCAGCCCCAATGACATGGTCGTCGCGCTGCGGCTGGCCGAGTCGACGCTGGAGGACGCGCTCGCCGCCGTCGACGAGGCGCTCGCCGCCGCCAGCCGGCCGGCCTCGCGTGACGGCGCTGCGACGACCGCTCCCGCCCGTACGACGGCCTCGGCGCTGCGCGAGGCCCCGCGCGACGCGGTGGTCCTGGTCTCCGTTCCCGGCGCGTCCGCGCTCCCGGAGGCGATGGACGCGGTCGAGGCCGGTCACGACGTGATGATCTTCAGCGACAACGTGCCGCTCGAGGCCGAGCTGGCGCTCAAGCGCGCGGCCGCCGGGCGAGACGTCCTCGTCATGGGCCCCGACTGCGGCACGGCCCTCGTCGGCGGTGTCGGCCTCGGCTTCGCCAACACCGTCCGCCCCGGCCCCGTCGGCGTCGTCGCCGCCTCTGGTACGGGCACGCAGCAGATCATCTGCCTCCTCGACCAGGCGGGCGTCGGCGTCAGCGCCGCGCTCGGCGTCGGCGGGCGCGACCTCTCGCAGGCCGTCGGTGGACTCGCGACCCGGACGGCGCTCGCGCGGCTCGACGCGGACCCGGCGACCAGCCACGTCGTCCTCGTCTCGAAGCCACCGGCCCCCGAGGTCGCCGAGGCGATCACTTCGTACGCGCAGTCGCTCAACGTCCCTGTCGAGCTCGCGCTGCTCTCCCCCGGCACCGATCTCACCGCCCGTACGGAAGCGGTGCTCACCGCCCTCGACGTCGCCGTACCGCACTGGCGCCGGTGGGGCGAGCCCGAGAAGGCGAGCGGACCGGGGTTCCTGCGCGGACTCTTCGTCGGCGGCACCCTGTGCGACGAGGCCATGCTCATCGCGGCGGACGTGCTCGGCCCGATCCGCAGCAACATCCCGCTGGCGCCCGAGCTCGCCCTCGACACGCGTGTGATCACCTCCGGGACGCCCGTCGACGCCCACACGATGGTCGACTTCGGCGACGATGCCCTCACCGTCGGGCGTGCCCACCCGATGATCGACCCGACGCTGCGCCTCGCGGCGCTCGCCCGCGCCGCCGAGGACCCGACGACCGCCGTCGTGCTCCTCGACGTCGTCCTCGGCCACGGCGCCGAGCCGGACCCCGCCGCAGCGCTCGCGCCTGCCGTCGCCGACGCTCGCACCCGCGCTGCCGAGGCCGGTCGCACCCTTCCCGTCGTGGTGAGCCTGATCGGGACGGACGCCGACCCGCAGGGCCTCGACATCCAGGCCGATGCGCTGGCCGCGGCCGGAGCGTACGTCCTCGCCTCCAACGCCGAGGCCACCCGTCACGCGCTCGACCTCGTGACCGCCGCCGGTGCCCCGCTCGACTCGGCCGATTCGGCCGCCCCAGACACCTCCGTCACCGCGTCAGGAGAACGCCGATGACCGCACCGACCGTCGTCACCACAGGGACGGACCTGTTCGCCGACGCCGTCGCCGACCAGGCCGTGACCGTCAACCGCGTCGACTGGCAGCCCCCGATGCCGGGCACGATCGACGACCTCGCCACCGTGATCGCCGACCCGCTGCGCGCGGAGGCCAACGCCAAGGCCGTCGACGCCTACCTCGGTGTCACGGCGCAGCTCGTGGACGTCCTGCCGGCGAGCGAGGCGCTCGGGCTCGGCACGGGCGACTTCCTCCACGCCGGCCCGCCGATCTCGTGGGAGCGCGCGTCGGGCCCGATGCGCGGCGCGCTCATGGGCGCGGCGGCCTTCGAGGGCCTCGTCGACGACCCGGAGGACGCGGCGGCGCTGTTCGCCTCCGGCAGCGGCTACACCCTCGACCCTTGTCACCACCACCACGCCGTCGGCCCGATGGCGGGTGTCGTCTCGCCGTCGATGTGGGTGTTCGTCCTGGAGGACGCCTCGACCGGTGCGCGCACGTACTGCTCGCTCAACGAGGGTCTCGGCAAAGTCCTCCGCTACGGCGCATACTCGCCCGAGGTCCTCGAGCGGCTGCGGTGGATGTCGGGCGTGCTCGGCCCCGTCCTCCAGCGCGCGGTGCGCGCGGCGGGCCCGATCGACGTCACGGCGCTGCTGGCGCAGATGCTGCAGATGGGCGACGAGGCCCACAACCGCAACCGCGCCGGCACGCTCATGCTGCTGCGCGATCTGGTCCCGGCGATGATCCGCTCGGAGTCGCGCGCCGGTGACGTCGCGGACGCGGTCGCGTTCGTCGGCGGCAACGACCACTTCTTCCTCAACCTCGCGATGCCGGCGTGCAAGCTCGCGCTCGACGCCGCACGCGACATCGAGGGCTCGACGATGGTCGTGGCGATGGCACGCAACGGGACCGACTTCGGCATCCAGGTGTCCGGCACGGGCGATCAGTGGTTCACCGGTCCCGCACAGGTCGCCGACGGCCTCTACCTCGGCTCGTACGGACCCGACGACGCGAACCCCGACATCGGCGACTCCGCGATCACCGAGACGGCCGGGATCGGCGGGTTCGCGATGGCGACCGCGCCCGCGATCGTCCGGCTCGTCGGCGGGACGGTCCCCGACGCGCTGGCGACCACGCGGAGGATGGGCGAGATCACCCTTGCCCAGAACCCGCGCTGGACGATCCCGGTGATGGAGTTCGCCGGCACGCCGACCGGCATCGACGTCACCCGCGTCTGCCGTACGGGGATCCTGCCGCAGATCAACACCGGCATGGCGGGCCGTGTCGCCGGTACGGGGCAGGTCGGCGCCGGTCTCGTCACGCCCCCGGCCGACATCTTCCCTGCCGCCCTGGCCGCCCTCGCGCAGCGGACCCGCGCCCGCGAGCCCGCCTAGCCCGGGTCACTCTCTGCCCGCCCCGGGTCACTCTCTGCCGCTCGTCGGTGCGTCAGCGTCCCTCACGCCCGCTCGCGTGGATGCTGACGCGCCGACGTACCCCCATACGCGTGACCTAAACTCTCGACCTTCGGCCACAGGCTTTTTAGCATCGCGTCATGGGGAGCTTTCGTACGCCGCAGCCCGACGTGTTGCTCGTCGGTGCTCCGAAGGCGGGGACGAGCGCGCTGCACACCGCGCTCGCCCTCCATCCTCGGGTCTTCTCGAGCCAGCCCAAGGAGCCGAAGTACTACATGTGCGCCGACGCCCCGCCGCCTGGCTATCGGGGCCCGGGAGACGCGCACAGCCAGCAGGAGTGGATCTGGCGCCGCGAGGAGTACGAAGCGCTGTTCGCCGAGGCGCCGGGCGACCAGGTCCGCATCGAGAGCACCCCGTTCTACCTCTACCTGCGCAACGCCCGCCGACGGATCGCCGAGGAGCTCCCGAACGTTCGAGTGATCGCCGTCGTCCGCGACCCGGTCGACCGTGCCTACTCCAACTGGATGCACCTGTGGTCCGACGGGCTCGAGCCGGTTGATGACTTCGTCGAGGCGTTCGGCAAGGAGAGCGAGCGGATCGCCGCGGGGTGGGCGCCGTTCTGGCACTACCGCCGGCTCGGCCTGTACGGGGCACAGCTCGACGACCTCTATCGGCACGTCGAGGGCGACCGCGTGCTCGTGCTGCGCTATCGCGAGCTCGTGTCGGAGCCCGTCGAGACTCTCGACCGTATGTGCGTGTTCCTCGGCTTGGAGCCGGGGCTCGTCACCTCGATCCCGCGGGACAACTCGAGGCCGTACGTCGCACCGGGCGCATTCACGCAGGTCGCCTCTCGGGTCTTACGGCTCGGGGCCCGGGCGGGTGCGTACGTCCCGCCGCAGGTATGGCGTGCCGCCAGCAAGCCGCTGATCGCGTCGCTGCACTGGCGCGGTGAGCCGGCACGCCCCAAGCTCGACCGCGCAGCCAGAGCGGGCCTCGTCGAGGGCTACCTCGAGGACATCGAGCTCCTGGAGAAGGTCACCGGCCAGTCCTTCGCGGACTGGCGTACGGACGAAGGGCTCGGCTCCTTCAGCGACCGCGCTGCCTCCTGACCAGCCGCGAGAGTCAGTCGTTGCGCGTCAGCGACGTCATGAGGTCGTGAGCGCCGTCGGGGCGAGCCGCCTCGAAGTAGAACCGGGTCGTGCCGTCGGGCAACGGCACCGCCGAGGCGTACCGCAGCGCTCCGTCGGACTCTGAGGAGTGCGCGACCGGCGCACCGTCGACCGGCTCGAGCTCCCCGTCGATCCCGTGCGCGCGGGCGAGGCCTGTCTGCTCGAACCAGTTGGACGCGGCGTCCGCGCGCCCGTCGTACAGGACGGTGAGCGGCTCGCGGTCGAGCACGGTCGTCACACGAGCGCCGCGCGCATCCCACGAGCCCGCGGTCGGGGCGAGGACGATGCCATGGTCCGCCCACGTCAGACCGTCCGTGCTCGTCGCGTAGCGCGTGGCCATCCGATCCTCGGCTCCACGCACGTCGAGCGGATGACAGCAGACCCACAGGTGCCACCCGTCCTCGTCGAGGAGCACCACGGGATCCTTCACACCGACAGTTTCGTCTCCCGGCAGCACGACCGTACGACGGCCGCGGGGGAGGTCGCGCACGGTCGGAGCGTCGACCGCCTCGATCCACCAGTGCTTCGACCCCGGCGTCGCGCAGCTCAGATAGATCCGCCACCCGGCGTCGCCCATGAAGACCAGCGCGGGGCGCTCGAACGACTCGGCGCCGAAGTCCTCGCGGTGGATCTCCGTGACCTGCTCGAACCGCAGCCCGTCCTCCGAGCGCGCCACGACGACGCTGACCCCGCGTCCGGAGTCGAGCGGACGGCGGACCCGATAGGCGAGCCAGAACGCGCCCTCGGCATAGATCGCTGACGGGGCGCCGGCCCAGTTGCCGGGGCCGGGTGCGGGTGCGGACACGACGACCTCCGCGCCCTCGAAGCGCGGAAGGGTGGGTTCGACAGTGATGCTCACCATTAAAGTCTACTGACCCACTCCAGATGGGTCGTGGGTTTCTCTCACCCAGCGCGCCGGCAGAAAGTGACCCGGCGAGGGCAGAAAGTGACCCGGGGTCAGCGGAAGAGGGTGACCCGGTCGCCGAGGAGCCGTACGGCCTGGTCCGGGCCCGTCGTGTTGATCCCGAGGTCGTACCCGACCTTGCCCGTCCCGTGATAGTCGCTCGACCCCGTGACGACGAGGTCGAGGTCGCCAGCGATCGCCCGCAGCGCCGCACGCGTGTCGGCGTCGTGGTCGTTGTGGTCGATCTCGAGCCCGGCGAGCCCGACGTCGGCGAGCTCGCCGATCGTCTCCGCCGTGAGGACCGAACGGCTCTGTCGCGTCCACGGATGCGCGATCACCGCGCGTCCCCCGGCGGCGACCAGCAGCCGGATCATGTGCTCGAGGTCGGCCGCGTAGCGGTCGACGTACGCCGGGCGCCCCGGCATCAGGAACCTCTCGAACGCCTCGTCGCGGCTCGCGACCACGCCCGCGATCCGCAGCGCGTCGGCGACGTGCGGGCGTCCGGTGGCCGCGGCGTCACCCGAGACGGCGAGGACGTCGTCCTCGGTGATCGGGATGCCGAGCTCGTTGAGCTTGGCGAGGGTCTTGGGGAGGCGGTCCTGCCGCCCCCGCAGCACCTGCTCGAGCTCGGCGAGCAGCGCCGGGTCGGACGGGTCGGGCTCGTAGCCGAGCAGGTGCACCCCGCGGTGACGGAACGTGCACGAGATCTCCAGACCCTTCACGAGGGTGATGCCGACCCGGTCGGCAGCGATCTGCGCCTCGTCCCACCCCGTCATCGCGTCGTGGTCGGTCAGAGCGACCACAGCGAGTCCGGCGCGAGCCGCGTTCTCGACCAGCTCCGTCGGGCTGTCGGTGCCGTCGGACCGGCGCGAGTGGGTGTGGAGGTCGATGAGCACGCGGTCAGGTTACCGGCGACGTCCGGCGCCAGACACACCAACGGCGGTGGGCCCGCTGTCACCGACCCCCGTTCGGTGACAGCAGACCCACCGCCGAAGCAGAGGTGTCAGCTCCTCGTCAGTGCATGACCACCGGAGCCTGCGCAGCACCCTCGTCCTCGCGCTCGATCCGCTTGCGCGGAAGGAAGAACGCGGGAACCATCGTCAGCGCGATCAGCACCGTCGCCAGGACGAACGCGACGCCGAACGCATCAGCAGCCTCGGCGAGCCCCTGGGTGATCAGGTTCGCAGGGATCAGGTCGAGCAGCTCCGGCTTGCTCCACGAGCCGATCGCGGCCTCGGCGAGCGAGGTGTCGGCCAGTTCGGCGGGGGTGTTCGGCGGGAGGGCCAGCAGCTCGCCGAGCGACTTGCCACTCGCCAGCTGGTTGGTCAGCACCACCGAGAACACCGCCGTACCGATGGATGCCGCGACCTGCTGGATGATGTTCATCAGCGTCGAGCCCCGAGCGATCGTGTGGTCGGTGAGCGTGGCGAGCGCCGCCGTCATCGTCGGCATCATCGTCAGACCCATGCCGAGGCCCATCACGAACAGCGCGCCCAGCAGGAACGGGTACGAGGTGTCGGCGCCGACCTGCGTGAAGCCCGCCATGCCAAGCGTCGTCAGCGCGAGACCACCGAGCACGACCTTGCCGGGGCCGATGCGGTCGGTGAGTGCGCCACCGATCGGCATCGTGAGCATTGCTCCGATGCCCTGCGGCGCCAGCAGGAGACCGGCCATGAGGGTCGTCTCTCCGCGGATCTGCAGGAAGTACGCCGCGAACAGGATGCTCGCGCCGAAGAACGCGACCGCGAAGAACGCCATCGTGA
The DNA here is from genome assembly GCF_011751845.1 of Mumia sp. ZJ430. Taxonomy (NCBI): domain Bacteria; kingdom Bacillati; phylum Actinomycetota; class Actinomycetes; order Propionibacteriales; family Nocardioidaceae; genus Mumia; species Mumia sp. ZJ430. The sequence goes on along the minus strand of NZ_JAAHFK010000001.1, from coordinate 1,239,954 downwards.
CCACCGCGACCGTGAGGTTGCGGTGCTTGAAGAGCCGCAGGTCGACCAGCGGGTGCTCGGGACGGAACGCGTGGAAGACGAAGGCCACGATGAGCACGGCTCCGATCGCCGCGGTGACGAGCACCTTGGTCGCCCAGATCGTGCCCTCCTCGGGGATCGAGGAGACACCGAACAGGAACAGCGCGAGGCCCGGCGACAGGAGGATCATGCCGGTCCAGTCGAACGACTCCGATGGCTCCGGCGAGTCCTTCGGCAGCACGCGCCATGCGTAGACGAGCCCGATGATGCCAATCGGCAGGTTGATCAGGAAGATCCAGTGCCAGTTGAGGCTCTCGATGAGCCAGCCGCCGAGGATCGGGCCGGCGATCGGGCCGAGCAGCATCGGGACCCCGAGGACGGCCATCACGCGGCCGATCCGGTGCGGACCGGCGGCGCGGGTCATGATCGTCATGCCCAGCGGCATCAGCATGCCGCCGCCGAGGCCCTGGATCACACGGAAGGCCACGAGCTCGGTGATGCCACCGGCGAGGCTGCAGAGCACGGAGCCGGCGGTGAAGAGCACCAGCGCGGTCATGTAGAGACGCTTCGTGCCAAATCGGTCGGCAGCCCACCCTGTCAGCGGGATGACGGTCGCGAGCGCGAGCGTGTACGCGGTCATCGACCACGCGACCTCGGCGTACGAGGCGTCGAACTCGTTCTGGAAGGTCGGGAGGGCGACGCTGACGACGGTGATGTCGAGGATCGACATGATCGCGCCGAGCACGACCACGCCCGCCACCTTGAGGACGGCGGCGTCGAGCTTGTCACTGCCGTCAGGCGTGCTGTGGGGACCAGGGCCGGGTGGCGTCTGGGTGTCTTGACTCATGAAGAAGGGTCCTTACCCGGGGGTGTGGGTTGGCGTTCGGCGAGGGCGGCTCGTAGCGCGCGATCAAGAAGGCTACGTGTCGGGTCCGACAGATCGCGAACGATTTCTTGGAGGGCCGCCCGCTTGGTCTTCAGCTGACGTCCGACGAGGTCACGCCCCTCGTCGGTGAGGGTGACGACGCGGACACGACGGTCCTTCGCGCACTCCTGCCGGCGGATCAGTCCGAGCCCGACCAGCTGGTCGACGGCGCGGCCGGCCGCGGCCACCGAGATCTCGAGCGCCCGGGCGACGTCGGTGATCTGGGTGTCCTCCGACCGGCTCGCCACGGTCAGCAGCGTGCGTACCTGCGTGGCGGAGAGGTCGGCGGCGCGGAACGCATCGATCCCCTCCTCCTCACAGCACGCGGCCACCTGGAGGAAGAACTCCTCCAGGCGGCCGGCAAGGGATTCGGGTGTCGTCACCCGAAGATGTTAACCCAAATGCAAATGTTTCTGAAAAGCGATTATTGCGTGACGTACATCACTCGGCGTTCGGGCCGGGCCAGTTCTTGTCCGGCACCGGCACGGGACGGCCGGGCTGCTCGCCGCCGCGCTCCTCGAGGTAGCTGTCCTTCGGGACCATCACCTTGCGACGGAAGATGCAGACGACCTTGCCGTCCTGGTTGTAGCCGATCGTCTCGACGTAGACGACTCCGCGATCGTCCTTGCTCTTGCTCTCCCACTTGTCGAGCACGGTCGTCTCGCCATAGATCGTGTCGCCGTGGAAGGTCGGGGCGACGTGGCGCAGCGACTCGATCTCGAGGTTCGCGATGGCCTTGCCCGAGATGTCCGGCACGCTCATGCCGAGCAGCAGCGAGTAGACGTAGTTGCCCACGACCACGTTCTTGCCGAACTGCGTCGTCTTCTCGGCGTAGTTGGCGTCCATGTGGAGCGGGTGGTGGTTCATCGTGAGCAGGCTGAAGAGGTGGTCGTCGTACTCGGTGACCGTCTTCCCTGGCCAGTGCTTGTAGGTCGCGCCGACCTCGAACTCCTCGTAGCTGCGGCCGAACTGCATGGGCACTCCTCACGTCGATGAACCGGCGGTGCGCCTGTCATCATGACCGATCCGGCTCCGGCGTCCCGGGTCGGGTGGCCCCATCCCGGGCGAGCAAAGTCGCCGTCGTCGGCAGCAGTAGGACGGTGATCGCGCCGCCCGCGACGAGGATCGACGCCGTCGTCTGGGTCATCTCCCCCGCGTCGACCGCGACCGTGCTCACCGCGACCATGATCGGTAAGCCGGTCGAGGCCCACAGAGACACCCGTACGGAGTCACGCACGCCGAAGCTGCGGGTGCCGTCGGGCTCGCGCTGCAGCAGCGTCGCCACCAGTACCGGCCCTCCGCGCACCAGCAGGATGAGGAGGACGAAGGCGATGAGGACGACCGGCTCCTTCGACACAGCAGCGGGGTCGATCGCCATTCCGGAGGTCACGAAGAAAACGGGGATGAGGAGGCCGAAGGCGAGCCCGTCGATCTTGGTCTCGAGTCGCTCGTCCCCTCCGGGAAGTGCCCGCCGGAGGATGAAGCCGGCCGCGAAGGCGGCCAGGATGGTGTCGAGCTTGACGGCCAGAGCGAGAGCGCTCAGGGACACCAGGAGCAGCACGGTGAAGCGTACGGTCGTCTGTGCCGTCGTCTCGGCGCCGGCGCGCACGAGGCCCGGGATCACCGACGCCGGCGGCAGGAGTTTCGTCGGTACGACCGCGACCAGGACAGCCGCCACGCCGAAGAGCAGGAGCGACAGCACTGCTCGCTCCGGCCCGTTGACGCCGAGCAGGATGACCATCGCCACGACCGGCCCCAGCTCCCCGAACGTCCCGTGGTTGACGACCGTCCGACCGAACCGCGTCCTCGTCAGCCCCGAGTCCTTGAGGATGGGGAGCAAGGTCCCGAGCGCGGTGGAGGTCAGCGCGATCGCCACGGCCGTCTCGGCGTGCCTCGCCAGCGCGGTCGCCGAAAGGAGCGCGACGGTCGCGAACGCCAGCGCCAGGCAGACGAGCCAGGTCACCAGAGCGCGGCGTCCGCCCCTGCCACGCAGCTCGTCCACCTCGATCTCGTAGCCCGCGAGCAGGAAGAGGAAGCCGAGACCGAGCTCACGCAGGAGGTCGATCGGCGGCTCGACCCCGGCGAGGTCGAGCACGAAGGGGCCGACGACGATCCCTCCGACGAGCAGCAGCACGACCTCCGGCACCAGCCGTCGCGGCATCGCCGCCGCGACGACCGGGGCGATCGCGGCCACCAGCATGATCCAGAAAAGCGACTCCACGCGTCCCCCTCGCGCTCAGCAGTTCCAGCGCTCAATCACCGGATCCGTGTCGTGCTCATACCCGAGCACCGACAGTGTGGCGGTGTCGAGCGCGAGTCGCGCGCCGAACCGGACCGGCTCCCCGAGGTATCGCGCCGCGAGCGCACGCAGCGCGTGGCCGTGCCCGAAGACCAGCACCGGGCCGTCCTCGGCACGGACCCGGGCGACGACCCGGTCGAGGCGCGCCGCCACCTCGTCCGCGGTCTCACCTCCGACCTCTCCCGCGCCGTGCGTCCAGGTCGTCCACCCCGGCACGTCCTCGCGGATCTGTGGCGTCGTCAGTCCCTCGTACGCCCCGTAGTCCCACTCGGCCAGCTCCGGCACGACCACGGCGTCGGGGAAGCCCGCGAGCTCGGCCGTGCGCCGTGCGCGCATCCGCGGGCTCGTCAGGACCAGCGCGAAGGACGTGCCTGCCAGTCGCGGCAGGAGGTCGCGTGCGCGTTCCTCGCCGTCAGGCAGCAGCGGCAGGTCCGTATGGCTCGTGTGGCGTCCGTTTCGCGCCCACTCGGTCGGCCCGTGCCGCACCATCCACAGCTGCGCCGGCATCGCTGACTCCTCAGGCCGTCCACGTGACGGGAAGGCCGTGCGGCGGCGCGGACCCGATCTCCGTCGCCTCGCCGAACGGCCACGTTGTCAGGATGACCGGGTACGGGCCGGCGAGCACGTCAGCGGGCTCGAGCCGGACGTGCGCCAGGACACGATCGACATCTGCGGTCGCACCGAGCGCGTCGAGCCGCTCGACGATGCGCCGCTGCTCGTCGTCGTCGAGGTACGGCCACGTGATCGAGTGCCAGACCACCGTGGCCGTCCCGTCGACGAGCTCGAGCGCGTCGAGTCCGTCGGCGGCGCTGCGCTGCTCGAGCCGTACGGGCACCTCCTGCGCGATCGTCGTCGCGGCGCGCAGGCGGGAGAGTCGTTCGGTCATGTCGGGCCAGGTGTACGCCTCGAGGACACGCCGGTCGTCCGCCTGTCCGATGTCGAGCGGGGTGAGGTCGAAGCCGGTGCGCTCGACGATCTCGAGCGGGGCATCGACGGGTGGCGAGAGCCCTTTCCACGCGCCGCGCATCGCGACGCGGGAGTCGACGGGTCCCCACCAGCCCGAGGGCGATCCGAAGCGGTAGTGGTCGACGCGCAGGTTGAGTCCGGCGCTCGCACCGATCTCGATCAGCCGCACGGGCAGCGCGAACCGGTCGGCGACACGCAGAACGCCGCCGGCGAGGGCGGCGGAGCGGCCGACCTCGTTGGTCTGCAGGGGGTGGTCGAGCGACGCGTGCAGCCGCTCGCGGTGCTCCACGAGCGCCGCGCGTACGTGGGGCCACGCAACGTCGCGATCCCACACGCCGCCGACACTCGGGTACGACGCAGCGAGCGCGGGCACCTCGTCGTCGAGGACGAGGCGGTGAAGCCCGCCCACCAGCCTCAGCGCGAGCAGGACCGGCGGAGCAGCACCGTCGTCCGCGAGGGGGCCGAGCACGTCCTTCGTCGGGCCGCCGCCGGCGAGGTCGTCGGCCAGCGCGCCGATCAGGTCGCCGTACATCGGCGACCCGAGCGACGCGCAGATCTCCGCCTGCCGCCGGAACGCCGTGACGGCTCGGGTGTCGGAGCTGCTCACGCCTCGGGGGGCGCCTGCGCGGGCGGCGGCTGCGGCGGAGCTGTCGGTGCCTGCGGGGCGGACTGCCCCGCGCCAGCCTGGTGGGCGCCTGCCAGCAGGCGCTGCCCGTCCGCGAGGAGCTTGTGCTCGACGAGCAGCTCGTACCGCGACGCCACCACCTGCGTCACCGAGGTGAAGTCACGACGCCCGCCGGTGAACGCGTACCCGATCAAACCCCAGACGACACCGAACACCAGGCCGAAGAGGATCGCCGACAGCACGATCGGGAACCAGTCCCCGGGCTCAGCGAAGATCCCCACGATGAGTCCGAGGAGCAGGCCGAACCACGCTCCGGTGGCCGCGCCGTACCCTGCCGCCTTGCCCCACGTCATCCGGCCGGTCACACGCTCGACCTGCTTGAGGTCGGTGCCGACGATCATGATGTTCTCGACCGGGAACTTCTGGTCGGATAGGTAGTCCACCGCTCGCTGCGCGTCGGCGTACTGGTCGAAGAACGCCAGGTGCTGGGGATACTCCAGCCTGAACCCCTGCCTGCCCTGCTGCTGCGCCATGCGATTCCTCCTCATCGACTGCAGATCACCCTAGTGACTCGGAGCGGCGTGCGCCTTGTGTGACGCGCTCGTGCGGGAGGATCTACTCAGAGTGCGGCGACCAGCCCACGGAGACAGACTGAGCGGGTGGCCCCGCGGATCGCGCCGCAGCAGCTGCCCGTGCGAGGAGGGTAACGATGCCGGACGAGACGGTGCTCGTCATCAATGCGGGCTCGTCGTCACTGAAGTACGAGCTTCGTGACGCGACGTCGGGTACGCGGCTGGGACGAGGGATCGTCTCCCGTATCGGGCACGACGGCACGTCGTTGCGCTATCAGGTCACCGGCGAGGAGCCGACCGAGCGGCCGCTGCCCGGTGCCTCGTACGCCGACGCGATCGCCGCGATGTTCGGACGCTTCGACGAAGCCGGTGCGCGCCTCGACGGGCTGATCGGCGTCGGCCACCGTGTCGTGCACGGCGGCACGACCTTCAGCGCACCTGTCGTGGTCGATGACGACGTGCTCGCGCAGATCGACGCATTGTCGTCGCTCGCGCCGCTGCACAACCCGGTCGCAGTCGAGTGCCTGCGGCTGATGAAGGAGCGCGATCCCGACCTCCCCCAGGTCGCCGTCTTTGACACGGCGTTCCACGCGACGCTGCCGTGGGAGGCCTACACGTTCGCGATCCCGCAGGACCTCGCCCAGACCCACCAGCTGCGCCGGTACGGGTTCCACGGGACGTCGGTCGAGTACGTCACCGGCCGGACCGCGGCGCTGCTCGGGATCCCTGAGGCCGAGGTCAACCTCATCGTCTGCCACCTCGGCAACGGCGCCTCGATCACCGCGGTGCAGGGCGGCCGCAGCGTCGACACGTCGATGGGCTTCACGCCTCTGTCCGGCCTTGTGATGGGGACGCGCTCCGGAGACTTCGACGCGTCGGCGGTGCTGTTCCTCCAGGACTCGGCCGGGATGACGACGCGAGAGGTCGCCGAGCTCCTCGAGCGTCGCAGCGGGCTGCTCGGGCTGACCGGCGACTCCGACATGGCCGTGATCGCCGATCGCGCCGCCGACGGGGACGAGGCCGCCCTTGGCGCCGTACGCCTCGCCGTGTACCGGATCCGTCAGTACGTCGGCGCCTACCTCGCCATCGTCCCCGGTGTCCACGCGCTGGTCTTCACCGCCGGGATCGGCGAGAACGACGCCAACCTTCGTGTCGAGGTCTGCGATCCGCTCGGCCACCTCGGGATCGAGATCGACCACGACCGCAACGTCTCCCCTGTGCCTCCCGAGGGCCTCGTGATCGGCGGTGGACCGATCCGCGTCGCGGTCGTCCCCACCGATGAGGAGGCCGAGATCGCTCAGCACACCGTCGCCCTGGTCCGGACGGGCTCACCCGCCCGCCCGGCGTCGACGGCGGACCACTCCGGAGCAAAGGAGCACGCATGACCGAGTCGTCCTTCGACGTGACCGCGTTCGCGAACCCGTCCGACCAGGAGGTCGCGACGGTCGACGCGTGGTGGCGGGCGAACAACTACCTGACGGTCGCGCAGATCTACCTCAAGAGCAACGTGCTCCTGCAGCGCCCGCTGTCTGCTGACGACATCAAGCCGCGCCTGCTCGGTCACTGGGGCACGAGCCCCGGGCAGTCCTTCATCTACGCCCACATGAACCGGCTGATCCGCCAGACCGGTCAGTCCTCGATCTATCTGTCCGGGCCCGGCCACGGTGGCCCTGCGATCGTCGCTGCGGGCTATCTCGAGGGCACCTACTCCGAGGTCTATCCCGAGGTCTCGCTCGACACCGAGGGCCTCACCCGCCTCTGCCGGCAGTTCTCGACCCCCGGCGGGATCCCCAGCCACGTCTCGGTGACGACGCCGGGCTCGATCCACGAGGGCGGCGAGCTCGGCTACGTCCTCATCCACGCGTTCGGGGCGATCTTCGACAACCCCGACCTGCTGGCGGTGGCGGTCGTCGGTGACGGCGAGGCCGAGACCGGTCCGCTCGAGGGGTCCTGGAAGGGCATCTCCTTCGTCAACCCCGAGCGCGACGGCGCCGTGCTGCCGATCCTGCACCTCAACGACGGCAAGATCGCCAGCCCGACCGTGCTTGGCCGCAAACCTCCCGAGGAGGTACGTGAGCTCTTCACCGGTCACGGCTACGACGTGCTCGAGGTGGAGGGCGAGGACCTGCCGGGCATGCACCTGCGCTTCGCCGCGGTGCTCGCCGAGGCGTACGGCAAGATCAAGGCGATCCAGGATGCGGCACGCGGAGGCACCTGGGACGGTGAGATGCCGCGCTGGCCGATGATCGTGATGCGGACCCCCAAGGGATGGACAGGCCCGCACGAGATCGACGGCGTCGTGGTCGAGGGCACCTGGCGCGCACACCAAGTGCCGTTGTCCGGCGTCCGCGACAACCCCGAGCACCTCGCGATCCTCGAGGCGTGGATGAGGTCGTACGGTCCAGACGAGCTCTTCCCAGACGGCCGGCCGAGTGCCGAGGTCGACGAGAACAACCCCGAGGGCGACCACAGGATGAGCGCCAACCCGGCCGCGAACGGCGGGGTGCTCACTCAGGACCTCGCCCTGCGGCCGTTCTCCGACTACGCGATCGAGGTGCTGAACCCGGCCGCGGAGCGCTTCGAGAACACCCGCGTGCTCGGTGCGATGATGGCCGACATCTATCGCGACAACCCGCACAACTTCCGGCTGTACTGCCCGGACGAGACCAACTCGAACCGGCTCGGTGCCGTCTTCGAGGTCACCGACCGCGCGTTCATGGAGCGCATCACACCGGACGACGTCAAGATCTCGCGCGACGGTCGGGTGATGGAGGTCCTCAGCGAGCACAACTGCCAGGGCTGGCTCGAGGGCTACAACCTGACCGGACGCCACGGCCTCTTCGCGACGTACGAGTCCTTCGGCATGGTGAGCGCGTCGATGACCGTCCAGCACGCGAAGTGGCTCGAGGAGGCCGGCCACCTGCCGTGGCGCGCCACGATCCCCAGCCTCAACGTCCTGCTGACGTCGACGACGTGGCGCAACGACCACAACGGCTTCTCCCACCAGGGACCGGGTCTGATCAACGTGGTGCTCAACATGCGCGGGACAGTGTCGCGGGTCTACCTGCCGCCGGACGCCAACTGCCTGCTCTCCGTGGCCGACCACTGCTTCAGGTCGCGGTCGTACGTGAACCTCATCGCCATCGACAAGCAGCCGCACCTCCAGTACCTGTCGATCGACGAGGCTGCTGCGCACTGCGAAAAGGGTGCGGGGATCTGGGACTGGGCCGGCAACGACGACGGCACGACGGAGCCCGACATCGTGATGGGGTGCGCCGGAGACGTCCCGACCGCGGAGACGGTCGCGGCGGCGCAGCTGCTGAAGGAGTGGGTCCCGGACCTGTCCGTACGGGTCGTCAACGTCGTGGACCTCATGACGCTGCCGCGCCAGAAGGACCACCCGCACGGGATGTCCGAGGCAGAGTTCTCCGCGCTGTTCACCGACGACGTCGACGTGGTGTTCGCGTTCCACGGCTACCACGGAGCGATCCACAAGCTCGTCCACGGCCGACCGGACGCCGACCGGTTCCACGTCCGCGGCTTCATCGAGCAGGGCACCACGACCACGCCATTCGACATGACGGTGCTCAACGGGATGTCGCGCTACCAGCTCGTCGAGGACGTGCTCAACAACACCAGGGTGACTCCGGCCAACTCGCAGGAGCTGCGCGAGCACTGCGCGCAGATGCTCGAGAAGCACTACCACTACGTGCGCGAGCACCTCCAGGACATGCCCGAGGTCCGGGACTGGGTCTTGAACCCGGCCACCTGAGCCCGGCCCCCGTCCGCGTGGCGTCCGCGGAAGAGCGGACGGGGGTTGACGTCCGTTCGTGTGACGCAGATGTAACACACCGCAACTAGCCTCCCCGAATGGACAGCCAGGCACGAGAGAACGTCCAGTCGTTCGTCACCGCCTGCGAGTACCGCCACATCCCCTTCGAGGACGTGTACACGCGGGTCCAGTCGACGCAGGGGCGGCTGCTGACCTACACGACCTCGCGCAAGCCGGTCACCGCCGGCTGGATCCTGCCGACCGCGGTGCCCGTCGACGACGCGACCCACGCGCTCGTCCTGCCGGTGGGGCTGGTCTATGGCGCGACGACCGTACGGCGCAAGCTGGGCCGCAACGACCGCGGCAACGGCACCTCACCCGAGGCGTGGGTCATGCTCGACGTGTGGTGGAGGCCGTCGTCGGCGCACGACCACGGGCTGACGCAGGCGATGTACGACTTCGTCATCGGCTGGGACCAGACGCACCTGCGGTGAGGGGCCGTCACACGCGTCGGTGCAGGAGCAGTGGCAGGACCGCTGACGCCCCCGCGGCCCGCAGCGCACCACCGACGACGGTCACGGGCCACTGCGACGCGGTGGCGTCGATGACCAGGAGCACCGTCCGGCCAGAGATCGCGGCGGCCGTCTCCGCCGGCACCTGCACGGCGTCGCGCCACAGCGCGGCCTCGGCTGCGGACGTCAGGTCGCGGAGGTCGCCTCGGACAGCGGCGGGGTCGACCGGCACCGTCGCCCGCTCGAGCCGTCCGACCTGGGCGAGGTGGTCGGCGACGCTCGCGGTGAGGACGGGGAAGCCTGCGGCCGCGAGGTCGACCGCGACCTCCGGACGGGAACGCCAGTCACCCTTCCAGCGCGACAGCACCCCCACGCACGCGTCTCGCAGCTCCTGCGGTGCCGGTGCGTCCGTCGAGAACGCCTCACGGACGACCTCGCGCCACTCCGGCGCGTCCGCGTGGATCACCGCACGCCCGGGCTCGACCGTACGGTCGGGACCGATGCGTCCGCGCGACCCGAAGGTGCCGCCCGGCCACATCTTGCGCGGCTCGAGCAGGTTGTCCTGGCCGCGCAGCACGCCGGCCACCGCGCGTACGGTCTCGGGCTGCGGGGCCGCGGCCAGTGCGTCCGGGAGCGTGTCTCGGCACACCGAGCACCGCCCGCACGGCGTCGCCTCCGGGTCGTCGAGCGACTCCTGCAGGAGCTGCATCAAGCACCGCTCGCCCCGCGTATAGGCGCGCATGATGTCGGCCTCGCGGCGGCGTACCGCCACCACACCGTCAAAGTGCTCGGCGTCGTACGACCACTCCCGTCCAGTGCGTACCCATCCCCGCTCGACGCGCTCGGTGACCTCGTCGACCGCGAGCTGCTTGAGCATCAGCTCGACACGGCCACGGCGCAGGCCCGTCTCTGCCTCCAGGCTCACGACCGTGGCGGGGGCGTCGGGCGTCGCGTCGCCCATCGCCGCGAGCAGCCGCGCGACCTGGTCGGCGACAGGGATCGTCGCCGTGGCGAAGTAGTCCCAGATGCCGTCGTCCGCGCTCGACGGCAGCAGCACCGCGTGCGCGTGGTCGATGGCGCGTCCGGCACGCCCGACCTGCTGGTAGTAGGAGACCGGCGACGGCGGCGCACCGACGTGGACGACGAACCCGAGGTCAGGCTTGTCGTAGCCCATGCCGAGCGCGGACGTGGCGATAAGCGCCTTGACCTCGTTGCGGCGCAGTGCGTCCTCGAGGCGCTCGCGCTCGGCCGCCTCGAGCTGACCTGTGTAGGCCGCGACCGGCACCGCCTCACCGTGCACGGCGCGGATCGCCGAGGCGAGCCGACCGGCGTCGGCGACCGTGAGGACGTACACGATGCCGGACCCCGGAAGCGTCGGCAGGTGGTCGACCACCCACGCGTAGCGCTCCAGGGGTGACAACCGGTCGACCACGGACAACTCGAGGCTGGAGCGCGCGAGCGGTCCGCGCAGCACGAGCGTCTCCTCTCCGAGCTGTCGCGCCACGTCCTCCGTCACCCGCGCGTTGGCGGTCGCCGTCGTCGCGAGCACGGGGGTGTCCGGGTTGAGCCGCTGGAGAACGTCGGAGACGCGGCGGTAGTCGGGACGGAAGTCGTGGCCCCAGTCGGAGACCGCGTGCGCCTCGTCGACGACGAGCAGGCCGATCTGGCCCGCGAGCGCGTCGAGCACCCGTCGGCCGAAGCCGGGGTTGGCGAGCCGCTCGGGCGACACGAGCAGCACGTCGACGTCGCCGGCGCGCAACGACTCCTCGATGCGGGACCACTCCTCGATGTTGGACGAGTTGAGCGTCTCCGCCCGCAGACCCGCTCGGCCAGCCGCCGCCACCTGGTCGCGCATCAGCGAGAGCAGCGGCGACACGACCAGCGTGGTCCCCGCACCTTCGTCGCGACGGATCGCGGTCGCCGCCCAGTAGACCGCGGACTTGCCCCAGCCGGTGGCCTGGACGACCAGCACGCGCGCCTTCGGCTCGGACAGCGCGGCGACCGCACTGACCTGGTCGTCGCGCAGCGTCGCGCCCGGGCCTGCAAGGGCACCGATCACGCGATCGGCGACCGCAGCGCGGGACGGGGTCAGGGTGGGCGGCGCGGTGGTGGACGGCATGTCGTCCACCGTACGCAGCCGCGCCAGCACCCGTCGTACGGCGTCCACAGGCTCCTCGGCCACGACCCCTCGTTGGGGTACCCCAACGAAACACCACTGCCCCCAGCGTGTGCGCTAGGGGCAGTGGCGTTGGCGTGGGGTACCCGAACGGAGGTACGGCCGGCGGGCCGCACACCGCGACGTGATCAGCGCTGCTTGTAGTCCTTCAGCAGGCTGCGACCGATGATCATCTTCTGGATGTCGCTCGTGCCCTCGCCGATCAGCATGAACGCCGCCTCGCGATAGAGGCGCTCGATCTCGTACTCCTTGGAGTAACCGTAGCCGCCGTGGATCCGGAACGACGCCTCGACGACCTCGTTGCAGTATTCCGAGGCGACCATCTTGGCCATGCCGGCCTCGACGTCGTTGCGCTCGCCGGCGTCCTTCTTGCGGGCGGCCCGCACGACCATCGCGTGCGCGGTCTCGACCTTCGTGCCCATCTCCGCGAGACGGAACAGGATCGCCTGATGCTGCGCGATCGGCTTGCCGAAGGTCTCGCGCTGCTGGGCGTACGCGATGCCGAGCTCGAAGGCACGGTTGGCGATGCCGACCGCACGGGCACCGACGTTCACACGGCCGACCTCGACGCCGTCCATCATCTGGTAGAAGCCCTTGCCGGGCTCGCCGCCGAGGATCTGGTCGGCCGCGATCTCGTGCTTGTCCAAGATCATCTCGGTCGTGTCGATGCCCTTGTAGCCCATCTTGTCGATCTTGCCCGGGATGGTGACACCCTGAGCCGTCTCGCCGAAGCCGGGCTCCTTCTCGATCAGGAACGTCGTCATGTTCTTGTAGACCGAGTCGGCACCTTCGTCGGTCTTGGTCAGCACCGCGACGAGGTTGGACGAGCCGCCGTTGGTGAGCCACATCTTCTGGCCGGTGATCGAGTACGACCCATCGGCCTGCTTGGTCGCCTTCGTCGAGACCGCCGAGACGTCCGAGCCCAGTGCCGGCTCCGACATCGAGAACGCCCCGCGCACCTCGCCCGTGGCCATCCGCGGCAGGTACTTGCTCTTCTGCTCCTCGGTGCCGTGCTGCACGAGCATGTACGCCACGATGAAGTGCGTGTTGATGACGCCCGACACGCTCATCCAGCCGCGGGCGATCTCCTCGACCACCAGCGCGTACGTCAGCAGCGACTCGCCGAGGCCCCCGTACTCCTCGGGGATCGTCAGCCCGAACAGCCCGAGCTCCTTGAGGCCGTCGACGATGGCCTGCGGGTACTCGTCCTTGTGCTCCAGCTCGGTGGCGACCGGGATGATCTCCTTGTCCACGAACTCGCGGACGGTCTTGAGGATCTCCTCCTGGACGTCGGTCAGACCGTCGGTGGTGACCAAGCGACCCATGTTCTTCTCTTCTCTGTCTCTCGTACGACGGCGGCTGAGGTGTCGTACGACCTCAGTCGGTCGGCGCTTCCCACGTGGTGGTGCGCTGCATGCCGGCAGCGCGTCCCTTGGCCGAGATCACGAGGGCCATCTTGCGCGAGGCCTCGTCGATCATCTCGTCGCCGAGCATCGCCGAGCCTTTCTTGCCGCCGGCCTCGGAGGTGAACCAGTCGTATGCGTCGAGGATGTTCTCGGCGTGGTCGTAGTCCTCCTGGCGGGGGCTGAAGACCTCGTTGGCGACGTCGACCTGGCCGGGGTGCAGGACCCACTTGCCGTCGAAGCCGAGCGCAGCCGCGCGCGACGCCACGCGGCGGTAGCCCTCGGTGTCGCGGATCTGGAGGTAAGGCCCGTCGATGGCCTGCTTGTCGTACGCCCGTGCCGCCATGAGGATGCTCATGAGGATGTGGTGGTAGGCGTCGCCGACGTCGTAGCCCGGGGGCTGCTCGCCCACGACGAGCGACTTCATGTTGATGCTCGCCATGAAGTCGGCGGGGCCGAAGATGATGGTCTCGACACGCGGCGACGCGGCGGCGATCGCGTTGACGTTGGTCAGGCCGAGCGCGTTCTCGATCTGCGCCTCGATGCCGATGCGGCCGACCTCGTAGCCCATCGTCTTCTCGATCTGCGTCAGCAGCGTGTCGAGCGCGACGACCTGCTCGGCCGTCTGCACCTTCGGCAGCATGATGCAGTCGAGGTTGGCGCCGGCGCCCTCGACGACCTCGATCACGTCGCGGTAGGTCCACTGGGTCGTCCAGTCGTTGACCCGCACCACGCGGACCTTGTCGCCCCAGCCACCCTCGTTGAGCGCGGCGACGATGTTCTTGCGGGCGTCGGGCTTGGCCAGCGGCGCGACCGCGTCCTCGATGTCGAGGAAGACCTGGTCGGCGGGCAGACCCTTGGCCTTCTCGAGGAAGCGCGGGTTCGAGCCGGGAACGGCGAGGCAGGAGCGGCGCGAGCGAAGCGCCTTGTTTTCGACGGACACGGGTCACCTCGGTGCAGCGGGGACGGGATCAGGCCTGACTGTACCTACGAGTAGTGTTAACGACTAGTAACATGCGTACGAGTGTGACCTGCTTCTCACGCCTGCCTCAGTCGGAGTCCGGGACGTCTGTACGACGCGGTGGCCGGCGCGTGACGACGACCGCGAGGCCGGCGAGGATCAGTCCCAGCCCCACGTAAACGCCCATCCCCGGCGCCTGTCCGAGCAGCGCCGCCGCGAGCAGGGCAGCGCCGGGCACCTCGAGCAGCAGGAGCAGCGAGACGAGCATCGGGCTCATCACAGCGAGCAGGTGGTTGATCACCGAGTGCCCGAGCAGCTGCGCGGTGACCGTGACCGCGATGATCCCGGCCCATGCTCCCGCCCCGAACCCCGTCAACGGCACTCCCCCGACGAGGCACGCCACCAGGAGAAGGACGGCGCAGACGCCGTAGCAGAGCAGCGTGTACGAGGTCGTCGTGAGCGTCTCGCGCGCCCGCGCCCCCGTCACGGTGTAGATCGCGGCGCTGAGCCCGCCGACCACGGCCAGCAGGTCGCCGACCAGCGCGTCCCGCGAGAGGGCCAGGTCGACTCCGGTGATCACGAGGACGCCCCCGAACGAGATCAGCAGCCCCAGGACGACGGTGAGCGGGATGCGCGTCCCGCGCAGCCGTCCGATCAGCGCGACCCAGCCGACCTGCATCGAGACCAGCGCCGTCGCCGCGGCGACGGACGTCAGCTTGAGCGCGCTGACCCACGTCGCGAAGTGCACGGCCAGCGCCACGCCCGCGAGGACGCAGGTTCGGACGTCGGCGCGGGTCAGCGACCGCAGCTCGCGCCGGTTCCGGGTGGCGGCCACCGGGAGCAGGACGACCTCGGCCAGCGCGTTGCGCCAGAACGCGATCGCGAGCGCCGGCGCCTGTGTCCCGGCCACCAGGGGGCCGGACAGGGAGACGCCGAGCACGGCGACCGTGGCCAGGAGGACGTTCACGTCCGCAGTATGCGCTGCCGTACGGGCCCGTGGGTCGAAGCCCTGTGTCCTGGCGGAGAGAGGCCTATGCTGGCGCTCATGGACCCCGCCGAGCCGTCCGACGAAGAGTTTGACGCCCTCTTTCGCAGGGCGTTCGTCGCCGAGGTCGCCAAGAAGTCGGGCCTGATGTGGATCGTGTACGACGGCACGTGGCACCCCGTCTGGCACGCGTGGCACGAGGACGCGGCGTGCGTCGTGGCCGGTGGTGACGAGCAGCCGCTCCCGGGGATCAAAGAACAGCCCGACGTCGTGCTCGACCTGCGGGCGAAGTCGACGCGCGCCCAGGTCGCCCAGGTCCGCGCGACAATCGAGGTCATCGACCCGGAGCACCCCGACTGGGTCGAGGTGACGGCGCTGCTGGCCTCGGAGCGGCTCAACCTCTTCGAGCCCGACGAGGCGGTCGCGCGCTGGGCCCGCGAGTGCGTCGTCGTCCGTCTCCGCCCGACGGACCTCCTCGCGTCGCCCGGCCATCTCGGACACTCCGACCAGCGCCAGCAGCCGCTCGAGTCCCCTGCCCGTACGGTCCGCGGGCGCCCGTTCGCGCTCCACCGCCAGCGCCGCGCCCCGCACCTGTCGCCCCGGAGCGAGTCGTGAGCGAGCCACCGGCACCCGAGCCAGACCTGG
The DNA here is from genome assembly GCF_011751845.1 of Mumia sp. ZJ430. Taxonomy (NCBI): domain Bacteria; kingdom Bacillati; phylum Actinomycetota; class Actinomycetes; order Propionibacteriales; family Nocardioidaceae; genus Mumia; species Mumia sp. ZJ430. The sequence continues at coordinate 1,224,095 of NZ_JAAHFK010000001.1, read as the reverse complement.
AGGTCAGCCACCCCAAGCACGCCGCCGCCGGGGTCACGGGTGTCGCTGTCGCGCTCGACCGTGCCGTCCGCGCCATGGGGCCGGTCCGCGCGACGAAGACGCTGCGCCGTCTCAACCAGGTCGGCGGCTTCGACTGCCCGAGCTGTGCGTGGCCCGACCCGGAGCACCGCTCGGTCGCGGAGTTCTGCGAGAACGGCGCAAAGGCGGTCGCCGAGGAGGCCACCCGGGCCCGCGCGACGCCGGACTTCTTCGCGCGCCACTCGATCGCCGACCTCGACGCCCACGACGAGCTGTGGCTGGGTCAGCAGGGCCGCCTCACGCACCCGATGGTGAAGCGCCCGGGCGCGACGCACTACGAGCCGATCGGCTGGCACGACGCGTTCGCGCTGGTCGCCGACCATCTGAACGCGCTCGACTCCCCCGACCAGGCGGCGTTCTACACCTCGGGGCGCACCTCCAACGAGGCCGCGTACTCCTACCAGCTCTTCGTCCGCGCCTTCGGCACCAACAACCTCCCCGACTGCTCCAACATGTGCCACGAGTCGACGAGCGTGGCGCTGCTCGAGACGATCGGCATCGGCAAGGGCAGCGTGCAGCTGCGCGACCTGTACGACGCGAAGCTGATCGTGGTCGCCGGCCAGAACCCCGGCACCAACCATCCCCGCATGCTGTCGGCCCTGGAGACCGCCAAGCGGCGTGGCGCCAAGATCCTCAGCATCAACCCGTTGCGCGAGACCGGGCTGGTCGCCTTCAAGAACCCCCAGAAGCCCCGTGGTGTCGTCGGCTCCGGGACGCCGCTGGCCGACCTGCACCTGCCCGTACGAGTCAACGGCGACCTCGCGCTGCTCCAGGCGATCGGCGCGCTGCTCGTGGAGTGGGACGCGATCGACCATGTGTTCGTCGCGCAGCACACGACCGGGTACGCCGCGTGGGCCGCGCACGTCAGCGCGGTCGACTGGGACGTCGTCGAGGTGGCGACCGGCCTGTCGCGCGCGCAGATCACCGAGGCCGCCCAGATGCTGCGCGAGTCGGACGCGACGATCTGGTGCTGGGCGATGGGTCTGACCCAGCACCGCAACGCGGTCGCCACGATCAAGGAGGTCGTCAACCTCGCGCTCGTCCGCGGCGACCTCGGGCGGCGCGGCGCCGGGCTCTGCCCCGTACGCGGCCACTCGAACGTCCAGGGCGACCGTTCCATGGGCATCTGGGAGCGCCCGCCGCAGCACTTCCTCGACGCGCTCGCGGCCGAGTACGACTTCGCGCCGCCCCGCGAGCCCGGCTACGACACCGTCGACACCATCCGCGCGATGCGCGACGGCCTGGTCTCGGTCTTCGTCGCGCTCGGCGGCAACTTCGTCCACGCCGCTCCGGACACCGACGTGACCGCGGACGCGCTGCGCCGTACCGACCTGACCGTCCACGTCGCCACCAAGCTCAACCGCTCGCACCTCGTGTGCGGGCGGACCGCGCTGATCCTGCCGACGCTCGGCCGTACCGAGATCGACCGCCGGCCGTCCGGTGAACAGCACGTGACCGTCGAGGACTCGATGTCGGTCGTGCACTCCTCCCGCGGCAACCTGGAGCCGGCAAGCGAGATGCTCCTGTCCGAGACGGCGATCGTCTCGCACCTGGCCGAGGAGACGCTGTCGCGCCGCGCGTCGGCGCCGGTGATCCCGTGGGCGCAGATGCGCGACGACTACACCGTGGTGCGCCAGCACATCGCGCGCGTCGTGCCGGGGTGTGCGGGGTACGACGTCAACACCGAGCGTCAGGGCGGCTTCGTCATGCCGCACCCGCCGCGCGACTCGCTGACGTTCGCGACCCGTGAGCGCGCTGCGGTGCTCACCGTGTCGCCGATCGAGGTGCTGCACGTGCCCGACGGTCACCTGCTCCTGCAGACGCTGCGCAGCCACGACCAGTTCAACACGACGATCTATGGGCTGTCCGACCGCTACCGCGGCATCGAGGGTGGTCGCCGAGTGGTGTTCGTGCACCGCGAGGACCTCGCCGCGCAGGCCCTGGACGACGGCGCGGTCGTCGACGTCGTCTCGGTCTGGTCGGACGGGTCGACCCGCCGCGTCACGGACTTCAGGACGGTCGCGTACGACGTGCCGCGTGGCACCGCCGCGGCGTACTACCCGGAGACGAACCCGCTCGTCCCGCTCGACTCCGTCGCCCTCGGCTCCAACACCCCGACATCGAAGTCCGTCGTGGTCCGTCTCGAACCCCTGGGTTCCGCCCGCACTCGTTGAAGCCTCTACCACCAAGAAGTGGGTTCGACCTGCACCTTTCATGGGTTATGTTGCTGTCGCACTATTCGTCTTGCCCCAGGAAGGCACCCCCTCTGTGAAGACCCTCCTCAAGAGCGCCGCGGTCACCATGACCGGCGCCGCGCTCGTCTTCTCGGGCGCCCTGCTCGCGCCGGCGTCCGCTGCGATCGACATCACCCCGCAGTCGGCCAACGCGCGGTCGGCCGCAGGCCCGCTCGACATCTCTCGGATCAACGTCGGCTACAGCTACGGTGGCTCGGCGATCAACGCCTCGACCAAGACCGTCAAGGTTGGCACCGTGGGCCAGGTCGTCAACGGCGCCCTGCTGGGCCAGTACGGCAACGCCAAGGTCTACGCCGACGTCTACCGCGGCTCGACCAAGCTGCAGAGCAACCTCCAGATCGCGTACGTCTCGTCCTCGGGCTACACGTGGGCCGAGACCTCGTTCTCGTTCCGCAACGGATGGGGCCGCGGCGCGTTCCGCATCGCCAACGTCCGGGTCACCTGGTACGACGGCACGAACACCTACACGGCGACCGATCCGAGCGTCGCCGGCGGCGGTTTCGCGATCAAGTCCGACCTCCGCGCGTCGGGCAACATCCGCAGCTGGTCCAACTCCAGCCGCAAGGTCGCCAAGATCACGCTGAAGAAGTACAACACCAACGGCAAGTGGGGCCGCTACAAGACCAAGGTCGTCCTGCAGCGCAAGGCCGGCGGCAAGTGGAAGAAGGTCAAGACCCTCAAGCTCAACCGCAAGGGCAAGGTGACCTACTCCTTCCGCAGCTCGAAGCGCTACAAGTACCGCTTCGTCGTCAAGGGAACGCGCACCACCTCGGCCGGTATCTTCACCACCAGCGGCAAGAGCTGATCTCGCGCTCACCCGGCAGCATCCGACGCCCCGTCACCGCACTGCGGTGGCGGGGTGTCGTACGTGCGCGGGTGAGGGGGCTTCCGGGTCTAGGCTGACCCCGTGACCTCGACGAGCCGCATCTTCCTCGCCAGGCTGGCCGGGCACGCCGTCTTCGACCCCGCGGGGGACCAGGTGGGCAAGCTGCGCGACGTCGTCGTCACGCAGCGCAGCGCCGGCCGGCTCCCCCGAGTGCTGGGGCTGGTGATCGAGGTGCTCGGCCGTCGACGCGTGTTCCTGCCGATGACCCGCGTGACGTCCCTCGAGGGTGGCCAGATCATCACGACGGGCGTGCTGAACCTCCGGCGGTTCGAGCAACGCCAGACCGAGACGCTCGTGTTCGGCGAGCTGTTCGACCGTACGGTCCGCGTGCCGTCGCAGGAGCTCGAGGGCATCGTGTACGACGTCGCGATGGAGCAGGACCGCACCCACGACTGGTATCTCACCGACGTCGCGGTCCGCGAGCGCTCCAAGAGGTTCAGCCGCCGGGGCCACGGGGTCGTCGTGGCCTGGAACGACGTGGCCGACCTCGCGGGCGAGCAGCCGTCCCAGGGGGCCACTCACCTGCTCGCGACGATGGACACGATGCGCCCCGCTGACCTCGCCAACGCGCTGCGCGAGCTCCCGATCCAGCGCCGCACGCAGATCGCCGCCGAGCTCGACGACGAGAGGCTCGCCGACGTCCTCGAGGAGATGCCCGAGGTCGCCCAGGTCGAGATCCTCGGACGCCTCGATCCCGAGCGCGCCGCGGACGTCCTCGAGGAGATGTCGCCCGACGACGCCGCCGACGTCATCGCCGAGCTCCCGCTCGCGACGGCCGAGGAGCTCCTCGCGCTCATGGAGCCCGAGGAGGCCGACGACGTACGCCGCCTCATGGTCTACGAGGAGGGCACGGCCGGTGGTCTGATGACCTCCGACGCCGTGATCCTGCCGCCGGACGCGACGCTGGCCGAGTGCCTGGCCCGCATCCGCGAGCCCGAGCTGTCGCCGTCGCTGGCCGCGCTCGTGTACGTCGCCCGTCCTCCGGTCGAGACGCCGACCGGGCGGTTCCTCGGGATCGTGCACTTCCAGCACCTGCTCCGCGAGCCCCCGTCGTCGCTGGTCGGTTCGATCGCCGTCAACGACATCGACTGGCCGCGTCCCGACACCTCCTTGCACGAGGTCGCCCGCATCCTCGCCACGTACAACCTCGTCGCCTGCCCGGTCGTCGACGAGTCCCAGCACCTGGTCGGCGCGATCACCGTCGACGACGTCCTCGACGAGCTGCTGCCCGAAGGCTGGCGCGACCACGAGTCCGAGGTGGCGCGATGAGCGACCGCGACGACCGCCGCGTCCGTCTCGACCAGCCCCGCGAGGCCGGCCGGGGCTGGCGGCGCGAGGGCCGTCGCCGGATGGACGCGGAGTCGTTCGGCAAGTTCGCCGAGGGCTTCGCGCGGTTCATGGGGACGGCGACGTTCATCGCCTGGATGACCGTCTTCGTCGCCGCCTGGTTCCTCTGGAACACGCTGGCTCCCGACGATCTGCGCTTCGACCCGTTCCCGTTCATCTTCCTCACGCTGATGCTGTCGCTCCAGGCCTCGTACGCGGCCCCGCTCATCCTGCTCGCCCAGAACCGGCAGGAGGCCCGTGACCGGGTCACCCAGGAGCAGGACCGCGAGCAGACCGCTCGTGCGCACGCCGATATGCAGTTCCTCGCCCGCGAGGTCGCGAGCCTGCGGCTGGCGCTGGGCGAGGTGGCGACGCGCGACTTCATGCGCTCGGAGCTGCGCGGGCTGGTCAGCGACATCGAGGAGCGCCTCGCGGGGCCCGAGGACGAGCAGGCCGACGGCCAGGTCGACCCGACGCCGAGGTGACTTCCCCCACGCACGTAGCATCGATGTCATGGCCGTAGAGACCGTCGTGAACCCGGACGCCGTCAACGACGCGCTGTCCACCGTCAACGACCCCGAGATCCGCCGTCCGATCACCGAGATCGGCATGGTCGAAGGCGTCGACATCGACGGCGGCAACGTCATCGTGCACCTGCTGCTCACGGTCGCCGGCTGTCCGCTCAAGGACACCCTCACGCGTGACGTCACCGCCGCGGTCATGAAGGTCGCCGGCGTCACCGACGTCGTCGTCGACATGGGCGTGATGAACGACGAGCAGCGCAAGAACCTGCAAGAGGTGCTGCGCGGCGGCCAGACGCAGCGCGAGATCCCCTTCGCCAAACCGGGCTCGCTCACCAAGGTGTACGCGATCGCCTCCGGCAAGGGCGGCGTCGGCAAGTCTTCGGTCACCGTCAGCCTCGCCGCGGCGCTGGCTGCGCAGGGCCTCAAGGTCGGCATCGTGGACGCCGACATCTATGGCCACTCGATCCCCGACATGCTCGGCGTCGGCGACGCCCGTCCGACCCAGGTCGAGGACATGATCATGCCCGTCCCGGTCCGCGGGATGCTGGTGATGAGCATCGGCATGCTCAAGCCCCGCAAGGACCAGGTCGTCGCGTGGCGTGGCCCGATGCTCGACCGCGCACTTGTCCAGATGCTCTCCGACGTCTACTGGGGCGACCTCGACGCGCTGCTGCTGGACCTGCCTCCGGGCACCGGTGACATGGCGATCAGCCTCGGCCAGCACCTGCCGAACGCCGAGGTCGTCGTCGTCACCACCCCGCAGGACGCCGCCGCCTCGGTGGCCGAGCGCGCGGGCACGATGGCCTCGATGATGCACCAGCGCGTCGTCGGCGTCGTCGAGAACATGTCGTGGCTCGAGCTCCCCAACGGCGAGCGCATGGAGGTCTTCGGCTCCGGTGGCGGCCAGAAGGTCGCCACGACGCTGAGCCAGCGCCTGGGGTACGACGTGCCGCTTCTCGGCCAGATCCCCCTCGACGAGCAGATGCGGGTCGGCGGAGACGCCGGCGTACCGATCGTCGACTCGGCCCCGCAGAGCCCCGCAGGCAAGGCGCTCACGCAGATCGCGTCGACATTGTCGGGCCGTACACGCGGTCTTGCCGGCATGCAGCTCGGGCTCGCGCCGACCGGTCGCTGACCGTACGCCTCATCGCGGCTAGGCTTCGCGCATGTTCAGCGACATCGGCGTAGCGGAGATCCTCGTGATCGCCATCGTCGCGATCGTGGTGTTCGGGCCCGACCGCTTGCCCGACTTTGCACGGCAGCTCGGACGCTTCGTCCGTACGGTCCGCCAGATGGCCGACAACGCGAAGTCCGACCTCCAGCGCGAGATGGGCGATGACTTCACGACGCTGCGCGACGAGCTCAAGGGCCTCGACCCGCGCGAGATGGTCAAAGGGGCAGTCGACGACGACGAGTCGGCAACCCCGTCGGCCCCGTCAGGAACGACGGCGTCGCCGGCCCAGAAGCGTCTCGAGCCGGGCGAGCCGCCGCCGTTCGACGTCGACGCGACCTGATCAGCGCGTCGGGCTCTCGCCCGGGGTCACCCAGGACGTGAGCCGGGCCAGCCCCGTACGGACGCGGTCGAGCGCGCCGTCTCGACGCGGCTGCTGAGGCAGGTGGTCGAACGCCTCGCGGAGGCGGTCGACAGGGCCGTCGGTGACGACCGTGAAGACGATGCCCTGCGAGTCCCAGGTGGCGACCGACGGCGTCCCCGGCCGGACCCACACCGACGTCCCTGCGACGTTCCTGTGCTGGAATCCCGCGGTGGCGCTGTCGTCGAGCGCGCCGTTCTGCTCATAGACCGTGAGGGTCGAGACGCCGTCCGTGTAGGTGAGAGCGATCGCCTTGTCGCCGGCGAGATCGACCCAGCGGGCGGAGACGCGCTCGAGCGCGGTGCCGAGCCGGTCGTGGCACGGCCACCCGACCGAGGCGAGCTCGTGGATCGTGGCCGCATCGATCCGATCGGCGAGGGACGCCCTCATCGGCGTCCCGTCGACGGCGCTCTCGCCGGAAGCCGCCTCGCGGGACGCCTGCGCGTCGGAAGCATCCTCGACGACGGAGTCCACCGACGCCGGGATCGCCAGCATGGCGGCCTGCACGCCCGTCTCTCGCGAGACGGGCAAGATCGCGCGCAGCGCCGCGTCGTCGCGCGCCGACTGCGCGTAGCGCACGACCCGCTGGAGCCGCCCCTCGACATCGTCGAGGATGTACGAGGCGATGCGGTGGCCGGCAGAAGCAACGACCACCTCGGTGCGCCCGGGCACGTCCGACGGCGCGACGGACAGGTCGTAGCGGTGGGCCAGGAGGCGGACGCTGACCGCGGACCCCAGCGCCTGCTCGAGGAGCGAGACCGCCTCGGCGGAATCGGTGCTCGCCGGAGCGATCGCATGCCCCGGGGCGATCGCCAGGGAGACCTCCGTGCCGGGGTCGGTCGCGGAGCGGACAGTCTGCTGGACGGGATCGGCCTCGCCGCGGAACTGCGCGACGAACCGGTCGACCGGTGGCAGGACGGTGTCCACGGGAGCGTGGGGCGCGCCCACGACGTAGGCGAGCCCGACCAGCACGGCCGAGGCGCCGGACGCGGCGATCGACGCCCGCAGGAGGGCGTGGTCGAAGAGCAGGTGCAGGCGTGAAGGGGGCGCGGCCGCAGCGAGGCGCGTCGGGTCGGACAGCGCCGACAGCAGGCTCGTGGACGGCGTCGGCGCAGCCGCCCCGAGCCCGGTCATCCGGCGCTTGAGCGTGCGCTGGGCGAGCACGGCCTCGCGGCACGCCTCGCAGGCCGCGAGGTGGTCCTGGGCACGCTCCGCCTCGTCGGGGGGCAGCTGCCCGTCGACGAAGGCGGCGACGCGATCTCCCAGGTGTGCCATCAGCGCGGCGCCACCACCGGGTCAAGAGGGCCGGCGAACCGGGTCCGGGAGCCGGACGGCGCGCGGTGCTCGAGGGAGACGCGCAACTGCTTGCGCCCGCGGTGGATGCGGGAGCGGACGGTCCCGAGCTTGACCCCGAGGACGTCGGCGATCTCCTCGTACGACAGTCCTTCGATGTCGCAGAGGACAACGGCGACGCGGAACTCGTCGGGCAGCGCCGCCAGGGCGCCCTCCACGTCGGCGTCGAGCGTCGCGTCGTTCCAGACCCGCTCGGGCGAGGGGTCGGCAGCTGTCAGGCGCTCCTCGGCGCCCTCGGCGAAGCGGTCGAAGCGGAACTTCGACTTCCGGCGAACGCGGTCGAGGAACAGGTTCGTCGTGATGCGGTGGATCCAACCCTCGAAGGAGCCGGGCTTGAACGACTCGAGGGAGCGGAACACACGGATGAAGACCTCTTGGGTGAGGTCCTCGGCGTCGTGCTGGTTGCCGGTGAGGCGGTAGGCGAGCCGGAAGACACGCGCGGAGTGCTGCTCCACGATCTCTTCCCAGGTGCCGACGCCCCCGTCGTTCGAGGGCTGGGTGTCGGCGGGCTGCGTGGTCGTGCCCATCGTCTGACGACCTCCTGTGTTGGTCGGACCCTGATCGTCTCCCAACAATCTGAGACAACGATGAGACGGCCCTGGAGGTTCCCTATGACGCCGATCCGCTCTTCTGCGGCCCGACGTGGCGCATCTCACACGCCGTCGGAGCGCGGGACGCCACGTCTGTCGTTCCGGTCCACGGTGCCCGGCCGGACCGTCCTGATGCCCTAGGCTGTGGCGCAGTGCCGGGTGTCCCGGCGTCCGAGAGGAGTTCGTCATCGCCACCGCGATCACACCGCAGAGCTGGCTTTACGCCGAGGAGTTCGTCATCGAGGACGAGCACCTGCTCAACGCTCGCGCGCGTGCGGACGAGGTCGGCGTCGCCCCGATCGGACCGGGCGGAGGCGCCGCTCTGCGGCTGCTCGCCTCCGTCTCCGGCGCCGGAGCCGTCGTCGAGGTCGGGACCGGCACGGGGGTCTCCGGTCTCTGGCTGCTGCGCGGGATGCGCCCTGATGGCGTCCTCACCTCGGTGGACCGCGAGGCCGAGCACCAGCGTCTGGCTCGTGCCACGCTGACCGAGGCAGGCATCGCTCCCAACCGCTTCCGACTCATCTCCGGCTCCGCGCTCGACGTGCTGCCCCGGCTCGCCGATGGCGGCTACGACCTGGTGTTCGTCGACGCCGACAAGCGCGACTACCCGCTCTTCGTCGAGGAGGCGGTACGCCTGCTGCGCCCCGGTGGCGTGCTGGCGTTCGACAACGCGCTCTGGCACGACCGCGTCGCCGATCCGGCGCGTCGCGACGAGGACACGGTGGCCATCCGCGAGCTCGGCAAGGCGCTGCTCGACGACGAGCGGTTCCTCCCGGCGCTGCTGCCGGTGGGCGACGGTCTGCTCGTCGCCCAGCGACGCGCGAGCTGAGCCACCCTCACTGCCGCAGCTCGGCGTCCTCACTGAGCCGTTCGGCCAGCTCGGCGCGCGAGGAGATCCCGAGCTTGATGTAGACGTGCCGCAGGTGGTACTCGACGGTCTTGGGGCTCAGGAAGAGCGCCGCGGCCGCCTCTCTCGTCGTCCGTCCGTCGCCCAGCAACCGGGCCACTTGCAGCTCCTGGGGCGTCAGCGGCTGCTCGGCCCCGACCGCGCGGCGCTGCGCGCGCTCCCCTGTGGCCGCGAGCTCGGCCGACGCCTGCTCGGCCCACGGGGCGGCCGTGAGGCGGTCGAAGGTGTCGAGCGCCTCGCGCAGGACCGTCCGAGCCTCGGTCCGCCGCCGCGCGCGCCGCAGATAAGCCCCGTACGCCAGCTGGGTCCGGGCCCGCTCGTACGTGTCGGGGCTGTGGGCATGCTGCGCCAGCGCGGCCTCGTACCGCTCCTCGGGGTCGATCCCGACGAGCGCGACCGCCCGGTGTGCGCGGGCCTGCGACCAGGGCTGGCCCTTGGCGTCGGCGAGCGCCTCGAACGCGACCGCTTCCGCGTGCGCGGCGCCGACCTCGCCCACCCGCAGGAGGCAGTCCACGAGCTCGGGCGCCGGTGACAGGTCGGCATCGTCGACGCCGAGGTGCCGTACGAGGGACTGCTGGTCGCGGTAGGAGGTGACGGCGTCGTCGTACCGGCCGAGGCCCGCGGCGAGGTCGCCCCACGCGAACCGCAGCCACGTACGACCGAAGTTGAGCCGGCTGCGCACGCACTGGCGTTCGGCCTCCTCCGCCTCCGCCCGCATCTCGTCCTCACGACCGCGACGGGCGAGCAGCCAGGCGAGGCCCGCGTGGGAGATCGCCTCGTCGGTGCGCTGGCCGGACTCGCGGGCGAGGGCGATCGCCTCGCGGTACGCCGCCTCCGCCGAGGTCCAGCGGTCGGTCGCCGCGTCGTCGCGCGCCGCGTGGAACAGCAGGAAGGGCAACGTTCCTGCGGCCGCCTGCTCGCGCGCGTCGGTCACGACCGCCTCCACCAGCGCCCTCGCCTCGCCCGACTCGCGCAGCCACATCGGGCCGAGCAGCACCCAGGCCCGCCAGCGCGGGTCGTCGACGAGGTCACCGGTGCCCGACGCCGACACGGCCCGCCGAATCCGCTCGGCTCCTGCGTCTCCCTCGCCGATGATCACGCGGCCGATGCCCGCGGCGAGGTCACCGAGGATCCGGCTGCGTGGATGCTCGGTCCTGTCCTGGTAGGCGTCGAGCCGCGTGAGGACGGTACGGACGGCCGCCGCATCGCCCAGGTAGACGCAGGCGTACACCGCCTCGGCGAGCAGGAGCACCGCCAGATCGGGGTCGTCGGCAGAGATCGGGAGCGACGCCTCGAGCAGGAGGTCACGCGCCTCGACGAGCGAGCCGCACCTCGCGCTGACCACGCCGCGCAGCGCGAGGGCCCGGCGTCGCGCCTGCTCGTCCGGCGCCGCGGCGACCGCCTCACCGAAGATCTCGAGCGCGCGGTCCGCGAGGCCGCCGAGCCAGGCGTGCTCCCCCGCCAGCGTGAGGCGCCGGGCGCGCTCGCCCGCATCGGCGCTCGCGTGCGCCGCACGCTCGCCCCAGCCCGAGGCGACCGCGTACGCGCGCCTGCGGGCCGCTGAGGCGGTCGCCTCGTCGAGCACCGTCGCCGCGTCCGCGTCGGCCCCGATCGTCGACGCGGAGATGTGGAGCGCGCGCCGGTCGAGATCACCGGCGGGCAGCACCTCCGCGAGGGTGCGGTGGAGGCGACGCCGCAACGCAGGGGCGGTCGCCTGCACGAGCGACGCCCGCATCAGGGGATGGAGAAACCGGACCCGGCCGGGCCCCACCTCGACCAGCTCGGCCTCCTCGGCCTCGGCGAGGCGGTCGAGGTCGCTCCCTGTTGCCGCGCATGCTCTCCCGACGGTCGCGAGGTCGAGGTCACCCGCGAGCGCGGCGACGGTCAGCGCGGTCCGTGCGGGAGGGCTCAGAGCGTCCAGCCGGCCCGTGAAGGCCTGCTCGATGAGCCGCGGCACCGGCACCGCACCGAGGTCTCGCGCCAGCAGGTCGGGGCGGCGGGCCATCTCGAGCGCCGCCAACGGGTTGCCGCCGCTGACGACGTGCAGCCGGTCGACCTGCGTGGACGACAGCCCGCGCGGGGCGACGAGCGTACGGCACTCGTCGTGCGTCAGGCCGCCCAGGTCGAGCCGGTCGAGATCGGCCACGAGCTCGTCGACCCCTTCGCCGGGCCGTGCCGCGAGGACGACCGCGACGGAGTCGGTGAGGAGGCGGCGTGCGGCGAACAGGATCGCGTCGACCGACGGCCGGTCGAGGTGGTGCAGGTCGTCCACGAGCAGCAGCAGCGGGTGGTCCTCGGCCGCACGGCTCACCAGCCCCAGGGTCGCCGCGGAGACCGCGAACCTCTCGCCCGGGCCCGCCGGCCCGTTGCCCCGCTCCCCGGGCTGGAGGGCGAGCGCCTGCGCGAGCGCGTCGGCCTGCACCGCCGGCAGCGTGTCGAGGTGGCCGAGCACCGGACGGAGCAGCTGCGCCAGCCCGGCGAACGGCAGGTCGCGCTCCGGCTCGGCGCCAGCGGCCGCGAGGACGTGCAGATCGGCGGCGGTCTCACGCGTCTGGTCGAGCAGCGTCGACTTGCCGATCCCCGCCTCTCCGAGGACGACGAGGACACCGCTGGACCCGCGCCGAGCGCGCGCCAGCAGGTCCGCGATCGCGGCCGACTCCCGCGCTCGTCCGACGAGCATGCTCCGAGGCTAGCCATCCGCGAGGCCGTGCCGGGCCGGTTTGGGACCAGGGGGGTCACCTGATGCGACGGGCCGCTGCCCGCTCCTAGCGTTCACGGCATCGCACAGCTCACCTAGGAGGGTGACATGACCGCACAGATCGACACAGAGCCGATCGACGAAGGCGTCCTGATGGGGTTCGTCTTCCGGGCAGTCGACGAGGTGGGGGCGACGCTCAACGCCGCCCTGGTAGTGCTCGGAGACAAGCTCGGCTACTACCGCGCGCTGGCCGACGGCGGCGCACTCACACCGTCGGAGCTCGCCGAACGCACCGGGACGGCCGAGCCGTACGCCCGGGAGTGGCTCAACGCGCAGGCCGCCGGGGACTTCGTCCGGTACGAGCCAGACACCGGCCGCTACGTGCTCCCTGCCGAGCACGCGATCGCGCTCACCGACGAGTCCAGCCCGGCCTTCCTGCCGGGCCTGTTCCAGATCGCGCTCGGCACGGTCGCAGACTCGGCGCACATCGTCGAGGCGGCGCGTGACTCGGCCGGTCTCGGCTGGCACGAGCACAACTCGGACGTCCACGTCGGCTGCGAGCGGTTCTTCCGTCCCAGCTACCTGGCCCACCTGGTCGACGACTGGCTGCCGGCCGCGGGCGCGGCGGACAAGCTCCGTGACGGCGCGACGGTCGCCGACATCGGCTGCGGGCACGGCGCGTCGACGATCCTCATGGCCGAGGCGTTCCCTCGCTCGAGGTTCGTGGGCTCGGACTACCACGCGGCGTCGATCGACGTCGCGCGCGAACGGGCGGAGGCCGCCGGCGTCGCCGACCGGGTGCGGTTCGAGGCGACGTCGGCGCAGAAGCTCGACGAGACCCCGTACGACGTGGTGACGACGTTCGACGCGCTCCACGACATGGGCGACCCCGTCGGCGCCGCCCGGCACGTGCACCGTGCCCTCGCCGACGACGGCGTGTGGATGATCGTCGAGCCGATGGCCGGCGACCGTGTCGAGGACAACCTCAACCCGGTCGGGCGGGCGTACTACGGGTTCTCGACGCTCCTGTGCACCCCGGCGTCGCTGTCGCAGGAGGTCGGCCTGGCGCTGGGGACCCAAGCCGGTCCGGCCAAGATCCGCGAGATCACCTCGGCCGCCGGCTTCTCGCAGTTCGAGTCGGTGGCGCAGACGCCCTTCCACCGGGTGCTGGCCGTACGGAAGTGAGCCGCTTCCCGATCGGGCTGACAACGCGGGGCCGTCGCACCCGTCTGCAAGGGCAGACTGGGTGCGACGGCCGCTGACGGAGGGGGACGATGCGCGCCAGGGAGCCCGACGACCACGGTTCCGTCGTCCGCGACGGGGTCCGTGTCGCGTACGAGGTGTTCGGGGATGCCCCGCACACGATCTTGCTGATGCCGACCTGGTCGATCATCCCGTCGCTCACGTGGAAGGCACAGGTGCCGACCCTCGCCCGCCACTTCCGTGTCGTCACCTTCGACGGCCGCGGCAGCGGAGGCTCGGACCGCCCGGCGGGGCCCGAGGCCTACGCCGACGAGGAGTTCGTCGCCGACGCGCGGGCCGTCCTCGCGCGAGTGCGCCGTGGCGCCGACCCCGATCCGGCGCTCGTCGTCGGCTTCTCCTGCGGCGTGGCCTGGTCGCTCGCGATGGCCCTCGAGGCACCCGAGGAGGTGGCCGGCGTCGTCGCGATCGGCCCCGCCCTCGGACTCGTGCCCGGGATCGAGGAGCGCGAGCGCCAGGTGTTCCTCCAAGAGCCCGCCGACCCCGCAACGACGCCCGAGGGGTGGGCCACCTTCACCCGTCACACCTGGCTCCACGGCGACTACGACCACTTCCTCCGGTTCTTCTTCGGGCGGATGTTCACCGAGCCGCACTCCACGAAGCAGATCGAGGACTGCGTCGCCTGGGGACACGAGATCGGACCCGAACGCCTCGTCGACACCGAGTTCGCCCGCACCTCGTGCCGGGCCCCCGGATTCGCCCAGCGCGTGGTCCAGGCGGACGTGCCGCTCCTCGTGATCCACGGCGATGACGACCACGTACGCCCGTACGCCGAGGGGATCGCCCTCGCCGACGCGACAGGCGGCACCCTGCTCACGATCGCTGGCGGCGGTCATGCCCCTCACGCACGCTCCCCGGTCGCGGTCACCCGGGCCGTACGAGAGTTCGCCGAGCGCCTGTGGCCCGAGACCTCCGTACGCCGCACGTGGACACGGGGTCGCCGCAGACCACGGCGCGCGCTCTACCTCACCTCGCCGATCGGGCTCGGCCACGTCCGCCGCGACCTGGCGATCGCCGACGCCTTGCGCAAGCACCACCCCGACCTCCAGATCGACTGGCTGACCCAGGAGCCGGCGACCGGGGTCCTCGCGCGTGCCGGGGAGCACGTCCACCCCGCCTCGGCGTTCCTGGCGAGCGAGTGCGCGCACGTGGAGGACGAGGCAGCCGAGCACGACCTGCACGCGTTCCAAGCGATCCGGCGGATGGACGAGATCCTGGCCGCCAACTTCGGCGTGTTCGACGACCTCGTGCGCGAGGAGCCGTACGACCTCGTGGTCGGCGACGAGGCGTGGGACGTCGACTACTTCCTGCACGAGAACCCCGAGCTCAAGCGGTTCGCGTTCGCGTGGTTCACCGACTTCGTCGGGTGGGTCCCGATGGCCGACGGCGGGCCCGCCGAGGCAGCGCTCACCGCCGACCACAACGCCGAGATGATCGAGCACCGGGCGCGGTTCCAGCGGGTGCGCGACCGGTCGGTGTTCGTCGGCAACCCTGACGACGTGGTGGACGAGACCTTCGGCCCGGGCCTGCCGGGGATCCGCGAGTGGACGGAGGAGAACTTCGCGTTCTCGGGCTACGTCACCGGCTTCGACCCGATCGGGGAGGCCGACCGGCAGGCCGTACGGGCGTCGCTCGGGCTGAGCCCCGAGGACCTGTTCTGCGTCGTCACGGTCGGCGGCTCCGGGGTCGGCGAACCCCTCCTGCGGCGGGTGCTCGACGCGGTGCCGATGATCAGGCGGGTCGAGCCGCGGATGCGGTTCCTCGTGGCCACCGGGCCCCGGATCGACCCGCGCGGTCTCCCGCGCAGGCGCGGTGTGCGCCTGAGGGGGTTCGTCCCCGACCTGCACCGGACACTCGGTGCGGCGGACGTGGCGCTGGTCCAGGGCGGACTCACGACCTGCATGGAGCTCACGGCGCAGGGGGTGCCGTTCGTCTACGTCCCGCTGCGCCACCACTTCGAGCAGAACGTCCACGTGCCGCACCGGCTCAGGCAGTACGGGGCCGGACACAGGCTCGCGTACGAGGAGGCGTGCAACCCGGACGCGCTGGCTCACGCACTGCTCGCCGAGGTCGGACGCACACCCGCGACGAGGCGCGTCGAGACCGACGGCGCCGCACGCGCAGCCGCCCTGCTCGCCGATCTCCTGTGAGCGGTGCCGCTCCGTTCGGTCCCCCGTCGCGGGCCCCGCTGCGACGACAGCGGGGCCTGCGACGAGGGGGCCCTAGCGATCACCCGAAGGCGATCACCCGAAGGACGCGGCGGGCGCGAAGCCCGCTACACCCTCCGCGATCGCCACGATCTCGCACTCCTCGATGAGCACCGGGCTGCTGCCGATGATCTGCGATCCAGGAGCCGTGTCCGCCGAGGCGGTGAACGACTCCTGGAACGCTGCCCGCTCGGCATCGTCGGCAAAGACGTACACACCCTCGAACCAGGCGCCTTCACGTGCGCGCCAGGTCTTGAAGGCGAGGCCGTCCTTGCCGGCGAACCGCTCGTACGAGGTGTCCCGGACGTACTCCTTCAGCCGGTCGAGCGTGCCGACGGGGGCGTCACGCAGCGACCAGCGGACGGTCAGACCGGGGTGCGAGGCCACTCAGACAGCCTTCAGGGCATCACCGAGGTCGGAGGCCTCGTTGTTGGTGAGCTCGACGACGAGCCGCCCACCACCTTCGAGCGGAACCCGCATCACGATGCAACGTCCTTCCTTGGTGACCTCCAGCGGGCCGTCCCCGGTCCGAGGCTTCATGGCCGCCATGCGTTCCCCTCTCCTTCGTGCGCAGCGCCGACGCGTGCACCTTGAGTGGGTCCATTATCGCGCACGGTCGCGTCATCGGTGAATGCGGCAGACTGACGCCATGACCGAGCCCGCCTCTTCTGTGACGTACGACCTCTCTGAGGCCGTCGCGACGATCACGCTCTCACGCCCCGAAACGCTCAACAGCTTCAACGACGAGACCAAGGTCGCGTTCCGTGACGCGCTGCAGAAGGCGGCTGCCGACGACACCGTCCGGTGCGTCGTCGTGACCGGTTCGGGGCGGGCGTTCAGTGCCGGTCAGGACCTCAAGGAGCACATCGCGGCGCTCCGCAGCGGCGAGGTCTCGCTCGGCAACACCGTCGAGGAGCACTTCAACCCGATGGTGCTCGCGATCACGCAGATGCCGAAGCCGGTGATCGCTGCCGTCAACGGGATCGCCGCGGGCGCCGGGGCCTCGATCGCCTTCGCGGCGGACTTCCGGATCGTCGGCGCCTCGGCCGGGTTCAACCTCGCGTTCGCCAGCATCGCCCTGTCGGCCGACACGGGCGCGTCGTGGACACTCCAGCGGCTCGTCGGCCTCCCGAAGGCGACCGAGCTGCTGATGCTGCCCCGCACAGTCGGCGCCGAGGAGGCCGCCTCGCTCGGTCTCGCGACCCAGGTCGTCCCCGACGAGGAGCTCGCCGAGACCGTACGGAGCCTCGCGACCCGTCTGGCGTCCGGCCCGACGATCGCGTACGCGTCGCTGAAGCGGGCGCTCGCGTTCTCTGCCACCCACTCGCTCCCCGAGTCGCTCTCCAACGAGGCGCGGCTGATGGCGCTCACGGGCGCGACCGAGGACCACACGGCCGCCGTCGAGGCCTTCGTGGCCAAGGAGAAGCCGACCTTCGTCGGTCGCTGACCTTCCTCTCGCGGCCCGTCAGACGCGGCGACCGCCGAGCGCCTTGAGGAGGCCGTGCGGCGCGGTCCCGGTCAGGTAGGCCCGGGACGGTCGCCGGCTGAGCTCGACGGTGACCAGCTGGCCGTCGAGCCGATGGTTGAACCACTGCGAGAGCGTGCCGTGGCAGCCCGACCCGCAGGAGAAGGAGCGCCTGGGCAGCTTGAGGTGCTTCGCCAACCTGCGGGCGAGCGGGCGGTTGCCGGTGCCGCTGGTGTCGATCCCGTAGAGCGGCTGGTGGAACGACACCACCTGATCGGGGTCGACGCGGCGAAGGAACCGCATCATCGCCTTCGTCTCGGGCTCGGACGCCGCACGCGGCCCGGACCAGGTCGGCCCACGCTTCGAGCGCTTCCACCTGCGTGGGTAGTTGCGGTTGAGGTCGACGCCGCGGGCGTTGCGGCGGGCCTTGCGGGCGACTCCGTCGGGGTTGGCGTTGGGCACGATCCACAGGTCGAGGCCCTCGATCGGCCTCCCGTCGCGCAGCGTACGGAGGATGGCCTGCGGCTTGCGCTCGTCACCGTGCATCGCGGCGATCACGACAGCGGAGCGGGTGGCGTCCGGGTCGCCGAGCCGGTACGCCACGAGGTCACGCCCCCGGCGTGACTGGCCGAAGACGACCCGCTCGACCACCGCCGGGCGCGGAGCGGCCCGCACTGCGGTGTCCGCGATAGCGACGGAGGCCGGTGCGCCGGACGTCGGGGCCGCGACGGCGCCGGGCACGACCAGCGCCGGGACGGGCAGCATCGCGAGTGCGACGCCGATTCGGACAGCACGCGCGAGGGTCGGCATGCGCCCGATCCTCGCTCAGACAGGCTCCGTCCGCACGTGGCAGCCGGCGAGGTGGTCGTCCACCATGCCCGTGGCCTGCATGAGGGCGTATGCCGTCGTAGGACCGACGAACACGAACCCGTGACGCTTCAGCGATGCCGCGAGCGCCTTCGACTCCGGCGTCACCGCCGGCACGTCGGCCACCGACGCCGGGCGGGGCCGAGCCGGCGGCGCGAACGACCAGACGAGATCGGCGAACCCGCCCTCGAGCGCCCGCACCGCGGCCGCGTTGGCAATCGTCGCCTCGACCTTGGTGCGGTTGCGGATGATGCCGGCGTCGTCGAGCAGCTCCGCGACCCGCGCACCGTCGTACGCGGCGACGACCTCCGGGTCGAAGTCGGCGAACACCTCGCGGAACCGCGGGCGCTTGCGCAGCACGATCGCCCACGACAGCCCCGACTGGAACGCCTCGAGGGTCAGCCGCTCGAAGAGCCCGCGCTCGTCGCGGACCGAGCGCCCCCACTCGGTGTCGTGATAGACCCGCATCTCGTCCGACGACTCCGCCCAAGGGCAGCGCGCGAGGCCGTCGTGGCCGACGATCGCGTCACTCATCACGCTCTCCCGTCTCGTCGGCCGTACGCGGCGCCTCGTCGGCGGCGGCCGCGCGGGCGTCGACGTCGGCCTCCAGCCGCGCGAGCAGGGCGTCGACCTCGTCGCGGGCGTAGCCGCGCCAGGCACGGGTGAACCGCACCGCACGCAGGTCGCGAGCTGTCAGCTCACCCTCAGCGGGCACCAGGACGTCGCGCCGCGTCGACACGGGCGGCCCCAGCGCCCCTGTGCGCCCCGCCACGACCGTGACGGCAGCACCGACGATCAGCGCACCCACGAGGACTCCGATCCAGATCACGCCTACGATCGTGCCATGGAGCTCCGACTGCGCGACCGCGTGTTCGCGCCGGGAGAGCACGCGGTCATGGCGATCGTGAACCGGACCCCCGACTCCTTCTACGACCGTGGCCGCACGTTTGCGTTCGAGGACGCCCTTGCCTACCTCGACGCCGTGGTCGCCGACGGCGCTGACATCGTCGACATCGGAGGCGTCAAGGCCGGGTACGGCGACGCGGTCGGCCCCGCCGAGGAGCTGCGCCGTACGGCGGACTTCGTCGAGGCCGCGCGTGCGCGCTACCCCGACCTCGTGCTCAGCGTCGACACCTGGCGCAGCGAGGTCGCCGACGTGTTGTGCGCGCGGGGGGCCGACCTGGTGAACGACACGTGGGCCGGCCACGATCCCGAGCTCGTGCACGTCGCCGCGCAGCACGGCGCCGGGATCGTCTGCAGCCACACCGGCGGCCTCGCGCCGCGTACGGACCCGTTCAGGCCCGCGTACGAGGACGTGGTGGCCGATGTCGTCGCGCGGACGACCACGCTGGCACAGCGCGCGATGGACGCCGGTGTCGCGCCCGAGGGCGTGCTGCTGGACCCCACGCACGACTTCGGCAAGAACACGCGCCACTCGCTGATCCTCACGCGCCGGATCGGCGAGCTCGTTGCGACGGGGTGGCCGGTGATGGTCGCGCTGTCGCGCAAGGACTTCATCGGCGAGACGCTCGACGTCGAGCGGGACGACCGGCTGCCTGGCACGCTCGCCGCGACCGCCTGGTCAGCGGCGGCTGGCGTGAGGGTGTTCCGGACGCACGACGTCACGGCGACCCGTCAGTGCCTCGACATGGTCGCCTCGATCGCGGGGACCCGTCAGCCCGCCGTCTCTCGACGCGGACTGGCGTAGGACGCGACCTCGCGGACGAACGCGGCATAGACCTCGCGGGCCTTCTCGCTGTCGCGGTCGACGAGCCACGACAGCACCACGCCGTCGTTGATCACGACGAGCATGCGCGCCAGCACGTCGAGGGGCAGCGTCCACTCGACGTCGCACACCTCGGCGACGCGCTCGAGGACCCGCTTCGCCGTCTCGCGGTAGGTCGCGTACTGCCACTGGGCGAGGTCGTTGAACCCGGCGTTGCGCAGGGCGTGCGCGGCGACCTCGAAGGTGAGCAGGTGACCGTCGGGGTCGTCCTCGACGGAGGTCCACAGCTGGGTGAAGCTCTGAACGAGGAGCGAGGTGGCGTCGTGCTCGCCGGCGACGGCAGCGTCGGTGACGGTATCGATGTACTGCTCGGCCATCCGCCCGATCATCGCGCGCAGGAGCTCGTCCATCGACGCGAAGACGTAGTGGACGATGCCCGGCGTGGCGCCGGCCTCGGCGGCGACGGTGCGGGTGCTGACCGCGCCGACGCCATCGCGCTTGGCCACGACGAGCGCTGCCTCGATGAGCTGCTCACGACGCTGCTGTGACGAGACCCGCACGTGTTCTCCGTCCCTCGGACTGTCCGGCCAATTCTGCCGTACGGCGGGCTCGCACCGCTCGCGGCGCGCCAGGCGTCGGCGCCGGGGTCGGCCGGGCTCAGGAGCCCTGGAACTGCGCGACGACCTCGTCGACGTCGTCAGTCACGATCAGCCGGTCCACGTCGTCGGAGACGATGGCCCCCTCCTCGAGGACGGCGCCGTGCAGCCAGTCGAGCAGGCCGTTCCAGTACGAGGTGCCGTAGAGCACCACCGGGAACTGCGTGACCTTGCGGGTCTGGGCCAGCGTGAGCGCTTCGAACAGCTCGTCGAGCGTGCCGTAGCCACCGGGGAAGACCACGAACCCCTGCGCGTACTTGACGAACATCGTCTTGCGGGCGAAGAAGTAGCGGAAGTTGACCCCGAGGTCGACCCACGGGTTCATCTTCTCCTCGAACGGCAGCTCGATGCCGAGGCCGACGGAGACCCCGCCGCCCTCACAGGCACCGCGGTTCGCCGCCTCCATGATCCCCGGCCCACCGCCGGTGATGACTCCGATCCCGGCGTCGGCGAAGCGGTGGCCGACCTCGCGGGCGGCCTCGTACCAGCGCGATCCCGGAGCCATCCGGGCCGAGCCGAACACGCTCACTGCGGGGCCAAGCTCGGACAGGGCGCCGAAGCCCTCGACGAACTCAGCCTGGATCCGCAGCACCCGCCACGGGTCGGTGTGGAGCCAGTCGGCGCGTCCACGCGTGTCGAGGAGCCGCTGGTCCGTCGTCGTCGGCGTGATCTGGCCCCGTCGCATGACGACAGGCCCCTTGACCCGCTCGTTGTTCTCGCGCTCCGATGCAGGCGGAGCTCCGCCCGGCCAGTCGTCACTCATCGTTGTCCTCCCTCGCCCCTCAACCACGCGTGTAGACGCTGCTCGACCGCGAGCAGCTGGGCCACCGGCACCCGCTCGTCCTGCTTGTGGGCCAGCAGCGGGTCCCCGGGGCCGAAGTTGACCGCCGGAACGCCCAGCCGGGTGAACTGCGCGACGTCGGTCCAGCCGAACTTCGGATTCACCTCGACGCCCATCGCCGCGACGAACGCCGCTGCGGCCGGCCGGTCGAGCCCGGGCATCGCACCTGGCGCCGTGTCGGTCACGGCGAGGTCGTACCCGTCGAAGACCTCGTGGAGGTACGCGAGCGCCTCCTCCTCCGTACGGTCGGGCGCGAAGCGATAGTTCACGCTCAGCCGCGCCTCGTCCGGGACGACGTTGGAAGCGACGCCGCCGCTGATGCCGACCGCGTTGAGGCCCTCCCGATAGGTCAGGCCGTCGATGACGGGGCTGCGGGCCTGGTGGTCGACGAGCCGCTGCAGGACCGGGGCGAGCCGGTGGACGGCGTTGTCGCCCATCCACGAGCGCGCTGCGTGCGCCCGCTCGCCGCGGGTGACGACGTCGACGCGCAGCGATCCCTGGCAGCCTGCCTCGATGACACCGTTCGACGGCTCCATGAGGATTGCGAAGTCACCGGCGAGCAGCTCGGGACGCTCGCGCGCCAGCCGACCGAGACCGTTGGCGGAGGCCTCGATCTCCTCGGCCTCGTAGAAGACGTACGTGACGTCACGCACCGGCTGCGTGACGTGCGCGGCGGCGCGCAGCGCAACGGCGACGCCGCCCTTCATGTCGCAGGAGCCCAGACCCCACAGGTCGTCGACGACCAGGCGCGAGGGGAGGTTGTCGTTCGCCGGGACGGTGTCAAGGTGGCCGGCGATCACGACGCGGCTGTCGCGGCCGAGCGCCGTCCGCGCGACGAGGGTGTGCCCGTCGCGGACGACCTCGAGGTGGGGTGCGTCGCGCAGGGCAGCCTCGACGGCGTCGGCGATCGTCGCCTCGTCGCGGCTCTCCGAAGGGATGTCGACGAGGGCGGCAGTGAGGTCGACGACGTCTGCGTCGAGGTCGAGCGAGCTCATGGTGTCCATCCCATCACGCTCCGCTCCGTACGAGGGACGCGGCATCATGGCTCCTCCGAAAGTGCCTCGTCCCCGAAGACGCAGAACTCGTTGCCCTCCGGGTCGGCCATGACCGTCCACGAGACCACGGCGTCGGGTGCACGAAGCACGCGCGCGCCACGGCGTACGAGCGCGTCGACGGCATCCGCTCCACCCGTCACGTCCCAGTGGATGCGGTTCTTGACGGTCTTGGGCTCGGGCACGGTGGCGAACACGAACGCGTCGAACGGTGCTCCCGGTGGCGCGACCGCGCTGACACCGTCCTCGTCGGCCGCGTCCGTGCCGAGGACGTCGGCCCACCAGGCCGCGATCGCCGGTGCATCGGCGGCGTCCACGGCGACCTCGTACAGGCGGTACGGGTCCTTGCGCTCCGTCCACCAGTCCTCTGGTCGGACGAACGCACAGACCTCGCCACCCTCGGGGTCGGCCATCACCGTCCACGGGAGCGACCCCCACTCCGGCAGGACGCGCGCGCCCGCGGCCTCCATCTCGGCGACGGACCACGCATGCACGTCGAGGTGGACCCGCGCCTTGGCCGTACGGGGCTCCGGGACGCGGTTCACCCAGATCGTGTGCTCGGGGGTCGACCCGCGCAGCACCGCGTCGCCGTCGTCGAGGGCCTCGGCCGTGAGCGCGAGCACGCGGGCCCAGAACCGCGACGCCTCGGACGGGTCGCGCGTGTCGATGCAGAGGTCCTTGAACTGTACGAGGGCCATCACCGCACCCTAGGGCACCGGGGCGCGTGGAGCCGCTCGATAACCTGGGCCGCATGACCTCCTCCCCGCAGCCCGCCTGGGCGTACGGCATCGCCACGCTCACCGAGGACGGCACGGTCCTCGACGTCTGGTACCCGAACCCCGCGCTCGGCGCCTTCGATGGCACCGCCGAGCCGAGCGGACTCACTGCCCTGGAGGGCGAGGACGAGGTCCGTCAGGTCCGCCGCACGGTCGTCCGGACCGAGATCGGCGACCTCGCCGCACCTCCGGCCGACGCGTACGACGCCTACCTGCGGCTGCACCTGCTGTCGCACCGTCTCGTACGCCCGCACGGCGCGAACCTCGACGGCCTGTTCGGGCTGCTGTCCAACGTCGTCTGGACCACGATCGGCCCCTGCGCCGTCGAGGGGTTCGAGCAGACGCGGCTGCGCGCGCGCGCCGCCGGCCTGAACGTGGCCGTCACGAGCATCGACAAGTTCCCGCGGATGACCGACTA
The DNA here is from genome assembly GCF_011751845.1 of Mumia sp. ZJ430. Classification (NCBI taxonomy): domain Bacteria; kingdom Bacillati; phylum Actinomycetota; class Actinomycetes; order Propionibacteriales; family Nocardioidaceae; genus Mumia; species Mumia sp. ZJ430. The sequence goes on along the minus strand of NZ_JAAHFK010000001.1, from coordinate 1,200,618 downwards.
CGTCGTGCCGTCCGGCGTACGGATCGGCGACGCCGACCGTGTCCGCCTCGGCGCGCACCTCGCCGACGGCACGACCGTGATGCACGAGGGATTCGTGAACTTCAACGCGGGCACGCTCGGCCACGCGATGGTCGAGGGCCGCATCAGCGCCGGAGTGGTCGTCGGGGACGGCACCGACATCGGCGGCGGCGCCTCGATCATGGGCACACTGTCGGGTGGGGGCAAGCAGGTCGTCAGCCTCGGCGAGAACTGCCTCCTCGGCGCCAACGCCGGCATCGGCATCTCGCTCGGCGACGACTGTGTGGTGGCCGCGGGCTGTTACGTCACCGCCGGCTCGAAGGTGACGCTGCCTGACGGTTCCGTCGTGAAGGCCGCCGAGCTGTCCGGCCACGACAACCTGCTGTTCCTCACGAACACCGAGACGGGGCGGCTCGAGGCTCGCCCGCGCCACGGCAGCGGCATCACGCTCAACGCCGCGCTCCACGCGAACTGAGCGCCGTGGACGCCACCACACAGCGCTCGGGGCGTGGCGGCGTGCTCGTGCTCGTCCTCGTCCTCGTCATCGCGGTTGTCGCGGCGGGGGTCGTCGTGCTCGCCCGCAGCGGGTTCGTCCCGCAGCTGCGCGGCGAGGAGTGCACGGTCGAAGTCGGGGAGACGTACGCGACCCTCGACCTCGAGCAGGCCGAGCACGCGTCGCTGATGGCGGCGATCGCGAAGCGCCGGGACCTGCCGGCGCGCGCCGTGACAATCGCCCTCGCGACGGCGTACCAGGAGTCGAAGCTGCGCAACATCGACTACGGCGACCGCGACTCGCTGGGTCTCTTCCAGCAGCGGCCGTCGCAGGGCTGGGGCACCCCCGAGCAGATCTTGCAGCCCCGGTACGCGATCAACCGCTTCTACGACGGGCTCGAGAAGATCGAGGGCTACCGCTCGATGTCCATCACGGACGCGGCGCAGGCCGTCCAGCGGTCAGGCTTCCCCGAGGCGTACGCGGACCACGAGGCGTACGGGCGGGCGCTCGCCTCGGCGCTCACCGGCAACTCCCCCGCCGCGTTCACGTGCGTGGTCGACCCGGCCGCCGACGGCGAGGAGGCGCTGGGCAAGAACGGGCTGACGCCGGCTGCCGAGGCGGTGCGGGTGGACCTGCGCCAGGCGTTCGGGCGGCTGTCCACCGGCGGGTACGCCCCCGAAGGCGTGAGCACCGGGCACTCCGCAGGCTCGAAGCACTACGAGGGCAGAGCCGTCGACGTGTTCTTCCGGCCGGTCACCGCGCAGGCGAACAAGGACGGCTGGGCGCTCGCGCAGTATCTCGTCGCGAACGCGAGCCGCCTCGACGTCGCGACCGTCATCTACGACGCGAAGATCTGGACGGCGCGTCGGGCGCCGCAGGGCTGGCGCGACTACACCCCGCCGGCGCGCGGCGGCGACCGCGCGATCCTCGAGCACCGCGACCACGTCCACGTCGACGTGGCCTGAGCCCGGACGTCATACGGATCGGGGGTCGTTGCCCACGATGCGTATGACGTCCGGGCGGCGGGTCAGGCGATCGGCTGCTGCGTCAGGAACTTGAAGCTGTACGCGGTCGCGATCAACGTCACCGGGATCGTCACCAGGAGGCCGATGCCGCAGAGGCAGGCACCCACGATGTTGATGCCGATCAGCGCGAGCGCGAGCAGGAACACCGGGCCCAGGTTGTTGCCCACCAGGCGGAAGCTCGCCTGCAGCGCGTCGAGCGGGTTGAGCCCCTGGTCGAGCACGAACCACAGCGTGTACCACGCGAAGAACGTGAAGATGATGCCCGGCAGGATGCACAAGATGATGCCGACGAACGTCAGTGCGGCGAGCATCAGCAAGGTGAGGATGACCGCGCCCGCGCGGTCGCCCCACTTGAAGAAGTCGCCGAACGACGGCTTGTTGCCGGTCGTCTCTTGCAGACCACCACGGGTCTGGGCGGCCTGCATCAGCCACTGGACGATGGTGCTCGCGATCGCGGCGATCACGCCGAGGACGGTGAGCCCGGTCGCCAGCGTGTAGCCGCTGTCGTCCCACGCGTCCGAGCTCGAGTAGTCGAACCCGTTGCTGATGCCGCTGAGCAGCGCCTGGATCACGAAGAACACCAGGGTGACGAGCACCCAGACGCCCCAGTTCGCGCGGAACTTGTCCCAGCCGTACGAGATCGCGGAGCCGACGCTCAGGTGCTGCGGGCCGGGGCCTCCCGGACCACCGGAGTATGAGGGCGGACCCTGCGGAGGAGGTGCTCCGTACCCTCCGGGCGGGCCGTACCCACCACCGCCGGGCGGCGGCCCCTGGGGCGGCGGACCGTAGCCGCCTGCACCCGACGGTGGGCCCTGTGGCGGCGGGCCCTGCGGAGGAGGTTCGTACGGGGGCGGACCACTCGGGGGCTCGTTGCCAGGCGGCTGACCGCCTGGAGGCTGCTGCGGGTCACTCATGGACCGTCTCCTCCGTGTCCGTTCAGAGCACCTCAGGGCACTCGTCACTTCGGAGGCTAGTCACTCTCGCGGCTAGGCGCTCGCTTTGTGCCACGCGTCGTGCCCGGCGTGGCGTGCGCGAGGAGGTCCTGCTCGGTCAGGACCAGGCGGCGAGCCGCGCGGCGGCAGCGGCGATCCGGTCGTCGGTCGCCGTGAAGCCGACGCGTACGTGCTGAGAACCGGCCGCTCCATAGAAGTCGCCCGGAGCGACGAGCACGCCGATCTCGGCGAGTGCGGCGACCGTCTCGCGGGCAGGCTCACCCCGCGTCGCCCACAGGTAAAGCGACGCCTCGGAGTGGTCGATCCGGAAGCCCGCGCGCAGGAGCGCGTCACGCAGGATCGCCCGTCGGGCCGCGTACACGGCGTGCTGGGCATCGGCATGCGCGTCGTCGTCCAGGGCGGCACGCATGGCGTCCTGGACGGGCTGGGGGACGATGAGGCCGAGGTTCTTGCGGACCTCGAGCAGCTCTCTGACGATCAGCGGGTCGCCGGCGACGAAGGCGGCGCGATAGCCGGCCAGGTTGGAGCGCTTCGACAGCGAGTGGACGGCGAGGATCCCCTCGTGGGAGCCGTCGCTGACGTCGGGGTGGAGGACCGAGAGCGGCTCCGCCTCCCACGCGCACTCGAGATAGCACTCGTCGGAGACGAGGAGGACCCCGCGCTCACGCGCCCACTGGACGGACTTGCGGAGGTGGTCCACGCCGAGCACGCGCCCCGACGGGTTGGACGGGGAGTTGATCCACATCAGCGCGGGCCGCTGTGGGCCGAGCGCGACGGTCGAGTCGGAGACGAGCACATCGCATCCGGCGAGCCGGGCCCCGACCTCGTACGTCGGGTAGGCGAGCTCGGGGGACACGACCGTGTCACCTGGCCCGAGCCCGAGGTGCAGCGGGAGGGCGGCGATGAGCTCCTTGGAGCCGATCGCCGGGAGCACCCCGTCGATCCCGAGGCCGTCGACGCCGTGACGTCGGGCGAGCCAGTCGACCGCCGCCTGTCGCAGCGCGGGCGTGCCGATCGTCTGCGGGTAGCCGGGCGCGTTCGAGCCCGCCGCCAGCGCAGCGCGGGCGACGTCCGGGGTGTCATCGACGGGCGTGCCGATCGACAGGTCGACGATCCCGTCGGGGTGAGCGGCCGCCCGAGCCTTCAGCGCGGCCAGCGAGTCCCATGGGAAGTCCGGGAGGCGTCGCGACACCGAGCGCGACGCCAGCCGCTCCGCCACGCTCACCGGGGCGACCGGACTCCACTCAGGCATCAGTCCTGGTTCTGCGGGGGCAGCGCGGCGATCATCGGGTGGTCCTTGTCGATCGGACCCATCTTGGCTGCACCGCCGGGCGAGCCCAGATCGTCGAAGAAGTCGACGTTGGCGGTGTAGTAGTCCTTCCACTCCTCCGGGGTGTCATCCTCGTAGAAGATGGCCTCCACCGGGCACACCGGCTCGCACGCGCCGCAGTCGACGCACTCGTCGGGGTGGATGTAGAGCATCCGCTTGCCTTCGTAGATGCAATCCACCGGGCACTCGTCAACGCACGCACGGTCCTTCAGGTCCACGCACGGCTGAGCGATGACATACGTCACGAGGGGTCCACTCCTTCGATCGACCTTTTCAGAACTAGTATCACCCTCTCCCCGGAGTGCCTCGTGGTGAGGTCCACCTAATAGACGAAACACCGTTCCAAACTTGGTCAGGAGCCACGTGGTGAGCCAGTTTGACGCCCTCGTCGGTCATCGCGTGGTGATCCGTTCGACCGTGCCCGGAGAACGAGGTCCGAGCGGGGGTCCGGCGCTCACCGACGTGATCGGTCGGCTGCTCGCGCACGATGGGACACGGCTGCGGATCCAGCGTCGCGACGGCTCCGAGGTCGAGGTCGCGGTGTCCACGGTCGTCGCCGCGAAGACCGTGCCCGAGGGGCGCGCTCGCGCCCGTACGCGTCCGGCGCTCGACTACTCGCCGGAGGAGCTCGCCGAGATCTGCACCCGCGGCTGGCCGCCGCGCGTGCTCGAGAAGCTTGGCGCCTGGACCCTACGGGCGGCAGGCGGCTTCACGGGCCGTGCCAACTCGGCGGGGATCCACGGCGACCCCGGGACCGACTTCGCAGACGCGGTCACACGGATCGAGGAGTTCTACGCCGCGCACGGGCTGCCGCCGAAGGCGCAGGTGATCGACGAGACGCCGTGGGCGCGTCGCTTCGCCGATGCCGGATGGGTCGGCATCGGGGGCACCCACGACCACGCCGTCGTGCAGGTCGCCGACCTCGCCACCGTCCTCTCCGCTCCCCTGGCTCCCCCGACCTCGGCGGAGGTGACGCTCGAGCCGACGCTCAGCGACGCGTGGCTCGCCGCCGCCGAGCGCGACGCGAGCAGGTACGAGGAGCACGACGTCCGCCACGTCCTCGCCTCGCCGCCGATCGTGAGGTTCGCGTCCGTACGGGGGGACGAGGGTCTCGAGGCCGTGGCGCGGATGGTCGTCACCGGGGAGTGGGCGGGACTCTCCAGCGTCCACACCACCCCGTACGCGCGCCGGCGGGGGCATGCGGGCCGGCTCCTGGAGGTGTGCGCGGCGTGGGCCCGCGACGAGGGCGCCGACAAGGTCTTTCTGCAGACGATGCGGCACAACGCTCCCGCGCTTGCGCTGTACGCGAGGTATGGGTTCGTCACGCACCACTCGTACCGGTACGTGACACCGCCGGCGTGAGGCCTGACGGGCGCCTCAGTCGCCCTTGCCCTTGGGCGCTGGACGGCACTGGACGTTGTCGGCCGCGTTGTAGTGCGCCGTGATCGTCTCGCGCTTGACGACCTTGCCGTCCTTCTTGAAGGTCCGGTAGACGTCCACGTCGAAGCCTGCGACGCCGGCCTGCGGCACACACTTGTCGGTCGCGTCGTAGCGGGTCGCGGGCTCGCGCGGGTTGCGGCGCGAGGACAGCCCCGCACTGATGTCCCACTGCTTCGTCCCCCACAGCACGACGTTCATCGAGCCCTGGCGGCCGGGCGTGCTCTTGTTGACCCACGCCTGGATGAAGATGCCGTGGTCGGTGGTGTTCTTGAACTTCAGGTCGACGCTCGGCCACGCCACCGTCGCCTCGCGCCCCACCGGATAGCGGCTGATGTAGAAGCTGTGCGGCTTGTGCGTCACGTCCTCGAGACCACCGAAGAAACCCGCGTTGTAGAGCGTCGTCGCGACCTGGGAGACACCGCCGCCCAAGTCCTCGCGGAACACGCCGTTGCTGATCATCGTGCCCGTGGTGAAGCCGTTGGCCGCCGTACGCTCGCCGACGGTGTCGTTGAAGCTGAACGTCTCGCCCGGCTTGAGGAGCGTCCCGTTGACCAGCGCGGCCGCACGGCCCTGGTTGACGTTGCGGTACTCGGCGTACGGGAAGTTGGTGGTGAAGGAGCTGACCTTCTCGACGATGCCGAGCTTCGCGACCTCCTTCGTCGTGATGTCGGGCTGCTTCTCCTTCGGCTCGACCTCAATCGCGCGCTCGTCGCCTGACTTGGTGAGGACGGGCACGATCTTGGCGGCAACCTCGGTGGGCGCGACGCCGACGCCGGACTTGCCCGGCACCACGAACGGCCTGCCGCTGCGGATCACGACCGTCGCGTCCTTCGCGGGCGTCCCGATCGCCTTGGTCGCCTCCGCCAGCGGCTTCGCCAACTTCTTGGGGTCGACCACCGGCGTGAGTGCGCCGTCCTTGACCTGCACCGACAACGCGCGCGCGTAGTCGTCGGGATCGAGGTCGGCGGATGTGCTGCCGGCGACGATCTTGACCGGCGCGTCCATCGCGGGCTCGGCGAGGTCGGTGACGGCCTTGGCAAGGTCGTCGCTGCTCACCGCGGGCTCGACCGGCTCGACCGGGAGCTCGAGCGCGGTGTGCTTCAGCGGGTACGACTCGCGCACGAGCGCCACGGTCGCCTTCTGGTCGACGGCGCGTCCGGCCTTCGGCTCGGTCACTTCGGGCTTGGCGTCCGGGAAGTCGATGCGGCCCTCAGCCACCTCGCGATCAGTGTCGTCGGCGATCGAGGCGACCGCCGACGTGAGGGCCGTCTCGTCGACGTCGAGGGCGACGCGGTACGACTGCGAGCCCACGAGGATGTCGACCATCGTGAACGGGTTCCAGACGGAGCTGTCGGCGCCGGTCTGCGCGATGGACGCGTCGACGTCGACGGCGAGACCCGCCTCCTTGGGAGTCAGCTCGAAGGTCTTCTTGCCACGGACGATGCGTACGGGCTCCTTCGCCGGCGCGGCGAGCTCGTCGGTCAGCGCGGAGCGCGCATCCGAGATCGAGGTCATCCCGACGTCGACGCCGCCGATCGTCGTCCCCGACGGGACCTTGTCGGACGTGGCGAAGTGGAGCACAAGGTAGAGACCGGCGAGGAGCAGCACGAACCCGCCGAGCACGGCGAGCACGATGCGGTTGGTGCGCGTGCTTCGCTGCTGGGCGATCGGGTCCTGCTCAGAGAGCATGGGGGGCGGGAGCATGGGTTCCTCGTGGTCAGGGGTCGAACGTGGCCTGGTCAGCGTTGCTGCTGTGCCGGGGTCGGGCCTGAGTTCTTCTCGCTCTCCGGAGAGCGGACGAGGGCCCCATAGTGTGAACGGTAGTAGAGCAGCGGCTCGCCCAGGCGCGACTCGGCGAATCCTGAGCCGAGATCCTGCGGGACATCATCGTCTGCGCGCACCGACGCGTCGAGCACCTCGCCGACGACGATCGTGTGGTCGCCGCCGTCGTAGGTCTGCCACGTCCGGCACTCGAGCCAGGCGATCGCGCGGTCGAGCAGCGCGGCACCGGTCTTGTCGCCGCGGCGGTGCGGCACGCGGTCGAGCTGGTCCTCGAGCGGGCGCCCACGGCGCGCGAGCCAGGACGCGTCGTCCTGACCGTCCTCGGCCAGCACCGACACCCCCCACGTCTCCGAGTCGAGCACCGCGTCGTGGAAGCGGTTGCGACGGTCGACGACCACGAGCACGAGGGGCGGCTCGAGCGACACCGAGCAGAACGCGCTCGCCGTCATCGCGTGGTCGACACCGTCGGCGACGGTCGTCACGACGGTGACGCCGCTGGCGAAGCGCCCGAGGACGTCTCGGAAGGCGCGCGACGTGGCGGGATCGAGCGGATGCGGCGCAGAACTCACGAACCCAGGGTACGGGGATGACCTGCCGGACCGGGGCTGGTGTGACGCGCGCCGCTCACCGAGAGAACCACCGCGATGCCGAGCACCGCGATCGCGCCGAGCAGGAACGAGTATCCCAGCGCGTCCGCCGCGACGAGGTAGTCGCCCTCAGGACGGCTCGACATCGTCAACGCCAGCACCGCGCCGTACCCCGCCGCGAGCGCGACCGCGGCCGCCCTCCCGCCGAGCATCCCCGCGGCGCGGGTCGCGAAGAACGCGGCGGCGAGGGCGAGGACGAGCCCCCACGGGAGGCCCGCGTCGACGTGGCGGTGGACGGCGAGACCGGCGACGGCCAGGACGGCGCCGAGGACGGCGGCTGCGACCCAGGCGAGCGCGAGGCGGGATCTACCGCGTGCCCGCGAAGAGGTCATGCTCGAACCCGTCGTCGTCGGGGACCGGGGTGCCCTTGGCGATCCGGAAGAACTCGGACCCCCACACGTACGCCCCGAGGTTGTTGGACAGGGCGAAGAACGGGCTGTCGACCTGGATCTGGGTCGGATACGCCCGCATCGCCTCGAGCTTGGTCTCCGCGTACTCCTCGGCGGTGACCACCGCCGCGATCTTGTCGTCGGGCACGGCCATGAACGAGAGATCGCCCTCGGGATCCATGCCCTCGAACGTCGTGTGGTCGCCGGCCTCGCGCAGCCGCCGCAGCCCATCGCGCAGCCACGACTCCGACTGGGTCGTCCAGTAGACCTTTGCGACGTCCCACGGCTCGCCGAGGTCGCGGCGGTACGACGGCACCGCGGCCAGCGCCACCGCGTACGTCGCGACGCGATGCGCCTGCACGTGGTCGGGGTGTCCGTAGTTGCCGAAGTCGTCGTACGTCACGAGGACCTGCGGGCGTACCTCGCGGATCACGGCGACGAGGTGGTCCGCCGCCTCGCGGAGGTCGGCGAGCCAGAACGCGTTGGCGGGCACGTCCGGCGCGACGGTGGCCGCGCCCGTCTCCGACCAGACCATGCCGGAGTCCCGGTAGGTGCCCGCACCGCCGAGCCAGCGGGCGTCGGTGACGCCGAGAATCTTCATCGCGGCGTCGCGCTCGGTGATCCGGTGCGCGCCGAGCTGGTCGTCACGGTCCGAGGCGAGGTGCGCGAGCTCGGGGACGAGGACCTCGCCCTCCTCGCCGAGCGTGCAGGTCACGAGCGTGACACCGACCCCCTCGGCCGCGTACTTCGCCATGATCACACCAGTCGCGATCGTCTCGTCGTCAGGATGCGCGTGCACGAGCAGCAGACGCCGGTCAGGAAGGTCTTCGGGCATGTCCTCCAGCCTAGACTCAGATCCGTGGCGACCATCCGATCGGCGGGGGTACGAGGGTTCCGCGACGTGGTCACGTCCCTGGGCGCGGACGCCGACGCGCTCGCCGTGCGGGTCGGGCTGGACCCCACCGTCCTGGACCAGGACGACGTCGCGGTCCCCGACTGGAAGCTCGCCGAGCTCCTCGAGGTGAGCGCCCAGGTGCTCGGCTGCCCCGATCTCGGCCTGCGGATGGCGCAGCGCCACGGGCTCGACATGCTCGGCCCGCTCGCGGTGATCATCGCGAACTCACCGACGGTGGACGACGCACTGACCTCGGTGTCGCGCTACCTGCGCTTCCACACCGACGGGATCTCGGTGTCGCTGCGGGCCGACCCGCTGCACGACCCGACGACGGTCGCGCTGGTGTACGCGGTCAGCCTCGCCGAGCCGGTTCCCGTCCAGGCGCTCGACTCGGGGATCGGGTTCCTCCACCGTGCGGTCCAGAGCCTCGTCGCGGTGGACTACGAGCTGCGGTCGGTCCACCTCCCGTACGAGCCCGTGGCACCGCTCGCGGTGTACGAGGAGTTCTTCGGCGCGCCGGTCCACCCGCGTGCCGAGGCCGCGTACCTGCGTATCCCCGCCACCCTCGGCGACACCGCGATCGCCGGCGCCGACGAGTCCAACCGGCGCCGGGCGCTCGCGTACCTCGAGGAGGCGATGCCCGCCGAGTCCGAGGACTTCGCGGGACGCACCCGCACGATCGTCCACCACACCCTCGCCTACCTTCCCCCGCAGATGTCGTACGTCGCCCGCCTCCTCAACATGCACGAGCGCACGCTCCAGCGCCGTCTCGCAGCGGAGGGCACGGGCTTCGCCGAGATCGTCGACGACGTCCGTCGCCAGAAGGCGCACGAACTGCTGACCCGTACCGACCTGCCGCTGGCAAGGGTCTCGGCGGCGCTTGGCTTCTCCGAGCAGGCCACCCTGACCCGCAGCGCACGGCGGTGGTGGGGGTCGCCACCCCGCGAGATCCGCGGCGCCCTCCGCTGAGGTTTGTCGCCGAAAGTCAAGCCAGCGGACGTGGCGCGCGTCACAATCGACACGACGCGTGCCGTACGCACGAGGCACGACCGGAGGAGCACCATGGCCGACCACACCCCCGACACACGCAGTGTCGACGTCCTCATCGTGGGCGCGGGCCTGTCTGGGATCGGGATGGCCTACCGCCTCCAGGAGCGCCTCCCCCACCTGTCGTACGCGCTCGTCGAGGCGCGGGACGCGATCGGCGGCACGTGGGATCTGTTCCGCTATCCCGGCGTGCGCTCGGACTCGGACATCTTCACCCTCGCCTTCCCGTTCCGTCCGTGGAGCGGTGACGACTCGATCGTCCAGGGCGACGACATCCGCGACTACCTCGAGGACACCGCGCGTGAGAGCGGGATCCTCGCGCACACCCGCTTCTCTACGAGGGTCGTCGCCGCCGACTGGTCGTCCGAGGACGCCCGCTGGAGGGTCCGCGTCGCGACGGGTCCCGACAGCCACGAGGAGACATACGAGGCGCGGTTCGTGTCGTTCTGCAGCGGCTACTACGACTACGAGCAGCCGTACGACCCCGGCTTCGCAGGCGTGGACGACTTCGAGGGCACGCTGGTCCACCCGCAGTTCTGGCCCGACGACCTCGACTACGCCGGCAAGAAGGTCGTCGTGATCGGCAGCGGCGCCACCGCGATCACGATCGTCCCGGCGATGGCCCAGGACGCCGGCCACGTCACGATGCTCCAGCGCACCCCGACCTACGTCCTGGCACAGCCCAAGCAGGACGTAATCGGCAACGCGATCCGGAAGGTGCTCCCTGCGCGCGGCGGCCACCTCACCGTCCGCGCGAAGAACACCGCGCTCCAGTGGGGGCTCTACCAGGCCTGCCGCCGACTGCCCGACCAGATGGCGTCGCTGTTCCGCAAGGGCGCGGTCGCCGCAGTGGGCTCGGAGGAGATCGTCGACGCCCACTTCACGCCCCCGTACGCGCCGTGGGACCAGCGCCTGTGCATCTCGCCCGGCGGCGACCTGTTCGAGGTCGTGCGCGAGGGCACGGCATCGGTCGTCACCGCGCACATCGACCGGTTCGTCGAGAACGGTGTGCGACTGACCGACGGACGGGTCGTCGAGGCCGACATCGTCGTCACCGCCACCGGGCTCTCGCTCAAGCTTCTCGGCGGTGCCGCGCTGAGCGTCGACGGCGCGCCGGTGGACCTGTCGCAGCGCTACGCGTACCGGGCCACGATGCTCAGCGGGGTCCCCAACCTGTCGTTCTGCATCGGCTACATCAACCTGTCCTGGACGATGCGCTCGGACATGACCGCGCGCCTCGTCAGCCGCATCATCGAGCGCCTCGACCGCTCCGGCGACGACACCGTCACGCCGGTCATGGACGGCACCCCGGCCTCGCGGCCGCTGTTCGACATGGACTCCGGCTACATCCGCCGCGGCGAGCACCTGCAGCCGCGTGCGGTCGCCTCGTATCCGTGGGCGATGAAGCAGAACGTCGTCGTGGACGCCTGGCACACCAACCACGCCGGGCTCGACGACGGGCTCGCATGGACCTCGTCGCGCACCCGCCGCCCCTCCTCCCGTGCAGCGGCCGGCGAATGAAGGCCGTCACCTGCCACGAGGGCCGGCTCGCGCTCGAGCACGTCCCCGACCCCGTACCAGGGCATGGTCAGGTCCTCATCGAGGTCACGCGCTGTGGCATCTGCGGCTCCGACCTGCACGCCCGTACGCACAGCGACCTCACGGCCGACGGTGCCGCCGAGATCGGCTACGACGCGTTCATGCGCTCATCGCAGTCGGTCGTGATGGGCCATGAGTTCACCGGACGGATCCTCTCGTACGGACCGGGCTGCCGCGAGGCCTGGCCGGTCGGCACCCGCGTCGTCTCGCTGCCCGTGCTCGAGCAGGAGGACGGCGTCCACCTGACCGGGCTGTCCGTACGGGCGCCGGGCGGCTTCGCGGAGCGGATGCTCGTCTCGGAGGCGCTGACGATCCCGATCCCCGACGGTGTCAGCGACGACCGCGCGGCCACGACAGAGCCGCTCGCGGTCGCGCACCACGCGGTCCGCCGCGCCGAGATCGGCAAGCGCGAGGTCGCGATCGTCATCGGGTGCGGCCCGATCGGCCTCGCGGTGATCCTCATGCTCAAAGCCGCCGGCGTCCGTACGGTCGTCGCGAGCGACCTCTCGGCCGGACGCCGCGCCCTCGCACGCGCCTGCGGCGCCGACGTGGTCGTGGACCCGCGCGAGCAGTCTCCGTGGACCTCGTACGGCGAGCGCCGCGGCCACCTGCGGACGGCGCCGAGCCTGATGGAGCTCGGCCTCTCGACGATGAAGACCCTGCGCCGCGTCCCGGGCCTGCCGTGGTGGCGGGTGATGCGGGCGGCGGAGAAGGTCGGCGCGACACCGAAGGGCCCGGTCGTCTTCGAGTGCGTCGGCAAACCGGGGATGATCGAGGACCTCATCTCCCATGCCCCGCTGCTGTCGCGGATCGTCGTCGTCGGCGTCTGCATGGAGGCCGACACGTTCCGCCCGTCGATGGCGATCAACAAGGAGATCGACCTGCGGTTCGTCTTCGCGTACGGGCCGGACGAGTTCTACGAGACCCTGCGCATGATCGCCGACGGCACGGTCGACCCGACTCCTCTCGTGACCGGGACCGTCGGGCTCGCGGGCATCCCCTCGGCCTTCGACGCGCTGGGCGACCCCGACCGGCACGCCAAGATCCTCGTCGATCCCACGAGCGACGCCACCGCGCCCTGACCGGAGCACCCCGCCTCGATACCCTCGGAGGCATGACGACCCCCTCCTCGGAGTCCGTGTCCTTCCCGCGTCTGCAGGCACGGTCGCTGCGTTTCACCCTCGGCGTCCCCCGCAACCTGACCGTGAGCCCGGACGGCTCCCGTGTGTTCTTCGTCCGCACGCCCGACGGCTCGACGCGGACGGGATCGCTGTGGTCGTACGACGCCGACAGCGGGCAGGAGACGTGCCTCGTCGACGCCTCGGCGCTGCTCGGTACCGGTGGCGAGGAGCTGTCTCCGGAGGAGCGGGCCCGGCGCGAGCGCAGCCGTGAGTCGGCGGCGGGCATCGTCGCGTACGCGATGGACGAGGCGTGCGAGGTCGCGACGTTCGCGCTGTCCGGCAGGGTCTGGGTGAGCCGTACGGGCTCCGCAGGGGCTCGCGCGCTCCCGACGGCCGGCTCCGCGATCGACCCTCGGGTGGACCCGACAGGACGCCGCATCGCCTACGCGACCGACGGCGCGCTGCGGGTGATCGGGGTGGACGGGACGCTCGACTACCCGATCGCCGAGCCTGACGGCGAGCACGTCGTGTGGGGGCTCGCCGAGTTCGTGGCGGCCGAGGAGATGGACCGTCACCGCGGCTTCTGGTGGGCGCCCGACGGCGAGTCGCTGCTGGTCGAGCGGTACGACGAGTCGCCGGTCACGACCTGGCACGTCGCCGATCCCGCCGACCCGTCGAAGGCGCCGGTCGAGCACCGCTACCCCGCCGCCGGCACCGACGACGCCCTCGTGACGCTGTGGCACGTGCGCCTGGACGGTTCACGCACCGAGGTCGCGTGGGACCGCGAGCGCTTCCCCTACCTCACCCGCGTGTCGTGGACCGCTCACGGCGACCCGCTGATCCAGGTCATGGCGCGCGACCAGAAGGACGCCGCCGTCCTCGCCGTCGAGCTCGAGACGGGCGAGACGACGCTGGTGCGCGGCCAGAGCGACGAGGTGTGGGTCGACGTGATGCCCGGCGTCCCCGCGTACGCGCCCGGAGGCCGCCTCGTCACGCTCGAGGACCACGGCGACACCAAGAGGCTCTTGGTCGACGGCGAGCCGGTGTCGCCTCCGGACCTGCAGCTTCGCGCCGTGGTGTCGCTCGGCGCCGAGGGCGCGATCGTGACGGCGTCCGAAGACCCGACGCAGGTCCACCTCTATGCGGTCGGCTACGACGGCGACACGGTCGCGCTGTCCGACGGGCCCGGCGTGTGGAGCGGCACCGAGCGCGGGGGCACCGCGGTGCGCATCCGCGCCGGCATGGAGTCGCCGTTCCCGACGATCACCGTGATGCGCCGCGGCGAGACGGTCGGCAACCTCGCCTCCCACCCGCTACACCCGGGCCTGCACCCGGAGGTGCGGTTCCTCGAGGCTGGCGACGACGCCATCCGTACGGCAGTGCTGTTCCCACGCGGTCACGAGCACGGCAACGTCGCGAGCCTGCCGATCATCATGAACCCGTACGGAGGCCCCCACGCGCAGCGCGTCCTGCACTCCGCCAAGCCCTACCTCGAGGCGCAGTGGATCGCCGACCAGGGCTTCTGCGTCGTCGTCGCCGACGGGCGCGGGACGCCGGGGCGTGGTCGGGCGTGGGACCGCGCGATCCGCGACGACTTCGCCGGTGTGACGCTGGACGACCAGATCGTCGCGCTCGACGCGGTAGCCGACAAGTACGGCACGGACGTCGACACGTCGCGCGTCGGGATCATGGGCTGGTCGTACGGCGGCTACCTGTCGGCCCTCGCGGTGCTGCGTCGCCCTGACGTCTTCCATGCGGCGGTGGCGGGCGCGCCGGTGACCGAGTGGCGCCTGTACGACACGTTCTACACGGAGCGCTACCTCGGGCATCCCGACGAGCAGCCCGAGGTCTACGACGCGAACTCGCTGCTGACCGGGATCGATCCCGACGTCGCGCTTCCGCCGCTGATGATCGTGCACGGCATGGTTGACGACAACGTCGTGGTCGCGCACACCCTGCGGCTGTCGTCGGCGCTGCTGGCCGCAGGCAAGGCGCACAGCGTGCTGCCGCTGACCGGGGTCACGCACATGACGCCGCAGGAGGTCGTCGCGGAGAACCTCGCGCAGCTGCAGGTCGACTTCCTGCGCCGCGCCCTCCACGCCTGACGCCCCGGGTCACCCTCTGCCGCCCGCGGGTCACTCTCTGCCGCCCGTGACTCTCCGTTGGGGCCAACGCAACGTGCGGGCACCTCGCGAGTCAGTCTTTCCGCTTCAGCCGCTTCAGCCGCTTCGGCCCGGTCGGGAGCGGCGGAGGTGGTACGGGCGCGGGCGCGGCGTGGTCGATCATCCAGGCGAGCTCGACGTCCGCGACCAGCGCGGCCAGCGCATCGGCAGCGGCCGTGCCCTCGACTCGTACGAGCCAGGCGCGGTCCTCGCTGTCGTCCTCGCCGGCGAAGCCCTCGCGCCGTACGACAGCCTCGTACCCGTCGGCCCGCAGCGCGGCCACGACCTGGTCGGCGTCGTCGCCCTCGTCGAAGTGCGCCTCCGCGCCCTCGCTGTGCGTACGACGCAGGAGCGCGGCGACCTCGGGCAGGAACGGCCGGTCGGCGTCGAGCCACGGCACGTCGTCCAGCTCGTCCGGGCCGAGCCAGCGGAGCCGGTCGTGCTCGGTCGGCACCGGATCACCCGACACGACCTCGCCGACGTACACGCGGAGCACCATCCCCGCTGCCAGCGGGACCTCGCCGTCGAGACGCTGAACGACTGCGGCCTCGCACCGCAGTTCCTCGGCGACCTCACGGCGTACCGCCTTGGCCTCGCTCTCACCCGGCTCCACCTTGCCCCCGGGGAACTCCCATCCACCGGCAAGCGCAGGCGGTGACGTCCTCCGCGCCGCCAGCACTCGACCGCCGCGAAGCAGCGCCACGCCGACGACGACCGCCGGCACCGGCGCGGGTTCGGTGCTTCGGGGATCCACAACCGGCGAGATTAGCGCGTACGGTCAAGAGATGGACGCACCCGACGCCTCCGACAGCCTGATGAGCGACGCAGAGATCGCCGAGGCTCTCCTGGAGCGGCCTGCATGGGTCCGCGACGGCGACACGATCGTCCGCTCCGTCCGCGCACCCACCTACATCGACGGGATCGCACTGGTGGATGCGGTCGCCGCCATCGCCGAGGAAGCCGACCACCACCCCGACATCACCATCCGCTGGCGCGAGGTCACGTTCATCCTGACGACACATTCCGCCAGCGGGCTGACGGCCAGGGACTTCACTCTCGCCGGGGTGATCGACGTGATCGCCGACGCCGCCGGCGACACCTGACGGGCGGCCTCGTACCCGCCTGCGGACATGGGACGCTTGGCCCGTGACCCACGACCTCCACAGCCACTTCGGGACCGGCGAGGACGAGGGGCGGCGCGGCCTGGCGACCGTGCTCGCCGGCGTCGTCGGAGCGCTGGCCCTCGTGCTCGGCGTCGCAGTCTGGGTCCTGTGGCCGGACGCGGACGACGTCGCCAAAGCACCCAACCCGTACGGGACGCAGGGCGTGTCGATCGTGTCCGGCACGGTCACCGACGTACGTGCCATCGACTGCGGCGGCGGAGCGGTCGGGCCCGACGGGCTGCCTGCCGTCGAGGGTGACTGCGGTGAGCTGCTCGTACGGACGGCGGGCGACGAGTCCGCGACCGTGACCGTCCAGCCGGCGGTGTTCCGTACGGGTATGGAGGTCGGCGACTCCGTCGAGCTCGTACGGGTCGAGCCCGAGGGCACCACCGAGCCGACGTTCGAGTTCCTCGACTTCGACCGCGGTATGCCGCTCGTCTGGCTCGGCCTCGCGTGCGCGGGCGTCATCGTCGCTGTCGCGCGGTGGCGAGGTCTGCTCGCGATCGTCGGAGTGGTCGCCACGATCGGCGCGATCGTGGTGTTCGTCCTGCCCGCGCTGCTCGCCGGCGAGAATCCGCTCATCGTCGCGGTCGTGGGGTCGAGCACGATCATGCTCGTCGTCCTCTACCTCGTCCACGGCGTCTCGATCCGCACCACCGCGGCACTGTTCGGGACGTTGATCGGCATCGCACTGACAGCAGTCCTGGGATGGTTCACGACCGACTGGACCCACCTGACGGGCATCTCGTCGGAGGACGACCAGATCCTCATGGCGGTCGCGGGGCAGATCAGCCTGTCGGGTGTCGTCACGGCGTCGATGGTGATCGCGGGGCTCGGTGTCCTCAACGACGTCACGGTGACGCAGGCCAGCGCGGTGTGGGAGCTGCGGGCCGCTCAGCCCGAGGCGAGCCGGCGCAGCACGTTCGTGTCGGCGATGCGGATCGGGCGCGACCACATCGCCTCCAGCGTCTACACGCTGGTCTTTGCGTACGCGGGCACGGCGATGACGGTGCTGCTGCTCGTCGCCGCGTACGACCGCTCGCTGATCGAGATCGCTGGGACCGAGCAGGTCGGTGCCGAGATCGCACGGACTCTCGTCGGACTCATCGGCCTCGTGCTCGCGGTGCCGGCGACGACGGCGATCGCCGCCGCGCTCGCTCCCGCTCCCTCCGAACCCGTCCCGGACGTCATCCCGGATGAGGGTCACGACCCTCGTCTCGTATGACGTCAGGGGGTCGGCGCGGAGAGCACCGCGGCGATCTCGTACGAGGCGTCGAGCGCGACGAGGTTCGCCGGACCGCCGACCGCGATCGTTCCTCCGGGCAGGCCGAGCGCGGTCGCCGGAGCGCACGATGCGGCGCTGGCGACGGCGACGGGATCGAGCCCCAGCACGCCCAGCGCGCGTCGTACCGCCGTGTCCATCGTCAGCGTGCTGCCCGCGATCGCGCCGGTGTCGACGAGTCGCGCGGTGCCGTCGGCAACCTCGACGATGAGCCCTCCGAGCTCGTACGCGCCGTCGCGCGCGTCGGCGGCAGCCATCGCGTCCGTGACAAGCACTCCGCGTGATCCGGCATCGAGGAGCAGCCGGCGCGCCCAGGCGTCGTGCAGGTGGACCCCGTCGAGGATGAGCTCGAGCGCGACCCCCGGAGCGTCGAGCGCGGCCACGATCGGGCCGGGGGCGCGATGGTGGATCGGGAGCATGGCGTTCGACGCGTGGGTCAGCACGGTCGCGCCGCGGGCGAACGCCTCGGCGGCCAGCGCGTAGTCGGCGTCGGTGTGCCCGACAGCCGCGGCGACCCCCGCGGCGGCGAGCTGCTCGATGGCCTCGAGCCCGCCGCGCAGCTCAGGAGCAAGCGTCACCATCCGGACGAGACCGCCGCCTGCCTCGATGAGTGTCGCCACCGCCTCCTCCGTCGGGAGGGTCAGCGCGTCCGGGTCGTGCGCGCCGCGGTGGTCCGGCGAGAGGAACGGGCCCTCGAGGTGGATGCCGCGGACGGGCCCGAGCTCGCCCGTACGGATCGCCGCGGCGAGCCCTCGTACCTGCTCGGCGAGGACGTCCACCGGCGCCGACACGAGGCTCGCGAGCATGGCCGTCGTCCCGTGCCGGGCGTGGGTGCGTGCCGCGGTCCGCGCGGCGTCCAGGCCACCGTCGAAGGACGCGCCGCCGCCGCCGTGGCAGTGGAGGTCGACGAAGCCGGGGAGGAGCAGCGGGTACGCCCCTGGCACCGGCGCGTCGCTGCGGCCGACCGCGGTCACGACGCCATCGCGATGCTCGACCCACCCGTGCTCGAGGACGCCGTCGGGAAGCACGAGGCGCTCGGCGTCGACGTGCTCAGGAAGGAGAGTCGGGTGGGCCACGAGATCAGCCTAGAGCGCCAACGGCGGCCGACCCGCCGTGTGCCACCCTCGGAGCATGACGAAGCCTCACACCTCGGACATCCCTGGAACCCTCCCGGGCGGCTCGACCGGGCAGTCTGTCGCACGTGTCGCCGGACCGTTGATCGCCTCCGTGGTCGTGCTGCTGTTCGCGCTCCCCATGGCCTGGATGCTGGCCTACTTCATGAACGACGAGGTCCAGACGGGCGATCATGTCGTCTTCCTGGGCGTCCCGATCGTGGAGCTGGCCGTCACCGGCCTCGTGGCGGGACTGGTGATCGGGCGATCCGCCGACCTCGGGTACGCCCGTGCACTCGGCGGCGCCCTCGCTCTGGTCTTCGTCCCGCTGCTCGTCGTGGCCGCCGGCTACGCCCTCCTGAGCCTCACCCCGCTGTTCGACGACGCGATCGGGAGCTCCGGGAGCAACGGCGTGTGGCTGGGAGTCGCCGCGGCGACGGCCGTGTCGGCGGTGCTGCTCTCCGTCCTCGGAGCTCGCCTTCTGCGGCCGAGGCCGTGACCTCCACTCGCCGCCGTCACGAACGACCGGCCTAGCATCGGACGTATGACCCTTATCAAGATCAACGCGATCACGGTCCCCGCCGAGTCCGGGGACGAGCTCGCCCACCGCTTCGCCGCCCGCGCGGGCGCCGTCGACGGGGTGGATGGCTTCGAAGGCTTCGAGCTGCTCAAGCCCACCGACGACCGCACGACATGGCTCGTCATCACGCGCTGGCGCGACGAGGCTGCGTTCGAGGCGTGGAAGACGTCGCCGGCCTTCGCTCATGGGCACCGTGGCGCGGGTGGCGGCGAGGGCAGCGAGAAGAAGCCCCCTGTCGCCGCCACGAGCGAGCTGTGGTCGTACGAGGTCGCCTGACGCAGATCCCGACAAAAGGACCCGACGTTCCACCCCCTGTTCGTGGAGGAACGTCGGGTCCTGATGTCGTGACGTACGTCGGGGATCAGGCCCAGGCGGCGATCTGCTGCAGAATCTCGGGCCCGCGGCGGTCCACGATCTCCCCGCCCTTGCGGACACCGATGATCAGCAGCGCGATGCCCGAGCCGAGACCTAGCACCACCGTGAGCGCGGTCGCCCACATCCCACCTGTCGCGAGGGCGATCGTGAACGCGACGAGGGTCGGGGCGGACAGCAGGCCGACGGCGAGCATCCCGATCGTCTGGGCGACGAGGATCGCCGTCGTCGATCCCTGCGGCTGCGCGAACATGCCCTCGCCCGGCTTCTGGACCGCGTAGAGGAAGCGTGCCGACAGCACCGACGACGCTCCGAGCGCCACCATCAGCACGCCGAACGAAGCCCCGAGCACGGCAAGCAACCGGTCCCATTCACCCGAGGCCCAGGCTCCGCCGACCGCGAGGAGCAGGACCGTGGGCACGGCCAGGATCGACGCAGCGGTCACGCGTCCCCAGCGATCGGCGACACCGCGCACGCCGGTCGTCACGTGGAGCCAGAAGGCCGTGTTGTCGTACGACAAGTCGGCCGAGATCGCGAAGCCCAGCACGTACGCGACGATCGGCGCCATCAGCAGCAGGCTGGTGTTGCCCTCGAGTCCGCCGAACACGATGAACGGGATCGGGATGAACGGCAAGAACGCCACCGAGCCGGCGTAGCGCGGGTCACGCTGCCAGTACGTGAGGCATCGCGCGGCGATCGCACCCGAACGCGTCGCGGGCAGGCGGTCGAACCAGCCGTAGCCCTGGCCGCGCGCGACCGGGCCCCGCGACGGCGGGCGTACGAGGGTCCGCGTGAGTGCGGCATCCCACGCCACGAGCAGCAGCGCGACGGATGCGACCGAGACGAGGAGGCGAGCTCCGGCGAACAGCCACTGGCCCTCTGCGACATCGCCGCCGAGCGACCACGGAGCCCCGAACGGGGTCCACGACAGCACGTCGGCGACCTGCGGCAACCACTCGTCGGGATCCCCCATGGTGCCGATCAGGCGGCTGGCCATCGGCGCGAGCATGATCAGCGGCACGATGACGACGACGGCCGCGACCTCGCGAAAGCGGCGCCACTCCATCAGCGGAGCGATCAGCGCCGCCAAGGCGCGCGAACCGACCGCGCACATCGCGACCCCGAGCGCGGCGCCGACGACCGCGGCGATCAACGCGATCGGCTCGTGCCACCATGCGAGCGACGTCGACAGCGCCGCCAGAACGGTCGCGGCTCCCGGGACACCGACCATCCCCGCAACCGCGAGGCCGGTCACCAGGTCGCGGCGCGGGATCGCGAACTGCTGGAAGCGCCGCGGGTCGAGCGTCGCGTCGAGCCCGAAGCTCAGCAGCGGCAGCACCCACCACCCGACGACCACGACCGCACCCCCGACCACCAGAACGTCGCGCGCCAGGTCGATGTCGACGAATGAGAGACCGATAGACGCCGCGAGGACGACACCGACGACGAAGAGGGCGTACAACGAAGCCAGGACGAATCCGACCGTCTGCCACACCGAGCGCCGGAACCCGTTGAGGACCAGCGTCAGCTTCATCCTCAGGATGACTGCAACCACGACAACCCTCCCGTGGACTGCGGCCCGCCGACGAGCTGCACGAACCTGTCCTCGAGCGACTCTCCGGCGCGCACCTCGTCGACCGTCCCGGAGGCGAGGAGAAGGCCGCGCGCGATCACCGCGACGTGGGAGCACATCCGCTGGACGAGGTCCATCACGTGCGAGGACACGACGACCGTGCCGCCGGTCTGCACGAACCCGGTCAGGAGCTCGCGGATGCCCGCGGCCGAGATCGGATCGACCGATTCGAACGGCTCGTCGAGGACGATCACGCGGGGGGCGTGGACGAGCGCGGACGCGAGCGCGACCTTCTTGGTCATGCCTGCCGAGTAGTCGACGACCAGGGTGTCGGCAGCCTCGGTGAGACCGAGCGCGCCGAGCAGGTCGGCCGTACGGGAACGCACGGTGGCGCGGTCGAGCCCGCGGAGCTCGCCGGCGTACGCGATGAGCTGAGCACCGGTCAGCCGGTCGAACAGACGCAGCCCGTCGGGAAGCACCCCCAGAAGACGCTTGGCCTCGTACGGGCTGCGCCAGACGTCGACGCCATGGATCGAGACGTGACCGAGGTCAGGTCGCAGCAGGCCCGTCGCCATCGAGAGGGTCGTCGTCTTGCCCGCACCGTTGGGGCCCACGATGCCGTAGAACGAGCCGGCAGGGATGTCGAGGCTCACGCCGCCGACCGCGAGCTTCTCACCGAAGGACTTGCACAGGTTGCGGATCGAGACGGCGGCGGTGGGGTCGGGCGGCACCGCCCCGGCCGGTGAGATCGGGCGGGCGGGGACGGGCCCAGGTTCGGCACGGTGGATGTCCGGGGTGGACAAGGAATCAGCTCCTCGTGAGGGGACGGGGTGCCCAGGTTAAGCGGCGCTGGTGTCATACCAGTCAGGGCGGTGCAACGGGCCAAAAACGGTCGCCGGCCACTCCGGATCCGCGAATCGCCTGCGAGGCGGTGTTGGAGTTCGCGATGATCCGCACGTACCTCGCAGCCGCCGAATGCTTGTCATCGCCCTCGCCTCCCTGGTCGTCCTCACGGTCGTCGGTACGGCCGGATGGGGTCTCGGCCTCCGCGGTCCGCCGGCCGCGTCACCGTGATCTCGGGCATACCGCCGATCTGCGACGACCCGGAGTCGCACGCGGCGAAGCCCGTCCGCAGCAACGGGTGGACTCACGGCTTCACTGCCGCGTCGCCGTCGTCGTACGGAACGATTCCCCCGCGCCGATCACCGTGGAGTCGATCCGGTGGCCGACCGCGAACGGTGTGCGGGCGACGTCGCGCGCCCCGTTGAACTGGGTGCTGTCGACGAACACCGACGACGGCAGCGCGATCCTGGTCTCCGGCACCGGCGGGGAAGAGCTTCCGCGCGGCGGGTCGACGACCAGTTGGACGTGGATGGTGTCCGACCCGAGCGGCTGCCTCTGGCAGAACATGACCCTCGGCTTCGGTGACTCGCCGGAGGTTGTCGTGTCGGTGCTGGGCCGCCCGCGCACCATGAACGCGTCCGGCCCCACCCTCGCGTTCCGGGGCACGGCAGAGTCCGCACGTGGGTGCGACGACGGCGAAGACGGGACCGGCGATCTCACGTGTCAGTAGCCTCGGTCGTGTGACGACCGTCGTGCTCGACCTGCCGTTCACCGGCCGCTGGCTCGTCCAGAACAGCCCCGCCCACCGTGTCCCGAGCCACGGCACGCTGCTGATGGGCAGCGCGTACGCGATCGATTTCGTCGGCGTCGACGACAGGGGCCGCACTGCACCCACCAGGGACTGGCGCACCATCCTCGCGACGGAGCCGCCGGAGCGGTTCTTCGCGTACGGCCGCCCGATCCTCGCGCCGTGCGACGGGACGGTCGTCGCGGTGCACGACGGCGAGATCGACCATGAGGCACGGCGCTCGCAGCTCGCGCTCGTCCGGTACGCGCTGGGGCAGGCGCGGCGGGTCCGCGAGGGGATCCGCGCGATCGCGGGGAATCACCTGACGATCGCATCCGAGGGCGCTTTCGTCACGCTCGTCCACCTCCGGCGCGGCTCGCTGCGGGTCGGAGTCGGCGACACGGTCCGTACGGGCGAGCAGCTCGGTGAGTGCGGCAACTCCGGCAACTCGACCCAGCCGCACGTGCACGTCCAGGTGACCGACAGCGCGGACGTCGAGGCGGCACACGGCCTCCCGGTGGCGTTTCGCGACTACCGCGAGTGGCCCCGCGGTCGCTCCGGATCGGTCGCCCACGCCGAAGGCGTTCCGAACGAGCGTGCCGTGGTCGAGCCCTCGCTCAGGGCGTAGCCGGCCGACTCCCATGGGAGACTCCGCCCATGGCGCTGTTCAGGAGGAGACCGACGCTCCCGTCGACGGGCAACGACTTCGACGACGCCCTGCTCGCCGAACTCTCCAAGCGCAGCGACCTCGCGCACCCGCGTCACTGGTTGCACTACGTCTATGCCGCCGACGAGTCGGGCGCTCGTACGGTCGCCGACGCCTCCCGCGACGCCGGCTGGCACGTGCAGGACGTCGACACCGCCGCCGACGGCAACGGATGGGTGATCGTCGCCGAGCGAGACGAGGCGGTGGTCTCGCCCGACGCGGTCCGTGAGGCGCGCGCGTTCTTCGAGAGCCTCGCCGCCTCGGTCACCGACGGCGAGTACGACGGGTGGGAGGCCAGCACCTAGCTCGGATCGGCCTCGTCCACGCCTTCTCGCGTCCGGTCGTGAGACGATTCCCGCCCGGTGCGCGCCGGTCCTGACCTGGAGGGTGACGATGCACGCGACATCGCTGGGCGACGGTGCGGAGCTGGGCCCTCTCGAACCATGGCGGGCAGAGGAGCTCCTCGACCACATGGACCGAGGACGTGAGTTCATCGGGCAGCATGTCGCGCTCCCCGACGCCGTCACCGACCTGGAGTCGAGCCGCGCCTTCCTCGAGCGGTACGCCGAGAAGGCTGCCACCGACACCGGCCGGATCTTCGGGATCTGGGTGGCGGGAACGCTGGTGGGAGGAGTCCTCTTCCGGACGATGGACGTCCCGCAGGGCACGGCCGAGGCGGGCTGCTGGCTGGAGCCGTCGGCCGTGGGCAATGGCCTCGTCAGCCGGTCCGTCCGCGTGATCATCGACTGGGCTGTCGAGGAGCGGGGCATCCACCGCGTGGAGTGGCGGGTCAGTCCGGCGAACGCGGCCAGCATCGCCGTGGCGCGACGCCTCGGGATGACGAAGGAGGGCGTGCTGCGCGAGAGCTATCTGTACCGAGGGGAACGGCGCGACATGGAGGTCTGGTCGATCCTCGCGCCACAGTGGCGGCGGTCCTGACCACCACTGCGGCGCCTCGTCAGCGCACCGCGGCGGCGCTCAAGCGTCGGCGCAGACCGAGCAGCAGTCCGCCTGCCAGCACGAACAGCAGCCCCAACGCGGCCGGGGCCAGCGCAGTGCCACCTGCGTTCGGCAGCGGCGGCGTGCTCGACGGCGGTTCGAAGCCGACCGGTGTGTCCGGGCTGTCCGGCACGTCCGGCACACGTGTCTGCGGGTTGGCGCAGGTCGACGACTCCGACGGGTACGCGACCGTCGTCGAGTACGTCGGGTTGACGTCGAAGCGCACCGTGACCCCGCGCCGGGTCCACGCGAAGTTGCCGTCAGTCTCGCCGTACGTGCCGTCCGGCAGCAGCTCCCAGCCCGGCCACTGCAGCGGCTCTGTCGCCGACGCCCCCGGCCACAGGAGCCGACCGCTCAGCGGCTGGCCCGTCACACGTAGTCTTCACCGTCCGGGTTGACGAAGGTGATGATCACCGGGTTCGCCCCGACCTCGCCGAAGCCCGCCGGGAGCGTCACCGCGTACGAGAGGTAGGGCGCGGCGCTCACGCACTGCGACACGATGTCGCCAGGGACCAGGTCGCAGTCGTCCGCATCCTCGGTCTCCGTCCACCGTGTCACCGCGCCCGGCGGCAAGGCCCAACCGTCGTCGACGAGCGTGACCGTCTGCACTCCTCCGAGACCGGTGACAACCTCGTAGTGATAGTGCTCGCCGTCCGGCGGCACTACCACCGGCCGACCGTCTCACAGTCGTCGGTCCACACCGGTGGCGGCGCGTCGACGAGGCACGGCTCTTCGGAGTCGGTCTCGGTCCACTCCGTGACGGTGCCCTCCGGGAACGAGTAGCCCTCGTTCGGCGTCACCCGCACGGTGATCGACCCGTCCTCGTTGACCGTCTCGGAGTTACGTGTACGCCTCGGTGCCGGTGAACTCCCAGGAGCCGTTGCCGGGGCCGCAGTCGTCGACCCAGGTCGGCGCCGGCGGCGTCACCTTCTCGACGCAGTCCGGGACGGTGAGCGTGATCGTGTAGTCGGCGTACCCGTAAGCGGCGCTCACCACCCAGCCGTCCGGCAGGTCGTCGGCGAACACCGGCTCCGGGTCGGCAGTGGTCGACAGCAGGTCGGTGTCAGCCGGAAGCGTGATCGACGGCGGCGAGTACTGCCCTGGCCCCGTGCAGACCGCCTGCTGGACGGTCGGATTCACAGGAGTGACCTCCTGGTCGCACAGGTACGGGTCCTCGAGCGTGACGATCCGCGACGGCGCGGGGTCGAGCGACGCGTCCTCTCCCGCCGAGACGCCGCTTGCCTTCAGCTCGCGGAGCCGGTCCTCGTCGGCCTGCTTCTCGATGTCGTACGAGACGACCCGGTAGAGGGTCGGCGTGCAGGTCGAGGGGGCTCGGACGCCCCCGCGTAGACCTGACCTGAGCCGCCGAGCGCGGACTCGTCGACGCGCGTCATCTTCCACCACGCCTCGACCTTGTACGGCGCGAAGTCGGCGCGCGCCGGCGCTTCGGCGTGGGCTTGGGCGTCTCGCCCTCGACCTCCGGCTTGGCCTCGTTCTTCGTCACCGGCTTGGCCTGGTCTTTGTCTCAGGCTTGGCCTCGTCGTCCTTCGATGGCTCCGGCGACGGCTCAGGGGACGCGACGTCGTCGCCTCCGGACTCGTCGGGTGCCTCCGGCTCCTCGGCAGGCTCCTCAGCCTTCGGAGGGTCGGACGGCTCCGCCTGCTGCGCCGCAGCCTGTCCGTCGGTCTCCCTGTCTGCTGCTGCGGCCACGTTGACCTGAAGGCCGACTGCCAACACCCCTGACACACCGAGAACCAGAAGCTTCCTCATCCCAGACTCCCCCGTTTGCACACAACGTCCCCTGAGCGCATGCAGACGAGTGGGCGTTATGTCCGGGTTTTGTCGCAACCCGTCAGGCGGCAGGCCAGATCACGTGGACGCCCTCAGCGCGCGCGCTCGACGGGCAGCCAGAGCTCGCATGCGGCGTGGGTGCCCGTGAACTCGAGATAGCGCAGGATCGAGGGACCGGGACGCAATCGCCACGGGTTCGAAGGGAACCAGTCCGTCGCCGTCGCCGCCCACAGCTGCTGCAACGTCTCCGGGAAGGGCCCCTGCGAAGAGAACACAGCCCACGTCCCCGCCTCGAGCGCGATCACGTCGAGATCTTCTGGCACTGGCGTCGTGTCGGTGACCGCCACTCCGTGCAGGTACGTGAGGGGTGATCCTTCGGGTGCATCAGGATCGATGCCTTCGGTGACGGCCAAGATGCCTGCCGGCTCGCTGTTGGAGAGCGCCTTGAGTCGCGCGTGCTCCTCCGGGGCGAGACCCGCGATGTGCTCCTGGATGTGCGGGTTGACACCCTGGTGGAGGAGCGGGACCTGCGCCGCGTGTCCGGCGAGCGCGAAGGCAGGGCGAGTGGTGATGGTGACGTCCATGGGGACGCTCCCTTCTACGCTCAGACGGAATCTGAGCATGGGCTGGGTGCTGAGCGGACCACCACGTTCACGCGCGTCCGCGGGACTGATCCCGTGCACCGCGCGAAAGGCACGCCCAAACGCCTCGGCCGAGCCATAGCCGTACGCCACGGCGACGTCCAGCAGGCTGGGCGCACCGGAGACGAGGTCAGCCGCCGCACGCGTCATCCGCCGGCGGCGCGCGTACTCCGATAGGGGTATCTGCGCCAGCGCCGAGAACATTCGCCGAAGGTGATACTCCGTGGTGGCGTGCTCGCGGGCGAATGCCTCGACGTCGAGGGGCTCGCCCATATCGACCTCGACCAGGTCGATCAGGGAGTTGAGAGTGCCGATCATGTGGTCCTCCTTTCGACCACGATCCTCGCCCTGAGGGTCGGCATCCCACCCGACTTTCGCTGCCGCATCCGGTCAGACATTGAAACGGAACTTTGGACCGTTGACGGCAAACGATGGTGTGGCGCGGACTTCTTGCGGACCATCACGTGCGGACCAGCTGCCCGGGTCGCTGAGGTGGGCGCGAACGATGATCGACACAGGCCACAAACCACTCTCGAATCACTCCGCTCCGGCCCCGGCCCGGAGCGGATGGCAACAGGTCCGCAACAAGACATGGGCCTCGCCGCGACCGTGATGGCAGTGAACGGGCGCGCGACATCCCTCCACCCGACCATCCTGCACGATGAGATGACAGTGATGAGCCGCGCAGCCTGGATGGCAGGCGTGGTCATGATGGTCTCGAGGCGGACCATGTCGTGACGGCTCAGGGCGCGCACACGTTCTCGGCTCCTGAATTGGGATCCTCGCGCGGTCGGCATTGACCACGCATCCGCTGACGTCGCTGGCCACGCGGGCCAGGTCGCCCGCGGAGCTCCTTCGGGTACGGCTTCGTCACGGCGGAAACCCCTCCAGCCCAACTCACTGGTTAGGCCACTCGGCTGTCACCTCTCCGTGCAACAGCCCCCGTTTGCCGGCAATAGATGTATACGTCTATCGTTCCTCGTGTGCCGACGAACGCCCTCCACAGCAAGTTGTCGCTACCCGCCCTGGGGCTCCTCCTCGAGCAGGCGGACCACCCGTATGGGCTTACTTCGCGCCTCAACGACCGTTACCGACATCTCCACGCCTCCCGAAGCAGCATCACCACTCTCGCCAAGTCGCTGGCCGACGCTGACCTCGTCACGCCACGCTCGCCTGAACGTGTGGGAAACCGGCCGCCGCGGACGATCTATGACCTCACCGAGGCTGGCTTCACACACATGCGGCACCGAGTCGAGGAAACCATCCGCACCGCGCCCGCCATGGATGCCGACTTTGTCACCGCGCTCGCCTACATCGGCCTCCTCGGCAAGGAGCGAGCTGAGGACGCCCTCGATGAGAGAACCCGTCGGATCCGGCAGGAGATCGCCGATCTCAGTGACAGCCCCACCGATCTCGCCGAGATCAAAATGATCGAGGTCGAATACTGGCTGCGCATGCTCGCCTCGGAAGCGAGCTGGCTTGAACAGCTCCGCGACCGAATTGAATCTGCAGAAATCGAATGGATTGGAGACAAGCCCTCATGCAGTACGGCATCTATGTCGCCGGCCGCGCGGGCACAACCAGCGCAAAGCCGGATCGCCCCGAAAGAATCGCCTCGGCCGTCGACGACCTCACAGGCGGATCCCCGCACGTGATCCGCGAGTACATCCACTTCCTAGGTGCCGATCCAGACCCAGAAATCGTCCGTTCACTCGGTGCCGGAGATGAACTCGCTGGCCTCACCATGCCTGACCAGTGGTATCTCCAGAGCCGACGTGAGCTGGATCTTGTGGTCAGCTATCTCCCCTCGACTGAGGACATATCCGGATGGCTCGCGTTTCTCGATGCCGTTCTGCAGCGTTACGGACACATTGTCCGGTACCTCCAAGTGACCTTGGAACCGAACTTCCCCATCCCATTGATCGATGGGAGCTCGCCGGGAGTCATGGAAGCCCTCGTACAAGGACTCCCCCACGCAAAGCGGGCGGCACCCGCACACGTACAGGTCGGTTTCTCGGTCGCTGAGCCGGCCGATTGGCTGGGCGGCGACGACGAGTTCTGGCAGATGCTTGCGAACGTGCCTGCAGAACAGTTCGCCGACTACGTCGACTACGTCGGCCTCGGTCTCTACCCTGATGCCTTCTCGCCCATCCCGCCAGAAGCCGTTCCAGCTCTCACTGAGAATGCGGTACGACACCTTCGCCTGCACAGCCTCGCAGCAGCGAAGATTCCCCACCGGAAACCCATCCACATCGCGGAGTTCGGCTCACCGAGCGGAAACGGCCGAACTGCAGCTGCGCAAGCCCGGTCGATCACTCAGATGGTGGCGACGCTCGAGCACGTGGCAGAAGAACTCAACATCACGGTGTGCGAGTATTTTGGGCTCCGCGACGCGGACACGTCAGGCGGTCAAGCGGTCGGCACCCTTGGCCTGCTCGATGACGACTACATCCCCAAGGGTTCGTTCGACATCTATCGAGGCATTGTCAGAGCCGGAGCTACAGGCAGGGACCAGACGTTGGACCGGAACTCGCCTACACATTGAAACGAAACTCCACCACGTCGCCGTCGGCCATCACGTAGTCCTTGCCCTCCATACGGACCTTGCCCGCCGACTTCGCCGCACTCATCGAGCCGGCGGCGACGAGATCGTCGTACGACACGATCTCGGCCTTGATGAATCCGCGCTGGAAGTCGGTGTGGATGACGCCGGCCGCCTCGGGGGCGGTGGCACCCTTCTTGATGGTCCAAGCGCGAGCCTCCTTGGGCCCGGCGGTGAGGTACGTCTGCAGGCCGAGCGTCTCGAACCCGACCCGCGCAAGCACGTCGAGCCCGGGCTCGTCGATGCCCATCTCGGCGAGCATCTCGCGGGCCTCGTCGTCGTCACCGAGCTCGACCAGCTCGGCCTCGAACTTCGCGTCGAGGAAGACGGCCTCGGCGGGAGCGACGATGTCGCGCATCCGCTGCTTGAGCTCCTCGTCGGCGAGCTCGTCAGAATCGCAGTTGAAGACGAACAGCTGCGGCTTGGCCGAGAGCAGGTGCAGGTCGCGCAGCGGCGCCGGGTCGAGCCCCGCGGCGAACACGCCCGTGCCCGCCTCGAGATGGGTACGGGCCTCCCTGACGGCCTCCACGACCGGCACGAGCTCCTTGTCCTTCTTCGCGTCCTTCTCCATACGCGGGAGGGCGTTCTCGAGGGTCTGGAGGTCGGCGAGGATCAGCTCGGTGCGGATCGTCTCGATGTCGTCGCTCGGCGAGACCTTGCCGTCGACGTGAGTGACGTCGGGGTCACGGAACACACGCGTCACCTGGCAGATGGCGTCGGACTCGCGGATGTGGCTGAGGAACTTGTTGCCGAGACCCTCACCCTCCGACGCACCGCGGACAATGCCGGCGATGTCGACGAACTGCACGGTCGCGGGGATGATCTTCTCCGAGCCGAAGATCTTCGCCAGCTCGTCGAGCCGCGGGTCGGGAACACCGACCACGCCGACGTTGGGCTCGATCGTCGCGAACGGGTAGTTCGCCGCGAGGACGTCGTTCTTGGTCAGAGCGTTGAAGAGGGTCGACTTGCCCGCGTTGGGGAGTCCGACGATGCCGATGCTGAGTGCCACGAGGAACTAGCGTACGGGGCGCTCCCGACGGGCTCCCGTCCAGTGGTCGCGGGTCGTCTGGAAGAGCTGGCTGTCACCGTCGTACCAGGGGTCGTCACGCACGCCGAGATCCTCGAGGCCGAGCCGCCTCGCGATCGCGGCCGACCCTTTGTTGTCCGGGAACATGCCGCACCACACCAGATCGAGCAGTGGCCGGTCCGGTGCGGTGCCGTCGAGGTGCGCGTACGCCGCGTCGAGCAATCCGCGAGCACCCTCCGTGGCGTAGCCGCGACCGGTCGAGTCCGGATGGAGATGCCAGCCGACCTGCAGGTCGAGCGGCTCACTGTGGGGACACGGCGCGATCATCACCGTGCCCGCGACGACGCCGCTCTCGCGCACCTCTGCCGCGAGACCGACGCAGCGAGGGTCGGCCTCATGCAGGCGGTTGAGGTCGTCGATCCATGCTGCGGCCTCCACGAGTGAGGCCATCGGCGTGTACGGGGGGTCGCCGAGCCATCGGATCACGTCGAGCCTGCGGTGGATGTCGAGCACCCGCGGCGCGTCGCGGTGGCCATACGGGCGCAGCACGAGTCGCTCGGTCTGGATCGGGAGCGGCAGTGAGCTGGGCCTCGGCAGTTCGGTCATCCCTCGTTCGTACCACTCGGGACCGACATCCGTCCTCCCCCAGCGACGAGCGCATCCCCGAGCTCCGAGCGCAGGTAGAGCACCGACCTCCCGTGCCGCGCGCTCGTGAGCAGCCCGGCGCCGCGCATTGCCCGCAGGTGCTGGTTGACCGCAGGCGTGGTCACCCCGAGCCGCCCGGCCAGCTCCGTCGACGAGGCCGGCGACGCGAGCGCCGTGAGGAGGCCCGCGCGTGTCGCCCCGAGCAGGTCGGCGAGCACCCTTGACGAACGCCGCGCCTCCGCCTGCCAAAGTGTCCCCGCACCACGCACCCCGTACATGATCATCGGCGGCTCGTCCTTCCCGATCGGCACACTCGCGCCGCGGGTGAAAAGGCTCGGGACGAGGGTCAGTCCCTCACCACCCGTCGGGCGCCGGGTGCGCAGGGGCGAGTTCAGCCGCACCCGTACGACGTCGCCGTCGAGGGAGACGCGGTCGCTGATCCCTCCGAGCATCGCGCCGACGCCCTCCGTGGCCGCGACACGACCACGGTGCACGATGTCGGCCTGCAGGACGCCACGCATCCGTGGCCACCACGGGGCGAAGCAGGAGTCCCAGTACGCCTGCAGCGCACGCAGCATGCGGCGGCGGGCCGCCTCGAGGGACCCCCGCAACGGGTACGGAAGGCCCTCCGGATGGACCGCGCGGAGGTCGGCGCCCAGGCGCCCTTCCTCGACTCGCGCCAGCGCCTGCAGCTCGGTGTCGATGCGGGTCAGTGGACTGTCCGGCCGCGGGCTGAGAAAGTCCGGCGTCGACAAGGAGGCGTTGCTGAGCGCGCGAAGCATCGTCGTGTCGAGCCGGTCACGGGCGTCCTGCGTCTCGCGAAGCCACGGAAGGTGGACAGGGAAGCGGCCCGGTTCCCGGAACGTCCGCAGCGACAGGGCCAGCTCATTGATCGGCGAGATCGCGAAGCGGACATCGCCCAGATCCCTGCCGTTCAGCTCGTACTCGAGGAGGCCGACCATGAAGTCATATGCTATATCTCTTCGCACTCCCCGCGCGATCGGCGAGAACTGATCCGTGATCGAGACATTCTTCCCGCGCGACCGGGTCGCCCGGGCTCTCACTCTCAGCACGGCGGCACACTCCCTGTCGAGCGGCGTCTTCTACACCGTGAGCGCGCTCTACTTCACCCGCGTGATCGGTCTGGAGGCCACCACCGTCGGGCTCGGGCTCGGCATCGCCGGAGGCATCGGGGTCGGCGCCTCGTACGGAGGGGGCTGGTTGTCGGACCGGGTCGGCGCCCACCACGTGCAGTCGTGGGCGATGACGCTGAACGGCATGGCGATGCTCGCGTACACCTTCGCCGCGGACGCTCTCGCCTTCGTCCTCGTCGCCTGCGTCGCGGTCGGCACACGTTCGGCGCAGGGGACGGCGAAGCAGGCGATCATCGCGCGCTGGTACGTCGGACCCGAAAGGGTCGCCCTCCGGGCGCGGATGCGCGTCGTCACCAACGTGTGCATCGGACTCGGCACCGTCACCGCAGCGGCCGCGCTCGTCGTGGACACCTCAGCCGCGTACCGGGCCGCGATGCTCGCCGCGGGCATCCTCCTGCTCGTGGCGGCGGTCCCGGTCGTCCGGCTCCCGCGCGCCGTGCCCGCGCTCGCGCTCGCGGAGGCGATGCTCGCCCAGACCCCGCCGGTCGAGCCTGTCGAGACCACGCTCGTCCGCAGCCTGTCGCCGTGGCGCGACCGCACGTACGTGGCCAGCGTGGTCGCCAACGCCGTGGTCGCGATGCACTTCGGCCTCCAGACGATCGGCGTCCCGCTGTGGATCGCGACGACCGAGGCGCCGACCGCCATGGTCTCGGTGCTGCTCGTCCTCAACACGGTCGTGGTCGCGTCGCTCCAGGTAAGAGCGTCGCGAGGCACGCACGACGTGCGCAAAGCAGGAGTCGCCGTGCGGCGGGGGTCGTGGCTCCTCGCCGGGGCGTGCGTGGCGTACGCGCTGGCGGGCTACGGCGACGTCGTGACCGCGTGCGGCCTCCTCGTCGTGGCTGCTCTGGTCCACGGGCTGGGCGAGATCCTCGGTGAAGCCGGCGGGTGGGGCATGGCGTTCGAGCTCGCCGACCCGCGGCGTGCCGGCGCGTACCAGGGACTGACCCAGACCGGGTACGCCGTCGCGGCGATGGTGTCGCCGGTCCTCGTGACGGCGACGGCGATCGAGCACGGCACGGTCGGGTGGGTCGTGCTCGGGGCGCTCTTCGCGGCGGCCGGGACGGCGGCGGCGTGGGTGGCCCGACACGCCGCGACGCGCGGGGCGCACTCCCGAGAAGTGTCAGTCGCCGCTGACAACCTGACCGCATGACCTTGCTCCTCGTCGCGCTTCTCGCCCTGGTCGCTGGACTCGCCGTCGGACTGGTCCTCGGCAGCGGCCTGCTGCGCCGCCAGGGCGCGACCGCGACCGACCACGCGCAGCTCTCGGCGCACGTCGCCGAGCGGGCCGTCGGGCCGGTCAAAGAGAGCCTCGACCGCTTCGACACGCGCCTGCGCGAGATCGAGGAGGGGCGTGTCTCGTGGCAGAGCCAGCTGCGCGAGCAGGTCGAGCAGGTCCGTACGACCAGCGAGTCGCTGCGGCGCGAGACCGCCTCGCTGTCCACCGCGCTGCGCAAGCCACAGGTGCGTGGCCGGTGGGGCGAGATGCACCTCCAGCGCGCCGCCGAGCTCGCCGGCATGGTCGACCGCGTCGACTTCGACCTGCAGGCGACGGTCCGTGACAGCGGAGCCGCGCTACGCCCCGACATGGTGGTGCACCTCGCCGGCGACAAGCATGTCGTGGTCGACTCCAAGGTCCCGCTCGACGCCTTCCTCGATGCGACCGAGGCCGACGACGAGGACGAGTACGCCGCCCATCTGCGACGACATGCGCGCCAGCTCCGGACGCATGTCGACGGGCTCGCTGCCAAGGCCTACTGGCGCCAGTTCCCCACCGCGCCCGAGTTCGTGGTGCTCTTCGTGCCGGGCGAGGCGTTCCTGTCGGCCGCACTCGACGCCGACCCGTCGGTGCTGGAGGACGCCGCCGCGAAGCGCGTCGTCCTCGCGACCCCCACCACGCTGATCGCGCTGCTGCGGACGGTCGGCTACGCCTGGACCCAGGCGCAGCTCGCCGACCAGGCCCGCGAGGTCCACACGCTCGCCCGTGAGCTGTACGAGCGCCTCGGCACGCTCGGCAAGCACTTCGGCAAGGTCGGTCGCAGCCTCGACGCCGCCGTCGGCGCCTACAACGGCGCGGTCGGCTCGCTCGAGACCCGTGTCCTGGTCACCGCACGGCGGATGTCCGAGATGCACGCCCCCGACACCGAGCTCGACGCGCCTGCGCCGGTGGAGACGCGCGCCCGTGCACTGCAGGCTCCCGAGCTCGAGCCGGCGCCTGCCGACCCCCTCGTCGAGGCGCTGCTGTCGGCCGAGGAGGCTCGCTCCGACGGCTCGAGCAGCCCGCACACGGCGCGCCGTACAGGCTGATCGTGCCCTGACGCCCTAGCGTGGGTGCGTGCAGCAGTGGGCCAGGCTCTCACGTGGGCCGCAACGGTCGAAGCCGCGCCACCGCAGGGCGTGGACGGCCCGTGCCGCCGAGGCGGACCTGACCGCACGAGGCATCGCTCTCGTCGCGGTCACCCTTGCGTTCTCCACAGCCTGGCTCGAGATCGCGACGACCGGCCGGCTCGGCTGGTTCTTCGACACGATGTTCGTCCTGGTGTCGGCAACCAACGCGCTGGCCGCCGCACGGAGCGCCCTGTATGCGCCGATGGTCGTCCCGCCGATCGCGCTGCTCGCGGTGCTGCTCGTCGTCGCGATCGCCCGGCCGTCGGCGATCGACGAGCCCGGCACGCCCCCCGACGCCTCGGTCGTCCAGATGATCGTGGTCGCCCTCGCCCATCACGCGATCGCGCTCGTCGTCGCCTTCGGACTGTCGCTCGGCGCCGTGATGTGGCGCAGCTCCGTCCCGGCACGCTGACCTCCGGACGCACACCGGGACGTCATACGTATGGGGGGTCGGAACCCCCCATACGTATGACGTCCCGGTGGGAGCGGTCAGCCGGCGAGCGCCTTCGCCTTCAGGTGGTCGAACTCCGCCTGCGTGATGGTGCCGGCGTCAAGGAGCGCCTTCGCCGTCTCGATCTGGTGCGCAGGGCTCGCATGCCCCGCAGTCTGCTGGATGTACTGATCCGTCTCCGCCTTGGCCGCCCGCATCGACGCGATCTGCCGCTCGGCCATGCCGCCGCCGCGCGCGATGAGGTACACGAGCGCCGTCAAGAACGGGAAGATGATCAAGAAGATCACCCACACCGCCTTCCACCACCCGCTGAGGTCACGGTCGCGGAAGAGGTCAGTCAGGATCTGGAAGAGCAGGATCAGGTACGCCACGAAGACGAAGCTCCACACGAGGAGCCAGAAGAAGTCCCAGAAATCGTCCATTGGGGTGCCTTTCCGCAAGTCATCGGCCGGCGCACACTGCGCCAGCCGGATCAACTCTCACGCGCCGCGCGACACCCGGCATCGCCCGCGCGGGGTGATTCGGTCAGGCCACCCGCTGGTGCACGTAGTCCGTACGACGCTCACGCACCGGACGCCCGATCCCTTCGGCGATCACTCGCAACTCCTCGACGGTCTTCGCCGAGCCGTGCTGCGACCCGGCCATCCGGCTGATCGTCTCCTCCATCAACGTGCCGCCGAGGTCGTTCGCACCGCCCTGCAGCATCGCGCGCGTCCCCTCGGTGCCGAGCTTGACCCACGACGTCTGGATGTTGTCGATCCGTCCGTGCAGCATGATCCGGGCGAGTGCGTGCACGGCCCGGTTGTCGCGCATGGACGGTCCGGGGCGGGCGACGCCCGCGAGATAGATCGGCGCGTTCGTGTGGATGAACGGGAGTGCGACGAACTCGGTGAAGCCGCCCGTACGGTCCTGCACCTCGGAGAGCGTCCGCAGATGCCCGACCCAGTGGCGCGGGTTGTCCACGTGGCCGTACATCATCGTCGAGCTCGACCGGATCCCGAGCGAGTGCGCCGTCTCGACGACCTCGATCCACTGCGCGGCGGGCAGCTTGCCCTTGGTGAGCACCCAGCGCACGTCGTCGTCGAGGATCTCGGCGGCGGTCCCCGGGATGGTGTCGAGGCCTGCTTCGTGCAGCTCGGTCAGCCAGTCGCGGATCGAGCGCCCGGCCTTCGCCGACGCGGTCACGACCTCCATCGGGCTGAACGCGTGGACATGGATGCCGGGCGACGCCGCCTTCACGGCACGCACGATGTCGGCGTAGGCCGAGGGGCCGAGGTCGGGTGAGATGCCGCCCTGCAGGCAGACCTCGGTCGCGCCGAGCTCGACCGCCTCACGGACGCGGTCGCCGATCTGGTCAAGCGAGAGCGTGTAGGCGTCGGCGTCGGACTTGCGCTGCGCGAACGCGCAGAACCGGCACCCGACGTAGCAGACGTTGGTGAAGTTGATGTTCCTGTTGACGACGTACGTGACGTCGTCACCGACCGCGTCGCGCCGCAGGTCGTCGGCGAGACGGCAGACCGCGTCGAGCGCCGGGCCCTCGGCGGTCATCAGCGCGAGGTAGTCGGCGTCGGACAACCCGCCCGGCGTCGCCTCTGCCCGCGACAGCGCCGTCCGGACGTCGGCGTCGAGCCGCGCGGGGACGGACGGGAGCCCGACTGGTACGGAGGTGCGCGAGGCGTGCTCGCGTACCTCGTCCCAGTCGCCGTAGACCCCCGCGAAGTCGCTGCGCCGGTCCGCGCTGCGCCCGACGGTGTCGACCTCAGTGTGCAGCTCCGTACGACCGGCGGCCTCCATCGGGGTCTCGGGCTCCTGCCACGGGCGCCCGACCACCGGCGCGTCGGCGGCGGCGAGGCCGTCGGGTGCGGCCAGCGCAGACACGTGCGGCGCCAGCCGGGTGTCGAACCACGGCCGCTCCCCCGACAACGTCTCGCGGACGAAGCGCGGGTGCGCGGTCAGCCGCTCGGACAGCTGCAGCCCGGACTCGGCGGTCCAGCGAGCGAGGTCGTCGATCTGCGGCCAGGGACGCTCGGGGTTCACGTGGTCCGGCGTGACCGGCGAGACCCCGCCCCAGTCGTCGACGCCAGCCGCGAGCAGCGGTGCGATCGAGGCTGGGTCGGACAGGTTCGGCGGCGCCTGGATCGTCACCGACGGGCCGAGGACGATCCGCGCGGTAGCGAGCGTCGCGAGGTACTCCTCGACGCCCAGGTCAGGCTCGTTGCGCATCGCCGTGTCGTCCTTGGCGCGGAAGTTCTGGACGATCACCTCCTGCACCGAGCCGTACGTCCGCGCGATCCGGCGCAGCTCGAACAGCGCGTCGACACGCTCGGACACGGTCTCGCCGATCCCGACGAGGATGCCGGTGGTGAACGGGATGCCGATGCGCCCGGCGTCCTCGAGCACGCGGATCCGCAGCGCCGGGTCCTTGTCGGGGGAGGCATAGTGCGGACCGCCCGGCTCCGACCACAGGCGCGTCGCCGTCGTCTCGAGCATCATGCCCATCGACGGCGCGACCGGCCGCAGCCGCTGCAGCTCCGCCCACGACATCACGCCAGGGTTGAGGTGCGGCAGGAGGCCCGTCTCCTCGAGCACACGGATCGCCATCGCCCGCACGTACGACAGCGTGTCGTCGTAGCCGTGCTCGTGGAGCCACTCCTCGGCCTGGGGCCAGCGGTCCTCCGGACGGTCGCCGAGCGTGAACAAGGCCTCTTTGCACCCCTGAGCCGCGCCCTGCGCCGCGATCGCGACGATCTGGTCCGGTGATAGGAAAGGCGCGTCGACGCGGTTCGGCGTCGTCGCGAACGTGCAGTAGTGGCAGCGGTCTCGGCACAGCCGGGTGACGGGGATGAAGACCTTGCGGGAGTACGTGACGACGCCGGGCCGGCCTGCGGCCTCCATCGCCGCGTCCCGCACGCGGGTGGCGACGGCGGACAGGCGGACGAGGTCGTCGCCTCGCGCCGACGCCAGCGCCAGCGCCTCGTCGTGGTCGAGGGACTTCCCGGCCTCTGCGCGGGCCAGCGCCCGTCGGATCTCGCGATCGCTCGTCATGATCGCCTCATCGTAATCCCGTTCCGTCACGCGTGAGACGATGCGTCCTGCCATGGAAGGCAGCACTCAGTCTGAGCGAAGGACACCATGACTCACACCATCGCCGTCGTCGGAGGAACCGGGCCCCAGGGTCGCGGACTCGCCTACCGCTTCGCCCTCGCGGGCCACACCGTCGTCATCGGATCGCGCTCGGCCGAGCGCGCCGGCGAGAAGGCCGAGGAGATCGCGGCACGCGTCGCCGAGAACGGTGGCACCGGCACGCTGTCCGGCGCGACCAACACCGACGCCGCCGCCGGGGCGGACATCGTGCTGCTCGCCGTGCCGTGGGACGGCTACGTCGAGCTCGTCGCCGATCTCGCTCCGGTCCTCGACGGCAAGACGGTGATCAGCTGCGTGAACCCCCTCGCGTTCGACGCCGCCGGCCCGTACGGTCTGACGCTGCCGGAGTCCGCTGCTGAGCTCACGCAGGCCGCGGTCCCGAGCGCGAAGGTCGTCGGCGCGTTCCACCACGTGGCCGCACTGTCGCTGTGGAAGACGCCGGAGCCGCTGTCGCACGAGGACGTGCTCGTGTGCGGGGACGACGCGGAGTCGAAGGACCTCGTCGCCGACCTCGCCCGTACGGTCAGCGGCCTGCGCGGCATCGACGCCGGCGCCCTGCGGATCGCACGCCAGCTCGAGCCCTTCACGGCCGTGCTGATCAACGTGAACAAGCGCTACAAGGTCCGCTCGGGCCTGCACCTGGCGGGCCTGCCCGAGGACGCCCGCGCCTGAGCCTGGTCCCGTCCCGTCCGCGATTCGGGCAGTTTCCCTCTGCTTCGGCGCACGCGATCGGTGGGAAAGTGCCCGAATCGCGGACGGGACGGAGCTGCGTCAGACGGGCTGGCCGGCCTTGCGCAGGTCGCGGCGCAGCTCCGGCGGAAGCGCGAAGATCAGGCTCTCCTCGGCGGTGTGCACCGCGGTCGCGGGTGGGAAGCCGCGCTCGTTGAGGAACGCGATCACGCCCTGCACCAGCTCCTCGGGCACCGACGCGCCGGAGGTGACGCCGACCTTGTCGACACCCTCGAGCCACTCCTCGCGGATCTCGCTCACGTCGTCGACCCGGTACGAGGCCTTGGCTCCGGCCTCGAGCGCGACCTCGACGAGGCGTACGGAGTTCGACGAGTTGGCCGAGCCGACGACGATCATCAGGTCGGCGCCCTCGGAGATCTCCTTGACCGCGAGCTGGCGGTTCTGGGTGGCGTAGCAGATGTCGTCGCTCGGCGGGTCCTCCAGCTGCGGGAACTTCGCGCGCAGCGCATCGACGATCGCCATCGTCTCGTCCACGCTGAGCGTGGTCTGCGACAGCCAGGAGAGCTTGGTGTCCGCAGGGAACGACAGCGCCTCGACATCGGCGACGGTCTCGACGAGCGTGATCGCCTCGGGTGCCTCGCCGTGGGTGCCTTCGACCTCCTCGTGACCGGCATGCCCGATCAGCAGGATGCGGTAGTCCTCACGGGCGAACCGCTTCGCCTCGTGGTGCACCTTGGTCACCAGCGGGCAGGTCGCGTCGATGGTCTTGAGTCCGCGGGCGGAAGCGTCGTCGTGGACGGCCGGCGAGACGCCGTGCGCCGAGAACACGACCGTGGCGCCGGTCGGCACCTCGTCGAGCTCCTCGACGAAGACGGCGCCGCGGTGCTCGAGGGTCTGCACGACGTGCTTGTTGTGGACGATCTGCTTGCGGACGTAGACGGGCGCCCCGTACAGGTCGAGCGCCTTCTCGACCGTGATGACGGCGCGGTCGACGCCTGCACAGTAGCCGCGTGGCGCGGCGAGCAGGAGATCGCGGTCCGCGCCGAGCGCGGGCATGCCGAGTGTCACGGTGTCCGAAGCCATGCCCCCATCGTAGGGGAGTCCTCCACAGCTCCTGGCGCCGTCGCCGCTTGCTGTCTGCCGATGCGCCTAGGGTTGCTGCATGGCCCTCGAGACCACCCCTGACTCACCCGCGCCGCTGCGCGTGATCTCCCAGCTGATGGGCGACTACATCGCACGGCTCGGCGCCCAGTGGATCGAGGGCGAGATCGCTCAGCTCACCCGTCGCCAAGGGGTGTGCTTCCTGACCCTGCGCGACCTCGATGCCAAGATCTCGATGTCGGTGACCTGCCGCCGGATCGTCCTCGACCGCTCCGCCACGCCGATCACGGAGGGCGCGCGGGTCGTCGTCCACGCCAAGCCCGACTTCTATCCCGCCAACGGCACCTTGTCGCTCAACGCGCGCGAGATCCGCCCCGTCGGCATGGGCGAGCTGCTGGCCCGCATCGAGCAGCGTCGCCAGCTGCTCGCCGCCGAGGGCCTGTTCGACGCCGCACGCAAGCGGCCGCTGCCGTTCCTCCCGCACCGCATCGGCCTGATCACGGGCAAGGGCTCGGCAGCCGAGCGCGACATCCTCGAGAACGCACGCCTGCGCTGGCCCGGTGTGGAGTTCGAGATCTCGTACGCGCTCATGCAGGGCAACTCGTCCGCCGCTCAGGTCATCACCGCGCTGCGCGCGCTCGACGCCGACGAGTCGGTGGACGTCATCATCGTCGCCCGCGGCGGCGGCTCCGTCGAGGACCTCCTGCCGTTTTCAGACGAGGGCCTCGTGCGCGCCGTCGCCGCCGCCCGTACGCCGGTGGTGAGCGCGATCGGCCACGAGCCCGACGTGCCCCTCCTCGACCACGTCGCCGACGTCCGTGCGTCCACGCCCACCGACGCGGCGAAGCGGGTCGTCCCGGCCGTCGCCGACGAGCTCCAGCACCTGACCCAGCTGCGCCGCCGCGCCTGGTACGCGGTCGACCAGCGCCTCGGGCGCGAACAGCACCGGCTCGACGCGGTCCGGAGCCGGCCGTCGCTGGCCCGACCCGCGACGCTGATCGACGAGCAGACCGCCCGCGTCGACGAGCTTCTGGGGCGGGCACGCCGGTCGCTCGGCCACCGGCTCGACCTCGCGCACCACGACGCCGCCGCGCAGCTCGCCCGGGTGCGCGCACTGTCGCCGCTGCGGACGCTCGAGCGTGGCTACGCGGTCGCACAAACCGCTGACGGCACCGTCATCACGTCGATCGACCAGCTTTCCCCCGATGCCGAGGTGTCCCTGCGGGTGGTCGACGGCCACGCCACCCTCCGTACGCTCTCTACCGCCCCTTCACCGCACGCCGACCTCACCGATGACGACGAGGAGTCCCGATGACCGAGCCGAGCGACGACGCCACCGCGTCGACCCCGGAGATCCCGTACGAGCAGGCACGCGAGGAGCTCGCCGAGGTCGTCTCCAGGCTCGAGGCCGGCGGGACGACGCTCGAGGAGTCGCTCACGCTGTGGGAGCGCGGCGAAGAGCTGGCCGCGATCTGCCAGCAGTGGCTCGACGGCGCGCGGGCGCGCCTGCAGCGCGCTCAGGAGAAGGCGGCGCAGCGCGGTGACTCGGGAGCCGCCGCGCAGTGAGTCGAGGGGCTACTCGGAGGAGAGGAGCCCCATGAAACGCTCGATGTCCTCGCGGGGGGCGGGCCCGGTGACGAGCACCGTCATCTCCCCCTCCTCGCGGACGAAGGTGGTCTCGCCGCCGCCGGTCCACAGCTGCCAGGTCTTGCCGGCGACCTCGACGTCCGCACGCTGCTCGACGCCGGGCGCATAGGCCTCGATCATCCGCGGCGCGGAGTCGAGCGCCTGCTCGAGGCCGATGTAGCGGTCGTCCTCGGTGAGAACCCCCAGGTGCCACCGCCCGGACTCGCCAGGCTTGAACGTGACGCCGTTCGCACGCCACCCGTCAGGAAGCGAGGTGGGCGAATACACCGGGTACGGAGCCGTCTGACGTACATCCTCGACGGTCTGCTCGTACGCGACCGGCGGCCGCTCGTCGGGCGTGTTGCCCCAGAAGAACTGCCCAGCCAGGTACAGCCCGACCACGATCACCGCCAAGACACCCATCGAGCGGGCGATGTCGGCGAACGCCGGGTTGCCGTACGTCGACCGCGGCTTCGCGGGGGCCTGGTCCGGCTCCGGCGTCGGCTGCTCCTGCGTCGGCTGCCCGGGCGTCGGGGAAGGATCGGTGCTGCTCACCCGGCCATTCTCCCAGGCGCCCCCAGGCAACCGAACCACCCACTCGCCAATACTCCGCACACACGAGCCGAATCTCCTCATCTACTCCGCATATGCGGTCATTTCTGCTAGTCTGCCGCCGTGCCTGCGTATCGCTATTCCGAGGCCGCCGAGCTCCTCGGCGTCAGCGACGACACGGTCCGTCGCTGGGCCGACCAGGGGCGGTTCGCCCCGACGCGGCTCGCGAACGGCGCCGCAGCAGTGGAGGGACGTGACCTCGCCACACTCGCCGTCGAGCTCGCCGACGCCCCCGCGGACCCCGAGCGCAGCCAGGTCCGCAGCACCCGCAACCAGCTGCGCGGCATCGTGACCCGGGTCGTCGCCGACACGGTGATGGCGCAGGTCGAGCTGTGCTGCGGGCCTTACCGGATCGTCTCCCTCATCAGCGCCGAGGCCGTGAGCGACCTCGGCCTCGAGGTCGGGGTCGTCGCGTTCGCCGGCGTGAAGGCCACGAACGTCACCCTGGAGGTCACCCCGTGAACCGTTCGCCGTTCCGTACGGGCGCGGGCCTCGCGCTCGCCGCAGCCGCCACCTCCCTCGTCCTCGCCGGCTGCGGGGGCGCCGACAAGGACGAGCGCGGCGCG
Source organism: Mumia sp. ZJ430 (assembly GCF_011751845.1). Lineage (NCBI taxonomy): Bacteria > Bacillati > Actinomycetota > Actinomycetes > Propionibacteriales > Nocardioidaceae > Mumia > Mumia sp. ZJ430. The sequence continues at coordinate 1,157,865 of NZ_JAAHFK010000001.1, read as the reverse complement.
GCGCGGGACCGTACGCTCACCGTCCTCGCAGCCGCCTCGCTGACCGAGGCCTTCGACGACCTGGAGACGGTATTCGAGCAGCAGCACGACGGGGTGGACGTCCGGCTGACGTACGACTCCTCGGCCGTGCTCGCGGAGCAGGTGATCCAGGGCGCACCCGCCGACGTCCTCGCGACCGCCGACGAGACGACGATGCGCAAGGTCGTCGAGGCGGACGCCGCCGACGGTGACCCCGTGCTCTTCGCGAGCAACACCCTCGTCATCGCGACCCCGCCCGACAACCCCGGCAAGGTCCGCGGCGTTCAGGATCTGGGCCGCGCCACGTTCGCCGTGTGCGTGCCGCAATCACCGTGCGGCGACGCCGCGCAGCGCCTGCTCGCCCTCGACGGCAACACCGCGAAGCCGACGACCGAGGAGCAGAACGTGAAAGGCGTCCTCACCAAGGTGACGCTCGGCGAGGTCGACGCCGGGCTGGTCTACCGCTCCGACGCGCAGGCGGCCGGCGACGACGTCGAGACGGTTGAGGCGGAGAATGCCTCGGAGGTCGTCAACGTCGATCCGATCGTCGTCCTCGTCGATTCCCAGGGCGCCGACCTCGGTCGCGACTGGGTCGACCTCGTCACGAGCAAGCAGGGGCAGAAGGTCCTCGCGCAGCACGGGTTCGGGCCAGCCGCGTGACCAGTCGGGGCGCTCCCGCCCTCGGACGGGTGCCGGTCACGCTTGTCATCCCGTCCGTCGTCGGCCTCCTCCTCCTGCTGCTCCCGCTCGGCGGGCTGCTGCTGCGTGCTCCGTGGGGCACGTTCCTGGAGCGGCTCGGCAAGCCGGAGATCCTCGACGCGCTCCGGCTGAGCCTGGTCACGTCGACGGTCGCCACCGCCGTGTGCCTTGTGCTCGGGGTGCCTCTGGCCTGGGTGCTCGCCCGTACGGAGTTCCGCGGGCGCAGCGTCGTCCGGGCGCTCGTGAACGTGCCGCTGGTCCTCCCGCCGGTGGTCGGCGGCGTGGCCCTGCTGATGGTGTTCGGGCGGCGGGGTGTCGTCGGGCAGTGGCTCGATGAGGCCTTCGGCGTCACGATCCCGTTCACCACGGTGGCGGTCGTCCTCGCCCAGTCGTTCGTCGCACTCCCCTTCCTCGTGATGAGCGTCGAAGGCGCGCTGCGGACCGCGGGCCACCGGTACGACGAGGTCGCCGCGACGCTCGGCGCCCACCGTCTCGTCACGTTCTGGCGGATCACCCTGCCTCTCGCCGCACCCGGGATCGCCGCGGGTGCCGCCCTGGCGTGGGCACGAGCGCTCGGCGAGTTCGGGGCGACGATCACGTTCGCCGGGAGCGTGCCGGGCGTGACACGGACGATGCCGTTGCAGATCTACGGCGCGATGCAGTCCGATGCCGACACGGCCATCATGCTGAGCGTGATCCTGCTGGCGATCAGCGTCGCGGTCCTCGTGGCGCTGCGCTCGTCGTGGACCGGCCGCGCATGGGCGGGGCAGGCGTGACTGGGCTCGACGCGAGGCTGCGGCTGCGTCGTGGGACGTTCGACGCCGAGGTCGCCTTCGCGGTGCCGCCCGCCGAGGTCCTCGCGCTGGTGGGCCCGAACGGCGCCGGCAAGAGCACGCTGCTGCGCGCTCTCGCCGGGCTCACACCGCTCGACGAGGGCCACGTCGTCCTCGGCGGCGCCGTCCTGGAGGACACGGCGTCGGGTGTCCGGACGCCGACTCCCCAGCGTGACCTGACGATGGTGTTTCAGGACCCGCTGCTGTTCCCGCACCTGTCGGTCCGCGACAACGTGGCGTTCGGCCTTCGCCACCACGTGGGCGCCGCCTCGGTGTCGCGTACGCGGCGTGGCCGCGCTGCCCGGGAGCGCGCCGACGAGATCCTGACCCGTACGGGGCTTGCCGACCTGGCCGCTCGCAAGGCGGCCCGGTTGTCCGGCGGTCAACGCCAGCGGATCGCGATCGTACGGGCGCTCGCCTGTGATCCCGCCCTGCTACTCCTCGATGAGCCGACGTCCGCGCTCGACGTCTCGGTGACGACGGAGGTGCGGGCGTTCCTACGCCAGCACGTGCGCGACTTCGGCGGCGTCACGGTGCTGGTCTCGCACGACCCGCTCGACGCGTTCGTGCTCGCGGACCGGGTGGCGGTCATCGAGGAGGGCCGGCTCACCCAGGCCGGCACGCCCGACGAGATCTCCCGCAGGCCCCGTACGGACTACGTCGCGCACCTGATGGGACGCAACCTGATGCGCGACGGCGACACGTACCGGACCTTCAGCCCGACCGCGGTCACGCTCTTCCGCGAAGAGCCCGTCACGTCCGCGCGCAACCTCTGGCAGCTGCGGATCGTGAGCCTCGTCCCGCACGGCGACGCCGTCCGCGTGCACCTACGCGGGGCGGTGCCTCTGGTCGCCGACGTGACCCGCGAGGCCGTCGCCGCGCTCGACCTGCACGAGGGCGTCTCCGTATGGGCGAGCGTCAAGGAGACCGAGGTGACGACGTTCGAGGACTGACGCCGCGAAATCCGCACCGCGCGCCCGCACTTTGCGTTGGCCCGGGCGCGATCGACGAGGTTGGTGAGCGTTTCCCTGCATCTACGCGTCGATCTGATCATCATTCGCGCCGTTCCGTTCCAGGCGCACGCTAACCGAATGACGCGCCTTCCTGGCGATCGCCAAGACCGCGAAGAGCGGGGAGGCTGCAGATAGAGCGACAAATAGACCCGTGATCTGCTTCGATTCGGGAAGCAGAGCCAGGGCAGTGAGCGATGCACCGAAGATCGCAATGAGGATTCCGATGACCGCCAGCGTCGGCCGCCAGCCATCCGGCATCCGGCGATCGAACCACCGCCAAAAGACATGGCCGAATATCCCGCCGGCCAGAGCAGTCGCAACCCAAGGCGCGGATTCGAGAATTAACGACCACATATCGGAAACCCTCTCCTGAAGAGGAAAGCCTTCGAATTCAGTCGCTTCAAATCGCGTACAGCGCCTGGCCTATTCATAGAGCCAGATTCTGAAGAAGTACTCGACATAGTACCTGACAGTGACTACAAAATCAGTGACCCTATTCGCCAGACTCCGCAAACCATACTTGCCAGCAAATTTCCGAAGCTTCTTTGCCATGCGGTCAATCGCCCGGTTAGTACCGCGGATCAACTTCTCCGCATTGCTCTTAACCCAGTTCCCGAATTTTGGGCCGATGTACCCTACAACTCCGGCAAGTGCTCCGTAGCTAGCCGCCATCCCAAGCCCGTTCCAGCTGAACTTATTCGACGAGAACCCTACTTTAAAGGCGTACCCCGCGGCACCCATAAGCCCGCCAAGGCCGGCAGCGCAGGCGAAGCCAGCAAGTCCAGTCGTCCTACAAAATGTACCTAGCGCAGTCTCGAGGAAGACGAGCGCCAGATTACCGAGATCCGCCCATCCCGCCCCAGTTGGGTCCCAGACGTTGATGGGGTCGGTGGGATACGCGTACGGGTTTGCTCCGCCGTTGCGGATGGGGTCTGGGGAGGTGAAGAGGCCGGTGCTGGGGTTGTAGAGGCGGGCGCCCATGAGCACCAGTCCGCCGAGGGTGTCGGACGATCGCTGATGGGAGCCGAGCCACCCGTATCGGCTCGAGTGGGCCGACTCGATCGGGTTGCCGTATTCGTCACTTTCGGTATAGGTGTCGATCGCGATGGGGACGTCGGGGGTCTGGTTCTGTGTTGCGACGATGTCCCCGTGAAGGTTTGCCAGCTGAAACACGGTGTCGGTGCCCGAGACGGAGGCGACCATGCCGAGGTCGGGCAGGGTGACGTATCGGGTGCTGGTCCAGGTGTCTCCGCCGTCGATGGAGGATTGGACACTCGTTGGGGAGTCGGAGTCGTCGGAGTACCGGTACCTGAGACGACTGCCCTCGACGTCGTTGCTTGCATTGATGATCGATCCGATACGGTCGATCGGTTCGAGCACATAGGAGATCCGACGCTGATTCGTCCCGCCCATTCCGTTGTCGACATCCTGGGTGAGTGACTCCACCATATCGTTCGCGAAGTAACTCACGCCCAACGCGCTAACAGCGCCCGGACCGGTGTCTGACTTGGGGATGGTGATGGTTCTACCGAAGCCGTCGTAGGCATAGCCGTCGTCACGGATCCGCGATGCGGTGTCGTACTCGCTGATCTCCTGGACGGAAGGTGTTGCGCTCTGGCAAGTTCCGTCTTCGGCCGCTGCGAAGGCTGCGAAGGTTTTTCGCTCGGACGCTGGGGTGAATCCGTAGGTACGAGTGAGGCACTCACCTGCCCGACTGTCTTGGACTTGCGTCAGTCGGCCGAGGTCATCGAAGGAGTAGGCCTGGCTTGAGACGTCGGATGAGCTGGCGATCGTGCGCCCGCGCACATCGGTTGTGGCGCCGAAGGTGAGGATCGGCTGTTCGTCAGGGTCGAGGTACTCCAGCCCTGTTCTAACGCCGGCCTCGTTGGTGGTGGTGCGGGACGACATCCCGTTGGGGTAGGTGACCGACGTCTGGGCGCCGCGTGCGTCGTGCGTGAGGGAGAAGGTCCCGGCTGCGCCGTCGATGAGGCCACCAACCGTGACCGCGGTCGCGAGCCCTCGGTGCTCGCCGGTGTTTCCGTCGTAGACGAAGCTGTAGTTTCCGGCGCCGTCGTCGACGGTTGCAATTTGGTCGTCGACGGTGAATGTGGTGGTCGATGTCATCCCGCTCGCGTCGGTGTACTTCCAGGCCCGTCCCCAGCTGTCGTACTCGGTGAGGACGCTCGCACCGGCGGCCGACTGCGTGGTCGGCAGGCCGGACTCGGGGTCGTATTCGAATGTGGACGTGCGGGTGTCGCCGGGTGCTTGGACCGTGGTGGCGACGCTTCGCCCGAGCGCGTCGTAGGTGTGGGTCGTGACCCGGGTGTCCGAACCGGACGTCTCTTCAATGCGCGTGGGCTGGAGGTCCTCGTCATAGTCCGCGTAGTAGACGATCGGGATAGAGGGGTCGGTCGGTTGCACGGCAGGACCGACCTTGCAGGTGAGCCCGATCCAGGCCCGGCGCTGTTGCTCGCTGGCAAGGTTCGCTCGACAGTCTCCGTCGACGGCGTCGACTGCGAAGTAGGTCGTGACCGTCGCATAGGCATCGGATCCGACCCCCGAGCTGTCCGATGCTCCGCCGGGAAGCCGACTCTCGATTTCGGCCCCGGCAGCGTCGTAGCGCGTGACCGTAGTCGACCACGACCCATCGTCGAGTCGGATGCGTTGGCGGGTCGGCCTCCCGAGTGTCCAACCGTTGCCGTCGCCTTCGGCGACAGGTGAATAGTCGAGCCGAACCATCGTGGGATCGTGGGCGCCTCCGAAGTCGGGATCGGCGGCAGAGCGAGTCGTTTCGACAACGAGATTGAAAGAGGTCTTTCCGGCCGGCAGTTCTGGCTTGTTGTCGCCACCGAGTGTGGGGTCTTCGTCGTCGTAGGTGAAGCTCTGGTGGGGTCGGTACGGGCCAGTCGTGCCGTCACGCAGCGTGGCGGTGCGGACGGGCCCGAACTGATCTTCCGCTCGGGTGCCGTCACCGTCGTCGGGATCGTCGTCGCCGTCGTCGTTGTAGACGGTGAAGGCTGACGCCTCCGCGGCCACGCTCGGGCGCTCGGCGGCCGGTGCGGCCAGTGCGCGCGCACGCCCGGCGCCGTCGAGTGTCCGCACCACGTTGCCGTTCTCATACCAGATCGAATCGACGAGCCACTGACCGATGCCGTCGACGTTGCCGTGGATCGCGGTGTTGGTGACTGCACCGACAGCATCGACGAACCACAGGCTCGCGTGTTCGAGGTCCGCGCTCGTCGGGGTTGCCGCCGGGATGTGATCAGGGCTGAAGACGGCGTAGGCCTTCGTCGGCACCGTGCTCTGCCCCCACTCCGCGGCTGATGCCGCAGAGAGGTCAGGTAGCCCCGCCGTGATGGTCGCAAGGTCGTAGGACACGGTCCAGGTGACGGGCGTCCCGGTGGCGTCGTTCGAGTGCTCATCCAGCGGACGGGTGACCGTCGTCAGACGACCGGAGGCGTCGTAGGTGAACTGCCACGAGACTTGCCCCGGCGGCGCGAACCGCTTCAGCAGGGTACGACCGGCGACCGTCGTCGTGTCGTACTCATACGTCGAGCACAACGGCTTGCCGGCGCCTGCACCGTCGGGGTCGCGGCTACACACCGTGCCGAGACGCCCGGCGGCGTAGGTGTAGGTCGCCAGCGTTACCGCAGGCCGCCCAGCCACGACACGTTGGATGGTCGAAACCCGTCGAGCATCGCCGGTGCCGGTGTAGTTGACCTTGAGACCCCGACAACCCGTCTCCTGAACCGACGCCGTGCAGGTTGCGGCAGCCCCGGGTTCGGTTTCGGCGATCCAGGTGAGGAACCTGTCGTCATCGAACGTAAAGGTCGTCTCGGGCTCTTCCTCGGGTGTGTTGCTTGCCTCGAGCAGGACCCACGATCCGTCCTCGCCCTGCTCCCACACCGTCTCCGAGGACGGTGCCCGCGTCAACGTCACCGTGGCACCGTCGAGGGTGAGGCGGCTTCCGTCGTCGACACCGGCCGGTCGGAACTGCACAGGCCCGTTCGGTGCCGTCGGGTCGATGCCCGGGTCCACCGTTGTGAACATCTGGGACGCGCCGCCTGCGGTGACCAGCACGAAGGTACGGTCCTTGGCGCGGTGATCAAGCAACTCTGCAGTGGATTCGCCCGGGGCGAGCAGTGTGTCCGACCAGCCTGGTCCGAACGGCCCGGGCGTCGTGGTCGATCGGTCGAACGAGGAGAACGTGCGCCCCACTCCCGCCAACGTGTCGGTGGCGTCAGTCTCCATCAACGACATCTCACCCGTCAGCAGCGCCACCTGGGCCGGCCCGACCGCGGTCACGGGGAGGTTCGGGCCGAATGCATTGTCGACGAGCTGGACCTTCCGCGGCCCCGAGCACACCTGCGACGGCGTTCCCGCGTAGGTGAAGCACGCATTCAGCTCGATCAGGGCAGGCGCCTTGATCGCCGCCTTCGGCACCGCAGCGCTTGCGGGGTCTTCCTGCGCCGTTGCGTCCCACAGAAGCGCAGGTGAGGTCGACGCCGATCCGTCGCTGGCGTTCGTGACCGTTCCCAGCCACGGCTCACCATCGTCGGCGAGTCCCTGGACCGGATGCCACGCGGTTTGCCCCGAGTAGCGCCACGACAGTGCCGCTGTGGTGGCATTCGGGGGACCAGACACCTGCACGGCGAACATCGCTGTCGAGCGAGTGGAACTGCTGGGTGCAAGGAACGACGCGCCGCCGTACCCGAAGGTAAAGGTTGCCGTCGATCCGACATTGCCGGCCTTGTCAGTCGGGGTCACCGTCAGCTTGTGGGAGCCCTTCCCGGGAAGCCACGCCAGCGATGCGGCGCCGCCCGTTCCCGCAGACAACCGAGGCTTGGACACGCCGTCTAATGTGTACGCGAACGATGCAGTATCGCTGGCACCTGTTAGCGTAAACACGTTCGACGACGGCGTGTCCTGCCGCCATTGCCCATTTGTGAAAGCCGATGCGGTTATCGCTACCGCGGGCTTCGCGGTGTCGGTCGTGAAAGCCGTCGAGGCCGAGTATGCCTTCGAGCTCAGACTTCCGTCGTTGGCGCGCACCTTTACCGAGTAGGCGACGCCGTGAGCGAGTGTCCCGGCCGGGACCGTCACAGATGCGCTCGAACCAGACGCGACGTAGGCGGACGTCCCGGTCCACTTGAGTGTTGCTCCTTGGTAGACCTCGAAGATACCCCGCACGTTGCCACCGTTGGGGTCCGCCACCGTGGACCGAAGGGTCGGAGTGAGCAGTACCGAGTACCCGGACGAGCTTGCAGGCGAGGTCGTGACCGAAGGAGTTCCGGCCGTGTTTGGGTATGAGTTGTAGGTAACCGCCATCCGTGGGCGCGTATCGGGGTTAGAGTGCTCGCTGGAACGGTACTTGCGCCAGGTGTAGTTGCTGGCCTCGTTGTCGGCGGCGATCCGGATGCCCCAGTTGCTCGACCCGTTGGCCCACGCCTGCACGATCGCGGTTGCATCCCACGCCGCCTGGTACCCGTCCGCATCACAGGACGCCGAGTAGCCGTATGCGGGCGAGAACGTACTTGAGCCGGTTGAGGTGACCGTCGGTTGGTTCGCCCAGGTCAAATCTCCGACCGACCAGGTCTCGGTGATGCGGCTGATCCGGATGGCCGAAGCTGTGCACGAGCCGGAGTACCAGTTCCGCATCTTGAACGTCGCCGAGACGATGTCCTGACCGGACCCGCCGTTGTCTGCCAGCATGCCGATGAACTTCACGAACGAGCGCGCCTTGTGACCGCCGGCGTCGTACGTGCCCGCCCGAAGCTCGCTCGAGCCGCCTTGGCTGGTGGTGTAGTCGGCGTTCTGGACCCAGGAGTCGCCGTTGGCGTAGCTGGTGTAGGACGGGTCCACCGTGACCGGATACTGGGTCGCCGGGTCGGACAGCCACGCCTCGTCGGGCGACAGCACCAGCGTCTGCTTCTCCTTGGCACCGCTGCCGCTGGTCTCAACGGCGGTCTCGACCGGCTCGACATTCGCCGGGAGCCCGTCGTGGCCTTCAGTGGCATCCCACATCAGCGGCTGCGGGGCGGTGACCACCTTCTTGCCGTCCGCCTTCAGCACCAGCGACCCGTTGGCCTTCTCAATCAGCTCACCCTCCGGGGTCTGCAGCGGGATCGGGATCTCCAACGGACCCGTCGGTGCCTCACGCAGCACAACCGAGTGCGAGAACCCCGTCGGCAAGGCCGTCACCACAAGATCGCCGTTCTCGACCGCGCCGGGATAGGTAACGATGTTGCCGTCCACGACCGGTTTCGGCAGCACCGTCGGCCACCCGAACGACGACCGGTTGCCGTCCTTGTCGGTCACCGTCGCGAACGTCTTGTCCCCGCCGTCGGAGAACACCACATCCGCCGACGCATACCGCGCCGCCAAACCCTCATTGTCGGCGGTCGCGACCACGTCCGTGTCGATGACGCGCCATGCCCCGGCGTCGTCGGCGACGCGGACAGGCCCCGACGCCGTCTCCGACGTCCACGTTCCATCCGGGTTCGCAAACACCTGCGCTGACTCGGTACGAGCGGACAGGTCCTCCACCGGTTCGCCAGTAAGCCGGGCGGTGACCGCCGCCGACACCGCATCCGGACGCTCCGTCACGCCGTCGCCGTCCGAATCCGACGCAGCCTTCGCTGGTGGTGGGTCCGCTGGAGCCGAAGGCTCAGCCGCCGCTGGCGACCCCGCCAGCAGTCCTGCAACCAGCGCCAGAGTCACAACCGCGACAACCGCGACGACCAACGACGACCAACGACGACCAACGACATCAGGTACAACCTGCCGCATCATTCGCTACCCCGACGGCAGCATCACAGCCGCAAATCTCGCGGGCCGCTACAGTGGAACACCACTCCATCTGCCGGAACGTGACCAACCCGTGATAACCCGAGGCGCCCTTTCCAGACTCGTCGGCACGTTGTGGACCAAACTGCTCCGCGAGCGACGTTCGACTCCTGATGAAGGTCAACTCACCGGAGAGCGAGCGAACGCCCAGACCGCGATCGCGAATGCGGGCCCATGCCGACAAGAGCAGTGACGGCGCGCCACCGTCCGCTCAAGCGCTCCACGGGGACGGTGGCTGCGAAAGACGATCGCGCATGCAGCATTCGCGTGGAACACCCCCGGCCAGGGGATCGTCTTATCGCGTCGACCACGCTCGCTCGCACCAACCTCTCGACGCGACGATCCAGAAGAGAGCACCGACCCGAAGACCCAAGAGTCAATCAGATGGTCGCCCTCCTGACAGCCGCACCGCTGCGCCGCCAGCCAGTGCCGCCAGCGAGCACCGGCGGCAATTGTGGTGCGGTCCGCGAAAATGCCGCCCCCGGCCGCGCGGCGCCCCGGACGTAAGATGCGGCCATGACCGCCAGCGCGCACGGATCGAAGCTGCCAGGCCCACTCACCCCCGCCGCGGAGGCACCCGACCGCAACCTCGCCCTGGACCTCGTCCGGGTCACCGAGGCTGCGGCTATGGCTGCTGGACGCTGGGTCGGGCGGGGAGACAAGAACGGCGCGGACGGTGTCGCGGTGAACGCGATGCGGTCGCTGATCAACACCGTCGGCATGAGCGGCGTCGTCGTCATCGGCGAGGGCGAGAAGGACAACGCGCCGATGCTCTTCAACGGCGAGCAGGTCGGTGACGGCACCGGTCCGGCTGCCGACGTCGCCGTCGACCCGATCGACGGCACCACCCTGACCGCCAAGGGCATGCCCGGCGCCGTGTCCGTGCTCGCGGTCGCGCCTCGTGGGGCGATGTTCGACCCGTCCGCCGTCTTCTACATGGACAAGCTCGCCGTGGGCCCCGAGGCCGCCGACGTCATCGACATCCGCCTCCCGATCTCAGAGAACATCCGGCTGGTCGCCAAGGCCAAGAACCTCTCCGTCTCGTCGGTCACGGTCTGCGTCCTCGACCGACCGCGTCACTCGCAGCTCGTCGACGAGATCCGCGCGACCGGCGCCCGCATCAAGTTCATCTCCGATGGCGACGTCGCGGGCTCGATCTACGCGGCACGCCCTGGCACCGGCGTCGACATCCTCGCCGGCGTCGGCGGCACGCCGGAGGGGATCATCAGCGCCTGCGCGATGAAGGCCCTCGGCGGTGCGATCCAGGGCAAGCTCTGGCCGACCGACGACGAGGAGCGCCAGAAGGCCGTCGACGCCGGGCTCGACGTCGATGCCGTGCTCGGCACGGACGACCTCGTGAAGGGCGACGACTGCTTCTTCGTCGCGACCGGCATCACCGACGGCGAGCTGATGAACGGGGTCCGCTACGGCTCGGGCATCGCCGTCACGGAGTCGCTCGTGATGCGCTCGCGCTCCGGCACGTACCGCAAGATCATCTCCGAGCACCGCATGGAGAAGCTCAGGGCGTACGCCGCGATCGACTACGACGGCTGACACGCGATGCCCGTGCCCACAGCCCGGACGCTGGTCGTCGGCGAGGCGCTGGTCGACCTCACCGAGAGCCCGACGGGCCTCGTCGAGGCACGTCCGGGCGGTTCGCCGCTCAACGTCGCGGTGGGGCTGGCCCGGCTCGACGTGCTCACGACGCTCGCGGCGCAGGTCGGCGACGACGACGAGTACGGCGAGCTGATCCGCGACCACGTCGACGCCTCTGACGTCGACCTCCGCTCGCTCCCGCCTCACCACGGAGACACGTCTCTGGCTCAGGCGCGGCTCGACGCCGACGGTGTGGCCTCGTACCGGTTCGACCTCGCGTGGGACCCGACCGAGATGCCGAGCGCGAGCGACTTCGACCTCGTCCACGTGGGCTCGATCGGCGCGACGCTGCTGCCGGGTGCCGACGCGGTCGGTCGTCTCGTCGACGAGGCGTACGCGGCAGGCGTCGCGGTCTCGTACGACCCGAACGTCCGCCCCGCGATCACCCCGGACCTCACCGACGTACGGCGCCGGGTCGACCGGATCGTCGCCCGCGCGTCGTTCGTGAAGCTGAGCGACGAGGATGCGCGCACGCTGCGTCCGGACCTCGAGCCGTCCGTCTACGCCGACGAGATCGCGGCTTCCGGGCCACGGCTCGTGGTGCTCACCCGTGGCGGTGCCGGGGCTCGGTTGACCAGTGGCGACGTCTGCGTGGAGCTCGCCGCACCGCCGGTCACGGTCGCCGACACGATCGGCGCCGGCGACTCCTTCATGGCGGCGCTGCTCGCGGGCCTCGCCGTCCGCGAGTGGCTCGGACGGCCCTCGTACGACGCCGACGCCCTCACGTGGCTCGGGACGCTCGCGGCCCGCGCGGCAGCGATCACCTGCTCGCGGCCGGGCGCCGATCCCCCGTGGCGGCGGGAGCTGCTGCCTACGATGGAGGCGTGACCGAACGCCTCGCCACCCTCGACAGCGGGATCACCCTCGCGTACGAGACCTTCGGTGACGCTCACGATCCCGCCCTGCTCCTGATCATGGGACTGGGATGCCCGATGAACTGGTGGCGGACCGAGTTCTGCGAGGAGTTGGCGGCCCGGGGATTCCACGTGATCCGGTACGACAACCGTGACACCGGGCGCTCGACGCGTCTCGACGACCGACCGGTGACCCGCCGGCAGGTCGCGGCCACGGCTGCGGGGTCGCGCCGCCACGTGCCGTACACGTTGTCCGACCTCGCGGACGACGCCGTGGGGCTGCTGGACGCGCTCGGCATCGACGCCGCGCACGTCGTCGGTCAGTCGATGGGTGGGATGGTCGCGCAGACGATGGCGATCGAGCACCCGGACCGCGTCCTCTCCCTGACGTCGATCATGTCGACGACGGGCCGCCGCACGGTCGGGTGGCAGCACCCCCGACTCGCCGGCATGCTGCTCGCGACCGGCGGCGTGGGCGAGGACGGCTACGTCCGCCAGTCGATGCGCAGCGCGCGGGCGATCTCGAGCCGCCTCTACGGCCTGCCGCCCGCTGCGGTCGAGGAGCGCGCCCATGAGACGTACGGACGCGGCTGGTCGATCCAGGGCACGATGCGGCACATGCTCGCGGTGTTGACCCAGCCCGACCGCACCCACGCCCTCGGCGACGTCCGTGTGCCGACGCTCGTGATCCACGGGGGCGCCGACCGGATGGTCGACCCGTCAGGGGGCCGCGCGACCGCGGCCGCCGTACCGGGTGCGATGCTCCTGATGGTCCCCGGGATGGGGCACGAGATCCCGGTGGCGCTCGAAGGTCTCTTCGCCACCGCCATCGCCCGCAACGCACGGAGGTCCCATGCACACACGCGGTGACGCGGTCGTCCGGCGACGCGAGGACGGCGCGCTCGAGCTGCGGGTCAACGGCGTGTTCGTCATGGACGACGTCGAGACCACCTCGGAGCGCCTCCTGGCCCGCGCCGCGCTCGCCGGGTGCGCCGACCCCAGGCACGTCGTCGTGGGCGGGCTCGGCATGGGCTTCACGCTCCGCGAGATCCTCACCGACCGCCGCGTCAAGCAGGTCACCGTCGCCGAGCTGGAGTCCGCGATCCCCGCGTTCATGCGCGAGGGCACGCTGCCGGGCGCCGACCTGCTCGAGGACCGCCGGGTCGCCCTGCGCGTCGACGACGTCCAGGCCGTGGTGGCCGCGTTGCCCGAGCGGAGCGTGGACGTGATCCTGCTCGACGTCGACAACGGGCCCAACTTCCTCGTTCACGACACCAACGCCGCCGTGTACGAGGCGCCGTTCGTGGCGACCTGCGCGGCGCGCCTGCGCGAGCGCGGTGAGCTATGCATCTGGTCGATGGACGACTCCGCTCCGGTGCGCGAGGCGCTGACCGCCTCCTTCGCCCACGTGTATGCCGAGCGGGTCCCCGTACGGCTGCAGGGACGCGAAGAGGCGTACTGGCTGCTGCGGGGGCGGGTCCCCCGCCGTTGAGCCCATGCCGTACGGATAATCTCGGCCCATGAGCACTGAGACCGAGTACCGCATCGAGCGCGACACCATGGGCGAGGTCAAGGTGCCCGCCAACGCGCTCTACAAGGCCCAGACGCAGCGCGCCGTCGAGAACTTCCCGATCTCCGGCAGCACTCTGGAGCCGCAGCACATCCGCGCGATCGCGCTGGTGAAGCTGGCCTGCGCCAAGGCGAACGCCGAGCTCGGCGTCATCGACCAGGACGTCGCCGACGCCATCATCGCCGCCGCGCAGGAGGTGGCCGACGGCAAGCACGATGACCAGTTCCCGATCGACGTCTTCCAGACCGGGTCCGGCACGTCGAGCAACATGAACATGAACGAGGTCATCTCGACGCTCGCGACCCGCAGCCTGGGTCGCGACGTCCACCCGAACGACCACGTCAACGCGTCGCAGTCGTCCAACGACACCTTCCCGACGTCGATCCACGTCGCCGCCACCGAGGCCGCGACGAACGACCTGATCCCGGGCCTCGACCACCTCGCGGCCGCGTTCGAGGCGAAGGCCTCGGAGTGGGCCGCGATCGTGAAGTCCGGCCGCACGCACCTCATGGACGCGACGCCGGTGACCCTCGGCCAGGAGTTCGCCGGGTACGCGGCGCAGATCCGTCGCGGCATCGAGCGCGTCCGGTCGGCGCTCCCCCGCGTCGCGGAGGTCCCGCTCGGTGGTACGGCGGTCGGCACCGGCATCAACACGCCGGCCGGCTTCCCGCAGCGCGTCATCGCGATCCTCGGCGAGGAGACCGGTCTGCCGCTGACGGAGGCGGTCGATCACTTCGAGGCGCAGGGCGCGCGCGACGGTCTCGTCGAGCTCTCCGGCCAGCTCCGTACGATCGCGGTCAGCCTCATCAAGATCAACAACGACCTGCGGTGGATGGGCTCCGGCCCGCGCACGGGCCTCGGGGAGCTGCAGCTCCCGGACCTGCAGCCGGGCTCGAGCATCATGCCGGGCAAGGTCAACCCGGTCGTCCCCGAGGCCGTGCTCATGGTGTGCTCACAGGTGATCGGCAACGACACCACGATCACGTTCGCCGGTCAGTCGGGTGCCTTCGAGCTCAATGTGCAGATGCCGGTGATGGCGCGGGCGCTGCTCGAGTCGATCCGCCTGCTCGCCAACTCCTCGCGCGTCCTCGCCGACAAGTGCATCGCCGACACGGTCGCCAACGAGGAGCGCTGCGCCGAGCTCGCCGAGTCGTCGCCGTCGATCGTGACGCCGCTCAACAAGTACATCGGCTACGAGAACGCCGCCAAGGTCGCCAAGACGGCGCTCAAGGAGAAGAAGACGATCCGCCAGACGGTGCTCGACATGGGCTTCGTGGACGACGGCAAGGTCACCCTCGAGGAGCTCGACGCGGCGCTCGACGTCTTGTCGATGACGCACCCATGATCTGACTCGTACCGAGGCCTCAGTCCGTGAGGAGCGAGTCGACCTCGGCGGCTTCCCAGCGCAGGGCGTACGCGGGGCCGCGGACCGTGACGCCGCCGGCGAGGTCGACGTGCAGCGCATCGTCCGCGGAGGAGCCGAACGGGTCATCAGCGACGAGCATCCGAGGGATCCCCGTACGCCGGACGGTGATCTCCCGCAGGCCTGGGACCACCAGCAGCTCCGTGCGCTCCCGCCGTACGACACAGACCTGCGCCGGGCCCGACTCGGTCCCGCAGGCGAGGGTCCGCTCGTCGACGCCGAGGTTGGTGCTCCCGATCACCGTCCGTACGACCAGGAGGGCGGCCAGGGTCGCGAACGTGCCGAGGGCAGCGCCGAGCAGGAGGACGAGAGGTCGGGGCATGCCGCACAGTCTGGCGTGCGCGCCGACCCGGGAGGCGCAGAACCCGACCCGGCAGCGTCAGGAGATGCGGCGCGCGACCTGGTAGCCGTCGCGGTCGAGGGCGAGCTCCCACTCCGTCCCGGGGTGCTGGACCTCGGCGTACGCGACGGCGTCGGGCGCGGCCTGGCCCCACCCGGCATAGGCGTCGATCACCACCCAGTCAGGCACCGTGTCTCCGACCGTGCCGGTCCAGTAGACCGTCCGCCCCGTCGACAGGTGGGTGATGAGTCCGATGTCCGTCTCGACGCTCGCCCCCTCGGGGACCAGGTCGAGCACCTCCCGCGCGGCGGCGGCACGCGGGCTGGCCTCGTACGTCGCCGCGTCGGCGAGCTTGGCCAGCGGGAACTGCGAGACCAGCGCGAGCGCGACGGCAGCGGCCACTGCCGGGACGTGCGTGGCGTAGCGGCGCATCCAAGCCGGCGCACCGCCCTCGCGCAGCCGCACGATCGCGTCGAGCATCGCCGCGAAGACGATCGGCATGAGCACCAGGCCGTAGTGCCAGTCGGTGCCCCAGTAGTAGGGATTGTCGCCGACGAAGCGCCACAGCAGGGTCGGTCCCGCGACGAGCACCCACGGCGAGCGCAGCGCGAGGAAGCCGGTGACCCCGAAGGTCGCGATCAGCGTGGGCAGCTTGGCGTCCCACCCCGTCCAGAACGTCTCCCACGGACCTGGCCCAGCCTCCTCGCCCGCGCCGATGACGCTGACGTAGTCGTACCCGCCTCCGGGGTTCAACGCCGGGATGATCACGAACAGGGTGAGCAGGAAGCCGCCGAGCCCGGCCAGGGCGGTCGCCAGGCCGATCCTGCGGGCGCCCGACAGCGCGAGGGCGACGCCGACCGCTAGCACGGTGAGGCCGAGGTCCTCCTTGACGAGCAAGAGCGGCAGGGACCACAGCGCCGCGGCTCGCCAGCGCCGTTCGACGTACGCGATGCCGGCGAGCGCGAGGAACAGCGCGGCGAACGCGACCTCATGGAAGTCGACCCACACCGCCGAGGCGATGCCGAACGACAGCCCGTACGCGAGCCCGACGGCGAGACCACCTGCCGTGCCGAGCAGCCGTACGGCGCCGCGCGCGATCACCCAGACCGACAGCGCGACGAGCACCGCCTGGGCGACGAGCAGCGTCCGTCCGTCGGGGAACATCCGGTAGAACGGCGCCACGAGCGCGGTGATCGGCGAGAAGTGGTCGCCCAGGATGTGGTAGCCGGGGCCCTTGATGTCGACGATCGGCGCCTCGAGGCGCGAGTACGCGGCGATCGCCTGCTCGAAGATCGCGTTGTCCCATGACGGCGTCTCGTACCGGCCGAAGCGCAGCAGCGACAACGTCGCGTACGCCCCGCCGCACAGCACGGCGAGCACTGCGGGCCCGACCATGCCGAAGATCCCGGCACGCCTGCGCACGCCGGGGTCGTCGTCAGTCCTCGGGTCGCTCATGCCGTCACGTTATCCGCCGCGGCATGAGCCGCCGCCAGGAACCTCAGCTGGGTCGGGGCCATCCTCCGCCAGTAGCCAACGTCGTGACCGCCACGTTCGAAGTCGCCCGCAGGTCGTGTGTCGAAGCCCTCGACGAAGTCTCGCGTCGCGTCGTAGAACGGGTCACCTCGCCCGCAGTCAACACGCAGACGGGTTCCCGCGAGGCTGCGTTGGCGCTTCATGACGCTCACGCGCGCGAAGTCCGCCGCGTCGTCATACGCACCCGGCGTGGTGTCGTCGTACGAGCGCCACAGTGCCGGCCTCATCACAGCGACCCCGGCGACGCGGCCGCGCCCGAGCGTCCGTGCGAGGTGCAGCGCGCCGAAGCCGCCCATCGACCAACCGGCGAGCCCGATCCGCTCAGTACGCAGCCCGCGGCGCTCCAGGAGCGGCAGCAGCTCGTCGATGACCATCGCGGCGGCGTCGTCGCCGTCGGCTCGGCGATGCCAGTACGACTCGCCTCCGTCGACGCTCGCGAGGGCGAACGGCGCCGCGCCGCCGCGTACCGCCGCGACGAGGAAGCGGTCCAGGCCGAGGTAGCGGCTGCTGAAGGCCGAGGCATGATCGTTGCCGCGGCCGTGGAGGACGACGGTGACAGGAAGGTTCTCGCGGTGCCCCGGTGGCCACGCGATCGCCCATCCGCACGACCGTCCACGGCGTGCCTTCGAAGCGAACGACCCTCCGATGACCTCACCGCCCTCGACGCGGGGTACCTTGCCGTCCGGCCCGTCGAGGACGTCGCGGCCGACCGCGAACGCGCCCGCGCCGGTCGCCGTCACCGCCACCGTGGCGCCGAGCCCGACGAGGAGTCTGCGGCGCGTGATCGGATGCGCCGGCGGACCGGCAGTCGGGAGGGACATACCGACATCGTGGTCCACCGCGGCGAGAGTGTCACCGGAAACACTGACCCGGGGGCGCCAGATACTGACCCGGGTTGGTCAGTACCAGCCGTTGCCTTGCTTGAACGACAGCGCCGAGCACGGCGTGCCGTACGCGTCCTTGATGTAGCCCAGGCCCCACTCGATCTGCGTGGCCGGGTTGGCCTTCCAGTCCTTGCCGGCCGAGGCCATCTTGGACCCGGGCAGCGACTGCGGGATGCCGTACGCGCTGGACGTCGGGTTGTCGGCGTTCCAGCGCCAGTTGCTCTCGCCGACCCACAGGCTGTTGAGGCACGAGAACTGGCGCTGGCCGAACCCGAAGTCGGCGAGCATCGACCTGGCGATCTTGCGGGGATTCTTGGCCTGCATCTTGGCGATCCTGGCCTTCTCGGCCTTGCGCTTCTGTGCCGCCTTGGCGGCCTTCGCGGCATTCTGCTTCTTGAGCTCTGCGGCCTTCTGCTTCTTGACGTCCGCGGCGGACGGCGTAGGCGCGGGCCGCTCGCCGGAGCGCGAGGTCTGGGGCTCGGCGCGGTCACCGGTCTCGCCGGACGACTCGCCCTTCAGCACCTCGAGGCCGCGGACAGACGCCACCTCGGCCTCGGGTGGAGCCGCCGTGGCTCCGGCGACGGCACCACCGACGAGCGCAAGCGTCGCCAGCGCGGACAGGGTGACCGCGATGCGGGCTCGCGGGGTACGCGCACGAGTCAGAAGACGGCTCGCGAGCGGGGCCCGTGCGGCTTTTCGGCGCGCACGGGTATAGGGGGATGACACGCTATGTCCTCCGGGGGAAAGGAATGGACGCGGATTTACCCAGCGTGCGACGAGATCAAACCGTAATCAACCGGACAACTCGCCTAAACTCCCGCAGATGCGGCCCTGACCTGCGCAAACGGACTTTCCTGAGAATCGTACGGGCGGGCGCGTGGACCCGGCCTACCCCTCGTCGGTCGGCGCCGCGTGCCCGCCCGCCGCGGAGGCAGGACGTGCGGCCCCGGCATCGCCGTCGCCACCGCCCTGCGGCCGCAGCATGAGATTCTCGCCGGTCTCGGGATCGAAGAGGTGGAGCTTCCTCACGTCCATCACGAGCTCGGCATCATCGCCCTCACGAATCCGGGTGGTGGGCTCGAGCGTCACGACGATCTGCTGCTGCATCTTCTCGCCGTCGAGGTCCTTCGCCAGCTCGTCCAGCGTCGTGCGGACCTCCGGCGGTGCCTCGAACGGGATGTAGGCGTACTGCTCGTTGCCCAGCCACTCGACGACGTCCACGCCGGCGGTGAAGCGCACTCCGCCTTCGGGAGCACGCGATGCGGAGGCGTCGGTGAAGTGCTCAGGCCGGATCCCGCCGATGAGCAGCTCGCGACCCTTCGTCGCCTCCGCCATCTCGGGCGGCATCGTGAACGACACGAACGGCAGCTCGAGCTGGTCGCCCTTCGGCCTGGCGGGGAGCATGTTCATCGGCGGCGACCCGATGAAGCCGGCAACGAACAGGTTGACCGGGTTCTCGTAGAGCTCACGCGGCGTCGCGACCTGCTGCAGCACGCCCTTTTTGAGCAGCGCGACCCGGTCGCCGAGCGTCATCGCCTCGGTCTGGTCGTGGGTCACGTAGACGGTCGTCACGCCGAGCTTGCGCTGGAGCCGCGCGATCTCGGTCCGCATCTGGCCGCGCAGCTTCGCGTCGAGGTTCGACAGCGGCTCGTCGAAGAGGAACGCCTGGGCATCGCGGACGATCGCTCGCCCCATCGCGACGCGCTGACGCTGGCCGCCGGACAGGTTCGCTGGCTTGCGTTCGAGGAACTCGGTGAGTTCCAGCGTCTCTGCAGCATCGCGCACCTTCTTGTCGATCTCCTCGTTGGAGCTGCCCTTGTGCAGGCGCAACGGGAAGGCGATGTTCTCGTAGACGTTCAGGTGCGGATAGAGCGCGTAGTTCTGGAACACCATGGCGAGGTTGCGATCGCGCGGCGGGAGGTCGTTGACCCGCTTGCCGTCGATGAGCATGTCACCGGAGGTGATCTCCTCGAGCCCGACGATCATCCGCAGCAGCGTGGACTTGCCGCAGCCGGACGGACCCACGAGGATCACGAACTCGCCATCGGCGATCTCGAGGCTGACGTCGCGCACGGCCGGAGCATTGTCCCCGTACTGCTTGACGATGTTCTTCATCTCGATGGTGGCCATGGGTCAACCCTTCACTGCACCGGACGTGAGGCCGGAGACGATCTTGCGCTGGAACAGGAGGACGATGATGAAGATCGGGACGGTCACGACGACCGAGGCCGCCGCGATCGCCGCGATCGGCTGGTCGAACTGTGACGCGCCGGTGAAGAACGCCAGCGACGCCGGGACGGGGATCGCTCGGCTCGTCGATGTCAGGGATATGCCGAACACGAAGTCGTTCCACGCGAAGAAGAACGTGATGATCGCGGCCGTGAAGACGCCGGGCGCCGCAAGAGGAACGATGACCTTGCGGAAGGCCTGCCACGACGTCGCCCCGTCGACCTGGGCCGCTTGCTCCATCTCCCACGGGATCTCGCGGAAGAACGCCGAGAGGACCCAGATCGACATCGGGAGCGTGAAAGAGAGGTAGGGGATGATCAGGCCGAGCCAGGTGTCGTAGATGCCGATCGCGCGCCACATGTCGAACAACGGGCCGACTAGCGCGACGACCGGGAACATCGCGATCGCCAGAGCCATCGAGAGCACGAACTTCTTGCCCCGGAACCGCAGCCTCGCGATCGCGTACGCGGCGAAGGTCGCCAGGACCACCGAGATCGTCGTCGCGATGACCGAGATGCCAAACGAGTTGATCAGCGCGTGCTGGAACAGGTCGAACTTGAAGACGGTCTCGAAGTTGTCGAACCCCGGGTCGTGCGGCAGGAACCCGCCCTGGTTGACGTCGGCGTTGCCGCCCTTGAGGGACAGCGAGACGAGGTAGACCACCGGAGTCAGCGTGTAGAGCACGATGAGCTCCGCGCCCAGGATCGATCCCCACGAGATCTGCGGGGCCTTCTCACCGAGCAGCAGCCCGACCGCACCGGTGATCACGAAGACGGTGCCGGTGATCAGCCACAGCCACAGGTCGGGCCGCTCGATGAGCCACAGCCCGGCTCCGGCGAAGAGCAACCCGATCAGGATCGCGACCAGCGACCACAGCACGCGGGCCTTGCGACGCGGTGACATGTCAGTCTCCCCTCACCTGGCTCAGGTCCACCCGGAACACCTTCATCAGTCCGAACGCGATGATCAGCACGGAGAGGAACAGCAGCACGGACATGGCCGACCCGAGGCCGAGCTCGACGCGTTGGATCATCGCGTTGTAGACCAGACCCGACGGTGGAGCGGTCCCGTTCGCGAAGCCGGTCATGATGAACGGGCTGTCGAAGATGCGGTAGGCGTCGAGCGCCCGGAAGAGCACGGCGACCATGATCGCGGCGCGCATCGACGGCAGGATCACCTTCCGGAGACGCTGCCACCACGTCGCGCCGTCGACGGTCGCCGCCTCGATCGCGTCGTTCGGGACCTGCGAGAGGCCGGCGAGCAGGAGCAGGGACACGAACGGCGTCGTCTTCCAGATCTCGGCCAGGCAGATGACGAAGATCGACCCCCAGAAGTCGTCGAACATGTTGGTGCCGGGGTCCAGGTGAAGCCACTGGTTGACGAACCCGGTCGTCGGTTGGAACGCGTACAGCCACGCGTACGCCGAGACGACGGTGATGATCCCGTACGGGACGAGGATCGACGCCCGGACGATCCCGCGGGCGACGAGGATGTTGTTCATCACCATCGCGAACCCGAAGCCGATCACCAGCTCGACGGCCACGGTGACGACCATGATGAACACCGCCACTCCCACCGCGCGCCACCATAGCGAGTCCGACAGGACCACTCCATAGTTGGAGATCCCGACGAACTCACGGTTGTCGGGGTCGGTCAGCCGGTAGTTGAACAGCGAGAGATAGAGGGCCCGCAGCATCGGCCACGCGGTCACCAGCAGCATCACCGCGACGGCAGGGCCGGCAAGCTTCCAGCCGAGCCGGTTCTCGGCGCTCTCGGGCGTACGGGTCTTCGTCCGCCGCTCCGTGGCTGCGTGTTTCGGCTCGTCGGTCGTGGTCGCCATCGTCATCGCCTCCTGCTTCCCGCCGCGCCCGTCACAGAAGTGCCTTGCCCTGCAAGACGTCCTCGATGTATTGCTGCGACTCGGCAGGGGTGGTGTCCGGATCGACCGACGACGGCGGGTGCCAGCTCGAGTAGAGCGCAGTGCTGATGTCGCTCCAGTACGGCGTCAGCGGCCGCGGCGCGGCGGCGTCGATGCTCTCGCGCCACAGGGCAGCCATCGGGAACGCCTTCTGCATCTCCGGGTCGTCGTAGACCGCCGACCGCGCCGGCTGGTTGCCGGACGCCATCGCGTAGGTCTTCTGGCTCTCCTGCGAGGTCAGGCACGCCGCAGCGTCGTAGGCGAGCTCGGGGTGCTTGCCGTAGCGGGAGACACCGATGTTGATGCCGCCGTACGGCGGTCGGCTCTCGTCGCTGTCGGTGGTCTGCGGGTAGCGGGCCCAGCCGATGTCATCCTTGAACGGGGCGACGTTGGGATCGGAGTAGACGTACGTCCAGTTGACGAGGAACCCGCCGTTGGCCGCCGAGAACGATGCCACCGTGCCGCCCTCGTCCGCGTTCGACAGCGCGGGCGGCGCGGCCGACGAGTTGCCGAGCTTGGAGACGATCTCCGCAGCGTCCTTGCCGGCAGGGCTGTCGATGGTGATCTTCGCGTCCTTGCCCGCCTCGGGGTCCTCGACGATCTGACCACCCGCGCCCGAGACGAGGGCGTTGATCCAGACCGAGTAGCCCTCGTACCGCTTGGCCTGCACGCTGACGGTGGTGCGGGTCTCCTCAGCGGCGTCGATGACCTGGTCCCAGGTCACCGGCTGGGTCATGTCGAGCCCAGCCTTCTCGGCGACGGACTTCCTGTACCAAAGCACCTGGGTGTTCGACCAGAGCGGCACCGCAACCAGGTTGTCGTCGTACGTCGCCGCCGCGACGGCGCCGTCGAGCATGCCCTCCGAGAGGGTGGTCTGCTGCTCCTTGGGCATCGTCTCAAGGAAGCCGGCATTGGCGAACTCCGCGGTGAACGCCGGGTCGAGGCTCATCAGGTCGATCGACGTGTCCTCTGCCGCGAGGCGTCGGACGAGCTGCTCGCGCTGCTGCGACGCGTCGTTCGGCAGCAGCTCCACCTTGATGTCATAAAGGCCGTCGGACTCCTCGCTGCACTTCAGTGCGAGGTACGCCTGACCACCCGGAGCTTGCTTGCCGTCCTCGCCCGTGACGTACGGCTCGAGGTTAGAGACGTCCGGGTTGATGTACCAGGTGAGCGTCGGTGTGTCCCCGCTCGACTCGCCGCCGCACGCGGCCAGTCCTGCTGCCGTGCCGACCACGGCGATGGCAGCCGCCAACCGCCGCCCAGCCTTCGTCCCCATCGACTGCTCCCGTCCGTTGATGCGTCCTGGGACGCCTGACGTACGTGACCTCTCACACTGAACCACAGCGGTGGGACTCGTGCAGCCCGACACGGCGCTACAAGGCGGGGTCTTCGAGCATCTCCGTGACGAGCGCCGCGACCGGCGAACGCTCCGACCGCGTGAGCGTGACGTGGGCGAACAGCGGATGGCCCTTGAGCTTCTCGACCACGGCCACCACCCCGTCGTACCGTCCGACCCGCAGGTTGTCGCGCTGGGCGACGTCGTGGGTGAGGACGACACGCGAGTTGGCCCCGATGCGCGACAGGACGGTGAGCAGCACGTTGCGCTCGAGCGACTGCGCCTCGTCCACGATCACGAAGGCGTCGTGCAGCGAGCGGCCGCGGATGTGGGTCAGCGGGAGGACCTCGAGCATCCCGCGGTCGATAACCTCCTCGACGAGGTCACCGGACGTGACGGCGCCGAGCGTGTCGAACACGGCCTGTGCCCACGGCCCCATCTTCTCGGCCTCGGAGCCCGGCAGGTAGCCGAGGTCCTGACCGCCGACGGCGTACAACGGCCTGAATACCACGACCTTCTTGTGCATCCGCCGCTCCATCACGGCCTCCAGACCGGCGCACAGCGCGAGCGCGGACTTGCCCGTACCGGCGCGCCCACCCATCGAGATGATCCCGATCTCGGGGTCGAGCAGCAGCTCGAGAGCGACTCGCTGCTCGGCCGAGCGGCCGTGCAGCCCGAACGCCTCACGGTCGCCGCGGACGAGCTTCACACGCTTGTCCGGAGTGACCCGTCCGAGGGCGCTCCCCCGCTCGGACAGCAGCACCAGACCGGTGTGGCACGGCATGTCCAGCGCCTCTTCGAGGTCGACGAAGCCGCCCTCGTACAGGACGTCCACGTCGGCGCCGGCGATCTCGAGCTCGGCCATGCCGGTCCAGCCTGACTCCAGCGCGAGCTCGGCGCGGTACTCCTCGGACGTGAGCCCGACGGCCGAGGCCTTGACCCGCATCGGCAGGTCCTTGGAGACGAGCGTGACGGCGTTGCCCTCGTCCGCCAGGTTTTTGGCGACCGAGAGGATCCGCGTGTCGTTGTCGCCGAGCCGAAAGCCCGACGGAAGCGCGCCCGGGTCGGTGTGGTTGAGCTCGACACGGACCGTGCCCCCCTCGTCGTTGACGAGCAGCGGGCTGTCGAGGGTGCCGTGGCGGACCCGGAGGTCGTCGAGGAGCCGCAGCGCAGCGCGCGCGAAGTAGCCGAGCTCGGGATGCGCCCGCTTGTCTTCGAGCTCGCTGATGACGACGATCGGGACGACGATCTCGTGCTCGGCGAAGCGGGTCAGCGCCCGGGGATCGGCGAGAAGCACGCTGGTGTCGATCACGTACGTCCGGCGCTGAGCGGAGGTCACACTGTCTGCAGCCACGACTGTCTCCTCGTCACGAGCCCACGCGCATCCCCGCGTCGGCTCACTCTCTCGCAGATGGAGCCGGGACGAGGGCGGCGGACCCGGGGGCGGGACCACCTCCGTCCGCGCGCACCGAAGCCGTGACGACGCCTGTGACGGCGTGCGCTCCGAACGATCGATGATGCACGGTCGGGCCTCCCGGTGCCGGTGGGATGTGGGCCCCGCCGACGAGACGACCGTACGACCGACGCGCGTGTGTTCTGTTGCGACACGCCACCGAAGCGATGAACGTCTGGTTACGCGGTCGGGGCTCGGCGCGCGCGCCGGGTGAGGCGTCGTACGAGGCTCCAGACCAGGACGGACGTGGAGAGTGCGGCGAGCGCGAGCCCACCCCACTGATACCAGGGGGCGCGGGTACGGGCGCGGTCCAGGCGGGCCGCCGTCTCGTCGGTGTTCACGAACGCGGTGTGGCCGGTGGGGTCGAAGATCACGGGCACCGTCGAGCCGAGGTCGGGGAGGTCGTCGGGGTTTCGTGCGCAGCCGCTGGTCAGCCGGCGGCTCCGCTCCCCGTCCGGGTAGGTGTAGACGGCGCACTGGACGGTCACCATGCGTCGGCGGGCTGCCTGCTGGCGCTCCTGCGTCCCCGTCATGGTGCCGGTCGCGGTGACACCGTCACCCGCCCGCAGCCGCGCGAAGTCGTCGGCGTCCCGGTTGGCGATCTCCACCGACGAGCTG
Organism: Mumia sp. ZJ430; assembly: GCF_011751845.1. NCBI lineage: Bacteria > Bacillati > Actinomycetota > Actinomycetes > Propionibacteriales > Nocardioidaceae > Mumia > Mumia sp. ZJ430. Next base: position 1,132,642 of record NZ_JAAHFK010000001.1, on the reverse strand, counting down.
CTCGTGCTGAGCCAGAAGACGAGACCGCCGAGCACACCGAGGACAACCAGCACGCCCCCTGACCGCGGCGTCACTGACCGAAGCGCCGCTCGCGCTCTGCGTACGAGCGGATGGCGCGCAGGAAGTCGACGCGCCGGAACGCGGGCCACAGGGCCTCGCAGAAGTAGAACTCGCTGTGGACGCTCTGCCACAGGAGGAAGCCGGACAGCCGCTGCTCTCCGGACGTGCGGATCACGAGGTCGGGGTCGGGCTGGCCCTTGGTGTAGAGGTGGTCGGCGATGTGCTCGACGTCGAGGACCTCGGCGACCTCGTCGATCGTGCGGCCCTGCTCGGACTGCTCGCGCAGCAGCGAGCGGACGGCGTCGGCGAGCTCCTGGCGTCCGCCGTACCCGACGCAGAGGTTGACCTCCATGCCGTCGGTGTCGCTGGTCGACGCGACGGCTTCCTGCAGGGAGCCCGCGAGATCGTCGGGGAGGAGGTCGAGGTTGCCGATGAGGCGGACGTGCCAGCGGCGCAACGCGGTCAGCTGGTCGACGAGGTTGCCGATGACACCGAGGAGAGCCCGGATCTCGGGCTCGGGACGCTGCAGGTTATCGACCGACAGGAGCCAGAGGGTGACGACCTTGACGTCGAGGTCGTCACACCAGCCGAGGAACTCGATGATCTTGTCGGCGCCCGCCTGGTAGCCGGAGGTGACGTCGCCGCCGGCCCCCTTGGCCCATCGCCGGTTGCCGTCGACGATCACGCCGACGTGTGCCGGGACCTGGTCCTGACGCAGGCTGCCGAGCAGCTGTCGCTCATAGACGGAGTAGAGCAGGTCGCGTACCGACACCGATGGTCCTCCCGTGAGGAGTGTTACCTACGCTCGCGTAGGTTCGTTCGTTAAGGTCGTACTTGTGAGTAAGCATGAGGCGTTCCCCCCAGCTTCCTTCGACGTCGGCGATCGTATCCGCGACGTCGTGGTCGAGATCAAGCCTAGACTGCGCGGCTGGCTCCACGCCGCCACCTGGCCACTCGCCCTGGTCGCGTTCGTGGTCCTCCTCGTGCTCGCCCCCGGCGCGAGGTCGAAGACGGGCGTGGCGATCTACATGGCCAGCGCGCTGCTGCTGTTCGGAGTCAGCGCCGTCTACCACGTCGGACGCTGGGGCCCTCGCGCCGAGATGCTGCTCAAGCGCTTCGACCACGCCAACATCTTCTTGCTCATCGCCGGCTCGTACACGCCGTTCGCGCTGATCCTCCTCGCCCCCCACGACGCCACGATTCTGCTCACGCTCGTGTGGGTCGGCGCGATCGGCGGGGTGGCATTCCGGGTGTGCTGGGTGCACGCACCGCGATGGCTCTACACCCCGATCTACGTGCTGCTGGGCTGGGCGGCCCTGTTCTGGCTCGACGAGTTCGCCGCCGCCTCGTCGACCGCGGTCCTCGTGCTGATCATCGTCGGAGGGGGCCTCTACTCACTCGGCGCGGTCGTGTACGGACTGCGTTTCCCCGACCCGTTCCCGCGATGGTTCGGGTTCCACGAGGTGTTCCATACGCTGACGATCGCGGCGTTCATCGTGCACTACGTCGGCATCTCTATCGCCGCGTACACGACCTGAGGCCGACCGCCTAGCCTGGGAGGATGACGCACCCTATCGGCCTGCCCCCTCTACGGCCGCTGACGCGGGCCGACCTCGACTCCATCCCCGACGACGGACACCGGTACGAGCTCATCGACGGCTCGCTCATCGTGACGCCGGCCCCGTCTCCGGAGCACCAGGACGCCGTCCTCGAGCTCACGGTCCTTCTCCGAGCGTCGTGCCCACCGGAGATGAAGGTCTTCGTCTCCCCGCTCGACGTCGTCCTCGCCGAGGACTCGGTGGTGCGACCCGACGTCGTCGTCGCTCATCGCGCCGACGTGGACGGCCGTGTCCTGAACGCGCCACCACTGCTCGCCATCGAGGTGATCTCTCCCAGCACCCGCAGCATCGATCTGCTGCTCAAAAAGTCCCGGTACGAGTTCGCGGGTGCGGCGTCGTACTGGGTGATCGACCCGGAGCCGTACGAGCGGTCGCTGATCTGCTGGGACCTCGTCGACGGCGAGTACGTCGAGGTGGCGCGGGCGGTCGGCGACGAGACCGTCGACCTCACCCGTCCGTTCCCCGTCTCGCTGTCGCCGGCCAGCGTGCTGAGCTGACCCGGCTGACGGTCCGACCTCGCCTACGACGTGAGTGCGGCGGGGTCGGTCACCGGACGCTCGCAGACGAACCCGCGGCACACGTACGCAGCAGGACGTCCGTCGACGAGGTCCTTGGCCTCGAACAGCGGCAGCGGTGTCCCGACCGGAGCGGCGACGACCACCGCGCCGGGCGACGGGAGCGCCAGCGCGGCGCGGTGTAGCGCCGCGGCACCGTCGCCCTCCCCGACCACGGCGATCTCGAGCGGCCCCGCGAGCAGCGCCTCGGCGACGGCGAGCGTCCATCCGGCGAATCGCGGCGACCCGGTGGCCAGCGCGGACGCCGAGCGCACCGCCTCCTCGGCCGCGGACCGATAGCGGCCCTCCCCCGTGATCGCCCCCGCCGACACGAACGCGGCAGCGACCGCCGACGTCCCCGAAGGCGTGGCGTTGTCGGCGAGGTCGCGGGGCCGTACGACCAAGGCCTGCGCATCATCGGCGGTGTCGTAGAAGCCCCTCCCCTCGGCCGGGTCAGCGTCAGGTGCGACCCGGAAGTGCGCGAGCACGACGTCGAGCAGCGCGCGCGCCCGCGTGAGCCACACCGCGTCACCGGTCACCCCGAGGACCGCGAGGTATGCCTCGGCGACACAGCCGTAGTCCTCGAGGACCCCCGCGTTGGCCGACGGGACGCCGTCGCGCGAGGTCCGGACGAGGCGGCCGTCGTCGCCCGTGTGCAAGGTCGCGAGCAGCGTCGCCGCGACGACGGCCGCGTCGGCGTACTCCGGCTCGCCGAGCAGCACCCCCGCCTCGGCGAGGGCGGTGACGGCGAGCCCGTTCCATGCGGCGACGACCTTGTCGTCACGAGCAGGCGCTGTCCGCTCGGCGCGGCGGGCGGTCGCGAGCCGCCCCCGGACATCGGCCCAGCGCGCGAGGTCGTCAGGGTCCTCACGCAGCTGTGCCGTCGACGTCCCGTGCTCGAAGGTCCCGTCCGCCGTGATGCTCAGCAGCTGCGCGGCCCAGGCGCCGTCCGCCTCGCCGACCACGTCGACGAGCTGCGCCGGGGTCCAGACGTAGAACGCCCCTTCGACGCCGTCGGTGTCGGCGTCCAGCGCGGATGCGAACCCGCCCTCGGCCGTCGCGAGGTCGGTGAGGAGGAAGTCAGCTGTCTCCCGCACCACGCGCAGCGCCAGGTCCGAACCGGTCTGGCGCCACAGGTGGAGAGAGACGCGCAGCAGGAGCGCGTTGTCGTACAGCATCTTCTCGAAGTGCGGCACCACCCAACCGGCGTCGACCGAGTAACGCGCGAACCCGCCGCCGAGCTGGTCGTACATCCCGCCGCGCGCCATCGCCTCGACCGTGTGCTCGACCATCGCGAGCGCGTCTGCGGAGCCTGTGCGGGCCGCGTAGCGCAGCAGAAGCTCCAGGCACATCGACGGCGGGAACTTCGGCGCGCCCCCGAAGCCGCCGTTCGCCGCGTCGTACTGGGCGGCGAGACCACGGACGGCGGTGTCCAGGGCGTCGGCGTCGAGCGCGGGCCCGGTGGCATCCTCGAGCGCGCCGAGGTGCCCGACGACGTCGGCACTGATCCGGTCGACGTCGCCGCGCCGTGTCTGCCACACGTCGGCGACGGCCTCGAGCACCTGCCGGAACGCCGGCATCCCGTGCCTCGGCTCGGGTGGGAAGTAGGTGCCGGCGAAGAACGGGTCGCCGGTCGGCGTGAGCACGACCGTCATCGGCCACCCGCCCTGGCCGGTCATCGCGGTGGTCGCCCGCATGTAGACCGCATCGACGTCGGGACGCTCCTCGCGGTCGACCTTGACCGGAACGAAGTGCGCGTTGAGATACGCCGCCGTGTCCACGTCCTCGAACGACTCGTGCGCCATCACGTGACACCAGTGGCACGCGGCGTATCCGACGCTCAGCAGCACCGGGACGTCGCGCTCGGCGGCGAGCGCCAACGCCTCCTCGCCCCACTCGTGCCAGTCGACGGGGTTGTCGGCGTGCTGCAGGAGGTACGGAGACGTGGCGCGGCTGAGTCGGTTGGCCATGCCTCCACCGTAGGACCAGCCCGCTCCTGCACCCCACCCCGGCGAAACGGAGAGAAAAGCCTCCATTTCGGTCATCACACCCATCTCGGATAAATCGTTACGCTCACAGGGAGCGTGTGGCAGTTCGGCCACGCGGTCTCCGCAACCAGAGGAGAACGACATGGCACTCGACACGCTGATCGTCTTCGGCGCCAGCTATGACAACGAGGACGACGCCGTTGCCGACTACGACGCGGTGAAGGCGCTGTACAAAGACGCCGACCTGCTGGACACCTACGACGCGGCGGTGATCTCCAAGCACGAGGACGGCAAGGTCAAGATCGTCAAGAAGCACGAGCAGCCGACTCGCCACGGAGCGTGGGGCGGCCTCGGCATCGGCCTGGTGGGCGGCGCGCTGGTCGCGCTCTTCCCGGCGATCACGATCGGCGGCGCTCTCATCGTCGGGGGCGTGGGCGGAGGCGCTCTCGGCGCGCTCGCCGGCCACGTGACGCGAGGGATGAGCCGCCACGACCTGAAGGAGCTCGGCGAGCTGCTGGACGACGGTCAGAGTGGTCTGGTCGTGGTCGCGGCGACCGACATGGAGTCACGGGTCGAAGGGACCCTGCGTCGCGCCGCCAAGGTCACCAAGAAAGAGCTGCGCGCCGACGAGAAGGCACTCGAGGCAGAGATCGACGAGGCCTCAAAGTCCTGACGATCAGTCCGCGAACGCGAGCCCGCGCGCGCTGAGCTCCTCACCGAGGATGCGCACGGCCTTCGGTCCGACGCCATGGATCGCCAGGAGGTCCTTCGGCGTGACGTCGGTGAGCTGCGCGTACGTGGTGTAGCCGTGCCGCGCCAGCTCACGCCGGGCGGTGCGACCGAGCGCCGTCGGGTACTCGGTCGGGACGGGCGAGTCCTCGGGTGGCATGGATCCTCCTGCGGTCGAAGAACGAGAAGCGTAGCCGGGTCGCGGTCCTGACCGGGCGGGGTGACACCATGCCCGGATGACGAACGTGAAGGGCAAGGGCAAGGGCAAGGGCAAGCAGGCCGGCCGTGAGGTCCGCGACAGCAAGGCGCTCGAGGTCGGGGCGCGCGTGGGGCTCGTCGCGTACGGCATCGTCCATCTCCTGGTCGCGTGGATCGCGCTGCAGGTCGCGTGGGGCGGCACCCAGGAGGATGCGAGCCAATCGGGTGCGCTGGCGATGGTCTCCGAGAGCGGGCCCGGCAAGGCGCTGCTCTGGGTGACCGCTGTCGGCTTCGTGGCCCTGGTGCTGTGGCAGCTGGCGGACGCCGTGTGGGGGTTCCGCGACAAGGACGGCGCCAAGCGCACGTTCAAGCGGGTCTCGGCGGCGGGCAAGGCCGTCCTGTACGGCGCTCTCGCCGTGCTCGCGGCCCGCCAGGCGTCCGGTACGTCGGGTGGCGGCGGCTCGGGTGGCTCGGGCGGCAGCGAGGAGACGCTGACTGCTCGCGTCATGGGAGCACCCGGCGGTCCCTGGATCGTGGCGCTCGTCGGGCTCGCGACGCTCGCTCTCGCCGGCTACCAGGGCTATCGCGGTGTGACGCGGTCGTTCGAGCACGACCTCGACCCGTCGGCGTCGAGCGGGACGAGCGGGTCGGCGATCGTCCGGCTCGGCCAGGTCGGCTACGTCGCCAAGGGGATCGCGCTCGCGATCATCGGGGTGCTCTTCATCCTCGCCGCGATCGACCACGACCCGGACCGTGCAGGTGGCCTCGACGACGCGCTCCGGACCCTGCGCGAGCAGCCGTTCGGGCCGTACCTGCTGACCCTTGTCGCCTTGGGGCTCGCGGCCTTCGGCGCGTACTGCTTCGGCTGGGCGCGCCACGTCAAGCGCCGCTGACCCTAGGCTGCGGGCATGGACTCCAGCGACTGGGACCGCCGCTACGCAGAGCAGCCCCGCCCGTTCGGCGCCGTCCCCAACGCGACGCTCGTCGCTGAGCTCGTCGCGCTGTCGCCAGGGCGAGCCGTGGACCTCGCATGCGGGGACGGCCGGCACGCCGCTTGGCTCGCCACCCGCGGCTGGCAGGTGGAGGCCATCGACTTCTCGCCGGTCGCGATCGCGGACGCCGAGCGTGAGTGGGACGCGACGGGTGACACGGTGCGCTGGCTGGTCGGTGACGCCCTCACGTGGGAGCCGAAAGAACGCGTCGACCTCGTGCTGATCGCCTACCTCCAGACCGATCAGCTGCCGCTGGTGCTCGAGCGTGCACGCACGTGGCTGCGTCCGGCCGGCAGGGTCGTCTACCTCGGCCATGCGCGGGACAACCTCGCGTACGGCGTCGGCGGTCCGCGCTCTCCCGAGGTCCTGCCGACCGTGGCGTCCCTGGCGACCGCGCTCGACGGCATGGAGATGCTGTCGCTGCGTCACGTCGTGCGCGCGACGCCCGCCGGCGACGCATACGACGTCCTCGCGGTCGCGCGCGAGCTGCCCGCCTAGGTCGGACGCTGGACGAGCGCGACCAGCCTGGCCGGCGCCTGGATGCAGTAGGCGTCGACGAGGAGCTCGGAGAGCTCGTCCCAGTCGGTGTCGTCGTCGAGCAGCATCCCCACGACGTTGTCGCCCCACTCCCCGCGGAAGTACGGCGGACCCAGCCGCTCGAACGCCATCAGCTCGCCCGCATCGGCGCGGAAGGTGATGCGGAACAGCCCGTCCTCGCCGCCGAACACATGGGCCACCGTCGCCGAGCCCACGCGCCAGCGCACGCCGACCCACGCGTCCTCCTCGTCGCACGACGGGAGGACGAGGAGGACGGCACGGAGCCGGTCGAGCATCTCGAGAGGAACATCAGGTCTCGCCACGGCACCAGCCTCGCTCACGGCACTGACACGCGCCCGAGCGCGCCGGGCGCACGACCGCAGGGGTCCAGCTAGATTGAGCGCGTGCACGACACTGCGGCCCGCACCGGCGGGATGAGCGTCCGGGTCTGGTTCGGCGTCCTGGCAGTGCTGGGGACATGGGCGACGGTCGGGCAGGCCGTCACCGTCGTCACCGAGGGACGCAGCCTCGTCAACTTCTTCTCGTACTTCACGATCGAGTCGAACATCCTCGTCCTCGTCGCCGCCGTCGTCATCGCCCTGCGGGGCAAGATCGCCGGCTGGTGGCAGCCGGTCTACCTCGCGGGCCTCGTCGGCATCGTCATCACGGGCGCCGTCTACCACCTGCTGCTCGCGGGCCAGCAGACGCTGCACGGGGTCGAGGCGTGGTACGACCTCGTGCTCCACACCCTGGTGCCGGTCGGCTCGGTGGTCGGGTTCTTCCTGCTGAGGCCCCGCCTCGAGCGGCGTGCGTGGTGGTTCCTGGCCTGGCCGGTCGCATGGGTCGTCTACACGCTGGTACGCGGCGCCGTCTCGGACCCGCGCTTCGTCGGGCCGGAGGGCGAGCCACCGCTCCCCGTCCCGTACGACTTCCTCGACGCGGCTGCCGTCGGGTGGGGCCAGGTGGCCGTGACGCTCTCGCTCATCGCGGTGCTCGCGGTCGTGATCGCCGCGGCGGCGATGGCGGTCGGACGCCGGCTCGGGCGCTGAGCCCGTCGCTCAGGCGTCGTCGTTCGGCGGCTGCGCCGACCGACGGGGCCGCTCGGTGGCCTTCTCGTCGAAGTCGACCTTCTTCATCTGATGCGCCATGCTGCGCATCAGGAAGAAGAGCCCCACGCACAGCCCGAGGATGATCAGGAGCGCGACCCAGCCTGCGGGCTTGAAGTTGATCTGCTCGGCGGCGGCGAGCACGGCAGTGGACATATCACCAGCGTACGCCCGCCTCGCCGCCGCCCGGTCAGCGCAGTCCGGCGAACAGGTCGTCCTCGGGGGTCGTGGTCTCGACGAACGAGCGCACCAGCTGGTAGTCCTCGGTGGGCCAGGCCTCGGCGCGCACCTCCAGCGGAACGGCGAACCAGTGCCCGTCGGGGTCGATCTGGGTCGCGTGGGCGCGCAGGGCGTCGTCGGCGACGCCGAAGTAGTCGGCGCACGGCACCCGCGTGGTGAGCATGGCCTCCTCCTCGGCGGGGTCGACCTTCCAGTCCTTCATGCGCTCCGCGTAGATCGGCTCGAGACCGTGCCGTACCAGCGCGCTATCGACGGCCTCGGCACGCACACGCGTGAAGCCGCGGTGGTAATAGAGCTTCTGGGGCTGCCACGGCTCGCCGAGCTCCGGGTACGCGTCCGGATCACCGGCCTTCTCGAACGCGTAGACGCTGACCTTGTGGCACATGATGTGGTCGGGGTGAGGGTAGCCGCCGTTCTCGTCGTACGTGGTGACGACGTGCGGGCGGAACGAGCGCATCAGCGCGATCAGCGGCTTCGCGGCCTCCTCGACCGGGACCAGCGCGAAGCAGCCCTCGGGCAGCGGCGGCGGCGGATCGCCCTCGGGCCAGCCCGAGTCGACGAACCCGAGCCAGTCCTGCTTGATCCCGAGGATCTCGCGGGCGCGGTCCATCTCCTCGCGACGGATCTCACCGATCAGCTCGGGGTTGTCGATGATCCCGGGGTGGTCGAAGCTCGGGTTGAGGATCGACCCGCGCTCACCCCCCGTACAAGTCGCGACGTGGACGTCGACCCCCTCTGCGACGTACTTCGCCGTCGATGCGGCGCCTTTGCTCGACTCGTCGTCGGGATGCGCGTGCACGTGCATCAGGCGCAGCTTCTCCGCCACAGCAGGACTCCTCCGGTCGATCGCGTGGTCCACTCGGTCACAATGGTGTCATGCCCACCACCCAGCCCGACCTGACCGCCAGCCGGTACGGACGTCGCAGCAAGGGTCTGAGTCGCCGGACGTGGACGGTGATCGCCGTCGTCGGCGTCACGCTCGGCGTGATCGCGGCATGGTTCGTCGCGCAGTACCAGACCGAGGACAGCTTCCAGGCCGACGTGGTGGCCTTCGACGTGCTCTCCGACCACGAGACGTCGGTGACCCTCCGGGTGTTCCACTCCTCGGGCAAGCCGGCCGAGTGCGACGTCGCCGCCCAGGCGCAGGACAAGTCGTACGTCGGCGAGAAGACGATCACGATCCCCCGTACCACGACCGGCAACACCGCCACCACCGACGTGGTCAGCACGGAGCGGCGTGCCGTCACCGTCGTCATCCAGGAGTGCCGCCTCACCTCCTGAGGCACGTCACGCCTTGGCCCAGGGCCGCAGAATTGCTAGGCTCGTGGTTTCCGGCCCCAGGCGTGATGTCTGGGGTTTGTTACATCCGAGGAGCTATCCCCATGACGACGAGCAACGAAGAGAACACGATCTGGCTGACCCAGGAGGCGTACGACCGTCTGCGGGCCGAGCTGGACCATCTTCGCGGACCTGCTCGTGCGGAGATCGCCACCAAGATCGCCGAGGCGCGCGACGAGGGCGACCTCCGTGAGAACGGGGGCTACCACGCCGCTCGCGAGGAGCAGGGCAAGTCCGAGGCCCGCATCCGCCAGCTCGAGGACATGCTGCGCCGCGCCGAGGTGGGCGAGCAGCCCGCCGACGACGGGCTGGTCGAGCCCGGGATGGTCGTGACCATCATGTTCGCCGGCGACGACGACACCGAGACTTTCTTGCTCGGCTCGCGCGAGATGCTCGGCCTGGACGCGTCGGTCGACATCGAGGTCTACTCCCCGCAGTCGCCGCTGGGCGCCGCGATCAACGGCAAGAAGGCCGGTGACACCGCCACGTACGCCGCACCCAACGGGCGCGACGTGACCGTCAAGATCGTCGACGCCAAGCCGTACGTCGCCTGACAAGGCGCTGTTGGTCGAGCCAACGCCGCCGTTGGTCGAGCCTGTCGAGACCTGTGCCCGTCGCCCTCCGGGGCGGCGGGCGCTGGCATGTCCGGGACGTCACGTGTAGGTGATGACGTACCCGTGGTCGCGCAGCATCTGCTCCACCGCGAACCGGTGCTCCGGACCGCGTGTCTCCACGCTCAGCGTCACCTCGACCTCGTCGATGGCGAGGGTCGAGCCGGTGCGCTCATGGACGACGTCGAGGACGCTGACCTGCATCTCGGCGAGGATCCTCAGGAGCTCGTCGAGGGAACCCGGGCGGTCGGAGATCCGGACCCGGAAAGACAGGAAGCGGCCGGCTGCCGCCAGGCCGTGGCGGACGACGTTCATGAGGAGCAGCGGATCGATGTTGCCGCCGCTGAGGACGCTGACGACGGGACCGGGGTCGTCGGCGAAGACGTCGGGATGCTCCAGCAGCGCGGCGACGCCGGCGGCACCTGCCGGCTCCACGACGAGCTTGGCGCGCTCAAGGAGCATGAGGAGCGCCTGGCTGAGCGACTCCTCGGTGACGGTGACGACGCGGTCCACGTAGCGGGCGATCTCCTCGTACGGGACGTCGCCGGGCCGCGACACCGCGATGCCGTCGGCCATCGTGCGCTGTGCGTCCACGGACATCGGTCGGCCCGCGCGCAACGACTGCGGGTATGGCGCGACCCGCTCGGACTGCACCCCGATGACCCGGATGCTCGGGTTGATCGCCCGTGCGGCGAGCGCGACCCCCGCGACGAGCCCACCCCCACCCACCGGGATGACAATCGTCGTGGCGTCGGGGACCTGCTCGAGGACCTCGAGTCCCAGCGTCCCCTGTCCAGCGACGATGTCGGGATGGTCGAACGGGTGGATGAGCACGGCACCGACGCGCTCGGCATAGGCGTGCGCCGCCACGAGCGCGGACTCGACCGACGTGCCGGCGAGCTCGATCCTCGCCCCGTACTCGCGGGTCGCCGCAAGCTTGGGCAACGGCGCGCCTTCGGGCATGAAGACGGTCGCGGTGGTCCCGAGCAGCGAGGCGGCGAGGGCGACACCTTGCGCATGGTTGCCGGCGCTGGCCGCGACGACGCCGTGTACCCGCTCCTCGGCGGAGAGCCGTGCGATGCGGACGTAGGCACCGCGGATCTTGAACGACCCGGCGCGTTGGAGGTTCTCGCACTTGAGCACCACCTGTCGACCGATCAGCGCACTGAGCGCACGCGAAGGCTCGACGGGGGTGCGGACAGCGACGCCGGCGAGCAGCTTCTCGGCAGCGCGCACGTCGTCCAGGGTGACCGGCATGCCACCAGCCTAAGCATGAAAGCCGCAGCGAGGTGGCCCGCACTCGACCTAGCGTCGAGAGGATGGTGAGGGGGACACCACGATGACACGAGCAGGACCGACAACCACCGAGAGACTTCACCGAGGGACGGGCGCTGCCGCCGCCGTCGTTCTCGCCGCCGGGGCGCTGACCGCCGCGAGTGCGACGCCCGCCGCCGCCGACGACCTCGACCACAGCCCGCTCCGCACGCTGGCGGGCGCGCGTACGGGCCTGAGCGAGGCGATGGGGGTCGCCAGGGACGGCGCAGGCAACCTGTACGTCGCGAACCAGGTCGGCTGGGTCACCGTCTACGGCCCGAACGGCAACGGCGACGTGGCCCCGACACGGAGGATCCAGGGCTCCGCGACGGGGCTCGGGGCGCCGTGCGGGGTGACGGTCGACGCGGCGGGGCAGATCTACGTGAGCGATCGTGGCGCCAGCCCCGCGATCAGGGTCTTTGCCCCTGATGCCAACGGCAACGTCACCCCGGCCCGTACGATCACGTCGCCCGCGCTGACACAGCCGTGCGACCTCGAGCTCGGGCCTGGCGGCACGCTGTACGTCGCCAACGAGCACGCCCCGGACGCCGTCCTCGTGTTCGCCGCGAGCGCGAACGACAAGACCACTCCCACCCGTGTGATCCAGGGAAATCTCACCAAGCTCGACAGTCCTGTCGGCCTCGCGTTCGACGCGCGGGGCGACCTGCTCGTGGCGAACTTCTCGGGCGACAGCGTGACGGCGTACGCCGCGACCGCCAACGGCAACGCGGCGCCTCGGCGGACGCTGACCGGGGCGACGACGCGACTGGACGGCCCCTCGGACCTCGAGGTCGACCGGCGCGGATTCGTCTACGTCGCGAACCAGCTCAGCCCCGCGGTGCAGGTCTTCGCAGCCGGGGCCGACGCGAGCACGGCGCCTGCGCGGTCGCTCCAGGGTGCGAACACCGGCCTCGGAACCGCGCCGCCGCGGGGACTAGCCGTCGCGAGCGACCACTCGATCGCCGTCGGCCAGTGGGTCGCGAACAAGGTGTCGGTCTATCGCGCGGTGATCGCGCCGCCCGCGGCACCCAAGCCGCCCGCCACACCGAAGCCACGGATCACCGTGCCGGGCAAGGTCCGCGCGCTCACCGTCACTGGCGCCCGCAAGGCGAAGAAGCGCACGATCCGGTGGAAGGCCCCGGCGTCGAACGGTGGTGCCGCGATCACGCGCTACCGGCTCGTCATCAAGAAGGGCAGCCGCACGCTGGTGACGAAGGCTCCGGGCGCGGGCAAGCGCTCGTACACCGTCAAGCGCTCCAAGCTGCGCAACGGCAAGAACAAGGTGTCCGTCCGCGCAGTGAACGCCAAGGGGTCGAGTGCCTGGGCGCACAAGACGTTCGTCGTACGGAAGTAGCTAGTCGGGCGTCGGTGGCGCGAGACCAGCCTCTCGCGCCTCGCGGGCTGCCTCCGCACGCTCGGCGAGGTGGCGCACGATCGCGTTGACACAGGCGACGATCGGCACGGCGAGGAGCGCGCCGACGATCCCGGCGACGGTGACGCCGGCGGCGATCGCGAGGATGATCGCCAGCGGGTGGAGCTGGACGAGGTGGCCCATCAAGAAGGGCTGCAGGATGTGCGCCTCGATCTGCTGCACGGCGACGACGCCGGCGAGCATGAACAGCGCCACCCACGGGCCCTGAGCCACCAGCGCGACGAGGACGGCGACGAGCCCCGAGACAAAAGCGCCGACGATCGGGATGAACGCGCCGAGGAACACCAGCGTCGCGATCGCCAGCACCAGCGGCACCCCCAGCAGCCACGCGACGAGCGCGATGCCGACGGCGTCGACGAGCGCGACCAGCACGGTCGCGCGGACGAACGCGGTGAGCGACCACCAGGCGACCCGGCCGGAGCGGTCGGCGTGCTCGCGGGCGTTGCGCGGGAAGAGCCGGACGACCCAGTCCCAGATGCGCCCACCCTGGTAGAGGAAGAAGTACGTCGCGAAGAGCACGATGAAGAACCCAGCGAGCACGTGCGTCACGGTGGTTCCGAGCTGGGTGACCCGGTCGACGATCCCCGTCCCGCTGCTCCCCCACTCCTCGATGGTCTTGGTGGCCCGGTCGATCCAGGAGTTGAGCTGCGCGTCGCTGAGCCCGAGTGGACCGGTGCGGGCCCAGTCCTGGATCTCCTGCAGCCCGTCGACGACCTTCGTCCGCAGGTCGTCGAACTGCGTGGAGACCTGCTGACCGACGAGGGTGAGCATGCCGACGACGGCGCCGATCCCGAAGATCATCACCATCAACGTCGCGAGCGCCCGAGGAAGGTGCAGGGCCTCGATCCGGTCGACGAACGGACGGACCAGGGCAGAGACGAGGATCGCGATGGCGATCGGCACGGTGAGGCTGGAGAAGTAGCCCAGCAGCCACATCACGCCCAGACCCGCCGCGGCGATGACGATGAGCCGCCACCCCCAGGAAGCCGCCAGCGAGATCCCGTACGGGACGTTGGGCGGGGTCCCGTCCCCCGGGGAGGGCGGCGCCGGGGCGGCGTACGGGCTGAGGGTCGGGACGGGATCTCCGAGGACGCCGGTGCGTTCGTCGAGGAGCGTGAGGTCGCGGCGTGCGGTCGCGCGCATGCGCTCGACGAGCTCGTCCAGACGCTGGCGTCGCGACCTCGCGCGCTCCGCTGCCTCCTCGGTCACTCCCTCGTCAGGCGCGGCGTCGCCGGGAGCCGCGTCCTCGGGAGCCGCGCCCTCGGGCGCCCCGTCCTCGCTCATCGGCCGAGCCGCTCGAATGCGCGCTCGAGGTCGGCGACCAGGTCGTCGGCACTCTCGATGCCGACGCTGACGCGGACGAGGTCGGCCGGCACCTCGAGCGGAGAGCCTGCCGCAGAAGCGTGGGTCATGCGGCCGGGATGCTCGATCAGCGACTCGACACCGCCGAGCGATTCAGCGAGCGTGAAGAGCTCGGTGTGCTCGACGACGTCGAGGGCTGCCCGCTCACCGGCGGCCATCTGGAAGGACACCATCCCGCCGAACCGCTTCATCTGACGTGCGGCGACGGCGTGACCCGGGTGCTCCGCGAGGCCCGGGTAGATCACGTGCGAGACCTCCGGACGGCTCTGCAGGAAGGCGACGATCCGCTCGGCGTTGTCGCTGTGACGCTCCATCCGCAGCGCGAGGGTCTTGAGCCCCCGCAGCACGAGCCACGAGTCGAACGGGCCCGCAACGGCGCCCATGGAGTTCTGGTGGAAGGCGATCGGCTCCGCGAGCGTCTCGTCGCGGGCGATCAGGGCGCCGCCGACGACGTCGGAGTGGCCGCCCGCGTACTTGGTCGTCGAGTGCACCACGAGGTCGGCGCCGTGGGCGAGAGGCTGCTGCAGGTACGAGGAGGCGAAGGTGTTGTCGACGACCAGCAGCGCGCCGGCCTCGTGCGCGACCTCGGCGAGCGCCTCGATGTCGGCGATCCCGAGCAGCGGGTTGGTCGGCGTCTCGACCCACACGATGCGTGTCTCGCCGGGCGTGACCGCCGCACGGACCGCCTCGACGTCGGCGATCGGCACCGGGTCGTACCGCAGGCCCCAGCGCGACTCGACCTTGTCGAACAGCCGGTACGTCCCGCCGTATGCGTCATCGGGGATCACCACGTGGTCGCCGGGTTTGGTGAGCGCCCGCAGGAGGGTGTCCTCGGCGGCGAGCCCGCTCGCGAACGCGAACCCGCGGGCGCCTCCCTCGAGCGAGGCGAGGCACTCCTCGAGCGCCGTCCTCGTAGGGTTCGCGCTCCGCGAGTACTCATAGCCTTCGCGGAGCCCGCCGACCCCGTCCTGCTTGTAGGTGCTGGTCGCGTAGATGGCCGGCACGACCGCCCCAGTGCGGGGGTCAGGCTCCTGACCTGCGTGGATCGCACGCGTCTCGAATCCGAAGTCACTCACACCCGCGAGCGTAACGGTCGCGCCCTCAGCCTGCCTTCACGGAGGCGGGCCGACGCGCGGCAACCGCCAGATCAGGGAAGTCGGAGAACACACCGTCAAGCCCGAGCCGGTAGAACGTCCGCAGCTCAGCGTCGAGGTCGCCGTGCGCGTTCGGGTCGGTGCCGTCGCGGTGATCGGCGGGAAGGAACTGGTTCTCCGCGCGGAACGTCCACGCATAGACGTCGAGCCCCGCCCGATGCGCGTCGCGGACAACGGTCGTCGGGGTAGTCAGCGCCCCGGTCGCGTCGCGCGGGATGAGGACGGTCTTCTCCGCGCTGAGGACGTCGGCGTACCCTGCCATCGCCTTGAGACCTGCTGGGGTCACCATGTCCACGTACGTCGTCGGGTCACCACTGACGACGTGGTCGTACGGACGCCCGCTCGGGTTGACGTTCTGGGCGAGCGGGACGCGCACCCGCTTGGCGAGGGTCATGAGGTTCGCGGTCTCGAACGACTGGACGGTGACCGGCGACCAGCGGTGGTCGAGCCCACGGCGCTTCAGCGTGCGGACGAGCGGATCCTCGAGGTTCTTGCCGATCGACTGGAAGTACGTGGGGTGCTTGGTCTCAGGTGCGACGCCGATGACCCGTCCGCGGCGGATGCTCTCGCGCTTCGCCAGGTCGAGAACCTCTTCGAAGGTTGGCACCTCGAAGCGGCCGTCGTACGCGGTGTTGCCGGGGCGCACGAGCGGGAGGCGCTCCTTGGCCCTCAGGGTCTTGAGCTCGGCCAGCGTGAGGTCCTCGGTGAACCACCCCGTCACCGCGCGTCCGTCGATCGTCTTGGTCGTCCGGCGGTCGGCGAACTCCGGGTGCTGGGCGACGTCGGTGGTGCCGCCGATCTCGTTCTCGTGGCGGGCGACGAGGACCTTGTCCTGGGTGATGACGAGGTCCGGCTCGATCACGTCCGCGCCCTGGCGGATCGCCAGCGCGTAGGCAGCGAGCGTGTGCTCCGGGCGATAGCCGGAGGCGCCGCGGTGCGCGATGACGATCGGGTCGGCGGGTCTGTGGCGCGCCGAGTTCGAGGTGGCGTGTCCGTCGGCGGACGCCGCGGGTGCGGCGGACACGAACAACGGCCCCGCCACCGCAGCGGTGAGGGCGGTGATGAGGATGCTGCGCAAAGGGTTCATATGACGATCGCAGCGGTGGCAGGTGGCCGGAGGCCGTCAGCCGGAAGTGGGGCATGTGAACGGTGCGCGAACCTCCGTGGGCGGACCACGTGGAGCCCCGCCGCTCGAGCGTGTCGAGACCCCCGTCCCCTCACCGCTGCCCGGCGAACTGCTGGTCCAGGTCGAGGCGTGCGGGGTGTGCCGGACGGATCTGCACGTCACCGAAGGCGACCTTCCGGTCCATCGTGACCATGTCGTCCCGGGTCACGAGGTCGTCGGCCGGTGGTCGCGGACGGTACCCGTACCCGCTCGACCGCGCGCTCGAGGCCCTTCGGGATCTGAAGGCCGGACGGTTCGACGGCGCGGCGGTGCTCGTGCCGTAGCGCGACGACTCAGGTGCGCGAGACCTCGAGGAGTCGTCTCAGGTGGTTCTCGAGCACCGACGGAGGAGCGGCGCCTGGCGGGGGCGATGAGACGTACTGGTGGCCGGTCGGTGTCGTCCACGTGCGGACGCCGTCGTGATCGGTGTCGACGCGCCACCGGCGGGTCTGCTTGAGGAGGTTGTCCGAGCGGCAGAGCCCTTGGGCGTTGGCTCGCGTCGTCGCGCCCCCCGCGGCGTACGGGGTGACGTGGTCGATCTCGCGGGTGCGGCACTCGCACCACGGGCGGGCGCAGTAGTCGGCCGCGCGCACCATCCGCGCGACCACCTCGGGGAAGCGGCGCCGCCGCGGGTCGACGTCGGTGATCTGGTGGCCGTCGTCAGCGGTGAAGAACCGGCGTACCCACGAGCGCCCCGACGTCGCCAACCCCCGCGCCAGCTCGCCCGGGACCGGCCCATAGCCCTGCAGCACCGCCGAAGCGTCGTCGGCGCCGAACAGCGTCTCGGGCCGCATCAGGACACCGACCTCGACGTCCACCGCGGCGCCGCCCGACGTCACGCCATTGCCGCTGAGCGCCTCGAGCGCCAGATCGCACGCAAGCTGCGCGATCGTCCGCGGGTCGCCGTCGCTGCGACGAGCGGAGGCCCCGGCGTCGAGCAGGTGCCACACCCCCCACCAGCTGCTCGGCGGGCGCGTAGATCGACAGCGTCGCCATCGCATCCAGCTCGGGCCGCAGGTGCACGTGGCGCTCCTCGCGAGCCCGTACCGTGCGCTCGTACGCCGCGTGCGGCTCGTGGTCGAGGACCAGCCGGCGCGCAGCGGCCGCGGCACGCTTGGGCCCCAGCTCGCGCAGCTGCGGCGCGAGCTCACGGTCGACCTCCGCACGCGTCGACGGATCGAGAGAGACCGTCTCGCGACACACGGCCGCGACCACCGCCTGGTTGACCTCGCCGTCACGCAGGAGCGCGTGCGCCTCGGGGTGGTCCTCGAGGTCACGGGCGAGCCGGTAGGTGGTCTCGCCGGCGGTCGCCGACGCCTGACGCGCCATCGCGATCTCGGCGAACAACGACCGGCACAGGTCGTGCTCGGTCATCGACGAGCCGACCACCTCACGCCGGCGACGATCGAGCGCCGTCATGGCGTCGGCCTGCATGCCCTGGCCGATGCGGACGACCGCCTCGCACAACGCCACAGCCACGATCTCCCCCGCACCTGCCGCGACGACCTCGTCATCGAGCCCGTCCAACGTCGAGGCAGCATCGCTCACCGCCTCTCCCACCCGCTCAAGGAGAGCCGCGAGCAAACCGTGCGTCGCGCTATCGCTCATGAGTTCGATTATACTGTGGTGCGGGTGTGGCGCGCCACGACTTTCCCCAGCTTTCGCCGGGAACACCGACAGGGGCGCCATGGTTGTACGTGGCGGACCCGAGGAGGAATCTGATGTTCTCGTTCAAGACGCACCTCATCTCCGCCGACCAGGCACTGCCCGGTCGCGAGACCCGCCCCTTCACCGTCGGTGACCAGCACCTCGTGCTGGGCACCCCGATCGTCACCGATCCACCCGAGGGCTTCGAGGTCGCGGTGTTCGGGCTGGGCTGCTTCTGGGGTGAGGAGCAGACGTTCTGGCAGGTGCCCGGCGTGTGGTCGACGTCGGTCGGCTACGCAGGCGGCTTCACCCAGAACCCCACGTACGAGGAGGTGTGCAGCGGGCGCACCGGCCATGCCGAGGTGGTCCGCGTGATCTACGACCCCGCCAAGGTCTCGTACGACGACCTGCTCAAGGTCTTCTGGGAGAACCACGACCCGACCCAGGGCATGCGCCAGGGCAACGACCGTGGCACCCAGTACCGGTCGGTGATCTTCACGACGACGCCGCAGCAGCAGGAGCAGGCCGAGGCGTCGCGCGCCGCATACCAGAAGCGCATGAGCGCCCGCGGCTACGGCGAGATCACCACGGCGATCGCTCCGCTCGGCGACTACTGGTACGCCGAGGACTACCACCAGCAGTACCTCGTGAAGAACCCGTTCGGCTACTGCCCGAACCACTCCACGGGCGTCTCGTACGCGACGAGCTGACACCCCGCTGCTGAACGCCTAACGCTCGGGGCCTCGCACGCCACGGTCATCCAGGCTCCGGAGGAACCTCCGGATCTCGTGGGTGACGGCGTCCGGGGCCTCGACCATGCTCACGTGCCCGACCCCCGGCAGCACGACCAGCTGCGAGCCGGGGATCCCTGCATGCAGGGCGTCCGCAACGGCGCGTGGAGCTCGGACGTCCTGCTCCCCGTGCAGCAGCAGCGTCGGGACGTCGACCCGCGGCAGCACGTCACGCAGGTCCGCCTCGGCCGATGCCAGCGACATCGCCCTGAACCCGTCAGGGCTGAACGCCCGCACGCTCGCGGTGAACTCCGCGACGGCGTCCGGAGGCGCGGATCGGGAGAACATCGACCCCGTCATCGCGTCAGCGAAGTCCTCCGGAGAACGCTCCGCGAGCTCCAGACACGTGCGCAGCCTCGCCTCGACCTCCTCCGCCGGCAGCGATCCCGTCCATCCTGCGTACCCACCGGCCATCACGAGCGACCGCACGATGCCTGGGTGGCGCTGGAAGGCCGACAGCTCGAGGATCGCGCCGAACGAGATCCCGCCGAGATGCGCTCGCTCGATGCCGAGCACCCGGAGGAACGCGGCCAGGCAGTCGGCGTAGTCGGTGATGCGGAACCACTCCGGCGGGTCCGACGACCGGCCCGCGCCGGGGGCGTCCCAGAGGATCACCGTGCACTCGTCGGCGAGGGCGTCGGCCTGCCTGCCCCAGGTCGAGCGGCCGTCGCCGACGAACCCCTGCGTCAGGACCAGCTCCGGCCCACGACCCACCCTCTCGTAGGCGATCCGTAGTCCCTCGACCTCGACCTGCGCCATGACTGCCCACCCCAACACTGCTCTCCGTACCCCTCCAGAGTCGCACGAGGCACACTGGAGCCATGCGGATCACGCCCGTACGGACGGTCGTCGCCGCGCTCGCCCTGACGGCGACCGCGGCCTGCACCGCGGAGCGTACGGACAACGAGGCGGACCAGTCCCCCGCGACGTCGGCGGGCACCTCGTCACCGACCACGCCGCCCGCGACCAGCCCGCCGACCACGGCCTCCCCGACGCCGACCGCAACCAGTCCCGTCTCCCTCCCCGCCCTGATGGCCAAGGAGTACGACGGCCGTGCCCTGCGCCTGCGCCGCGTGCTCGCCCGCACAGACGCGTACGTCCGCCACGCCGTCACCTACCGCAGCGGCGACCTGCGGATCTCCGGCATCCTCAACGTCCCTCGCGGCAAGGGCCCGTTCCCGGTGGCGATCCTGGCCCACGGCTACATCGACCCCGCGATCTACACGACCGGGCGCGGGATGATGCGCGAGCAGGACTACCTGGCGCGTGAAGGATTCGCGGTGCTGCACGTGGACTACCGCAACCACGCCGGCTCCGACGACGACCCGGAGGCCGAGCGCGACCTGCGGCTGGGCTACACCGAGGACGTGATCAACGCCGTCCTCGCCGTGCGTCGCTCCGACGACCCGCGCCTCGACGGCGACCGCGTCGGGCTCGTCGGGCGGTCGATGGGCGGCGGCGTCGTCCAGAACGTGCTCGTGACGCAGCCCGGGCTGGTCGACGGGGGCGTCGTGTTCGCGTCGGTCAGCAGCAGCACGGTCGACAACTACGAGCGGTGGATCGAGAACGACCGGCCCGAGGTCGCCCAGTCGATCGTCCGCGCCCACGGGTCGCCCGAGGACAACCCGGAGCTCTGGGCGCAGGCCTCACCTCGGACGTACGTCGGCCGCGCGACCGAGCCGCTGCTCATGCTCCACGGCACCGTCGACGACACCTGCCCCCCGCGATGGGCCCGGCGGACGGCGGCGGCGTTCGAGGAGGCGGGCAAGGACGTCCGGCTCGTCTGGTACGAGGGTGAGGGCCACACGTTCGGTCCGCAGTGGCCCGCGTCGATGCGCGAGACCGTACGGTTCCTGCGGCGCCAGCTGTGAGCGCTCAGCCGGCCATCGAGGCGTAGCGCTTCGCCGCGCGCGCCTTGGCCTTCTCGGCCTCGACCTCGCGGTCCTTGGGAGGCGCGTTGGCAACCAGGTCGTCGAGCAGGTGCTGGGTGAGATGGGCGATCTCGTGCACGGCACGGTCGAACGCCTCGGCGTTGGCCTGGGACGGCTTGGTCATCCCGCTGACCTTGCGCACGTACTGGAGGGCTGCCGCCTCGATCTCTTCGTCGGTCGCGTGCGGCTCAAAGTTGTGAAGGGTCCTGATGTTGCGGCACATGCCTTCACGCTACGCCCTCCGGCGGGTCGTTTCAGGGGCTAGAGTCGGCGCCCATGACACAGACGCCGGGTACGCGGTCGTGGTGGGGCTGGGGCATGCAGGAGGAGGCGCTCGACGCCCGCGAGACCGAGGCGCTGGTCCGGCGGATCGCGCGCCTTCTCCCTGACGCCGACCCCACCCCGCACCTCGCGCCCACGCTCACGGCCGACGACCTGCCGGCGATCAGGGTCGAGCCACCTGCCTCGCTCAGCGCCTTGTGCAGCACCGACACGGTCGACCGCGCGGCGCACACCCACGGCAAGGCGTTCCGTGACGTCGTGCGCAACCTGCGCGGCGACCTCGCCCACGCGCCCGACCTCGTTGTACGCCCACACACCGAGCGCGACGTCGTCGACGTGCTCGACTGGGCCTCGTCCGCGAACGTCGCGGTCATTCCGTACGGCGGCGGCACCTCGGTCGTCGGCGGCGTCGAGCCGCGTCTCGACGGCGACTACGCCGGAGCGGTGTCGCTCGACGTGACCGCGATGGACCAGGTCCTCGAGGTCGACCGCACCAGTCGCGCGGCGCGGATCCAGGCGGGCGTCCTCGGACCGCATCTCGAGGACCAGCTGCGCCCGTACGGCCTCACGCTGAGGCACTTCCCGCAGTCGTTCGCGTTCTCGACGCTGGGCGGCTGGCTCGCGACGAGGGCGGGCGGGCACTTCGCCACGCTCGCCACCCACATCGACGACCTGACGGAGTCGATGCGTGTCGTCTCCCCGTACGGGGTGGGCGAGTCGCGTCGCCTCCCCGGCTCGGGCGCCGGCCCGTCCCCCGACCGGATGTTCCTCGGGTCGGAGGGGACGCTCGGCGTGATCACCGAGGCCTGGATGCGGCTCCAGGACCGGCCTCGCTGGCGCGCCGGAGCGTCGGTGCACTTCACGGACTGGGACGGTGCCGTCGACGCGACACGTGCCGTTGCCCAGTCCGGGCTCCACCCGGCGAATTGCCGTCTCCTCGATGCCGGCGAGGCGTTCCTCAACGCCGGTGCAGCGGTCGGCGGCGGCGTGCTCGTGCTCGGCTTCGAGTCGGCCGACCATCCTGTCGACGCCGCCCTCGCACGGGCGGTCGAGCTGTGCCTCGACCACGGCGGGACGCTGCCCGAGGATGCGGACCGCGGCGCCGACACGGCGCGGGACGCCGCGGCGTCCACGTGGCGCTCGTCGTTCCTCCGCATGCCGTACCAGCGCGACGCCCTGGCCCAGCGCTCGGTCATCGCCGAGACGTTCGAAACGGCGACGACGTGGGACCGCTTCCCCGCGCTGCACGCCGCGATCACGGCCGCGGCGACCGAGGCGATCCGCGAGGTCTGCGGCATCGGTGTCGTCACCTGCCGGTTCACCCACGTCTATCCCGACGGCCCGGCTCCGTACTACGGCGTCTACGCACCCGGCCGCTGGGCGAGCATCGTCGAGCAGTGGGACGCCATCAAGACCGCGGTGTCTGAGGCGATCCTTGACAACGGCGGCACGATCACGCACCACCACGCGGTCGGTCGCGACCACAGGCCGTACGCCGCGCAGCAGCGCCCTGCGCCGTTCGCCGCCGCGCTCACCGCCGCCAAGGACACCCTCGATCCGGCCGGGATCCTCAACCCGGGCGTGCTGCTCTGAGCCGTGCCCGCGTCAGCGCTTCGACCACGCGAGCAGATCATCGAGCGGCCAGGTGTCGACGACGCGCTCGGCCGTGACGCCGGCGGCCTCGGCCCGCGCGCACGCCAACCCCTGCCACGCCAGCTGCCCCGGCGCATGGGCGTCGGTGTCGATCGAGAACAGGCATCCGCGTTCGAGTGCCACCTCGATCAGCCGGCTCGGGGGGTCACGGCGCTCGGGTCGGCTGTTGATCTCGACCGCCGTGTCGAACTGCTTGCACGCCTCGAAGACCATCTCCGCGTGGAACGCCGACTCAGGCCGCGTTCCTCGGCCGCCCTCGACCAGCCGCCCGGTGACATGGCCGAGCACGTCCGTGTGCGGGTTGGCGACGGCGGCGACCATCCGGCGCGTCATCGTGTCGGCCTCGTCGCGCAGGCGCGAGTGGATGCTCGCCACCACCACGTCGAGCCGCTCGAGAAGCTCAGGCTCCTGGTCGAGGCTTCCGTCGTCGAGGATGTCGACCTCGATGCCGGTGAGGATCCGAAAGGGTGCGAGCTCGTCGTTGAGAGCAGCAACCACGTCGAGCTGCTCACGCAGGCGATCCGGCGACAGCCCCCGTGCGACGGTCAACCGCGGCGAGTGGTCGGTCAGCGCGCAGTACTCGTGGCCGAGCGACTTGGCAGTCCTCATCATCTCGTCGATCGAGGCCCCGCCGTCGGACCAGGTGGAGTGCGTGTGGAGGTCGCCACGCAGCGCCTGCCGCAGCGGTGTGTCGTCGCCGGGGATCGGTGCGGCGTCCGTACGGAGCCTGGCGAGGGTGTCGGGGACCTTCCCGGCCCGGGCCTGCGCGATCACCGCTGAAGTCTTGGCCCCGATCCCGCTGAGCTCCGTCCAGGTGTCGCGTGCAGCCAGCCGGTCGAGGTCGGCGTCCCCGAGATCGTCATAGACGTCGGCCGCCTTCCGGTACGCCATGGGCCGGCGGGGCTCGGCCCGGGCGCGTTCGAGGAGGTACGCGATCTCACGGAGGGCAGCCGACGGCCCGGGGGCCGGGGCATTCATCCCGGCCTCCGGGCCGTCCGCGTGCCTGCGTCGCGCGGGGACGGGTCAGATCCGCATCTGGTAGGTGAGGCAGTCTGCCTTGTCCTTGCCGGGTCCGACCCGGATCGCGTCGGCGGTGCACTCAAGCTCGGAGTTGTGGACACAGTCCGAACGGTGGCACGCACCGACGCGCGCCACCACCTTGGCGAGGCCACCGCTGGGCCCCAGGTCGATGAAGGTGCCGCACGCGGCGTCGTTGGTCGAGCCGGCGATCGTGATCGCTCCGGCGTGGCATGCGTGCTCGTGGTTGTACGAACAGCCGGCGACTACGCACTCGCCGACCTCGGGAAGTTCCGTGACGGTCATGCCCTACCCCCTGTGCGATGGCCTAGAACCTCAGGCTAGAGCGCCGGTCCCGGCATTAGGCAAGACTCAGCGGGGCCAGGGTAAGGCAAGGCTCTCCGTGCCTGGGCATCCCCCGAGCAAGCCGCTGGGTCCGGTGCCGTCCCTCCCGAACACCGGACCCAGCGGGTCTGGCGGGCGCCGATCGCGCAATCCCTCCCAGTCACACGACCGGCACCCGGTCTCAGCGCTCAGAACTGGATCGGACCTGCCTTGAGCGACATCTGGTTGCCGCTGCCCGAGAGCAGCTGCGTGAGGAGGAAGTCGCGCCCACTCGTGGGACCGACCTTGAACCCGCAGCCCTGGAAGCCGGGGATCGTGAACTCGCCGACAAGGTTCGCCGGCTCGGTCAGCGAGAACGGCTCGGTCGACCGGAGCGTGGTCGTGACCTCGCCGGTACGGCAGCCGCTGCGCACGATGTTCAGGAACGGCAGGAGATCGGACGACACCCGCGGGACCTCGAGGCGGAACGCCACGTCGACGACGACGATGCCATCGTTGCCGACGGTCGCCGCGGCATTGCGGGTCTGCACGATCTTGACCGTCGAGGTCGTGTCACCGAGGCCGGGGATACCCAGCAGACGGATGTGGGCGTCGATCGTCGGGATGGACAGGTCGCCGACCACCGAGATCGGCGGTCCGAAGTCGAAGTCACCGGTCAGCTTGGCGCCTTCGGGGATCTCGAGCGTGGCGTTCTGCTTGGCCACCGTGGTCGTGCCGCTGATCGGCAAGGTGACCGGGACGGCGCTGGCTGGTGCCGCTGTGGCGACCAGGCTCCCGATCAGCAGTGCGCCGACAGCCGACGCTGCGCCGATTGACGGCAATCTGGCGAGTCGTGTGCGAATGGACATGGGTCTCCCTCACGGTCGGACGGCGCACCCACGGCGATGATCCTCCGGGGGCAGGAGCCGTACCTGTGTTGTGGCTCACGACACTACTCACAGGTAACCTAGCCCTGCAACCATCGGTTACACTGCGCAACTACCTGTCTGTGACGTCGATCCGGAGACCCTCGCCGCCCTCAGACGACGAGACGCTCGCGCAGCCCGTCGATGACCACGGCCTCTGCTCCAGCGTCGTAAAGCCAGCCCGCCGTCCCTCCGGGATGGCTGTCCCAGACGTCGAGGACGGCGTCGATCGCGTCCTGCGGGATCGCGAGGTACGAGGTGGGCGCGGGCCGTGCCGGATCGATCGGCGCCGACATGTGGAGGCGGCGCAGCACCGCGTCCATCGAAGCCCCGGTGGCCAGGTAGTCCTTGACGACCGCGTCGCGCGACACCCCGGCCGTACGGAGGATCATCGCGACCGCGACACCCGTACGGTCCTTGCCCGCCGCGCAGTGCAGGAGGGTCGGGCCGTCATGGGCGGCGACCTCACGGGCGACCTCGACCAGCTCGGCACGCGCGATCTCGAGCATGCCGAGATAAAGCGCCTGCAGACCACCGGTCGCCATCCGCGCGACGACCTCCGGGTTGGCCGACTGCGGGCCGTCGGGGCGCAGCGCCTCGAGCAGCGAGATCCGGCGCACCGTCGCGCCCGCTCCCGCCAGCGGGTGGCGAGGTCCGGCCTCGGCGCTCGAGCGAAGGTCGAGGACCAGGCTCGGCGGCCAGTGCACCCCGTCCGGGCCGCGGTCGTCGGCGCTGGGCATCGCGCTGCGCAGCAGCACCCCGTGGGTGGTCGTGGCACCGTCCTCGGTCGGGAGTCCGCCGAGGTCGCGAAGGTTGGGGACCGTCTCAGGCATCGGTCACCACCGGGAGGACCTCCTCGCCCAGCAGCGCGACGTGCTCGAGGTCGGCCAGATCGAGCACCTGCAGGTAGATCCGCTGCGAACCCTGCGCGGCGTACTCGGCGATCCGCTCGGCCACCTGGGCCGGCGTCCCGCAGAGGCCGTTCTCGGCGAGCTCGTCGACCTCGCGACCGATCGCGGCCGCCCGGTGAGCAATCTCGGCGTCGTCGCGACCGCAGCAGACGACGAGCGCGCTGGAGTACGTGAGCTCCTCGGGGTCGCGCCCGATCTCCTCGCACGCGGCGCGCACCCGGTCGTACTTCGCACGGTGCTCGGTGACAGGGGTGAACGGCAGGTTGAACTCCTGCGCGAAGCGCGCCGCGAGCGCCGGGGTCCTCCGTGCGCCCTGACCACCGATGAGGACCGGCGGGCGGGGTGACTGCACGGGCTTGGGCAGCGCCGGGGAGTCGGTCAGGGTGTAGTGCTTGCCCCCGTACGAGAAGAGCTCGCCGACCGGCGCCTCCCACAGGCCGGTGACGACCTCGAGCTGCTCCTCGAGGCGGTCGAAGCGCTCCCCCGTCGCGGGGAACGGGATCCCGTACGCCTCGTGCTCGGCAGCGAACCAGCCGGCGCCGAGGCCCAGCTCGACGCGACCGCCGCTCATCTGGTCGACCTGGGCGACCTGGATCGCGAGCACACCCGGATGGCGGAACGTCGCCGACGTCATCAGCGTCCCGAGCCGGATGCGGGACGTGTCGCGGGCGAGCGCCGCGAGCGTCGTCCAGGCATCGGTCGGACCAGGCAGTCCTTCGGCATTCATCGCGAGGTAGTGGTCGGACCGGAAGAACGCTCCGAAAGCGTGCTCCTCGGCAGCGACCGCGACGGCGAGAAGATCGTCGTACGTGGCACCCTGTTGTGGCTCGGTGAAGATGCGCAGCTCCATGATGACCACTCTGCCACGCACCGCTGAGGCGCCCCTGAACCACTGAGATGGCGAGGCGCATCGAGGCCTGGTAGAGGAGGACCGCGATGCACTAGGGTTGGGCGACCGCGCCTGGAATCCTTCCAGTTTCCGGGTGCGCCCCCACCCCCGGACGACTGCTGCCACCCCGCCTGCCGGCAGCCGTCGAGAGAGAAGTCATATCAACGTGCGCACAGTCACGAAGCTCGTTGCGGCAGTCGGACTGGCCCTGGTGCCCGCCCTCCTCGTCGCCCCCGCGAGCCACGCCACCGGCAACCACAACAAGGTCTGCTCCGGCCTCGACTCCGGCAAGAAGGACGTCCAAGGCAGCAAGAAGTCGCTCACCTTCACCGCCCCCGACGGCAAGCTCATCGACGGTTACTGCGTGAAGGCTGGTTCGACGCAGCAGGGCAACGGCCCCGTCTACATCGCGGTCGACCCGGCCAAGGCGTCCATCACCATCGAGCACCCGTCCGGCAAGGACATCAGCCACTACTCCGTCTCCTACGCGACGGACGGTGAGCCCTGCGTCGGCACCAGCACCAAGACCGGCGGCGGCCACAAGCCCAAGCCGGACCCGTGCGAGCCCACAGCGACGGCGACCTACACCCCGCCGACCTCGTCGCCCACGAGCCCGCCGACCGAGACCACGCCTCCCACCACCGAGCCGACGACGCCTCCGACCACGGAGCCGCCGACGGAGACCACTCCTCCCACCGAGCCGCCGACGGAGACCACTCCGCCGAGCCCGACCGAGAGCGTCGCGTC
The DNA here is from genome assembly GCF_011751845.1 of Mumia sp. ZJ430. Classification (NCBI taxonomy): domain Bacteria; kingdom Bacillati; phylum Actinomycetota; class Actinomycetes; order Propionibacteriales; family Nocardioidaceae; genus Mumia; species Mumia sp. ZJ430. Next base: position 1,105,125 of record NZ_JAAHFK010000001.1, on the reverse strand, counting down.
TGAGACCGAGACGGCACCGCCGGCCGACGGTGACGACGACGAGGACCAGGGCGTCGCGGGCAGCGACGAGAACGCGCCGACCGCGGTCGACGCCGGCCTGGTCGGCAACACCACCAACACGTCCACGACATCGATCGCCACGATCGTCGGTCTGACGGGAGGAGCGCTCCTCCTCGCGTCGGCAGTCATGATGTGGATGCGCAAGCGCGGTGACCACCGAGCCTGATCTCGTCACCGTCCGCCGTGAGGCGCGTGCCCGTCGCCGGGCACGCGCCCGCGTGCGTGCGGCCATCGGAGCCGTCGTGGGTGTCGTCGGTGTGGCCTGTGTCGCGTGGGCGATCATGGGCGCACCGGCGCCTGCGACGGCTCCGAGCTCGGCGAGCGTGACACCCACGCCGCAGGTGACGACACCGACCGAAGCGGCGGGCGGCACCGTCGCCCTCCCCAAGGGACGCGCGCGTCCACGACTCGTCGTCATCCCCGCGCTCGGCGTCAAGGCCCCCGTCGAGCCGATGCCGGTGATCGACGGTGTGCTCACTCCCCCGAGTCCCGCGACGACGGTCGGATGGTGGGACCGCAGCGCCCGACCCGGATCGTCACGGGGCACGGTCGTCGTCGCAGGGCACAAGGTCCAGGCAGGTGGCGGCGCCTTCGACACGCTCGGCACCCTGAACCCCGGCGATCGCGCGACCCTGCGGACGATGCGTGGCCGCGTCCACTACGTCGTGAAGCGGGTCGTCACGTACGACCGCGCGACGCTCGCGCAGAAGTCGAAGAGCATCTTCCGCCAGGGCGGCAGGCCTCGCCTCATCCTCATCACGTGCGAGGACTGGGACGGGCAGGCGTACCGCTCAAACACCGTCGTCTACGCCACGCCCGTCAGCTGACGACGCGGCGGTCGTCCTGGGCAGCCGCGCGCGCCTCGGGGCTCGCTCAGAGCGTGGCGACGTACCCCAAGAGATCGTGGCGCGTCAGCACGCCCACCGGGTCGCCGTCCTCGTGGACGACCACGGCATCCGCGTTCCCGAGCGCGGCGACAGCCTCCTCCACGGGCTCACCGGCGCCGATGCTCGGCAGCGAGGGCGCCATGTGCTCCTCGACGGTGTCGGCGAGCGACGCCTCGCCGTGGAAGAGCTTGTCGAGCAGGTCGCGCTCGCTCACCGCACCCGCGACCTCCGCAGCGCGCACGGGCGGCTCGGCCCGCAGCACCGGCATCTGCGAGACGCCGTACTCGCGGAGGATCTTCACCGCCTCGGCGACGGACTCGTGGGGGTGGGTGTGGACGAGGTCAGGGAGACGCCCCTCCTTGCCGCGGAGCAGGTCGCCGACCGTCTGCTCGCCGCGCGGCGGAGTGAGGAAGCCGTAGCGGGCGAGCCACTCGTCGTCAAAGACCTTCGTGAGATAGCCGCGTCCACCGTCGGGCAGCAGCACGACGATGACGGCGTCGGGGTCGTCGATCTCCTGCGCGAGGCGGACTGCCGCGGCCGCGGCCATGCCGGCGGAGCCGCCGACGAGCATCGCCTCCTCGCGTGCGAGACGCCGCGTCATCGCGAACGAGTCCGTGTCGCTGACCTCGATGATCCGGTCGCAGACGTCACGGTCGTACGTGTCGGGCCAGAAGTCCTCGCCGACACCCTCGACCAGGTACGGCCGCCCCGTGCCGCCGGAGTAGACCGAGCCGTGCGGGTCGGCGCCGACGATCTGGACCCGTCCCTCGCTGACCTCCTTGAGGTAGCGACCGGTGCCCGAGATCGTGCCGCCGGTGCCGATGCCGGCCACGAAGTGCGTGATGCGGCCGTCGGTCTGCTGCCAGATCTCCGGGCCCGTCGTCTCGTAGTGGGCACGCGGGTTGTTCACGTTCGCGTACTGGTTGGGCTTCCAGGCACCGTCGATCTCGCGCACCAGACGGTCGGAGACCTCGTAGTAGGAGTCGGGGTGCTCCGGCGGGACCGCGGTCGGGCACACGACGACCTCTGCCCCGTACGCCTTGAGGACGTTCCGCTTGTCCTCACTGACCTTGTCCGGGCACACGAAGACGCAGTGGTAGCCCTTCTCCTGGGCGACCATCGCGAGCCCGACACCAGTGTTGCCGCTGGTCGGCTCGACGATGGTGCCACCCGGCTTCAGCTCGCCGGACTCCTCGGCGGCCTCGACCATCCGGGTGGCGATGCGGTCCTTCACGCTCCCCCCGGGATTGAGGTACTCGACCTTGGCGAGCACCAACGGCGAGGCGCCGTCCGTCACTCGGCGAAGGCGTACGAGCGGAGTGTCTCCGACCAGATCAAGCAGCGCGTTAGCGTAGTCCACACTCGCAGTCTAGAGAGCGACCAAGGATGGTGGTGGGGCGGCAATGACTCGGGCACGTGCAGCACGCAGGCTCGCGACCGCGGCGCTCTTCGGCGGGGGCGGGCTCGGCCTGCTCGGCGGCGGAGCGGTCGGGCTCCTCAAGCTGCAGGCGGGGCGCGCGCGCGACAAGATCGGCGTGAGCGACGACCGGCCGCCTACGCCCGACGGGGTGTACGGCGCGGAGCTGCCGGGCGAGCCGATCCGCTTCGTCATGCTCGGCGACTCCACCGGCGTCGGGTACGGCATGCTGCGGGCCGAGGACACGCCGCCCGCACTGTTCGGCGAAGGGCTCTCGCAGATCGCAGGGCGTCCCGTCGAGGTCTCCAGCCGCGCGATCGTCGGTGCGGTGTCGACCGACCTCGCCGCGCAGATCGCACTCGTGCTGCCATCCCACCCGCAGGTCGCCGCGCTCGTCATCGGCGCCAACGACGTCACGCACGTGAAGAACGTCTCCGGAGCCGTCGCCGCGCTCGGCGAGGCCGTCCGCACGCTGCGCGAGAACGGCTGCGAGGTCGTCGTCGGGACCTGCCCCGACCTCGGTACCGTACGCCCACTCCCCCAGCCGCTGCGGATGCTCGCCCGAACGATCAGCCGACGCCTCGCCGCCGCGCAGGTGATCAGCGTCGTCGAGGCCGGAGGGCGGGCGGTCTCACTGAGCAACCTGCTCCAGCGCGACTTCTGGACCGCCCCCTCGGAGCTGTTCGGCGACGACAAGTTCCACCCATCGGCCGCGGGCTACGCGAGCATGGTCGCCGCGATGCTGCCGTCGGTGGCGGTCGCAGTGGGCGCCTGGGACGACGACGAGGAGTCGGCCGCGTTCCCGGAGGGCATCGTCCTGCCGGTCTCGTTCGCGGCCGCAGAGGCGGTTGACACGGGCGGCACCGAGGTCTCGCGCTCCGAGGTCGCCGGAGCCGCCCGGGGCCCGCGCGGACGCTGGGCCGCCCTCCGCGTCCGCCGCTGACGCCCGCGGGTCACTTTCTGCGGGCGCCGGGTCGCTCTCTGCGCTTCCCGGGTCACTCCGCCGTACGGTGACCGCATGATCCTGAACCGTGCAACGCTCGACGGGATCGTCGCCGGACGCGTCGACCGGGCGTACCGGCGATGGGCTCGACCCCGCGTACGGCCCGGCACCCGGATGCGCACGGCCGTGGGCGTCCTCGCAGTCGAGGAGGTCGTACGGGTGGACCCGACGACGCTCGGCGACGCCGAGGCACGATGTGCGGGTCTGGCCGACGCCGACGCGCTTCGGCGCGCTCTCGCACGTCGCACGGACGGCGACGTCTATCTCGTACGACTCCGGTACGACGGCGCGGACCCGCGTGTGGCGCTCCGTGAGGACGACGCGATGTCAGCAGAGGTCCGTGCCGACCTCGACCGGCGGCTCGCGCGGATGGACGCCTCCGCCGACGCGCCCTGGACCCGGCGCGCGCTCACGATCATCAAGGAGCAGCCGGCCGTTGTGTCGACCGAGCTCGCCGCCGGTCTCGGCATGGAACGGATGCACTTCAAGCGGCGGGTCCGGCGACTCAAGGAGCTCGGCCTGACCGAGAGCCTCGAGGTCGGCTACCGGCTCTCGCCACGGGGCGCTGCGTACCTCCGCAGAGAGTGACCCGGGGAGCGCAGAGAGGGACCCGGGGAGCGCAGAGAGTGACCCGGGAACGGAGACGGGCGCCCCGACGTCCACCCAGCCGCGAGGCCGAGAACGTCGAGACGCCCGTCTCGAGGGGGCGGCCCGGATCTAGTTGTCGCCGCGCAGGATCGCGAGAATACGCAAGATCTCGATGTAGAGCCAGATCAGCGTGACGGTGAGTCCGAAGGCGGCGCGCCAGGACTCGCGCTCGGGCAGCCCCTCGCGCACACCGGTCTCGACGTAGTCGAAGTCGAGGATGAGGCACAGCACACCCAGGACGACCGCGATGCAGCTGACGATCAGGCCGAGCATCGAGAAGTCACGCAGACCGAAGTCGGCGCCGAAGAAGCTCAGCACGAAGTTGAGCAGCACGACGGCCATGAAGCCGAACAGCGCCGCCGTCACGCCGCGGCGGAACTTGTCGGTGACCTGGATGTTGAAGAAGCGGTAGACGAACAACGTGCCGGCGAACGCGGCGATCGTGCCGAGCACGGCCTGCGCGACGATGCCGGAATCACCGACGTAGGAGGCGACGACCTTGGAGAGGGCACCGACGAAGACGCCCTCGACGACCGCGTACGCGAGAACCAGCGCCGGGCTGATGATCTTCTTGAAGGAGTTCACCAAGGCCAGCACGAAGCCGATGATCGCGCCGCCGGTCGCGAACGCGAACGCCGTGTTGAGCGCCGACTGGTCGACGGTGACGTCGCCGAGGTAGAACCAGACCAGCGCGGCGGAGACCGCGGTGAGCCCGATCGTCAGCGCGGTCTTCTGGACGACCGAGTCGACGGTCATCCGGTCGACGACGGCCGTGTCGTACGGGCCCTGGCCGCCACCGTCACCGGCGTCGCCGGGCGCCCCGACCTGCCAGGTGCTCGGATCGGAGTATCCAGTCTGGCTGGCGCGTCCGTTGAACTCGTCACTGCGGGAGAAGACGGGGTTGTGGCTCTTCATCAATCCTCCGTACGGGGGGCGGGCTCCGACCTGAGCCCGTCCTTTGGCCAAACCCTACCGGAGCACCCCGCCCCCACCGCCAGCCTCGGCGAGTCGGATGGTTTTACGTTCACTTTCTTCCCGCCGTACGTCTTCCCACCGTGCGAGTCATCGCCGGCTCCTCCGGTATCCGGAGCGTAACTTTGTTGGACAGGGTGATTACAGGTCGGTTACAGGCGTTCCGTACGGCGGCACCTGTACGGCACGATCAACACAGCCTCCGCGCGCCGACCAGGGGGCGATCACGTTGGGAGACAGATAGTGAAGATTGCTCAACTGGCCGCGGGTCTGACCGCCGCGGCTCTGGTGCTGACGGGCTGCGGAGGCGGGGACGACGAAGGCGACGGTGAGACTACCGTCCGGCTGAGCATCGAGCAGGATGTCGACACGCTCCTGCCGATGGACTCCAACGTCAACGACAACATCAGCGTGCTCGACGTCGTCTACGACGGGCTCGTCCGCTACGACCCCAAGACGACGAAGCCCTACAACTACGTCGCGGAGGACGTCAGCACCACCGACAACACGGTGTGGACGATCAAGATCAAGGACGGCTTCGAGTTCCAGAACGGCGAGCCCGTCGACGCCGCAGCGTTCGCCCGCGCATGGAACTACGCCGCGTACGGGCCGAACGCGATGGGCAACAACTACTTCTTCGAGCGCTTCACCGGCTACGACGAGATGCAGGGCGAGTACGAGGAGGACGACGAGGGCAACGTCACCGTCACGACGGAGCCGACTGCCAAGGAGCTCACCGGCGTCAAGGTCGTCGATCCTCAGACCCTCGAGATCACCCTTAACGGCCCGTTCGCCGGCTTCTCCACGATGCTCGGCTACACCGGCTTCTTCCCGGTGGCGCAGGAGTGCATCGACGACGTCGATGCGTGCGCCGTCAAGCCGATCGGCAACGGTCCGTTCGAGGTCGAGGAGTGGGAGCAGGGCCAGCGCCTCACCGCCGCGAAGTGGAGCGACTACAAGGGTGAAGAGACGCCCGACTTCGACCGCATCGAGTGGACCGAGTACTCCGGCGACTCCGACTGGGCCGACTTCGAGGCCGGCGACGTCGACGCCACGGGCGACGTCCCGCCGGCGGAGTGGGAGCGTGCGACGAGCGACCCCGACCTCTCCTCACGGATGATCGAGGGCCCGGGCGCGGCACTGTCGTACCTCGGCTTCCCGATGTATCTCGGCAAGCCCTTCGACGACGTCGAGTTCCGCAAGGCGATCTCGCTGGCGATCGACCGCAAGACCATCGTCGACAAGGTCGTCCCCGGCCAGTACGTCGCCGCCGACAGCTGGGTCATCCCCGACGGTGTCCCGGGTGGCGTCGCCGGGACCTGCGAGTTCTGCACGTTCGACCCGGCCGCGGCCAAGGCGGCGCTGGCGAAGGCCGGCGGCTGGCCCAAGGGCAAGAAGCTCACGATCCACCTCGGCGAGGACGAGACGCAGGAGGCGATCTTCAAGGCCGTCGGCGACTCGATCCAGCTCAACCTCGGCATCCCGTACGTGCTGGACCCGACGCCGGACTTCTTCGACCGCCGCTCGGCTCGCGACTTCGACGGCATCATGCGCAGCAACTGGTTCCCGGACTACCCGCTCAACGAGAACTACCTCGCGCCCGTCTACGCCAGCGGAGACGCCAAGAAGGGCAACGAGAACTTCGGCTACTACAACGCCGAGTTCGAGAAGCTCATCAAGGAGGGTGACGCGGCGCCGGACCTCGAGGCGGCTGTCTCGAAGTACCAGGAGGCCGAGAAGGTCATCGCGACCGACCTGGCCGGCGTTCCGGTCATGTTCGCCCAGAACGTGATGTTCTACAGCGACCGTCTCGACGACGTGGTGCTCGACCCGTTCAGCGGGGAGATCAAGCTGCGTCTGCTCAAGGTGAGCTGACGTCGGTCCGGTGGCCGGCGCCCGTGGGGCGTCGGCCGCCGGCCGCACCATGTCGCCGTACGGCCGCACCGGTCGTACGGCCTCGAGACGGAGGGAGATGAACGCGGGTTGGGTCGATACATCACGCGTCGTGTGCTGCAGGGTGTCCTCACCCTGTTCCTCGTGATCCTGCTGCTGCACCTGCTCACGACGCTCGCCATCCAGCTGAACGGCAACCCAGCGCAGGCGTTCTTCGGTGACCGCCCGCCGAGCCCGTCGCAGCTGGCCGCGGTCGAGAAGCGCTACGGCCTCGACGACTCCTGCTACGACCAGCTCGGCAACCCCTGCCTCGGGCCGTTCGTCGACCGCCTGGGGGCGTACGCGTCCGGCGACTTCGGCGAGAGCCTTCGCGGCCGCGAGGTCACCGACATCGTCAGCGCCGCCGCCCCCAACACCCTGCGCCTGTTCGCGGTGGTGGCCGTGACGTGGGCGCTGATCGGCATGACCCTCGGCTCGATCGCGGCGCGTCGCCGCGGCAAGCCGTCGGACCAGGGCATCCGCGGGCTATCCGTCCTCATCGACGCGCTGCCGATCTTCGTGCTGCTGCTGATCTACAAGTACGTCTTCTCCGTCCCGCTGAGCAAATGGGCCAAGGAGACGTTCGGCAGCGACAGCCTCCCTGCGCTGCTGTTCAAGCCGTCGTTCTCCCTCGACCACCCGTGGGCGACGCTGATCGTCCCTGGCATCCTGCTCGGGCTCGCGGGCTCGGCGGCGTTCATCCGGCTGGTCCGCGCAGCGCAGCTGGAGAGCTACAACGCCGACCACGTGCGCGCGGCCCGCTCCAAGGGGTTGTCCGAGCGGCACGTCGCGGTCCACCACGTGGTCCGCAACTCCTCGATCCCGGTCGCCACCGCGGTCGGCATCATCTTCACCGAGGCGCTCGCCGGTGCGGTGATCACCGAGGGGATGATGAACATCTACGGGATGGGCGGCGTGCTCTGGAAGGCCGTCCAGGACAGTGACGTGTCGGTCGTGATCGGCATCGTCACGCTCCTCGCGGTGGTGACCGTCGTCGTGATGATCGTCGTCGACGTCGTCTATGCCGCACTCGACCCGAGGATCCGCTATGACTGACCCCAGCGTCTCCGCGCTGATCGCGGAGGAGACCGAGGGCGGCGCACCCAACCGCTCCTTCTGGTCGGACGCCTTCCGTACGCTGCGCCGCCGCCCCACGGTCATCGCGGCCACGGCGGTCGCACTGTTCTTCCTGGTCGTGGCTGTCTTTCCGTGGCTGTTCACCGACAAGGACCCGCAGCGCTGCGACATCGCCGACTCGCGCATCCCGCCGCAGTGGTTCGGCGGGGACCACCCCTTCGGCACGAACGTGCACGGCTGCGACGTGCTCGCGGAGCTCGTCTACGGCTCCCGCCCGTCGCTGCTGCTCGCCTTCATCGTCGTGGGGGTTTCGGTGCTCATCGGCATCGTGCTCGGCACCCTGTCGGGCTACTACCTCGGCATCGTCGACGCCGTGATCTCGCGGACGGTCGAGGTGTTCCTCGTCGTCCCGCTGCTGCTGGCCGCGCTGCTGCTCCTGTCGCTGTTCCGTACGGTCGATCTCGGCGACGGGCTGCTCGCCACCATCATCCAACCGGCGATCGTGCTCACGATGTTCGGCTGGATGGGCTACACCCGGTACGTACGGGCGAGCGTCCTCGAGACGAAGAACCTCGACTACGTCACGGCCGCGCGGGTGCTCGGCGCCTCCGACCTGCGCATCATGTTCCGCCACATCCTCCCCAACGCGATCGGCACGGTGACCGCGCTCGTCCCGACCGCCATCGCGGCGGTGGTCGGGACAGAAGCCGTGCTGGCGTTCCTCGGCATCGGCGTACGCCCGCCCGCCGTGAGCTGGGGGATCATGATCACGGAGGGCTCGGAGTGGTTCACGGGTGGCTCGCAGTACCTGCTCCTCTTCCCGCTCGGATGCCTGCTGGCCACGGTGCTCGCCTTCGTGGTGATCGGCGACAACCTCCGCGACGCCCTCGATCCGAAGCTGAGGTGACCCAGTCGTGACCGAACAGACCACTCCCCTCCTCGAGGTCGAGGACCTCGCCATCGAGTTCGCGACGCCGGACGGTGTCGTACGCGCGGTCGACGGACTCTCGTACTCCGTCAGCGCCGGGAGGACGCTCGCGATCGTAGGCGAGTCCGGCAGCGGCAAGAGCGTGAGCTCGCTCGCGGTGATGGGCCTGCTGCAGATACCTCCCGCACGGATCGTCCGCGGTTCCATCCGCTTCAAGGGCGAAAACCTGCTGGCACTCGGCCCCAAGCAGCACCGGGCCTTCTGCGGGGCGCACGTCGCGATGGTTTTCCAGGACGCGCTCGCCGCGCTCAACCCGGTCCACACCGTCGGGTGGCAACTGACGGAGGCGCTGCGCGCACGCCAGAAGCTGTCGCGCCGCGATGCCGACAAGCGTGCAATCGAGCTGCTGGACATGGTCAAGGTCCCGAATGCCAAGCAACGGATCAAGGACTACCCGCACCAGTTCTCCGGCGGCATGCGCCAGCGGGTGATGATCGCCTCCGCGCTCGCGATGGATCCCGAGGTCCTGATCGCCGACGAGCCCACGACGGCGCTCGACGTGACCGTGCAGGCCCAGATCATGACGCTGCTGAGCGAGATCCAGGCTGAGCGCGACATGGGCCTGGTCCTCATCACCCACGACATGGGCGTGGTCGCGAACGTCGCCGACGACGTCACCGTGATGTACGCGGGCCGCGCGGTCGAGCAGGCCTCCGTCTTCGACGTGTTCTCTTCCGCCGCGCACCCGTACACGCGGGCGCTGCTGCGCTCCATCCCCCGGCTCGACCAGAAGGGTGGGGGGCTGGAGGTCATCCCGGGACGCCCGCCGGACCCGACCGCGGTTCCTGCCGGGTGCGCGTTCCACCCGCGATGCGGGTACGCCGAGGACGTCTGCCGGAGCGACCCGCCGCCCCCGCAGCACGCGCTGCGCTACGACCGGACGAGCGCGTGCCACTTCGCGGAGCGCGTCATGCAGCAAGGAGGTGAGCGATGACGGACACGGACGTGGTCCTCGAGGTGCGTGATCTCGCGAAGTCGTACCCGGTGCGCCGTGGCATCGTCCTCAAGCGCGAGGTCGGTACGGTGAAGGCCGTCGACGGCGTGTCGTTGACGCTGCACCGGGGCAAGACCCTCGGCCTGGTCGGCGAGTCCGGCTCGGGCAAGTCGACTCTCGCCAAGCTGCTCGTCGGGGTCGAGAAGCCGACCCGTGGCCAGATCCTCGTCGACGGCGTCGACGTGTCCGACCTCGGGCGTGCCGCCCGCCGGCGGCTGCGCGGCACCATCCAGATGGTGTTCCAGGACCCGTACACGTCGCTGAACCCGCGGATGTCGGTCGGCGAGATCGTCGGCGAGGCGTTCGCGATCCACCCGGAGGCGACCCCGGACGGCGGTCGCGACAAGGCGGTCCGCGAGCTCCTCGACCGGGTCGGGCTCAACCCCGACCACGTGCACCGCTATCCGCACCAGTTCTCCGGCGGCCAGCGACAGCGCATCGGCATCGCCCGCGCGCTCGCCGTACGGCCGCGCATCCTCATCTGCGACGAGCCGGTCTCGGCGCTCGACGTGTCGATCCAGGGGCAGGTCATCAACCTCCTGGAGGAGCTCCAGGACGACCTCGGTCTGTCGTACCTGTTCATCGCGCACGACCTGTCGGTGGTCCGCCACATCGCCGACGAGGTCGCCGTGATGTATCTCGGGCGGATGGTCGAGACCGGGCGCGACGCCGAGGTGTACGAGCACACGGGCCACCCGTACACGCGTGCGCTCATGTCGGCCGTGCCCGTGCCTGACCCGACGCTGCGCGACCGCCGCGAGATCGTGCTCGAAGGTGACATGCCCTCGCCCAGTGACCCTCCGTCCGGCTGCCACTTCCACACCCGCTGCTGGCTCGCCCCCACACTCGCGGACCCCGCCTCGGACGAGGTCCGTGCCGACGGTGCACACATCCCCTCCGTGTGCCGTCACGACAGCCCCAAGCTCGCACCCCAGGAGTCCCCCGATCATCTCGCCGCTTGCCACTTCGCTCTCGACACTGCCCGCCGGTGACACCGTGACCACGCGACGTCCCGAGGTCCTCGTCGTCCAGAACTCCCCCACGAGCGGAGGCGGGCGTCTCCCCGACTGGCTCGAAGCCGAGGGCGTCTCGCCGAACCGCATCGCCGGCGAGGATCTCGCGCCGACGCTCACCGGTGTCGACGGGATCGTCCTGCTCGGTGGCGGGTTCATGCCCGACGACGACGAGCGCTCGCCGTGGCTCGCCCAGGAGCGGCGGCTGGTCGTCCAGGCGCTCCAGGCCGAGGTGCCGCTGCTCGGGATCTGCCTCGGCGCGCAGCTCCTCGCGATCTGCGCCGGCGGCGAGGTGACCGAGAAGTCGGGTGAGACCGAGCGCGGCTCGTGCGGCGTGACGCTGCTCCCGGCGGCCGCCGACGACGCCGTGTTCGCCGAGCTTGCGGCGTACGGTGAGCTGCGCATGATCCAGAACCACGAGGACAGCGTCACCGCGCTGCCGCCGGGCGCGGACCTCCTCGCGACCAGCGACGAGTGCAGGGTCGAGGCGTTCAGGGTGGGCATGTCGGCGTGGGGCGTGCAGTTCCACCCGGAGGTCGGCGCCGAGCGGCTGCGGTCGTGGGACGAGGCCGCGCTGCAGGCAGACGGGTACGACCGCGCGGCGCTCATCGCGGGAGCCGAGGCCGACGCGTCGCGCAACGAAGAGCAGTCGCGGGCACTGATCGCCGCGTTCGCCCGCGTCGTCCACGAGTCGGCCGCGCGTGCGGACGCGGACGAGGCAGCGGCCGAGCCGGCGAACGGCGACGAGCCCGACGGGACGGAGGGCTGATGTCGGCGCGCGGCACGTACAGCGACGGCGTCCCCGTCATCGCGTACCAGGTGGCCACCGCTGCGGGCGAGGTGCTCGCGGCGCGGGGGGCCTCGACCCCGTTCTACGCGGCCAGCACGATCAAGGTCGCTCCCCTCGTCGCGGCGCTGCGGATGGTCGAGGCCGGGACGCTCACGCTCGACGACACGCTCGTCAGCCGAGACACCTTCGAGAGTCAGGTTCCGGAGGCTCCCGACTACCGGCTGGTCCCCGACGACGTCGACCACGGCATGCCTCCGGCTGGCGCGCCGATGCCGCTCCGCGACGCGCTCGAGCGGATGATCGTCGTCTCCTCGAACGAGGCCACGAACATCATCGTCGAGTGCGTCGGCCTCGACGCCATCGCGCAGGTCCTGTCCGACGCGGGCGCCCACGACAGCCGGATGTTCCGGCAGTTCGGCGACCAGGCGGCCGCCGAGACGTACGGGAAGAGCAACGTCGTGACCGCTGCGGACCTGGCGACGCTGATGGGCACACTCGTCGCCGGGAAGCTCGCCGGACCGTGGGCGACCACGTACATGACCGACCTCCTGGCCCGCCAGACCGATCCGCTCGTCGCGGCCCACGCGCCGTCGGACCTGCCATGGGGAAGCAAGGGCGGGTCCGTCGACGCGATCCGGCACGACGTGGCGTACCTGGGCGCGCCAGGCCCCGACGCGATCGTGATGGCGGTGTGCACACGCGGCTATCCCGAGGAGGACGCGGACGAGGCGATCAAGGCGCTCGGCAACCTTGCGATCACGCTCGCCGGCCGCGCGCGGCGCTGACACGTCTGCTGACGCGCGGGCTCAGCGCCACAGGCGGAGCTTGTCAGGGTTGCGCACCGCCCACGCGTGCACGACCCGGCCGTCACGGACGTCGACGGCCATGACCGTCACCAGCATGTCGCCATCCCAGACGAGCACCCCGGGCCGACCGTTGACCTCGTCCTCGGTGAAGACCAGGCTCGGCGCCTTGACGAGGACGTCGGCAAAGAAGCGAGCGACCGCCGCCGCACCGTCGATCGGCTCGAGCGCCGCGGCGACCTTGCCCCCGCCGTCGGCGATCACGGTCGCCTCGGGATCGAGGACGCCGAGGAGTCCGTCCAGGTCGCCCGTCTCCCAGGCGCGCCGGAACGCCGCCACCACCTCGGCCTCGGCGGAGGCGGCCCCGGCGGCCGCTAGCGACGCCTCCGCGCCCTCGGCGTCGCGGACCCGCCGGCGCGCGGACGACGCCAGCTGTCGGCAGGCGGCCGGGCTGCGACCGAGGGCGGCGGCGATCTCGTCGAACGGGAACGCGAAGACGTCCTTGAGGACGAACGCCACACGCTCGGCCGGAGTCATGGTCTCGAGGACGATGAGGAACGCCATGCCGACCGTCTCGTCCGACGTGACACGCTCGGCGGGGTCGGTCGAGCCGGACGCCTGGCTCGACCAGCGCGCCGGGCTCGGCACCGGCTCCGGGAGCCACTCGCCGACGTACTTCTCGCGGCGCGCGCGGGCCGACCCGAGCACATCGAGGCAGACGCGGCTCGCGACACGGACGAGCCAGCCGGTCGGGCGTGCGATCGCGCCGCGCTCAGCAGGGCTGAGGGCGTACCAGCGGGCGTACGTCTCCTGCACGGCGTCCTCGGCCTCCGCGAAGGAGCCGAGCATCCGGTAGGTCACGTCGAGAAGCACGCCACGGGCCCCGGCGGGCTCGAGATCCGCGAGCGTCTCGTGCTGGGCGAGAGTCATGCCTTCGATCCTGCCTCGAAGCACTGACACGCGTCATTTCTCGGACGACCTCACATTCCAGCGCGCTGCGTCGTCATCACAGAGAGACCATCGAGAACGATGAAGGAGTCACCGATGACCGACTACGCCGCACTCCAGGATCAGCTGGACGGGTCGCTCCGCGCCCGGGGCGAGGACGACTACACCGCAGGCGCGACGGCATTCAACCTCACGATCCAGCACAGCCCCGACGTCGTCGTCCGTGCCACGAACGAGAACGACGTCGTCGAGACCGTCCGGTTCGCCCGGGCGGCCGGCGTCCCCGTACACCTGCACACGACGGGCCACGGCGCCCACGCCTCGTACGACACGGGGATCCTGCTCGACCTCGGCGCACTGAGCTCCGTGACCGTCGACCCGCAGGCCCGTACGGCCACGATCGGCGGTGGCACCCGGTGGGCGCCGGTCGTGACCGCCGCTGCCGAGCACGGCCTCGCTCCGGTCACCGGCTCCTCGACCAACGTCGGAGTCGTCGGGTTCCTCCTCGGCGGCGGGCTCAGCCCGCTCGCGCGCAGCCACGGCTTCGCCTCCGACCGCCTCGTGTCCGCACGCGTCGTCACCGGCGCGGGCGAGGTCGTCGACGCCTCCGACGCGGGTGACGCCGAGCTCCTGTGGGCGCTGCGCGGCGGCAAGACCGGCCTCGGTGTGGTCACCGAGATCACTGTCTCGCTGGTCCCGATGCCGGGTTTGTACGCTGGGACCCTGTTCTTCGACCTGGCCGAGAGCACGGATCCGTACACGCGCTGGTTGGAGTGGACGAAGACGGCGCCGGCCGACGTCACGACGAGCGGCATGATCATCCGCTTCCCCGACCTGGACTTCATCCCGGACCCGATGCGCGGTCGACACCTGCTCGCGCTTCACGTCGCGTACCCGGGAACGGCCGACGAGGGCGAGCAGCTCACCAAGCCGCTGCGCGAGCTGGGCACCGTCTACCTCGACGACCTCGGGCCGCTGGCGCTCGCCGACGTCGCGCGGATCACCAACGACCCGACTGAGCCCGGCCCCGGATTCGTACGCGGGACGACCTTGACCCACGTCGACGCCGACCTCGCCGACGCGGTGCTCGCCCTCGTCGGACCCGGCGCGGAGCTGCCGATCATGGGACTCGAGGTGCGGCACCTCGGCGGCGCGATGCGCGACGAGAAGGACGACACGACGGCGGTCGGCTACCGCGACTTCGACTACACGCTGTCGATGCTCGGTGCTCCCGACCCGACGCTGTTCCCCGAGGTCCTGCCGGGCGTGTTCGCGCAGCTCGAGGACGCGCTCGCCCCGTGGCGTTCAGAGCACCTGACACCCAACTGGATGTCGGACCCGCGCGACCCCGGCCAGGCGGCGCGCACCTGGCCGCAGGCGACGCGGGAGAGGCTCACCGCGGTGCGTCAGGCGCATGACCCGGACGGTGTCTTCGCCCCCCGCTGACGTCTGCGCGTCGTACGGTGACGCATGGCGACCGACCCCTCCGTCCCACGTCTCGCGACCACCGACGACGCCACACAGATCGCGGGCCTCCTTGACGACTTCAACACCGAGTACGGCTGGCCGTCCCCGGGCGTCGACGTGCTCGCACCGCGCCTGCGTACGCTGCTCGGCGACCCGGCGGTGATCGCGATCGCCGCCGGCTCGCCGCTCGACGCAGTCGCGCTGGTGACGTTGCGGCCGAACGTCTGGGTCGACGGCAGCGTGGCGGTGCTCGACGAGCTGTACGTGGTGCCCCATCTGCGAGGGCGCGGGATCGGCTCGGCCGTGGTCGACCTGCTCCTCGCGTACGCGCGCGACCACGGCATCGACCTGATCGAGATCAACGTCGACGAGGCCGACCTCGACGCCCAGCGGTTCTACGAGCGCCACGGATTCTCCGGAATCGTCGAGGAGACCGGCGAGCGGGCGTACTACTTCGCGCAGGAGATCGCCCGCTGAACGACGCGGCGCCGTGCTCCCGGCGGGATTCGAACCCGCACTGAGACGGGTTTAAGCCGTCTGCCTCTGCCGGTTGGGCTACAGGAGCGTGGCGCCATTGTCCCGTACCGGGTGGGCGCGCGTGCAGTGACCCGGGGGCGCTAGAAACCGACCCGGGAGCGGGCAGAACCGACCCGGGGGCTCAGGGGGCGGAGGTGCCGGCGATCTCGTACGCGCGGATCGTCCGCCTCTCAAGGTTGTCCCGGACGAGGACCAGCGAGAGCCGCCACATCCGCGCGTGCTGCGCTCCGACGGCCTCGACCACGGCGTCCCAGTGCGCGACGAGACGCCCGCCGATGCGTGCGAGACGCTCACGCTCCTCGGCAACCACCTCGCGTACGGCGTCGACGACGAGACCGTCGCCCTCCCACCGAGCGATCGTGGCGCTCAGTGGCTCGGGGTCGGTGTAGACGACCTCCGTACGGGCGTCGCCGCCGCGCTGCGTGTCGCCGAGGACCGCGTCGGCCAACTCCGGGGGCAGCTCGTCGCGCAGCTGCGCAGGGACGTCCAGATAGCCCGTGACCGCGTCGACCGGCTCGTTCGGCCCACGCGGCGCAGGCCCGACCGCCCCGAGCTGCACGGTCAGCCGCAGCACCTCGCGCCGGTCGGCGGCCTCGAGCGCACGCTTGGCCGACGCGTGCTCCACGTAGTCGCGCATCAGCCGTACCGCCGTCTCGAGGTCGCCCTCGACGGTGAGCTCGCCGGCGATGTAGGCGCGCGCGATGCCGGTCTGCCCCGGAGACCACACCAGGCGTCTGACCGTACGGCGGGACTCGATGTGGGCCTCGATCGCCCGGTCTCCGACCTCCGGCTCGACCCGGGACCCGTCCCAGGCGGTGAGCGTGACGGGCGGCGCCTCTCCGTAGACCTGGACGAGCAGGTCGACCAAGCGGCCCGCCACTCCCGCGTGGGTCTGGGTGGTGGTCTCCTCAGGCATCGCTGACCTCCTTTGCGCGTGCCATGACGGTGTCGAGCATGGGCTCGGTGAGCCGTCCTGTGAACGTGTTCTGCTGGCTGGGGTGGAAACAGCCCAGGAGGTGGACCGTACCGCCCGAAGGTTTCGGGAGTGTGGCGTCGACACCATGCCCGAACTTCGGCCGTGGCCTCGGCACCTTCGCCCCGAGCGCCGCGAAGGTCCGCAGCGTCGCATCCCATCCGTACAACCCGAGCGCGACGATCGCGCGGACCGACGGGAGGACGAGACGCAGCTCCTCCTCCAGCCAGGGTGCACACGTGTCGCGCTCCTCCGTGGTGGGTTTGTTCGCGGGCGGTGCGCAGCGGACGGCAGCGACCATGCGGCCACCGATCAGCCGCTGGCCGTCGCCGGCGTGGACGCTGGTCGCCTGCGCGGCGAGCCCGACCCGGTGGAGGGACGCGAAGAGCCAGTCGCCCGAGCGGTCGCCGGTGAAGATCCGCCCCGTACGGTTGCCGCCGTGCGCGGCCGGCGCGAGGCCGACGATCAGCACCCGTGGGTCAGGGTCGCCCCAGCCGGGGATCGGGCGGCCCCAGTATGGCTCGTCGGCGAACGCGCGCCGCTTCGTGACGGCGACCTCCTCGCGCCACTCGACCAGCCGCGGGCACGCCCGGCAGACAGAGACGCGGGCGTCGAGCTCGTGCAGCGGAGCCGCGGACGCCGCCAGCTCGCGTACCTGCTCGGCGTCGTGCGCGACCGGCGTCGTGGGCGTCGCCCGATCGTCGGGCCACCCCGTCCCCGGGGTGACCGGTGAGGTGAAGTCGGTGGACGTCAGAGCGACACCGCCCGGTCGCGCGTGAGCGCCGCGTCGGCGGCGTCGAGGATCTCGTCCCAATGCTCGTCGGCCCACGAGCACACCGCGTCGAGCGGTGTCAGGAGGCTGCGTCCGAGGTCGGTGAGCGCGTAGTCGACACGGCGCTCACGGCCGGCCACCTCCGTACGGAGGACGTAGCCTTCGCGCTCCAGCGTCCGCAGCGACGACGTCAGCACCTTGGCGGTGATGCCCCGCAGCGGGACCCTCAGCTCACCGAAACGGCGCGGCCCCTCGGCGAGGCAGCGCACGATCAGCGCACCCCACTTGTCGCCCACCCGGACCGGCGACAGCGAGGACGGGCACGCGGGATCGAACATGTCGGGATCGAGAGGCGCGAGCACCTGACCACCCTAGTCACGAGGCACGACGGTTTCCGAACGGAAACCAGCCCTCTCGCTAGCGTCCGGGCTCCGGCAGGGCGCCGGTGACACCACGCAGGAGGTATGGGGATGGGCAAGATCATGGTCGTCGGGGCCGGAGGGCGGGCAGGTCGCGCTGCGACCGCAGAGGCCGTACGGCGCGGGCACGAGGTGACGGCGGTGGTCCGAGATCCCGGACGGTACGGGGACCTCGCCGGGCCGGGCGTCACGCTCGTCGCGGGCGACGTCACAGACGCGGACACGCTCGGCACGCTTGCGGCGGGGCACGACGCGGTGGTCGCGGCGGTGTACGACACGTCCTCGACGGACCCGCGGGGGTTCTTCGTCGCCACCGCGCACGCCTTGACCACCGGGCTCGCGCACGCCGGGGTGACGCGGCTGGTGTGGGTGGGGCTCGCGTCGCTGCTGCCGACGGCGGACGGCACACCGCTGATGGACACCGGCGGCTATCCGAACGAGCACCGCGACTTCTTCCTTGCGCACGCCGCCGCGACCGACGCGTTCGCGGAGGCCGGCGACGGGCTGGACTGGGTGTCGCTGTCGCCCTCCGGGGACTTCGACCACGGCGGGACGTCGACCGGCGGGTACGCGGTGGCGCCGGCCGACGCGGACAGCCGCATCACGTACGAGGACTTCGCGCGCGCTCTGCTCGACGAGGTCGACGCGCCGAGCGTGTCGCGGACGCACGTGGGGGTGGAGCGCCACACCTCGTAGGGCGCAGGCGGAGCGGGCCGCTCAGAGTGCGAGCGCCGACGGAATGTCGGTGTGGAGGAAGTCGTCGCCGACGGACAGCAGCGGCTCGCGCTCCGCCGAAGCGAGTGCATAGGCGAAGCAGTCACCGAGGTTGAGCTGTGCGGGGTGGCCGCTCCCGCACCCGAAGTCGCGGTATGCGTCGCGCGCGATCGCCGCATGCGCGGCGGTGAACGCGACGGGGACGACCCCGAAGGCCTCGAGCAGCCGGTCGACACGACGGCGCTGCTGCGGGGCCGACCGGCTGTCGACCACCGCGTACAGCTCGACGAGCGTCGCGGTCGAGATCCTCGGCTCGGGGTCCGCAAGGAGTGCTGCGGTCAGGGCCTCGGCCTCCGGCTCGCCCAGCAGGATCGCGACGAGCGCCGACGTATCGACGATCACCGCGGGAGCCCGTGCTCGTCGTACACAGCGTCGTCAGCGAGGCTCATCGTGCGTCGGTCCTCGTCGGTGAGGTCGCGTCGGAACTCGACGAGCAGTCGCTCGACGCGCTGGTGGTCGGCCGCCTGCACCACCGACGCGCCTTCGGCCTCCAGCTCGGCCAGCCGCCGTCGTACCGCATCTTCGACGGCGCTGGTCTGGCTCGTGCCCGTGACCTCGGCGAGCCGGCGGACGAGGGCGTGGGTGCCCGTCAGGCAACCGTCACCGTGGCGAAACGCCGCCGCGGACACCCCGCGGAACGAGCGTTTGCGCTACGTACGGGGAGGACTACCTGCTGCGCGGGGTGGCGCAACACGTTCGACCCCACGACCGGGCTGCTGCTGGACTCGACCTTCTACGAGGGCGGGAAGGGGAACTATTTGTTCCGGCTGGTCCACGACATGGCGAATCGCCGCGCCACGGCGACGGGGTCCGGCGCGCGGAGGCCGCACGCGCGTGGGCGCTGCAGTTCGACCGTGCGCACGTGCTCGACGGCATCCTCCAGAAGGTCTGGGGCGCCCGGTCCGTCACTGCGATCGGCGCCTGAGCCGCGCTCAGACCAGCGACCAGGCGATGCCGTCGAGGATGTCGTGCTCGGAGACGACGAGCGCGTCGGGTGTCGTACGAGCGAGGAGGCGCGACAGGATCACCGCTCCCCCACCGATCACATCCGCGCGCCCAGGATGCATGAACGACCACGACCGGCGCTCCTCGACCGACGCAGCGAGGATCGCGTCGCACGAGGCGAGGACGTCCGCGACGGGCAGCTGCGCGTGGTGGATGCGGGTGGAGTCGTACTCCTCGAGGCCGAGCACGTGCGCGGCCACCGTCGTGATCGTGCCCGCGACACCCACGACCGTACGGGCCTGCGCGACGTCCACCGTGCTCGCGTCAAGGACCGCGTCGACGTCCGCTGCGCACTCCACGATCTCCGCCGCGGTCGGCGGGTCGCTGCGCAGGTGGCGCTCGGTCATCCGTACGGAGCCGATGTCGAGCGACTGCTCGGCCCCCGCGACACCGTCCTCGCCCAGGATCAGCTCCGTCGAGCCTCCACCCAGGTCGACGACGAGGATGGGCTGCGCGACACCGGGCAGGTCGCGCGCCGCCCCCGCGAACGACAGCGCGGCCTCCTCCGAGCCGGTGACGACGTCGGGGCCGACTCCGAGGCGCTCGCGCACTCCGTCCGCAAACACGTCGGCGTTGTCGGCGTCGCGGGTCGCCGACGTCGCGACGAACCGGACCCGCTCCGCGCCGAGCTCGGCGATCACCCGCGCGTAGTCCTCGCAGGCCGCGAACGTCCGCTCCAACGCGCGGTCGTCGAGCCTGCCCGTACGGTCGACGCCGTAGCCGAGCCGCACGATCTCCATCCGTCGGACCTGGTCATCAGCCGTACCGGCGTCGGCGTCGAGGTCTGTGACGAGCAGCCGGATCGAGTTCGTGCCGCAGTCGATCGCGGCGACTCGCGTCACGGCGTGTCGCTCTGGAGCTGCGCCGGCGGGGCGCCGGGACCGTCGCAGGTGGTCCCTGTCCACCAGTCGCCGAGCACGCGGATCGTCTCGTCGCCGAGCGGATTGACGCCCGGCCCCTTCGCCAGCGCGTGGCCGGCAAGCACGTGCAGGCACTTCACGCGGGTCGGCATACCGCCGGCCGACACCCCGTCGATCTCGGGCACGTCGGCGATCTCCCGCCGCTCGGCGAGGTACGACTCGTGCGCGCGCTGATATGCGGCCGCGAGCTCGGGATCCTCGGCGAGCCGTTCACTCATCTCGCGCATCAGCCCGGATGCCTCGAGCGTGCCGAGCATGCCGTTGATCCGCGCGCACGTGACGTAGTACAGCGTCGGGAACGGCGTACCGTCCGGCAGGCGGGGCTCGGTCTTGACGACGTTGGGGTGCCCGGACGGGCAGCGGCTCGCGATCTCGACCACGCCCCGCGGCGTACGGCCGAGCTGCTCGCGGATCGCGTCGAGGTCGGCCTGGGTCGGGGGAATCGGGTCGGTCACTGTCCTTCGTCCTGCTTCTTCGGCGTCACGACGACGTCGGGCGACGTCGCAGGGGTCGTGGGGTCGGGCACTCCGCCGGCGCGCTCCACCGACGTCCACAGCGTGGAGTACCACTCGGTTTGCGCAGCGCTGGTCGGGGACGCGTCGGGCAGCTCGGGGCCCTTGCCGACGGGCTTGCCGTCAGGGCCAAGCACGGTGAACCCGACCTCGCCCGGCATCAGCCAGCCGAAGCGCGAGCGCGCCTGCTGCTCGACGTACTCGGGATCGTCGAAGCGAGCCTTCTGCTTCTCAAGATCGTCGAGCGCCTGCGTGGACTCGGCGATCTGCGCACGCGCCGTCGCGAGGGCGTCGCGCTGCTGGAGGAAGGCCTTCAGGCTCGACGCGTACGAGATGGCGAGCACCAGAAGCACCAGCAGCAGCACCGCCATGCGGCGGGTCAGGCGCGGGCGTCCGTACGTGGTGACGGCCTCGGCGGCCGGTGTCGCGCCACGACCACGACGAGGCGCACCCGGCCGGCCGGCGGGGCTCCTCCTCGGGTCGCGGCGCGACGGGGACGGCACGCGTCAGGCCTTCAGCCGGGGGAACGCCGCGCGTCCGGCGTAGGTGCCGGCGTCGTCGAGCAGCTCCTCGATGCGGAGCAGTTGGTTGTACTTCGCGACCCGCTCGGACCGCGCCGGGGCACCGGTCTTGATCTGGCCGCAGTTGGTCGCGACGGCGAGGTCGGCGATCGTGGTGTCCTCGGTCTCGCCTGAGCGGTGGCTCATCATGCAGCGGTAGCCGTTGCGGTGCGCGAGGTCGACGGCCTCGAGCGTCTCGGTGAGCGTGCCGATCTGGTTGACCTTGACGAGCAGCGCGTTGCCCGCGTGCTCGTCGATGCCGCGCTGGAGGCGCTCGGAGTTGGTGACGAACAGGTCGTCGCCGACGAGCTGGACCTTGTCGCCGAGCTCGCTCGTGATGGCCTTCCAGCCGTCCCAGTCGTCCTCGTCGAGCGGGTCCTCGATCGAGACGATCGGGTACGAGGCGACGAGGTCGGCGTAGTAGGCGGTCATCTCGGCGGCCGACTTCGGCGCACCCTCGAAGCGGTACGCGCCATCACCGTAGAACTCCGACGCGGCGACGTCGAGCGCGAGCGCGATGTCGGTGCCGAGCTTGAGGCCGGTGGTCTCGACGGCCTTCGCGATGAGGTCGAGAGCAGCGCGGTTGGAGCTGAGGTTGGGAGCGAAGCCGCCCTCGTCGCCAAGGCCGGTCGCGAGTCCGTCGGACTTCAGGACCGACTTGAGCGCGTGATAGACCTCGACGCCCTGGCGAAGCGCGTCGGCGAAACTCGAGGCGCCGATCGGCGCGATCATGAACTCCTGGATGTCCACGTCGGTGTCGGCGTGGGCGCCGCCGTTGAGGATGTTCATCATCGGGACCGGGAGCACGTGGGCGTTGGCTCCGCCGACGTACTGGAACAGCGGGAGACCCGCCGACTGCGCGGCCGCACGAGCGACTGCGAGCGAGACGCCGAGGATCGCGTTGGCACCGAACTGCGCCTTGTTGGGGGTGCCGTCCAGGCGCAGCAGCGTCGCGTCGATGTAGCGCTGCTCGTCGGCGTCGAGGCCCAGGATCTCCGGGTGGATCACCTCGTTGACGGCATCGACGGCCTTCTGGACGCCTTTGCCGCCGTACCGCTCGCCGCCGTCACGCAGCTCGACGGCCTCGAACTTGCCGGTCGACGCGCCGGACGGGACGTCGGCCCGACCGATCGTGCCGTCGTCGAGGGCCACCTCGACCTCGACCGTGGGGTTGCCGCGCGAGTCGAGGATCTCTCGGGCTCCGACAGCTTCGATGCTTGCCACTACGGACTCCTAGTGCAGGACGGTGGGGTTCGTACACATCCTAAGAGGCACACCCGTCGGGGTCGTCCTCGTCCGTGCCGTGGCGCGCCGACGGCCGGGCAACCCGAGCCCCCGATCTTCCGCTGGTCGAGGAGTCCGAGCCCCCAAGGGCGCGGACGTACGAGACCACTCGGCGCCACTTCGACACACTCAGCGACCGACTCGACACGTCGCCGAGCACCCCGCCCGTGGCCTCGAAACGGTCTCCGCCAGCGCTCGCCTACTCGACCGACGGCACCAGGGCGTTGACCGTACGGCGCAGCGCAGCCTCCGGGTCCTGACCCGCCGCCCGCGCCTCGATCACCAGGGCGAGCAGGCGCTCTCCGAGCGAGTCACCCGCTGGCGCCGCCACCTCGCCTGCGCGCTGCAGCCGCCCCACGACCTTGTCAGCGTACGCCAGCGCGGGCAGCGTCGGGGGCACACCGTCGAGCACCGAGGTCCGCCGCTTCTCGGTCGCCTTGAGCCGCTGCCACGCGGCATCGACCTCGTCGGCCGTGGCCGCGTCGCCGTCGCCGAAGACGTGGGGGTTGCGGCGGACGAGCTTCTCGACGATCCCGGCGGCGACGTCGTCGATGTCCCAGCCGTCGTCGCTCACGCCGTCGACCGGTCGTGCGGCGACCGCCGCGTGGAACACGACCTGCATGAGGAGGTCGCCGAGCTCCTCGCGCAGCTCGTCGGTGTCGCCGCGGTCGAGCGCGTCGAGCACCTCGTACGACTCCTCGAGCAGGTACTGCTGGAGCGAGGCGTGCGTCTGCTCGCGCGTCCAGGGGCACTCGACGCGCAGCTGGTCCATCACCGCCACGAGGTCGAGCAGCCGCGCGCCCGGGAGGTCGTACGACCCGAAGACGATCTCGACCTCACCGACGGGTTCGGTGCCGCTCTCGGAGCGGGCCAGAAGCGTGTCGGCCAGGGCGTGGGCCCACTCCACATCGCCGGTCGGGGCGATCCAGACGGTGTCGGCGGACACGTCGTCCAGTCGGCCGAGCGGCTCGACGCGCACGTCGACGCCTGCTGCGCGCACGGCCTCGACAGTCGGATCGTCCTCAGGGGCGAGGACGAGCGAGGCTTCACGGAGCGCGTCCCACCCCGCTGCCGTCAGCAGGCCGGGAGCGACACGCGGGCTGGTGACGAGGATCCTCACTCGCTCGACTCTACGCCGCGGCACTGCTGGTTGGCCGGGAGCGTCGTGGGGTCGATCTGGTCGAGCTGCTCGCGCGAGACCGACAGCTGCAGCGCCGGGTCGGGCTGCCCGTCGTTGGAGATCCCGAAGCGCGGATCGACCGCGGCGTCGACGCGTACGAGCTCCTCGGAGACGACCTCGGTGCCGGCCCCCATCAGCTGCTCGGCGTTCTCCTGGGTCGGAGCGGTCCCGGTGTCGTCTGCACCGATCGCGGTCCGCAGCGCCTGGCTCTCGAAGTCGCGCTCGAGGATCTCGACGATGTCGTCGAACTGGTCGCCACCGAACATCGTCTCCAACTGCTCGAGGTCGGCCGGCTGCAGCGCGTACTGCGACGGCGGCACCTCGATGCCGCGGTCGTCGGCGACCTTGCGCGCGCCGGCGAGCTGGAGCTGCTGGGTCGCGATCACCTGACGGACCTGGCCCTGCGCGGGAGCCTGACCGCCCTGCGAGGTCGCGACCGTCGCCAGATAGGTGCATCCGGCGTCGGCGAGCGTGTCGAAGCGGTCCATCGACAGGGTCGACGAACCCACCACCACCGCGTCGCCCGGGAAGGTCGACCCGCAGCCGGCGAGCATCAGCGAGGCCGCAGCGGCGGCGAGGAGCGGGCGCAGAGCGGGACGGTGGGGCATGCGGGAACGGTCCTCTCGTACGGGTGACGTGACGCGGGACTCAGCCTAACCACACGTCCTTGCACCGACCACGCCGGACCAGCAACCCTAGAGCGTGCCCATCTCCTTCTGGACCGCGGTCGCGAGGTCGACGTCGACGTTGCCGAGATAGACCCATACCCGCTGCAGCACCTCGTCCGTCACGCCGTCCGCGAGGTGCCCCGCGATGTTGTGGGCGAGGCGGGCGTGCCGCGGCGTCGTCGAGCACCTCGCGGTAGAGCGTGCCCGGCTGCCCGAAGTCGTCGTCCTCGGGGTGCAGGTCGTACGGAGCACGGATCTGCTCGCCGGACGCGGCCCAGCCCTTGCCGTCGGTGAGGCGCTGCGTGTCCGCCGCGGGGCCCCCGTACGAGTTGGGCGCGTAGACCGGGAGCGACGGGTCGTTCCACGCGTATCGCATCGCCCCCTCCTTGGAGTAGGTGTGCACCGGCGACTTCGGTGCGTTCACCGGCAGCTGCGTGTAGTTGGTGCCGATCCGGTAGCGGTGCGTGTCGGCGTACGAGAACACGCGGCCGAGCAGCATCTTGTCCGGGCTGATGAACACGCCGGGGACGAGGTTGCTGGGCTCGAAGGCTGCCTGCTCGATCTGTGCGAAGAAGTTCTGCGGGTTCTCGTTGAGCGTCATCGTCCCGACCGGGATCCGCGGGTAGTCCTTCTGCGAGATCGTCTTGGTGAGGTCGAAGATGTTGAACCGGTACGACTCCGCCTCGTCGAACGGCACGATCTGCACCTCGAGCGACCAGCTCGGGAAGTTGCCGTCGGCGATCGCGTCGAAGAGGTCCTTGCGGTGCAGGTCAGGGTCGCTCCCGGCGAGCCGGTCGGCGTCCTCCTGCGTCAGGAAGTCGATGCCCTGCTTGGTCTTGAAGTGGTAGCGCACCCAGAAGCGGTCGCCGGCCTCGTTGATCCACTGGTACGTGTGGGAGCTGAAGCCGTCCATGTTCCGGTACGACCTCGGGATGCCCCGGTCGCCCATCAGCCAGATCACCTGGTGCGCCGACTCCGGGGACAGGCTCCAGAAGTCCCACTGCATGTTGTGGTCGCGCAGGCCGGAGTCGGGCATTCGCTTCTGCGAGCGGATGAAGTCCTGGAACTTCATCGGGTCGCGGACGAAGAAGACCGGCGTGTTGTTGCCGACCATGTCGTAGTTGCCCTCGTCGGTGTAGAACTTCAGCGCGAAGCCACGGGGGTCGCGCCACGTGTCGGGGCTCCCCTGCTCCCCCGCGACGGTCGAGAAGCGCGCCACCATCGGGGTCTTCTTGCCCGGCTGGAAGAGCGAGGCCTTCGTGTAGGCACTCACGTCACCGGTGATCTCGAGCTCACCGAACGCGCCCGAACCCTTCGCGTGCACGACCCGCTCGGGCACCCGTTCGCGGTTGAACTGCGCCATCTTCTCGATCAGGTAGTGGTCGTGCAGCACGATCGATCCGAGGTCTCCCTGCGTCAGCGAGAGCTCGTCGCTCTCGACCGGGATCCCCGCGTTCGTGGTGGTCGGATCAGTCATCGTTCACTCCCCTGTCGCTGGTGGCACCGACGATCGCCGGCTCACGGGAGCCGCACGGGGCGCACGTCCCCCAGAACACGACCTCGGCGGCCGCGATGTCGTACCCGTGCGTGTCGCTCGGTACGAGGCACGGCGCGGACCCGACCGCGCAGTCGACGTCGTCGATACGCCCGCAGACCTCGCACACGAGGTGGTGGTGGTTGTCGGCTGTCCGGGTCTCGAACAGCGCCGGGGACCCCGCCGGCTGGATCCGCCGTACGAGGCCGCGCTCCGTGCACGCGGCCAGCACGTCGTACACCGCCTGGACGGACACCGAGCCGAGCGCGTCGCGGGTCATCGCGATGAGGGTCTCGGCGCTCGCGTGCGGGCGCTCGCGCAGGGCGCTCAGGACGGCGATCCGCTGGCGCGTCACCCTCATCCCAGCGCCGCGCAGCTCCGACTCGGCATCCCAGATCTTGGTCCCCGGCACCTCTCCACCGTGCGTCGGGATCTGGTGCGCTGCAAGCCGGGCGGCTGCCGCGGCGGACAGAGCCGCGTCCTACGCTCGGCGCATGGAGATCTGGGTGAACCCCGCCTGCAGCAAGTGCCGCACCGCCGTGGCCGCCCTCGACGAGGCCGGTGCGGACTACACCGTACGGCGCTATCTCGAGGAGCCGCCGACGGTCGACGAGCTCGCCGCCGTGGTGCAGCGGCTCGGGCTCGAGCCGTGGGACGTCGCCCGCCCGAAGGAGGCCCGCGACGCCGGGCTGACCGCGATCCCGAAGGACGCCGAGCACCGTGCGGAGTGGCTGGCGGGCCTCGTCGCGCACCCGTCGGCGATCCAGCGCCCGATCATTACCACCGACGACGGCACGACGGTGATCGCGCGCGATCCCGAGACGCTGGCGCGGGTCGTCGGGAACTGACCCGGGACCCGGCAGGAACCGACCCGAGAGCCGGCAGAGACCGACCCGGGGTCAGGGGGCGGAGGGAGCGATGACGGTGTCGATCAGCGTGCGGCACCAGTCCATCAGCTCGGCGTCACGCAGCGGCTGACCCGCGACCTTCGCGGTCTTGGGCCGCGGCACGAGCAGGAGCTGCGCCGTGGCCTTGACCACCGAGCCCGGATAGACACGCTTGAGCCGCATCTGGCGCGACTCCGGCAGGTCGACTCCGGAGATCCGGATGTTGTTGCCCGCCACCGTGAGCTCGGAGATGCCGACGTCGCGGGCCCGCACCCGCAGCCGGGCGACACCGAGCAGCGCGTCGACCGCAGCGGGCGGCTCGCCGTACCGGTCGACGAGCTCGTCGCGCACCTCGGCGACCTCCTCGTCGGTACGGACGTCGGCGAGGCGCTTGTACATCTCGAGGCGCAGCCGCTCACTCGGCACGTAGTCGTGCGGCAGGTGCGCGTCGACGGGGAGCTCGAGCTTGACCTCGTGCACGTCCTCACCCTGGTCGCCGCGGTACTCCGCGACGGCCTCGCCGACCAGCCGGACGTACAGGTCGAACCCGACGTCGGCGATGTGGCCCGACTGCTCCCCGCCGAGCAGGTTGCCGGCACCGCGGATCTCGAGGTCCTTCATCGCAATCGCCATGCCGCCGCCGAGCTCGGAGTGCTGCGCGATCGTCGAGAGCCGCTCGTGCGCGGTCTCGGTGAGGGGCTTCTCCGGCGGGTAGAGGAAGTAGGCGTAGGCCCGCTCGCGCGAACGCCCGACGCGTCCACGGAGCTGGTGCAGCTGCGAGAGACCGAGCATGTCGGCCCGCTCCACGATCATCGTGTTGGCGTTGGAGACGTCCAGGCCCGACTCCACGATCGTCGAGCAGACCAGCACGTCGTACTTCTTCTCCCAGAAGTCGAGCATGATCTGCTCGAGCTGGTGCTCGCCCATCTGCCCGTGCGCCATCGCGATGCGGGCCTCGGGCACGAGGTCGTGGAGCCGTTTGACGGCCTTGTCCATCGAGTTGACCCGGTTGTGGATGTAGAACGCCTGCCCGTCGCGCAGCAGCTCGCGCCGGATCGCCGCCACGACCTGCCGGTCCTCGTACGGGCCGACGAAGCTGAGCACCGGGTGCCGCTCCTCCGGCGGGGTCTGGATCGTCGACATCTCGCGGATGCCTGTCACGGCCATCTCGAGCGTGCGCGGGATCGGAGTCGCCGACATCGACAAGACGTCCACCGCGGCGCGCAGCGTCTTGAGCGCCTCCTTGTGCTCGACGCCGAAGCGCTGCTCCTCGTCGACGACGACGAGCCCGAGCTTGGGGATCTTGACGCCCTTCTGGAGCAGGCGGTGCGTGCCGATGACGAGGTCGACCGAGCCGTTGGCCAGCCCGTCGAGGACCTCCTTGGACTCCTTCTCGGTTTGGAACCGCGACAGCGCCTTGAGAACGACCGGGAACTGGGCGTAGCGCTCGGAGAACGTCGCGAAGTGCTGCTGCACGAGCAGCGTCGTCGGCACCAGGACGATGACCTGCATGCCGTCCTGGATCGCCTTGAACGCCGCACGCACCGCGATCTCGGTCTTGCCGTAGCCGACGTCGCCGCAGACCAGCCGGTCCATCGGGACGGGCCGCTCCATGTCGCGCTTGACCTCGTCGATCGTCGCGAGCTGGTCGGGCGTCTCGTGGTACGGGAAGGCGTCCTCGAGCTCGCGCTGCCACGGGGTGTCCGCGCCGAACGTGTGGCCCTGCGTCGCCTGCCGCGCGGCGTACAGCTTGATGAGCTCGCCGGCGATCTGCTTGACCGCCTTGCGCGCACGCGACTTGCGCTTGTTCCAGTCGGCGCCGCCGAGCCGGTCGAGGCTCGGCTGCTCGCCGCCGACGTAGCGGGTGACCTGGTCGAGCTGGTCGGTCGGCACGAAGAGCCGGTCCGCCGGCTGGCCGCGCTTGGAGGCGGCGTACTCGATGACGAGGTACTCGCGGACCGCGCCCTGCACCGTCCGCTGCATCATCTCGACGTACTTGCCGACGCCGTGCTGCTCGTGGACGACGTAGTCGCCGGGGGTCAGCTCGAGCGGGTCGATCTGCTTCTTGCGCCGCGAGGGCATCTTGCGGTCGTCGCGCGGCGCGGCGGCGGTCTGACCGACGAGGTCGTCCTGGGTGAGGACGACGAGGTCGACGCCTTCGGCGACGAAGCCGTGGTCGATCTCGCCGCAGACCACATGGACGACGTGGGGGGTGAGGTCGTCGGCGGTGATCGAGGCGTGGAACCGGCCCGGGATGTCGTGCTCGCCGAGCACCTCCACGCTGCGCGCCGCCTGCCCTTCGCCCGGCGTCACGAGCGCGACGCGGGTGCCCGCGGACAGCCAGCCCTTGAGGTCGACCAGGGCGCGCTCGACCTCGCCGCGGTATGACGGGGTCGGCGCGAACGGCAGGTTGACGCTGTCGGCGTCCCCGATGGTTGAGCCTGTCGAAACCGAGCCACCGGTGGTTGAGCCTGTCGAAACCGAGCCTGTCGAAACCTCCTCGTCCCTCACGAACGGCGACGTGGACCACCAGGCCCGCCCGGACGCGAGGGTGTGCTGGCGGACGTCGCCGAGGCTCCAGTACGCCGCCGCGCCGAGGTCGATCGGCGCCTTGCCGCCGCCGGCAGCGGCCGCCCAGGACGCCGCGAGGAACTCCTCGCTCGTCGCCACGAGGTCGTGCGCCCTCGTACGGACACGCTCGGGGTCGCAGACGAGCACCGTCGCGTCGGACGGCAACAGGTCGACCAGCAGCTCCATGCCGTCGACGAGAGCGGGCGCGAGCGACTCCATGCCCTCGACCGCCACCCCCTCGGCCAGCTTGTCGAGCATCTCGGCGAGCTCGGGGTGCGCGTCGGCGAGCTCGCGGGCCCGCGCCCGGACCTCGTCGGTGAGCAGCAGCTCGCGGCACGGCGGCGCCCACACGTGGTCGACAGGATCGGTCGAGCGCTGGTCGGCGACCGAGAAGTGGCGGATCTCGTCGACCTCGTCGCCGAAGAACTCGACACGCAACGGGTGGTCCTCGGTCGGCGGGAACACGTCGATGATGCCGCCGCGGACGGCGAACTCGCCCCGCTTGGTCACCAGGTCGACACGCGAGTACGCCGCGTCTGCGAGGCCGCGGACCAGGTCCTCGAGGTCGGCCTCGTCGCCACGCCGCAGCGTGACCGGCACGAGGTCGGCCAGGCCCTTGACCTGGGGCTGGAGCACCGACCGGATCGGCGCGACGACGACCTTGAGCGGGCCCGCGTCCGGGGTGGAGCCGGGATGCGAGATGCGTCGCAGCACCGCGAGGCGTCGGCCGACGGTGTCCGAGCGGGGCGACAGCCGCTCGTGCGGCAGGGTCTCCCACGCAGGGAAGTCCGCGACGAGATCCGGGCCGATGAGCGACCCGATCTCCTCGCTCAGCTCCTCTGCCTCGCGGGCAGTCGCGGTCACGACGAGCACGACCGGGCTCGCCGGCGCCAGGGCAGCGGCGAGGAACGGACGCAGGGACGGAGGGGCCGACAGGTCGAGCGCCGTCACGCCCGCGCGACGGTCTGCGACCGTACGGGCGAGCGTGGGATCGGCGGCGACGACCTCGGCCAAGGCGTGCAAGGACATCGTCTCCAGCCTAGTCGCACGCCCCAGCCGTACCTCATCGCCCGCCAGACAGAGGTCTCGACATCGGCGTCGCACGGACGACACCGATGTCGAGACTCCTCTCCGTCAGCGGCGGTGACGGTGCTGCGACAGCCTGTACTTCACGAGCGTCGACTCCGGTGCTGGCGGCCTGCCGGCGAACAGGTCCTCGAGCTCGGGCGACGACGTCGCGTACAGCGAGCCGCCGGCGTACTCGACCGAGGTCGCCCACGGCAGCGGCGCGAACGGCTTCGGCGTACGGCTGCCGCGCTTGAGCACGGACAGCTGGTTGCCGAAGATCTCCGCCACGTAGATGTCGCCCTTCGGCGTCACCGCGAGGTTCGTCGCGCCGAGGAAGCCGCCCGCGACCTTCACGGTCCGGCCGGAGACCGGGTTGACCTTGTAGACCGCGCCGCGCGCACCGAGGCTCGGGTCCTCAGGACCGCCGGGCAGCAGCGACACATAGAGCCAGCCGTCGGGTCCCCACTCGACGTCGGTCGGCACCGGGTCGAAGTAGTACGACAGGCCGACCGCGCACGCCGGGATCCCGAACGCCCCCGCGAGCTCGGCGGTGATCTTCAGCGGCTGCCCGGGCATGAGCGCCAGCGTCGTGATCCGCCCGCTCGCGCTGATCCGCTGGATCGAGTTCGCGCCCGCGTCGGCGACGAAGGTGGTGCCGAACGGCCCCGGCAGCGTCGCGTACGGGTGCGGGTTGACGTCACCGGTGTACGTGGAGGGCGGCGGGCCCTCTCCCGTCTCCGGATCGGGTGCGGGCCACTGCGCCGCGCACTCGGCGCTGATGCCGCGCGCACCGTAGACGACGTCGCCGTCGGGGTTGTTCGCGATCTCGTACGCCCCGGTGTCCGCGACGACCTTGACGGTTCCGCGCCTGTCGATCGACTTGATGCCGGTGAACCCGCCCGGGTTCTCCGGATCGCCGGAGAAGCCCGTCTCCGCGAACAGGACCTTGCTGCGCGCGACCGACACGCCACCGACCTCGGGCGGCTGCTCAGAGCCCGCCGGCGGCGTCGCCTGGTAGATGTCGCTCCGGGCTCCTCGCTTGGGGATCTTGGTGAGGGTGCCGGAGAAGTTCTGGGTCACGTACGCCGTTCCGTCGCGGGCGACGGCCGAGCTCAGGGCGGTGAACAATCCGTCGGCCACCGTCGTGGCAGCCGGTGGCCTGGGCGGCTTGTGACCGCCGTGCGCCTGAGCAGGCGCGATCGCGAGGCCGAGCGTCAGCGCCGTTGCGGCACCGACGACGAGGACAGGTGCTCGTCTCATGGAATTCCCCCGTGGGTCTGCTGAGAGTCGCCGAGATCGACCGGTGGACACCGCAGACACTCGCACCCGAACCAGACGAGAATCCGGACATTTCACCAATACGCGTCAGCTGACGGACGCCGGGAGACCCGCCGCGTTGGCCTCGACCCACTCGGCGGCCCGGTCCTCCCGGACCGCGCCCCACAGCTCGCGCCCCTTGTCGCGGTCGAGCCGGACAACGCTCTGGGCGCCCTCGCGCCCGGTGCCCTTGACCGGAGCGGTGGTGAACGCGATGTCGTCGGCACGCAGGTTGCGCAGCGACAGCAGCAGCCCGCGCATGTCGCCCGTGGTCCACTCGGCGTCGACGGTCAGGTGCTCGGTCACCGCGTCGAGGACGCCGTACGCCTTGGTGGGGCTGCTCAGGGTGTCGGCCGACAGCGTCTGACCCATCAGGGCCCGCAGGAAGTTCTGCTGCCGCTTGATCCGGTCGAAGTCGCCCCCGGGAAGTCCGTACCGCTGGCGGACGTAGAGCAGCGCCTCCTCGCCGTCCATGCGGTGCGTCCCGGCCTCCCACGTCTTGTCTCGGGCGGAGTCATGGACGGTCTCCGGGACGACGACCTCGACGCCGCCGAGCTCGTCGGTCAGCTCGCGGAAGCCGTCCCAGTCGACGATCGCGATGTGGTCGATGCGCAGGTCGGTGAGCTGCTCCACGGTCTCGACCGCGAGCGAGGGCCCGGCGAAGGAGAACGCCGCGTTGATCTTGTTCTCGCCGTACCCGGGGATGGTCACCCAGGAGTCGCGCGGGATCGAGACGATCGACGCCCCCTCGCGGTCGGCGTCGACGTGGAGCACCATCAGCGAGTCGGTGCGCTGCTCACCCGGGAGCCAGGCCGGGGAGTCGGCGTCGTCGCCCGTCGTGGGCTCGTCCGAGCGCCGGTCGGTGCCCATGAGCAAGATGTTCACTCCGTCGCCCTGCGCGGGCGCGGGACGGTTCTCCAGCCCGGTGAACGCGTCGTCGACACGGTCGACCTGCCCCACGAGGCGCTCCTGGAGATACCACGCGACCCCGCCGAGGGCGAGCGCAAGCACCACGACGCACGCCAGCAGGCCGAGGAGGACGTTGCGCAGCGTGTGACGCCGACGCGGGGACTGCGGCGGTGCCGACGCCGCGTCGGGCGCCGGCTCGTTGGTCTCGTCGGTCGTGGGGCTCTCGTTCATCGCAGCGCCAGCGTACGCAGATAGCGGTGAGGTGCGCGCACGAACGGGCCGACGGGTGGTGTGGTCCCGGCCTCAGCCCAGGCGGCCGGCGACGAACGAGGCGACGGTCTCGGCCAGCTCGGGACGGCAGACGAGGAGGTCCGGAAGCCACGGGTTCTCGCGGTTGTACTCCAGCGGACGACCGTCCGCACGGCTGGTGTGCAGACCGGCGGCGCGGGCGACCACGACCGGCGCAGCCGAGTCCCACTCGTACTGACCGCCCGCGTGGACGTAGACATCGGTGAGGTCCCGGACCACCGACATCACCTTGACCCCGGCAGACCCCATCGGGACCAGCTCGGCGCCGATCTCCTCGGCCAGCTCGCCGACGAACGCCGGAGGGCGGCTGCGGCTGACCGCGATCCGGACCGGCCCCTCGCCCCGCGACGGCACGGTGAGCGGCGACGCGGTGCTGAAGGTCTCCCCCAGCGCGGGCTGCGCGACCGCGCCGACGGTCAGGTCACCGCGCTCCCACAGCGCGACGTGGACGGCCCAGTCGTCGCGAGGCGGCTCGGAGAACTCGCGCGTGCCGTCGAGCGGGTCGATGATCCACACACGCTCGGCGGCGATGCGGGCCGCGTCGTCGGCGGCCTCCTCACTGAGGACGGCGTCGCCCGGCCGGTGCTCGGCCAGCAGCCGCGCGAGGACCGCCTGGCTCGCCGCGTCACCGGCGTCCTTGAGCGCCTTGCCCTCCAGCCCGCCGCGGCGGACCTCCAGGAGCTCGGTGCCGGCCTGCTCGGCCAGCCAGACTGCCAGGGCGCCGTCGTCAGCGAACGTCATGCGCCCATTCTGTCGCCACCCTCAGCGCAGCCCGACCACGGGAGTCAACGAGGCCCGTCACAGTGGGCCGCCCGCTACGCTGGGCTGGCCGACATGAGGAGGACTACACCGCATGCCCTCGACCAGGACGCCTCGCGGCACCGTGCTGGTGGCGACACCGTCAGCCGACGTCTACGGCTCCGACCTCCAGCTGCGCGAGACCGTACGCGCCCTGCTCGCCGCAGGGTGGCGCGTCCGCGTGGCCGCAGGCAGCGACGGTCCGCTCCTCGCGATGCTGCGCGAGGACGGCGCCGAGGCCATCGCCCTTGGATTCCCGGCGCTGCGTCGCGCATACGCCTCCCCGGTCGGCCTGCTGCGGCTGGCGCGCGACCTCGCGGGCGCGGCCCCCCGCGCCACGCAGGCGCTGCGCACCGCCCGTCCGGACGTCGTGCTCGTGAACACGCTCACGCTGCCGTGGTGGACCGCGCTCGCGCGCGCCCACCGGGTCCCGGTCGTGTGCCACGTCCACGAGGCCGAGCAGTCCGACCCCCGGCCGCTGCGGGTCGCCCTGGCCCGCCCCCTCGCGCTCGCGACGACGGTCGTCGCGAACAGCGAGGCCACCGTCTCTGAGCTCGCCGACGTCAACCCCCGCCTTGGTGAGCAGGTGCGCCTCGTCCACAACGGCGTACGCGGACCCGACACGGCGCCCGCGCCACCGCCGTGGGGTGCCCGGCGCCTGCTCGTCGTCGGACGCCTGTCCGCCCGCAAGGCGCCCCACGTCGCGCTCGACGTCCTGGAGCGACTCATCGCGCAGGGGCGGGACGTCGAGCTCGAGCTGTGCGGGAGTGCACTCACGGACCAGACCGCGTACGAGGCAGAGCTCCGCGAGCGCGCCTCACGCCCGCTGCTGGCCGGACGGGTACACTTCTCCGGGCACGTCGCCCCGATCTGGCCGGCGCTCGGTCGTGCCCACGTGCTGCTCGCCCCGTCCCGCGGAGAGTCGCTCGGCAACGCGGTGATCGAGGCCCAGCTGGCGGGGCGCCCCGTCGTCGCGACCGCCGTACAGGGACATCTCGAGTCGGTCGTCGACGGCGAGTCCGGGCTGCTCGCGCCTGTCGACGACGCCGAGACGATGGCCGCCCAGGTCGGACGGATCCTGGACGATCCCGCCCTGACCGCTCGGCTGGTCGACGGCGGCAGGAACCGCGCGACCACGATGTTCTCGCCGCAGCGCTACGCCGAAGAGATGCAGGACGTGGTCGCGTCGGCGGCCCGCCGCTGACCGGTCAGGCCTCGACCGCCATCGCCGGAAGGTCCTCGACCCTGCCCAGGGCACGGCGCAACTGGGTGCTCGACGTGTGAACCGTGTAGGGGAAGTAGACGACCTCGACACCCACCGACGCGAAGTCGCGCTCGAGCTTGTCGCCGCGGGGCGTGCCGCGCCAGTCGTCGCCCTTGAAGATGCGGTCGAAGCGCAGCACCTCCCAGGTCGCCAGCTTGTCGGGCACGACCTCGACGTGGACGTCGTCGACGACGCTGATGTGGCGGACGATCTCGACGCGCTCGGCGATCGGCACGAACGGCTCGAAGCCCTTCGCGCGGACGCACATCTCGTCGGAGACGACACCCGCGATGAGGAAGTCGCAGCGCTCCTTGGCCTGCTTGAGCACGTTGAGGTGGCCGACGTGGAACAGGTCATACACTCCGGGCGCGTACCCGACGACGTGGCTCAATGGGATCACCTCTCCGAGACTTCCAGCAGCAACGAGACTAGAGCGCACGGGGGGTATCTCGTCGCGGAATGTCCATAATCGGCCCGACTCGTGCGGGGTGCGCCCAATCCTGGTGTTCCGGGTCCTCCTCGTCCGAGGAGATGGAAGACTGTCCCGAAGACCTCACCGCATCGACCGAGAGTCCCCATGTCTGTCACCGCGACCTCGCGTACGTCACGCATCCGCTCCAACGCGGCGGCGCTGTCGGCGGCCCAGAAGCCGTCGCGCGGCACCGCCGCCTACTCGCGCTACGTGAATCGCCCGCTCGGGCGACGCGTCGCGGCGGTGGCGGCGGCGTTCGGCGTGACGCCCAACCAGGCGACCGCCGTGAGCGCCACGCTGTCGTTCTCTGGGCTGCTGCTCCTGTGTTTGGCCGAGCCCAGCCTCGGCGTCGGCCTCGCGGTGTCCGCCCTGCTTGCGGCCGGCTACGTCATGGACTCCGTCGACGGCCAGATCGCACGGCTCACCGGCACCGGATCGCGCAGCGGCGAGTGGCTCGACCACACGGTGGACTGCTTCAAGACCTGCAGCTTCCACCTGGCGGTGCTGATCTCGTTCTTCCGCTTCCCGCCGGTCGAGTCCGACTGGGCGCTGCTCGTCCCGGTCGGGTTCCAGATCGTCGACATGGTGACGTTCTTCGGGCTGATCATGATGCCGTTGCTGCGCCAGGGTGCCGACGAGCCCGCGCCGACCGCCGACGCGCCCCCGGAGAACCCGTTGCGCACGTGGGCGATCCTGCCGACCGACTACGGCATCTTCTGCTGGGTGTTCGTCCTCATGGGCTGGCCGACCCTCTACTTCGCCGGTTACACCGCGCTGTTCGTGATCAACGCGCTCGTCCTCGCGGTCGTCCTGCGCAAGTGGTGGCGCGAGCTGAAGGCGATGGACCGATGAAGGCGGGACCGATGAGAGTGGCCCTGATCGGCACCCGCGGCGTGCCGGCCCGGTACGGCGGCTTCGAGACCGCTGTCGAGGAGATCGGGCGACGCCTCGTCGCCTCCGGCCACGACGTGACCGTCTACTGCCGGCCGGTCGATGGCGAGCCGCGCCCCGCGTCACACCTCGGGATGCGACTCGTCCACCTGCCTGCGGTGCGCCGCAAGACGCTCGAGACGCTCTCGCACACGGCGCTGTCGGTCGCGCACGCGGTGACCCGCAGACGTCGCTTCGACGCGGCGATCGTCTTCAACGCCGCCAACGCTCCGTTCGTCCCCGGGCTGCGGCTGCGCCGGATCCCGGTCGCGGTGCACGTCGACGGGCTCGAGTGGCGGCGCGCCAAGTGGACCGGCGCGGGGCGGCGCTACTACCGGACGGCCGAGTCCGCGTCGGTCCGGTGGGCCGACGCGCTGATCGCCGACGCTGTCGGGATCGCCGACTACTACGAGGAGGAGTTCGGCGTCGCGACGACGTTCGTCCCGTACGGCGCCCCGATCCTCGACTCCCCGGCACCCGACAAGCTCGCCGCGCTCGACGTGGAGCCCGGGCGCTACCACCTCGTCGTCGCCCGCTTCGAGCCCGAGAACCACGTCCGCGAGATCGTCGCCGGATACCGCGCGTCGCGTGCCGAGCACCCGCTCGTCGTCGTCGGCTCCGCCCCGTACGCCGACGCCTACACGGCCGAGATCGAGCAGCTCGCCGCCGGCGACCCCCGCATCCGCCTGGTCGGCGGCGTCTGGGACCAGGACCAGCTCGACCAGCTGTACGCGCATGCGACGACCTACCTCCATGGCCACTCCGTCGGCGGCACCAACCCTTCCCTGCTGCGCGCGATGGGGGCCGGGGCGCCGGTCATCGCGTACGACGTCGTGTTCAACCGCGAGGTGCTCGGCGACTCCGCCCCGCGCTTCGCGACCCCCGACGACCTCGCCCGCCTCGTCGAGAAGGCCGAGGGCGACCCCGAGGGGACACGGGAGGCCGGACGGCTGCTGCAGGAGCGGGCGGCGCAGCGCTACCGCTGGGACGACGTCGCGGACGCCTACGCAGACCTGCTCGTACGGCTGACCAACGGGTACTCCACCCGTGGCGCGGCATCGGGGCGTCGCCGTGGTCGAGCCGACTGACCAGACCACGCGCCCCCGCGGCCCGCGGATCCCGACCGCGGTCGTCGCCCTGCTCGCCCAGGCCACTCAGACGGGGGTGAGCTTCCTCCTCCAGGTGGCTGCCGCACGGGCCCTGGGCGCGGACGGCTTCGGCGTGTACGCGCTGCTGTTCGGCGCCGTGGTGATGACGACCGCGGTGACGACCGGCCTGGTCGGTGACACCCTCACCGTGCTCGACCGCCGCGACGACCGGATCCGTACGGCGCTCGCCCTGCTCGCCGCCGTGAGCGTCGTGGCCTCGACGCTGCTGTCGTACGTCGGGGCCGTCGTCTGGACGTCGCTGTCGCCTGCGGGGTGCCTCGCGTTCGCCGTCGCGACGGGTGCCTTCGTCGCGGCCGACCTGGTCCGCCGGCTGCTCATGGCGACAATGCACTTCTGGCGGCTCGTCGCCGGCGACCTGGTCTCGCTCGTCGTGACGGCGGGCGTGGTCGTCGCCGTGCTCCTCGAACCGGGCGCCCCCTCGGTCACGGGGTTCCTGCTCGCCCTGGCGGCTGGCCAGGCGGCCTCCGGCGTGACCGGCTGGATGCTGGTCCCCCGGCACGAGCGCACCGTACGCCCCTGGGCCCAGCCCGACCTCGCGCGCGTGCTCCGCTTCGGGAGCTGGCGCGCCGCCCAGCAGTTCGTCCGTCCCACGATGCTCAACGTGATGCGCTGGACGGTG
Source organism: Mumia sp. ZJ430 (assembly GCF_011751845.1). Classification (NCBI taxonomy): domain Bacteria; kingdom Bacillati; phylum Actinomycetota; class Actinomycetes; order Propionibacteriales; family Nocardioidaceae; genus Mumia; species Mumia sp. ZJ430. The sequence goes on along the minus strand of NZ_JAAHFK010000001.1, from coordinate 1,066,675 downwards.
CTCGCGGTCGCCGGGGCGGCCGCCGTCGGCGAGCTGGAGGCGGCGCGCGTGTACGTGGCTCCGGCGATGCTCGTCGTCCAGGGATTCGGTTCCTATCTGCTCTCCTCGTACGCCGCGAGCGGCGACCACACGCTCCGCTCCCTGCTCGCGCGGGCGGACCGTGCCGCGGCGATCATGCTCGCGGCCACGCTCGGGGCGAGCCTGATCTCCGTCCTCGCCCTGCCGGTCCTCGGCCCGCTGATCACCGGCGGCTCGTTCGACCTGGACGTCGTCGCGGTCATCGGGTGGGCCGTCTATGCCGGCTCGTGCGCGGCGGTCCTGCCGTACGGGAGCCTGGCCGCCGTACGCGGCCGACCCGGGCGCGTCTTCGGGATCCGCGTCGCCGACTCCGTGCTGTCGATCGGGCTGCTCGTCCTCGCGCTCCAGCTCGGCACCTCCACGCAGTGGGCGCCGCTGTGGATCTCGTTCGGCTCGTTCGCCGGGGGCATCCTCTGCCGTCAGCTCCTCATCGTCCCCGTGGTCCGGCGCGAGCGTCCGCCGCAAGAGACGCCCCAGGCGGTGGTCCGGTGAGCACCGCCGAGGCGGTCGAGCAGCGGGCGCTGGCGGCGTCCGACGAGACGGGCAGCCCGTTCAGCCTGCGGATCCGGTTCACCCGGCTGCAGCTCGTCATGATCCTGCTGGTCGTCTCGGCGATCTCGTGGCGGCGCGGCGTCTACTACTCCGGCGGCGCCGACGCGGTGGTCGTCGCCAAGGCGATGCTCACGGTCATCGCGCTCGGGCTCGCGTTCACGCTGCCGAAGCCCGACCGCCGGTGGAGCCAGGTCGAGGTGACTCCCGTCCTCGGCATGCTCGGCTACCTCGCGATCGCCGTGATCAGCGCGCTGCTGATCAGCGACGAGACCGTCGCCTCGATGATCCTCGTCATCCGGCTGATCATGCTCGCAGCCGCCCTCGTCCTGGTGGCGCGTGCACGACCCTGGCGCGAGGTCGTCAACGCGATGCTCGTCGCCATGCTCGTCGTCGGCGCCTTCGCGTCGATCACCGGCATCGGGACGCTCGCCAGCGGCCGACTGGAGGGCGGCATCCCCCCAGTCGGGCCCAACCAGATCTGCCTGATGTTCAGCCTCCCCGCACTGGCGGTGGCACACCGGTGCATCTTCCGGTCCGCGACCGCCCTCGACGTCCTCGCCCTCCCGCTGCTCCTCGGTCTCGTCTGGGCGACGGGCTCACGGACCGGCCTCGCCGCCCTCGTGCTCGGCATGGCGATCATGGTGGTGATCGCGCCGCGGATCTCCGTCCCCGTCTTCACCGCCGCCGTGCTCAGCATCCCCGCGGTGGCTGCCGTCGTGGGCCTGACCTCGGTGATGGAGGAGTTCGTCGGTCGCGGCGACACCGCCAGCCTGCTCACGCTCAACTCCCGTACGGTCGCGTGGTCCGCGGCGATCGACTATCCGGACAACCTGCTCGAACGCCTGATCGGCGGAGGCCTGGCCCTGCGTCAGATCCCGGTCTCGGCGATGTATCGCGATACTCAGATCCTCGATAGCACGTGGGTGTCGGCATACCTCCAGGTCGGCCTGCTCGGTACGCTCGCCCTCGTCGCCGCGATCGTGACCACGCTCGTCGCCTCCCGACGCTGCACCCGTCCCACCCGCGCGTTCTTCGTCGCGGCGATCGTGATGCTCGCGCTCGTGAGCATCTTGGAAAGCGGCCTCTTCGACACGTCGGTCAGCTTTATCGTGTTCTTCACGACCACGCTGGCGATCTACGCCCACCCCAAGCGAAGGCAGATGGCATGACGTTCCGCATCCTCACCGTGTGCTCAGCGAACGTCTGCCGGTCCCCGTTCGCCCAAGCCCTGCTGCGCCGCTCGCTGGCCGACGCGGGAGCACCGTTCGTCGTGGCCAGCGCCGGTGAGAACGCCTCGAACGGGCACGACGCGTGCACGGTCGTCGCCGACGGCCACCTCGCAGCCGGTCCCGAGCTCGGCGACCACCGGTCTCAGGGACTGACCGTGAGCGCCGTCGAGAGCGCCGACCTCGTGCTCGCCGCCGACCGTCCGTCAAGGGCCGCTGTCGTCCGCCTCCAGCCCACCTCTCACGCCCGCTCGTTCACCTTGCGCGAGGCCGCCGTGCTCTGCGCCCACGCGATCAGCGAGGAGCGCGCCTCCTACGACGATCCGGTGGACGCGCTCCTCGCCCTGGTCACGGAGATGTCGGACCTGCGGGGCACCGTCGAGATGCCGCGAGCGTCTCGCCACCGCGTGGCCCGCAAGCCGTGGCGCCGGGTCGAGGTGCACGGCAACGACGTGCCGGACGCCCACAAGACGGTCGACGCGGTCCCCCACTCTCTCGTCACGCGACTGATCGCCGAGAACACCACGATCGTGGCCTCCGCCCTCAGCGACGTCGTCCGTGACGCGTCGGGCGGGACGGGCCCCGGTCGCGCTCGCTACGCCCTCGGCTGAGCGCCACCGGAGACGATGCCCGAGGAGTCATCGGCCGCCTCGTCTCCGTGGTCGGGATCGTCACGGTCGTCGTGGTCGTCACCGTCGTGGTCATCGTCAAGCATGTCGTCGGTGATCGCCGGGAGGACCGCCGTCGTGGCGGCCAGGGGCGGCTGCCAGCCCGTACCGTCGTCGTCGCCCTCCTCGTCCTCCCGTACGACGCTGTCGCCCCGTACGGGCGGCTCGTTGGTCGTCGGCGTGAGCTCGGTGCGCTGAGTGGCGACGTCGGCTGCGTAGGAGTGCTCGCCCGAGCGCCCTTCGCGACGGACTCCCACGACCACGGTGCCGAGCACCTTGACCCTGGCCGCGTCGGCCTTGTCGAGCGAGCGGCTGAGGTCTTCCTTGAGCGTCTTGCCCGAGCGGACGACCAGGAGCAGACCGTCGACCTTCTCGCCAAGCACGGTCGCGTCGGTGACCGGCAGCATCGGCGGAGCGTCGTAGACGACCACGTCGAAGCGCTCCGACAGCGCATCGACGAGGTTGCCCATCGCCGCCGACTCGAGCAGCGCCACCGGGTCCGGCGGGAGCGAGCCGGCAGGCAGGATCTGGAGCAGGGCGTGGTTCCAGCTGACGAGGACGTCGTCGAGCGACGCCTCGCCGACCAGCACGTCCGACAGCCCAAGGTTGCCCTCGACTCCGAGATAGCCGGCGGCTCGGGGGCGGCGCAGGTCGGCCTCCACGAGGCAGACCGACGCCCCGCCCTGCGCGAGGCTGATCGCGAGGTTGCACGCGGCGGTGCTCTTGCCCTCGCCCGACAGCGGCGATGTGACGACGAAGTGGCGCACCTCGTGGTCGATCGAGGCGAACCGCAGGGCGGTACGGATGGTGCGGTAGCGCTCGGCCGCCTCGGACCGCCAGTCGAGCGCGACCAGCGGCATGCGCTGCGAGGCGGGCTGGTTGGACGTGGTCCCCAGCGGGGAGATACCCGTGACCTCGCGGACGTCGTCGGCGTTCTTGATCCGGCGGTCGTAGTGGTTGCGGATCACGGCGGCGACCATGCCGACGGAGAGCCCGAGGAGGGCACCGAGCACGAGGTTGATCAGCGTGCGCGGCGACGACGGGGACGCCGGTGGCGACGCGGGCGCCGTGACCGAGACCCGGACGTTGGTCACGGGCTCGCCGGTGCGCGAGACGGTGCCGTTGCTCTCGATGTCCTCGATCACCTCACCGAGGGACTCGGTCACCGCGTTCGCGAGAAGCGCCGCCTGGTCGGGGTCCGTGTCGACGACGGACACCTCCATGATGACCGTGTCGGGCGGGCTGGTCATCGACGTCTTCTTGGCGAGCTCACGCACCGTGAGGTCGAGGCCGAGGTCGCTGATGACCGGCTCGAGGACGCGCGGACTGTCGACGAGCGAGGTGTAGGACTTCACCCGCTGCACCGCGAACTGCGAGTTCTGGAAATTCTGGGACTGCTGGCCGCGGGTGCCGTCAGAGACATTGACGAACGCCGTCGCCGTCGCGGTGTAGCGGACGGTCGCGGTCGCGTTGTAGGCGACGGCCGCGAGGATCCCGACGATGAGGAACGACACCCATACGCGCCAACGCCGTTGCAGGATGGCGGCGTACTCCGAGAAGGTCACGCGTCACCTCCGGCTCCCTCACTACGCCCGACGACACCGTGCCCCGAGCCTCTTCAGCATAGTGACCCACCTGGCCGCTGTCTCAAAGGTCGTCAAGTCACAAGCACCACACGGCCGGAGTGACCGAAAACGCCCCACCAGGTCACGGTCGCCGGTTATGATTCCGGTTCCGACAGGAGGGGCCCGTCGGTCGGTGTTCTCGGCATGCCCTCTCGACGTTCCGGACGGGGGACCGTGCACGTTCAGATCCTGCTGCGCCGCGACCAGGTGCGGCACTGGCACCACGACCTCGTGGCCGCGCTCGACGCGCGCTCCGAGGTCGATGCAGTGACCGTCGCGTGGGTGACGGGTTCGCGCGACCCTGACCCGCGCCTCGAGCGGCTGCTGCGTGCCGACCGCGTCCTGCACCGCCTACCGGCGGGACGCTGGGCCGGTGTCGCGCCGGGTCTCCTCGACGCCCGAGGCACCAACGGCGACGCGGCACCCGACGTCACGCTCGACCTCGTCGAGGCCGGACGGCACGACGGCGTGCGCACGCTCGGGCTGACCTTCGACGGCCACCCCGGCGACGACGCCCTCCTCGCTGCACTGACGGCGGGGCGTCTGCCCGTCGTCGCCGTCGTCGACCGCGCTGACGGGCGTACGGTCGCGAGCGGGCGACCCGGGAGCGAGCTGCCCGGCCTGCTCCCCCGCGCCCTCGACGACGTCCTCGCCGGAGTCGTCACGATCATCGTGGCGGCAGTCACCGACCGTGGCGTGCGCGTCGACGGCGCCACGAACGGCACCGCCGCCAACGACGCAGTGCAGTCGTGGCCTCGCCGCGTCGCCACGACCACTGCCCACGCCGGCATCCACGGGCTCTATCGGCGCCTCTACCGTGCCCCCCACTGGCGGGTCGGCTGGCGCTTCGTCGACGAGGGCGCCGACGACGTCCTCGACCTCGGCACGGTGACGACGACACCGTGGAACCGGTTGCCCGACGACGGCTACCACTTCTACGCCGACCCCTTCCCTCTGCTGCACGACGGGCGTCACCACCTCTTCGTGGAGGACTTCGACCACCGCGTCGGGCGGGGCGTCGTGTCGGTCGTCGAGATGACGCCGGAAGGCCCGACCGGCACGCCCTACCCGGTCCTCGAACGTCCCTACCACCTGTCGTACCCGTGGGTCGGTGAGGACGAGGGCGAGCTGTGGATGATCCCCGAGTCCTCGGCGGCCGGGACGCTCGAGCTCTACCGTGCGGTCGCCTACCCCGACCGGTGGGAGCACGTCGCGACCCTCCTCGAGGGCGCCGAGATCAGCGACGCCACCCCGTTCCACCACGACGGACGGTGGTGGATGACGGCGACCGTACGCCATGGCGGCTCGTTCTCCGACACCCTCCACCTCTGGCACGCCGACCGGCTCCGCGGCCCGTGGACGCCGCACGCCGCCAACCCCGTCCTCGTCGACATCGCCACCGCTCGCCCCGCAGGGCGCGTGGTCGAGCGCGACGGCCGACTCCTGCGCCCCGTCCAGGACGGGCGCACGGGGTACGGCGCCGCCCTTGCGCTCGCAGAGATCACCCGGCTGGACGACACGGCCTTCGAGCAGCGCCACGTCGCCTCGCTCGCTCCCGGCGGGACCTGGGGAGGGTCTCGCCTGCACACCCTCAACCGCGCAGGACGACTGGAGTGCATCGACGGCTCCGCGCGGTCGCCGCGAATCCGCCGACGGCCCGCCGCCGAAAGGACCTGACCTCCGCTGCTCGCGGCGTGCAAGTCACCGCGACCTGGCCTTCTGTGATGGCTACGGTCAGCCTCCATCCACTACTCGCGGAGGCCCGGACGTGCCAACTGAACTCCCCCTTTCCTCATTCTCGGGCGTCGATGACGACGCCAGACTCGCTGCCTTCATGACGTACGCTGCCGCGCAGACCTACAAAGGCACCACCGTCGTCCTCGACGAGGACAGGACCTACACCTTCAACAACCAGCAACCGCTGTACTCGGGCTTCTCCATTCGCGGCGCAATCCGACCAGGAGACCAGAATCGGAGCGGTCACCCGAGCTCCAACCTGATTCAGGTACGCACGACCGGCGGTTGGTTCTACCTGAACCAGGCGCAGACCTTCGCCTGCGCATTCCAAGGCTTGACGATCGACGGAACGGCGTCGAACCGTCTGATCGAGGGGCACTCCAGCCGGGTCCTGTGGACCTCGAGCTTCCGCGACATCACATCGGTGAACGCCGCAGGCGTCCTTGGCTCATCCACCCAGCAGTTACTCATGACTGCGTGCTCAGGGGACGGGTATTGGAACATCAACAACGTCCGCAACCGAGGACTTGCACTTGGCGGATCCGACTGTCGGTTCAACTTCAGTATGTGTCTCCTGGACTCGCCGACTGCTCTGCTCCCCGACACCGCGTTCCTTGCCAGCTTCGAGTACCTCTCAAAGACCAACCTTCAGAACTTCTACGTGACAGCGGAAGGCCACTCGGCATTCAGCATCACCGGTACTGGTGACTTCGTCAGCTTCGTCGACTGCGCAATCGAAGGACGGAACGCGGGCGCACCTTGTAAGGGATCCCTGATCCGCCTGACGGGCGACACTCGAGTCACAGTCCGCGACACCTGGCTCGCCTATGCAATGTCGGATCCGACAGCCACCGGACGAAACGACGCGGGCTTCGTCCATGCGACGAATGGATCGGTCCTCCTGGACGGATGCGTGGTCGAGCACGCATCCGGCGTCGCTGAATCGACGCCGATTCTCTACGCGTCAGGTGGGAAGCACATTGTCCGGAACATGCGAGCGATCGGCTTCACAGGGAAGCCGGTCGTGAAGCAGACCACCGCGGGACTCATCGATGCCGACTCGACCGTGACTGTCGTCACGGGGCCGTAACGCCCTGTCACTCGGGGCGACTTGACAGGGCTACCCGCGGCGTCCGCGGAGGGAAGCCATGACCTCGGACAACCCCCGTCCCCGCAGGTGCTCGTCCCGATAGGCGAGGGCACGCTTCGCGAAGTGTCGCGCAGCGGTGTTCTGAGCAGCTGCGGTCTTCGCCGCCCACCCGACCGGCGTCTTGGTCATGTGCACGGCGAACATCGGCGTCGCCTCCGCGCCGAAGTCCTGCTTGTAGCCCTCGTGCCCCAGTGTCAGGTCGTGGTAGGTCTTGCCGTTGGCGATGCTGACCTTGATCAGCTCCTCGACCATCACGAGCCCGAGCGAGTAGTTGCGGTAGCGGTCGAAGTCGTACCCGATGAGGACGAAGAGATCGCGCGAGGAGTCGCTGAGCCCGAAGGAGACACCGACGATCTCGTCGTTGATCGTGAGAACAGTCGTACTGCCCGGGCCGCCCTTCGTCGCCCCGTCGTGGGCTGCACGACGATAGAACTCGTAGTACTCCGGATCCTGCACGAGGTCGATCGCACGCCGATCAGAAAAGCGGGAACGCCTGAACTCGCGCATCAACGCAAACGCACCATCGATCTCGTCGACATCCTTGAGCTCACGTAGTGCGAGGACCCGCTGCTTGCGACCGATCCTCTTGCGCTTGTTGTCCAGATGCCGGGTGAAGTCCAAATCACGCGCGGAACGCCAGTCTTCGAAGGACGTGCCCAGCTCGATCACGTGGGCGTCGTACTGAAGGCGAACGACGTCTGGTCCTCCGAGCAGGGCCGTCAGACGGGTGGCCGATGCAGGCACCTTCGGGACTGTCAGAAGATCCGCCGGCCCGAGCGCGTGACGGATCGCCTTGGGGACCGACGGGTCCGCGAGCAGCGCGGCCTCCACGTCCGCGGCGATGACAGGGACCGTGTAGTCGCTGACGCCAAGGTCAGCGAATTCCAGGCGGCGCACGCGTCCTCGGCGGCGCACGAGCGGGAGCACAGCGACCAACCGTCCGTCGGACCTGATCGTGACGACCGCCGGGTCCGCGCCCATACCCTCCGCGAGCGTCGCGTAGATCTCGTTGAGCCAGTTTGGGTGCTGGAAGAGCGTCGCCGTCGCCGACGCGTAGAGGGACTCGTACTCGTCCGACAACCAGTCGAAACGCTCAGAACAGTCGACGACGTACACCGATCCCCCACAGTCATTGACATGGCGGCCAGAACCGAGGCAGCCGCCGGTTGAAATATAGTCCTCGCCCACGAGCACCGGGCCCGAACGGGCAGATCCCTACCCAACCCACCTGCGATTGCCGATCCGAGTGTCGCGGCAAAGAATGACGGAGAGGACCGAATTCTTGGGATCTGTCGTCATAGGGGGTGATTGACGTATGCCGGAACCGGCACTCGGATCACGCGTCCAGAGGACGCTTTGGAGGTACATCCTGCCGGTCCTGGCTGCATCGACGGTCACGGTCGCGCTGATTCCGAATGCGGATCGGCAGGCCGTCGGGGCGACGGCAGGTGCGGACGGCCCCCCCTTACAGCCCGAACTGATGCTGGCGGCAGCAGCAGGCCGGACCTACTACGTCTCCACGAGGGGGAACGACGGCGCCTCGGGGACGATCGGAGCGCCGATGCGGACGATCGGTGCGGCCGTCTCGCGCGCTGGTTCCGGCGACACCATCGCGATCCGCCGCGGGACCTACCACGAGTCCGTCAAGGTCCCCGACGCCAAGCGCCTGACCATCCGTGCGCACGCCGGCGAGGCCGTGGTGCTCGACGGGAGTCGGCGCGTGACAGGTTGGAGCCGGTCCGGGAGGCACGCGGTCGCACGCTGGACGACCCGCTTCGACGCGAGCCCGACGTACTCGTGGGGCGTCCCGGACAACCGTGCAGAAGGCTGGCAGTTCGTCAACCGCCGCTTTCCGATGGCCGCGCACCCGGACCAGGTCTGGGTCGGCGGGAGGCGCCTCCGCCAGGTGGGCTCGGTCGCGAGCCTTCGTGCCGGCACGTTCTTCGTCGACTACACGCGTGGGCTCCTCTACCTCGGCAGTCCGCCCGGCGGACGCGAGGTCCGGGCGAGCGCGCTCGCCAAGGCACTCAGTCTCAGGGCTCCCGGCACGGTCGTGAGCGGCATCGACGTCCGCCGGTACGCGCCGTCGGTCCCCCACATGGGCGCCGTCACGATCACCGGCGCACGCACCCGGCTCACGGACGTGTCGATCGACCAGAACGCGACGACCGGCCTGCATGTGGCCGCACGCAACGTCGTGCTCGACCGGGTCCGTACGCGGGCGAACGGCATGATCGGAGCGAGCGCGACGTACGCCGACGGCCTGCACATCTCCCGCATGACCAGCAAAAGCAACAACACCGAGCACTTCAACACCGCGCCTGTCGCCGGGGGGATGAAGATCGGACGTGCCCGCAACATCGTCGTCCGCCGGAGCGTCTTCCGCGGCAACCGAGGGACGGGTCTGTGGCTGGACGAGTCGGTCGAGGGCGCGAAGGTGCTCGACAGCCGATTCGTGCGCAACGTCCGCCACGGCTTGTCGGCGGAGATCTCAGCGAACGTCCTCATCGCCGGCAACCACGTGAAGAACAACCGCGGGCACGGCGTGAAGGTCAACAACACCGGGAGCGTCTCGATCTGGAACAACACCATCGTCGGCAACGGCCGAGCGGTCAACGTCGTCCAGGACGCGCGCCGGCCCAGCTCGCGGACGACGGCGGGCCGCGACCCGCGGCGCGCGTTCCCCGACCGGCGGATGACGTGGCGCATCAGTCGGGTGACGATCCGCAACAACATCCTCGCGGTCAATCCCCGGCGCGGGAACTGCGTGCTCTGCGTCGAGGACTACACCGGCAGGCGAACCGCCCGGCAGATGGGCGTCACCGCCAAGGGCAACGTCTACCGCCGCCCTGGTAAGCGCCCGGCATGGCTCGTCGTGTGGTCGCGTGGTTCACGGGACCCGGCCACCTTCCGTACGGTGGCGCAGTTCCGTCGGGCAACCGCACAAGAACGGCGCCACCTGCTCGTACGCCGCAAGAAGGTCGCCACGCGCTCGGGAACGGCGACGCGTTTCGTCGCGCGCAAGGCTCGCCGCATCGCGACGCCGCTGCCGGCCGGGATCGCCATCGCTACCGCGCGCGCTCGCGGCCTCCGTGTGCTCGGGCGCTGGCGTTGAGCCAGCCCCGAGCCCAGGGAACGTTCATGGCAATGCGACCGCGTTGACCTCGTCGAACGACGCAAAGATCGGCGCGTTGGTGGCCGAGCCGGACAAGTACGGGCTGAAGGCGATCCCGCCCGGCGCCTGCAGCGCCGTGGCGGAGTCGGTCGTCGACACCAGCCATGACGCCGGCTCGCTCGTGCCTGCGCGCCAGACCTTGGCCCTGATCGTCGTCGGCGACGTGCCCGTCGCCTGGACGCGGATGCGCCAGGTGTCACCTGCGGCGTGGGGTCCCGCGACCACACCCGTCGCCATCGTCGTCTCGGACGCACCCTCGATCCGGGTGAGGGCCGCCGAGAGGCTGCCGTCCGCCAGGAACCGCGTCTTCAGACCGTACGAGCCGACACCTGCAATGGTGCGGGCGCTCGCCGTGATGTAGATGCCGCCGCCGGTCGCGACCTTGTCGAGGCTCACGCTCAGCGTCAGATCGGCGCTGGTCGAGGAGACCCCGTTGAGGGCGATCGATGGCCCGGCGCCCGCAGAGCCCATCCTGATCCGGCCCACGCCGTCGGCGACCGAGAAGTTCGTCGCGGACCCGGTCCGGGTCCACGCCCCACCGGTCTCGGCGCTGCCCCAGCCGTCCACGACCGTACGGGCGAACGTGTCCACGGCGAATGGCTCCGGCGGGCCCGACACCGTCACCGGGTGGGTCACCGTCCCGGTCGCACCGTCGTCGTCGGTGACGGTGAGGGCGATGTCGTACGTGCCCGGTGCCGAGTAGGCGTGGGTCGCCGTGGCCCCGGTCGCCGTCGACCCGTCGCCGAAGCTCCAGGCGTACGAGGCGATCGTGCCGTCGGAGTCGCTCGACGTTGCTGCATCGACGCTCACCGCCAGGTCGTTCTTGGTCGTGGTGAACGCGGCCGTCGGTGCCTGGTTGGGCGGCGGCGCGGTCACCGTGACCTGGCGCGTGAGGACGTCGGTCGCGCCGCCGTCGTCGGTGACGGTGAGCGTGACGTCGTACGTGCCGGAGTCGGCATAGGTGTGGGTCGCGGTCGCCCCGGTCGCTGTCGCACCGTCGCCGAAGTCCCACGCGTGGGAGGCGATGGTGCCGTCGACATCGAACGACGTCGTGCCGTTGACCGACACCGTCAGGTCCTGGGTCGAGGAGGTCATCGCCGCCGTCGGCGCCGCGTTCTGGCCCTGGCCCGTCGTGCCAGCTTGGTAGTGCGCGGCGACGTCGGCGTCGCTCAAGGCCGACTTGTAGATCGCGACCTCGTCGAGGCTGCCCTTGAAGTTGCCGCTCGAGCTCGCTGCGTTCGGCCACGACGACAGGTTGTCGCCGCCGAGGCGCCAGTATCCCCAGTAGCCGTTCTGGCCGGTCTTGACGTCGGTCCGCGAGGCGACCTTGGCGCCGTCGACGTAGAGCTTCATGCCCTCCGAGCCGAGCGAGGCCACGACATGGTGCCATTGCCCGTTGTTGACCTTGGCGGTGCTCGCGATGACGGCGGCGGTCCCCGCGTAGACACCGAAGTGCACGCGGCCTGACGAGTCGAGGTAGACGTGACGGTCGAAGTTGGACGACGAGCCCGTCATCTTGTCACCGAAGCCGAGGAGCTTGCCGCCGCTGCCGGTCGTCGTCTTGACCCACGTCTCGAGCGTGAAGACGTTTGGCGGGGTCTCGGCCACCTGGCTGGAGGCGTTGCCGTGGGAGAAGATGTTGCCGAACGTCACCGACTTGTTGGCGTCGCCTGAAAGCGCCCCCGTACCGCCCCAGGTGTAGGAGCCGTTCAGCTTGACGTTGCCCTGCCCGAGCGTGTCGGCGCCGGCGGAGCCGCTCGACTCGCCCAGACGCCAGTAGTACTCCGGCTCGGAGGCGTGAACCGCGTTCAGGTAGGCGCTCGGCGTCCCGCTCGCGGAGACCGTGACGTCGACCCACGGCGAGTTCGCGATGTTGCCGTCAGGGTCGGTCACCGCCACGCGATAGCGGTGGGTCGCCCCCGGCGTGAGCCCGCGGTCGGTGAAGCCCATGGTCGTGCGGTTCCACCAGCGGGCCCGCGCGACGCGCTGGTGCACGAGGCCCGCGTTGTTCTGGGTGTCGCGATAGACGCGATACGTCAGTGAGTCGTTGTCGTCGTCCTGGTTGGCCTTCCAGTTGACCCGGACTGCGCCCGGCTCGGTCGAGACCACATTGATCGGATAGGTCGTGCTGTACAGCTGGGGCCCACGCGTACGAGGCGCGAGCGCGCGCTTGGCGTAGCGGACGATCCCCTGCTGGCCGGTGTAGTTCACGCGCGTGAACTCGCCGCCCATGAGGACGTAGTCACCCGAGCCCGTGACGGTCCACGGGCCCTGGGCCTGGCCGGTGTAGGTGCCGGCGTTCATCGTCGGGAACCACGCGAGCAGCTCGGAGCGCGGCTGACCGGCGAAGTTGGCATAGCCGTGCGGCTCGGTCGTGACGGTGCCGGTGGCCTGCTTGCCGAAGGCGATCGCCCGGGAGAACGTCCAGTTGGGCTCGGTCTGCGGGAAGCCGTCGATGTTGCCGCAGTAGTGCGCGTGACCGGCGGTATAGACGGCGCCGTCCTGCGGGTGGGCGGAGTAGGTGTCGCCGTGGCAGTCGTTGATCCACTGCAGCGCGCCGTCGGACCAGCGGGCCGCGAACGTCCCCTCGACGTTGCCACCGCCGCCGAACACGTAGCCCGTCCCGTAGACGTTCTGGTCGTCCGCCGACAGCGAGGTGATCGAGGCCTCGGTGCCGCCGTTGCGGACCACGCTGTTGGAGAGCCACGGCTTGAGCGCACCCGTCGACGCGTCCACGGCAGCCAGCCCGTAGCCGGGGTTCGACGAGCCGTTCATCGTCGTGAAGCTGCCGCCGGCGACGATCGTCGAGCTGTCGGGCGACAGGACGATCGACGTCACGGGACCACCCGCGGCGATCGGCGCCCAGGCGAGAAGTGCACCGGTCTGCGCGTCGAAGGCCGCCAGGTTGCCGCGCGACTGCGTGCCGACGCCAAGGAAGTTGCCCGCCGCGTAGACGACGTCGTCTGTGGCGACGATCGAGTACACGTGGTAGTTCACCGGCGGCGCGAAGCCCGCGACCACGGCGCCCGTGGTCGCATCGAAGGCGGCGATGCGGTTGCGCGTCGTGCCGTCGACCGAGGTGAAGTCACCGCCGACGTACACACGGGACTTGTTGGGCGAGACGGCGACCGTACGCACCTGGGCGTTGAAGCTCGGCGAGAACGTCGCGTCGAGGACGCCGGTCGCAAGGTCGTAGCGCAGCAGGTTGCCGCGCGGTGTCTCACCCGTGCCCGCGGCCGCGCCCGCCGGGCGCGCGCTGCTGAAGCTGCCCCCTGCATAGACCGCGCCGCCGACGATGGCCTGCGACCACACGACGCCGTCGACCTGCACGGTCGGGAGGGCGTCGGCGGTGACCGTCGTCGGCGTCTTCGGATCGGTCGGGTCCGCGGGCGCCGAGTCTGCAGCGGCCGGGCCGGCGGTGGCGGTCATGGCAGCGGCCACGACGAGCGCCGCCGTCACCGCCCCTGCGAGTCGGCGCACCACATGGCGCCGGGGACGAGCTGTCGACATGAGTCTTCTCCACCCGAGACGTGCCGGCAGCGCCGACGCTGTTCCAATGATGCGCATCCGTAGGCTATGGGCGCAGGGCCCACGCCACGGTTGTTTTCACGATCCGGTCGTCCTCATTCCGTACGAGCGACGAGGTCGTCGAAGCTCGCGACCACAGGAGCGTTCGTCGCCGAGCTGGACAGGTACGTCCACAGGCCGAGCGCGCCGGCCGCTTGGAGAGAGGCTGAGGAGTCGCTCGAGGTCAGCCGCCACGCCGCGGGCTCGGCGGTCCCGGCCTTCCAGACCTTAGCGCGCAGCGTTGTCGGCGACGTCCCCGAGGCCGCGACACGCACCTGGAGTGCCTCCCCGGCGGCCACCGTGAGGCCGCTGATCGTGCCGCTGGCCAGCGAGGTCTCGACCCCGGCGACGGTCCTGCCGATGTTGAGCGACACACTGCCGCCCGCGACCAGCCGCACGTCGGCGAAATAGTGGTCACCGTTCGCGACGCGCCTCGGGTGGAAGCTGAGGTAGGTGCCGCCACCGGTCGCCGCCTTGTCCGCGCTCGCCGTCACCGAGAGATCGGTGCTGGTCGAGGAGACCCCGTTCAGTGCGATGCCTGGACCTGCTCCCGGCGTCCCCATGCGGATCTTGCCGGTGCCACTCGAGACCGAGAAGTTCGTCGCCGACCCAGTCCTGGTCCAGGCCCCGCCGGTCTCTGCGTTGCCCCAGGCATCGACGACGGTCCGTGCAAACGTGTCCCGCGCGAACGGCGCCGGAGCTCCAGCCACGATGACGTCCTTCGTGAGCGTTGCCGTCGCACCGTCGTCATCAGTCACGATCAGGGTCACCGGGTAGGTCCCCGCAGCGGCGTACGTGTGCGACGGGTTCACCCCGGTCGCCGTGCCGCCGTCACCGAACGTCCACGCGTAGCCGGTGACCGTGCCGTCGGTGTCCGACGAGCCGCTGCCGTTGGGGTTCACCGTCAACCCGTCCGTCGGTGTCGTGAAGGACGCTGTCGGCGGCTGGTTGGGCGGCGGCGTCGACACCGTCACCTGACGCGACGTCTGGTGGGTCGCGTCGTCGTCGTCGGTCACGGTCAGGGTGATCGTGTAGGTCCCCGCGGCGGCGTACGTGTGCGACGGGTTCACTCCGGTCGCCGTGCCGCCGTCACCGAAGGTCCACGCGTGGCCCGTCACCGTGCCGTCCGAGTCAGACGAGCTCGATCCGTTGACCGTCACCTTCAGGCCGTCGATCGTCGGAGTCGGGAACGACGCCGTCGGCGGCAGGTTCGGGACGGGCGCGCCCGTCGCCGCCGCGTAGTGCGCGGCGATCTCGGTGTCGCTGAGGACGGACGAGTAGACCGCCGCCTCGTCGATGTCACCGGTGAAGAACGCGGTGGTCGGGATGGACGGCCAGTTGTTGAGGGTGTCCCCACCGATCCGCCAGAACCCGCGCGAGAGGTGCTCGCCCACCGTGACGTCCGTACGGTCGGCGACCTTCGCGCCGTCGAGATAGAGCTTCATGCCGTCCGGGCCCAGCGAGGCCGCGGCGTGGTGCCACTGACCGTCGTTGTAGGTGGCCGGGCTCGTCACTACCTTGCGGGTCTGGTCGGGCTTGACTCCAAAGTTGATCCGACCGGTGTTGTCCATGTAGAGGTGCCGGTCGGCCTTGGACGAGTTGCGGTCGGCGCGGTTGCCCCAGCCGAGGATCTTGCCGCCCGTGGTCGACGTTGTCTTGAACCACGTCTCGAGCGTGAGCACGTCGAGCGGGTTGTCGGTCGCCGGCGTCGCCGCGTACCCCGTGGTCGTGCCGTTGAAGCTCGCGGCGGGGTCGCTGTCGCCACCGACCGCGCCGGCCGCCGGGCGGAGCACGCCGGCGTTGACGTTGAGCGGCGTGAAGCCGGTGAGGTCACCTGCGGTCCCCGTCGCCTCGCTGAAGCGCCAGTAGTGGTCGGGCTGACTGCGCTGCACCGCCTCGCGGTAGGCGCTCGACGTGTGGGAGCCGGCGACGGTCACGCTGACCCACGGCGACTGCGCGACGTTGCCCGCCGGGTCCGTCGCAGTCACCCGGTACTGGCGGGTGGATCCGACCGGCTGTCCGGTGTCGGTGAATCCGTGGACGGGCAGGCGCCAGTACGGCGTGCGCACGACGCGGGTGTCGATCAGCCCGGCTGCGTTCTGGGTCTGCCGGTAGAGGCGGTAGGTGAGGTTCTCGTTGTCGGGGTCGTGGTTCGACCCGTACGTCACGTGGACCTCACCGGGCTTGGACGAGACAGCCTTCAGCGGGAAGGAGGCGCCCCCGAGCTGGGGGCCGCGGTCGTTCGGCGCGGTGCCGCGCACGGCGTACCGCACGAGGCCCTGCTGGGCGGTGCCGTTCACGCGGGTGAACTCGCCGCCCATGACGACGTAGGTGCTGTTGCCTGCCAGCGACCACGGGCCCTGGCTCTGGCCGGTGGCGGTGCCGGTGTTCAACTCTGGGTACCACGCCAGCTGCGACGGGGCGGGCTGACCGAGGTAGGAGTAGTAGCGGCCCTGGTCGGGCTCCCACGTCGCGGTGCGCGTGGCCGACTTGCTCATGGCCGTCCCCCGGTTGTACGGGTACGTGCCGACGCCACCGTCGCCCTGAGGGAAGCCGCCGATGTTCTCGCAGTAGTGGAAGTGACCGGCCTGGTAGATGACGTCGCCCACCGGGACGATGTCGTAGCTGTCACCGTGGCAGTCGTTGATCCATGTCAGGTCGCCGCCGTCCCAGTCCGCGGCGAACACGCCCTCGAGCGTGCCTCCGGACTTGCCGAACGTGTAGCCGGCGCCGTACACGTTGTCGGCGTCGGCCCGCAGCGTGAGGATCGCCCCGTCTGCGGTGCCGTTGCGAATCACGCTGTTGGCGCCCATGGGGAGGTTGGCACCAGTCGTCGCGTCGACCATGCCGAGGCCGTAGCCGGGGTTCGCCGAGCCGTTGAGAGTCGTGAAGGAGCCGCCGACCGCGATCTTGGTCCCATCCGGATTCATCGCGAGAGCGCGAACGGTGCCGCCAGACGCGACGGGAGCCCAGCTGAGGAGCGCACCGTTCGACGCGTTGAAGGCGGCGACGTTGTAGCGGTCCTGGTTGCCGACCCCGAGGAAGCTGCCACCCGCGTAGACGGTCGTGTTCGTCGCGGCGATCGCGTCGACCGACCCGTTCACCGACGGCGCGAAGCTGGCGACCAGGGCACCGGTGGCGGCGTCGAAGGCGGCGATCCGGCGTCGGGTCTGCCCGTTCACGGTGGTGAAGTCACCACCGACGTAGACACGAGAGCCGTTCGGCGACACGGCGACGGCGGTCACCTGCGCGTTCAGTGTCGGCGCGAAGGTGCTGATGAGGACACCGGTCTGCAGGTCGTACGCGAGCAGGTGGCTCCGCGCGACCGTGTTGGTGCCCGAGGGCGAGCCGGCCGGACGGGCGTTGGTGAAGCTGCCGCCGGCGTACACGCGGTTGCCGGCGATCCCCTGCGACCAGACGACGCCGTTGATCTGGACGGTCGGCAACGCGTCGGCCGTCACCGTCGTCGGTGTCGCGGGATCGTTCGGGTCGGCAGGTTGGGAGTCGGCATGGGCGGGGACGGCCGGGGCGAGGACCGCCGCCGTCAGCGCCGCACCGGCGAGGAGCCGCAGGGGGACGCTCCAGCGTGCTCGTCCGTGTCCGGTCCGCGTCGAGGTGTGGTTGAGCATCGCCCTACCGCCGTTCTGCTGACAGGCCCGCCCATCTGCGGGTCCTGAGTCTTCAAAGAGTTCTTGGAGTACGGCGCACCACGCGCCGTACCGGCATGTCCGCGACGGCGGGACTGACCCGCTCTCCGGACGTCATCGCACCGCTCCCGCGGTCGCGTCGCCCTCGAACACCGCGGGCGGCTGCCCCGCGGTGTAGGCGATCGTGATCTGCACACGTCCGCGAGCACCCTTGGGCACCCCGAACACGTACGTGCCCTCGGCCGAGTTGCCGGGCTCGAGGCTCGCCGGGAACGGCGCGACCCCCGGTCCGCTCAGCTCGACGCCTGGCGTCTGCTTCTTGCCATAGCTCACCTCGACGACCGCGCGTCCGAGCGCGATCGCCTCGTCGGCGCCGTTGTCGACCGCGATCCGCACCTGGAGCGCGGGGCCCGCGATCTCACCCGGTCCGCGCGCCGTGCCCTTGACGGCACGCAGGCTCGCCACGTTTGCGGTGAGGCCCGGTCCGAGCGTCGCCTTCTCGTCCAGGGCGACCGACTTCGCGGGCTCGACCTCCTCGACCGGCACGGTCTCCAGCGAACCCGGAGTGAAATCGCTCGACGGATTGTCCGGAAGCTGCTGGGCCGAGGCCTCAGAGCCCTTGCCTCCGTCGCCGCCGTCGGCCGACGGTCGTGCGACGAGGAAGACCACGACGAGCCCGACGACGATCAGGCCGACGGCCGCGCCGATCAGGCCGGTCAGTCGGCGCCGCCCCGAGTCGTTCGCCGTGTCCATCAGCGTGCCCCGTCGCCCTTGATCACCGCGCGTGCCGTCCTCGCGACGATCGCGAGGTCGGAGCGGATCGTCCAGTTGTCGACGTAGTCGATGTCGAGACGCACGGAGTCCTGCCAGCTGAGGTTGGAGCGCCCGCTCACCTGCCACAGGCCGGTCATGCCGGGCTTGACCTCGAGGCGGTGCCGGATCCAGGAGTCGTACGTCTCGGCCTCGCGCGGAAGCCCCGGGCGCGGACCGATCAGCGACATGTCGCCGCGGACGACGTTGATCAGCTGCGGGAGCTCGTCGAGCGACGTCTTGCGCAGGATCTTGCCGACGCGGGTCACGCGTGGGTCGTCATGAAGCTTGAACAGCGGGCCCGAGCCCTCGTTGAGCTCGAGGAGCTCGTCGACGAGCTCCTCGGCGTTGACGACCATCGTGCGGAACTTCAGCATCGCGAACGGCTCGCCGTTCATGCCCGTCCTGATCTGGCGGAAGAAGACCGGGCCGGGGCTGGACACCCGTACGGCGACCGCGACGGCGAGGAAGAGCGGGCTGAGGAGCAGGAGGAGCGCGCCGGAGCCGACGCGGTCGATCATGGCCTTGGCCAGGCTGACCAGGCGGGGACGGCGGCCAGGCCGCACCGACAGCACGAGACGGCGCCCGAGCACGCGAGGCTGCACGCGGTGCGGCCATGCGCCGTGCACCTCGGTCGCAACCGTGAGCTCGACGAGCGAGTGGTCGAGCGCCCAGTTGATCCTGCGCACGTCGTACGCACTGAGGGAGGGGCCAGGAGCGACCATCACACCGTCCACGGCGAGTCGACCGACCGCGTCACCCACGTCGGTGAGCGCGCCGACGACCGGCACACCACCTAGCGTGTGCGGCACCACGGCCTCGTCGTCCTCCGTGACGAGGCAGATCCCCTTCATCTCGATGTCGGAGCGCTCCGACCACTGCGCGAGGAAGTGGCCGACACCGTCGCGGTCACCCACGAGGAGCAGCGACACCGGAGAGGCGACGATCCGGCGCAGGACCACGGCGGACGCACTGAGAGTGGCCGCGGTGAGGACGACGAGAAGGCTGGCACGCGCCGTTGCCGGCGACATCACCTCGAACACGACCAGGACGAGGACGCCGACGCTGCCGCAGACGACCAGGCGGCGGGCCGGCCGGAGCGAGCGGGTGCGCTCGTACGCTGGGATCGTCGCGAACTCGACGGCGAGGAGCACGCCGATCGCGGCGACGACGAGCCAGAGCTCGTACCCGGTCGACGGGGCCAGGACAGCCGCAACGAAGGCGCTGCCGAGGGTCGAGAGCAGGAAGGCGAGGGCCGCCATGCGCGACCGGTTGCGCATCTTGACGACCAGCTGCGAGGGCGTCGTGAACGCTGCCCCTCGTGCTGTCGTCATGCGCTCGGAAGCGACCCCAAGATCCGTCACTGCACTCCACCCCGATAGTTGGTGCTACCCGATGGAGTGAATCAGATCACCGGTCCACGATGAGGGTGTTTCACAAAATCGTGGCGGGCGCCACGTCGGGGACTTCAGTCAGCTGTTGAACTCGCGCTGCGCGACCTCGAGACCGGCCGTGACCAGGGTCTCGACCGCATCTGCCGCCGTCTCCACCACGAGCGGCAGCTCCTTGCGCTCGGTGCTCGAGAAGGGCTTCAGGACGTAGTCAGCCGGGTTCTGGCGACCGGGCGGGCGACCGATGCCGACGCGCACCTTGTAGTAGTCGCCGGTACCGAGCGAGGCGCGGATCGACTTCAGCCCGTTGTGGCCGTTGTCGCCGCCGCCGAACTTCACGCGCATCGTCTCGTACGGCAGGTCGAGCTCGTCGTAGACGACCACGAGCTGCTCGGGCGGGATCTTGTAGAACGTCGACAGCGCGCGGACTCCGCCACCGCTCTCGTTCATATAGGACCGCGCCCTGCCCAGCACGACACGGACGCCGGGAACGCCGCCGAGGCGGCCCTCCACGACGTCCGTGCGGGTGGGCTTGTGCGACTTCCAGCGACCGCCGATCCGCTCCGCGAGCCGGTCGGCCACCGCGTAGCCGATGTTGTGACGCGTCTGGGCGTACGACGGCCCGGGGTTGCCGAGGCCGACGATCAGCCACGGTGAGTCAGTCACCGCGTCGCTCCCGTCTGCGTCAGGAGGTCACTCGGCGGCGGGAGCAGCCTCGGCGGCGTCGGCCACCTCGGCCTCGGCCTGCGACTCCTCGCGCTCGATGCCGGCCTCGGCCTCGGCGGTCTCGAGCTCGGCCTCGACCTGCTCGGCGGTCGGCGCGGCGACGACGTTCACGATGAGCGTGTCGGCGTCGACGGCCAGCGACGAGCCCTTGGCGAGCTGCAGGTCGGACGCGTGGATCTGCGCGCCGGCGTCCAGGCCCTCGACGGAGACCTCGATGGCCTCGGGGAGGTGGGTCGCCTCGGCCTCGATCGCGACGGTGGCGTTCTCGGTGACGACCATGGCGCCGCCGATGACCTCACCGACGACGTTGATCGTGATGTCGACCGTGACCTTCTCGCCCTTGCGGACGACGAGCAGGTCGGCGTGCTCGATGAAGCCCTTGATCGGGTCGCGCTGGACCTGCTTGGGCAGCGCGAGCTGCGCGTCGCCGTCCACGTCGACCGACAGCAGCGCGTTCGGCTGCTTGAGGGCGAGCATCAGCTCGTGGCCGGGGAGGGTCACGTGGATCGGGTCGATGCCGTGCCCGTAGAGAACCGCAGGAACCTTGCTCTCACGGCGGATACGGCGAGCGGCGCCCTTGCCGAACTCGGTACGCGTCTCAGCCTTGATCTTGATCTCGGACACGGCGGTGTTGCTCCTCTGGAACTCTGGGTATCTATGAGCGGTGGTCGCACCCCGGCGACGGTGGTCTTTCGGACGGCCGCATCGCGCACGCTGTCCGAGACACACCTTGTGTCCAAGACACCAAGTCGATCACGGCTGACGGAAAGCCAACCCTCGCCGAGGCAACTTCCCCATCCTACAAGGGCGGAACGAGCCCTGTCGAAACGGGTTGCAGGACGCGGGCGGCGGGAGCGGCGTGCTCAGGCCTTGCCGTCGAAGAGACTCGTCACCGAGCCGTCCTCGAAGACCTCACGGATCGCGCGCCCGAGCAGCGGCGCGATCGACAGCTCGGTGAGCTTGTCGAAGCGCTTCTCGTCTGGGAGCGGAAGCGTGTTGGTGATGATGACCTCGGCGGCCGAGCACTTCTCGAGCCGCTCGACCGCAGGGCCCGAGAACACCGCGTGGGTGGCGGCGATGATGACGTCGGCCGCGCCGGCCTCCATCAGCGCCTCGCACGCCTGGACGATCGTGCCGCCGGTGTCGATGAGGTCGTCGACGAGGATGCAGGTACGGCCCTGGACGTCACCGACGACGCGATTCGCGACGCTCGCGTTGGGCCGGTCGATGTCGCGGGTCTTGTGGATGAACGCCAGCGGGACGCCACCGAGCTTCTCGGCCCAGTTCTCGGCGACCTTGATGCGGCCGGCGTCGGGCGAGACCATGGCGAGACGCTTGTCGCCGTACCGCTCGAGGACGTAGTCGGTGAGGATCGGCATCGCCATCAGGTGGTCGACCGGGCCGTCGAAGAAGCCCTGGATCTGCGCGGTGTGCAGGTCCACCGTCATCAGCCGGTCAGCGCCGGCGGTGAGGAACAGGTCGGCCATGAGGCGGGCCGAGATGGGCTCGCGGCCGCGGTGCTTCTTGTCCTGGCGCGCGTAGCCGTAGAACGGCTGGATCACCGTGATCCGCTTCGCCGAGGCGCGCTTGAGCGCATCGACCATGAGCAGCTGCTCCATGATCGCCTCGTTGATCGGGGCGGCGTGGCTCTGGATCACGAACGCGTCGGAGCCGCGGACCGACTCCTGATAGCGCACGTAGATCTCGCCGTTGGCGAAGTCGTAGACGGAGGTCGGGACCAGTGCGGTTCCGACCTCCTTCGCGACCTCCTCGGCGAGCGCGGGGTGGCAACGTCCGGAGAAGAGCATGAGGTTCTTCTCGGTGGTGCGCTTGATACCGGTCACGAGGTGCTCTCCTGGACGTCGTCACTGTCGTCGCTGTCATGCTCCGCGCGGGCGCGCGCGGCGGCCTCCGCGGACGGGGTGCCCGGACGCTTCCGGGCGACCCACCCTTCAATGGTGCGCTGTGATCCGGCCGACACCGCCAGCGCCCCCGGCGGAACGTCCTCGCGGATGGTCGAACCAGCACCGGTGAACGCACCGTCACCGACGCTCACCGGCGCCACGAAGGTGTTGTTCGACGAGGTACGGGCGTGGGCCCCGATGCTCGTCCGGTGCTTGTTGACACCGTCGTAGTTGGCGAAGATCGTCCCCGCGCCGACGTTGGCGCCCTCGCCGATGTCGCCGTCGCCGACGTACGACAGGTGGGGCACCTTGGCTCCAGCGCCGAGCCGGGTGTTCTTCGCCTCGACGAAGGCGCCGAGCTTGCCGCCCTCACCCACGGTCGTGCCGGGGCGCAGGTAGGTGAACGGTCCGGTCGACGCGCCGGCCTCGATCACCGACAACGACCCGACCGTACGGACGACGCTCGCGCCGTCGCCGATCTCCATGTCGGTCAGCGTGCAGTCGGGGCCGATCACCGCGTCCGCGCCGATCGTCGTCGCCCCGAGCACCTGCGTGCCCGGGAGGATCGTCGTGTCCGCGCCGATCGAGACGTCCACGTCGATCCAGGTCGTCGCCGGATCGACCACCGTCACGCCCGCGAGCATGTGGCGCTCGACGATGCGGCGGTTGGCCTCGGCCGCCATCCGGGCCAGCTGCACCCGGGTGTTGACGCCCTCGGTCTGGACGGCGTCGTCGATCTCGTACGCCCCGACGGGTCGCGACTGCCCGACGGCGATGCCGATGAGGTCGGTGAGGTAGTACTCGCCCTGGGAGTTGTCCTTGCCGACCTGCCGCAGCGCGTCACGCGCCCACTCGGCGTCGAAGGCGAGGATGCCGGAGTTGATCTCGTCGATCGCGCGCTGCGCGTCGGTCGCGTCCTTCTCCTCGACGATGGCCGCGACCGTACCGTCGTCGTTGCGGACCACGCGTCCGTAGCCGTGCGGGTCGTCGACCCGGGCGGTGAGCACCGAGAGCGTACGGTCGTGCGCGCGGTGGTCCTCCAGGAAGGCCTCGAGCGTCTCGGGCTGGAGGAGAGGCACGTCCCCGTACACGACGACGATCGTCCCGGCGAGGTCGTCCCCGAGTGCCGCGAGCCCGATCGCGACGGCGTGGCCGGTGCCGAGCTGCTCCTCCTGGACCGCCTGGACGACGTCGGGGTCGATCTGCGCGAGGTGTTCGGCGACCTGCTCGCGCTGGTTGCCGACGACGGCGACGACGTGGTCGGGCGCGACCCCGCGCGCGGCGTGCAGCGCATGCCCGAGGAGCGACCTCCCGGCGAGGGGGTGCAGCACCTTCATCGTCTTCGACCTCATGCGGGTGCCCCCGCCTGCGGCCAGCACGATCACGCTGATTGGAGCCTGCTCGCTCACGCGTTCCTCTCCACCGTTCGTCGCTGGGCGGATGAGCTCCCCGGGTAGGAGTCGAACCTACGTCGCTTGATCCGCATTCAAAGTGCGGCGGGCCCTGCCGACAGACCAACCGGGGATCATCCGCACCCAGCGTACGGAACACCGACGCCCGCGCACACATCGGCGGTCCTCTTGATCTGTCGCGCACCTCGGGCAACACTGAAACCTACGGACGCGTAAGTTACGCTTCCCGAAATCCTTCCCCGACCACGACCGAGGCCCGACCCCTACCACGAGGAGTCCGCATGTCGGCACGGCTCGAGACCCCACTGCGCAACGAGGCAGGCTTCGGCGCCGAAGGCACGCCGCCGGGCAAGGTAGAGCAGCTCACCCTCGGCGTCTTCGTCGCCGTCCCGTTCCTCGCACTGCTCGCTGCAGTGCCGGTGGCATGGGGCGGGTGGCTCGGGCCCGTCGACCTCGCCCTGCTCGCCGTCTTCTACCTGATCGGCTCGCTCGGCGTCACGGTCGGGCTCCACCGCCTCTTCACCCACAAGTCGTTCAAGCCGAACCGTGCGGTCAAGATCGCGCTGGGCATCGCCGGCAGCCTTGCGATCCAAGGCCCGATCACCCGTTGGGTCGCCGACCACCGCAAGCACCACAAGTTCTCCGACCGCGAGGGCGACCCGCACTCGCCGTGGCGCTACGGCGAGACCATCCCCGCGCTGACCAAGGGTTTCGCGTACGCGCACCTCGGCTGGATGTTCAACGCCGAGCAGACGCCGCAGCGCCAGTACGCGCCGGACCTCCTCAAGGACCGCGACATCGTACGGCTGTCCAAGCAGTTCCCGATGTGGGTGCTCGTGTCGCTGGCCGCCCCCGCCGTGATCGGTGGCCTTGTCACCTGGTCGTGGCAGGGCGCCGTGACCGCGTTCTTCTGGGGTTCGCTGGTCCGGGTCTTCCTCGTGCACCACGTGACCTGGTCGATCAACTCGATCTGCCACACGATGGGCGAGGCGCCCTTCAAGTCGCGCGACCGCTCCGGCAACGTCTGGTGGTTGGCGATCCCGTCGATGGGCGAGTCCTGGCACAACCTCCACCACGCCGACCCCACGTGCGCGCGCCACGGTGTGCTGCGCGGGCAGGTCGACATCTCGGCACGGTTGATCTGGCTCTTCGAGAAGGCCGGCTGGGTACGCGACGTCCGTTGGCCGGTGGCGTCGCGCATCGACGCCAAGCGCGTCAGCGCCTGACACCTGACGCCTGCGGTCAGACCAGGCCCCGGCGTGGCGTGGCGTCAGTGCGGCGAGGCGTCGCGCTTGGTCTTGTGGCTGCCGACGTCGGCCTCGGCGATCCCCGTCACGAGTGCGCAGATGGCGCCGAAGATCGCCAGCGCGGTGCCGACGGACTCCCACGGATAGCTGTTGAGGACGCCATTGCGGACCAGCAGGATCACCACGAGGCCGGAGATGACGAACCCGGCGACCACGGCGACGACCACACTCCACTTGACGACGTTGCTGACGTGCATGCGACCTCCTCGGGAGACGTGCTCTCCTTCCACAGTCCGCCTGATCGTGAGGGACCGCAAGCCGTCTTGGGTCCGTCGTTCATCATGAGAGGGCCGGGCGCGATGCTTCCACCATCGCGCCCGGCCCGTTCTCCGGAGGGACTTCTCTGTCCCCGCCCGCTCAGTCCGGGCAGGAGCTGCGGTAGTCCGACAACGAGGTCGAGCTCGGCGCCGGGCAGAGGAACGGCGAGTAGCGCAGGTCGGCGTCGACGTAGCGCTTGAGCCAGGTCACCATGAGGCGTCCCTGCCAGTCCGGGTTGGTGTTGGCCGCCAGGTGCCCCTCGCTGCGGAGCTCCCCGTACGCGCGCTCAGTTGCCCCGGTCAGGCTGTTGTAGAACGGGATCGAGTGCGAGGAGTTCGGCGCGATCGTGTCGGTCTGCGCGCCGATGATCATCGTCGGCACGCGGACGCCGGGCCAGCTCTTCGTGGTGTGCCACGGCTGGAGCGCGACCGCGGCCTTGAGGCTCGAGCGCGAGTTGGCGGCTGCAAGGGTGCCGCCGCCGCCCATCGAGTGCCCCGACACGGCGAGGCGTGAAGCGTCGACACGCGACCTCGCCGAGCTGCGCTGCGTCAGGTAGTCGAGCGCGGCGAGGATCTGCCGGCCCCGGCTGTCCGGCTGGTCGAGAGTCGTCGTCGTGTCGATCGCGAACACCACGAACCCGTGCGAGGCGACGCGGCGCGCGAGCCCCGCGTACGCGCTCGATGTCGCCGTGAAGCCCGGGGCGAGTACGACACCGCCGAAGGTTCCGTCCGAGGTCGTCGACGGGTAGTAGATCGTCCCGCCGCCGAATCCGGTGACGAGCAGGCTCGACACCGAGGTCGAGCCGACGCTGTACGAGCCGTTGCCGAGCACGCTCGACGTGGTCGGGGCGGGGCCGCGTTCGTACGGGTTTTCCGCACCGACCGCGGTCGGTGCCGCGACACCGACGAGAGGGAGGGTCACGGTCGCGACGAGGGCCGCGAGCCGGACCACAAGCTGTCTGTACATCTCGTTCTCCTGTTCGATCTGCGGCCCGAGAACACCCCCAGCCGATCCGGGAGCCCGCGAAGTGAACGGGACGTTAACGACTCGATGACAAAAGGGGCAATAGCACCACAGAACTTCCTTCTTCTGCTAAAGATCCATGAAAACTAAGCGCTTGCTTAGTTGCTGGGACGCGGGATCGCCCGCCGTCGAGACGCCCCGCCGGACGCTGGGATACCGGGAATCTGCGCGCGACGACGCGCCCGCCGCCCTCACGGCGCCGTGAGGAAGAATGCCGAGAATGGCCAAGAACACCGATCCGGAGCCCAAGCGCAGCAGCAAGCGGATGACCGCTGCCGAGCGTCGTGAGCAGCTCATCGAGATCGCCCGCACCCTCTTTGCCGAGAAGGGCGTCGACGGCACGACCGTCGAGGAGATCGCCTCGCGGGCATCGGTGTCGAAGCCGGTCGTCTACGAACACTTCGGCGGCAAGGAAGGCCTCTACGCTGTCGTCGTCGACCGCGAGGTGCAGACCCTCCTCGGCGGGATGCGCTCGGCGCTCACCGAGGGCGGCCCCCGCGAGCTCCTCGAACGGGCCGCGTATGCCCTGCTCACCTACATTGACACGAGCTCGGACGGGTTCCGGATCCTGGTCCGCGACGCGCCCGTCGGCACACCCACCGGCTCGTACGTGAGCATCATCAGCGACATCGCGAGCCGCGTGGAGGACATCCTCGTCGGCGAGTTCAAGGAGCGCGGGTACGAGGCGAAGCTCGCTCCCATGTATGCCCAGATGCTCGTCGGCATGGTCTCCACGACGGGCCAGTGGTGGCTCAACGCCCGCAAGCCGAGCAAGGACGTCGTCGCCGCGCATGTCGTCAACCTCGCCTGGAACGGGCTCTCCCACCTCGACGCCAAGCCCGAGCTGCTCTCCCGCGACGGCGAGGAGTAGGCGCCGCCGCGACGGCGACGCCCCATCGGTGGCTCAACGTCCACCGACACGCAGCGGATGTACGCCCACGCACCGCCGCACCGCGCCGGGTGGACGCCTAGACGCCGCCGTACGGAGGCGGTGGACGCTCAGGCGCCGCCGGACACGAGGCGTACGACATCGGCCCGCAGCGCGGCGGGATCGTCACAGACCGCGGCGATCACGGTGGCCGTTCGGACGTCGTCCACCGCGAGCACGCCCGCAAGCAGCTGCGAGGCACCGATCTCCCGCCCGGGACCCGCGGCGGTGACACGGAGTGCCTGCTCCAACACGGCCTTGCTCTGGCGCGTGAAACGCAGATGCCCATGACCGCGCCCCGCCCGCTCGAGGGCACCCGCTCCGAACGTCGTCTCTGCCCGCTCGCGGACCGCGTCGACGTCGACCCCCAGCGCCGCGAGGGCCTCGGCGTCCAGCGCACCGGCGCCGCTGCGCGCGATCTCCGCCCGCAGCGCCTCGTACGTGACGCCGTGCCGCGCCAGCGCGCCGTCAGCCGGCTCCTGCTTCGCGAGTGCGCCCAGCACGTGCACCGGCTCGATGCGCCTGTCCCCCACGTCGTGCGCCTCCACCTGGGCATCGACGACCGCGGAGCGCGCCGTCGATGTGAACTTCTCGAACATGTCAGTCCTTCCCGTGCCGCTCGTGGCCACCGTGCTTCTTGTGCGCCGCCTGCCGGCTGACCCCGAGAGCATCGGCGACCTGCTGCCACGACCAGCCGAGCGAGCGGGCCCGCTCGACCTGGAGGCGCTCGAGCCGCTCGGCGAGGTCGCGCAACGCCCGTACGGCTCGGAGGCCGACCGCCGGGTCGTCATCAGTGGCTTCCTTCAGATCCATGCGTCAACATTGGTTGACACCATCGCGCTCGTCAACCTTTATTGACATCGTGCAGCCTGTGACCCGCGCGACGAAACATCTCGATGTCGAGAATCTCGACGGTACGCTGGCGGCATGCGAGACGAGGTCGATCGACTGGTCGCTGCCTGGCGGCGCGAGCGCCCGGACCTCGACGTCGATCCGATGGAGGTGCTGAGCCGCGTCTCCCGTCTGTCGCGCCACCTCGACCTGGCGCGACGCGAGGCCTTCGCCGACCAGGACCTCGACGGATGGGAGTTCGACGTCCTGTCCGCCCTGCGCCGCGCCGGAGCCCCGTACCAGCTCTCGCCCGGTCAGCTGCTGCGCGAGACGCTCGTGACCAGCGGCACGATGACCAACCGCATCGACCGCCTGACCGCGCGCGGGTTCGTCGAACGGCTGCCGGACCCCGCCGACCGACGCGGCGTCCAGGTGCGCCTCACCGACGAGGGACGTTCGACCGTCGACGCCGCGCTCGAGGCACTGCTCGCACGTGAGCGCGAGCTGCTGGCCTCGCTTGGCGGTGGCGACGCCCAGCGACTCGCGTCGCTCCTCCGCGGCCTGCTGCTGCCGTTCGACGCCCCCAGCTGAGGGCGGCGCCCGGCGGCGCCCCTCACGGCGTACGTGCGCGGCAGCCGGGTCAGCGGCGCTGCTGCAGCCGGCTGGGCCACCAGATCCGTGCGCCGATGTCGTACGACAGCGCAGGGACGAGCAGCGAGCGGACGATGAGCGTGTCGAGCAGCACGCCGAACGCGACGAGGAACGCGATCTGCGCCAGGAACAAGATCGGCAGCACCGCCAGCGCGGAGAACGTCGCCGCGAGCACCACACCTGCGGACGTGATGACCCCGCCCGTGACGACCAGGCCGTGCAGGATGCCCTGACGCGTCCCGCGCTCCACGGACTCCTCGCGAACCCGGGTCATGAGGAAGATGTTGTAGTCGATGCCCAGCGCAACGAGGAACACGAACGCATACAAGGGCACCGAGGGGTCTGCCCCAGGCCACCCGAAGACGTGGTCGAAGACCAGCCCCGCGACACCCAGCGTGGCGAAGAAGCTGAGCACCGTGGTCGCCACCAGCAGCACCGGCGCCAGGATCGATCGCAGGAGCACGATCAGCACGAGCAAGATGACGATCAGCACGACCGGGATGATGATCGTACGGTCGCGCTCCGCGACGTCGTCGCCGTCGATCTGCTGCGCGGTCGCCCCACCGACGAGCACGTCGTCGCCAAGATCGTGCAGGGCTGTGCGCAGGTCGCGGACGGTGTCCTCCGCCGCCGCCGAGTCGGCAGCGTCGTCGAGGGTGACCTCGATCATCACCCGTCCGTCGACGACCTTGGGGGTCGCCGCAGCCGCGGGAGCAGCGGCGGCGTCGGCCATCGGCTCGGCCGACGCGACACCGTCGGTGCCCTCGACCGTACGGACGACCTCGTCGAGGTCGGACTCCGGGGCGACCACGACGGCCGGCGACCCCGAGCCGCCCGGGAAGTGACGCGACAGCGCCTCCTGCCCCGCGACCGCCTCGACCTCACCGAGGAAGAAGTCGCTCTGCGAGACGCCCGACGCCTTGAAGGTCGGCGCGAAGGCGGCACCCAGCGCGAGGATCAGCGTCACGACCACCCACACGCGTCGGGGACGGCGGCTCACGAGACGGGCGACCCGTCCCCAGAGCCCGGCCTCCTCGGGCTTGGCGGTGCCGACGTGCGGACGGAACGGCCAGAACGCCGTCCGGCCGAAGAGCAGCAGCACGGCCGGAAGGAAGGTCAGCGCGGAGAGCATCGCGGCGGCGATGCCGAGCGCGGCGACCGGCCCGAGGCTGCGGTTGGACGTGAGGTCGGACAGCAGGAGGCACAGCAGGCCGAGGATGACGGTGCCGCCCGAGGCGAGGATCGGCCGCAGCGCACGACGCCAGGCGATCCACATCGCCTGGACGCGGTCCTCGTGGGCACGCAGCTCCTCGCGATAGCGGGCGACGAGCAGGAGGGCATAGTCGGTGGCGGCACCGACGACGAGGATGAACATGATGCCCTGGCTCTGCCCGTTGAGGGCCAGGATGCCCGCGTCGGCCAGCTGGTACACGACGAAGGCCGCGACACCAAGGCCGAGGACGGACGTCAGCAGGACCGCGAACGGCAGCAGCGGACTTCGGTAGACGATGAGGAGGATCACCAGGACGACGGCGAGCGCGACCCCGAGGAGCAGACCGTCGATGCCGGCGAACGCGGAGCCGAGGTCGGCGGCGAAGCCACCGGCCCCCGTCACGTACGGGGTCATGCCGTCGACGGGCTCGACCGCGTCACGGATGTCCTCGACGACGGTCTCGACCTCACCCTCGTACGACGGCGAGATCTTCAGGTACCCCGCGAGCGCACGGCCGTCCTCCGAGGGAACCGGCGGACTGACGGGCTGCTCGATGCCCTCGACACGAGCGACGGCCTCGAGCTGCTCCGCGACCGCCGCCCGAGCCTCGGCAGTGGCCGGCGCGTCGGACTCCCAGATGATGACAACTGGGACCGTGTCCGGGGCGAAGCCCTCTTGGAGCTTGGCGACCTCCGTCGACTCCGCGCTCTCGGGCAGGAAGGCGGCGTTGTCGTTCTCCGAGACCTCCGCCAGCTTGCCGGCGAACGGGCCCGCAGCCCCGCCGACGACGAGCCAGACGAGCACCAGGACGATCGGGAGGACCCACCGGAGTCGACGGGTCGAACGGTCGTTGGGTCCCTGCTGAGGCACTCTCACTCCACTTAGGTAGAAAATCTATCTTTCTGGGTGATGATCAACCTAACACGTCCGCGATATCGAGCCATGACGCCTCCAGCTCGTCGCGCTCTTCCACTATCCGCGTCAGCCGCTCCTGCTGCTCGGACAGCTTGCCGACGTCTGTCGCGTTCGCCGCCATCTCGGCCTCGATGACCGCGCTCTGCTCGGACAGCCGCGCCAGCCGCCGGTCGATGCGCGCGAGCTCCTTCTGCGCGGCGCGCTCCTCGGCCCCCGAGAGAGTCGAGCCCTTGGTCGCGACGGGCGGCGGCGATGCCGCTGCGGCCGCAGTGCCTGCGCGGGTACGGGACGCGAGGTCCTGCGGCCGGTATGCGTCGATGCCGCCGACGAGCATCCGTACAGACCCGTCCCCGGGCAGCTCGTACACCGTGTCCGTGACCCGTTCGAGGAAGTAGCGGTCGTGCGAGACGACCACCAGTGTCCCCGGCCATCGGTCGAGATAGTCCTCGATCACCGTCAGTGTATCGATGTCGAGGTCGTTGGTCGGCTCGTCGAGGAGCAGCACGTTCGGCTCCGAGAGCAGCAGGCGCATCACCTGGAGGCGCCGCCGCTCACCGCCCGACAGGTCGCCGATCCGGGACGTGAGCAGGTCGCCGGTGAACCCGAAGCCCTCGAGCAGCGAGGTCGCCCGCAGCTCGGACCCGCTGACGGAGTCGAGCACCCGCACGGTCGGGTCGAGCTCGTCGAGCGCCTGCGAGAGGTAGGCGACCGAGATCGTCTTGCCCCGCTTGACCCGGCCCCGGTCGGGATCGAGCGTCCCGGTGAGGAGGCGCATGATCGACGTCTTGCCGGTGCCGTTCGGGCCGACGAGCCCAACCCGGTCGCCGGGACCGAGGCGCCAGGTCGTGTGGTCGAGGATCGTCGCGGTCCCCCGGGTCAGGCTCACATCCTCCAGGTCGAGCACGTCCTTGCCGAGCCGCTGCGTCGCGAAGCGCTCGAGCTCCATGCGATCACGCGGCGGCGGCTCGTCGGCGATGAGCGCGTTGGCGGCGTCGATGCGGAACTTCGGCTTCGACGTGCGCGCCGGAGGACCGCGGCGCAGCCAGGCGAGCTCCTTGCGGACGAGGTTGAGGCGCCTGCTCTCGGTCGCCGCGGCCTGACGGTCACGCTCCGCACGCGCGAGCACGTACGCCGCGTAACCGCCGTCGTACTGGTCGACGACACCGTCGTGCACCTCCCACGTCCGGGTCGCAACCTCGTCGAGGAACCAGCGGTCGTGGGTGACGACGACGATCGCGCACTCGCGGTTGCGCAGGTGGCGCGCGAGCCACGCGATGGCGTCGATGTCGAGGTGGTTGGTGGGCTCGTCGAGGACGAGCAGGTCGTGCTGGCCGAGGAGCAGGCGCGCGAGCGAGGCGCGGCGACGCTCTCCACCCGACATCCCCTCGATGAGCCGGTCGAGCGGCACGCCGGCGAGCAGGACCGTGACGACCTCACGCGTGTCGGGGTCCGACGCCCACTCGTGGTCGGCCTTGCCACCGAGGACGGCCTCGCGGAGCGTGTGTGCCTCGTGGAGCTCGTCGGTCTGGTTGAGGAAGCCGACCTCGAGGCCCCGTACGTGGGTGACGCGTCCGGCGTCGACGGGCTCGATGCGCGAGAGCACCCGCAGGAGGGTGGTCTTGCCGCCACCGTTGCGGCCGACGACGCCGATGCGGTCCGAGGCGCCGACCCCGAGGCTCACGCCGTCGAGGAGCGTACGGGTCCCGTGGGTCTTGTCCACCCCGTCGAGATTCACGAGGTTCTGGGGCGGGGTCACCCTGCAAGCCTACGAGGCGGCCGTACGCGCTCTCGCGGCGCGCCGGTCCGGGCGGTGAACCGCTCAGATCAGATGTGCGCCGGGCTCGGGTCCTGTGGCCTGGACGGCGTCGACACACACGCCCTCGGCCAGCAGCATCCGCGCGAGCTGGGCGGAGTGGTCGGCGTCCTCCGCGAGGAGCATCACCGTCGGGCCTGAGCCGGACACCAGCGTCCCGAGGGCGCCGCCCTGCTCGCCGACCGCCAAGACGTCGCGCAGCTCCGGCCGGAGCGCGAGGGCGACCGGTTGCAGATCGTTGGACAAGGACGCACCGACCCCGGCGGCGTCGCCCGCCGCGAGCGCCGTCAGGAGCGTCGGGGGGACCTCGGGCATCGGCGGCGGAGCGTCCGCGTGCCGCGCGTCGTAGCCCGCATACACCTCGGCCGTCGACAGACCATGGTCGGCGATCGCGAAGACCCAGTGGAACCGGCCGCGCGCGAGGACGGGGCTGACCTCCTCGCCGCGCCCGCCGCCGAGCGCGGTGCCGCCGTGGAGGAGGAACGGCACGTCCGAGCC
Source organism: Mumia sp. ZJ430 (assembly GCF_011751845.1). NCBI lineage: Bacteria > Bacillati > Actinomycetota > Actinomycetes > Propionibacteriales > Nocardioidaceae > Mumia > Mumia sp. ZJ430. The sequence continues at coordinate 1,033,570 of NZ_JAAHFK010000001.1, read as the reverse complement.
GAGGCCCGCCGCGATCTCCTCCAGCTCCGCCCGCGACGCACCCGTTCCCCACAGCGCGTCGCAGGCCACCAGCGCCGCGGCGCCGTCGGCCGACCCTCCGGCCATCCCGCCCATCACCGGGATCACCTTGCGGATCGACAGCGCGGCGCCCGACTTCACGCCGAAGGCGTCCCGGAGCGCGAGCGCCGCCTTGACGGCGAGGTTGTTCTCGTCGGTCGGCACGGGCGCCTGCTCGCGCCACCCGTCGCCGTCGAAGTGGACCTCGACGCTCACGGAGTCGCCGTCGACCTCGGTCGCCCGGACCTCGTCGCACAGGTCGACCGCCTGGTAGACGGTCGCGAGCGGGTGGTAGCCGTCCTCCCTGCGGGGTCCTACCCCGAGCGAGAGATTGATCTTGGCCGGCACCCGGACGGTCGTCGTACGCACCGCAACAAACTACCGGGAGGGCGTCACGTCGTCGCCGAGCGCACCGGCGATCGCGACGAACGCATCAAGATCGAGCGTCTCGCCGCGTGCCTGCGGCGAGACGCCGGCCGCGACCAGCGCCGCCTCCGCCTGCTCGGCGCCTCCCGCCACGCCCGACAGGGCGGCCCGCAGGGTCTTGCGGCGCTGCGCGAACGCGGCGTCGATGACCGCGAACGTCCGCGCGCGGTCGGCACCGGTCGGCGGCTCGCGCCGCGTCCATGCGACGAGGCCGGAGTCGACGTTGGGCGCGGGCCAGAAGACCGTACGGCCGACGCGTCCCGCGGGGCGCACGTCGGCGTACCAGCCGGCCTTGAGGCTCGGCACCCCGTACGTCTTCGACCCCGGGCCTGCGGTCAGCCGGTCGGCGACCTCGGCCTGGACCATGACGAGGCCGCGCTCGATCGTCGGGACGTGCTCGAAGAGGTGCAGCAGCACCGGCACCGAGACGTTGTAAGGCAGGTTGGCGACGACGGCTGTCGGTGCGGGACCGGGAAGCTCCCGCACCTGCATCGCGTCCGCGTGCACGACGTCGATGTCGCCGGTGCGCTCAGGCGCGTACGAGGCGATCGTCGCCGGGAGCGCCGCGGCGAGCCGGCCGTCGACCTCGACGGCCACCACGTGGCGTACCTGCTCCAGCAGCGCCAGCGTCAGCGACCCCAGGCCTGGCCCGACCTCGAGCACGACGTCGTCGGCGTCGACCCCGGCCGCGCGGACGATGCGCCGCACGGTGTTGGCGTCGATGACGAAGTTCTGGCCACGCTTCTTGGTCGGGACCACATCGAGCTCCTCGGCCAGCGCACGGACGTCACCGGCTCCGAGGAGCCTCACTGAGCCGCTCAGCGTGGGAGGCCCAGCTGCGAAGCGCAGTGCGGCCACGAGCCGTAGCCGCCACCGTTGGCGTCACGCAGCTTGGTGGCGACGGCGATCTGCTGCTCGCGGGTGTTCTCGTGTGGGTAGCCCTGGCCCCCGTACGCACGCCACGTCCCGAGGTTGAACTGCAGGCCGCCGTAGTAGCCGTTGCCGGTGTTGATGCTCCAGTTGCCGCCCGACTCGCACTTCGCGAGGCGGTCCCAGACCGAGCCGTCGCCGGTGTCGAGCGACGGGGTGTCGGGCTTGGTGCCGTGGCGCTCGACCTGCGCGCGCGCCGGGACGAGGACCACGGTCTTGATCGCCTTGCGGGAACGGATCTTGCCGTCGGCGCGGACGATCTCGTACGTGATGCGGGCCGAGCCCTTCTTGCCCTTGCGGACCACCTTGGTCTCGCCGGCCGCCATGTCGTCGTCCTCGCGGACCTTGGTCTTGAAGGCGACGTCCTCGGTCTTGGTGCGGACGACCTTGGCGATGCGCACGACCCGGACGCGCATGCCGGCGGTGAGCGTCGCGGACGGCTTGGGGGTGACCTCGTCGTGCTCGCCGAGGGTGATGCCGAGCCCGTCAAGCGCCTCGCGGACGGTGTCGCCCGCGGCGAAAACCGTACGACGGGTGCCGTCGGCGACGAGGCGGATCTTGTGCGGGCTGGTGATCGACATCGTCAGGCCGTCGCGGGGCACGCTCGCACTGCGGCTCGTCGAGAGCTCGGCGGCGGCGTGCGGACGGATCCCCAGCTGCTCAAGCGCCTCGTCGACGCGCAGGGCGGTCGTCCAGTAGGTCTTGGCCTCACCGTCGACGGTGAGGAGGAGCTGACGGGCATAGCGGACAGCGACCTTCGTGCCGTCCTTGATGCCGGATCCGACCGACGGCGCGACCACGTCACGCTCCCCGAGGTCGATGCCCTCGGCGTCGAGGACGTCGCCGACGGTGCCGCCGAACGTCCGGACCTGGGTCTCCTTGCCGTCGACGCTCAAGGTGACGGTCTTGTTGAACACGGTGAACGCCAGGACGCCGGCGACGATCGCGGCGACGATGACAGCGCTCACGGTGGTGACTGCGAGACGGGTACGCACGAGGCTCCCTCGGGGGTCGGGACACAAACTCTCGGCAGAGTAACCAGATCGTGACCTGAAACCCAACCCCCGTGATCTCGCTCACGCTCCACCGGGAAACTTACCGCGTTGTGGTTCACCGGTCACGCGTGGGCCCTTCAGGCCCCGCCGCGAGGGTCAGCCCCAGGTGCCCCCGAAGGCCGCGTCGGTGTTGGCGTCGATCGCGTCGCAGAGCTCGGCCAGATCGACCTCGAGGACCTGCGCCATCGCCCGTACGGTCGTCGGCACGAGGTAGGAGGCGTTCGGACGGCCGCGGTACGGCGTCGGCGTGAGGAACGGCGCGTCGGTCTCGACGAGCACCTGGTCCAGCGGGGTAACGGCGAGCGCGTCGCGTACGGGCTGGGCGTTCTTGAACGTCAGCGTGCCCGAGTACGACAGCCAGAAGCCGCGCTCGACGCAGGCCTTTGCGAAGTCGGCGTGCCCCGAGAAGCAGTGCATGACCGTACGCTCGGGCGCGCCGACCTCGTCGAGCACGGCCAGGACGTCCGCGTGGGAGTCGCGGTCGTGGATCACGAGCGTCTTGTCGTGCTTCTTGGCCATCGCGATGTGGGCACGGAACGACTCGTGCTGTGCGGCACGCCCCTCCTCGCCCGTACGGAAATAGTCGAGGCCGGTCTCGCCGACCGCCCTCACCCGCGGGCTGGACACGACGAGCGACTCGATCTCGGCGAGGGCGTCGTCGAGCTGCCCGTCGGCGGCCAGGCGCGGAGCCTCGTTGGGGTGCAGCGCGACACCGGCGATGATCGCGTCGTGGGCCTCGGCGACCTGAACCGCCCACTTCGCGCCGGGCAGGTCGCAGCCGATCTGGACGATCCGTGGGACGTTGACCGCGCGGGCGCGGTCGAGGGCGTCGAGCACCGACAGCTGCTCGGCCGAGTCGTCCATGTCGAGGTGGCAGTGGTTGTCCACCACCGGACGCGGCAACGGCTCCGGAAGCGGTGGCCGGTCTCCGGTCGCACTCACGCGGCGCCCTCGGGCTCGGCCGGGGCGGTGACGATCGGTGCCCACTCCGGGCCGGTCTCGCCGAGGGACGGGTCGAGCTTGGTGAACAACGGCGACGGCTTCACGAGAGGCGTGCCGGCGACGATCTCCGTACGACGCCACACGGCCTGCTCGACGGTGTAGTCACCGGTGATCACCGGGTAAGGATGGCCGAGCTCGGGGATGCCGACGCCGATCGGGTCGGCGGGGAGGTCGTCGATCACCTCGTGCACCTCCGGCTGCGCCGCCCACACGCCGGCACCGCCGAGCGTCTCGAAGACGCGCTGCGCGGCGTGCGGCAGGAAGGGCGTGAGCATCGTGTTGGCGTCGGCGACGACCTGGAGCACCGTGTGGAGGACAGTGGCCTGACGCTCCCGGTCGTCCTTGAGCTTCCACGGCTCCATGTCGGAGATATAGCGGTTGGCGGCCGTGACGACGCGCATCGCCTCGCTGATCGCCTGCTTGAAGCGGCTGCGCGCGAGGTGGGCGCCGACCGTGTCGAACCCGGCGGCCGCGACGTCGAGCAGCGCCCGGTCGGCCTCGGTCAGCGGACCCGGCGTCGGGATCTCGCCGAAGTTCTTGTGGGCCATCGACACCGAGCGGTTGACGAGGTTGCCCCACTCGTTCGCGAGCTCGAAGTTGGTGCGCCGCACGAACTCCTCCCACGTGAAGTCGGAGTCCTGGTTCTCAGGGCCGGCGACCGCGATGAAGTAGCGCAGCGCGTCTGGGCCGTACTCGCGCAGGAAGTCACGCACGTAGATGACGGTGCCGCGGCTCGTCGAGAACTTCGACCCGCTCATCGTGAGGTACTCCGAGGAGACGACCTCGGTCGGCAGCTCGAGCTCGCCGAGCGGGCCCGGCTCACCACCCTTGTCGCCCAGACCGCGGTAGCCGAGCAGGAGCGCCGGCCAGATCTGGGAGTGGAAGGTGATGTTGTCCTTGCCCATGAAGTAGGCCGACTCGGTCTCGGGGTCGAGCCACCACTCGCGCCACGCGCCGGGATCACCGGAACGCACCGCCCACTCGACCGAGGCCGACAGGTAGCCGATCACGGCGTCGAACCACACGTACAGCTTCTTGTCGGCGCGGTCGGCCCAGCCCTCGAGGGGAACCGGGACGCCCCAGTCGATGTCACGAGTGACCGCACGGGGACGCAGGTCGTCGATGAGGTTGAGGCTGAATCGCAGGACGTTGGGGCGCCAGTCCTCACGCGACTTGAGCCACTCGGCCAGCGCCGACGCGAGCGCGGGGAGGTCGAGGAAGAAGTGCTCGGTCTCGACGAACTCGGGAGTCTCGCCGTTGACCTTGCTGCGTGGGTTGATCAGGTCGGCCGGATCGAGCTGGTTGCCGCAGTTGTCGCACTGGTCGCCGCGCGCGCCGTCGTACCCGCAGATCGGGCAGGTGCCCTCGATGTAGCGGTCGGGCAGCGTGCGTCCGGTCGACGGCGAGATCGCCCCGGTGGTGACCCGCGGGACGACATAGCCGTTGCGGTGCAGACCGGCGAAGACCTCCTGCGCGATCGCGTAGTGGTTGCGCGTCGTCGTGCGGGTGAAGAGGTCGTACGAGACGCCGAGGCCGGCCAGGTCCTCGACGATGACCCGGTTGTAGCGGTCGGCGAGCTCGCGCGCGGTCGACCCCTCGGCGTCGGCCTGCACGAGGATCGGTGTGCCGTGCTCGTCGGTGCCCGAGACCATCAGCACGCGATCGCCCATCATGCGGTGGTACCGGGAGAAGATGTCAGAGGGAACTCCGAACCCGGACACGTGACCGATGTGGCGCGGGCCGTTGGCGTAGGGCCAGGCGACCGCGGTGAGGACCGTTTTGGACATGGACCCCATCCTACGGAGCGCGCTCAGCGCGCGGCGCCGCGCCCGCGTGGGCGGACGAGCCGCGTGACGATCATGCCGGGCGTCGTCCGCGCAAAGCTGCGCGCAGCGCGCTCGAGGCCAAGGCTGTCCCCCTGCTGCGCGGCGTCGATCGCACCGGCGAGGGCACGCGCCGCGAGGTCCGCCGGGACGTCGACGGTCTTGCGGATCTTCTCCGGCGTGTCCGCGGTGGGCGGCGGGACGATCAGCGTGTCCAGGTCACCAACGACACCGACACCGCTCGCCCGCAGCGCCGCGACCATCTCCGTGCTCGTCTCGTGGAGCTTCTCCACCGCCCACCGAGGCAGGACGACGCGAGGGGCCGCAGGGTCGGGCGCCACTCCCTTGAGCGCACGGGTGACCCCCATCCGTACGAAGCGGCGGTAGTCGGCCGGCTCCCATCCGCGCCCGCGGAACTCGGCGTTCAGCGCCCGTACGATCTCGACCTCGGGCAGCGTGAGGGAGCGGTTCTCGCGATCAGACTCCGGCTCGAGGATGCCGTCAGGAGCGCCGACCATCGCCTCGAAGGTCCGCAGCAGCGCCGTACGGTCGGAGTCGTCCACCACGACGACGCGAACGCGATCCGGCCCCAGCGCGTCGCTCCAGCGCTGGACGAGGAGATCGTGGCGATGGCGCAGCCAGAAACCTGAAGCGTCCGGGTCGGGGGTGGCGAGAGTCCTGCGCAACCACCGTCGGAACGGTGCAACCGCGCCGTTCTGGACGTACTGCTGCCACTGCGACGGCACGATCCGGTCCAGCCTGCGGAGGGTCACGACGACGTGCAGGCGCTCGGCGTCGAGGTCGCTCAGCGTGCGCGCGACGGCTTCGCCCCTGGCGTCGGCGAAGAACTCGCTGGAGACGACGACGCGTCCGTGCGCTGGCACCGAGGCGACGAACCGCGTCCAGTCCCGGAAGTCGAGCGGCGGCTCGCCGGTCATCGGTCCGTGACCGGTGAGCGCGGTGACTGCCTGGATCGGCGTGCGGGAGCGTCCGGGATAGCTCACGGCGTACGGGGCCAGCGCGTCGCGCGCGACGAAGAACGCGCTTTGCACGGCTGTGGTGCCGGTCTTGTGCGGGCCCACGTGAAGGAGGAGGGCGTCGTCGGGCAGGAGGATCTCGGATCGGTCAGATCCTGCCGCGCCCACCTCGGTTCCTCCCTCGCTCACGCCGGTCGCTCACCTGCCACACTGCCCGTGCGCGACTTGCGCAGGAGAGCGACGAGCTCACGCCAGCTCAGCTCCTCGGCTCGACGCCAGACTGCATGGCCCGCAGCGACCTCAGCCGGGTCGACCGTCGCCTCGATCGTCGCGACGAGGACGTCGGCGCCGGCGGCCGCGGATACCGCCCGCGGAACCACGCCGTCCCCTGAAGGACCGCGCTTGTCGACGTCCGCGAGATTGCCGGTGACGCTCGCGTCCGCTCCTCCGAGCGCGTCGACGAGGCGATGCGCGGCGACGACCACGTGCTCGGGGACACCGAGCGCAGCGCCCTTGGCCTGGCGTCGGGGCCACACGGTCGCGGCGAAGTACTGGTCGAACACGTCCTGCCCCCAGCCCCGCTTCGCGTACTCGCTCCGAGTGGCCTGCAGGAGCGCGGCGGCGTCCGCGGACGGCGGACGCCCCGCCTCGACGACCACGACGTGCACCTTCTCGGCAGACCCGACGGCGCCGACGAGACGCTCGAGGAGGAGGTCCGGCCGGTTCCAGACGGTTTGTGCGTCGTCGGCGAACATCTGATCCAGCCACGCCGTGTACGGGGTCTCGTCACCCGCCAGCGCGTGCGAGGCCCAGCGATGAGGCACGAGGTCTGCCCAGCTGCCGACGACGAGGGTCACGGCCTGTGGGCGTCGCTCCCCCGCCGCGCTCTCGATCAGCGTGTCGAGGCTCGCCAGCTCGTCGCCGAGCGTCACGTCGGTGCTGGCGGCACCGACCGCTGCGGGGAGCGTGGCGTCCTCGGTGCCAGCAAGGCGGACGATCCACGACTCAGCCACGTCGCACCGCCTTCAGCTTGCGTGCCGCGCGCCGTCCGAGCGTGTGCACGATGTCGCGGCGGGTGAGCGCCGCACCGTGACGGACGTTCTCCGGGAGCGCGCCGACGTGGTCCTCAGGATCGCTGAACAGAGGGATCGGCGGTTTCGCCAGGCCGGCCTTGACCACTCCGCTCGCGGCGAGCGCGACCACCTCGGCGAGCACCGTCCCCGGCTCGAGCTCCGTCGGGTTGGCGGCCTGGTCGGGACGTCTGGGCACATGCAGCACGTCGAGGTCGCCGATGACCCTGAAGCCGGCCTCGCGGATGGCGGCGATCTCACGCTCCGCGCGCTCGGCCAGCGGGGCGAACGCCCACTCCGGAGTGGCGACGTTCGGATCGTCGGGGTTGCGCGGAAGCGTCTTCATCGAACGCGAGGCACCGAACCGGATGTAGCGCTCGTGCACCTCACCGCGCCACTTCGGCGGCGTCACGATCTGGTTGAACCGGCGCAGCATCTCGACCTCGCCACGTGAGAGCGAGCGGTTCTCGCCGCCGGCAGCAGGCTTGAGCAGCCCAGGGGTCAGGTCGAGGAGCTGCTCGAAGGTCCGGGACAGGAAGTCGCGGTCGGTCTCGTCCACCACGACCAGCGTCATGTTCTCGGGCCCGACCACGTCCGCCCAACGGTCGGTCAGGTCGGCGTTGCCGTGCTGGAACCAGAAGTCGTGCTCGGGGTCGTCGATCACGTTCTTCAGCCAGGGGTCGAAGCCGCTCTTGAGCCCGCCCATCACCGACTGCTGCCACTTCGACGGCAGCATCTTGTCGTAGCGACGGAGCATCCGGACGACGTGCACCCGCTCGGGCCCGAGGTCGGCGTAGAGGCGCTCGATCGCCGGTGCGTGCGCGTTAGCGAGCGACTCGCAGCTCAGCACCACACGCTGGTCTCCGGCGCGGTGGATCTCGGCGACGAGCTCCTCCCACACGCTGATGTCGGCCGGGGTGTGGCCACGACGGCCCTTGGCCCCCGTGAGGGCAATGACCTCGCGGTACGGCTGGATCCCTCGCCCTGCGTAGTGGACTCCCTCGTCGGCGACCTGATCGCGCCGCGTGTGGAAGGCGTGCTGAACGGCTGTGGTCCCCGTCTTGTAGGGGCCGATGTGGACGAGTCGCGTCCCGGGGGCAAGGGGCTGAATATCCTGCATGGCTGCTTTCGTTGGGATACCTTCGCACCTCGGCGGCGAGGGCTTCGCACGTGAAGTCGATTTTGTTCGCGGTGGGCGAAACACGATACTACCGGCCCACGGAGCACCGCCCTCAGTGGTGGACGAGCTCGAAGACCGCGCGCCGCCTGACCCCCGTCTCGCGGGCGACCTCCGCGATCGCGTCCTTGCGCGACAGCCCTGACCGCTCGCGGTCGGCCACCATCGCGCGCAGGGTCTCCTCGTCGTAGGAGCGGGGTGAGGCCCCCTCGACGACGATCGTGATCTCACCCCGGACGCGCTCCTCCTCGCCGGGGCGAGCCCACACGAGGAGCTCCTCGAGGGTGCCGCGCCGCACCTCTTCGTACGTCTTGGTCAGCTCGCGGCAGACCGCACCACGTCTGTCCCGGCCGAGCGCAGCCGCCATCGCCTCGAGCGTCTCGTGGGTGCGGTGCGGCGACTCGAAGAAGACCATGGTGCGCGGCTCGTCGGCCAGCGCGGCGAGCGCGCGGTCGCGTTCGCCCGTCTTGCGCGGGAGGAAGCCTTCGAAGGTGAACCGGTCCACCGGCAACCCCGAGACGGCGAGCGCGGCCAGGGCGGCCGACGGGCCCGGAGCCGTCGTGACGTCCAGCCCGGCCTCGACCGCCGCGGCCACGAGGCGGTAGCCGGGGTCGGAGACGCTCGGCATGCCCGCGTCAGTGACCAGCAGCACCGTACGGCCGGCCTCGAGGTCGGCGACCAGCTCCGGCGTACGGCGAGCCTCGTTGCCCTCGAAGTACGAGACGACGCGTCCGCTGATCCGTACGTCGAGGTCGGTCGCGAGCCGCCGGAGGCGCCGGGTGTCCTCCGCCGCGACGACGTCGGCGGTCGCGAGGAGGTCGCGGAGCCGGGACGAGGCGTCCGCGGGGTTCCCGATGGGCGTGGCGGCGAGGATCAGCACCGGCCCAGCGTACGGGCCCGCAACACGGCTCCCCGATGACGCACGACGGCTCGATCCCGCTCGCTAGGGTTACGGCGTGTCCGTGTCCGTCGACCACCCGCCGGCCGTCGAGCCGTTGGGCCGTACGCGCGAGGGTGCCCGTCTGCCGCTGCTGGCCGAGCGCTTCCGCCCCCGCATCGCGGGCGCGCCGCGACTGGTCGGATGGCTCGCGCCCCTCGCGATCGCCCTGCTCGCCTTCGCCGCCCGCGTGTGGCGCCTGGAGTACCCGTCGCGTCTGCTGTTCGACGAGACCTACTACGCCAAGGACGCGTGGTCGCTGCTCAACTTCGGCTACGCCCAGGACTGGCTCGAGGACGCGAACGCCCAAGTCGAGGCCGGCCAGACGACCGGGCTGTGGACCGGGGAGCCGACACAGGTCGTCCACCCCGAGGTGGGCAAGTGGATGATCGCGATCGGCGAGCACCTCTTCGGGATGACCTCGTTCGGCTGGCGCATCTCCGCCGCGGTGGTCGGCGCGCTGACGGTTCTCGTGCTCGCCCGCATGGTGCGCCGCATGACGGGCTCGACCACGCTGGGCTGCCTGGCCGGGCTTCTGCTGGCCGTCGACGGAGTCCACTTCGTGATGTCGCGGCTCGCCCTGCTCGACGTCTTCCTCGCGTTCTGGCTGGTGTGCGCGCTCGCGTGCGTAGTGGCCGACCGCGACTGGGGCCGCGCACGCCTCGCCCGACGCGTCTCTCATTCGGCCAGCGCACACACCGAGGACATCGCCGGGTTCGGCCCCGTACGCATGCTCCTCCTGCGGCCGTGGCGCCTCGCGGCCGGCGTGTGCTTCGGGCTGGCGATCGGCACGAAGTGGAGCGCGCTGTACGTCCTCGCCGTCGTGGGCGTCGCGGTCTGGGTGCTCGACGCGCTCGACCGCAACGCCCTCGGCGTGCGAGGGGCGTGGTGGCGCTCGATGATCGTCGACGGGCTGCCGGCGTTCGTGTCGCTGGTCCTGGTCGCGCTCGTCGTCTACGTGCTGACGTGGATGGGCTTCCTCATCAACCACGAGGTCTTCGAGGCGCGGTTCGGCCACGGGTACGGGGACGCGCCACCATGGGGCAGCTATCTCGACGGCGGCGACAAGGGCCCTCTCGGTGAGGCGTGGCAGGCGCTGCGGTCCCTGTGGCACTACCACCAGATGGTCTACTCGTTCCACACCGGCGACTACCTCGCCGGCAAGTCGCACCCCTACCAGTCCGACCCGTGGGGATGGCTCGTCCTCAACCGGCCGGTCGGGGTCGACGCCCAGACCGACCTGCCCGCCTCGACCGCGGGGTGCGACGCGACCGGCGGCTCCACATGTCTGCGGCAGATCCTCATCCTCGGCAACCCCGTGATCTGGTGGGGCGGGCTGCTCGCGCTCGGAGCGTCGCTCTGGCTGTGGATCCGTGAGCGTGACTGGCGCTTCGGGCTTCTCGTGCTCGTGGTCGCTTCCGCCTGGCTGCCGTGGTTCGCCTACGACGACCGTCCGATCTTCCTGTTCTACGCGACGGCGTTCATCCCGTTCACCTGCGCGGCGATCGCCCTCGTGGCCGGACGCCTCCTGCGGGCGTCGCGGCGCAGCCGGCGGAGCTGGTGGGGTCCGGTGGCGCTCGGCGCGTACGTCGCGGTCGCCCTGGTGTGCTTCGCGTTCTTCTTCCCGATCTGGACCGACATGCTCGTCACGCACGAGGAGTGGCTGCACCGCATGTGGTTCGCACGCTGGATCTGAGCAGTATTACCTAGTTATACTCGACCTCGTGAAGACCGCCATCTCTATTCCTGACCCGCTCTTCGCGCGCATCGACGCCAAGGCCGCCGAGCAGGGTCTCTCGCGCTCGGCGTTCTTCGCCACAGCGGCCGAGCGCTACCTGGACGAGCTCAGCCATGACGACCTGACCCGCAGGATCGACGTGTTCTTCGCGACCGAAGGCACCGACCCGCGCGATGCGGTCGTGGTCGAGTACGGCAGGGCACGTCTCGCCGCCGACGCCGAAGGCTGGTGACGTGATCCGTCGCGGCGACGTGCACTGGGTCGATCTCGGTCCGCCGCACTCCAGCGCGCCCGCCCTCCGACGCCCTGTCCTGATCGTCTCGTCGGACGGCTTCAACGCGAGCCGCATCGCCACGGTCGTCGTCGCGGCACTGACCTCCCACCTCCGGCTCGCCTCGATGCCGGGCAACGTCTTCGTCAGCAGAGCCGCGACCGGGCTCCCCAAGGACTCCGTCGTCAACGTCTCCCAGCTCGCCACTCTCGACAAGAGCGACGTCGGCGAGCGTGCAGGCGCCCTGACCCCCATCCTGCTCGCGGAGGTCGACGACGGGATCCGCCTGCTGCTAGGCGTCTGAGCTCACGAGCCTTCGGCGCGGCGGGCCGCGAGATGCTCGCGGGTGGGGTGGTCGGTGGTGAGCGAGATCGCCTTTGCGTACGCGGCATCCGCCTCCTCCCTGCGCCCGGCCTGCGCGAGCAGGTGCGCCCGCGTCGCCCACGCCGGCTGGAACCGGCGCGCGCCCTCGTCGTCGATCGCGTCCAGCAGCGTGAGCCCCGCCTCGGGTCCGTCGACGCGACCGGTCACCGCGGCCAGCGCGACGCGGGCGCCGAGCGTCGGTACGAGGCGCACGAGCGCGCGGTGGAGCTTGAGCAGCGTCGGCCAGTCGGTCCGACTCGTACGCGCCCGCGCGCAGTGGACGGACTGGATCGCCGCCTCCAGCTGGAACCGCCCGGGCACGGCGCCACCTCGTACGGACGCCCGGCCGAGAAGGTCCTCCCCCTGCGAGATCAGCGCGGCGTCCCACCGGTCGACGTCCTGCGCGTCGAGCGGCACGAAGCGGCCCTCGTCGCTCGTGCGCGCGTCGGCCCGCGCGAGCGACAGGGCGACCAGCGCGGCGAGCCCGAGCACCTCCGGCTCGTCGGGCATCAGCGCAGCAAGGAGCACGGCGAGGTAGTGCGCCTCCCCCGCCGTGGAGGCCCGCAGCGTCGTGCTCGGGACGGCTGCCCAGTCGATCGCGTACGCCCCGTACACCGCCTCGAGCACGGCGGGCAGCCGCGCCGGCATGGCGTCCGTGCCTGGGACGACGAAGGGGATCCGGGTGTCGCGGATGCGCCGCTTGGCCCGTACGAGCCGCTGCGCCATCGTGCTCGTGGGGACGACGTACGCCTCGGCGATCCGCCGGGCCTCGAGGCCGAGGACCGTCTGGAGCATCAGCGGCGTGCGCACCGCGGGGTCGATCGCCGGGTGCGCGCACACGAACATCAGTGCCAGCCGCCCGTCTGGGATCTCGCTGGCCTCAGCGGTCGAGTGACCGGAGCCCGAGCCGGCCTCCTCCGGCCCCTCCTCCAGCGGCGCCGACGTCCGGTACGCCGCCGTCCGATAGAGGTCGCGCAGCCGGTTGCGTCCGGCCGTGAGCAGCCACGCCTCCGGGTTCGCGGGCACTCCCCGCTCCGGCCAGGTCGCCAGCGCCCGCTCGAACGCGTCGGCGAGCGCGTCCTCCGCCGCGGCGAGGTCACCGGTCGGCGCGGCAAGGAGGGCGAGCAGGCGACCGTACGAGGTACGCGCCGCCCGCTCGGCCTCCTCGTACGCGCTCAGGGCTGGTACCACTGCCGCTCACGGCTCCAGGTGAGCGTCGTCGGGCGGACCTCGACGGACCCGTACATCACCCCGGGGCACTTCTGCGCCCACGCGAGCGCGGCATCAAGATCGGGGACGTCGATGACGACGACCCCTCCGACGTACTCCTTGGTGTCGGCGAACGGCCCGTCCTGGATCTTCGGCTCGCCGTCGACCGCGGTCACCGTCGTCGCGGCCTCGGGGAAGCCGAGGATCTGCGTGGTGACGAAGACGCCCGCGTCGTCGAGCGCCTTGGCGTACGCGTCGAACGCCGCCTCCACAGGCGCCATGTCCTCCTGGCTGATGCCCGCCTCGCGCGGGTCGGTGTTGTGGATGAAGAGTGTGTAGAGCATCGTTACGTCCTTCCGTCGGTGTGATCGTGACACCGTGATGACGGTTCGGGCGACCCTCGATCGACACCCGCTCTCGCAGAACCCGGCCGGTGAGCCACATGTGCCGTACGTGAGCGACCCCGACAAGGTGCGCTCACTCCCAGCAAACGTGGCTCACCGGGGTTGTCCACAGGGTGGCGACGCCGTGGCGGCACCGAACGGCCCCGCCACGGCACAGTTCGGCCATGCATCGGCTCGAACGGCAGGCACATCTCAACAGCGTCCACGTGACACGGCGTGAGGCGATCGACGCGGGCTACGGCGACGCCGAGCTCGCACGCTTCCTCGTGCTGTGCTGGGAGTTCGGGATCTCCTGACCTGAGCCGCAGGTCGGGATGACGCTTGCAGACGGCGGTAGCGCCGAGGTCGACTTCTTCTGGCCGCTCGAGGGTCTGGTCGTCGAGATCGACGGCATGCTCACATACGTCGACCAGCCGGGTGGAACGACCGCGCAGGCGAGGATACGGGCGGAAAAGCGACGCGAGCCGCGAACCGCGCACGGACCGCGGCGTACGTCCGGCGCGAGCTCGCGCGGGCCGCGCGCATGCGTCGGTGAGCCACCTCCACCACAGGTGAGCGCACCATGTCGGGGTGGCTCACCCCCAGCAGACGTGGCTCACCGTCCCTCAGTCCGTCAGAACTCCTCGTGCGTCATCGGGTCGCCGCCGCTGCGGTCCTGCGGGCGGTCGCCGATCAGCGTCATCTCCTCGTCGCTCAGCGCGAACCCGAAGACCTCGAGGTTCTCGCGCTGGCGTGCCTCGCTCCCCGACTTCGGGATCGGGACCACTCCGCGCTGGACGTGCCATCGCAGCACGACCTGCGCGGGGGTGACGCCGTGCCGGTCGGCGATCTCACCCAGCGCCACCTCGGTGAGCAGGTCGGTCTTGCGCGCGAGCGGCTGCCACGCCTCGGTCACGATGTCGTGCGCGGCGTCGTACGCGCGCAGCTCCTCCTGCACGAAGTACGGGTGGAGCTCGACCTGGTTCACCGCGGGGGCCACGCCGGTCTCGTCGACGAGGCGGTCGATCTGCTCGGGCGTGAAGTTGGAGACGCCGAGGCTGTTGAGGAGCCCGTCGTCGCGCAGGCGGATCATCGCCCTCCACGAGTCGACGTACCGGTCGAGGCGCGGGAGCGGCCAGTGGATGAGGTACAGGTCGACGTACTCGACGCCGAGCCGCTCACGTGACTCCCCGAACGCGCGCAGCGTCGACTCGTACCCCTGGTCCTCGCCGCGCAGCTTGGTCGTCACGACGATCTCGTCGCGAGGGACGTCGGTCCTCGCGATGGCCTGACCGACCCCGGCCTCGTTGCCGTACGAGGTCGCCGTGTCGACAAGTCGGTAGCCGACCTCGAAGGCGACGCGTACGGCCTCGGCGGCCTCGAGGTCGTCCATCGGGTACGTGCCGAGCCCGATCAGCGGGAGCTCGAGACCGTCGTTGAGCGTGCGGGTCGGTGCGATGGCCATGACTTGACCTTCGCACCGCCGCGCCGCCCGCGCAGCGTGGATGGCAGCCCTCGATCCGAGCATGCACACGGTAGTCGTCGGTGACTCAATCATGAGACGGTCGTCCTCCTCGCGACATGGACCAGGTGAGGCCACGCGAACGGAGCGCCATGACGACCGACCTGCCGACGGAGCACGCCGCCGACGACCGGCTGCTGCTCGCCCGTACGCGTCGGGGTGACCGCGACGCGTTCAGCGACCTGTACGCACGCCACGTCACGCCCGTCTACTGGCAGGCGTACCGGTTCGTTGGCACCGCCCACGATGCCGAAGAGGTCACGCAGGACGTCTTCGTGACCGCGTGGCGCCGGCGTGCTGACATCCACCTCGTCGACACATCGGTGCTCCCCTGGCTGCTCGCGACCGCGAAGTACGTCGCGCTCAACCTGCGCCGCAAGCGCAGCCGCAGGCTGTGGGCGGAGCTCGACGACTCGCTGCCCAGCGCGGACCAGGATCCGGTCGACGAGATCGTCTCCGCGATGCTGCTCGCCCGGGTGCGTGCGAGCGTCGCCGGCCTCTCGCCGCTCGACCAGCAGCTGTTCGAGCGCTGCGTCGTCGGCGACCGCACCTACGCCGAGGCGGCCGACGAGCTCGGCGTGAGCCACGGCGCCGTACGCAACCGTGTCGCGCGCATCCGTAGCCGGGTCCGCGCCGCCACCCACGACCTGAGGGGGCCCGCATGAGCATCCAGCCCGAGATCCCCGAGCTGACCGACGAGCAGGTCGACCGGATGTACCGCCGCGTCACCGGTCGGATCGACCTCGACGCGTCGCTCGCCCGTACGAGGAGCCGCAAGATCGCGCTCACGGCGGCGTCCGTCGTCGCCGTCCTCGGACTCGGCGGCGCGGTGGTCGGCGGTGCCGTCACGTTCCTGCCGCAGGGCGGCTCGGACCAGGCGGGTGACTCGGCTTCGATCGAGGCGCCGCCTGCGGCGGAGGACGCCGGGGGTGTCGCCGACGGGCCGAACGAAGGCATGTCGGATCTCAGCAAGTCGGGAGACGGGACGAGCGCCGAGGCCGGTGTCCGCGAGATCGTGACGACGGCGTCCGCTTTCGTCACCGTCGACGATCCCGCGGCCGCTGCCGACGCGCTCTCCCGTTGGGCAGAGGACGAGCGCGGCCGGGTCGAGTCGCGCTCCGAGTCGTCGGACGACGAGCGCTCGAGCGTCTCGCTCCGGCTGCGCATCCCTGCAGGCAGCACCGGTGACACGACGCAACAGCTCCGCGAGCTGGGCGAGGTCGCCGGCCTGTCGATCGACTCCGAGGATGTCTCCGCGCAGGGTCGCGACTTCGACGCGCGGATCAAGGCGCTCGAGATCTCCGTCGTCCGACTCCAGGATCTGATGGCGAAGGCGTCCACGACGGCCGACCTGCTCGCCGCCGAGCAGACCCTGTCGCAGCGCCAGTCCGACCTCGAGGCCCTCCAGGCCCAGCGCCGCGGGCTGTCCGACCAGGTCGCGATGGCCACGTACGACGTGGAGATCTCCTCCGAGGACAAGCCTGACGCACCGAGCAGCTCCGGATTCGTCGGCGCGCTCGAGGCGGGGTGGGACGTGCTGGTCGGGACGCTCGGGGTGGCCCTCCGCGTCGTCGGGTTCCTGCTGCCCTGGGCCGCACTCCTCGCCCTGCTCACGGCCGCGTACGTCGCCGGTCGCCGGCTGCTGCGGCACTGACCCGGCGGGCGTGCCCGGCTGGTCACCGCCGGGACGTCGGGACGCCGCAGACGCAACGACGAAGGCCGGATCCGCGGTGCGGATCCGGCCTTCGGAGGGTGGAGCTACGGGGATTCGAACCCCGGACCTTCTCATTGCGAACGAGACGCGCTACCAACTGCGCCATAGCCCCAAAGCGAGATTGAGATTACCACGCGACCCACCCGGATCCGAATCCGGGGGGCCGTCCCGGGCGTCAGTCGCCGACGGCCCGGCGGGACTCGGCGCGACCCTCGTCGGAGGTCACCGCCGTCTCGCCGAAGTCGACCGTCCGGACGGTCCGCGGAGCGGCCGGCTTCGTGACGTACGTGGGGAGGGTGACCGGCACCGGATCCCACAGCGTGACGCCCGACGTGGTCGTCATCGCCGTGGCGTCGACGATCTGCTGGTCGAGTGCTCCCTGCGGCAGCGGGGTCTTCTCCATGACGTTGCGGCGTTGCGGGTCGTGGTCCTCGAACTGGCCCGAGAGCACCACGGTCGTCTCGAGATCGGGATCCACCACGACCGCCTTCTTCTCCTCGCGCTCGGAGGCGGCACGACGCTCCGTGCGCCGGGCCGCGCGTGCCGCACTGCGCTCGGCGCGTGCCTCGGCGCGCACCTCGCCACCCCCTAGTCGCAGGATCTGCACGGGGCGTCCGATCTCGCTGCGCACCATCACACGGCACAGGACCAGCCAGGCGACGACGATCCCGGCCGGGATCGCGGGCGCCCACGGAAGCAGGAGTCCGGCGACAGCGAGCCCACCGACGATCGCGCAGGCCGCGAGCAGCACGAGCAGCACCCGGCGACGACGGCGGGCGGCGATGCGCGCCGCGCGCCGGTTGTACGGACGCCGCGGCGCTTCGGGCTTCGTCTCGACCGGCATCGCCGGCTCGGTCTCACCGGTGGAGTCCGACGTGGAGTCCGCCGAGGGCGAGTCCGGCGCGGTCGCCGTGGCCTCGACCGGAGCGGTCTCGTCCTTGCGCTGGGTGAGCACGCGAAGCGCCCCGGAGAACGACGTCACGCCCCCTCCGCGGGTGGCTTCCTCGTGTCGGCGCAGGAGCAGGGGTACGCCGTACGCCACCCAGATGGCGATCACGGCTGCGAAGATCAGGCCCGTACCCACAGACGAACCGTACGCGGTGCGAACGCCTCCGTTCGGGGACCTCGGTCGGTGTGTCGCAAAGCGATCACGGCAATGCGAGGCAATGCGCTCAGCGATCGACGCTGCGGGAGTCGACACGTGCGAGCAGCCCGCCCGGCACGACCTGCTCGGCGGTGATGGCGAACAGCATGTGGTCGCGCCACGCGCCGTCGATGTGCAGGTAGCGCGGCGCGACGCCGATGCGGTCGAAGCCCAGCTTCTCGACGATGCGCAGGCTGGAGCGGTTCTCGGGACGGATCGCGATCTCGACGCGGTGCAGGCCGAGCGCCTCGAAGCAGTGGTCGGCCGCCATCGCCACCGCGGTCGTCGTGATGCCACGACCCGCGTACGGGCGCGCGATCCAGTAGCCGATCTGCGCCCACCGTGCCGAGCCCCACGTGATCCCCGAGACGGTCACCTGGCCGATCATCTGGTCGCTGTCGTACGTCGTGACGAACGGCAGCGCACGCCCCTGCGACGCCTGCTGACGCAACGAGCGCACGGCGGCCCCGTACGAGCGTCCGGCCGAGGGCACCGTGCTGGGCAGGGTCGCCTCCCAGCGTCCGAGCCAGTCGGCGGAGTCCTGGCGCAGCCGAGCCCACGCTCGGGCATCGCTTCGCCTGATCGGCCGCAGTCCCACCGGCCCGTGGTGCAAGGTGGCGGGCCAGCCCGTGCTCAGGACGCACCGCCGTCGTCGGTGCGTTCGTGGTCCACGCCCGCGACCTGCTCCACGGCGTGCAGCAGCACGTCGGACAGGACCGTGAGCCCGTCCTTCACGCCACCGCGCGAGCCCGGCAGGTTCACGATGACCGTCTGGTCGGCGACACCGGCCATGCCGCGCGAGAGCATCGCCGACGGGACCCCGGCGGCGACCCCGTACGCCCGGATCGCCTCGGCGACGCCGGGCAGCGTCCGTTCGAGGACGGCTTCGGTCGCCTCTGGCGTCGCGTCGGTGGGGCTGATACCCGTGCCGCCGGTGGTGACGACGGCCTCGTAGCGCAGCTCGACCGCCTCACGCAGCGCCTCCTCGACCGGGAGGCCGTCGGGCACGACGAGCGGGTCGGCGACCTCGAAACCCCACGACCTCAGCGCCTCGACGATCAGCGGACCGGTGGTGTCCTCGTACACGCCCGCGGCGGCACGGTTGGAGCAGGTGACGACCAGGGCCTTCACGCCGACCAGTCCCCGCTCTTGCCGCCGGACTTCGCCCGTACGCGGACATCGGCGATGACGGCGTGCTTGTCGACCGCCTTGATCATGTCGACCACCGTCAGCGCGGCCACGCTCACCGAGGTCAGCGCCTCCATCTCGACCCCGGTACGGCCGGTGGTGCGGACGGTCGCGGCGATCTCCACACCCTCGTCGGTCACGTCCAGGTCGACCTCGACCCCGGTGATCGCGAGCGGGTGGCACAGCGGGACGAGGTCGGGCGTGCGCTTGGCGGCCATGATCCCGGCGACGCGCGCGACCCCGAGCGCATCCCCCTTGGGCACGTCGCCCGCACGCAGCAGCGCCACCACCTCGGGCGTCGTCCGGACGATGCCGGTGGCGGTCGCCTGCCGGCGGGTCTCGTCCTTGCCGGAGACGTCGACCATCCGGGCGGCACCCTGCTCGTCGAGGTGCGTGAGCCTGTCGCCCATCAGAACTCCCGGTCCAGGAACATCACCTTGGCGGTGTCACCGACGTGCAGAGCGGTCTCGTCCTCCTCGACGACGATGAGGCAGTTGGCCCGAGCCAGCCCCGCGACGAGGTGCGACCCCGGCCCGCTGACCCGGGTGACGCGCACGCCACGACCGTTCACCTCGAGCCAGCCGCGCAGGAACTGCCGACGGCCGGAGGGCGAGCGGATCTCCTCGGTCATCGTGGCCTGGACGAGCGGGCGTCGGTAGGGGAGTTTGCCCATCATCCGCCGCAGCATCGGCAGCACGAACACCTCGAACGAGACGTACGAGGACACCGGGTTGCCCGGCAGCGTGACGATCGGGGTCTTCTCCTCGCCGACCGTGCCGAAGCCCTGCGGCTTGCCCGGCTGCATCGCGACCTCGGCGAACTCGACGGTGCCCAGCTCGGACAGCGCCGCCTTCACCACGTCGTACGCGCCCTTGCTGATGCCGCCGCTGGTGACGACGAGGTCGGCGCGCACCAGCTGGTCGTTGAGCTTGTCGGCGAACTCGCGCGGGTCGTCCGAGGTGATCCCGACCCGGTACGCGATGGCGCCGGCGGCACGCGCGCAGGCGGCGAGCATGTAGGAGTTGCCGTCGTAGATCGAGTCGTAGTCCAACCGCGCCCCGGGCTCGCGCAGCTCGGCGCCGGTGGACAGCACGACCACCCGGGGGCGGGGGCGGGCGCGCAACCGGGCGAACCCGAGCGACGCCAGCAGGCCGACCTCTCGCGGCCCGAGGATCGTCCCGGCCTCGGCGACGATCTCCCCGGCGGCCACGTCCTCGCCGGCCGGCCGTACGTTCTCGCCGGCGCGGCGGGCCTGGTAGATCCGCACGTCGGCGTCGCCACCGTCGGTCAGCTCGATCGGGACGACCGTGTCGGCACCCGACGGGATCGGCGCCCCGGTCATGATCTTGACGGCGGTCTTGGCCGTGAGGGCGGTGGGGGTGCTCGAGCCGGCGGCCTGCTCCCCCACGACGGGCAGGACGACGGGGAACTCACGGTTGGCACCGACCACGTCTGCAGCCCGCACCGCATACCCGTCCATCGCCGAGTTCGTGAAGCGTGGCAGGTCGATCGGACTCACCACGTCGTCGACCAGCGGCAGCCCCAGCGACTCCAGCAACGGCTGGTCGTACGGCTGCAGCGGGCCGATCAGGTCGAGCAGCTTCTCGAGGTGCTCGTCGACGGTACGCATGGGCGACAGCCTATGACCCCTCGAGCGTCGTGCCGTCGGGGATCGTCCCTGTGGACCCCGCCGCCCCCACGCTGACGTCGCCCACGGCACGCACGTCCGCTCCGAAGGTCCAGTCGCCCTCGACGGCGAACGAGGCGGCGTCGACGAGGCTCACAGGCCCCTTCGGGAACCGCGTGTCGAAGTCCTGGACGAGCTTGTAGTAGCTCTTGTCCAGCCGCACGAGGGGCGACTCGTCGTGCGCGGCGACCAGGTGGAAGTCGTCGTCGAGCGTGTAGAAGTCCGACCGTACGAGCAGCAGGTCGTCGGTGGTCTTCACCGGCAGGAACCGGCTGCGCTCGACCTCGATCGCGGTCGCGCCGTCGAAGACCTGCACGATCGCACCCATCGCGGACTCGACCTGGATCACCGCCGGCGACTGCGGATCGGTCGGGTCGACGGTCTTCTCGTTGCGGATCAGCGGGAGCTCGAGGACGCCGCCGCGCTCCTCGATCACCGCGGCGAGGGCGTCGAGGTCGAACCACAGGTTGTTGGTGTGGAACCAGCGGTGGCGGGTGATGTCGTCGGCGACCGCCAGGTCCTCCTTCGGCGTCTGCGCGGTCTCGCGCAGCACGAGCCTGCCGTCCGACTTGCGGCGTACGAGGTAGCCGCCCTTCACGTCGGCGGGCGTACGCCGGCACACCTCGGCCGCGTACGGGGCTCCGGACTGCGCGAACCAGCCGGCGATCTTGGGGTCCGGGAAGCCGCCGAGGTTGTCGGAGTTCGACACCGACGCATAGCGGTAGCCCTGGTCGCGCAGCGCCTGCAGCGTGCCCGACGCGTCGAGCGCGGTGAACAGGTCCCCGTGGCCCGGCGGCGTCCACTCGAGGCTGGGGTCCTTCGGCCACGACACCGGCGTCAGGTCGTCGGCGCGGAGCTTGGGCTCCTTGTTCTGGAGGAAGTCCCGCGGGAGCCCGTCGACGGGGATGTCGGGGTACGCCGAGAGTGCCGCGAGCGTGTCCTCGCGGGTACGGAAGCTGTCCATGAGGATCAGCGGCAGCGTCACCCCGTACGCAGACCGGACGCGCCGCACCTGCTCGACGAGCACGTCAAGGAACGTCCGGTCGCCGCGCACGGGCAGGAGCGACTTGGCCTTGTCCATGCCCATCGACGTGCCGAGCCCGCCGTTGAGCTTGATGATCGCGGTCCGGCTCAGCGCTTCGCGCTGCGTCTCCTCGTCGACCTCGGCGTCAGCGAGCCGGGCCGGCGGGTCCAGCGGGACGATGTCGGACTCGGGGATCTTGCCGGTCGCCCCGGCCTCGAGCTCGCCGTAGTAGTGGGCGAAGACGTCGATCGCGCGCGGGGGGACCCTTGCTGCCTCCATCACCTCACGTGCTGCTGCCAGTCCCTCATCGCTCATGCGCCTCATCGTAGGCACTACCGTCGAAGCGTGAGCGCGAAGCCGCGACTGCGGGAGGCCCTGCTCGAGCGTCGGACGCACCTCAGCGCCGACGCGATGGTCGCTGCCGAGCGACGGCTCTGCGCGGGGGCGCTCGCGGTCGTGCGCGAGGTCGGCACGCCTCGTCGTGTCGCCGCGTACCTGTCGGTCGGGCGCGAGCCGCCGACATGGGAGCTGGTCGACGCGCTGCGCGCCGAGGGCATGGAGGTGCTCGTCCCGCGCTCGCTGCCGCGCCGTCAGATCGCCTGGGCCCCGTACGAGGGGCGCGACCGGCTGGTCCTCGGCCGCTTCGACATCCCGGAGTCGTCGGCACCGGTCGCCCCGGACGGGCTGGGCACCGTCGCGGTCGTGCTCGTCCCTGCGCTCGCGGTGGACGTGGCCGGCTTCCGCCTTGGTCGCGGCGGCGGCTACTACGACACCACGCTCGCGAAGCACCCGGAGCCGCTGCGGGTCGCGCTGACCTACGACCACGAGCTCGTCGACGACGTCCATCCCGAGGCGCACGACGAGCGGGTCGACGTCGTCGTCACTCCCGAGCGGACGCTGAGCCTGCCGCCACGCTGACCCCGCCTGTCGAGCCCCCCTCCGCCGGTCGAGCCTGTCGAGACCCTGGGTCTCGACAGGCGGGCCCCTACTGCTCCAGCTCGGCGGTCAGCCGCAGCTCGTCGCGTGCCGCCTTCTCGACGGCGTCCTCCGTGTAGCGCCACGGCAGCGTCTTGCCGTCCGCCCACAGCTCGGTCTGGTCGGTGTAGTTCCGGTGGAAGGCGTGGCCGGAGACACCGGTGAGGTTGATCCAGCGCGACTTGTCGAGGTCGCTGAGGTCCACCACCATCCGCATCGACGGCACGGCGATCACCTCGTACCCCTCGGCCGCGTCCCACCCCGTCGCGTTGACGATGCCCGAGCCGCCGCCGACCTCGTATGGGCCGCGGTTGAACAGCTTCTCGACCAGGGCGATGCCCGACGTGCCGAGCGTCTGGTTCTCCAGGGTCAGCGTGTGCACGTTGCCCCACGACCAGCGGTCAGGGTCCAGCGACTGCCGCCGCGTCATCTCGTCGCGGGCGTCGCGCATGGCGGTCCGGAGGATGTCGTCGCGGGTCTCGCGGACCGACTTGGTCGTCCGGTCGTCCCACCAGTCGCTGTCGGGGCTGTTGAGCAACCGGCGTACGACCTCGAACCACCGCTCTCCGCCGGCCGGCCACACGTCCTGCGGGAGGTCGTCGTGGAACGTCCGCGCAAGGAGGTTGCGCCACACGGCAGAGAAGTAGGCCGCTGCGGCCGAGTCACGATCCTGCTTCTGGTCGCTCCAGCCGCGCAGCAGCTCCTGACCGTCGGCGTAGTAGCCGGAGCCGAGGTCGATCTCGAGCAGGTGCGGCAGGAGCGTCGTGGCCTGCCCGTTGGTGGTGTCGTTCTGGATCGTCGTCATGTCGTCGACCGACAGCTTGGACGAGGACTGGAGAAGATCGATGATGCGCTGGCTGCGGTAGCCCGCGGCCTGGCCGGTCCCGAGCAGGTTCGGGTACTGCCGGCCGATCACCTGCTGGTTGGCGGTCACGACGTAGCCCTCGGCGGGATTGAGCACCGTCGGCAGCTCCTCGTACGGGATGAAGCCTTCCCAGCCGTACGACGCGTCCCAGCCCGGCACCGGCCACGTCCCGTCGCCACGCTTGCGGATCGGCACCTGCCCGGGTGCCTGATAGCCGATGTTGCCCTTCGTGTCGGCATACACGAGGTTCTGGGACGGCACCGCGAACAGCCGCGCGGCCTTGCGGAAGCTCGCCCAGTCGCTGGCCTTGTCGATCCCGAACAGGGCGTCCATCGTGCGCCCCGGCGTCAGTGCGGTCCACTGCAACGAGACCCCGTACGTGCTCCCGCCGCCGGCCCGTTCCCCGACCTCGGCGAGCGTGTCGTCGACGTCGGAGAGGATCGGGCCGCGTTGTGTCTCGCGGACGGTGATCGTCTCCGGCTCTCCCCCTGCGACCTCGAAGGTCTCCTCGCGCGTCGCCAGGGCGTGCCAGCGGCCGTCGTACAGGTAGCGGTCGCCCTGGATCTGCTCGATGTAGAGGTCCGTGACATCGGGATACATCGTGGTGATGCCCCAGGCGATGTCGGCGTTGTGCCCGACGACGACCCCGGGCATACCCGAGAACGTGAAGCCCGCGACGTCGAACGGGCACGCGTCGGTCACCTCGCGGCAGTGCAGGCCCATCTGGTGCCAGATACCGGGCATGCTCGGAGCGAGGTGTGGGTCGTTCGCGAGGATCGGCTCGCCGGTGGCGCTGCGCTCCCCCGAGACGGCCCATGCATTGGAGCCGATGCCGTCGCCGAACCCGAGCAGCGTCGGGAGTCCCTTCGCGACCTCCGCGACGCCCTGCATCGAGCCGAGCAGGCCACGCAACGCGACCTCGTCCGTCTCGTCGTCACCCGCGGGAGTGGTCTCGGGGACGTCCTCGGCGCGGTCGGTGTCGGCGTTGCGGCGCTGGCCGGAGGACTGGTCGAACGCGCCCTCGACCACATTGCCCTGCGTGACGATCGGGTCGTGGCGCCGGAACGGGAAGCCCGGATAGAGGGTGTCGACCTGCGCACGCGACAGCTTCTCCGTCGCGAGCACCCTGTCGATCTCGTCGCTCATGTTGCTGCGCAGGTCCCACGCCATCGCCTTGAGCCAGGCGAGCGAGTCGGCAGGCGTCCACGGCTCCGGCTCGTACTCCGGACCGCTGAGGGCCAGGACGGAGTACTCCAGGGAGAGCGCCGAGGCCTCCCGGTCGCCGATGTAAGCGTTGACGCCACGGGCGTAGGCCTCGAGATAGCGGCGCGTCGCCGGTGCCAGCTTCGGCAGCTCCTGCTCCGCGACTTGGCGCCACCCCATCGTCCGGACGAACTTGTCGGTCTCGAGCGCCGCCTCGCCGACGAGCTCGGCCAGGCGACCGGCGGTCACGTGGCGTCGGAAGTCCATCTCGAAGAAGCGGTCCTGCGCGTGGACGTAGCCCTGTGCCATGAACAGGTCCTCGGCCGAGTCGGCATAGACCTGCGGGATGCCGTGGTCGTCGCGCAGGACCGTCACATCCGCGCCCAACCCGGTCAGCTGTGCCGTCCCCTCCCGGTCGGGGAAAGGCTTGCGGACAGTGACGATGCCGAGCGCAGCGACCGCCACGAGCACCACCGCCAGGACGATCGCGAGGATCGCGAAGAGTCGGCGGGTCAAGACGGGTCGCAGTCGTAGGGCCAGGTCTCGCACTCGTGCATTGTGCCGCTCACCCGCCGTCGGTGGCACGGCGGGCAGGGTCGCGGACCTCGCCGACGAGCTCCTCCAGGACGTCCTCCAGCATCACGACGCCCAGCGCTTCACCGTCGTCACCGACGACGCGGGCCATGTGCGCACCGCGCTGCTGCATGTGCCGGAGCGCGTCGTACAGGCGTGTGCTGCGGCGTACGGAGCCGAGCGGCCGGATCCACTTCGCGGGGATCGGTCGGATCTCCTCGGACACCTCAAGCGCGTCCTTGATGTGCAGGTAGCCGACCAGCGCGTCGTGCGAGTCGGTCACCGGGAACCGCGAGAAGCCGGTACGGGCGCAGGCGGCCTCGACGTCGGCTCGCGTCGCCCCGACCGGGATCGTGTCGAGCGACGCACGGGGCAGGAGCACCCGCTCGACCGTGCCGGCCTCGAACCCGAGCGCCCCTGACACGAGCTCGTACTCCTCGGAGTCGAGCAGGCCCTCGCGGTGCGACTCGTCGAGGAGCCCCGCGACCTCGTCCGAGGTGAAGGTGGCCCCCACCTCGTCCTTGGGCTCGAGCCGCATCAGCCGGATCGCGCCGTTGGCGATCGCGTTGAGCGCGACCACGAACGGCTTGAGCAGCATGATGACGCCGAGCATGAACGGGCCGAGCCACAGCACGGCGCGGTCCGGCCCGGCGAGGGCGATGTTCTTGGGGACCATCTCGCCCAGCACGACGTGCAGGTAGGTGACGATGCCCATCGCGATCACGAACGAGATCGGGTGCACGAACGAGTGCGGGACGCCGAGCGCGTCGAAGACCGGCTCGAACAGGTGCGCGATCGCGGGCTCGCCCACAGCACCGAGGCCGAGCGAGCACAACGTGATGCCGAGCTGCGCGGCGGCCATCGCCAGGCTGACGCGCTCCATCGCGCGGATCGCGAGCCGGGCCGGACGCGACCCGGACTGCGCCTTCGGCTCGAGCTGCGTGCGTCGAGCGGAGATCAGGGCGAACTCCGCCGCGACGAACAGCGCGTTGAGGGCGAGGAGGACGACGACAAGACCGATCGCGAGCGCGGGGTTCATCGGCCCTCCTCCTCGTCCAGGTGGACATCGAGGATGACGCGGTCGATACGGCGGCCGTCCAGGCGGTCGACCCGCAGGCTGACGCCGATCGTCGCGACCTGATCGCCGGCGACGACGGGCACGACGAGGGCGACCTCGTCGCCGACCTCGGCCAGGCGTCCCAGGTGCTGGGTGAGGAGCCCGGCGACGGTCTCGTAGTCGTCGCCTTCGGGCAGCGGGACGCCGGTCTGGCTGCGGACCTCGTCGGGTCGCAGCATCCCCGAGAGCACCCATGTGCCGTCCGGCCGCGACCGCAGCTGCGCCGAGGACCGGTCGTGCTCGTCGGCGATGTCGCCCACGATCTCCTCGACGAGGTCCTCCAGGGTGACGACGCCGTCGGTGCCGCCGTACTCGTCGAGCACGACCGCCATCTGGAGCCGCTGCTCACGCAAGAGGACCAGCAGGGGGTCGAGCTCGATGGAGTCCGGGACGGTGAGGGCCGGCACGGCGAGCTCAGAGACCCGGACGGTCCGGCGCCGGTCGGGCGCGAGGGCGACGGCGTCCTTGACGTGGACGACGCCCACGAGGTCGTCGAGGTCGTTGCCGATCACGGGGAACCGCGAGTGGCCAGTCGCCCGGACGGCGTCGACGAGGTCCTGCGCGGTGTCGCGCCGGTCGAGGAAGTGGACGCGGACCCGCGGCGTACGGACGTCGGCGGCGGTCCGGTTGCCGAACGCGATCGAGCGCGCGACGAGGTCCGCGGTAGGGCGGCCCAGCGCTCCCTCGTCGGCCGAGCGCTGCACGAGCGAGCTCAGCTCGTACGGGGAGCGCGCCGAGCGCAGCTCCTCCTGCGGCTCGATGCCGAGGGTGCGCAGGAGCGCGTTGGCCGAGCCGTTGAGGCCTCTGATCGGCCACGCCATCGCCGTCGTGAAGCCGCGCTGGAGTCCCTGGACGGCACGCGCGGTGGCCATCGGGACCGAGAGCGCGATGTTCTTAGGGATCAGCTCGCCGACGAGCATCGTCACGAAGGTGCTCAGCAGCAGGGCGACCACGTACGACGTCGCCGACAGCGAGGCGCCGCTGACACCGAGGGACGAGAGGGGGTCGCGCAGCAGCTGGCCGATCGCGGGCTCGGCGAGGAAGCCGATCGCGAGGTTCGTGATGGTGATGCCCAGCTGGGCGCTGCTGAGCTGCGTCGACAGCGTGCGCAGGCCCTTGAGGAGCCCGGCCGCCTGGCGGTCGCCGCCCTGCACGGCGCGCTCGACGGACGGCCGGTCGACGGTGACGAAGGCGAACTCGGCGGCCACGAAGACACCGCAGGCGAGCATGAGGAGGAAGGAGGTGAGGAGCAGTAACCACTCGGTCATCAGGAGGTGATCGTACCGGGCGCTCGGGGAATCTCCCGCGCCCCGACTTGGTTGTGAGGAGTGGCGCCACGCACAATGGGCGCTGGAGATCGGTGCGGCCGCTGCGACGGGCGGCCGTTTCGTGCGAGTGCTGAGAAGGAACGACCGTGCCCACTTACCAGTACCAGTGCAACGACTGCGGCCAGCCGCTCGAGGTGCAGCAGAGCTTCAGCGACGACGCCCTGACGGTGTGCCCGTCCTGCGACGGACGCCTGCGCAAGGTGTTCAACGCGGTCGGCGTCGTGTTCAAGGGGAGCGGGTTCTACCGCAACGACAGCCGCTCGGGCTCGTCGTCAAGCACCAGCGCCAGCTCGCCGTCCACGTCGTCGTCGACGTCCGAGTCGAGCAGCACCAAGAGCTCCGACAGCAGCTCGACGTCGTCCACGACCACGGCGACGACGTCGTCCAGCTGACCCCTCCGCTGGTTCGAGGAGGGCGAAGAATGAGCCCGAATCGAGACCCCGGCCCCGCCTCCCCCTGTGGATGCGGGGCTGGCGCCTTTCCTGCTGTGGACGACGCGGCGCGGCACCCGCACCACCGTCCACAGTGAGTCATGGCCGATCTCCGAGCACCCGCCGCGCTCGCCTCCGTCCGCCGCCGGGTCCGGACCCACCGCCGTCCGCTCGCTGCCGCGTGCGCCGCGGCATCCGTCCTCGTCGCGATCCAGGCGGCTCGCCCCGACCCCGGCCCGACCACTCCCGTCCTGGTGGCTACCACCGCCGTCACGTCCGGCTCTCTCGTCCAGCCCGGTGACGTCGAGGTGGTCGCGATGCCGGCCGATCTCGTCCCGGAGGGCGCTCTGCGGTCCCACGACGAGATGCACGGCCGCGTGGTCGCCGCCCCGGTCCCCCGTGGCGGCGTGCTCACCGACCTCTCGCTCGTCGGGCCCGGGCTGCTCGAGGGCTACCGTCGCGGCACCGCGCTCGTGAGCGTCCGAGTGGCCGATGCGGCGACCGTCGACCCCGTACGGGTCGGCGACGCCGTCGACGTCGTCGGCACCGACCCTCGCGGCACGGCTGCACCGCGGTTGCTGGCGCGACGCGCTCGGGTTGCGGCGCTCCCCGGCGACGACGGGGACGACCGCGCCGTCCTCGTCCTCGCCGTCGACGCCGAGATCGCGCGGACGCTCTCGGGCGCGGCCGTGGCCTGGCATCTCGCCGTGACCGTCGTGCTGTGAGTCCGGTCGCCTGTGGTCGGAGGTCGCAGATCTCGGCGCTCTGTGGTGGGGTGGGTGGGTCCACCACCCTCCTCACGAACGGACACAGGCATGGCTGGGATGGTCGCAGGATTCAAAGAGTTCGTCATGCGCGGCAACGTCATCGACCTTGCGGTCGCGGTCGTCATGGGCACCGCGGTCACCGGGCTGGTCACGTCGTTCACCGAGGCGGTCATCGAGCCGTTGCTCGCTGCGATCGGCGGCGACGACACCCTCGGCTTCGGCTTCACGATCGTGAGCGGCAACCCCGCCACGTTCGTCAACATCGGCGCCGTCATCACCGCGCTGATCAACTTCCTCATCATCGCGGCGGTGCTCTACTTCCTGCTCGTCCTGCCCATGAACAAGTTCCGCGAGCGCTACCAGAAGCCGACCGACGACGCACCGCCGCCGGAGGACATCGCGCTGCTGCGCGAGATCCGCGACGAGCTGCGCGCCAGCCGCGGTGGCGGCACCACGCCAGAGAGCTGACCGCGCCCGTCAGCCGCCGTGGTGCGGGGGCACGTCCCGACGCAGCTCGTCGTCGCGGCTGCGGCTGCTGTCGCGCTCACCCCAGCCCTCGGCGGTCTCGTCGCGCGTGGTCTCGGGCACGACGTCGCCGAGCAGGCGCGCAGCGCGGAGCCGCCGACGCCGCTCCTCGGCGGCCGTACGCTCGCCCGGCGGGCGCTGCTCGTCAGGCACTGGCGGCCTCGACGACCATCGGGAGCAACCATCCTGCGTCGAACTGCGTATGCGACGCCGTCCAGCCGGTCGCCCGCGCGAACCGGTCGGAACTGACCCGCTGCGACCGGGTGAGCCACTCCAGACGGTCACCCCCGAGACGCAGCACCAGCCGCCGGTAGAAGCTGGCCTCGTCCTGACCGACGGCTTCCGCGAACGCGGCGACGAGCTCGCCGCGGCGTACAGGATCGGCCCCGACGTTGTAAGTGCCCGGAGGCGCGGTCAACGCGGCGAGGACCGCTCCGCCGATGTCGTCGGCGTGCACGACGTGCGTCCACGACTGCGGCTTGCCGAGCCCGACGGCCTGACCCGCGCGTGCCCGTGCGAGGCGCCACCGCGTGACGGCGTCGTCGCCGACGATCGTGCCGAAGCGCAGCACGACGGCCTCGCGCGTCGCGGAGGCATAGTGCTGGGCGTGGGTCTCCGCGAGCACGACCGGCTCGGCCGCGCACGAGACGGCGATCGGGCTGTCCTCGTCGATCCACCCCTCGCCGTGGTCGGCGTACAGGAAGGAGACGCTCTCCTGGACGAGCCGCCCGATACCGGCCTCGGCCGCCGCGTGCGACACGGTGCGGGAGCCCTCGACGTGGATGCGGTCGTTGGACTTCCACGCGCCAGGGCGCATCCCGCTGGTGCCGACGGGCATGTGGGTGGCGAGGTTGGCGACCGCGTCGCACCCCTCCATCGCCTGGACGAGGCTGGCACGGTCGAAGAGGCTCGCGCGTACGGACGCAACTCCGCGGTCGGCGAGGGTCGTTGCGCTCTCGTCGCTGCGGGCGAGGGCGCGGACCTCGTGCCCCGCGCCTTGCAACGCGTGGATCACGGACCGTCCCATGACGCCGGTGGCACCTGTCACGAAGACCTTCACCGTGATGCCGCTCCAGAGGTTTGTCGACGCAGGGCGCGCCAGGATCGGGGGGATTCCATCACAAAAGGATAACGGATAGGTCGCAGAACGGACCAGGGTGCTTGCTCAGGCCTCGCTGGACCCCGCCCAGATGTTGAGATGCCCGTCGACCGCGTGGGAGTCGATCCGCTCCAGCTCATCGGCACTGAAGGACAGGTTCTGCAACGCCCCGAGGCTGTCCTCGAGCTGCGCGACGCTCGAAGCACCGACGAGCGCCGAGGTCACCCGAGGGTCGCGCAGGACCCATGCGACGGCCATCTGGGCGAGGGTCTGCCCACGCTCTTGCGCGAGGTCGTTCAGCGCCCGCACGTGCGCGAGGTTGTCCTCGATCATCTGCGGGTCCAACGACTTGTCGGCCGCGGCGCGAGAACCTTCAGGGACGCCGTTGAGGTAGCGGCCCGTCAGCACGCCCTGGGCGAGCGGCGAGAACGCGATGCACCCTGCGCCCACGTCCTCCAGCACGTCCAGGAGCCCGTCCTCGACCCACCGGTTGAGCATCGAGTACGACGGCTGGTGCAGCAGCAACGGCGTGCCGAGGTCGGCGAGGATCGCCGCCGCCTCGCGGGTGCGCTCGGGACCGTACGAGCTGATCCCCGCGTAGCGCGCCTTTCCGGACCGTACGGCCGCGTCGAGCGCGCCCATCGTCTCCTCCAGCGGCGTGTGCGGGTCGAAGCGGTGGCTGTAGAAGATGTCGACGTAGTCCAGCCCCATCCGCTGGAGCGAGTCATCGAGGCTGCTCAGCAGATACTTGCGCGAGCCGAGGAACCCGTACGGGCCAGGCCACATGTCCCAGCCGGCCTTGGTCGAGATGACGAGCTCGTTGCGGTACGGGGCGAAGTCCTCGGCGAGGATGCGGCCGACGTTCTTCTCCGCCGCGCCGTACGGAGGCCCGTAGTTGTTGGCGAGGTCGAAGTGCGTGACCCCGAGGTCGAACGCGCGGCGGAGGATCGCCCGCTGCGTGGCCAGCGGGGTGTCGTCGCCGAAGTTGTGCCACAGCCCCAGCGAGATCGCGGGCAGCTGGAGTCCGGAGCGCCCGCACCGACGGAACAGCGCGGGCCCGCCGTCCGCGACGCTGTCATAGCGGTCGTCGGCCGCTCGGTAGAGGTCGTGGGGATCGAGGATCGTCCGAGGCACACTCATGTCGCCAGTATCGGTCACTCCGCGTCGACCGGCGGCGCGACGACGTCGTCGACGAGGTCCGCGATCGAGTCGACGATGCGGGTGGGGCGGTACGGGAACCGCTCGACGTGCTCGCGGCGCGTCGAGCCGGTGAGGACCAGGATGGTCCGCAGGCCGGCCTCCATCCCCGAGACGATGTCGGTGTCCATCCGGTCGCCGATCATCACCGTGGTCTCGGAGTGCGCGTCGATGCGGTTGAGCGCGTTGCGCATCATGAGCGGGTTGGGCTTGCCGACGAAGTACGGCTCGACGCCGGTCGCGCGGGTGATCAGCGCCGCGACCGACCCCGTGGCCGGCAGCGGCCCCGCCGGCGACGGGCCGGTCGGGTCGGGGTTGGTGGCGATGAAGCGCGCGCCGTTGACGATGAGCTGGATCGCGGTCGTGATCGCCTCGAAGGAGTACGTGCGGGTCTCTCCGAGCACGACGTAGTCCGGACGCGAGCGCGTCAGCACGTACCCGACCGCGTGCAGCGCCGTGGTCATCCCCGCCTCGCCGACCACGTACGCGCTGCCGTTCGGCCGCTGGTCGGACAGGAACTGCGCGGTCGCGAGCGCCGAGGTCCAGATCCGGTCCTCGGGGACGTCGAGCCCCGACTCGGCGAGCCGGGCCCGCAGGTCGCGCGGCGTGTAGATCGAGTTGTTGGTGAGGACGAGGAACTTGCACCCGGACTCGGTGAGGCGCTGGAGGAACTCGGCCGCCCCCGGGATGGCGTCCTCCTCGTGCACAAGGACGCCATCCATGTCGGTGAGCCAGGTCGCGACGGGCAGCTTCTCGGTCATGCCGGAAGTATCCCGTGCCGCCGGAGGGCGGGCCATCGCGCCCGCAGGTCGCGCGCGATCCGCGCGCGTGGTTCCCACGTGACATCACATTCGGCGCGGTACGGCTCCGTCCTGCCAGCGGTAGAGGTCGCGCAGCAGGGAGATCTCGGCGCCGTGATGGATCAGCTCTCTGTTGACGTGCAGGACGATGCTCTCCATGGGAAACCGCTCGGGACCCACGTAAGCGAATGTCTGAGAGTCGACGTCCTGGCCGCCGAAGTGCCATGCGACCCGATAGCCCAGGCAGGAGACGATGATGTGCGCCAGCCGCCAGGCAATCGTGGTCACCGGCGCCGGTACCGGGGCAGGGGAGGCGGAGTCCATCATCCACTCCCCCGAACCTTCCGACATCGGTGCGACCGACGTGCCACGTGGGCGGATGCTCCAGCAGTCGCGCACCGGCTCCCAGAAGTACTCCTCGTCGGTAAGACCCTCCAGCCGTGGCCGCAAGTTCTTGCGCCAGTACCAGTCCAACTGCTCCGCGAGCCGTTCGCCCCGTGCCATTTCCGCACACTACATACACGATGTCCCCCTGTGCCGACAGCTCGTCGAACCCGCCGAGGGGATCTGCACGGCAGATGGGCACTGGAGGACGGGATCGGCGCGCGATCAAGCACGAGGCTGCCTGCTGGGCGACGCGCCGGTCGCCGGCGTCAGCGACCGGTGTTCGCGCTGGCCGCGACGACACCGCTGTCGGAAGCGCTGGGGGCGCGCGTGCACGACGGAGTGCAGGCCGCTGCTGTCTCCGACCAGGATCCGCAGGTGACCCGAGCGCCGGCTGGCGGCCTGCACCTCGGCGACCGTCCCACCCCTCACCTCCCCCCGAAGCGCTTGCCGGAGGGAGGTTGGTACTGCCTGGGATCATGACTCTCATTCGGGTCGGGGGACGGCTCGAACGAGAGGAACGCCCGTCGCGCCATTCGTTCCCCACGCTACGGTCGTACGGTGAGTGAACCGCTCGAGCTCGGTCTCGACACCTTCGGCGACATCACCTCCGACGCCGACGGCGCCCTGGTCCCGGCGCCGGAGGTCCTGCGGCAGGTGGTCGAGCAGGCCGTCCTCGCCGACGAGGTCGGCCTGGCCTTCATCGGCCTCGGCGAGCACCACCGCGCCGACTTCTCGATTACGTCTCCCGACGTCGTGCTCGCCGCGATCGCCGGCCGTACGGAGCGGATCCGCCTGGGCTCCGCAGTCACCGTGCTCAGCTCCGACGACCCGATCCGGGTCTACGAGCGCTTCGCGACGCTCGACGCCCTGTCGCACGGACGCGCCGAGGTGATCTTGGGGCGCGGGTCCTTTACGGAGTCGTTCGGGCTGTTCGGCTTCGACCTCGGCGACTACGAGGTGCTGTTCAACGAGAAGCTCGACCTCTTCGCGGCGCTCCTGGACGAGCAGCCGGTGACCTGGTCCGGCACGACGCGACCGCCGCTGAAGGACCAACGGGTCTACCCGCCCACCGAGTCGGGCCGGCTGACGACGTGGATCGGCGTCGGCGGCACCCCTCAGTCGGTGGTCAGGGCGGTGCACTACCGGCTCCCGATGATGCTCGCGATCATCGGCGGACCACCGCTGCAGTTCGTCCCGTACGCCGACTTCTACCGCGAGACGCTGGAGAAGGACGGTGCCGAGGTGCTGCCGGTCGGGATGCACTCCCCCGGCTACATCGCCGAGACCGACGAGCAGGCACGCGAGGAGCTGTACGACCACTGGATCGCCCAGCGCAACCAGATCGGCAGCGAGCGCGGTTGGCCGCCCGCGACGCGCAACGAGTTCGCGCAGGCAGCCGGGCCGGACGGCGCCCTCTACGTCGGCTCGCCGGAGACCGTGGCCCGCAAGATCGCCCGCAACGCCGCAGCGCTCGGCGTGAGCCGCTTCGACATGAAGTACGCCAACGGGGCGATGCGCCACGAGCAGCTGCTGCGGTGCATCGAGCTGTACGGGGTGCAGGTCGCCCCGCTGGTGCACGACATGATGGCCTGATGCAGATCAGGGATGCCACGCGTTCCGACTGGGAGCGGATCTGGCCTTTCTTCGACACCATCGTCAAGGCCGGCGACTCGTACGCCTACCCGGCCGATCTCGACTCCGACTCTGCGCGCGGACTGTGGATGGAGGCGCCGCCGGGCCGTACGACCGTCGCGGTCGACGACGACGGCACCGTGCTCGGCTCGGCGAAGATGGGCCCGAACCGCCCGGGCCGTGGCGCGCACGTCGCGACGGCGAGCTTCATGGTCGACCCGACGGGGCGGCGCAGCGGTGTCGGCCGCACGCTGGGCGAGGACATGATCGCCTGGGCACGGGATCAGGGGTTCCACGGCATCCAGTTCAACGCGGTGGTCGAGGTCAACACCCCCGCCGTGCGGCTGTGGCGCAGCCTCGGCTTCGAGGTCATCGGCACGGTGCCGGACGCGTACGACCATGCGACGCTCGGTCTGGTCGGGCTGCACGTGATGTACAAGCCGCTGGGCTGAAGCCCTCAGGGCAGGACGCGCGTCACTGCGTCGAAGTATGCGGCCCGGTCGAAGTCGCGCACGGTCGCCGCATGGACGAGATAGCCCTGGCACACCGCGACGTACACCGGATACTCCGCCTGGGCGCGCGTCTGCGCCTCGCTCGTGGCCATGCCGCCGGCGACGTACCAGGCCTCGAGGTAGTCGCGGAACAGGCGCCCGATCTCGCCGACGGCGCCCTGCACCGTCTCCTCGAGCGCGGGATCGAGCTGCGCGTTCGCCCAGACCTGGACGATCAGGCCGGGCCTGACCACAGCCTCGGTGACGCCCTGGAGAAACTCCACCACCAGCTCGCTCGGGCGCAGTGTCGCCTTGCCCTCGCGCGCCCGCTCGAGCTCGGTGAACCGTCCGACGACGACGCTGCGCATCGCCTCACGGACCAGCTCGCTCTTGTTCGTGTAGTAGCCGTAGATGGCGCCGGCAGAGAGCCCGGACTCGCGGATGATGTCGGCCATCGACGTCGCGGCGTACCCCTTCTCCCCAAAGCAGCGCAGCGCCGCGCGGGCGATCTCCTCGCGTCGGGCGCGCTTGTGCTCCTCGGAGACCTTCGGCATGCCGCCACCGTAAAGCGAACGAACGTTCTTGACAAAGGTGGGCCGTCGTTCGACTCTTAAAGAACGATCATTCGTTTTTCTTCCTACGGAGGGACCCATGTCCACCGAGACCACCGCACCCCAGAGCTGGGGCCGCGTCCTCGGCGCCGCCACCCTTGCGGCGCTCGTCGTCACCCTCGTGGTGGCCGCCTTCACCTGGCCGGCCGCGACCACGACGCCGCAGAACCTCCCCGTCGCTATCACCGGCCCCGCTCCCGCGATCCAGACCGTCGAGCAGCAGCTCGAGACCTCTGCTCCGGGGCGCTTCGACCTCGTCGAGGTCGCCGACCGCGACGCCGCCGTAGCGGCGGTCGAACAGCGCGAGGTCTATGGCGGGCTCGTGCTTGGCGAGGAGCCCGAGGTGCTGACCGCCTCGGCGGCCGGTGGCGCCTCGCACCAGGCCATGACCCGGCTGGCCGACGAGCTCGGCCAGGTGTCGGCCGACATGCCGGTGACGATCAGCGACGTCGTCGGACTCGACGCCGACGACGCGCAAGGGGTCGGCATCACCGCCGCCGCCTTCCCCCTGGTCCTCGGCGGGATGATCGGCGGCATCGTCGTCGCACTCCTCGTCGGAGGCCGCAGCCGGCGCCTGGTCGCCGTCGGGGTGTACGCGGTCGTCGCCGCGACCCTGACGACGACGGTGCTGCACGGATGGTTCGGCATCCTCCCCGGTGACCCGCTCGCCCTGACCGCAGGGATCGGACTCTCCCTGCTGGCGACGAGTGCCCTGATTGCCGGTCTCGCGAGCGTCCTGGGCCCGCCCGGGATCGGCGTCGGCGCGGCGATCACGCTGCTCATCGGCAACCCGATCTCCGCGGCCAGCCAGCCGACAGAGTTCCTGCCGTGGATCTGGGGTGACCTCGGCCAGCTCTTCGTCCCCGGCGCCGCCGTCACGCTCGTCCGGAGCCTCGCGTACTTCCCCGACGCGGATCTCACCCAGTCGCTGATCGTGCTCGGCGCATGGACCCTGGTCGGGCTCGCACTGATCGTGGTGGGCCGGCGCGGTGACCGGCCGGTCAGCGCGGGTGCGACGTCCGGGACCGAGCCGGCGCGGGAACTCGCGGACGCCTGACGTGCCCCCGGCTGGATTCGAACCAGCGACACCCGCTTTAGGAGAGCGGTGCTCTATCCCCTGAGCTACGGGGGCGACACGGCCCAAGACTAGCGGGCACGCTCACCAGCCGATCAACGGCACGAAGCGGTACGCGCCGTGCTCGCTCACGTGCGCACCGCCGCCGTCCGCGAGCACCACGCGCGTCATCCGTCCGCGGACGGGGACGACCATCACGCCGCCGGGAGCGAGCTGGTCGACGAGCGGCGTCGGGAGCGATCGCGCCTGCGCAGACACGAGCACGCGGTCGTACGGAGCCGCCTCGGGCCACCCGAGCACCTCGATCGCGAGCTCGATCCGCACCCACGTCAGGCCGAGCCTCGAGAGCACCCCACCCGCACGCTCGCGCAGCTCGGGGACCACCTCGACACCGACCACCTCGCCACCGCCTCCGACGAGGTGCGCGAGCAGTGCCGTCGTCCACCCCGAGCCCGCCCCGACGTCGAGCACGCGCATGCCGGGCTCGACGTCGAGGAGGCGCAGCATCGCTGCGACCGTACGGGGCTGGGAGTTGGTCTGACCCCAACCGATCGGCACCGGTCCGTCAAGGTCGGCCATCGCCTTCTGATCGTCGGGAAGGAAATCCTCGCGCCGCACCTGCGCCATCACCTCGGTGACCTTGTCACCCATACCCACCAGTATCGTCGAGCCATGGAAACGCTGCGTCTGATCCTGCTGGTGCTCCACATGCTCTGCTGGGCATTCGTGATCGGCGCATGGGCGTCGCGCCTGCGGACCCCGGTCCCGATCGCGAAGGGCGTCGCGCACGCGGCCGCGGGCGCGCTCGTCACCGGCCTGCTCCTGGTCGGTCTCCGCGAGATGGACGACCTCCCCGTCGACAACGCCAAGATCGGCGTCAAGCTCGTCATCGCCCTGGCCGTGACCGTGCTCGCCTTCGTCGCCGACCGCAAGAGCGACCGTACGCCGGTGTGGATGGCTCACGCCGTCGGCGGACTCGCCGTCGTCAACGTGTTCATCGCCGTCCTCTGGCGCTGACCCGCGGACGGTCAGACGCGGTCGGTGGTGTCGGACTCCGGCTCGCCGTCCGCCTCTGAGAGCGCCTCGACCAGCTCGTCCTCGTCGAGGATCTCGAACGACTCGTCGTCATCGCCGTAGCGGAACCGCTTCATGCTGTAGACCACGAGCCCGAGCGCGATCAGCGACGAGAGCATCATGCTGAGCCCGGTCGCCCAGCCGTTGAAGGGCAACTCGTCACCGAACGGACCGATCTCGGGCACCGTCGGTCCGATCCACCAGATGACACCGACCCCCATCACGCAGAGTGCGCCGAGCACACTGAGCGCGATGCGCGGCCACGTCGCCACCCCGTAGCGCGCGGCGTCGAACGCCTTCGCCTTGATCGGCTCGACGCGACGCCTCGCCCACTCATAGCGGTTGGAAAGGATCGCCAGCCCCGCGACCATCATGAGGAGTCCGGGTCCGGGCAGCACGAGAGCGGCGATGCCTGCGATCACAAGAAGCCAGCCGGCCAGCTCGAGGCCGGTCAGGCGAAGCCAAGACGCAAACCCGCGAATCGCACTCATCAACCCTGACCATCCCATTCCCCCAGCATGCCAAACCCCCCGAAATCATTTCAGCGACGACGTAGCGACGCCGTCCGCGAGCGTTGAGCTTCCCATCGTACGAGGGTCGCGGGGCTCATCGGCCCGCCGAAGTAGTAGCCCTGGAACGCCAGCTCACCACCGTCGCCCGGGGCAATCGCACGGATGGCCTCGACCTGGGACTGGCGCTCGATTCCCTCGATGACCGTCCGCAGATTGAGCGCTGCCGCCATCTCCAGCATCGAGGCGAGCACCGCGGCGCTCTGCGGGTCGGTGTCGATCTCCTGGGAGAAGAAGCGGTCGAGCTTGAGGAGCTGCACCGGCAGTCGCCGGAGGCGCTCGAGCGAGGAGAACCCGACTCCGAAGTCGTCGACTGCGAAGGTGACACCGCGCTCGAGCAACCGCTCCATCACGCCCGAGGCGATGAGCTCCTCGCTGATCCAGCCGGTCTCGGTGATCTCCAGGGTGAGCCGGTGGGGCGCCAGCGCCTCGACGGCGCGCTCGACGGACGCGACGAACTCCGCAGACCCGAGCTGCGGCGCGGAGAGGTTCACGGCGATCGCGGTCTCGGGCGCCAGAGCGTGGTCGAGCTGCTGGCGGTCGTCGCACACCTGCTCCAGGACGAGGGCCCCGATCGACTCGATCAGATTGGCATCCTCGGCCAGCGGGATGAACTCCGCAGGCGAGATGACCTCCCCGTCCTCGGTCCACCGCGCGAGCGCCTCGATCGCGAGCAGGTGCTGGTCGACGGCAGAGACGATCGGCTGGTAGACGACCCGCAGTCGGCGCTCGTCGATCGCGCGACGGAGCCTGTCCACCAGCTCGAGGGAGCGCACCCGCTCGACGCCCATCGCCGCACTGTAGACGACAACCCTGTCCCGTCCGGCTCGCTTTGCCGCGTACATCGCGATGTCGGCGTTGCGCAGCAGGTCGGCGGCCGTGTCGACCGTCGGGTGCCCGGCCACCGCGGCCGCCGTCGCGACCCCGATGCTGACCGTGATGTCGATCGAACGGGCGTCGACGCGAAGCGGCCGCGAGACGACCTCGCGGACGGTCTCGGCGACATCGCGCGCGCTGGCCTCGAGCATCTGCTCCCCGCCCTCGCTGGACACGAGGATCGCGAACTCGTCGCCCCCGAGCCGCGCCAGGTGGACATCGGCCGGCAGCTCCGCCGACAGCCGCCGCGCCACCTCGATCAACGCACCGTCGCCGCTGGCGTGGCCGAACTGGTCGTTGACCTTCTTGAAGCCGTCGAGGTCGCAGAACAGGATCGCGCACGTCCGCGAGCCGGTGTCCACCGCGCGACCTCCCGCCATCTCCGCGGCGACGGTCTCGAGGAAGACCGAGCGGTTGCGCAGCTTCGTCAACGGGTCACGCTGCGCATTGGCCACAAGGTCCCTGTTCATCCGCATCCGCGACAATGCCTCCTCTGCCTGCTGGGCGATCGACTCGAGCGCCTCCGCCCACCTTAATGTGCTCGCTGGCGGTCCATCCTTGGTCTGGATCACCAACCAGAAGACCTCGTCACCCGAGATGAACAGGCGCCGAAGGTCCGGCGAGTCGGGGAGCTCCGTCCGCAGGCCCGACCCGGGTGTCTTGCCGAGCTGCCGGACGCCGAGGTCGAGCGCGGCGAGCACCTGTGCCTCGTTCGATGCCGAGTGCAGCGCGCTCGCCGTCTCGAACAGCACGTTGAGACGGCGCGCCGTCTCCCGCTCGCGCGTGAGCCCCTTGACGGCGATGAGCACGATGCCGAGCGCCGGCACGACGGCGAGCAACGCCCACGGCGACTCGGTGCGATACAGGAGCACGCACACATAGCCCATCGCGTTCACACCGACGTACACCCCGTACAGCGTGAGGACTTCGTACGCCCGCGCCGCGAGCGCACCGCCGGCAGGCATGGCGACGTCGTGGACCCAGACCACCGACGCCCCGATGTCGACGACGAACGCCAGCGTGAACGCGAGCAGGACGGTGAGGACCTCGGCGTAGCCGAACGTCCCGACATCCAGCGCCGCGACGACGGCGACCGCGAGTCCGCCGCACACGATCGACAGCGCCGGGTCGAACACCCGGCGGCTGCGGGGCAGACCGAGCACCTGCGCAAGGACGACACCGGCGATCCACAGCACGAGCGCCTGCGGCCAGGCGACGGTCAGCGACAGGAAGACGAGCACGCACAACTCGGTGCCGACGACAAGCCAGTCGTCGTACCGGTCGAGGTAGAGCGGCGCTGCACTCGCCAGCACGATCGCCGGGAGGCTGAGGAGCCACCACGGTCCGATGTCCCACCCGCGCTGGACGACCGCGACCACGGCGACGACGGCGATCGCACCCGCCGCCAGCACGACGACGAGGGTGAGGAGCGTGCGCGCGAGACGCGGCGCTCCAGTCATCGACGTTCCCCCCGTAGTCCGACGGCCGGCGTTTCACCGCCGGGGCATCATCACCATCCAATCAGCCGGCGCACGTCGCGACCGAGAGTTGTCGCGTTCGGCGCGCCGACGGCGGTCACGGCCTCTCGACGAAGATGTGGGACGCGGCTTCGGGGTCGATCTCCGCTGTCTCCCCACCGCGCGCGACGACGACCCCGCCGTCGGGTGCGGGCG
Organism: Mumia sp. ZJ430; assembly: GCF_011751845.1. Lineage (NCBI taxonomy): Bacteria > Bacillati > Actinomycetota > Actinomycetes > Propionibacteriales > Nocardioidaceae > Mumia > Mumia sp. ZJ430. Next base: position 992,605 of record NZ_JAAHFK010000001.1, on the reverse strand, counting down.
ACACGAGAACGTCGTTGCCAGGCAGGACGCCGACACGACGGAGCACCGACATCGCGGTGGTGTCCTTCTGGAGCTCCTCGCCGATGCGGCGCACGACCAGGCGCGACGCGTCGCCGTTGCCGGACAGCGCCGCCGTCAGGTGCATCACGCCGTCGCCCAGGAACGCCTCAGCGACCTCGTCGGTCTCACCGAGCTCACCGAGACCCGGGATCGGCGTGCCGTACGGGGACTCGGTCGGGTGCTCCAGAAGGGCGACGAGCTTGCGCTCGACCTGCTCGGAGATGACGTGCTCCCACCGACACGCCTCCTCGTGGACGTACTCGATCTCGAGCCCGATGACGTCGGTGAGGAGCCGCTCGGCCAGCCGGTGCTTGCGCATGACGCGGGTGGCGAGGGCGCGCCCCTGCTCGGAGAGCTCGAGGTGACGGTCGCCCTCGACGGTGAGCAGGCCGTCGCGCTCCATCCGGGCGACCGTCTGGCTCACCGTGGGTCCGCTCTGGTGAAGGCGCTCGGCGATCCGGGCGCGGAGGGGCACGATCCCCTCTTCTTCGAGCTCGTAGATGGTCCGGAGGTACATCTCGGTGGTGTCGATCAGGTCGCTCACGGCGTCTATTGTTCCAGATCAGACAGACTCGCCGCGCACCCACGAAGATGGGCGGATGCCACAGGGCCGTACGGGCTTCCCGTTCGTCGACGCGGGGATGCGTCAGCTGCTCGCGCAGGGCTGGATGCACAACCGCGTCCGGATGGTCGTCGCGAGTTTCCTCGTCAAGGACCTCCACCTGGAGTGGCAGCACGGCGCGCGGCACTCCCGGTCACGCAGGGCAAGATGTTCGACCCTGACGGCACCTACGTCCGGCGCTGGGTCCCCGAGCTCGCCGACGTCCCGCCCCGCTGGTCGACCACGCCGAGGAGCGGCGCGAGGCACTGCGCCGGTACGAGGAGCTGCGTTGAAGGCCCACGACGCCCGGGCCCGCGGACGTGAGAGCGTGGGTTGATGACGAGCACGACGATCGACCCCCGTTACAACGGCCCCGACCGCTCCGGCAACGGCGGCTACGTGGCAGGCCTCGTCGCACGGCCGATCGCGTCCCCGGGCGCGGTCGTGACATCGACGCTGCGGGTGCCGCCGCCGCTCGGCGTCCCGCTCGCGCTCACGGTCGACGACGGCCGTGCGGTGCTGTCCGACGGTGCCACCGTCGTCGGAGAGGCGAAGGCGGGAGCCTTCGACGTCGACCCGGCACCTTTCGTCGGAGCGACCCTCGCCCGCAAGGGGTACGAGGCGTACGAAGGACGCGTGGAGCACCCCTTCCCGCACTGCTTCACCTGTGGCACGGCACGAGCGCCGGGCGACGGTCTGCTCGTCTTCCCCGGACCGGTCGACGACGCCGCGTACCCCGACACCGTGGCCGCGACGTGGACGCCTCATCCGGCGTTCGGCAACACCGACGGGCACCTGCAGCCCGAGGTGACCTGGGCCGCGATCGACTGCCCCGGCGGCTGGTCCGCGCACATCGACGCGACACCGATGGTGCTCGGGCGGATGACCGGACAGGTGGTCAGCACCCCCGCCGCCGACCGCGAGTACGTGGTCGTCGGCGCGTTCCGCGGCGCGGACGGACGCAAGCACCGTACGGGCACTGCCCTATACGAGGCGGACGGCACGCTGGTCGCGCGTGCCGAGCAGACGTGGATCGCGATCGACATCGGCACCTTTCGCTGAGGCGTCCCTAGACTGACAGGGCTCGCAGCGCGGCGGGCCAGACGACCGAACCCTGCGCACCTCTGGAGGACTTCTCGTGGCCTCAGCCCCGTCCCGTTCGACCCCGTGGTGGCGTGACGCGGTCTGCTACCAGATCTACGTCCGCTCGTTCGCCGACGCGGACGGAGACGGCGTGGGCGACCTGCGCGGCATCACTGCTCACCTCGACTACCTCGAGCGCCTCAACGTCGACGCCCTGTGGCTGACCCCGTTCTACACGTCGCCGCAGGCCGACCACGGTTACGACGTAGCCGACTACCGCGACGTCGACCCGCTGTTCGGGACGCTGGCGGACTTCGACGAGATGCTCGCCGGCGCGCACGCGCGTGACCTGCGGGTGATCGTGGACCTCGTCCCCAACCACACGTCGTCGGCGCACCCGTGGTTCGTCGCGGCGCTCGCCGACGGGCCCGACAGCGCGGCGCGCAAGCGCTACCTCTTCCGCGACGGGCGCGGGCCCGACGGTGCCGAGCCGCCGAACAACTGGCAGTCGGTGTTCGGCGGCCCCGCGTGGACGCGCGTGCCCGACCCTTCGACGGGCTCAGGACATCGCGGCCAGTGGTATCTCCACCTCTTCGACCCCGAGCAGCCCGACCTCAACTGGGACGACCCCGACGTCGGAGACGAGTTCGAGTCGGTGCTCCGCTTCTGGCTCGACCGGGGCGTCGACGGCTTCCGCGTGGACGTGGCTCACGGGCTGTTCAAGGAGACCGGGATGCCCGACGTCCGCGGCGGCGCGGGGACGGGGCCGACCCTCGACGACACGATGTCGCAGTGGGACCGCCCGTACTGGGACCAGCCGGGGGTCCACGACGTCTACCGGCGCTGGCGCCAGGTGCTCGACTCGTACCCGGGCGACCGCATGATGATCGGCGAGGCCTGGGTCGGCTCGCCCGAGTCGATGGCGCAGTACGTCCGAGCGGACGAGATGAATCAGGTCTTCAACTTCCACTGGCTCTCGACGCCGTTCTCGGCCCCGGCTCTGCGTGACGTGATCGCGGAGACGTACGCGGCCGTCGGGCCCGTGGGCGCGACCCCGACGTGGGTGCTCTCGAACCACGACGTCGTCCGTACCGTGACCCACTACGGCGGTGGCGACCTCGGACTGGCGCGTGCCAAGGCGTCGATGCTCGCGATGCTCGCCCTGCCCGGGTCTGCGTACGTCTACCAGGGCGAAGAGCTCGGACTCCCGCAGGTCGACGTGGCCCCGGCGGACCGCCAGGACCCGACGTGGCTGCGCGGTGGCGGGGTCGGGCGCGACGGGTGCCGCGTACCGCTTCCATGGTCCGGGCAGGCGCCCCCATTCGGGTTCTCCCCGGACTCTCCACAGCCCGTACGGACGTGGCTGCCCCAGCCCGGGTGGTTCCGCGACTACACAGTCGAGCGCGAGAGCCACGACCCGTTCTCGACGCTGTCGTTCATGCGGTACGCGATCGCTCGGCGGCGCGGGCTCGTGGACCGGCTGTCGCACGAGCTGGAGATGCTCGATCGCGGCGACGACGTCGTGGCGTTCCGCCGCGCGGGCGTCGACGGTGCCCCCGGGCTCGTCTGCGTCGTCAACTGCGGGACGGTCGACGTGCCTGTGGACGACCTCGGCACGGCGGTCGTGCTGTCGTCGGCGCTCGCCGAGGGGACGGGTCAGCTGCTCCCGGACTCCGCCGCCTGGTTCTTGTCCTGACGCTCGACCTCGATCATCTCCTCGAGCCGTGCGAGATCGCCGACGAAGTGCTCCGCAAGGCCTTGCGGCACCCCGCCCTCACGAGCCGTGCGTCGCCGTAGGCGTGCGGCGTCGATGACCATCACAGCGTCGGCGGGGGTGGAGCGCAGGACGGTGTGCTCGATGCGCAGCGGCCCGGCGAGGAGCCGGCGACGTCCGCTGCGGGTGAGGTCGCGGTGGGTCAGCCCGGGCGGCATCCCGCCCATCCCGGTGACGACCAGGTCGGCATCGGGGCCCCGTACGCCGGGCCGCACCCGCTCCTCGCCCTCCCCTCCGACGACCAGGTTGGTGAGGCTCGCCCCGTTGATGAGGGCGGCCAGCGTCTCCATGAGCAGCATCGCGCCGGAGGACTGGCCGTGGCTGGCGACGGCGAGCACGCGTCGGACGGTCCGGGGTGGCTTGCTGCGCAGGACCTGGACCGCCACGGCGGGCCACTCCGGGGTCGCGAGCCGCGCGATCGCGTCGATGGCCGACAGCAGCACCCCGTCGGCCGAGAACAACGACGACGGGATCGTCACGTACGCCGCGCGGTTGTCACGGGCGATACGCAGGATGCGGTCCACCGTGAGTGTCGGCACGGCGGTCTCGAACATCGTCTCGCGGGCGTCCTCCGGCGGCGACGCGACTCGGAAGACGAGGACGGTCACCTCGGTCAGGGCGCTCACCCGTTCGAACGCCTGCTGGGCGGGCGCCGACCCGTCGTGCGCGACGACGTGGACGACGGGAAGTCGCGACCCTAGCTCCACCATCACGCCCCCACCTGTGCGCCGCTTCCATCGTAGGCAGAGCGAGACGATCCGACTGGGTTGCATAACGATATATCGCGATGTACTGTTGACGCATCGTGAGATTCGAACAACGAAAGGACATCTCATGCGAACCCCAGAATTCGACCCCCGTACGGGCTTCGACCCGACCTCCGCCCGACGCCGACCTGGCCCCGGGCGACGCGACCCCCGCGGTCACGGCCGAGGCTTCGGCCCCGGTTTCGGTCCCGGCTTCGGCGAAGGCCGCCGAGGCGGGCGGGCACGGCGAGGCGCCGTGCGGCTCGCCGCACTGTCGGTGATCGCGGACGCCCCCACCAACGGCTACGGCCTCATCAGCGCGTTCGCCGAGCGGACCGACGGCCGGTGGCGCCCGAGCCCCGGCTCGATCTATCCCGTGCTGCGACGCCTGACAGAGGACGGGCTCATCGAGCCCACCGACGAGGAGGCCACGCAGTTCCGCATCACCGAGGCAGGCACGGCCTACCTCGCCGACCGCGCCGACGAGGTCGCCCAGGCGTGGGAGAGCACGCACCCACGCTCCCAGACCCAGGAGGACCTGCACACCAGCGCACGCAAGCTCGTCCGCGCCGCACGTCAGCTCGACGAGGACGGCACCGACGACCAGCGTGAGCGCGCGGTCGCGATCCTCGACGAGGCGCGGCGCAGCATGTACGGCCTGCTGGCCGAGTGAGCCGGTGAGCGCTAAGGCGTGGGGCGGCGCGCGTCGTACCGCAGGAAGCCACGCTGCCACGTGACGACGAGCAGCGTGGCGACCACGCACGCGACCCCGCCATAGAGCATCGCCTCCGCCTCCGAGGTGAGCTCGGCGACCGACCCCGCCACGAACTCCCCCAGCCGCGGCCCGCCCGCGACCACCACCGTGAAGACCCCCTGGAGCCTCCCCCGCAGCTCGTCGGGCGCCGCCTGCTGGAGCATCGTGCTGCGATAGGCCGAGCTCACCATGTCGGCCGAGCCGGAGAACGCCAGCATCACGACGACGAGCCACAGGACTCCCGGCACCCCGATGGCGGCCACGCCGGCGAGCGCGACGGACATCCCGTAGGCGACGATCGCGAGCACGACCGCGATCCCCTGCCGATGCACCCGGCTGATCCACCCCGAGAAGGCGAACGCGACGAGCGACCCGATTGCCGGCGCCGCCTGGAGCAGCCCGAGTGCCGACGGCCCTCCCGCGTACACCGTCAGCGCGAGCGCCGGGAAGAGCGCGCGGGGCTGCGCGAGCACCATCGCGCAGAGGTCCACCACGAACGTCATCCGCAGGTTCGGGGCACGGCGCAGCCACCGGATCCCCTCGACCACGGACCGCAGGCCCGGCACGCGGTCTGGCTCCTTCGCCGGCGGGATCGGCGGGAGGCGTACCAGCGCGTACAGCGCCGCCGTGAACGTCAGCAGGTCCACCGCGTAGGTCGACGCGACGCCCCACCACGCGATGAGCACGCCGCCGAGCAGCGGACCGACCGTGAAGCCGAGATTGAACGCGGCCATCCCCAGCGCGTTGGCGGCGGGCAGCAGGTGAACGGGGACCAGCCGCGGGATGATCGCCGAACGGGCGGGGCTGTTGACCGCGAACAACCCGCTCTGCACCGCGACCACCCCGTACAGGAGGCCGACGGACTCGCTGTCGAGCAGCGCCTGCGCCAGGAGGGCTGCGGTGCACAACCAGAGCCCGGCCGCGGTCCAGAGCGCGACCTTGCGGCGGTCGTAGTGGTCGACGAGAGCGCCGCCGTACAGGCCGAGCGCGATCAAGGGGACCAGGGCGACGATCCCCAGGGTGCCGACGGCGAACGGCGACTCGGTCAGGACCCAGACCTGGTAGGCGACCGTGACGGTCGCCATTTGCTGGCCGAGCTGCGACACGGTCTGGCCGACCCACAGCCTCCGGAAGTCGGCCGACTCGCGAAGCGGACGGACGTCGGTTAGCAGCCGACCCCACCCGCGTCTCGCCACGAACCGATTGTCCTCGGCAACCAGCTCGGGCCCGGAGCAGGTCCAGATAATGGGTTGGCTGCCTCCTACCCGAGGCGTACGGTCGGTCGTACACAGGAAGGAGGTGGTCCGGAGAATGATTGACTTCAGGACAAGTGAGGTGGCTGTCCGCTAGCCACGGTGCAGGGACCACCCGCATCGCGCGGCGAATCCCAGCAGCCACCCGACCCGCGGGGGCCGAGATGTTGTCCACTCGGTATCCAACCCCCGCGGGTCGTCCTTTTCCCGCCGACCCTCCGCCGGTCGAGCCTGTCGAGACCCCCCTCCGCCGGTCGAGTACGGGCCGGGAACGAGACCCCGACGTACGCTGATCCGGTGATCGAGATCAAGACGCCCGCGCAGATCGCGCAGATGCGTGAGGCGGGACGCATCGTCGCCCGTGCCCTCGCTGCGATGAAGGCGGGCGCCGCCGTCGGGGTCGCTCCCAAGGAGCTCGATGCCGTCGCGGCAGGTGTGCTCGCCGATGCTGGCGCGACGTCGCCGTTCCTCGACTACTACCCGGGCTGGGCCCCCGTCCCGTTCCCCGCGACGCTGTGCTTCAGCGCGAACGACGCGGTCGTGCACGGGATCCCCGGCTCCACACCGCTGGCCGACGGCGACCTGGTCAGTCTCGACTTCGGCGCGATCCTCGACGGCTGGGCAGGAGACGCCGCGATCAGCTTCGTCGTCGGCGAGGCCGACCCCGCCGACCTGGACCTCATCGCGGCAACCGAGAGCGCCCTCCACGCCGGCATCGCGCAGGCGGTCCCGGGCAACAAGCTCGGCGACGTCGCCCACGCGATCGGTACGGTCGCACGCGGGGCGGGCTACGGGCTCCTCGCCGACCACGGCGGCCACGGCATCGGACGCACGATGCACGAGGACCCGCACGTGCCGAACGAGGGTCGCGCCGGACGCGGGCTCACCCTGCGACCCGGACTCGTGCTCGCGATCGAGCCGATGCTCATCGCTGGCGGGATCGACGACTACGTCACGGACCCCGACGGCTGGACCCTCCGTACGGTCGACGGCAGCCGCGCCGCACACGTGGAGCACACGGTCGCGATCACCGAGGACGGGCCGCAGATCCTCACGTTGGAGTGACTCGCGGTCAGGGGGCGAGGCGTTCGCGCACCCAGCTGTCGCCGTCGCGGCGAAAGCGGATGCGGTCGTGCATGCGCCCCGAACGCCCCTGCCAGAACTCGATCGCGTCGAGCGCGACGCGGTAGCCGCCCCACCACGGGGGCCGCGCGACGGCGTCCGGGTACGTCGCCTCCGCCGCGTCGTACGCCCGCTCGAGCGCGACGCGGTCGGCGACGACCCGCGACTGGTTCGATGCGACCGCGCCCAACTGCGACCCGCGCGGACGCGAGGCGAAGTAGGCGTCGGACACGGCCTCGCTCACCCGTGTCACCGCGCCCTCGATCCGGACCTGCCGCTGGAGCGGATGCCAGAGCAGCGTCAGCGCGGCGTGCGGATTGATCTCGAGCTCGTCACCCTTGCGGGACTCGCGGTTGGTGTAGAAAACGGCGCCATCGGCGTCGAACCCCTTGAGCAGCACGATCCGCAGCGAGGGGCGGCCCGCGGGCGTGGCCGTGGCGAGCGCCATCGCGTTGGGATCGTGGATGCCCGAGGCGACCGCCTCGTCGAACCACCTCCCGAACAGCGGGACGGGGTCGTGCCCTGCCTCTGCCTCGGTGAGGCCCGCAGCCTCGTACTCCTCGCGCAGTGCCGCGATCGCCTCCGACTCCATGAACAGCACCCTACGAGACTCCGCTGGTGCAAAAGAGAGCACAATGACCGGCATGACTGACGTACCCGAGACGGCGACGGTCCACGAGGGCCTCGAAGGCGTCATCGCCTTCGCCACCGAGATCGCCGAACCCGACAAAGAGGGCTCGTCGCTGCGCTACCGCGGCGTCGACATCGAGGAGCTCGTCGGCCGCGTGCCGTTCGAGAAGATCTGGGGCCTGCTGGTCGACGGCGCGTACGAGCCGGGCCTCCCGCCGGCCGAACCGTTCCCGATCCCGGTGCACTCCGGCGACATCCGCGTCGATGTCCAGAGCGCGATCGCGCTGACGGCTCCGGCCTGGGGCCTCGGCCAGCTGTACGACATCGAGCCCGAGCAGGCACGCGACGACCTCGCGCGTACGGCCGTGATGGTGCTGTCGTACGTCGCGCAGGCGGCTCGCGGGATCGGCCAGCCGATGGTCCCGCAGTCCGAGATCGACAAGGCGACGACGATCACCGAGCGGTTCCTGACCCGCTGGCGCGGCGAGGCCAACCCCGACCACGTCAAGGCGATCGACGCCTACTGGGCCTCCGCGGCCGAGCACGGCATGAACGCCTCCACCTTCACCGCTCGCGTGATCGCCTCGACCGGTGCCGACGTCGCCGCGGCGCTGTCCGGTGCGGTCGGCGCGATGTCCGGCCCGCTGCACGGAGGCGCGCCGTCACGCGTGCTCGGCATGATCGGCGACGTCGAGAAGACCGACGACGCGCGCACGTACGTCAAGGGTCTGCTCGACTCCGGTGAACGTCTGATGGGCTTCGGGCACCGCGTCTACCGCGCCGAGGACCCGCGCGCCCGCGTGCTCCGCCGTACGGCGCGCGAGCTCAACGCTCCGCGCTATGCGGTGGCCGAGGCGCTGGAGGAGGCCGCGCTCGCTGAGCTGCGTGAGCGTCGCCCGGACCGGGTGCTAGAGACCAATGTGGAGTTCTGGGCGGCGATCGTCCTCGACTTCGCTGAGATTCCCCCGCACATGTTCACGTCGATGTTCACCTGCGCCCGGACCGCCGGGTGGAGCGCGCACATCCTCGAGCAGAAGCGTCGCGGCCGCCTGATCCGCCCGTCGGCGATCTACACCGGCCCGCCCTCGCGCCCTGCCGAGAGCGTCGACGGCTGGGACCCGGCCTGGGCGTAGTTGCCCTGTCCGCCCCCGCGATTTGACGCCTTGTCCACCCTCTCGACAGCCGCCGAGGTGGATAGGGCGTCAAATCGCGGGGCTGCGGTCGAACCATCTGGCCCACATCACATTGAAGACGGGCGCAGGGCCGTCGTACCCGCGCTCCTGCAGCGCCCTGTGGACCCGCCACACCACCCGCCGAAGGCGCGGAAGGTCGTCATCGAGAACAACGATCACGATCCATCCGTCCCGCTCGAGGTTCTCACGGCGCGTACGGTCGTACGCGCGCTGTTTCCGCGAACGCTCGTGCCACGCGCCGTCGTACTCCACGACGACGCGGTAGGCCCAGTAGACGAGGTCGCACCGCCCGAGGAAGCGCCCGGCCGCGTCGCGTACGTCCGGGTTCGGTTCGGGCTCTGGCAGCCGGGCGAACACCAGCGCGAGGCGCACCAGAGTCTCCATCGGGCTCTCGACGTGCTCGCGCACGAGCGCGAAGGCACGCCGCGCGCGCAGGACGCCGTCGATGTGCGTCCGCTCGAGATACGCCTTCATCTCGTCGTACGACGTGTGTGCCGCGTGCAGGAGATGCTCGGCGGCCTGGACGAGTTCGACGATGCCGACGATCGTCGCGCAATCGACGTAGGTCCGATCCGGGCCGAGGCACGGAACACCGAAGCGGAAGAGCACGTTGAGCCGTCCGCGTCGCCGATGGAGCCTGAGGTCGCGGCGTCGCCGATGACGCGTCGTGTTCGTCGAGAAGTGGAGGGGGAACAGCGCGCGCAGCTCGAGGCCGTACAACCTCAGCGCGGTGAGGTGGCTCGCCGCGGCGTCGCTGGGAAGCAGCAGGAGTGCCGCACTGATCCAGCAGAGCAGGTCGGGTTCGACATCGGCAGGGATGTACACACCGCGAAACAAGCGGCGAAAGCCCGGGCCTTCAAGCCGGCGAGCACTGATGCCCGCGTCGCGACCCTGGGCTGCGGTGAACGGCAGCATCCCCGCAGGGTGACGGGTTTCGCGCCGGCGCCGTCAGCGCTGTCCACAGGCCCCGCGGCGCCCCCCCGATTTGACGCCGCATCCACCTCACCAAGGCGGAATCGGGTGGGGCAGGCGTCAAATCGTGGGGCGACGGTCGTACGCGGCGAGGATCGCGTCAGCGGCACTCGTGGCCGGCATGTCGCCCGCAAGAACCCCGGCACGCACCTCGTCGAGGACGCCGCGTACGGAGTCCGAGCGGCGCAGGCGCTGGTCGAGCTCGTCGCGCACCAGCGCCCACATGAACTCCAGCTGCTGACCAGCACGCTTCTCGCGCAGGCCGACGGCGCCGAGGAACTCGCGATGCCGCAGCACCCGCAGCCACACCGTGTCGACCTCGGTGCCCTCCAGCCCCGAGCACGTGAGCACCGGCGGTACCCAGCCGGTCGTCCCGGCGTGCACGAGGCGGATCGCGCCGGCGAGGTCTCGGGCGGCGACGCGCGCCTCGGGCTCACGGTCGCCGTCGGCCTTGTTGACGGCGATGACGTCGGCGATCTCGAGGATGCCCTTCTTGATGCCTTGGAGCTGGTCGCCGGTCCGCGCGAGCGTGAGGAACAAGAACGTGTCGACCATCCCTGCCACTGTCACCTCGGACTGGCCGACTCCGACGGTCTCGACGAGCACGACGTCGAACCCGGCCGCCTCGAGCACGAGGATCGCCTGCGTGGTCGCGCGGGCGACGCCGCCGAGAGTGCCGGCCGACGGCGACGGACGGATGTACGCCTTGGGGTCCGCGGCCAGCTCCGGCATCCGGGTCTTGTCCCCGAGCACCGACCCGCCCGTACGCACGGACGAGGGGTCGACCGCGAGCACGCCGACCTTGTGGCCCGTCCCGGTCAGGTACGTGCCGAGCGACTCGATGAAGGTCGACTTGCCGACGCCGGGGACGCCTGAGATGCCGACCCGCACCGCGCCCCCCGCATGCGGGGTCAGCAGGGCGAGCAGCTCACGCGCCGCTTCGCGGTGATCGTCGCGACGCGACTCGACGAGCGTGATGGCACGTGCCACGGCAGCGCGCTCACCAGCCCGTACGCGCTCAGCGAGATCCGCGACGTCGACCATCAGTGCTGCAACGTCGCCCGGAGCTTGTCCAGCAGCTCCAGCGCCGACTCGGCGATGACCGTGCCCGGCAGGAACACCGAGGCCGCCCCCATCTCCTTGAGCGTCGCCACATCGTCCGGCGGGATCACGCCGCCGACGACGACGAGCACGTCCGGGCGCCCGAGCTCGGCCAGCGCGTCGCGCAGCGCGGGCACGAGCGTGAGGTGGCCAGCGGCCAGCGACGACACGCCCACCACGTGGACGTCCGCGTCGACGGCCTGCTGCGCCACCTCTTCGGGCGTGGAGAACAGCGGGCCCACGTCGACGTCGAAGCCCATGTCGGCGAAGGCCGACACGATGACCTTCTGGCCGCGGTCGTGCCCGTCCTGGCCCATCTTGGCGACCAGGATGCGTGGACGACGGCCCTCTGCTTCCTCGAAGGCGTCGGTCGCCGCGATCACGCGCTCGACGTTCTCGGCCTTGCCGGCCTCGGATCGGTACACACCAGAGATCGTACGGATGACCGCCTTGTGGCGTCCGTAGACCTTCTCCAGCGCGTCGGAGATCTCACCGACGGTCGCCTTGGCGCGGGCGGCGTCGACCGCGAGCGCGAGAAGGTTGCCGTCGAGCGAGCCGTCCTTGCTCGCGCCGCGACCCGCCGACTCAGTCAGCGCGTGCAGCGTACGGCGGACCTCGTCGCCGTCACGCTCGGCGCGGAGCCGCTCCAGCTTGGCCACCTGCGCGGCGTACACGGCACGGTTGTCGACCTTGAGGACCTCGAACGGCTCCTCGGTGTCGACGCGGTAGGTGTTGACACCGATCACGGCCTGCTGGCCGGAGTCGATCCGCGCCTGCGTACGGGCGGCCGCCTCCTCGACCCGCATCTTCGGGATACCCGCCTCGATCGCCTTGGCCATGCCGCCGGCCTTCTCGACCTCCTGGATATGGCCCCAGGCGCGCCGAGCGAGGTCGTGCGTGAGCTTCTCGACGTAGTACGAGCCGCCCCACGGGTCGATCGTCGCCGTCGTGCCGGACTCCTGCTGGAGCAGCAGCTGCGTGTTGCGCGCGATGCGGGCCGAGAAGTCGGTCGGCAGCGCGATCGCCTCGTCGAGCGCGTTGGTGTGCAGCGACTGGGTGTGCCCCTGGGTCGCGGCCATCGCCTCGATCGCGGTGCGCTGCACGTTGTTGAAGACGTCCTGCGCGGTCAGCGACCAGCCAGAGGTCTGCGAGTGCGTCCGCAGAGAGCTCGACTTCGGGTTCTTCGGGTCGAACTCGGCCACCAGCCGTGACCAGAGTGCGCGCGCCGCACGCATCTTGGCGATCTCCATGAAGAAGTTCATCCCGATCGCCCAGAAGAACGACAGCCGCGGCGCGAACGCGTCGATGTCGAGCCCGACGTCGAGGCCGGCGCGGATGTACTCGACGCCGTCGGCCAGCGTGTACGCGAGCTCGAGGTCGTTCGTCGCCCCGGCCTCCTGGATGTGGTAGCCGGAGATCGAGATCGAGTTGAACTTCGGCATCCGCTGCGCGGTGTAGGCGAAGATGTCGGAGATGATCCGCATCGACGGCGCCGGCGGATAGATGTAGGTGTTGCGGACCATGAACTCCTTGAGGATGTCGTTCTGGATGGTCCCCGCGAGCTGCTCCGGCTTCACCCCCTGCTCCTCGGCCGCGACGATGTAGAGCGCGAGCACCGGGAGCACCGCGCCGTTCATCGTCATCGAGACGCTCATCTTGTCCAGCGGGATGCCGTCGAAGAGCGTACGCGTGTCATAGATCGAGTCGATCGCGACGCCCGCCATGCCGACGTCGCCGACCACGCGTGGGTTGTCGGAGTCGTACCCGCGATGCGTCGCGAGGTCGAAGGCAACCGACAGGCCCTTCTGACCCGCCGCGAGGTTTCGGCGGTAGAACGCGTTGGACTCCTCGGCGGTCGAGAACCCCGCGTACTGGCGGATGGTCCACGGCTGCGTCGTGTACATCGTCGGGTACGGCCCGCGCAGGAACGGCGCGAGTCCCGGGTAGGTGTCGAGCGCGTCGAGACCGCTCAGGTCCGCGGCGGTGTAGAGCGGAGCAACGTCGATGCCCTCGGGTGCGGGCCACGGCTCGGCGCCGTCGGTGGCGCGGTCGTACGCGGCACGGTCGGCCTCGTACGGGGCCTCCGGGTCGAGCGGCAGTCCGGCGAAGGACTCGGGGATGCTCATGCGTCGGCTCCGTTCTCACCAGCGGCCGCGGTGGCCACCGATCCCGCGCCGAGGCGGCCGCGGGTCTCGTGCAGGAAGGTCAGCGCGTCGACGCCCATGGCTGCGGTGCCGTCGACCTCGAGCCCGTCGACCGGCTTGCCCGCGAGGATCACCCACTGCGCTCCGGCCTCGCGCAGCGCCGTCACGAGGTCAGCACCCCATGCGGCGTAGGCGGAGTCAGGCCCCGCCAGGCAGACCACCGGCGCGCCGTCGTACGCGGCGAGGACCTCGTCGACGCTGCTCGTCGCACCGGCGGCGACGGTCTCGATACCGCCTGCGGCCAGCAGGTTCGCGATGAACGTGACGCGGGCGGTATGCGCCGAGACCGGCCCCATCGTCGCGAGGAAGACCGGCGTGGCGACCGGGTTGTCGCGCAGCGCCTCGAAGGCGGCACCCCAGCGCTGGAGCGGCTCGGCGCCTTCGGGGTACGGGGTGCGCTCGGGCAGCACCTCGCGCAGGTTCGGGAACTCCGAGAGGCCGGTCATCGGACGCTCGCGGCGGGCGATCTGCGCCTCGCGCTCGCGTGCGACCGCAGCGTGGCGGGCGGTCAGCGAGCCGTCCTCGATCGCGTCCCGCACGCCGCCGACGGCCTCGATGCGGCCGAGCTCCACCCACCCGGCACGCGCGAGGTCGTCGGTGATCCGCTCGACCGCGTACGCACCGCCGGCCGGGTCGGTCACGGCGGCGACGTGGGACTCGGCGATGAGCAGCGACGAGGTGTTGCGCGCGATCCGGCGGCTGAAGCCGTCGGGGAGACCGAGCGGGGCGTCGAACGGCAGCACCGTCACCGAGGCCGCGCCGCCGACACCGGCCGCGAACGCCGCCACCGTCGTCCGGAGCATGTTCACCCACGGGTCGTACTTGCTGAGCATCACGCGCGACGTGACCGCGTGCTGCACCTGGCCTCGGGAGACGTCGGCGGCACCGGACAGCTCCGTGAGCCGGTTCCACGTGCGCCGGGCGGCCCGGAGCTTCGCGATGGTGGTGAACTGCTCGTCGGTCGCCGCGAACCGGAACTCGACCAGCGCGAGCGCCTCGTCGACCGAGAATCCGGCGCCTGCGAGGATCCGCAGGTACGCAGCACCGACGGCGAGGGCGTACCCGATCTCCTGGGCGTCGGACGCTCCCGCGTCGTGCGCGGCGGTGGCGTCGACGACGAACGCAGCGATCCCCCGCCCGGCCGCCTTGCGGGCACCCTCGACGACGACGGTCTCGAGGTGCAGCCCGCTGCCGTACCCGCGCAGCGTCGCGCCGATCGGGTCGAGGCCGAGGTTCGTGCCGGGTGCCGGGGTGACGGCACGCTCATCGAGGTAGCGGCAGAACGCGTCGGCGGCGCCGAGGGCGTCGGCACGACCTTCGATGACGACAGGCGCCAGGTCGACGAAGACACGGTCGAGCACGGTGGCGAGTGCGGCCGGGTCGAGCGCCTCGGGCCCCAGCCGCAGCCAGAGCGAGGTCGCGCCGTTCTCGAGATCGGTGAGGATCGCCTCGGCGGCCTTGGTCGCGTCGGGATCCTCGTGGAGCACGCGCACGTCCCACGCTCCGTCGGTTCGGCGGGCCTGCGCCCCCCGGACGTACGGGGCCTGGCCGGGCAGCCCGGGATCGGCGACGTCGGCCACCAGCTCGGGCGTGCCGAGCGGCGTCACCGCGATGTCGTCGAGCGTGCGAGTCGCCAAGGCGTCCCACACGGCCGCGTCTGGCTGGTCTTCTTTCAGCCTCCCGGACTTGCGGAGGACGGCGGCCGCGGACTTCTCCCAGGCTTCACGGGAGTAGGTCGCGTCGCCGCTCAACGACAACTCGCTCATGGTGCGCATCGTACGGATGACGCTGGTGTCACAGCCACCCGTCGGAGTACGGTGTGACATTCCGCACCCCGACGGGTGGCATGACTCAGATCGTGCGCTTGACCTTCCAGATGCCGACCCACAGGCCGACGGCGCAGGTCGCGAACGCCGCGAGGAGGCCCCATGCGACGGTCGAGTCCCACATCGTGCCAGCGAACAGCGTCCGCTCGGCGTCGACGATGTAGGTGAGCGGGTTGAACTTCGAGACCGCCTGCATCCACTCCGGCCCGGCCTCGAGCGGCAGCATCATGCCGGCGAGCAGCAGCAGCGGGAAGATCAGCGACTGCTGCACACCCCAGAAGACCCACTCGCGGTTCTTCGAGGCCAGCCCGAGGGCGTACGACAGCGAGCCGAGCCCGATGCCGAAGATGCCCAGGATCAGCAGCCCGAGGAGCACGTGCGCCGGGTAGAACGACAATCCGAACGGGATCGCGACGACGGTGATCAGCAGTGCCTGTACGACCAGCGGCGCGAACTCCTTGAGCGCACGCCCCACCAGGATCGAGGAGCGGTCGAGCGGGGTCGCGAGGATCCGCTCGTACGCGCCGGTCATCAGCTCGTACAGGAGGTTGCCGCCGACCATGCCCGTGCCGAAGATCGCGATCATCACGAGCACGCCCGGGAGGAACCACTGCAGCGCTGACTCGCCCTCGATGGACCCCTCGCCGAGCATCCCGTCGAGCAGCGGGCCGAACAGTCCGAGGAAGACCAGCGGTTGCAGCAGCGAGAAGATCAGCGTGAACGGATCGCGCAGGGTCACGAGGATCTCGCGGACGAACACCACGGTGGTGTCGTGGACCCACTTCGCGGCCCGCGTCCGCTGCGGAAGCGGGCTGGCGGTCGGGGAGAGAGTCTCGGTCGTGGCGGTCATGCTGCCTCCTCGCGCAGGCTCCGGCCGGTCAGGTTGAGGAAGACGTCGTCGAGCGACGCCTGCTTGACGTCCGCGGAGCCAACGGTGACGCCGACCGCCTCCAGCGCGCGGAGCACGGGCGGGACGAGATCGGGTCCGTGATTGGTGGCCAGCACCAGGCGTACGGAGCCGTCGGCGTCGACCTGGTCCTCGACTCGGCTGACGTCGCCGGGGAGCACCGAGCGCGCCTTCTCGAGGACGACCGCGGCGGTGTCCACTCCGGTGGCGAGCCCGAGCGTCACCACGTCGTCGGCGAACTCACGCTTGAGCTGCGAGGGTGTCGCATCGGCGATGACCGTCCCGTGGTCGATGAGCACGATGCGCTCGGCCATCGAGTCGGCCTCGTCGAGGTAGTGCGTCGTGAGCAGCATCGTCATCTTGTTCTCGACGCGCAGGCGCGTGATGTGCTCCCAGAGGTTCGCCCGGGCGTGCGGGTCGAGGCCGGTGGTCGGCTCGTCGAGGAACAACAGCCGGGGATGGTTCATCAGCCCCATCGCGACGTCGAGCCGTCGGCGTTGGCCGCCGGACATCGAGAGGACGGTGCGCTTCTCCATCCCCGAGAGCTCGAGCGCCTCGAGGAGGTCGGCCGCCCGTTTGCGTGCCACGTCGGCCGGCACCGAGTAGAAGCGACCTTGGTTCATCAGCTCGTCGCCCACCCGGTACGAGTAGCCGCCCGCGTTGCCCTGCCCGATGTAACCGATGCGCGCCCGCACCTCGGCGGGGTCGCGGACCACGTCGTACCCGGCGACCGTGGCAGTCCCGGACGTGGGTCGCAGCAGCGAGGTGAGCATGCGCAGCGTCGTGGACTTGCCGGCACCGTTCGGGCCCAGGAAAGCCACGAGCTCGCCGTCGGCGACGTCGAGGTCGACCTCCTTGACGGCCTCGACGACCTCCTTCTTGCGCCTGAAGGTCTTCGTGAGACCCCGCGCGGCGACCATACTTGTCGTACGGCGTACTGAATCTGTCATGTTCGCAACGGTACGCTGTACGATAAAGGGTGGCAGCCCCTTTTCGAGGAGAGCGATGACGCACGAAGAACCGGACGCGGCACCCGGTCGCCCCGAGTCCGACCCTGAGCCCCCGCAGCACCGCTATGCCTCGCTCTGGAGTCCGCCTGTCACCTCGACCCGAGGCCGACCGGCTCGAGTGAGCCGTGCCGAGGTCGTCGACGCCGCCGTCGCGATCGCCGATGCCGACGGGCTCGACGCGGTCTCGATGCGCTCGGTCGCCCGTGCGCTCGGCGTGGGCGCCATGACGCTCTACTCCCACGTCCCCGGACGCGACGAGCTCGTGGACGCGATGGTCGACCGCGGGTATGCCGACTTCGACCTGCCTGACCCCGGTCTGCCGTGGCGGCCCGCACTCGAGCTCTATGCGCGGGGCTACTGGTCACTTCTGCGTCAGCACCCGTGGCTGCTGGACGTGAACCCGTGGCGCCTCCCGCTGGCGCCGCACGTGTTCACGGTCCAAGAGGCGGGATACCGGATCCTCGTCGACACCGGCCTCACCGCGAGCCAGGTCATCGAGACGCTCGACATCGTCAACAACATGGTGGCCGGGTCAGCCCGGTCGGCCGCCGCCGAGGATGCCGACCGGCGCACCCAGGGGACCGACTACGCCGCCTACTGGGAGGCGACGGGCGACTTCTGGGAGCGTACGTTCGACCCCACACGGTTCCCCACCATGACCCGGCTGTGGAGCGTCGGCGCGTTCGACACCGCCTCCACTCCCTTCGAACCGCAGGTCAAAGGCCTGCTCGACACGCTCGAGCTGCTGATCGAGCGTGCCCAGTCCGAGGGGGGCGCGACGATCCCCACGTTCGAGGAGTGCATGGACAGGTACGACGAGGCCGTCGCCCAGCAGCTGGGCGACGCTCAGTCGTGAGCGAGCACCTCGCGCAGCGTCGCGGCGAACGCGTCCGGCTCCCCGGTCTGTCCGTACTCGCCGCCGAGAAAGCCGGCGTGGTCGCCCGGAAACACCGTGACGCTCGTACCGAGCTGCTCGGCGAGCCCACGGGTGGCCCTGCACGCGAGCTGCTCTCCCGAGCCCGCTCCGACCGCCAGCACCAGACGCGCCGGGCTCGCCCGCAGCGCGTCGAGGTCGGGTTCGTAGTGCGTGCACGTGAGCAGGTTCTGCCCGAGCAGCACGTCGGCGCGTGACCCGTCGTCCTCGTCCGGCAGCCCAAAGGTCTGCGGGTCTGGCGCGGGCGTGTCCGTGAACCCGTCGGGGACCGGCCCCTCGTGGGTCACGAGAAGGATGAAGCGCACCATCGCGGCGCCGAGTCCCTCGGCGTCGTAGATGCGGCCGATCTGCTGGCACGCGGCGAGCGCTTGCTCGCGGTCCGGGACCAGCCTTGCGAGCGGAGGCTCGTGCGCGACCAGCGTGCGGACGTCGTCTGGGTAGCGGCTCACCAGTGCCAACGCGTTCACGGCACCTCCGCTGCTGGCCATGAGGTCGACCGGCCCGCCGACGGTCTCGATGAGCCGGTGCAGGTCGTCGGCATGCTCGTCCGGCGTCGTCTCGGTGGAGGGGTCGTCCTTGCTGCTGCGCTCCACCCCGCGCGGGTCGTACGTGATCACCGGCCGGTCGGTGAAGTGTCCCGCCAGCGTGCCGAAGCCCGCCGCCCCCATCGGCGACCCGATGACCAGCAGCGGCGTCAGGTCGCTGTCCGGTACGGGCCGCACGTCGTACGCCAGCGTGGCACCCGATACGTCCAGGCGGTCCTTCTCGATCTCGGTCTCGGTCATCGCCGTCTCCTCGTCATGGGCAGCCTTTGCACCCCCCGACCGTGTCGTACGCGAGAGCTCATTGCACCTCGCCCCGCCGCGTGGCTCGGGCAGCAGCAAGAATGAGTCCCGTGCAGATCCCGAAGAAGCTCCTCCCGTCCGACGGCCGGTTCGGCTCCGGGCCGTCCAAGGTCCCCCACGACGCCATGCAGGCCCTCGCCACGTCGCCGCTGATCGGCACGTCGCACCGCCAGGCGCCCGTACGCTCTCTGGTCGGCTCGATCCGTGAGCAGCTTCGTACGCTCTACTCGCTGCCCGACGACTACGAGGTCGTGCTCGGCGTCGGCGGGTCCACCGCGTTCTTCGACGCCGCGACCTTCGGGCTGATCCGCGAGCGCAGCCAGCACCTCTCGTTCGGCGAGTTCGGGGCGAAGTTCGCCAAGGCCGCCGCCCGTGCCCCGTTCCTCGAAGAGCCGACCGTGCTCGCCAGCGACCCGGGCACGCACTCCGACGCGGAGGCCGAGCCAGGCATCGACGTGTACGCCTGGGCCCACAACGAGACCTCGACAGGGGTCACGGCGCCCGTCCGCCGTGTCGAGGGAGCCGACGACGACGCGCTGGTCGTCATCGACGGGACGTCGGCGGCGGCGGGCATCCCGGTCGACATCACCCAGTGCGACGTCTACTTCTTCGCTCCGCAGAAGGCGCTGGCCTCCGACGCCGGGGTGTGGTTCGCCGTCATGTCTCCCGCGGCGCTCGCGCGGGTGGAGGAGATCGCTGCCAGCGGGCGCTGGATCCCCGCGTTCTTGGATCTCGCCGCGGCGGTCGAGCACTCCCGCAAGGACCAGACCTACAACACGCCGCCGCTCGCGTCGCTGGTCTGGACCGACCACCAGCTGCGGTGGATCCACGAGAACGGCGGGCTCCCGTGGGCAGTCGCACGCTGCGAGGACTCGTCGTCACGCCTGTACGGGTGGGCCGAGCAGACCTCGTACGCGACGCCGTTCGTCGCCGATCCCGGCAAGCAGTCACCGACGGTCGTGACGATCGACCTCGAGGGAGTCGACGCCAAGGCGGTGACCGCCGTCCTGCGCGAGAACGGCATCGTCGACATCGACGGCTACCGCGGCCTCGGCCGCAACCAGCTGCGCATCGCGACCTTCCCGGCGATCGAGCCCGACGACATCTCGCTGCTCACGCGGTGCCTCGACCACGTCGTCGAGCACCTCGCTTAACGCCTCGCGAGTCGCTCCGGCGCGGCACGCGCGGGTGGTCGCCGGCGACCCTCAGTCGAGGTCGATGACACCGCTCGCCGGCGCGAGCATCGCGGCACGCTGGTCCTCGGGCAGCGTCACGCGGCGGATCGGCGAGGGGAGCCCTTCGCTGCCGATGAGCACCGAGGTGCCGTCGGGCTCGACGGCGAGCGACTCGCTCTGGCCGGTCTCGGGGACCGTCGACGACCAGGTCTCCCCCCACGTCGCGGCGTCGAGGACGTGGACGCCGAGGTAGGTCCGCAGGACGATGCCGGCGCCGTCGGGGAGATAGTCGCCGTCGGTCACCAGCGCGGGCACCTGAGCATCGGCGACGGGCTCGGCGACATTCACCTTCTTGGGGTCGAGCGTCTCGGGCAGGTGGTAGAGCTGTCCGCCGAGCAGACCCTTGGAGACGATCGACATGCCGCCTGCGGGGTCGGCGAGCAAGGCCTCGGCATCGGTGTTCCCGTCGGCATAACGGACCCGGTAGCGCTTCGGCTTGACCTGCTTCGTCCCGACCACCGGCTCGGTGAGCGCATAGAGCGCCACGGTGGACCGTACGGCGTCGTTGTCACCGATGTCGGCAACCCAGAGCCTGCCCGTACGGTCGATGGCCAGCGCCTCCACGTCGACGACGTTGAACCCCACGAGCCGCGTGGACCCGACGACCTCGCCCGAGGCCACCTCGATCGTGAACACCACCGGCTCGTTGCCGGAGTCGTTGACGGTGTAGGCGAGCGACGGGTCGCGCTTGCTGATGACGAGGGCGCTCGACTCCCGCAGACGGGCGTCAGTGATCGTGCTGACCTGCTCGATCGGCGGCTCGTCTGCGCGCGCCTCGCGCGCCAGCGCGGTCACGAGGACGATCACGAGGAGGACGACGAGAAGGCCAGGGATCAAGGCCCTGCGGTGTCGCGGATTCATCGACTCGGGGTCACTCCTGCTCGTGCTCACCACTTCGGAACAAGCCACTACCCCCGACGAACGAGAATAGCCCCTGGGCCGCCCCGCCGTACAGCCGCCGCGAGGTGCCCCGGCGTCATGTCCCGGCCTCGGCGAAGCGTCCTTCGAGCTCCTTGAGCAGGTCCTTGCGCCCGTCGAGCACGAAATCGGCCGGCCCCCTCCCCCACAGCCAGAGGTAGACCGCGTGCGGCGAGCCCTCGAGGCTCAAGTCGACCGGTGCGTCGTCATCCTTGCGGACCACGACCTCGTGATGGGAGAGAGCGAGCGTCCAGGCCCGGTCGTCCGCCACGATCCGGATCCGCGCGTCGACGGGGAAGCCCGTGAGCTCCTCGTCGTCGTCCCACCAGGGACCACCGACGAAGATGGTCAGGAACTCGTCGATGCCGTCGAGCGCGACCTCAGGCTCGATCGGTGTCACCTCGGTGCCCGCCGCCTGCTCGGCGTCGACGCGATGGACCGTGGCCTCCAGGGCCATCCGTCGGAACCAGAACCCGTTGGACCGGTCGTCGGGGAACCACGTGTGCCGGACCTCTCGAGGGCCGCGCTGCTGGAGCTCGGCGAGCAGCGTCGCGGTCTCCTCCGCAAGCAGGCGGCGTACGTCGCTCGTGTCGAGGCCGGTCAGCGGCCAGGGCGGCTCGCTCGCGGTACGCATCGACTCGACCTTGTGCCGGAAGACCAGCCCAACGTGCTCGAAGAGATCGCGCGCCGTCCAGCCGGGACACCCCGGCACCGCGGCGTCGAGGTCGTCGGTCACCTCGAGGGCGCGGTCGACCTCGATGCGGATCACCGCGAGGTAGAGGTCCCAGGGAAGGCGGTTCTCGGCGTCGTGCTGCCTCGGAGCCATGCCTCCAGCGTGCCACGCCGCTCGCGAGGCACCAGCCTTTCTCGCGTGCTGGTCAACGACGCGCGGAGCTCGCAGGCAACACGTCCGGTGCCGGATGGGGATCGTCCGCGGGCGCGGGCGGGCTCCCCGCCTCTCCGGCCTCGAGACGGCCGGCCTCGTCCAGCGCCTCGACCGCGTCCGTCGTACGGACGGCCGCACGGGGGTCGCGCGGGACGACGAGGATGCGGGGCCTGTGACGCAGGTCGACGTGTAGCTGCATGCCGGCGCGGAGCAGGTAGAAAGCGGTGGCCGCGAGGATGCCGACTCCGGCGACGAGCCCGCCGAGGATCAGCGTCCAGCGGGCACCAAAGGTCTCGCCGATCCATCCGATCACCGGGGCACCGAACGGTGTGCCACCCATGAACACCATGAGATAGAGCGCCGCGACCCGACCCCGCATCTGCGGGGTGACCGTGAGCTGGATGTAGGCGTTGGCCGCGGTGATCATCGTGAGGGCGCTCAGCCCGAGCAGGGGAAGGACGAGCGCGAACGCGAGGTACGTGGGCATGAGGCCGGAGGCGACCTCCACGACCACGAAGACGAGCGCAGCACCGACGACGAGACGGCGGGTCGGACGCTCGCGGCGGGCGGCCACCAGCGCACCGGCCAGCGAGCCGATCGCCATGATCGAGCCGAGCACCCCGTACGCCTGCGCGCCCTTGCCGAAGACCTCGGTCGCCATCAGCGCCGACGTCATCTGGAAGTTCATGCCGAAGGTCCCCACGAAGAACACCGTGGTGAGGATCAGGACGAGATCGGGTCTCGACCGTACGTAGCGGACGCCTGCACGCACGGCTCCCCTCCCGCGGGACGCGGGGGTCACCGGCCGCAGGTCACGGACCCGCAGGGCGACGAGCGAGAGGAAGACCGCGAAGTAGCTGATCGCGTTGAGCAGGATCACCCAGCCGGTCGCGACGACGCCCGAGCCCAGAGCGGCGATCATGAGGCCCGCGATCGCGGGGCCGATCATGCGGCCGGAGTTGAACGAGGCGCTGTTGAGGCCGACCGCGTTGGCGAGGTCCTCCTTGCCGACCATCTCGACGACGAACGACTGGCGCGCCGGTGCGTCGAAGGCCGTGCCGACGCCGAAGAGGAACGCGAGGACGTACACGTGCCACGCCTCGGCGACCCCGGTGATGGCCAGGATGCCGAGCAGCGCGGCCGGGACCGCCATCATGGCCTGGGTGATCATGAGGACGCGCCGCTTGGGGAAGCGGTCCGCGACGAGCCCCGCCACCGGCGAGAACAGCAGAGCCGGCAGGAGCTGCAGCCCGGTGGTGATCCCGAGCGCGGTGGCGCTGCCCGTGAGCGCGAGCACGAGCCAGTCCTGGGCGACACGCTGCATCCACGTACCGACGTTGGACACGAGGGCACCGCTGGCGTAGATGCGGTAGTTGCGGACGGACAGCGAGCGGAACGTGGGGCTCACTCGCTCACCACCAGCTTCTCGAGGAGCACGGTGGCATCGCGGAGAACCGCCCGCTCCTCGGTGGTGAGGGTGGAGAGACGGGCAGCCAGCCAGGAGTCGCGACGCGCACGCTCGGCGTCCAGCACGGCGACGCCTTCGGCGCTCAGGGACACGACGACCTGACGGCGGTCGGTCGGATGGGCCTGGCGCTCGGCCAGCCCCTTTTCGACGAGGCAGTTGAGGGTGCGGGTGGCCGATGGTGGCTGGACCTGCTCGATCGAGGCGATCGCCCCCGGGCTCAGCGGTCCGTGCTTGTGGAGCGTCGCCAGCACGGCCATCTGGTTCGGGGTGAGCTCGGAGTGCCG
The DNA here is from genome assembly GCF_011751845.1 of Mumia sp. ZJ430. Taxonomy (NCBI): domain Bacteria; kingdom Bacillati; phylum Actinomycetota; class Actinomycetes; order Propionibacteriales; family Nocardioidaceae; genus Mumia; species Mumia sp. ZJ430. The sequence goes on along the minus strand of NZ_JAAHFK010000001.1, from coordinate 968,799 downwards.
CTCCTGTCGGAGCCTGCGGTTCAGACGGGCCACCGAGGACGCAAGCTTCTGGGCATCGGTAGGCATACGACCATGATAGGTCGTTAGCGATGTTAATTAAACACGTTAACGAATGACCCTCCTCACGTACCATCCCCCGAACCACCCCGTCGGTGCGCGGGCGGCGCGGCCGACGAGGTGGTGCGGGTGGACGAGGGTCAGCTGATCCAGCGCGTGATCGGGTCGATCGCGAAGTAGAGCAGGAACATCGCCGCGACGATCCACATCAGCAGGTGGACCTCACGCGCCTTGCCTCGCACGACCTTGATCAGCACGAAGGTCAGGAACCCGGCGCCGATGCCGACCGTGATCGAGTACGTGAACGGCATCAGGGCGATCGTCAGGAATGCCGGGATCGCGAGCTCGACGTCCTTCCACGGGATGTCGATCACTTGCTGCATCATCAAGAAGCCCACGAGGACGAGAGCCGGCACGGCCGCCTCGTTCGGGATGTGCGCGACGACCGGCGAGAAGATCGTGGCCAGCAGGAACAGCACGCCGGTCACGATGGCCGCAAGGCCCGTACGCGCGCCGTCGCCGACTCCCGACGCCGACTCCACGTACGCGGTGTTGCTCGAGACGCTGGCAGCGCCGCCGGCGACCGCACCGAGCGAGTCGACGACGAGGATGCGCTGAGCGTTCTCGGGAGTGCCCTCCTCGTCGTTGAGCCCCGCCTCGGCACCGATCGCCGTCATGGTGCCCATCGTGTCGAAGAAGTCGGCGAGCAGGAGCGTGAAGATCAGCAGCACCGCGGTGATGGCGCCGACCTGCTCGAACGAGCCGAGCAGCGAGAAGTTGCCCAGCAGCGAGAAGTCAGGCAGATCGATGAACGAGTCGGGCATGCTCGGGACGTTGAGGTTCCAGCCCTTCGAGGTCGGGTCGCCGCCGGAGCCGCCGGTCTCGGTGATCGACTCGACGACGACCGCGATGACCGTCGTGACGAGGATGCCGATGAGGATCGCGCCGCGGACGCCGCGTGCATACAGGCCGATCATGAGGAGCAGGCCGATGCAGAACACCAGGACCGGCCAGCCCGAGAGCGTGCCGCCGACGCCGAGGCCGATCGGGGGCGAGGCGTTGCCGGTCGTACGGACGACGCCGGCGTTGACGAGTCCGACGAGGGCGATGAACAGGCCGATGCCGACCGAGATCGCCGTCTTCAGCGGCAGCGGCACCGCGTCGAAGACCGCCTTGCGGAAACCTGTCAGCACGAGGACCAGGATGATGAGGCCCTCGAGCACGACGAGGCCCATCGCATCGGCCCACGTCATCTGGCTGGCGATCGAGTATGCGACGAACGCGTTGAGCCCGAGCCCCGCCGCCATCGCGAGCGGGAAGTTCGCGACGGCACCCATGAGGATGCTCATCACGCCGGCGACGAGCGCCGTACCGGCCGCGACGAGCGCGAACGCCTGGGCCTGCGAGCCGCCACCGAGGTAGTTGCCCTCGGCGTCCTGGACCCCGGCGATGATGATCGGGTTGAGCACGATGATGTACGCCATCGTGAAGAAGGTGACGACGCCGCCGCGGATCTCGCGGCCGACGCTCGACCCTCTCTGCGAGATCTTGAAAAACCGGTCCAAGGTTCCGGTCGCGGTCTGGGTGGACATGACGCTCCTGACGGTACGAAGTAGGACTGTTCCCCCAGGGGGGTACTGTAAAGGCGTGGCTTCAGGCAAGCGAAAGTTGACATCGGACGCGTCATCGAAGCGTGGCCGTGGTCACAATGAGTCCCGCCGGGCCGGGGGCCGCCGCGCCGATCGTCCCGTGCCCGACGCCTCTCCCGCAACTCCTCCCGAGACGGTGGCGGTGACCCCGCCCAAGCCGGTGGCGGCGACTCCGCGCGTCGAGGCGCGCGAAGAGCGCGAATCCGCTCCACGCCGCCGCACCCGCGGCCTCGACAAACCTCAGGTCACTGAGCTCGAGATCGGGAGCACGGTCCACAAGGTCGTGCCCGATCCAAAGCCGCTGGACGTCGACGGCATCCGCACGATGACGGTCGGCTCGATCCTGTGGCTCGCGGCGCTGCTCGGGCTGCTCCCCTTCCTCGGCACGCTGCAGCGCAACGGTGACGTGTGGTGGCTGTGGACCTGTCTGGCCGGTTTCGGCCTGGGCCTCATCGGCGTCGAATACTGCCGCCGCCGCAAGGTCGCGCTCGACTCCGATACCGAGGCCGACGCCGACGCTGAGTTCGACCGCTCCTGACGCGGCACCGTCCGCACCCGCACCCCTGACACAACGAAGGGCCGCTCCCGTGCTCGGGAGCGGCCCTTCGTACGGCGTGCGTCAGGCGACTGGCTCGCGCTCGCGCTCGGCGTCCACCGGCTCCTCCTTGCGGAGCGTGGTCCGCAGCGGGACCTCCTTGATGAACGAAACCGCGATGAGCGCGATCACGGCGACACCGGCGGCCACGAGGAAGATCTCGCCCGTCGCGTCGCCGTACGCCATCCGTACGACGTCGGCGATCGGCTCGGGCATGTGGGCGAGGTCGAGCGTGCCGCTCGCGGCGGACTCCGACGCAGGGATGCCCAGCTGGTGCAGTCCGGCGGCGATCTTCTCCTTCACGCTCGAGGCGAGGATCGCTCCGAGGACGGAGACGCCGATCGTGCCGCCGAGGGAGCGGAAGAACGCCACCGCACCCGACGTCATCCCGACCTCGGTGATGTCGACCGTGTTCTGCACCGCGAGCACGAGGTTCTGCATGAGCATGCCCATGCCGAGGCCCATCAGCGTCATGAAGATCCACATCTGCCACAGCGGCGTCGCGTGGTCGATCGTGCCGAGCAGGCCGAGTCCGCCGATCAGCAGCGCGGCACCCGAGACGAGGAAGATCTTCCACTTCCCGTGCCGGACGATGAGCTGGCCCGACCCGATCGTGCCGACCAGCGATCCGAGCATGATCGGGATCGTGATGAGGCCTGCCTCGGTCGGCGAGTAGCTGCGCGCGACCTGGAGGTACTGGCCGAGGAAGACCGAGCTGCCGAACATCCCGATGCCGACCGCGATGCTCGCGACGATCGCGAGCGTCGTGGTCCGGTCGGTGAAGACCTTGAGCGGGACGAGCGGCTCGCGGACCTTCGACTCGACGAGGACGAACGCGGCGGCCGCGACGAGCGTCCCGCCGACGAACAGGGCACTCTGCCAGGAGACCCACTCGTACGAGTTGCCCGCGAAGGTCACCCACAGCAGCGGGAGGCTGGCGGCGATGGCGATGAGGACGGCACCGACGTAGTCGACGCTCACGTCCTTCACCAAGGTCGTCAGCTTGAGGTAGCGCTGGAGCACGAAGAGGCTCACCACGGCGAACGGGACGCACACGAAGAACGTCCATCGCCAACCGAGGGAGGAGTCGACGATCACGCCACCGACGAGAGGGCCGCTGACCGTGGCGAGGGTCATGACCGCACCCATGTAGCCGCTGTAGCGACCGCGCTCACGCGGCGGGATGATCGAGCCGATGATGGCCTGCGCGAGCGCCGTGAGACCACCCATCGCCAGACCCTGGAGACCGCGTGCGACGAGAAGCGTCGGAACGTCGTGGGCAAAGCCCGCGAGGACCGAGCCGACGACGAAGGCGATCAGCGCGATCTGGACCAGGAGCTTCTTGTTGAGCAGGTCCGAAAGCTTCGCCCAGATCGGCGTACTGACCGTCATCGCCAGCAGCGAGGTCGTGACGACCCACGTGTACTGCGACTGGGTGCCGTCGAGGTCGCCGATGATCGTCGGCAGCGCGTTCGCGACGATCGTGCTGCTGAGCATGGCGGTGAAGAGCGCGGCCAGCAGGCCGACCATCACCTCCATGATGGCGCGGTGGTCGAGCTCGTCTGGACTCTTGGGTGGAGCGGTGGTCACGAGGTGCGGTTCCTCTCGTTCGTACGGTCGAAGGCCGCAGCGGCGGACGCCACGACCGGGTCAGTGTCGAGGTGTCCCTCGAAGTGCTCGAGATCTAAAGCCAACCGGTCCGCGAACTCGTTGATCAGGTCGGCCATGCGCGCGGCCTCGGCGTCGTCCCAGTCGGCGAAGACCGACCTGACGAAGCCGGCGTACCTGCGCGTGGCGTCCTCGAGGCGAGCGCTGCCGTGGTCGGACAGGCGGATCAGGCCGACGCGCGCGTCGGCGGGGTCGCTCCTTCTCTCGACCAGGCCTTCCTGCTCGAGGGCGGCGATCTGGCGGCTGATGACCGACGCGGTCACGCACTGCGCATCCGCGAGGTCGCTCATGCGCTGCTCGCCGTGACGCTGGAGTCGTCGCAGCACGGTGTGATCCTGGCGTCGCATGCCGCCGTTGAGCCGCTCCCAGCGGTGGCTGGACGACCGCAGCGCCCGGCTGAGCTTGCCGAGGACGCCGACCATCCGTTCTGCCGTCTCGGTCGTGAGCATGCAGGGCCCGCCTCAAGGTTAGTTGGTTTTGCTATGCAACCTTAAAACGAATGCTTTCAGCACACAACTAATGAGGGCGCGATTCGTGTCACACCGACCCTGGCGGGCCGGAACGGACGAGGGGTCAGACGGGCTCGACGTCCGAGACGTCGTCGACGGTCACGGTGTCGTGCACCGGCGCCGGCCCGGGGCCGGTCTGGCGCTTTACGCGCGCCTCTGAGTGGGCACCGCAGCCGTGGTCGAACGACACGACCTGGCCGTCGTCGTTGGCCATGGCGTTGGCGCACACCCCGAACAACGATCCGAGCGGGGGGCTCAGCCAGACCATGAAGCCGCACGTGCGGCAGCGCCCGGGCGCCTGCTGGGTCAGGAGCGTGTCGGGGCCTCGAGAGCCGTCGTACCAGCGCTGAGCGGCAGCGTCGCGACCCTCGAGCGAGAGCACCTCGACGCGGCCGAGCCCGACCTCGTCCGCGATCGGGCGCACCGACGTCGGATCGACCTCGGCGTCGACCGCGTCGTCGCCCACGAACCACGCCGGCGCGAGGCGAGGATCGTTCTCCTCGGGCGGCAGGAGGTCACCGGGGTTCATGTCACCCGACCGCACGCGGTCCTTGTAGGGCGTCCAGACCGGCGAGACGATCGCGTCCTCACCCGGGAGGAGGACCACCTCGTCGACAGTGACCTTCTTCTGGCGCAGGGCGCGCGCCACCGTCACCGACCAGTGCCAGCCCCGGTAGCCGGGCATCGCGGCCGCGAACAGGTGCGTGACCACCCGGTCACCCTCGGCACGAGCACCGAGGTGCTCACCGACCTGCTTCTCCCCCACCTCGTCGACGAGCGCGGCACGCGCGACGTCGATCGCACCCGCCGCGACCGCGTCGAGCTTCGGCGCGCGGGCCGAGGACGCACGGGTTGGCGCAGTATGAGGGGCAGACATATGACCATTCTTCCGTACGTGGCAAGCCACCACCACGCAGGGTCGCCGGGCTGGGGTCAGGTCGCGAGCTCGTCGGCGAGCGCCCTCAGGAGCGCCGCCGTCTGTTTGGCCGTACGGCTCTCGGGGTGGCGGCCGGCACGGTACGTCTCGCCGACCCCGTCGAGGAGCCGGATCGTGTCCTCGACGATGACCGCCATGTCCTCGGCGGGCTTGCGGCGCGCCTTGGCCTGCTGCTTGGAGACCGAGGGCGTCGGGTCGAGCACGCGGACCTGAAGCGCCTGGTCGCCACGGCGTCCGGCGACGATGCCGAACTCCACGCGGGTGCCTGGCTTGAGCGTGGTCGCTCCCGCGGGCAGCGCGTCGGCACGGACGAAGACGTCCTCGCCGCCCTCGCGGCTCAGGAATCCGAACCCCTTCTCAGGGTCGTACCACTTGACCTTGCCAACAGGCACGGCTTGACCTCACCTTCGTCGCGCGTGGGCGGCGGTGCCGCGGGGACCAGGCCAAGCCTAGGCCACCTCGGTCGCAGGCCACACCGCGTCCAGATGGTCGGGCAGCTCGAGGAGCGTGGCGAGCACGATGGCCGCCCCTGCGGCGCCGAGCTCGTCGCGCGAGCACGGTCCGGTCGTGACGCCGACACCAGGGATCCCGACGAGCTCCGCCGCCTCCATGTCGTGCACGTGGTCGCCGATGTAGGCGACCGCTCCGAGCTCACGCAGGGCGTCTGCCTTGCCCGTACGCCACGCCCTCCCCCGGACCTCGTCGGCCTCGAGCCCGAGGTGGTCGAGGTGCCGCTGGGCGTCGGCAGAGTTCTTGGCGGTGATGACGGCGACCCGGCCGCCGCGTTGGCGGACCGCGTCGAACGCCTCGCGTGCTCCACCGAGGGGGGCGATCCGCGCCACGGCGATGTCGGCGTAGAGCGCACGATAGAGATCGGCCATCGCCGGGACGTCCGCGTCGGGGAACCAGTGCGCGAGCTCAGACTCGACGGGTGGACCGAGCCGCGAGACGACCAGGTCGGAGTCGAGGGGCACGCCGGTCCGCGCGGAGAGCTCGTCAAAGACGGCCTTGATCCCCGGACGCGAGTCGATCAGCGTCATGTCGAGGTCGAAGCCGAGGAGCGGGGAGGTCCCGAGATCGTGAGTGGGCACCCCCGCAGGCTACGCGGCCCTGCGCGCCATCACGACGACGCTAGCCTCACGACGAAGACTTGGGCTCCCTGCCCGCCGTGCGTTCCAGGCCGCTGGCAGTCGCGCGCCTGAGCGCGACGAGCTGGGCGATCCGGAGCCGTGCGGCCCGTCTTTGGCGTTCTGCAAGATCGATGTGCGACATCAGTGCCCCCTACACCTTGTGCCGTACCTTGTGACCACTGTAGACGTCGGTGCTACTCAGAATGTTTCCGTTCTCCGGTAACGGTTGCGTAACAGTGGGTGACGGGCTAGTGACTTCCAGCGTCATTGCGCGAGCCTCCGGGTGAGCGGAACCCGGCCGCGGGTGACGATCGCCGACGCCCCTGCGGCGATCAGCGGGACCACGAAGACGAGGGTCGCGAGGATCCCCCAAGGAATGTCGATGACCGGCCCGCTGCCGGTTCCCTCAAGCGCTCCCCACCGCCCGGAGGTCAGCGGCCAGGCCGCCGCGAGCCCGGGCGCGAAGCCCACGAGGACGCCGAGCAGTGCCCCGAGAACGCCGAGCACCACTGCCTGGGCGGCAGCGACTCCCCGACGAGTCCGAGGCCCGGCACCGACCGCCGCGAGCGTCGCGAAGTCCGGACGGGCGTCGGCGAGCGCCAGCCCGGTCGCGCTGAGCGTGCCGATGAGAACCGCGATGCCTCCGGCGCCGATCAGGAGCAGCAGCTGCACGGTGAACGTCCCGCCGAACCCCTGCTCGGTCCATGTGCTCTGCTCCCCGGGCAGCTCACGCAGGGCCGCACGGACGTCGCGGAGCTGCTGGTCCGAGAGGATGGAGTCGGCGATCGCCCTGCTCCGCTCGTACGGGACGGCCTGGGCCTGCGCGGTCTGCGGGGCGATCACGGCGAGCGCGACGACCGGCTCGCGCCCCTGCGGCACCGCCCCCATGCCGAGGTCGGCGGGAGAGGCATCGAGCGAGACCGTGCGCGAGTGGCCCGATGTCCCGTCGGCTGGTTGCTCGTCTACCGCAACCCTGACCCGCCCGCCCGCATCGAGCACGGAGGGTCCTGCGACCAGCGCGCCTCCCGTACGAAGGGTCTCGATCTGATCGGGCGTCAGCTCGACACCCCACGCAGCAAGCTCCTCGGCTGTCGCGACGGCGACCGACGTCGTCGCCCAGGGACCCCACTCCTCGGTCTCCACCGCGACGTCGGTCCACCAACCCTCGCCGGCCCTCTCGTTCCCGACTCGCCCTGCTGTCCCGATCGGCGTGAAGGCGACCCCCGCGGCTTCGCCGGCAGCTCGCGCTACCGCGTCGATCGGTCTCCCACCTTCGCTGAGCACCGTCGTCCCGACCGGATAGGTGAACTCGTACGACCGGCGGTCGTGCTCGAAGTCGCTCGCGTTCGCGATCGCGAGCGCGGTGAGACCGGCGACGGTCGCCATCACGGCCGCGATGGCAGGCGTGCTGCGGGATCGCTGTCGGGCAGTGTCGCGCACCGCCAGGCGAAGCGTCAGCGGCAGGCGTCCACCGACCCTGCCCACCAGCCCGATGACCAACGGCGTGAGGAACACGGTGCCGAGGACGATCGCGACCGTGCTGGCGGCGACCGCCGTCTCGCCACCAGGCTGGATCCCTGCGGTGAAGCAGACACCCAGCCCGACGGCCACCAGCGCGAGACCGACGAGCGGCCACCCGTTGCGCCGGCTCGGCGCCGCGCGGTGGCCGACGAGGGCGGCGGTGACGTCCTGGTTCGCGACCTGTCGCGCCGGAACCAGTGCCGCGAGCAGCGAGGCCACCACGCCAAGGACGACCGCCGCGGCAACCGCCGGCCACATCACGTCGTACGGCCCGAACCCCTCGTCGAACCATCGCGGCAGGACCGCGACAACGAGCGGAGACGCCGCGAGCCCGAGCGCGGCACCGACGACGGACGAGCCCGCGCCCAGGACCGCCGCCTGAGCGAGCACCGTACGGCGGACGTCGGCCGGCGTCCCGCCCGCAGCGGCCAGGAGCGCGAGGTCGCGGCGCTGGCGTCGCACTCCGACAGCGAACGCCGGACCCGCGAGCAGCACGACCTGCAGGAGCACCGCGGTCACGATGATCACGAGGACGGCTTGCTCGGTTGTGTCCTGCCCCGCGTTCCACGCGTCGAGGTCGTACCGGGCCGACGCGGGCGGCGGGTTCTCGAGGACGTGCCGCGAGATGACCCAGAAGCCTTCGCTGTTGAGGCGCTTGACGTCCTCCCAGGTGACGGGCGCGTCGCGGTCGACGAGGTACTCGTTCTCCACGCCGTTGCCCTCGCCGAGGTCGAACGTGCCGGGGAACCCGACGGCGCCGGACGCAAGGGGATACGGGTCGACCGACCCGAACGTCCCCACGCCGACCACGGTCACGTCCCGGCCGGCGACGTCGACCGTCGCGCCGAGCGCGGCGTCGAGGCGGTCGCGCAGGTGCGGCGTCAGGACGACCTCGCCGACACGCTCCGGCGTACGCCCGTCGGTGAGGTCGACGAGGCCGTCGGCCATCGGAGGTGTGGTGTCGACCTCGCGGAGCGGGCCGTCGGCGCGCCCGACGAAGGTGACGAACCTCGACCGCACCTCGAGGACCTCGGCTCCCGGCAGGACCGCGCGGACGCCGTCCGGGCCCGGGTCGGGCTCAGGGGCGCGGTCCTCGGCGCTCGAGCCGCCACCGTCTTGGCCGTCCGGCGACTGCTGGACGGGGAAGCCTTTCCACCACAGTTGCGCCTCGGACGATCCAAGCTGTGCGGGCATGGCCTCCAGCGGCGTCACGTCGTCGGTCGCATAGAGCGTGGACAGCATCACCGCGAGCATCACCGGCGTCCCGACCATCACCGCGACGAGAGCGCTGCGGCCCTTGGAGCGACGGACGTCGCGACGCGCCATGCGCAGCGCGAGCCACCAGCGGGCGAGGGCGCTCATGCGGGGGCCACTTCACCGAGACCGGCCAGACGGTCGCGCGCGGCGCCGTCGTCGACGACCAGTCCGTCACGCAGGAAGATGACCCGGTCCGCCCACGCGGCATGGCGTGGCTCGTGGGTGACGAGAAGCCCGCCCGCGCCTGCGTCGACGCGGCGGCGGAGCACGGCGAGCACCTCCTCGCCGGTCTCGGAGTCGAGCGCCCCGGTCGGCTCGTCCGCGAGGAGGACACGGCGCGGCCCGACGAGCGCACGCGCGATCGCGACCCGCTGCTGCTGGCCGCCGGACATCTCGTCCGGGAAGCGGTCGGCAAGGTGGGGCGTACCGACGTCGTCGAGGGAGCGCAGCGCCTCCGTACGGGCCTCGCGTGCGCGGACGCCGTCGAGCTCGAGCGGAAGCGCCACGTTCTCCGCGGCCGTCAGGGTCGGGATGAGGTTGAGGTCCTGGAAGACGAACCCAAGCCGGCGTCGACGTACGCGGGCGAGCTCGCTGCGGCCGTACGAGCGGAGCGCCCGCCCCTCGACGACGACCTCGCCGGAGGTCGGCGAGTCGAGACCACCGGCGATGTTGAGCAGTGTCGACTTGCCGGAGCCCGACGGCCCCATGACAGCGACCAGCTCGCCGGCACGCAGCGTCAGGTCGACGCCGCGCAGCGCGTGGACGGCGGCGGGCCCCTCGCCGTGGGTGCGGTCGACGCCGCGCAGCTCGAGCAGGACCTCCGGGTCCAGGGGTGCGGTCATCGCGCGGTCTCCTCTACGGGGTTGGTCGTACGGCGGCGGGCCCGGCGGATCCGGGCCTCCATGTGGTCGAGCCAGCGCACCTGGGCCTCGGTGGCGAAGATGGAGCGCTCGAGGACCAGCTCGCGGGCGAGGTCCTCCTTATCGAGGGCATCGCGCTTGAGGCGCGTGAGGGCTTGGAGGTGGCGCAGCGAGTCGGCCCGTTGCGCCTGCACCACGGCGGTGACGTCGACGTCGGGGAGGCTGATGCCCATCGCGACCTTGATCGTCAGCTCGTCACGCGGTTCGGAGTCTGGCGAGACGGAGGAGGTGAACCACTCCCCCACGGCGGTCCGCCCTTGCGCGGTGAGGCGGTAGACGATCCGCCCCTCCTCGTCCGCCTCGCCCTCGGGCTCCACGAGCCCGTCGCGCTGCAGTCGGCCGAGTGTCGTGTAGACCTGGCCGACGTTCAGCGGCCACGTGCCGCCCGTGCGTCGCTCGAACTCCGTACGCAACTGTGCGCCGTACATCGGCTCGTGCGACAGCAGCGCGAGCAGCCCTTGCCGGATCGACATCCGACCCCCTATACCGAGTATTCATCCTGGTAGAGAGATGTATACCGGGTATTGCACGGTCCGCGCAAGACGTGTGAGGCGTTCCCACCCGAAACGCCGCGATCCCGCCTCCGAGCGGAGACGGGATCGCGATACGTGAGGATCGTCAGGCTGCGGCCTGCGAGACCCCTTCGGCCGCCGGCTCCAACGCCTGGGCGACGATCTCGGCCACGTCCGTCATCGGACGGACGTCGATCGCCTCGCGGACCTCGACGGGGACCTCATCGAGATCGGGCTCGTTGCGATGCGGGACGAACACCGTCGTGAGCCCGGCCCGCTGAGCGGCGAGCAGCTTCTGCTTCACGCCGCCGATCGGCAGCACGCGCCCGTTGAGCGTGACCTCGCCAGTCATGCCGACTTCGGAGCGGACCTTGCGGCCCGTCGCGGCCGACACCAGCGCCGTCACCATCGTCACGCCCGCGGACGGACCGTCCTTGGGGATGGCCCCTGCCGGGACGTGGATGTGGACGTGGTGGTCGAAGAACGCCGGGTCGACCCCGAGCGCCTCGGCGTGCGAGCGGACGTAGGAGTGTGCGATCTGCGCCGACTCCTTCATCACGTCGCCGAGCTGGCCGGTGAGCGTGATGCCGGGCTTGCCGTCGGTCGGCGTCGCCTCGATGTAGAGGACGTCACCACCGAAGCCCGTGACCGCGAGGCCGGTCGCCACACCCGGGACCGCCGTACGCTCGTCGGACTCCGGCGTGAACCGCGGACGGCCAAGGTATTCCTTCAGGTCCGGCTCATCGACCACGACGGTCTCCTGCCCCGTCGCCCCGGCGAGCTTCGTCGCCACCTTGCGGAGAATCTTGGCCAGCAGCCGCTCGAGCTGCCGCACACCCGGCTCACGGGTGTAGTCGGCGACGATCTTCGCGAGCGCCGCGTCGGTCAGCGAGACCTCGTCGGCGTCGAGCGCAGCGCGCTCCAGCTGGCGGGGCCACAGGAAGTCGCGAGCGATCGCGGCCTTGTCGTCGGCGGTGTAGCCGTCGAGGGTCACCAGCTCCATGCGGTCGAGCAGTGCCTGCGGGATCTGCTCGACAACGTTGGCCGTCGCGAGGAACAAGACGTCGGACAGGTCCAGGTCGAGATCGAGGTAGTGGTCGCGGAACGTGTGGTTCTGCGCCGGGTCCAGGACCTCGAGCAGCGCGGCCGACGGGTCACCCCGGAAGTCGGCGCCGAGCTTGTCGACCTCGTCGAGCAGCACGACCGGGTTCATCGAGCCGGCCTCGTTGATCGCACGGACGACACGGCCCGGGAGCGCCCCGACGTACGTCCGCCGGTGACCGCGGATCTCGGCCTCGTCGCGGACGCCACCGAGGGCGACGCGGACGAACTTCCGGCCGAGGGCGCGGGCGACGGACTCACCGAGCGACGTCTTGCCGACTCCGGGCGGCCCGGCGAGCACCATGACGGCACCCGAGCCGCGACCTCCGACGACCTGCAGACCACGCTGAGCGCGGCGCGCACGGACCGCGAGGTATTCGACGATGCGGTCCTTCACGTCGTCCAGGCCGTGGTGGTCAGCGTCGAGCACGGCGCGGGCGCCGTCGACGTCGTCGTTGTCGTCGGTCTTCACGTTCCAAGGGATCTCGAGGACCGTGTCGAGCCACGTACGGATGTAGCCGGTCTCCGGGTTCTGCTCGGAGGACCGCTCGAGCTTGTCGACCTCGCGCAGCGCCGCCGTACGGATGGTCTCAGGCAGGTCGGCGGCCTCGACGCGCTCGCGGTACGAGTCGGCGCCGTCGGGCTCGTCCTCACCGAGCTCCTTGCGGATCGCGGCGAGCTGCTGACGGAGCAGGAACTCGCGCTGCGTCTTGTCCATGCCTTCACGGACATCCTCGGCGATCTTCTCGGCGACGTCGGCCTCGGCGATGGCGTCCTTCGTCCAGGCGAGGAGCGTCTCGAGCCGCTCGGCCGTGTCCGGGGTCTCGAGGAGCTGACGCTTCTGGACCTCGGTGAAGTACGGGGCATAACCGGCCATGTCGGCCAGCGTCGAGGGATCAGTGACCTTGTTGACCATGTCGACGACCTGCCACGCGTCACGGCGCTGCAGGTTGGCGATCACAAGGGACTTGTACTCCTTGGCGAGCTCGGGGATGCGCTCGTCGTCGAGACCCTCGTCGACCTCCTCGGCCTCCACCCACAGGGCAGCGCCGGGGCCGGTGACGCCGGTGCCGATACGGGCACGACGGTGGGCCTTGAGGACGGCGGCGGACTCACCGGTCTGGGTCCGCCCGATCTGCACGATCTCGGCCACGACGCCGAACGAGGCGTAGCGGTCCTCGAGCCGGGGGGCGACCAGGAGCCGGTCGTCGGAGCTGGCACGCGCGGCATCCACCGCGGCGCGGGCGGCCTCGTCGAGCTCGATCGGGACGACCATGCCGGGAAGAAGGACGGGCTCGGTCAAGAACAGGACGGGCAGCTGCTGGGGGGCGTGAGCCTCAGTCATGAGCAACCTTTCAAAGTTGAGCGTGCTCTACTCAACTTCAATGAGGCTTGGCTTGTTCCCCTTCGGCGGTCGATTCCGTTCGCCGCGGGCGAACACGGTCGTGGCGCTCCGGACTCGGCGGCGGAAGCTCGACGCGGTGCCGCTCCTCGGGCCGGCCGAACATGACCCGGATCGACTCGAAGCCCTTGTGACGCTGCGCCTTGGCGTAGTCGGAGTATGCGCGCTGGTCGGCCTTGGTGAGGGTGACGTTGTCCGTGAACGGCGTGAGCAGCGCGCGCGGATAGAGGCGCTTGGTGCGGACGACGTTGATCTGGACCCCGATCATGGCCATCACGGCGCCGATGTAGATCAGTCCCATCATCCCGAGGACGACGGCGAAGACCTGGTTGAGGTTGTTGGAGCGGGCGATCACGTTCTGGACGTACGCGGTGCCGGCCAGCTGCAGCCCCTGCCAGAGGATCGCCACCGCGAACGCGCCCGGTGCGGCCGACCGGAAGCTGTGCTTGCGCGCCGACGCCATGAGGAAGAGGACCGTGAAGGCGAGGCCGCTCAGCACCAGCGTGCCGCCACGCGCCAGCCACCCGGCCCATTCGTGCTCGTCGGAGAACCACGGGTTGGTCGACAAGAATGCCGTGAGGCCCGCGATCACGAGGATCGAGAAGCCGGCAAAGCCAAGCATCACCAGACTGCGCCCGCGGCCCACGAACGGGTTGGGGCGAGCGTTGCGCGGCACGGCCCACGCGACGTTCATGGCGAACTGCGAGGACTGACCGAGCCCCAGAACCCCGTACAGCGCAACGAGAGCACCGAAGATCACCGCCGTCGCGGAGCCCGTCAGCCCCTCGGTGCTCTCGATCTGGTCGCCGATGATCGGGAAGCTGCCGATCGCGGTGTCGAGGAGCTGCTCACGCAGAGCCTCATCGTTCTGGAGAAAGAAGCCGAGAATGCTCGACCCGATGAGCAGCAGAGGGAAGATCGCAACGAAGGCGTAGTAGGTGACGGCCGCCGCGAGGTAGTTGCTCGAGTCGTCGAAGAACTTGTAGACGACCGCGATGGGGAAGCCGACGAACGGGTGGGTCCGCTGGTAGCGGTCGATCCGGTCGGCAACTGACACTCCGCAAAACTACCCGCTCGGAGGATCGCGCGGGTTGACACCACCCCTTGGCCGCCGCTAGGACGCCGGCATGCAGGTGCAGAGACAGAACGGATGGCCCGCAGGATCCGCGTAGACACGGAAGTCCCGATCCTCCAGGCCGCTCGGCGGGGTGACCGGATCGAGCGGTGTCGCGCCGAGGGAGATCGCGAGCGCGTGCGGACCCTCGTACGCGTCGACGAAGAGGTCGAGGTGCGCCTGCTGCGGGGCTCCATCGGGCCACTGGGGCGGCTCGTGGTGGGCGACACGCTGGAAGGCCAGCCCCTTGCCCGGCCCGTCCAGCTCGACCCAGCCGTCGCCGGAGTCCGCGATGAACTCCGCCCCGAGGAGGCCGCCGTAGAAGGTCGCGAGCGCGCGCGGGTCTGCGCAGTCGAGCACGTACAGGCCGAGGCGGACGCCGGTCTCGATGTGCGCGCCGACGCTCATACGACGCATCCCCTCGCGCGCAGCGGCCGCGGCGCGCGTGCCGGGCTGACCCCCGCACGGCGGGCGTCCGTCGGAGCCGGTCGCTGAGCGACCGTGCGCCGCCGCTCGTCTCGCTCCAGGAAGTCCTTCGTGATCAGGTACGACGCCCAGGGATGCATGGTCTCCTCCTCGATCCAGTAACTCCTTAACTCACTTTGCCAGTTACGGGGTCAAGATGCAACCGTCTAACGCGTTATGCTGGTTTCATGAGCCCGTACGCGCAAGCAGCCGGCGATCCGGCCGACCGGGTCGTGGCCTTCCTCAACACGCTCGACGTCGAGGACGGGATCGACGACCTCGAATCCGTCGCGTCGTACGCCGCGTGGTCGGGCCGCGACCAGACTCGGTCGACGCTCGACCAGGCGCGCCGCCTCCGCGACCAGCTGCGCGCCCGGGCCGCGGGCGCGCCCTCCGTCGACGCCGTCACGATCAGGGTGGACGTGGTGCTCGACGACGAGGTCGCGCTGCGGGGGGAGACCGTCGCTGCCGAGATCGCCATCGCCGTCGCGCGGCTCTCGATCGAGGGACGCCTCGGCAGGGTGAAGATCTGCCCGGCCGGCGACTGCCGGTGGGCCTTCTACGACCACTCGCGCAACCAGTCGCGCCAGTGGTGCTCGATGCAGGTCTGCGGCAACCGCGCGAAGGTCCGCCAGCATCGCGAGCGGTCGGCGGCGCCGACGCACGGCTGACCGTACGGTGTCCGTCTCAAAAGGCTGTTCGGGCTCGTACGGACAAAAGTCCGCGCCCGCCCGCGCACAGATCCGCTGACCGCTCAGCGCACGTCGGCGTGCTGACGGACGCCCGCCACGACCTCGTCGAAGCGCGCCCGGTCCAGCACCGCGCCCTCGCGGCGCACGGCTGTGGCATCGACCGTGATCAGACGGTCGAGCCGCACCTCGCTGGGCCGGCCTTGCCGGTCCCAACCGCCGGACCCGATGTCGATCCAGTAGCGACCCCACCGCGCCTCGTCGGCGGCGTCACGGTCGTGGTCCTTGCTCGTGAGCATGACGCCGACGAGCGCGGCGCCGCGTCGGCCGACGAGCAGGACCGGCCGGTCCTTGCCCTGGCGCGGATCGTCCTCGTACGGGACCCACGTCCACACGATCTCGCCGGGATCGGGCCGGCCGTCGGGCTTCGGGTCGTACTGCATGACGAGGCCGGACGACCCCGGCGACGGACGACGGGAGGGAGCAAGCACCGACGCGAGCCGACCGAGAAGGTCGCGAGTCCTGGACATGACCGCACTGTAGTGCGGGGCGGCGCCCGCGCCCGGACTACCGTGGTACGGATGAGCGAGACCGACACCACCCCGCGTACGCTCGCCGACGACCTCCGGGCTCGCGGCGACGATGCGCTCGCGGTGCTGCTGCGGGCCCGCCCCGACCTCGCCACCCCGACGCCGTCCGACATCGGACAGCTCGCCTCACGGGCCGCGTCCCGACCGTCCGTCGCGTGGGCGCTCGACCGGCTCGACCTCGCTCACCTGTCGACCCTCGCGGCGATGTCCGCACTCGAGCCACCCGTCACCCTCGCTGCGCTGCGCCGCCAGGTCGACGCCGACGACGCCCGCATCTCCGCGATCGTGGCGAGACTGCACGCGAGCGCGCTCGTGTGGGGCAGGCCCGACGGCTGGCACGTGGTCCGCGAGGCGCGTGACGCGCTGAGGGTGCTCGGACCGCGAGGCCCGTACGACGGCCCGCCTGCGCTGCGGACCCGCGAGGTCGACGACCGGCGCATGCGGCACGCGAGCGCCGGCTCGGTCATGGAGCTGCTCCAGCGCGTCGAGCACCTGCTGGCGACCTGGGGCGAGCAGCCGCCTCCCGTGCTGCGCTCGGGCGGCCGCGGCGTACGCGACGTGCGCAACGCCGCCTCACTGCTCGGCGTCGGCACCGACGAGGTCGAGTTCCTGCTCGACCTGACCCAGGCGGCACGCCTCCTCGGCCGGGCCATCCATGCGGCCAACGGCGAGGTGTGGGCGCCGACGACGGTCTTCGACGCGTGGCGGGAGAAGCCGCCGGCCGACCGCTGGATCGCCCTCACCTCGGCCTGGATGAGCCAACCGGGCCGTCGCGTGCGCGCGCAGGTGCTCCGGACGCTCGCCTCGGCCGACAGCGCCGCGTACACCGACGTCGAGGACGTCGTCGATGCCGTCGCGTGGCACCTCCCCCGCGCCGAAGAGGGCCGCGACGACCTCGTACGGCGCACGCTCGTCGAGGCCACGTGGCTCGGCGTGGTCGCACTGGACGCCCTCTCGCCCGCCGGGGCCGTCCTCGGACTGCCAGACGCACGCGACGTCGTCGATCGCCTCTTGCCCGGCTCCGTCACCCATGTCCTCGTCCAGGCCGACCTCACCGCGGTGGCCCCCGGCCCGCTCGAGCCCGCACTCCGCGCCCGGCTCGAGGACGTGGCGGTCGTGGAGTCGCGTGGCGGCGCCACTGTCTACCGGTTCACGCCTGCCTCGCTGCGCCGCGCTCTCGACCTCGGCTGGCCGGCCAGCGAGATCCACGCGTTCCTCACAGAGATCTCGGCGACGCCGATCCCGCAGCCGCTCACCTACCTCGTCGACGACACCGCACGGCTGCACGGACGGCTCCGTCTCGGTGACGCCGCCTCGTACCTCCGCGCGGACGACCCCGCCGAGCTGGACGCGCTGCTCGCCGACCCGACGCTCGGCCCCACGCTCCACCGGATCGCCCCGACCGTGGTCGTCAGCACCGTCCGCGCCGAGCTCCTCGCCGAGCGTCTCGCCGCGTCGGGACGCCAGGCGGTGGCCGAGGAACCCGGCGGGGTCCTGCGCGTCCATCGCCGCGACCTCGTACGCGCCGAGGCCGTCGACGTCGGCCTGCGACCGCCGCCGGACCCAGCCGAGGCCGTCGCCGCCCTCCGGGCGGGAGAGATGGCCGCGTCGCTGCGCCCCGCCGACGGCCACGACGATCAACGAGGCTCGCTCGCGACGATGGCGCAGCTGCGCGAGGCCGCCGAGGCCCAACAGCGGATGTGGGTCGCCTACATGGACCAGGCCGGCACCCGTACGGAGCGCGTGGTCGACCCCTTGCGGGTGGACGCGGGGTGGCTCACCGCCTTCGACCACCGCACGCAGAAGGTGCAGCGGTTCGCGGTCCACCGCATCGTCCAGGTAGCGTCCGCGCCGTGACCTCTGCCACCTCACCAGCCGCCGTCATGCTCCCCGACCTCCCCGCCGACAGCTTCTACGAGCAGGTCGGCGACGCCAGCTTCCTCTCGACCGCGGCGACCGAGAGTCCCTGGGACGCGCGGGCACAGCACGGCGGCCCGCCTTCGGCGCTGCTCGGACGCTGTCTCGAGGCGAGTGTCGGCGACGAACCCCTGACGGTTGGCAAGATCGACGTCGACTTCCTCGGCCCGATCCCTCAAGGGACGTGCGACGTCGAGGTGACGGTGCTCCGCCCGGGCAAGCGTGTCCGGCAGGTCCAGGCCACAATGAGCGCGGACGGCCGCACGGTCGTCACCGCGCGCGCTTGGCTCATCGCGTACGAGGAGGACCGGGCGCCGAGGTCCGGAGTCGCGGTGCAGCCACCTGAGCTCCCTGACCCGCAGCCCCAGCTGACGGTCCCGGGCACTCCGGCCGCGTGGGGGTACGGCCGCGCGGTGGAGTGGCGGTTCGTCGAGGGGCGCCTCGGCGGAGGCGACGAGGAACGCGCGCGGGTCTGGGGACGCATCCGCGTGCCGCTGGTCGCGGGCGAGGAACCGACCGGGCTGCAGCGCCTGCTCACGCTGGCCGACTCGACGAACGGGATCAGCGCGCAGCTCGATGTGCGCGACTGGCTGTTCGTACCGCCGGGCATGGGGGTCACCCTCCAGCGGGTGCCTGCATCGGACTGGATGTACTTCGACGCCACGTCGCACGTGCAGCCGCGCGGCACCGGGGTGGCGCACGCCGTCGTGTCGGACGGGGATGGCCTGTGCGGCTACGTCAGTCAGCCGCTGCTGGTCGCTCCCCGCAGCTGACCTGACCTGGACAGACATCACCCTCGCCGCGCCGGGGGGAACAGCGGCGAGGGTGACGATGTGGGTAACAAGCATTGATCTTGCTACTGCTTACATCTTACCGACGGGGCCGTCATGTCCAAAGTGATCTACAGCGCTTACCGATCTCCGTCCCCCGGCTACCATGGCCGGATGGACTTTGTGGGCTACGCCGAGCGCGCGGCAATGCTCGCCAACGCGTCACTGGGCTCGGTGGACGACGTCCGCGACCACCTCGCCGAGCGCGAGTGGCTCGTCCCGCAGGTCACCGACCGCGACGTCCGCACCCTGCAACGGTTCCAGCGGCGCCTGCGACCGGTCTTCGAGCATGGTGGAGCGGGCAGGGCTGCGGACGTGGTGGTCGCCGTCAACACCCTGCTGGCCACCCACCGCATCACGCCGCTCATCGTCCCCACCGACATCGCCGCCACCGACACCGGCACGAGCCCGAGCGGGTGGCGTCTGCACGTCGCCGACCGTGCCGCCTCGGTCGCCGATCTGCTGGTCGCGGAGTCGCTGATGGGCATCGCGATCCTGGTCTGCGACCTCGACCCTGGACGCCTCGGCGTCTGCGCGGCGCACGGCTGCGCCAACACCTACGTCGACACCTCCCCCAACCGCTCGCGCCGCTACTGCTCCGATCGCTGCTCCTCCCGAGCGAACGTCGCGGCGTACCGTGCACGGAAGCGGGCAGGCGCCGCCGCAAACCCCCGAGGAGACGTATGAACGACGGTCCCCTGATCGTCCAGTCCGACAAGACGCTCCTCCTGGAGGTCGACCACGACCAGTCGGCCGCGTGTCGGCGCGCCATCGCACCCTTCGCTGAGCTCGAGCGGTCTCCGGAGCACATCCACACCTACCGCATCACGCCGCTCGGCCTGTGGAACGCGCGCGCCGCCGGCCACGACGCCGAGCAGGTCGTCGACGCGCTGATGGACTACTCGCGCTATCCCGTGCCGCACGCGCTCCTGGTCGACGTCGCCGAGACGATGTCGCGCTATGGGCGCCTGCGGCTCGAGAACACCCCGACCCACGGGCTCGTCCTCGCCACGACCGATCGGCCGGTTCTCGAGGAGGTGATCCGCTCCAAGCGCATCGCGCCGATGCTCGGGGCGCGGATCGACGACGACACGATCGTGGTGCACCCCTCCGAACGCGGCGCGCTCAAGCAGGCACTGCTCAAGGTCGGATGGCCCGCGGAGGATCTCGCCGGCTACGTCGACGGCGAGGCGCACGCGATCGCCCTGTCGGACGGCGAGTGGCACATGCGGCCGTACCAGGCCGAGGCCGTCGAGTCGTTCTGGCACGGCGGGTCCGGCGTCGTCGTCCTCCCGTGCGGTGCGGGCAAGACGATCGTCGGTGCTGGCGCCATGGCACAGGCGCAGGCGACCACCCTGATCCTCGTCACCAACACCGTCTCGGCACGTCAGTGGAAGGACGAGCTGCTGCGTCGTACGACGCTCACTGAGGACGAGATCGGCGAGTACAGCGGGGCCAAGAAAGAGATCCGACCCGTCACCATCGCCACGTACCAGGTGATGACGACGCGCCGGAAGGGCGTCTATCCGCACCTCGAGCTGTTCGACGCCCGCGACTGGGGCCTGATCGTGTACGACGAGGTCCACCTGCTGCCAGCGCCGATCTTCCGGATGACCGCCGATCTCCAGGCACGGCGCCGGATCGGCCTGACCGCCACCCTCGTGCGCGAGGACGGCCACGAGGGCGACGTGTTCAGCCTCATCGGGCCCAAGCGGTACGACGCGCCGTGGAAGGACATCGAGGCACAGGGCTACATCGCTCCCGCCGACTGCGTCGAGGTGCGCGTGACGTTGAGCGACTCCGAACGGATCGTGTACGCGACGGCGGAGGCCGACGTCCGCTACCGGCTCGCGGCGTCGACCGGCCGTAAGACCGAGGTGGTCCAGAGGCTGGTCGAGGAGCACAGGGGTGAGCCGACCCTGGTCATCGGCCAGTACATCGACCAGCTCGACGACCTCGCCGAGCGCCTCGACGCTCCCGTGATCAAGGGCGAGACGTCGGTCAAGGAGCGCGAGGCGCTGTTCGCGGCGTTCCGTACCGGCGAGATCGACCTGCTCGTGGTCTCCAAGGTGGCGAACTTCTCGGTCGACCTGCCGGAGGCGTCCGTCGCGATCCAGGTGTCGGGCTCGTTCGGGTCGCGCCAGGAGGAGGCGCAACGGCTCGGCCGGCTGCTGCGTCCCAAGGGCGACGGGCGTACGGCCCGCTTCTACGCGGTGGTCGCCCGCGACACCGTCGATGCGGAGTTCGCCCAGCACCGGCAGCGGTTCCTGGCCGAGCAGGGCTACGCCTACCGGATCGTCGACGCCGCCGACGTCTGAGTACACCCGCCGAACGTGAGGAGGGCTCGTGATCGAGAACGGTGACATCGAGGTCGTGGTGTTCGACGTCCTGGGGACGCTCGTCGACGAGCCCAGCGGCCTTCGCGCGGCGATCCGCGAAGTGGTGCCGTCGTCGGAGGCGACGGTCGATGCGCTCCTCGCCGCCTGGCAGCAACACATCGAGCGCGAGCAGGAGGGCATCGCCCGAGGCGGCCGCCCGTACGCCAGCACCGACGTCCTCGACTGCGAGGCCGCTCGGGTCGTGGCGGACCTGGCCGGTGTCACCGACGTGGCCACGCTCGCGCGGCTATCCACAGCCGGCCGGCGCCTCTCCCCGTGGGGCGACTCCGTCGCTGGGCTGGAGCGACTCGCCGCCCACTACCCGCTGATCGGACTGTCCAACGCCAGTCGTACGACGCTCCTCCACCTCAACGCCCGTGCCGGACTGCGGTGGCACCAGGCACTCTCGTCCGAGACCGTCCAGGCGTACAAGCCGGCACCAGAGGTCTACGGGCTCGCCGTCGAGACCGCGGGCTGTGCCCCTGAGCGGATGCTGATGGTGGCCGCCCACGCCTGGGACCTTCGCGGAGCGCAGGCGATCGGGATGCGGACGGCCTTCGTCGAGCGGCCGGTCGGAGATCCGCCGACGGGCTCCGACACGTTTGACGGGCAGTTCGGCACCCTCGACGACCTGGTCTTCGCACTCACACCGTCGACACCTCGATGAGTTCCTGCGTCGGTCGTGGTCTGATTTTCGACAGATCCGGACGACGAAAGGCCCCCGAATGCCTGACCTTCTCGATCTCGGCCCCTCGACCCGGCGGGTGGCAGCACTGCTCGACGGCGTCGGCGACGACGACCTGACCCGGCCGACCCCGTGCGACTACGACGTCGCGACCCTCCTCGAGCACCTCGACGGCCTCTCCCTCGCCTTCACGCTCGCGGCCCGCAAGTCCGACGACCCGATGCTCGGCGCCGCTCCCGCACCGTCCGGCGCCGCACTCTCCCCTGGATGGCGACAGCGGATCCCCGAGCGCCTCGACGCGCTCGCCGAGGCCTGGCGCTCGCCCGAGGCGTGGGAGGGCGAGGCGACCGCCGGAGGCGTCACGATGCCTGCCGACATCGCGGCGACGGTGGCGCTCGACGAGGTCGTGCTGCACGGCTGGGACCTGGCGCGCGCCACGGGGCAGCCGTACGAGGTCGACCCAGGCGATCTGGCCGTCGTGCACCGCTTCGTCGAGGAGTCCGCGAAGCCGGAGCAGGCGCAGGCCCGCGAAGGGCTGTTCGGACCCCCGCTGCCCGTGCCGGGGGACGCCCCTCTACTCGACCGGGTCGTCGCGCTCGCCGGACGCTCGCCTTCCTGGCCGCACTGAAATCCGGCGCTGCGGACCTGATGAGAGGCCTCTCATCGGGGACTTATGCATGCCTCACGGTCCGAGGGTTACCTGAAGTCGTCACCCCGACGGTTTCGGACAAAGGAGACATCATGACTCGCACCACCGCGCGCCGTACCCTCGCACTCGGAGCCGCGTCCCTGCTCGGGATCGCCGGCATGGCTCTCACGACCGGCTCGGCCGAGGCCGCGCAGGCCGCCACCTGCGGGGGCCTGCGGGCCACGATCATCGGCACCCAGGGTGACGACAACCTGCGCGGGACCAGCGGACGGGACGTCATCGCCGGGCTCGGCGGCGAGGACGACATCGTGGGCCTCGGCGGCAACGACGTCATCTGCGGCGGGGCCGGAGAGGACGACATCGAGGGCAACGCCGGCAACGACCACATCTGGGGAGGGTCGGGCAACGACGACATCCAGGGCAACGCCGGCAACGACCGCATCCGCGGCGGCTCCGGCAACGACGACCTCGAGGGCAACCGCGGTCGCGACCACCTGTGGGGCGGCCCGGGCAACGACACGCTCGTCGGCGGACCCGGCAGGGACATCCTGCGCGGTGGCCCGGGACGCGATCGCCTGTTCCAGGGTCAGGAGCCCGACGACGACTGAGCCTTCAGCCGACGTACGTCGTGAGGCCGTGCGCCTCGAACTGCTCCCGGACCCGCGCCACGAGCTCGGGTGAGGGCGACGTGACGTCGGCGAGATCGTACGAGGCACCGAGCCGCTCCCACTTCTCGCGGCCCATCTGGTGGAACGGCAGCACCTCGGCACGGCTGACGTTCGGCCAGCGCTCGACGATGCGGGCGACGTTCTCGACGTTCTCGTCCGCATCGGTGAGACCGGGGACGAGGACGAACCGCACCCACACCTCGGTCCCGCGCGCGGCGAGCCGGTCGCCGAAGTCGAGCGTGGGCTGGAGCGTACGGCCCGTCACCCGCCGGTAGGTCTCCTCGTCGCCCGACTTCACGTCGAGGAGGACGAGGTCGACGTCGTCGAGCATCTCGTCGGTCGCCGCGGTCCCGAGGAAGCCCGAGGTGTCGAGCGCGGTGCGGACGTCAAGCTCCTTGGCACCGCGCAGCACCCGCGCGACGAAGCGAGGCTGCATCAGCGGCTCGCCTCCCGACAGCGTGATGCCGCCGCCGGTCGCGGCGAACACCGGCCGGTAGCGGGCGATCCGCGCGACAAGGTCGTCGGCACGCACCTCCGTACCGTCGCGCATCCGCCACGTGTCGGGGTTCTGGCAGTACAGGCAGCGCAGCGGGCAGCCGGTGAGGAACGTCGTCATCCGCGTCCCCGGCCCGTCGACCGCGGTCACGAGCTCCCACGAGTGGACCGCCCCGACCTCGCCGGAGCGCATCGCCGCCATCCGCTCCCCGCGGTCGAGGTCGGCCGCGGGGACGTCGGCGAGGAGGGCGGCGGTCATCAGACGGCTCCGTGGAACGTCCGCGAGAGCACGTCGAGCTGCTGCTCGCGGGTGAGGCGGACGAAGTTCACCGCATACCCGGAGACCCGTACTGTGAGCTGCGGGTAGTTCTCCGGGTGTTCCATCGCGTCCTCCAGCGTCTCGCGGTTCAGGACGTTGACGTTCATGTGGTAGCCCTCGGAGCCGGTGTAGGCGTCGAGCAGACCGACGAGGTTCGTGACCTGCTCGTCCTTCGTACGCCCGAGCCCGGACGGGACCACGGTGTTCGTCAGCGAGATGCCGTCCTGCGCGTCGTCGTACGGCAGCTTGGCGACCGACAGCGCGCTCGCAAGCATGCCGTGCGTGTCACGCCCGTTCATCGGGTTGGCACCCGGCGCGAACGGCTCGCCGTGCCGGCGCCCGTCCGGCGTGTTGCCGGTGGCCTTGCCGTAGACGACGTTCGACGTGATCGTGAGGACCGACTGGGTGTGCAGCGCATCGCGGTACGTCTGGTAGGCGCGCACCTTCTCCATGAACCGCTCGACGAGGTCGCGGGCGATGTCGTCCACGCGGTCGTCGTCGTTGCCGAACGTCGGGAAGTCGCCGGTGGTCTCGTAGTCCACGACGATCCCGCGCTCGTCGAAGACGGGCACCACCGTCGCATACTTGATGGCCGACAGCGAGTCCGCCGCCACGGACAGGCCCGCGATGCCGCACGCCATCGTCCGCAGCACGTCGGAGTCGTGCAGCGCCATCTCGAGCCGCTCGTAGGCGTACTTGTCGTGCATGTAGTGGATGACGTTGAGTGCCTCCACGTACGTCGCCGCGAGCCAGTCCATCTCGGCGTCGAAGCGGCGCATGACGTCGCCGTAGTCGAGCGGCCCCTCGCCGACCGGAGCGGTGGCCGGGCCGACCTGCTTGCCGGTGATCTCGTCACGGCCGCCGTTGATCGCGTAGAGCAGCGTCTTGGCGAGGTTCACCCGCGCGCCGAAGAACTGCATCTGTTTGCCGACCCGCATCGGGGACACGCAGCACGCGATCGCGGCGTCGTCGCCCCAGTGCTCGCGGATGTGGCGGTCCGACTCGTACTGGATCGCCGAGGTGTCGATAGAGACCTGCGCGGCGAACCGCTTGAAGCCCTCAGGGAGGCGGTCGCTCCAGAGCACCGTCAGGTTCGGCTCCGGCGCGGGACCGAGGTTGTAGAGGGTCTGCAGGTAGCGGAACGTCGTCTTGGTGACCAGCGGCCGCCCGTCGTCGCCCATGCCGGCGAGCGACTCCGTCACCCAGGTCGGGTCACCGCTGAAGAGCGCGTCGTACTCGGGCGTACGGAGGAAGCGCACGATGCGCAGCTTGATGACGAAGTCGTCGATCAGCTCCTGCGCCTGCGACTCGGTGAGGTCACCGCGGGCGAGGTCGCGCTCGAGGTAGATGTCGAGGAACGTGGCGGTGCGTCCGAGCGACATCGCGGCGCCGTTCTGCTCCTTGACCGCGCCGAGGTAGGCGAAGTAGGTCCACTGGACGGCCTCGCGGGCGCTCGTCGCGGGACCGGAGATGTCGAACCCGTACGAGGCGGCCATCTCCTTGAGCTCGTTCAGCGCGCGGATCTGCTCGCTGTTCTCCTCGCGTGCGCGGATGACGTCCTCGGAGGCAGGCTGCATGTCAAGGGCGGCACGGTCGTTGCGCTTGTCCGCGATGAGGGCGTCGACCCCGTACAGCGCCACGCGGCGGTAGTCGCCGATGATGCGGCCGCGGCCATACGCGTCGGGGAGCCCCGTGATGACGTGCGCCGAGCGGGCAGCGCGTACGGACGGCGGGTAGGCGTCGAACACGCCCTGGTTGTGCGTCTTGCGATATTCGGTGAAGACCTTCTTGAGCATCGGGTCGACCGGGTAGCCGTAGGTGTCGAGCGCGGTCTCCACCATGCGCCACCCACCGTTCGGCATCATCGCGCGCTTGAGCGGAGCATCGGTCTGGAGCCCGACGACGACCTCGTTCTCGCGGTCGATGTAGCCGGGCTCGTGGGCCGTGATGCCGGCCGGCGTCTGCCAGTCGACGTCGTAGACACCCTTCTCGCGCTCCTCGGGGAACATCGCGCTCAGACGCTGCCAGATCCGGGTCGTCCGCGCTGTCGGGCCGGCGAGGAACCCACTGTCGCCCTCGTACGGGGTGTAGTTGCGCTGGATGAAGTCCCGCACGTCGACGCGGTCCCGCCAGGGCCCGTCGGCGAAACCCACCCAGCCACGGGCGGCGCTCGTGTCGAGCCGTGAGTCGGTCGCGATGCTCATGTTCCCTACCCCTCGATGGAGACGATGCCTTCGCCTCCAGTCAACGCCTCATTTTTGTTGTTTGGGCCATCAAAGGGTGTCGTCTTGGCCACACTGCGCCCATGTCAACAACCGACACACGTCTCCCCTGCGCCTGCTTCCGACCCCCCGTAGGCTGGACAGAGTGCACCCCCGCATCCGGCTCGAGCTGGCGAAGCGCTGGTCAGAGCCACACCGCGAACATCACGACATCGATCACCTGTCCGAGGTGATCGGTGCGCTCGACACGCTCGCCGTTGAGGGCCTTGCGTTCGACGTCGAGCTCGCCCGCGCCGCGGCGTGGTTCCACGACGCCGTCTACGACGTGCACCGCGCCGACAGCGTCGAGCGCTCGGCGCTCCTCGCTCAACGGTGGCTCGGCCCGGGCTACGGCGACCGGGTCGCCGAGATCGTCCTCGCCACGCGCGACCACCTCGCCGCACCCGGCGACATCGAGGCGGCCGCAGTCTGCGACGCCGACCTCAGCATCCTCGGGCAGGACGAGGCGCGATACGACCGGTACGCCGCGGCGATCCGTACGGAGAACGACTACCTCCCGGCCGCGGACTACCGCCAGCTGCGCGCCATGGTGATGTCGCGCTACCAGAACCGTCCGCGGATCTTCGTCACCGAGCCCGGCTACCGACTGTGGGAGTCCAGCGCCCGCGCCAACATCACCCGCGAGCTGACCGCGCTCGGACGACCGGTGCCCGTGTGACGTCGGGCCGCGCGGCTTGCCCTCGACACTTACTCTGGACGCCGTGACGGAGTACCTCCTCGAGGCGCGCGCCCGCGTCCTGCATGACCTGGCCGCTTGCCGCATGGCCGACGCGACCGCGGTCTCCGTTCTCGAGGACGCGCTGAGCCAGCGCGGCTGGTGGGTCGCGCAGTGGCCGGACGGCGCGCCGTTCCTCGTCGGGCTCGTCGCTCAGGACGTCCAGGACGCCCTGCTCGACGCCGGCAGCCGCTGGCCGCGCTGCACGTCGTGCGAGGAGACCGCCGAGCACACCCTCGGCGTCGAGCCCGAGCTCGGCGACGCGCCACGCTGGGTGTGCACCGAGTCGGGCATCGACGTCGCACCCCTCGGCGCGCTTCGGGTGCATCCCACGCGCCCGTAGGGCGCGGATGATCTTTGACGACGTGGGAGTGACCTTCCCCGATTCCAGCCGCCCCAGGAATGGACGCAACGTGCAGGCTTCCCGTACGGGGTCGGTCGAGCCAGTCTCAACCAACGAGATCAATCAGGTCGGGCACTCACGCATGCGTTCCAATCGACCTGACCTGGTCCAAGTGACGGTCTCGATGGGGTCGTGACCTCAAGGGTGAGGAGGCGTTTAGTTGCTCGCGTTTGCGCGACGTAGAGGTCGCGGAGACCTGCCTCGTTGGCCGATCGGATGCCGACCGGGTCGATGATGATCACGGTGTCGAACTCCAGCCCGCGCGTGTCGGGCGCGGCGATGATCGTGGCGTCGGTCTCGCTGACCTCAGCGTCCAGTGTGGCGGAGCGGTGTGCGGTGGCGATGACGCCGATCAGTTCTCCCGGATGCGTCTGCCGGATGCGTGTGATGAGCTCGTTGAGAACGGAGACAACGTCTTCTCCAGCGACTGTGAGGGCGGTCGGTGGTTCGCCGTGTCGGATCGAGCGAGAGAGCCGCTGTTCGGGGGCGATGCGGGCGAGTAGGCCCGCTGTCGCCTGCAGGATCTCCGCGGTGGTGCGGTAGTTGACTGTGAGCGTGTGGTGGGCGAACCTCTCGTCGACGAATGGTTCCAATGCCTCACTCCACGTGCGGATGGTCGTGGTGGGACCGGCCTGGGCGAGGTCTCCCACGATGGTCATTGAGCGTTGCGGGCAGCGGCGCATCAGCCCCCGCCATTGCATTTCGGAGAGCTGCTGGGCCTCGTCGACGACGACGTGCCCGTACATGGTCTCGGGGAGGCCATCGATGAATGTGCGTGCTTCATCGAGCAGTGCAAGATCGGCGCTACTCCACCCCGTCTGGGCGAGGCCGACCAGTTGCGCGAGATCCTCCTCCGGCACATCGGGAAGCGCATGGGCGAGTGCGGCGTGGTCCCCGAGGAGACCTCGGACGACGTCCTCGGATCGAAGCCGGGGCCAGACTGTGGCAACAATCCGGTCGATTCCGGGATCGTCGAGAAACTCTTCACGGAGCTGATCCCAATCGATGTCCAGACCGTCCGCGGACACGTCAGCATCGTCGGAGCTGACGCGCCGTGGATTCCCCGCGAACATGCGATCGAGGTCGATGCCGAGGAACTCCTTGATCTCGGCTTCGAAGTCCGTGAGTTCCTTCGCGGTCTGCTGCTCCAGTTCGTTCACCAGCTCAGCGACGACGTGTTCGGTGAACAGTTCCCGGGCACGGTTGTGTCCGATGCCGCCCTGGAGGGCGCTGCGCCGCGCGGCGTCGACCCGGTCGGAATCAAGGACAACCGTGCCGTGCGCGGTCTGAAATTCGAGCGGTACGCCGTGAGGCTGACGTGCCTGCACCCAGCGTGCGAGCCCGTCAGCGAACTCCGCACGGCCTTTGAGGCGCGCGACTTCGTCTGGTTCGGTTTTCGTCGCTTCCGCGCCGATCAGGTCGGGCAGCGTCGCCAGCTGCACATCGTTCTCCCCGAGCGAGGGGAGCACTTCGGAAATGTAGGTGAGGAACCGTCTGTTCGGGCCGAACACGAGGACCCCACGATCAGCGATCTGGGAGAACGCATAGAGCACGTATGCCGCTCGGTGCAGGGCGACAATCGTCTTGCCGGTTCCTGGGCCGCCATCGACCACCATGATTCCGCGATGCGGTGACCTGACGATCTCGTCCTGCTCGGTCTGGAGAGTCGCCGCGGCCTCTCGCATCCGCCCCGTTCGTGTACCGCTCAGCGCAGAGACGAGAGGGCCATCGCCGACGACGTCCTCGGCGGTCGGTGTGGTTCCGTTAAGGATCTCGTCACTGACGTCGACGACCGTGCGGCCATCCGAGCGCAGATGTCGACGCCGGCGAAGACCCAGTGGCGAGGCCATCGTGGCCGAGTAGAACGGCCGTGCGGCCTCCGCCCGCCAGTCCACGAGCACCGGTTCTCCCGCGTCCGTGCGCAACCCGATCCGGCCGACATGCAACGATTCGCTCTGCTCGGCATTGTCGATGCGTCCGAAGCACAAGGACCGTTCTGCCGAACGGAGCTGGCGAATCTTGTCGGACAGCCGCGAGGCCTCAAGATCCCTTTCGTAGAGCTCTTCCGGCCCTTCAACGCGCGCGGCCATCGCCCGCGCATGTGCGGATAGGCTCCCGCTCAGGTCAGCGTCAAGACGCGCGTACATCGCATCAAGAGACCGCTGTTCTTCTTCGATCTGTTTCGCCTTGCTCGCACCCATATCCATGTGCATCGTTCTCCCTCATCCGGCGTCTACTATGGGGCGCAGGTTCGGCAAGAACAACTTTGACTTTCCGGGATAATTTTGGCCTTCCGAGAACCTGCGTCACACAGAAAGGCGATTGGGTGACGCAATGTCGCGTCAGATGTCACGCGGTCGGAAGCCACTCACCTCCCTGTTGGAAGAAGAAGCGGGAATGACCGTTTCGAACGGGCTGGCGTCGGTCCCGGCTGCTGGTCACGATTCGCTGTTGCCGGTGTCGTGAGTGCGACGGGCACTCGAAGGGATCGTGGTCGCGTGGAACACCGACGACGACGCCGTTCTCGCCGAGGGCAGACGGGTCCCCCACGCCGCTTCGACGGCGTCCAGGTCCTGGGCGTCGACGTCGGAGTGATCGTCGTCCCCGGCCACACGTGCGCGATCTCTAGCCAGGATGGGTACGCAGCGATCTGCGCTCAAGGATCCAGGTAACTGGCACCGCGATTCTCGCGCGAGATCCCGCGTGGTCCGGAGCATGTGCTCCGGACCGGACTCGCGTCAGCCCCTGCGCCGCCGCACGAGCCGCCAGACCACGAACCCGGCGACCGCGCCGACCGCGAGCCGCGCCCCATACCGCTTGAGCAGCACTGGGAGCACCGTGGCTCCGAGGTCGAGCTCGGCGGAGTCACCCGCCGGGCCTGCGGCCGAACCCCCGACCAGGCCCGGAGCGGGAGTCGGCACCGGCACCGGCTCAGCGAGAGGCGGCTCAGGTGCTTCCGCGGCGTGCCGCCCGCGCTCTGGCGGCGCCTCGGGCACGACGACCTCCTCCTCGACGCCCGGCGGAGGCGCCGACAACCGATCGCTGATGCACCCGACGAACTGCGACAACAGCTTGTCGCTCACGTCCTGGATCACCCCCCGTCCGAACTGTGCGGGCTTCCCAGTGATCGCGAGGTCGGTCACCACCTCCACACGGGTCCCCTCGCCGTCAGGGAAGAGCCGCGTGGTCACCTTCGCCCCCGCTGTGCCCTGGCCGCGCTTGTCCTTGCCCTTTGCATCGATGACGACCCGACGCTCGGCCTCGTCACGCTCGACGTACGTCCCCGACCCTCCGTACACCAGCGAGATCGGCCCGAGCTTGATCTTGATCGTGCCGGTGAAGTCGTTCTCGTCGACCACCTCCACCGTCGCCCCCGGCATACACGGCGCAATGGACTCCAGGTCGTTGAACGCGGCCCAGGTCGTCTCGATCGGTGCAGGGACGGTGAAGGTGTGCGAGAGATCCATCAGGCACCCGCCGCCCGGACCACGGCCCGCCGAGTCAGGACGCGCGCGAGGTGGCGTCGGTAGTCGGGCGAACCGTTCAGGTCGTCGGGTGGCGTGGTGCCGTCGGCGACCCCGGACACGGCGGCCTCGACCGCCTCGGCGACGGGCGAGACTCCGATGAGGGCCTGCTCGACCGCCTTCGGGCGTACGGGCGTCGAGCCCATGTTGGTGAGCCCGAGCCTTGCCTCGGCGATCGTGCCGCCTTCGAGCCGTACGGTCGCCGCGACCGCGACGATCGACCACTGCTGGGAGACGCGGACGAACTTCTCGTACGCCGCGCCCCACCCGGTGCGCTTGGGGATGCGGACGGCCGTGAGGATCTCGTCCTCGCCGACGGCCGTGGTGAAGAGATCGACGAAGAAGTCGGACGCCGGCACCGTACGGGAGCCGGACGGGCCGGTGATCTCGAACGACGCCCCGAGCGCCAACGCCGGAGCCGGCAGGTCACCCGCCGGGTCCGCGTGCACGAGCGCACCCCCGAGCGTGCCGCGGTGTCGCACCTGCGGGTCGGCGACCGTCGACGTCGCCTCGGCGATCAGCGCGGCGTGCTCGCGGACGAGTGCGCTCGCCGCGACCTCGTGGTGCGGCGTCATCGCGCCGATCACGAGGTCGTCGCCGTCCTCGCGGATGCCCCGCAGACCGTCGATGCGGCCCAGGTCGACGATCAGCTCGGGCCCGGCGAGCCTCATCTTGAGCACCGGGATCAGGCTCTGTCCGCCGGCGAGGACCTTCACGTCGTCGCCACCCTCGGCGAGCAGACGCACCGCGTCCTCGACCGTGTCCGGCGACTCGTACTCGAAAGATGTCGGAATCACTGTTCATCCCCCTGGGCCGTACCCGTCTGGACCGCGCCGGTCGACGCGATGTCGCGGTCAGCGACCTCGGGGCTGTTCACCGTCGGTGCGGCGGCGTCGGCCCCCCGGCCCTTCTCCGCTCCCTGCAGCGCCGCCCAGACTCGGCTGGGCGAGCATGGCATGAGGATGTCATCGACTCCGAGATGTCGCACGGCGTCGATCACGCCGTTGACGATCGCGGGGGTCGATGCGATGGTGCCTGCCTCGCCCACACCCTTGACGCCGAGGACGTTGGTCGTCGACGCCGTCTCCGTACGGTCGGTGACGAAGGACGGCAGGTCCGCCGCGCTCGGCACGAGGTAGTCCACGAACGAGCCGGTCACGAGGGTCCCGGACTCGTCGTGCACCGCTTCCTCGTACAGGGCCTGCGCGATGCCCTGCGCGAGCCCACCGTGGACCTGGCCCTCGACGATGAGCGGGTTGATGACGTTGCCGATGTCGTCGACGCAGACGTACTTTCGGAGGGTCACCTGCCCCGTCTCGGTGTC
The DNA here is from genome assembly GCF_011751845.1 of Mumia sp. ZJ430. NCBI lineage: Bacteria > Bacillati > Actinomycetota > Actinomycetes > Propionibacteriales > Nocardioidaceae > Mumia > Mumia sp. ZJ430. Next base: position 936,494 of record NZ_JAAHFK010000001.1, on the reverse strand, counting down.
GACCTCGATCGCCGCGAGATGGGTGCCGTGCGGGAAGGAGAAGTTGTCCGGGTCGAACGTCGCGTCCGAGTCCAGGCTCGCCTCGACACCGTCGGGCAGGTCGTGCGCGGCGAAGACCGCGAGCGCGATGTCGCCGAGCGCCACGCCCTGGTCGGTGCCTCGTACGGTGAACGTGCCCTCGGCGAACTCGAGATCGTCCTCGGACGCCTCGAGCATGTGGGCCGCGATGACCTTCGCCTTCGCGATCACCTTGTCCGCCGCCGCGACGACCGCCATGCCACCGACGGCCAGCGAGCGAGAGCCGTACGTGTCGAGGCCACGCTGGGCGATCGCCGTGTCGCCGTGCAGCACCTCGACGTTCTCGAACGCGACTCCGAGCCGGTCGGCGACGATCTGGCTCCACGCCGTCTCGTGACCCTGGCCGTGCGGGCTGGTGCCCGTGACGACCTCGACGTTGCCGGTCGGGAGCATGCGCACCTGGGCGTATTCCCAGCCGCCCGCGCCGTAGTCGAGCGACCCGAGAACCCTCGAGGGCGCGAGACCACACATCTCGGTGAACGTCGAGATGCCGATCCCCAGCTGGACCGGGTCGCCCTCGTCGCGTCGCCGCTGCTGCTCGGCCCGCAGCTCGTCGTACCCGAACAGCCCGAGCGCCTTCGCCGTCGCCGCCTCGTAGTTGCCGCTGTCGTACTCGAGTCCACAGACGCTCGTGAACGGGAACTCCTCGTGCGGGATCCAGTTCTTGCGGCGCAGCTCGATCGGGTCCATGTCGAGCTCGGCGGCCAGGTCGTCCATGAGGCGCTCGATCGCGAACGTCGCCTCCGGTCGGCCGGCGCCGCGGTAGGCGTCGGTCCAGACCTTGTTGGTGAACAGGTTGGTGCACTCGAACCGGTACGACGGGAACTTGTAGATGGCCGGGAACATGAACGCCCCGAGGATCGGCACTCCCGAGGTCACGAGCCCGAGATAGGCGCCCATGTCGACGAGCAGCTGCACCTTGAGCCCGGTGACCTGACCGTCGCGCGTCGCGGACAACGAGAGCCGCTGGACCTGACCCCGGCCGTGATGGGCGGCCATCAGCGACTCGGAGCGGGTTTCGGTGTACTTGCAGGGCTTGCCCGTACGCCGCGCCACGATCATCGTGATGACCTCTTCGGGCGTGACCTGGAGCTTGCCGCCGAAGCCGCCGCCGACGTCCGGCGCGATCACGCGAACCTTGGACTCGGGGATGCTGAGCGTGAGCGCGAGCATCAGCCGGAGGATGTGCGGGACCTGGGTCGACGACCACATCGTGGTCTGCTCGCCGGTCGGATCCACGACGGTGGAGCGCGGTTCCATGAACGCCGGGATGAGGCGCTGCTGGTAGTACGTGCGTTCGACGAGGATCTCGTCGTCGGCCTCGCGTGCCTGCGACAGCGCCTCCTCGACGTTGCCACCGGTGCCTGCCTCGCCCGAGTCGAAGATCCAGAGGGCGGACCTGTTGGTGCCGAGGTCGGGATGCGCAAGGATCTCGTCCTTCTCCGCCTCCTCGAGGTCGAGCACGACCGGGAGCTCCTCATAGTCGACGTCGACCATGTCGGCCGCGTCCTGGGCCGCGGACTTGCTCCGAGCCACGACGACGGCGACGATCTCGCCGGCGAACGCGACGTGGTTGACGGCGATCGACGGGTGGTGCGGGGACTTCTGGTCCGGCGTGATGGGCCAGGCGTTGGGGAGCGTTCCGCACAGATCCTGGATGTCGGCGCCCGAGAGGACGGCGACGACGCCGGGCGCCGCTGCGGCGTCGGAGGTGTCGAGGTTGGTGATGCGGGCGTGGGCGAACGGGCTGCGCACCATCGCCAGGTGCAGCATGCCCGGGAGCACGATGTTGTCGGTGAAGCGCGAGCGGCCGGTGATGAGGCGCTGGTCCTCCTTGCGGCGGCGTGGCGAGCCGATCTCGGTGACGGTCATGCCGCACCCGCCTCGGTCGACTCGGGCGTACCGGCCATCTCGCGTGCGCCGGCCTGCACGGCCTTGACGATGTTCTGGTAGCCGGTGCAGCGGCAGAGGTTGCCCTCGAGGTTCTCTCGTACGGTCGCCTCGTCGGGGTCGGGATGCTCGTTCACGAGATCGATGGACTGCATGATCATGCCCGGCGTACAGAACCCGCACTGCAGGGCGTGGGACTCGTGGAACGCCTTCTGCATCGGGTGCAGCGCGCCGTCCGCGGCCGTGATCCCCTCGATGGTGGTGACGTCGTGGCCGTCGGCCTGGACGGCGAACATCGTGCACGACTTGATGCTGCGGCCGTCGAGGTGGACGGTGCAGGCGCCGCAGTTCGTCGTGTCGCAGCCGACCAGCGTGCCGACCTTGCCGAGCTGCTCGCGGAGGTACTGGACGAGAAGCGTCCGGGGTTCGACATCGTCGGTGTACGTGACTCCGTCGACGGTGAGGGTGATCGGTTTCTTGGCCATGGACTTCACTCCGCTCGGCGTTGCACGTGCCCGACTGGTTGAAGCCTTTCCTACACCCGCGTGACGTAGATCACAACGCGATCGCAGAAGCTCGTACGGTTTGCCACGCCAACGTGGCTGCGATCGGTTGGCGCGGCGTGCCAGCCTCGCTAACCGAGGTCTCCCGCGCCAACGTGGCATCCAGTCTCCCGCCGTCGCCCACGCTGGCGTGGCACACCGTGCGGGGCGGCAGGGCGACGCCGAGGGTCACTCCATCTCGTGGTGGATGCGTCCGTCGCGGGCGCTGAGGCGGTCGCCGCGGCCACCCCATTGGAGTGCGATGATCTCCGCGGCGATCGAGACCGCGGTCTCCTCGGGCGTACGGGCGCCGAGGTCGAGACCGATCGGGCTGGACAGCCGAGCGATCTCCTCCTCGCCGACCCCTGCCTCACGCAGCCTCGCGAGGCGGTCGTCGTGCGTACGCCGCGAGCCCATCGCCCCGACGAACGCGGGGCGGTGCGGCGGATCGAGGCGCAGCGCGAGCTCGAGCAGCGGCACGTCGAACTTCGGGTCGTGGGTGAGCACGCAGATCACGGTGCGCTCGTCGATCGCGCCCGCCTCGACCTGCTTCTGGAGGTACTTGTGAGGCCACGAGACCACGACCTCACGCGCGTCGGGGAAACGCGCCGCCGTGGCGAAGACGGGCCGGGCGTCGCACACCGTCACCTGGTAGCCGAGGAACGCGCCCTGCCGCGCGACCGCCGCCGCGAAGTCGATCGCGCCGAACACAAGCATGCGTGGCTTCGGCGCGTACGAGGCCACGAAGACCCGCATCCCCTCGCCGCGCCGTTCTCCGTCGGGGCCGTACGTGAGCGTGGCCGTACGACCGGCCGCGAGCAGGCCACGCACGTCGTCGGCGATCGCGGCATCGGCGCGGCCAGAACCCAGCGAGCCGCCGAACGCGTCGGGGCGGACGATCGCACGGCGCCCGACCCACGAACCGTCCGGGTGCGCGATCACCGTCGCCACAGCCACCGGGCGGCCGGACTCGATGTCGGCGGCGACCTCACCGAGCTCGGGGAACGTCTCCTGCGACACCGGCTCCACGAACACATCGAGGAGCCCGCCGCAGGTCAGCCCAACGGCGAATGCATCGTCGTCGCTGACCCCGTACCGCTGGAGCACGGGGTCGCCTGCGCCGACGACCTCCTGGGCGAGCTCATACACGGCGCCCTCGACGCAGCCGCCCGACACCGACCCGTACGCGCTCGCGTCCGGGGCGACGACCATCGACGCGCCGGCCGGGCGCGGCGCCGAGCGGAAGGTCGCGACCACGGTCGCGACGCCGGCCGTCTCGCCGGCCTTCCACGTCTCCATGAGCTCGTCGAGGACGTCACGCATGTGATCCACACTACGTTCTGGCCGTACGGAGTGGCTGCGCCGGCAGGTCGCACGCCGCGCTGGAGACACACCGCGGCGAGCCTCAGCGCCCGACCTCGTCGAGAAGGGCCTGGAACGCCGCCAGCGAGTGCCCGGCGACGAGCGCGTCGAGGTGCGGATGGACCGCGGCGATCCCGCCCTGCACGGGCGCATAGCCGGGTCGCCCACGGTGGGGGTTGGCCCACAGGACCCGGTACGCCAACCGGCGCAGGCGCTCGACCTGGGCCCCGAGCAGCACAGGGTCGCCCCGCTCCCAGCCGTCCGACGCGATCACGACGACCGCGCCCCGCGCCATGCCCCGCTGCCCCCAGCGATCGGCGAACGCCCGCAGCACCTCACCGAGCCGCGTGCCGCCAGACCAGTCGGGCACCGTCGCCCCTGCCGCGGCGAGTGCCTCCTCGGGGTCGCGCAGCCGCATCGCCGCCGTGACCCGCGTCAGCCGCGTACCGAGCGTGAAGACCTCGACGTCCCGCGGGGACACGCTGACCAGGCGGTGCGCGAGCCGCAGCAGGCTGTCCGCGTACGCACTCATCGATCCGGAGACGTCGATCAGCAGCACGACTCGCCGGGGCCGTCGCCGTGGCGCGCGGTAGCGGAGCGGCCCCGGCTCCCCCGCCCGGCGCAGCTGGTCGCGCAGCGTCCTCGTCGGGTCGAGGTCTCCCCGTCGGTGCGGCGTACGGCGTGGGCTGCGGCGCAGCGGCACCCGTACGGTCAAGCGGTCAAACATCCGCGCCACCTCGACCCGCTCGGTCGGCGACAGCGAGGCGACGTCGCGGTGTCGCAGCGTCTCCGCGCGGCTCGCGATCATCGCGACCTCCTGCGTGTCGTCGCTCGCGCCGACACCGCCGTCGTCGCCCTCGTCGAGCCCGGCCTGGACCACGACGCGGGGCGGCGGCTGTGTCCTCGTTCGCAGGCGCGGCTCGTCGGGACTGAACCACGCCGCGAACACCTGGTCGTACACCCCGAGGTCGTCGGGCTCCGCGCACAACGTCGCACGCCCCGCCCAGTAGACGTCGTGACGACGCTCGGGACCGAGCAGCGACACGGCCTCGACGAACGCCTGCGTACGGTCGGGCGTCACGCCGATGCCCGCCTCGCGCAGGGCGTGGGCGAAGCCGACGAAGATCGCGACGTCCGCCACGGGTCAGGCCAGCATCGTCGAGAGCGCCTCGCGGACGCGGTCGATGTCCTCGCGGTACTTGCAGACGGCGCCGATCGTCGCGGCGGCAGTCATGAGGTCGAGCTCGTCACGGCCGAGACGGTCGAGCGCGGCCGTCCAGTCGAGCGTCTCCGCCACGCCCGGCGGCTTGAGCAGGTCACCACGGGCACGCAGCTCCTGCACGACCCCGACCACCTGCTCGGCCAGTCGCTGCGAGACCTCCGGCATCCGGGTCCGGACGATCTCGACCTCGCGGGCCATGCCCGGGTGCTCGATCCAGTGATAGAGGCAACGTCGCTTGAGCGCGTCGTGGAGCTCGCGCGTGCGGTTGGAGGTCAGGACGACGATCGGCGGCTCCACGGCGCGGATGGTCCCGAGCTCGGGGATCGTGACCTGGTTTGTCGACAGGACCTCGAGCAGGAACGCCTCGAACTCGTCGTCGGCGCGATCGATCTCGTCGACGAGCAGCACCGCCGGCGCCTCGCGCAGCGCCCGCAGGATCGGGCGCGCCAGGAGGAACCGCTCGTCGAACAGCGACTGCTCCACCGCATCGGCGTCGACCGGTCGGCCCGGATCGGTGATCGCCTCGACGGTCCGCAGGTGGAGGATCTGGCGCGGGAAGTCCCAGTCGTACAGCGCCTGGGTCGCGTCGATCCCCTCGTAGCACTGCAGGCGGATCAGCGGGACCTCGTACGCGGCCGCGAGCGCCTCCGCCAATGCGGTCTTGCCCGTCCCCGGCTCGCCTTCGAGGAGGAGTGGTCGGCGCATCGCGAGCGACAGGTACGCGATGGTCGCGAGCCCGTCGTCGGCGAGATAGCCGACCCCGTCGAGGTCGCGGACGAGGTCGTCGCTGGTCTGCGGCTGCTTCACGCGCTCAGCCTATGCCGGTCCTGAGGTGCCGGGCGGCGTGTCCTGATCTCGCCCGGCCGCGAGGTCGCCGCACTCGATCGCGGTCGCGTCGTGCGCGTCGAGGTAGCGGCGACCGCCTTCGTCTCCCGACAGCGTCGCCGCCATCGCCGCCCAGTGCCCACGCCCGACGAGCACGGGATGGCCGGGGCGTCCGTCGTACGTCGCCCGCGCAAGCACGTCCTGTGCGGCGCCGGCGCCGTCGGCGTGGTCGAGCACCCGGCGTACGACCGGTGCGCCGACGTCCGGCAGGTCGACGAGCATGATCAGCGCCGCGTCAGCCCTCTCACCTGCCCCGGCCGCCAACGCCTCGAGGCCCGCCCGCAGCGACGCCCCCATCCCCGAAGCCCAGTCCTGCGCGAGGACGAACGACACGGGCGGACCCTCGTACGAGGCCCGGACCCGCCGCTCCTCGGCACCGACGACGACCAGGAGGTCGGTGCACCCAGCGGCCGCGATCTCCCGTACGGTCCGAGCCAGCCAGGTCGAGCCGTCCCCCGCGTCGACGAGGGCCTTCGGCATGCCCATCCGCCTGCCCTGGCCGGCGGCGAGGACCACTCCCGTCACCCGTGCGCACGTCGTCATGTCGCCAGATCCTGCCACCTGGACCCGGCGGCGAACCGGTGACGCACACTGGTGGCGTGACTGCTGTGCCCGACGCCGCCACCGTCCTCGCCCATCTCGATGAGGACGCCATCGCGGCCGACCTTGCGGAGCTCGTGGCCCTGGCGCCTGTCGACGGCACGGTCGGCGAGATCGCCGCCAGCCACTGGGCGGCCGATCGCCTCGCCCGCCTGGGGGCCGACGTGGACCACTGGGAGATCGACCTGCCGGTCCTTCGCCAGGAGCCCGAGTTCCCGGGGATGGAGGTCGAGCGGTCGGAGGCCTGGGGAACCGTCGGGATCTTCGGGGCAGGCTCTGGCGACGTCCCCGCGCTCGCCTTCAACGGACACCTCGACGTGGTACCGGCGGGCGACCCGTTTCTGTGGGCCGACAACGACCCGTTCACCGTCCGCCAGCGCGACGGCCGCTGGTACGGACGCGGCGTGTGCGACATGCTCGGCGGCGTCGCCGCCCTCTTCGGCGCGGTCCAGGCGCTGCGCGCCTCGGGAGTCACGCTCGCCCGTCCGCTCGCGATCCACGCCGTCATCGGCGAGGAGGACGGCGGCCTCGGCGCGTACGCGACGCTGCGACGTGGACACACCGCGGACGCCTGCGTGATCGGAGAGCCGACCGCCCGGCAGGTCGTCACCGACAACGCGGGGTCGCTGACCTTCCGGCTCGTCGTCCGCGGACGCGCGGCGCACGGCTCGATGCGGTCGAGCGGGATCAGTGCCCTCGACGCCTTCGACACCGTACGGGAGGCGCTGCGAGAGCTCGAGCGTGCGCGCAACGTCGATCCCGGCGAGCGGTTCGCGCACCTCGTGATCCCGTACCCGCTCTCGATCGGCACCGTCCACGCCGGCGACTGGGCGAGCACCGTGCCAGACCTCTGCATCGCCGAAGGCCGGTACGGGGTACGCCCGGGCGAGTCGGTGGCGGATGCCCGTGCGGCCCTGATCGCGGCCGTCGGCGAGGCGTCTCGCGCGGACCTGTGGCTGCGCGACCACCCCGTCGAAGTGACGTTCCCCGGCGGCGTGTTCGCCCCGGGGCGGCTCCCCGACGACCACGAGCTGCTCGACGTGGTGTGCGAGGCGGCAGCCGAGGCGGGCGCCCCGCGGCCGGTGCCGATCGGTGCCCCGTACGGCTCAGACCTGCGGCTCTACGCGGCCGCGGGCGTCCCGACGCTCCAGTACGGGCCAGGCAGCATCGGCGACGCGCACGCGGTCGACGAGCACGTCGAGATCGCCGACGTGATGGGCTGCGCGAGGGCGTACGCACTGACGGCACTTCGGCTGTGCGGCTGAGCGCCTGTGCGGGTGAGCGCCGTCAGGAGGTGAGCTCGATCGACAGGAACGGCCGTGACTGCGCCCCGGCACCGATCGGCTGCAGCGAGAGCTCGGCCTCGAGCCCGCCCGCGAGGACCGCGTCCGACCAGCGGGTGCCCGCCGCGGTGCCGAGGCCGATCGGGCGTGCGCCCAGCGCGTCGGCCCAGCCCTGGACGACTGCCACCGCGTCCTCGGTCGGCATCGCCCGGTCGCTGAGCTGCACCGACGTGACCTGGTCCCCGTCGGCCCACAGCGTCGCCGTATAGACGTCGGTCGCGAACCGGGAGCCGTCGGGCAGCACCAGCGCGACCCGGTCGGAGTCGTACTCGAACGCGCCGGGGAACCCGGGCATCTCCTCCTTGTCGAGCGAGGCGACCGTGACCGGCTCCCTGACGTCGAGGCGCAGCGTCCCGGGATCGCCGGAGAGCCGCGCCCAGACGACCGTCGCGATCACGGTGACTGCCACGGCGACGAGCACACCCCCGCCCGACCAGAGCAGGGAGGTGGAGCCGCGGCGCTGGCGCGCGAGCACACCGGCGACGACGAGGGCGAGGCCGATGGCGGCGAGCGCGGCCAGCCCGAGAAGCGCGAGGACCACGAAGATCCCCGCGGCGAGACCGGAGGCCCCCATAGGGACTAGCGGTCGCCCTTGCGACGCTCGAGCATCCGGCGCACGCGGGCCTCGTCCTGTCCGAGCACCTTCGACAGGAGCTGGACGCGATAGACGTAGGCAAGGACGACGATCCCGATGATGATCAACAGCCACAGCATGTGCTCAGCGTACGGGGCGCCGCGCAACGTGGGCAGTCTCAGCGTCGGGCGAGCTCGATCTTCCAGGCGATGAGCGACAGAGCCCCGAGGACGAGCGGGACACCCAACGAGATCACGCGCCAGATCAGGAACGCCGCGACGAGCTCTGGTTCGAGGCTCCTGTCGACGTCGACGTGGTAGAGCAGCGTCGCGATCACCACCGCGTCGAGCACGCCGAGGCCGGAGAAGAACAGCGCAGTCAGCGGATAGGCCACGAGGAACGCCGTCAGCACGGGGACAGCCGAGAGCTGGTCGGCGGGAACCCCGACGAATCGGATCGACAGCACGATCAGGCCCGCGTCGACGACGACCATCGCGACGAGCGCGAGAAGGGAGCGCGGGAGCGCCGAGCTGACGCGCCCGTACGCCGCGTGGCGGAACGCGACGACCGAGTCCCGCCACGCGTCGATGTCGATCCCCCGCTTGAACCTGCCCACCACCCGCGCGGCCCAGCCGCCGATCGAGGCAGCGAGCCGCTCGTCTCGGAAGCCGAGCCAGATCGCCAGCAGGATGGCGACGCTGATCAACGCGCTGAGGAGTGCCGGCACGATCTCCGCGGAGTCGTACATCCCGGTGACGATCATGACGAGGACGCCGAGGAGCGGGGCGCCAAAGCGGATCACGTAGAAGCTCAGGGTGTTCATCACGGCACCGGCGGTCGCCGCGGGCAACGCGATGCCCCACGAGCCGAACATCGCCATTCGTGTCACGTAGTCCGCCGGCGGGGGTGCAACGGCGTACATCACGGCCGAGGCCTGGTCGTTCTGGAAGGCACGCGGCACGCTGCATCCGTCGATGAACCACACGAGGGGCAGGCAGTTGAGGAGCTGCCTCATCAGCAGCCCGAGCACAAGGACGGCGAGCTGCCACCAGTGCAGGGTGGTGAGCGTCTCCCACACCTCCGCCCACTCCAGCCCTTGCGCGAGGGTGACGAGGACGACCAGGATCAGGGCGGTCAGGATCCACGGACCGACGGTGCGGACCGTACGACGCCACCTGGGCTGCGACGGATCGGCGGTGTCGCCGACACCGTCCGGGAGGGGGCGCGCCGACCCCGATCGTCCGGCGTCCGCGGCTGGCATAGCCCACAGCGTGCCAGATCGGGCGGTGTCCGCACGGCACACGCGACGGCGACCTCGCGATCCGGGTAGCCTCCCAGGATGCGCTTCTCGCCCGCGTTCGTGGTCGCCTGCGTCGGCGCTGCCGTCGTCGCAGCTCCTGCCCAGGCTCCGCAGACGAGACCGACGGCGAGCGTCCAGATCGGCGCGGCCATCGTCCCGGCCGCCTCGACCGTCGTCCCGGCCGCCGCCGCTGCACCGCTTGCGGGCCGGACGATCGTGATCGACCCCGGCCATCAGCTCGGCAACTCCCGGTTCCCGCGCAAGATCAACCGGCAGGTGAACGCGGGCGGTCTGCGCAAGGCCTGCAACACCACGGGCACCGCGACGGCCTCCGGATATCCCGAGGCGACGTTCACCTGGCGCGTCGCCGTCCGGCTCCGTTCACAGCTGGAGGCGCTGGGCGCGACGGTCGTCATGACCCGAAGCCGCAACAGCCGGCGCCTGTGGGGGCCGTGCGTCGACGTCCGCGGCAAGCTCGGCAACGCGGGCTACCGCGGACGCGAACGAGCCGCCGACCTCAAGATCAGCATCCACGGCGACGGTGCGACCCGGTCGGGACGCGGGTTCCACGTGATCACCACGAGGCGTCGCGGCGCGGTCGTACGCTCCGCCCGGTTCGGCCGCGAGGTGCGCGCGGCGCTCGAGCAGCGTGGCTTCCACCGCTCGACGTACACGGCCGGCGGTCGTGGTCTGGTGCGTCGCGGCGATCTCGGCACCCTCAACCTCAGCCGCATCCCCACCGTGATGGTCGAGCTGGGCAACATGCGCAACCGCCGCGACGCCCGCACGATGCGCTCGGCGGCCGGGCAGCGCCGCTACGCCCGGGCACTCACGACGGCGGCCGTCGAGCACCTTCGGTGACCTAGGCTGCGTGGGGTGCCGACCACGCATCGCCTCCTCCACCTCTCCGACACCCACGTGAGCCGTACCGGTCCTGACGAGGACGGTGTCGACGCGGTCGCCGCGCTCGAAGGGCTGCTCCACGACGCACGCCACGTCCCCGCCCTCGACCTCGTCCTCGTGACGGGCGACATCGCTGACGACGGCTCGTACGAAGGATGCGTCGCCGTCCGCGAGATGGTGGGCGCGTTCGCCGCGGAGCGCGGCATCCCGCACGTCTACACGACCGGAAACCACGACGACCGCGGTGCGTTCACGCGGGCGCTCGGCTCGGGGCACCTCGACGCCGACGGACGCGACGTGGGGCGGCTCGCCGGCGCCTCAGCCGGCAAGCGCGCCGCCGTGAGCGACGTCGGCGGCCTGCGGGTGATCACGCTCGACAGCCTCGTGCCCGGCGCCGTCCACGGCGAGCTGAGCGGCGGCGAGCTCGCGTGGCTGCGGGGCCAGCTCGCGACGCCCGCGCCGTACGGGACGATCGTCGCGCTCCACCATCCCCCGCTCTCCCTCGACTCGTCGCTGATCATGAAGGACGTCGGGCTGCACGATCGCGACCTTTTGGCCGACGCGGTCGCAGGGACAGACGTCCAGGCGGTGCTGTGCGGGCACTTCCACCACCAGCTGTCGGGCACGATGCGCGGGGTCCCCGTCTGGGTGACCCCGGGTGTGGTGACCCGCATCGACCTCACCGCACCGCCGTCGCGCACGCGCGCCGTGCTCGGTGCCGGAGCCACGGTGGTCGACCTCGGGGGGCCGTTCTCGCCGGCTTTCCACGTGCTGCAGGCGCGGGAGCCGCGCGCGGGCGAGCTCGTCTACCTGGTCGATGCCGTGTCGTGGGCCGACGTCGACGAGGAGTGAGCTGACATCGCGTCGGCGACCGCGCGCGGCTCGGCACCACCCTCTGCCCGCATCCCGGCGATCACCCCGGCCTGATCGGCGGCCGAACGGTTCTGGCTGAGCTTGGCCTTGGCCTCGACAGAGGTGACCGCGATCTCGATCCCGACGATCCCCCGCAGCTGCCCCTCGACGAACGGCTCGGGCGCATCCGTCACCGCCCACGGCTCCGCACGCGGCTGCTCGTGGAGATCGGTCAGCCGGGTGACGGCGTCGCGGAGCCATGAGGCATCGCGGTGCACACGGACCGTGCCGCGCAGCTCGACCCGCGTGTAGTTCCAGGTCGCGACGACACGTCCATGCTCGGCCTTCGCCGCATACCAGGACGGCGACACGTACGCCTGCGGTCCCGTGACCACGATCAGCGCGGGCGCATCGTCGGCAAGGGTGCGCCAGTGTGGGTTCGCGAGCGCCATGTGCGCGATCACGCGGTCCTCGTCGCGCAGCCAGACCAGCGGCAGCCGCGTCGCGTACGGGATGCCGTCGGCGTCCGCGGTCACGAGATCGCCGGCAGCGACCGTACGGATCAGCGTGTCGATCGCGGCGTCGTCGTCGAGGGCGTTGAAGCGGGGCACGTACACCTCGCCACCGTACGACCCTGCGGCAGCTTTCTCGGAACGCGAGTGAACCGATCTTGCGCCCGCTAGCGTCCCTAGGATCATGACCCCCCAAGAGCGCGACGCCTTTGAAGCGTTCGTCACCGCGCGCTGGACGCCGATGTTCCGGCTCGCACACGCCTTGACCGGCAACCGCGACGACGCTGAGGACGTGGTGCAGTCCGCGTTCGCGAAGGCGTTCACAGCATGGCAGCGTGTCCGAGCCGCCGACAGCCCCGACGCGTACGTGCGACGCATGATCGTCAACGAGGTGCGCGACGGGTGGCGCCGACGCTGGCGCCACGTGGAGCGGTCGGTGCCGGACGTGCCCGAGCGAGCCAGCGGCGGACACGATGACGCGGTCGCAACCTCCGACATCGTGTGGCGCTGTCTGCAACGGCTCCCCGCCAAGCAGCGCGCCGTCGTCGTTCTCCGCTACTTCGAGGACCTGAGCGAGCGCGAGGTCGCCGCTGTCCTCAAGATCCCACCGGGCACGGTCAAGAGCCGGACGAGCGCGGCGATGCGGATGCTGCGCACCGAGCTCGCCGCGCGCGGCCACGGCCTCGACCCAGATCCCGACCAAGGCGACACCCCGCGATCCACGATCGACCTCGGCAGGAGCCCGGCATGAACCTCGAGACCCTCGTCCGCGACTCCGTCGCCGACCACACCTCTGGCCCCGTACCGGAGCCTGACATGGTGGCGCTCACGCGTCGCCACCTTGCACGTTCTCGACCGCGGGCCGGCATGCTCGTCCCCGCCGTGGCCTTGGCCGCCGCCGGGGCCATCGCCGTCGGCAGCATCCTCGTCCGACCGCTGATCGCCGACGACCAGGCGCCGCTGGCCGTACAGCCGACCGACGGCCTCCACGTCTATCTCGCCGCAGCGACGCAGGTGGCGATGGACGGCACCCTGCACACGCGCACCCACGGCGGCCCCAAAGGCATGGCAGTGGCCACCCCCGAGGGAGTCGTCTATCTGGGCGACGACCGCCGGCCGTACCTGATGACGCCAGAGGGAGAGGAGACGCCGATCGGCGACCTGGTCAGCGACGATCCCGACTGGTCCCCGAGCCTGGCCGCGGACGTGGCGTCGTCGACGGTCGCCTGGACGAGCCGAGCCGACGGTCGTACGACCGTCCACGTGTACGACCTCGTCGACGGCAAGGAGCAGCGGCGACGTATCCCGCTCCAGAAGTCCGACACCGACACACCTGCGAGCGACGGGGTCATCCACGGTGTCGCGACCGGGATCGTGGTGATCGCGATGCGGTCGGACGCCGGCACCGAGTACCGGATCTGGAACACGATGACCGACGCCGGGTTCTTCGAACCCGAGGTGACCGGCGACCTGATGGTCTCGGGTGTCGCCGGCCGAACGATCCTGACCTACGGGCCGGGCGAGCTCGGCCGAGGTGGACCAGGTGGCGGTCTCGACGGTTGGGCGGTCGTACGCCTGGAGGGCGAGCACGACGGCGAGCAGCAGTACCTCTCCCCTGACGGGCGGCTGAGGCTGATCGCCGGGAACTCGGTGCACCAGGACGGTCGCCCCGGCGATCCCGTCGTCGTGGAGGACGTCGCGACGAAGCAGCGCACCGAGCTTCGGATCGAGGAGGATCGGCGCGACATTCCCCAAGTCTCCTTCGACACCGACGGGAGTCCGATGGTGCTCACGAAGCTAGAGGGGCGGAAGGGCTGGACCTTGTACGACTGCGAGGTCCCCGAGGAGGGCGAGGAGTCGTTGCCGTGCCACGTGCAGGCAACCGAGATCCGCCAGGCGTCCTTCCCCGGAGAGGGCACCTTCTGAGGACCACGTGACGCGACAGCGCCCCGCCGGTCCGAGGACCGACGGGGCGCCGCGTGGTGCTGAGCCGAGCTCAGACGGTGGGTTCTGAGATCAGAAGCCCATGCCGCCCATGTCGCCCATGTCGCCGCCCGGCATGGCCGGAGCGTTCTTCTCGGGCTTGTCGGCGACGACGGCCTCGGTGGTGAGGAAGAGCGCCGCGATCGAGGCTGCGTTCTGCAGCGCCGAGCGGGTCACCTTGGCCGGGTCGAGGATGCCTGCAGCGATGAGGTCGACGTACTCGCCGGTCGCGGCGTTGAGGCCGTGACCCAGGGGAAGCCCCTGAACCTTCTCCGCCACGACGCCGCCCTCGAGGCCGGCGTTCACGGCGATCTGCTTGAGCGGAGCGGTCGAGGCCGACTTGACGATGGCCGCGCCGGTCGCCTCGTCACCCTCGAGCTCGAGCTTCTCGAACGCCGCAGCGGTGGCCTGGACGAGTGCCACGCCGCCACCGGCGACGATGCCCTCCTCGACGGCCGCCTTCGCGTTGCGCACGGCATCCTCGATGCGGTGCTTGCGCTCCTTGAGCTCGACCTCGGTGGCCGCGCCGACCTTGATGACCGCAACACCGCCGGCGAGCTTCGCCAGGCGCTCCTGCAGCTTCTCGCGGTCGTAGTCGGAGTCGGAGTTCTCGATCTCGGCACGGATCTGGTTGACCCGTCCGGTGATCTGGTCCTCCGAGCCGCCACCGTCGACGATGGTGGTCTCGTCCTTGGTGACGACGACCTTGCGCGCGGTGCCGAGCAGCGAGATGTCGGCGTTCTCGAGCTTGAGACCGACCTCCTCGCTGATGACCTCGCCACCGGTGAGGATCGCGATGTCGGTCAGCATGGCCTTGCGGCGGTCACCGAAGCCCGGAGCCTTGACGGCGACGGACTTGAAGGTGCCCTTGACCTTGTTGACGATCAGGGTGGCCAGCGCCTCGCCCTCGATGTCCTCGGCGATGATCAGCAGGGGCTTGCCCGACTGCATGACCTTCTCGAGGACGGGGACGAGATCCTTGACCGAAGTGATCTTGGAGTTCGCGATGAGGATGTATGGGTCGTCCAGCACCGCCTCCATGCGCTCAGGATCGGTGTAGAAGTACTGCGAGATGTAGCCCTTGTCGAAGCGCATGCCCTCGGTGAGCTCGAGCTCGAGCCCGAAGGTGTTGCTCTCCTCGACGGTGATGACGCCTTCCTTGCCGACCTTGTCCATCGCCTCGGCGATGATCTCGCCGACGATGGGGTCAGCAGCGGAGATCGCGGCCGTCGAAGCGATCTGCTCCTTGGTCTCGATGTCCTTGGCCATCGAGAGCAGCTGGGCGGAGACGGCCTCGACGGCCTTCTCGATGCCACGCTTGAGCGCGATCGGGTTGGCGCCGGCCGCGACGTTGCGCAGGCCCTCGCGCACGAGCGCCTGAGCGAGCACTGTGGCGGTGGTGGTGCCGTCGCCCGCGACGTCGTCAGTCTTCTTGGCGACCTCCTTGACGAGCTCGGCGCCGATCTTCTCGTAGGGATCCTCGAGCTCGATCTCCTTGGCGATGCTCACACCATCGTTGGTGATGGTCGGAGCGCCCCACTTCTTCTCGAGGACGACGTTGCGGCCCTTGGGGCCGAGGGTCACCTTCACCGCGTCGGCGAGGACGTTCATCCCTCGCTCGAGGCCGCGGCGGGCTTCCTCGTTGAATGCAATGGTCTTAGGCATATCTCCCGCGATTCCTCCGCGTAGAGGTGGATGGTTCAGGGCGATGCCCGCGACGGACGGCCCGCGTCCGCGGCGATCCCTTCTCGCCGTGACCTTCGAACCTCATCGACCTGTCCCGTTCGTACGTTGGCACTCGTACGAGACGAGTGCTAACGCCCTTTCTAGCACTCGGGCCCAGCGAGTGCAAAGACTGGGGCACGCGATGAGTTCCCCGGGGACGGCCGGTCCCCCCTCCGATCCCGACCGAAGGACCTGCCCATGGCGACCTCGCTCTACCACTCCACGGCCTCGCTCGACGGCTTCATCACGGGCCCCGACGAGGAGATCGGCTTCCTCGTCGAGCCCGCGATGGGCGACAACGCCCTCGTCGACGCGCTCACGGCCCGCCCGTACGGCGGTGCGTGGGAGGGGCCGATCGTCGTGCACACCCACGACCCGGACGAGCCTCCCGCCGAAGGGATCGTCTTCGTCACCGGCACGGTCGAGGACGCCTACGCGGTCGCGGCGGAGGCGGCCGGCGACAAGTACGTGGTCGTGCTCGGTGCGGTCACCGCGAGGCGTCTTCTGGAGGCGGGCCTGCTGGACGAGGTGATGCTGCACGTCGTGCCCCGGTTCGTCGGCGCCGGCACCCCGGTCCTCGACGCCCCCGAAGGTCTCCCGGTGAGGCTGGACTGGATCAGCCGCTCGACGTCCGGCGAGATCCAGAACCTCTGGGCGCGCGTCATCGGCTGACGCGCGCGGCGAGCTCGCCGGCCACCACCTCGAGGTCACTCAGCACGGTTCGGACCGCTGCACGCTCGGCACGGTCGGGTCGCGCCAGCGCGAAGACGTGCCTGCCCGCTCGCACACCGTCGAGCCCGAGCAGCCGGACGTCCCGCGGCTGTGCCGCCGTCGCCCACAGGCGCGGGAGGAGCGCGATCCCCTGCCCCGACGCGACGAACGCCGCGACGACGTGGTTGTCGAGGAACCGCTGGACGACCTGGGGCGCCTGTCCGTCGACGGCGAGCATCGGGAGGAGCAGGTCGAACGGGTGCCCCTCCGGCACGCCGATCCACGGCTCGCCGGCGAGGTCCTCGGGGCGCACCCGCTCCTGCGTCGCGAGCCGGTGGCCCTCCGCGACGGCGACGTCGAGCGGCTCACGCAGGAGCGGCGTGACGTGCAGGCCCGTCGTACGGGCGTCGGGCACCGCCACGACGGAGTGGCCGATGACGACGTCGTGGTCGGCGGTCGCCGCCGCGAGGTCGTGCTCGGCGAGGTCGAGGTCGCTGAGCCGTACGGTGACGCCAGGCGCGTGGGCGGCCAGACGAGGGACGAGCGGCGCGAGCAGCATCTCGGCGCCGCTCGGGAACGCCGCCACGGCGACCTCGCCGCGCACGTCACCACGGAACTCCTCGAACCGTGCCCGGGTCCGTGCCACCACCTGCGCGATCTCGACGGCTCCCTCCGCCAGGAGGTGGCCCGCCTCGGTGAGCCGTACGCCGCGGCCGTCGCGCTCGACGAGCACCGCCCCCAGCTCGCGCTCGAGCGCCTTGAGGGCCTGGGAGATCGCCGACGGCGTCCGGTACGTCGCGGCGGCGACCGCCGTGATGCTCCCGCGCTCGGCGAGCTCGCGCAGAACCGCGAGCTTGTCGACGTCGAGTCCGTCTCCATTCATTGAAGCAACGCTACAAGGTGACAAGAGAAATAGTCGCTTGTGCTACATCCAAGAAGGCCCGCACGCTGGGACGCGTGACCTCCCGTGACCGTTCCCTCGCCGTGCTCGTCGCGGTCACCTGGGGGCTGAACTTCCTCGCCATCCACGCCTCGCTCGAGCACTTCCCGCCGATGTTCTGCGTAGCGCTGCGGTTCGGCCTGATGGCGATCCCGACGATCCTGCTCGTCCCGCGGCCGGACGTGGAGCTGCGCTGGCTGATCGGGTACGGGGCAGGGTTCGGGATCGCGCAGTTCGTCTTCCTCTACGCCGGGATGAACGCCGGCATGCCTGCCGGGCTCGCCTCGCTGGTCCTCCAGGCGTCCGCCCCGTTCACCGTCGTCCTCGCCGGCGTCCTGCTCCGCGAGCGCCTGAGCGGCCGTCAGGTCCTCGGGATCCTCCTCGCGATCGCCGGGCTCGCCGGAGTCGCGTGGCACCGGTCGCAGACGGCGGCGCTCCTCCCCGTCGTACTGACCCTGCTCGGCGCCCTCGGATGGGCCTTCGGCAACCTCGCGAACCGGCAGGCCCGTCCGTCGAACCCGTTGCACCTAACCCTCTGGATGTCGGTCGTCCCGCCGATCCCGATGCTCGCCCTGGCACTGCTCGTCGAGGGCCCCGGGCGCGTCGGCACCTCGATCACGACCGCGTTCACCGCCGAGGCGCTCCCAGCAGTCCTCGGTATCGCCTACACGATCGTGATCGGCACGGTCGTCGGCTCGGGGCTGTGGACGATGCTGATGACCCGCTATCCGTCGAGCACGGTCGCGCCGTTCTCGATGCTCGTCCCGGTGGTCGGCATGAGCACGAGCGCCGTCGTCCTCGGGGAACGCCTCCACCCGTTCGAGCTGGCCTCGGGGGCGGTCGTCATCGCCGGTGTCCTTCTCGGGTCGACCCGGCGCAAGACGACGACAAGCGATCAAGCCGGGACGACTTCGCGCGCCTCGCGACCCTTGGGGCCGTCCGAGATCTCGAAGACCACGGCCTGACCGTCCTCGAGGGTCTGGGGTCAGCAGCCGCCGGCGACCGCCGGGATGATCGAGACCTGCTGGCCGGCCGGGACCGAGGTCTCGAGGCCCTCGGCGAAGCGCACGTCCTCGGTGCCGACGTACACGTTCACGAACCGCCGGATCGCGCCGGTCTCGTCGACCACGCGCGCCTTGATCCCCGGGAAGGAGGCCTCGAGCGAGTCGATGACGGCGGCGACGGTCTCGCCGTCGACGTTCACCTCGGAGTCACCCTTGGTGTAGGTGCGCAGGATCGTCGGGATGCGGACGGAGACGCTCATGGGTGTCCTCTCGGATCAGACGAGGTTGGCGGCGGTGAACGCCGTGTAGGTCGGGTCGATGGTCGCGGCCGGGCCGACCCGGTCCGCGATGGCATCGAGGGTCTTGAGCCCGTCGCCGGTGTTGAAGACGACCGTCTCCGCCTCCGGGTCGAGCTGCCCGCTCGCGAGGAGCTTCTTGAGCGTCGCGATCGTGACGCCGCCGGCGGTCTCCGCGAAGATGCCCTCCGTACGGGCGAGGAGCTGGATGCCGTCGCGCACCTCGTCGTCGGAGACGTCCTCGACCGCACCGCCCGTACGGCGGCAGGTGTCGAGCACGTACGGACCGTCGGCGGGGTTGCCGATCGCGAGCGACTTGGCGATCGTGTCCGGCTTGACCGGGCGGACGACGTCGTGGCCCTCGCGGAACGCCTGTGCGACGGGCGAGCAGCCGGTGGCCTGGGCGCCGAAGATCTTGTAGGGCGTCGCGTCGACGAGACCGAGCTTGCCGAGCTCGGTGAAACCCTTGTCGACCTTGGTGAGCTGCGAGCCGGACGCGACCGGGATGACGACCTGCTCCGGGATGCGCCACCCGAGCTGCTCGGCGGTCTCGTACGCCAGCGTCTTGGAGCCCTCGGCGTAGTAGGGCCGGACGTTGACGTTGACGAACGCCCACCCGTCCTCCTCGCCGGCGATCTCGCTGGCGAGCTTGTTGACGTCGTCGTAGTTGCCGCGGACGGCGACCAGCGTGCCGCCGTACACCGCGGTCGTGAGGATCTTGGGCCGCTCGAGGTTCTCCGGGATGAAGACGACGCTCTTGATGCCGGCGCGGGCGGCGGCCGCGGCGACGGCGTTGGCGAGGTTGCCCGTCGAGGGGCACGCGAGGACCTTCAGGCCGAGCTCGCGAGCCGCTGACAGTGCGACGGCGACGACGCGGTCCTTGAAGGAGTGCGTCGGGTTGCCCGAGTCGTCCTTGATCCACAGCGTCTTGATGCCGAGCTCGCGGGCCAGGTTGTCGGCCTTCACGAGGCGGGTGAAGCCGGGATCGGTGTTGGGGATCGCGGCGATGTCGGCCGGCACCGGCAGCAGCGGCTGGTAGCGCCAGATGCTCTTGGGCCCCGCCTCGATCTGCTCGCGGGTGATCGCCGGGAAGTCGTACGCCACCTCGAGCGGGCCGAAACACTCGAGACAGGCGTAGTGGGGACCGAGCTCCTGGTGGGCGCCGCACGCGCGGCACACCAGGCCGGTCGCGTTGCCGAAGGCGCCCTCGCGAGGCTGTCCTGAGCCCGTCGAAGGGCCGGTCGTACGGTCAGGGTTTTGCAGCGTGCTCGCGCTCACGAGGCCTCCTCGTCATCTTCCCTGCACGCGACTTTCGCCACAGGACGGACTTGGCACCATGCCTGGCGGCGGCCCCGCGGGATCGCGAGTTCACGTCAGCTGGTTGCCGGGGCTTCGTCGGGCCGTGTCCCTCCGCCCCTCGTGATGAGCTGCGTTCAGCCTACGTGTCCGTCTCACATACCGTCTACTCATTCCACCATGTGGACAGCGCCTGGTCCTCCCCTCAGCGCACCCCGCGCAGCCTCTCGCGCAGCGCCTCGACGCGCTCGTCGTCCCAGTCGGCCTGCGGCAGCATCGCTCGCCAGGCGTCGAGCGGCTGCGTCCCGTACAGGTGACCGTTGCCCTCGTCGAAATCGTTGCCGCCCGCCATATCGAGCGCGAGCGCGAAGAACGTGCCCGTGGGCCACCACCGCAGGTACGGGGAGACCGCGGGGTCGCGACGCTCCTGCATCCAGTCCGGCTCGCCCCACGCCAGCGACGGCTCCCACCAGACGATCGGGTCGTCCGCGTTCTGCAGGTACGTGACGCGCGGCGAGGCGCCGTCGAGGTCGCTGATGCGGTTCGCGAAGCGGATCGTGCCGCCGTCGCCGACCACCGGCGCGACCTGCCGCGAGCCGCGGACGCGCTCACGCTCGGCCGTCCGACGAAGCTCGGTGAAGGCGGGCGACCCCACCCACAGGGCGCGGTCGACCTGCGCCGTCATCGCGTCGAGGTCCGCGAACGCACCCTGCCCTCCGTACGCGCCGAGGCTCTCGCCGGTGACCACCAACAGCGGACGCTCGGCCTCCGGGACCGCGGCGAGCCGCTCACGCACGGCGTCGAGCATCGCGCGCGCGGTGACGATCGCGGCGTCCTGCTCCATGAGGTAGGCGATCGGGCTCGGCAGGTGGGAGTACTGGATGCCGACCACTGCGGAGTCGCCGTCGTAGAAGTACTCGAGCGGCACGAACAGCTGCTCGTTCATCCAGCCGGTGCCCGTCGGGACGTTCACGACGACCACGCTCCGCGTCCAGGCGTCCGTACGGTCCATCTCCTCCAGCAGCACGTCGACGCGCTCGTCGACGCTGTCGGCGGTGCCGCGCCCGACGTACAGCCGGATCGGCTCGGCCGCCGGCTCCCCCGTCAGCTCGGTGATGCGCTCGGCCGACGGCCGCCGTCCGAGGAACGTACGGCCCTGGTCGCCGAGCCCGTCCCACGCGACGTCGGAGCCGGGACCGGACGTCACGTACGAGGTCTGCGGCGGGTCGGGGTCGAACGGGGTGAGCACGGTGTCCGACAAGGACATCGTGCTGTTGAGCCCGTCGATCGTGCGCTGATAGGCCCACGTGTTGAGCGCCGCGATCACCACCACCGCCGTCAGCACCGTCGCGAGGACCGACGCGACCACCGGGCCGAGGAACCGACGCCCCCGCCGCGCGAGCACGTTGCGGACCGCGCGGAGCGCCAGCGCCACGCCGACGACCACGAGCAGCACCAGCGCCGCCACGAGCGGCACTCCTAGCAGCGGCCACCCGGGCTCGTCGACGCCCAGACGCTCGTACGTCCACGCCTGACGGTCGAGGCTCTCGCCGTACGTCAGGACGACGACCACGGCGGCGAGCGCGGGGAGCCACAGGCGCATGTGCCGGCTGCGCAGCACGACGACCGCTCCGGGGCGCACCCGCGCGAGGACCGTGCGGACCACCAGGCCGATCAGCGCACCCAGCCCGTAGCCGATCGCGGTCAGGAGGCCGCTGAGCACCCCTTGCAGCACCCACGTCCGCGGGAGCAGCGACGGCTGAAGAGAGAACCAGAAGAACGCCGCCGCGAGCAGGAGACCGGCCGGGCTGCGTCGCAAGACCCAGGACGCGACCGCGCGGGCCGCCCGCTCAGCAGCCGAGCGCATCGGCGAGCCGCTCGAGCCAGCCGGCAAGCTCCTCGGGACCGTGGACGACGAGGTCGGCGCGCGGCATGAGCGCACGTTGCTCGTCGGAGGCGACGGCGATGAGCATGACCTCGGCCGCGCCGTGAGCCCGCATGCTCTTCAGCGCCGCGTACGCAGGGAGGTCGCCCAGGTCGTCGCCGGCGTACACGATCGTCCGCGTGCCGGTCTCGGTGACGAGGGCCCTCAGCGCCGCACCCTTGTCGACGGACGAGTCGCGGACCTCAACGACGTAGCGACCGTGCTCGGCCGACAACCCGTGGAGGCGGGCGAGCTCGGCGAGCGGCTCGGCCAGCAGGTCCTGCGCCGATGCGGGGTCGGCGAGGCCACGCGTGTGGACCACGACGGCCCGACCTTTGTCCTCGAGCCGAGCCTCTTCGATGCCCAGGCGTGCGAGCAGCGCCGGGATCTCGGCGCGGACGAGCGCGACGGCCTCCGGCGGTGGGGGTACGGAGGACTCGCGCGTCTCGGCGTCCCAGCGCTCGGCGCCGTACTGACCGAGGATCGTCATCCGCGACAGTCCCTCGCGGTCGGCGAACCCGCCCAGCCGCAGCGCCGTCTCGACCGGCCGTCCGGTGACGACGGCGATCTTGCCGACGCACGGACCGATCCGTTCCAGCGCGTCGACGGACCGGGCGCTCGCGTGCGCGTGCTCCGGGTCGTCGACGATCGGGGCGAGCGTGCCGTCGAAGTCGAACGCGAGCATCGCCTGCTCGGGATCGGCCAGCAGCGACGCCAGCGCCGAGGCGCCTGCGTCGGTGCGCGGATGCGGCTCGAGGACCGCGGGGAGGGACATGCTTCCCATCCTTCCAGGCGTTCAACGCCGGCGGTGCGGGAGTCGTGAACCCTACGATGGTCCCGTGACCCGGGGCCGTTCGTACGCCGTCGTCGTCGGCGCGATCGTCGTCACCGGCGCGCTCCTCGCCGTCCTGCCGCTCGCGGTGTCCACGATCGTCGCCGTCGCGGCGACCCTCGTCTTCCTCGGTCTCGCGCGGCGGCTCCTCCTGACGGCCGACGACCTCGGCCTCGCGCGCGACCACCTCGGGTCCGGCGCGCGATGGGCAGCGGCCTCCGCCGGCGGGTTCGCGCTGGTCTACGCAGTCGCCCTCGTGGTCCCCGCGACGCACGACCTGCTCGTGGACGACCGGAGCCCCGACTCGCTCGCGGACCTCGCCGTACGGGTGCTGCTCGTGATCCCGCTGCACACGGTGGTGCTCGAGGAGCTCGTGTTCCGCGGCGTGGTGCAGGGGATGGTCCGGCGCGACCGCGGCGTCCGTACGGCGACGGTCGTGTCCTCGCTGCTGTTCGGGTTGTGGCACCTGGGCTCGGCCTCATCCGCGCTCGCCGGCAACCAGGCCGTGTCGGAGACCCTCGGCGCCTCGCCGCTGGTCACCTTCGCCGGCATGGTCGCGATCGTCTCCGGCACCGCGCTGGCCGGGGTCGTGCTCGCCTACGCCCGCGAGCGCAGCGGCAGCCTGCTCGCGCCGATGGGCCTGCACTGGGCCGCGAACGCCGCAGGCACGATCGCTACGTACGTCGCGACCCGCTGAGGCGGCGCTACGGTCGCTCGTCCTGCGTCACCAGCGCGCGCAGCTGCTGCGACTTCTCGGTCGACCAGTCCGGCGTCCGCAGGATCGTCGCCCACGCGTCGACGTGCTCGCCCGCGTAGTTGTGCCCGTACCCCGGCGGCACCTCCGTACCGAGCGCCATGTCGGCGGTGACCTGCCAGAACGTGACGAGCGGGATCCACTGCACCGACGGCAGCACCTCCGGGCCGCGCTCCTCGCGCAGCCAGTCCGGCCGGGTCATGAGGAGCTGGGTGTTCCACCACACGATGGGGTCGGACGCGTGCTGGAGATAGAGGACCCGAGTGCCGTCCCACGGCTCGCCTGCAGGCGCGATCGGTTCAGAGGTACGCCGCGCGAACCGCACCGTACGACCGTCCTGATAGACCGGCAGCACCTCCGGCGTGCCTGCGTCGCGGTCGCCGACGAAGCGGCTCCACAACGGGTTGAAGCTCGGCGGCCCGACGAAGAGCGCGCCGTCTGTGCGGTTGGCGACGTCGTACGCGCCCGAGAACGCGGCCTCTCCCCCGAACGACCCGAGGCTCTCCCCGAACACGTACAGCTCCGGACGCGCGTCGACGGGCATCGCCGACCAGTGCGCGAACACCGCGTCGAACAGCTCACGACCGGAGTTCTGCGCCTGCTCCTGGTCGACGAGGTAGGAGATCCACGACGGGAACGACGAGTACTGCATGCCGACCACGGCGGAGTCGCCGTCCGCGAGGTACTCGAAGCTCGACGCCGACGTCTCCTCCACCCACCCCGAGCCCGTCGTGGTGACGACGAGGAGCCGCTGGCGCGCGAACCCTCCCGCGCGCACGAGGTCCTCGACGGCGAGTGCCGCCCGCTGCGAGAAGTCGTCGCCCGACTCCAGTCCCGCGAAGACCCGCACCGGCTCGCGGGCAGGGCGGCCCGTGTACGCCGCGATGTCGTCGGCCCGTGGACCTGACGCGGCGAACACCCGGCCCTCACGGCCGAGTGTCTCCCAGGCGACCAGCGAGTCCGGGCTCCCGGAGCGCTCCGGGTTGGTCGGCTGCTCGACCCCGTCCGGCGTGATCGTGTTGCGGTACGAGAAGACGTCGTCCGCCGTGGCGCGCAACCGGTCGAACAGCACGCCGTCGATCGCACCGACCAGGAGCCAGGCGACGACGAGGAGGCCGAGCGCCTTGGCGGCCCGCTCACCCAGCGCACGGTCGAGCAGCCGGACGAGCTTGTGGTAGAGCCACCGAAGGCCGCGACCGAGCTGGATGAGCAGCAGCGCGACGAGTGCCCAGGCCAGCGGGATGGTCAGCAGCCACGGCCACGGCTCGCGGTCCATGCCCATCAGCGCGCGGATCTCGTCCTGCCACAGCCGGCCGGCCACCAGCGAGGCAGCGACGGCCACGGTCGCGATCGCGGCGAAGACCGCCCAAGAGCGGCGCTGTGCCGGATGGGTGTCCCGATCGACGAGCTCGCGCCAGACGTACGCGGCGAGCACCCCGAGCCCATACCCGAGCGCCGAACTCACCCCGGCGACGAGGCCCTGGAACACCGCGGGCCGTGGCAGCAGCGACGGCGTGAAGGCCAGGCACCCGAGGAGGACGGCACCGTACGCACCAGGGAGCGTGTAGAGGGAGAGGCGGCGCACGCGCCTGAGCGTAGTGGCCCCCGTGGCGTCAGCCCTCGGTGAGACTCAGCCCTCAGTAAGGATGAGCGTCAGACGGTCGAATTTCATCGGCTCGATCGCCGGCTTGACCCGGTCGATCTTGAGGTCGGCGGCGAGCCGCTTGGCCTGGTCCTCGAGCTTCTTGGGGTAGTAGACGGTCGACTCGGGGATCTTGCCGTACCAGTTGTCGACGCCGACGACCTTCCAGCCGGCGTCCTCGATACGCGCCGCGGTGGCGTCGGCCAGGCCGCTGACCTTCGAGTTGTTGTAGACCTCGACGAACGCGCGCGGGACCTCGGCAGTCGTCGGGGCCGCCGTCGTCGGGGCAGGGGTGGCGACCGGTTCAGGTGTCGGCGCGGCGGTCGTCGCCGTCGGGGTGGGCGCTGCGGCGGGCGCCTCTTCGGGGTCGTTGCTCACGAGCAGCCCGAGGGTCGCGAGAGCGAGGACGACCAGCGCGCCGACGACGGCGACCGACGGGACCGCTCGGGGTGAGATCCTCGTACGCTGCGTGACCCGGCGTCGTTCGTTCACGGCTTGCCTCCTACGCGTCGGCGTCCAGGCGCCGCGCCGAGCGGGTGCGACGACGCGCCGTGCGCATTCTCCGCAGCCGCTTCACGAGCAGCGGGTCGTGCGCGAGCGCGGGCTCGCGGTCGATCAGGGCGTTGAGAACCTGGTAGTAGCGGGTGGCCGACAGTCCGAACTCCGCGCGGATCGCCTGCTCCTTGATGCCGGCGTACTTCCACCAGGTCCGCTCGAACGCCAGGATCGCCCGCTCACGCTCGGTGAGGTCGGAGGCCTTCTCCGGTCGCGACGACGCGGTCGGTGACGGCGACTCGGTGGCGGCATCCATGTGTCCATCGTAGGCGGGCGAATCACCTCCGTGTCATTCGCTGCCTCCCGGCGTGGCGCGCACGGTTCGCGGGCGCGAGGATGGCGGACATGACATCCGACACCTCGCCGGTCGAGCCTGGCCCCTCGCCGGTCGAGCCTGTCGAGACCCGCTGGGGCATCCTCGCCACCGGCGACATCGCCCACTCGTTCGCGCGGGATCTCGCCCTGCTCGACGATGCCGTCCTGCACGCCGTCGGCTCGCGCTCGCTGTCGTCGGCCCGCGCGTTCGCCGACGAGTACACGACCGGCGACACCCGCCCGCGTGCTTACGGGTCGTACGAGAGCCTCCTCGCCGACCCCGACGTGGACGTCGTGTACGTCGCGACGCCCCACGGACGTCACATCGAGGACGTGCTCGCGTGCTTCGACGCCGGCAAGCCGGTGCTGTGCGAGAAGGCGCTCACCCTCGAGGCCGCGTCGGCGCAGCACCTGGTCGACGAGGCGCGCAGACGCGGACTGTTCTTCGCCGAGGCGATGTGGATGCGCCTCAATCCGAACATCGTCCGGATGCGTGAGATGGTCGCCGAGGGCGCGTGCGGGGAGGTGCGCCAGGTTCGTGCCGACCTCGGATTCGTGGCCCCGACCGACAAGGCACGCCTGTGGGACCCCACCCTCGGAGCGAGCGCGCTGCTCGACGTCGGCATCTATCCGCTGACGTTCGCCTATCTTTTCCTCGGCAAGCCTGCCCACGTCAGCGCCGCGGCGACGCTCAGCGACGCCGGTGTCGACCTGAACGGCGGCGCGACGCTGCGGTACGACGACGGCGCCGTGGCGTCGCTGTCGTGGACCCAGGTCGCCTGGTCCGACGGGCGGGCGTCGATCGCCGGTGACGGGGGACGGATCGAGGTCGCGGGCCGGATGAACAACCCGCGCGGCTTCACGTACGCCCGCTACTGGGAGTCCGACGAGATCACGGTGCCCGTCCTCGGCGAGGGGTACGCCCACGAGATCGTCGAGGTCGGCCGCTGCCTGCGTGAGGGCCTCACCGAGTCTGCGCTGCTGCCGCTCGACGAGACCGTCGAGATCCTCGCGATCATGGACGAAATCCGCGCACAGGTGGGCTCGACGACGGGCTGAGGTCCGCCGCCCGCTGACTCCGTCTCCGTTCGCGGATAGGGTCGATCCCATGAGCGACGTACGCAGGTCCGACACGGTCACCAAGAGCCTGCGAGGGCACGAGGGGTCCGCGTCGTTCGTGGTCGCAGCCAACCGTCTCCCTGTCGATCGCGCGCAGTTGCCGGACGGGTCGACGACGTGGCGCACCTCCCCTGGCGGGCTCGTCACCGCGCTCGAGCCCGTGCTGCGCAAGCAGGGCGGCGCGTGGATCGGCTGGACCGGCGCCGCCGACGAGGAGCTGGCGCCGTTCGACCACGAGGGCATGCAGCTGGTGCCGATCCCGATCCACGAGCAAGAGGTCGAGGAGTACTACGAGGGCTTCTCCAACGCGACCCTCTGGCCGCTCTACCACGACGTGATCGCGACGCCGGAGTTCCACCGCGAGTGGTGGGACTCCTATGTCGCTGTCAACCGCCGCTTCGCCCAGTACGCCGCCGCGATCGCCGAGCCGTCGGCCGT
This sequence comes from Mumia sp. ZJ430, assembly GCF_011751845.1. Taxonomy (NCBI): domain Bacteria; kingdom Bacillati; phylum Actinomycetota; class Actinomycetes; order Propionibacteriales; family Nocardioidaceae; genus Mumia; species Mumia sp. ZJ430. The sequence goes on along the minus strand of NZ_JAAHFK010000001.1, from coordinate 908,897 downwards.
GGTGTGGGTCCAGGACTACCAGCTCCAGCTCGTCCCGCAGATGCTGCGCGAGATGCGTCCCGACCTGCGGATCGGCTACTTCCTGCACGTGCCGTTCCCGCCGGCCGAGCTCTTCACCCAGCTCCCGTGGCGCCGACGCATCCTCGAGGGCCTGCTCGGCGCGGACCTGATCGGCTTCCAGACGACCGGGGCCGCCCAGAACTTCGTCCGCCTCGTACGCCTGCGCGTCGGCAACAAGACGCACCGCGACACCATCTATCTCGAGGACGGTCGTACGGTCGTCGCCAAGGCGTTCCCGATCTCGATCGACTCGCACTCGTTCGAACAGCTGGCGCGTCAGCCCGAGACGCAGACGCGGGCCGCCGAGATCCGCGAGAGCCTCGGCAACCCCAAGTTCGTCCTGCTCGGCGTGGACCGCCTCGACTACACCAAGGGCATGCCGCAACGCTTGCGTGCGTTCGGCGAGCTCGCCCAGGAAGGGCTCCTCGATCCGGCCGACGCCGTGTTCGTCCAGGTTGCGCCGCCGTCGCGCGAGCGGGTCGACCAGTACCGCCGCCTGCGCGACGAGATCGACCGCCTCGTCGGGCGCATCAACGGCGACGTCGGCCGGATCGGACAGCCGCCGATCACCTACCTGCACTCCTCTTACCCGCGCAGCGAGATGGCCGCCCTCTACCGTGCCGCCGACGTGATGGTCGTGACGCCGCTGCGCGACGGGATGAACCTCGTCGCCAAGGAGTACGTCGCGTGCCGCTACGAGGAGACCGGGGCGCTGGTGCTGAGCGAGTTCGCGGGGGCCGCCGCGGAGCTCAAGCAGGCCTACCTGGTCAACCCGTACGACATCAACGGCATGAAGGCCACGATGCTCAAGGCCATCACCGATCCGCCCAAGGAGAAGGCCAAGCGGATGCGCGCCATGCGCCGCCAGGTGATGGAGCACGACATCGACAAGTGGGCGCAGAGCTTCCTCGAGGAGCTCGAGCTGATCCGCGAGCCGCACGGCAAGCGGACCCGCCCCATCGACTGAGGCATCCCGCCCGACGCGCTTTTGGGTCCCGTTAGGGTCGAGCGCATGCGACCGAGTCAGTGGTACGAAGCCCAGGACATGTTCGGCGATCACATCACCCTCACGCAGCTGCGCCCGCACCACGCGGAGGGCGTGCTCGCAGCGTCGGAGGACGACTCCGTGTTCCAGTGGATGTCATTCGACCGTCCGACGACCCTCACCGAGGCCGAGGCCGTCGTGGGGCGCTACCTCGCGATGCCGGACACCAACGCCTGGGCGCAGGTCGATACGAAGTCTGGCGAGGTCGCCGGCATCACCACGTTCTACGAGATCAACCCCGAGCGCCGTTCACTCATCATCGGCGGCACCTGGCTGGGCGAGCGGTTCCAGCGCACCGGTGTGAACACGGAGTCGAAGCTCCTGCTGCTCACCCACGCCTTCGGCACCCTCGGCGCTGTCCGCGTCGCGTGGGAGACCGACGAGCACAACACGCAGTCGCAGACTGCGATCGAGCGGCTCGGCGCCACGAAGGAGGGCCTGCTGCGCAAGCACAAACCGCGCAAGGACGGGTCGTACCGGACGACGGTGCTCTACAGCGTCACCGACGACGAGTGGCCGCAGGTCCGCGACGGTCTCCGTACCGCCCTCTCCCGCTGAGGGCCCGTCAGCGCTGAGGGGCGCGGCTGAGGGTGCGCTGCGCGACGAGGGCCATGATCAGGGCCAGCCACGCGGCCGTGACGGTGACACCGAACGCAGGCCCGTAGCCGCCCGCGTCGGCGAGCCGCCCCGCGGTCGTCGACCCCACGGCGTAGCCGATCCCGGTCGCGCCTGCCAGCAGGGTCATCGCCGCACCGACCCGGCTCAGCGGCACGATGCGCTCCCCGAGCGTGAAGTTGCTGATCATGTACGGGGCGACAGCGAAGCCGAGCACCAGCACGACAGCGACGAGCGCGGGCAGGCTGTGCACGAGCACCAGCGGCGAGGACAGCACCGCCAGCGCGGCTGCGGCGACGAGGATGCGTCGCTCGAAGCCGATCCGTGCAGGCACCCACGCCATCGACAGCCCGGCGACCACCGAGCCCACACCGAGCATCGCGTGCACGAGTCCGGAGAGCCCCGGCGTCCCCTCGGCGGTGGCGAGCGCTGTCGCGCCGGTCTGCACCGACCCGAACAGCACACCCACGAGAAGCTGGGCGACGACGATGAACGCGAAGGCCTTCGTGAAGATGCGTCCCTTGACGGCGTTCGCGACGTGGGTGAGACGGGTGAGCGTCGCCGTCGGGTGGAGCCCGAACCATCCGCCGAACACCACGAGCAGGGCGGCCGCGACTAGCAGCGACCCCGCCGGGTCGACGAGCACGGCGACCGCGCCGACGAGGGCGGGTCCGAGCACGAACGAGGCCTCGTCCGCGGCACCCTCGTACGAGAAGGCGGCGTCGACGAGCTGCGGCGACTCACGTCCCGCCCGCCCCGTGATCGGGCGCCAGCGCACCCGGGCCAACGGGCCGACCTGTGGCATCGCGGCACCGGTGAGCGCGGCGATGGCGATCAGCCACCCGTCAGCAGCACCGGCCTGGGCGAGCAGGACCAGCACCGCGAGTCCGGCGCCACCGGCGAAGGACTGGACGAGGACCACGGGCCGCTGTCCGGTCCGGTCGGCGATCGCACCTGCGATGGGAGAGACGACCGCGTTGGCGATCGCGAGCGCGCCGGCAGCCAGACCGCCCGTCGTGTAGGAACCGGTCGTGGACGAGACGAGCAGGAGCGTGCCCATCTGGCTCATGGCCAGCGGGAGTCGCCCGAGAAAGGCGACAACGACGTACGCAGGGCCGACCATCGCGAAGAGTCGGCGGTACGAGGCAAGGGGTGACACAGAGGTCCTCAGGGTAGGCGTCATTGGCGCGCCTACCCTCCACCAGAACGCGCCAGGAACCCTGTGCCCGTCCAGTGTATCCGGCGTCGCGGAACGGCCGGACGCCTTCGCGTCGCTAGCCTCCGACGCGCTCCACCCGCACGACGGTCCCGACATCGACGACAGCTCCCGGCGCCGGGGTCACCCGCAGCTTGCCGGAGCCCCTCGTACCGACGCTCGTCCGGATCTGCGCCCCGAGCCCGACGCGCTCGAGACGCGCCTCCATCTCGCGCACGCTCGGCAGCGCGGCGTACCCCTTCTTGCCTCCGCTCACGCCGAGCGTCAGCTGAGGCACGGTCACCTCGTCAGCCGGCAGCAGCCGCAACGTCCTTACCACGGCGTCGACCGCCTCGGGCGATCCCTTCACGATGAGGCGTACGTCCTCCGAGGGCACGACGATCACGTCCCGCGTCACCCCGTCGACGATGCTGCGTTCCTGCCCGTACGCGACCCCGTTGAGCGAGCTGTCTGTCAGCGTCGGATCGCCCTCGACCTGCCCGGTCGCGGCGAGCGAGTCGATGCGCAGGGTCGTGATGGTGGTCGAGCTCGGGGACGCGCACGCCTTGAAGACGCCGACCGTGAAGAAATAGGCGCTGTGGACCGGCTCGTCGCACTGAGGTGTCTCCCAGCGCCATGTCTCGGGCACCGACACCACGATCCGTCCGCGACCGACTTCGCGCAGCGCGGCCCCGGGAGCGCCGAGGATCTGCGACACGCTCGTGTCGTCACCGCGACCCGCCACGCGGGCGCTGTCTGACGGCGCCTCGGTGGTCGCGGAAGGCGCGGTGGCCTGCGGGGCGTCACGCGGCACGTCGTCGCCGAGGCCGGAAAGCCCGACCCCGGCGACGACCAGCACCGCTGCCGCGGCAAGTACCGCGGCGACGGGCGCCACCCGACGCGACACCACCCCCGTGTGTCGCGTGCGGGAAGCCGCCTCCCACCGTTCGCGGAGCTCGTCGCCCTCGGGCGCGTACGCCGCGAGGTCGTCGAGACGCCGCCGAATCTCGTCGTCATTCATGGCGTGCTCTCCTCGAACGGGTCGGTCAGGTCCTCACGCAGCCGTGCGATGCCCCGCGACAAAAGACTGCGTACGGTCGCGGGGCGACAGCCGAGCGCCTCGGCGATCGCCGCATCGTCGAGGTCGACCCAGAAGCGGAGCACGATCGCGCGCCGCTGGCGGTCGGACAGGGCGTCGAGCCCCTGCCGGAGCGCGTCGACCTCCTCGTAGGCGAGGCCGCTGGGCGCATCGGCGTGCACCGCCGGTTCGTACGGCACCTCTCGCAGCTTCTTGCGTCTCCAACGGCTGCGCTGGAGGTTGGCCATGATCGTCGCGACGTAGGCCTTCGGATCCTCGGCGGTGGAGACGCTCGGCCAGGACTTCCACACCCGGGTGCAGGTCTCCTGAGCGAGATCCAGGGCATCCTCGCGACTCCCGACGAGCAGGTAGGCCAGACGGGACAGCCACGTGGCGTGCTCGCGCACGAACGCGTCGGCGTCAGCCAGCTGCCCGGAGTCGGTCATGGTCACACATCATGGACGCAGGTGGGGGTCCTCGTGTTGCACGCGCGTTCGAGTGGCGCGTCACATCGAGCGCCCCGCCGTGCCACACTCACCGCATGAGCAACGTCCAGCTCGTCCTCGCCAACGAGCGCACCTACCTCGCGTACATCCGCACTGCTCTCGCGCTCATGGCCGCGGGCGTGGCGATCATCCAGTTCGGTGACAACCTGGGCGGAAAGGTCAGCACCCGCGCCGTCGGAGGCGTCATCCTCGGGAGCGGCATCGTGCTGGCGTACCTGGGCTACTCCCGGTGGCGCGACAACGACCGGCAGATCGCGGAGACCCAGCCGCTCCACGCGACACGAGCCCCTTTCCTGCTCGCGCTCAGTGTCGCCGCGTTCGGGATCGCGGTGCTGGCCCTCTCCCTCTTCTGACGCGGCAGGAGTGACTCGCGAGTGCGCGGAGAGCGACTCGCTACGCTGACGGGCGTGCCTGCCCCGCTGAGCCAGCTCGTCGCCCCCGACTGGGCCGAGGCCCTCGCGCCCGTCACCGACCACGTGACGGCGATGGGCGACTTCCTCCGCGCCGAGGTCGCCGCCGGCCGGACCTACCTCCCCGAGGGCGGCCACGTGCTCCGTGCGTTCACCGAGCCGTTGGACGCGGTCAAGGTGCTCGTCGTCGGCCAGGACCCCTACCCGACCCCGGGCCATGCCGTCGGCCTGTCCTTCTCGGTCGCCCCGCACGTCCGGCCCGTCCCGCGGAGCCTGAGGAACATCTTTGCCGAGATGTGCACCGACCTCGGCGTGACCGAGCCGACGTCGGGCGACCTCACACCGTGGGCGAAGCAGGGCGTCCTCCTGCTCAACCGCGTCCTCACCGTCCAGCCGGGCAAGCCCGCCAGCCATCGCGGCAAAGGCTGGGAGCCGGTCACCGAACAGGCGATCAAGGCGCTCGTCGCGCGGGACCGGCCGTTGGTCGCCCTGCTCTGGGGCCGTGACGCCCAGTCCTTGCAGCCGTGGCTCGGCGACACCCCGGTCATCGCCTCTCCTCATCCGAGCCCGCTGTCGGCATCTCGGGGGTTCTTCGGCTCCCGTCCGTTCACGCGGGTCAACGAGGCACTCGTCACCCAAGGAAGCACCCCTGTCGACTGGCGCCTCCCCTGAGAGCACTGACCGATGCCCTAGCCTCGGTCGCGTGACCCGAGAACGCTCCGCCGTCCTGGCCAGTGGCTTCAGCAAGCTCGCGCGCTGGTCCTGGCAGCTCATCGCCATCGCTGCCGGCCTGTTCGTCCTCGGCTGGATCATCGGCAAGTTCTGGATGATCGGCTACCCCGTGATGCTCGCCCTCGTGGTGACCACGCTGCTCGGTCCGCCGGCGGCATGGCTCCGCGCACGCGGCGTGCCGGCCGCGCTGGCGGCCACCATCACGGTCGTCGGGTTCCTCGCGACGCTCTCCGGCGTGGTCGCCGTCCTGGCTCCGCAGATCACCGGCCAGGCGGGCGAGATCGCGGCCGAGGCCGCACGAGGACTGCAGGTCCTCCAGGACTGGGTCCAGGACGGACCGCTCGGCGTCACCGACACCCAGCTCGAAAACGCAGTGAACGCCGTCGAGGACTGGCTCCGCAACAGCGCCGCGTCGATCAGCGCGGGCGCGATCTCGACGATCGGAGCCGCCACCGGCGTCCTCATCAACACCGTCCTCGTGCTCATGCTGACGTTCTTCTTCGTCAAGGACGGGCACAAGTTCCTCCCGTGGATTCGCCGTACCCTCGGCGGCAGCGCCGGTGTCCACGTCAGCGAGGCGAGCAGCCGTGCATGGGACACGCTCGGTGGCTTCATCCGTACGCAGGCCCTGGTGTCGTTCGTCGACGCGGTCTTCATCGGCATCGCCCTGGTGGTGCTCGACGTGCCGCTGGCGATCCCGCTGGCCGTGATCGTCTTCTTCGGTGGCTTCATCCCGATCGTCGGTGCTTTCGTCACCGGAGCGCTGGCCGTCCTGGTCACGCTCGTCACCAACGACTTCGGCGACGCGGTGATCATGCTCATCGTGATCGTCGCCGTCCAGCAGCTCGAGGGCAACGTGCTGTCGCCGTGGCTGCAGGGCAAGGCGATGAACATCCAGGCCGCCGTCGTGCTGCTCGCCATCACGGCCGGCAGCTCGATGTTCGGGATCACCGGCGCGTTCCTCGCGGTGCCCGTCGTCGCGACCGTCGCGGCGGTCTTCCGCTACGTCAACGAGCAGATCGCCATCGCGGCCGGCGATGCGCCGCCGGAGGGCGGGGTCGCTCCTCCCGGCCAACCCGTCCCCGAGCCGGACGAGGACGGCGCCACCGCAGGAAAGCAGCCGCCGGAGAAGGTGTGACGATGCGCCCAACGGGTACCTCACGCGAGGACTGACCTTCTCGTGCCCAGGAGCTGTCGATGCACCTTCCCGCCGCCCGCGGTCCCCTCAGCGAACGGCTCATCCACCTGCTGCGACGAGATCAGGACGGCGACTCGGGCCGGCTGGCGAGCGCCGCGGTGTCCGAGGTCACGGACGAGGATCCCTCGCCGCTGACGGACGCGGACCATCAGCTCAGCCTCTGGATGCTGTACGAGTTGAGCTTCCGTGGGTTCGACGACGTCGACGACCGGTGGGAGTGGGCGCCCGAGGTGGCCGGCCTGCGCGCGGTCCTCGAGGCGCCGTTCGAGCGGGCGCTGCGCGAGGCCGCCGCGGACTGGCTCACCCGAGCCGAGGCGTACGAGGGCGGAGTCGCGGAGCAGATCTTCACGCTCACCGAAGACTTCGACGAGGGGCCCGACCTCTCCCGGTTCATCCGCCGGGAAGCGACGCCCGAGCAGGTGCGTGACTTTCTGCGCGAGCGCAGCGTCTACCACCTCAAGGAGTCCGACCCCCACACGTTCGTCATCCCGCGCCTGAGCGGCCCCGCGAAGGCGCACCTCGTCGAGCTGCAGTACGACGAGTACGGCGGCGGCCGCGTCGGGCGCCTCCACCACGAGCTCTTCGCCGCGACCCTGCGCGCCTCCGGGCTGGACGACGCGTACGGCGCCTACGTCGACGACGCAGGCGCGTCGACCCTCGCCGGGTCGAACGCCATGTCGCTGTTCTGCCTGCACCGCCGGCTGCGTGGTGCTGCGATGGGACACCTCGCCGCCTTCGAGGCGACCAGCTCGATCCCCTGCCGTCGGATCGCCGCCGGGCTCCGGCGCGTCGGGTTCGGCGAGGAGGCGGCGCACTACTACGACGAGCACGTCGAGGCCGATGCCGTGCACGAGCAGCTCGCCGCTCGGGAGATCTGCGGCACGCTCGTGTCGTCCGGCGACGTCGACCCCGCGGAGGTCCTGTTCGGCGCCGTCACCTGCCTCACCCTCGACGCCCGTCAGTCGGAGGCGCTGACCGGCAGGTGGAGCGACGCTGAGGCGCGCGACGAGGCCGTACCGGCAGGAGCCGGCGCATGACGCGCCGTACCGACCGTGAAGCGCCGGTCGAGGTCGTCCTCTGTCCCGACGGGCCAGCCCTCGTACGCGGCACGGCGTCCCCTGTGGACGTCGTCGTCCCCGACGGCGCGGCGGCGAACGCCCGCCCCGTCAGCGCACTCTGTCGTTGTGGTCGTACCGGCCGCGACCCGTGGTGCGACGGCACACACAAACTCGCCGGCCGTCGCCGCCGCGCCTCGACCGATCGCGAGAACGGGAAGGACGAGACATGAGAGCAGTGACCTGGCAAGGCCGTCGCGACGTCCGCGTCGAGACCGTGCCCGACCCCCAGATCCACGAGCCGACCGACGCCGTCATCCGCGTCACCAGCTCCGGCCTGTGCGGGTCGGACCTGCACCTGTACGAGGTCCTCACCCCGTACATGACGCCGGGCGACGTACTCGGTCATGAACCGATCGGGATCGTCGAGGAGGTCGGCAGCGCGGTCGACCGCCTCGCCGTCGGCGACCGCGTGGTCGTCCCCTTCCAGATCAGCTGCGAGGCCTGCTGGATGTGCGAGCGCGGGCTGCAGAGCCAGTGCGAGACGACGCAGGTGCGCGCGACCGGCAAGGGTGCCGCCCTGTTCGGCTACAGCTCCCTCTACGGGCAGGTGCCAGGGGGCCAGGCCGAGCTGCTCCGGGTCCCGCTCGCGGACACCACCACCGTACGGGTCGAGCACGGACCGCCTGACGACCGGTACGTGTACCTCTCGGACGTGCTTCCCACCGCCTACCAGGGCCTGGAGTACGCCGCCGTCCCCGACGGAGGGACGCTGGTCGTCCTCGGCCTCGGCCCGATCGGGCAGATGGTGGCACGCCTCGCCGTGCATCGCCAGATCCGGACGGTCGGTGTCGATCTCGTCCCCGACCGACTCGCCCGCGCCGCCCAGCACGGTGCCGAGGTGCTCGACGCGACCGACGGCGGAGTGGCCGAGCGCATCCTCGAGCTGACGGCTGGTCGTGGGCCCGAGAGCGTCGTCGACGCCGTCGGGATGGAGGCGCACGGCTCGCCGGTCACCAAGGCCGCCCAGACCGTCGTGGGGCTCCTGCCCGACGTGCTGGCGAGACCGCTGATGGACCACGTCGGCATGGACCGCCTCTCCGCCCTCGTGACGGCGATCGAGATCGTCCAGCGCGGAGGGACGATCAGCCTGTCCGGCGTGTACGGCGGTGCCGCCGATCCCCTCCCCATGCTCGACCTCTTCGACAAGCAGGTGCGGCTGCACATGGGACAGGCGAACGTTCGCCGGTGGATCCCGGAGCTCCTCCCGCTCGTGGAGGACTCGGGCGACCCCCTCGGCGTCGAAAGCTTCGCAAGCCACCACCTGTCCTTGGACGAGGCTCCCGAGGCGTACGCGACGTTCCAGCGCAAGGACGACGGCATGCAGAAGGTCCTGTTCCGGCCATGAGCCGAACGGAGGGACCGCGCCCACTGCCCGCCGTACCGTTGACGCATGCCTGACCCGGCGCTGCATCCCGAAGAATCGCGGGACGCGCGGCTGACCCGCAACTGGAACGAGCTGCTCCAGGAGCTGCGCGTCGCACAGACCGGTGTCCAGATCCTGACGGCCTTCTTGCTCACGCTTCCGTTCACCTCCCGCTTCGAGGAGCTCAGCGACGCACAGGAAGGTGTCTATCTCGCCGTGCTGTCGGGCTCGGTGGCCGCGACCGCCCTGCTCGTGGCCCCGGTCGCGATGCACCGCGCCCTCTTCCGCAAGGGGCAGCGGCCCTGGCTCGTGACGGCCGCGCACCTGTGCGCGATTCTCGGGCTCGTGGCGCTGGCGCTGACGGTTTCTGGAGTGATGTGGCTCGTCTTCGACGTCGTCGTCGGCCCGCCGGGGACGTGGATCGCCTTCGTCATCACCCTCGCGCTGTTCGGAAGCCTCTGGATCGGGCTGCCGCAGCTCAATCGCCGCACACGGTGACTAGGTGATCGGCGGCAGAGTACGGGTAGAGACGAGCATCTCGGCGACGGTCCGTAGCTTGAGGTTGTGATGCTGCGAGTAGCGTCGAAGCACCTCGAAGGCCCGCGTGTCGTCCAGATCGAACCGCTCCATGAGGATCCCCTGCGCCTGGCCGATCAGCTTGCGGGCGTCGAGGGCATAGCCGAGGTTCGCCTGGTGCTCCGCCTTGGCGATCGCGAGTGCGGCGTGCCGGGCGAACATGTGCGCGAGCGCCGCGTCGTCCTCGTCGAAGAACCGGCGCTCCGTGGAGTAGAGGGACACCACGCCGATCCGCTTGTTGTCGGGAGCGAGACTCACCCCGAGAAGACTCGTGTGGCCGAGATCCGCGACCGCGCTCGCCCACCTCGGCCACCGCTTCTCCTCGCCCAGGTCACCCGAGCGCAGGGTCTGGTCCCAAGAGTCGGACAGGCACGGGCCCTCGCCGAGCTCGATCTGCAGCTCGTCCGCCTTGACGGCGACGTCACCGGTCGCCGCGACCGTCTCGAGCCTGCCACGGCCACGGATCATCGTCACGGCCGCATGGTCCATCTCGAGGATCTCGCACAAGTACTTGATGACCTGCTCGGCCGTCTCCTGCGGGGAGTCCGCCGTGTGGAGCTCTTCGACGATCTCCAGCAGCTGCTCGTGTTGTTCGAGGCGTTCGTCGTTCACGGGTTGTGCCCTCCTGATGCGCGTCGAGGGCTGTCCTCTTCTGAGACGAGCGTAGTCCCCCCTCGGGCGCGCGAATACCACGGAGTGGTAGTTCCTGCACGCCCGACGTTAAACCGTGTGCTGGCTCACGCCTGCCTTGCTCGGCGTTCGAGTCCCGGCAGTCCGCGTTCGGAGACGAGGTCGAGGATGCGGGCCTGGGTCTCGGTGTCGGAGCCGACGGTCCGGCGCCGCGCCATCGCCCGAGGCAGGCGGAGTACGGCGTCGAGGACGCCGAGGGCGCTCCCACTCCCCTGTCGCACGTGCCGCCATGCCCTCCGCAATGCCACCCGCACAGGACGACGCATCACCGCGGTCAGGACCTCGTTGCGCGCCAGCCGACGCGTCAAGGCACCGCCGGCGCACTCGCGGGATGCAGGGTCGTGGCGCGCCACGACGTCGTGCAGGTAGCAGAGCCGGCGACCGCTGTCCGCCATGTCGAGGGCCACCCGCTCCTCCTCTCCGCCGAGCTCCAGCACGGCATCGAAGCCGCCCACGTCGAGGAGAGCCGACCTACGGACGACCACGGCACCCGCCCTGAAGTCGAGGACGCTGGTCCCGGGGACGTCGGGAAAGCGCGGCAACGGCGACCGTCCCACCGCCTCGCAGAACGGGTCGAGGTGCGCGTCCACCCCGACCAGCACGCGTGCCGCGATCACCCCGATCTCAGGGTGGGTATCGAGGACGTCGGCCGCGAGGTCGAGCGAGCACGGCGCCCACCAGGAGTCGTCGGCAGCGAAGGCGACGTACGGCGTCTCTGCCGCTTGCGCTCCGATGTTGCGGGCGACCGCACCGACATCGTCGGCGAGCTCGATCACCTGCGCGTGCGGGGCGATCGTACGGACGAGATCAGCGGATCCGTCGGTCGAGGCGTTGTCGACGACGATGAGCGGGGCGGCGTGCTGCGGGACGGTCCGTGCGAGGCGTTCCCGGCCGTCGTGGGTGATGACGACGGTCGTCACGCGCTCGGTGGACTTCGATGAAGGAAAGCTCGTCGTGGGGGTCGTCATGCACTGTCGGTGCCCACGTGACGCGCTGTCATTCGGACGGGGCCGGCCGACGCCGTGCTCGCGTGCGGAGGACTGCCGGTGAGGGTCACTCGCCCGGCCACTCGCCGGTGAACCGCTCGAACCCCTTCGCGCCGGCGCGGTCGATGACGGCCTTGATGACCGCATAGATCATGCCCTGGATCGCGGCTGCTGCGAGCAGCTCTCGCCAGCCGTAGTCGGACGCGAGCGGGTTCGGTGTCTGGTCCTCGTCCGAGACGCGCTTCCACACGCGCTTGAAGATCATCCCGGCGATCAGGCCACCGGCCATGCCGGAGATGAGTCCGACGGGACGGTATGCGAGCTTGGCTGCCTTCGGCATGTCAGTTCTTCCTCTCGTCGCCCTGCTCGGGCCGATCGTGCTCGGGCTCATCCGGCTCCGGTTCGTTCGGCTGAGGGGTCTCGGGATGGACACGCGGGTCGGTGTCGGGATCCGTGACGGGATCGTCGTGCGTGGGCTCGGTCCTGCCAGGGGTCCCACCACCGGCCTGTACCTTCTCGATCACCGTCTTCGTCATGGCCGACGGGTGCCCAGGTGGCGTACGTTCATGCGTCAGCGGTCGTCGGACAGCAGCGTGAGCACCGCGCGCTCGACCGCGGCTCGCCCGTCGGGCCGGTCCGCGCGCGCACCCATCCTCTGCAGGGCGGGTGCGATCGTGACGCCGTCGTCGAACAGCTCCACGACGCGCGGGTTCACGTACGACGCGCGTGCGACGGCCGGGGTGTTCCCGAGCTCGGCAGCGACCGCGCGCATCGCGTCGGCCACAGCGCGGCTGCGGGCGCGCGGCGTGCAGGCCTCGTCCACGACGCGCGCGAGCGCCACCGAGGCGTCCACGGTGGCGTGCCACGTCCGGAAGTCCTTGGCCGTCATGTCGTCGCTGACGACATGGCGCAAGTAGTCGTTGACGTCCGCGCTGCGGATCTCGTGCCACGCGCCGGCCTCGCGGTACGCGAGCAACGACTCGCCGCCGCGCCGTCGGCGCATCGCGGCGACGGCCTCGTACGCCAACCGGTCCTCGATCACGACGCGCTGGGAGACGGCGCCCTTGCCGTCGAACGAGAACTCCATCGAGGGCGGGTCACGGTGCAGCACCACATGGTCACGCCGAAGCGTGGCGAGACCGTACCCACCATCCTCGTCGACGTACTCGACGTTGCCGACGCGGAACAACCCGCGGTCGAGAAGCCGGAAGGTCGTCGCGAGTGCCCGTACGCGCGACAGCCCTTCCGTACGCAGGTGCGCCCTCACCCGCCGCCGCGCGCGCGGGAGCTCGGCGGCGACCTCGAGAACCCGTTCGTGCTTGCGCTCCTCCATGAGGGCGCGCCAGCGCGGGTGGTAGAGGTACTGGACGCGACCTGCCGCGTCCCGGCCGGTCGCCTGCAGGTGGCCTGACGGCCAGCGGCAGATCCACACCTCTTCCCAAGCGGGCGGGATCGCGAGCGCGACGCAGCGGGCGCGGTCGTCGGCCTCCAGCACCTTCCCGTGCTCGTCGAGGTAACGAAAGCCTCGACCCGCCCGCTTGCGCGTCCACCCGGGCTCCTCGCGGGAGACCGTACGGAACCTCATGTGCGCTACGCCGCGAGGACCCCGTCGCCGAGCTCCTCGCGAAGCTGCCTCGTGATGCGGCTGAGGATCCTCGAGACCTGCATCTGGGTCACGCCCAGACGCCCGGCGATCTGCTCCTGCGTCCACCCGTTGAAGAACCGCAGTGCGAGGGCCTCACGGTCGCGCGGGCACAGATTGCGTACGAGCGGCGCCAGCGCGACCCGCTGCTCGGTGCGGTCAAAGGCATCGTCGCACTCGCCGAGGACGTCGGAGAGGGTCGACTCGCCGACCGTACCAGGCGACTCCAGCGACGAGGGCTGGTAACACCCGTCGGCGGCCATCGCCTCGCGCACCTCGGTGACATCGAGCCCGAGCCGCTCGGCGAGAATCTCGGGCGACGGCGGCTCGCCCAGCTCCTGCAGCAGCTCCTCGGTGCATGCCGAGATCTGCGCTCGTGCCTCCTGGATACGGCGCGAGGGGCGAACCATCCAGCAGCTGTCGCGGAACCACCGACGGACCTCGCCGCGGATGGTCGGGACGGCGTAGGTCAAGAAGTCGTAGCCGCGCTCGGGGTCAAACCCGTGGGCGGCCTTCGCCAGCCCGACGTAGGCGACCTGCTCGAGATCTTCGACGGCTTCGCCACGGTGGCGGTAGTGGGCGGCGACCGCCCTGGCCACGCCCATGTTGGCCTCGATCAGGCGCTCGACGATCTCGGCGCGCTGCATCTCGTCGGCGTCGACGAGAGCCTCGCACAGCTCGTCGGTGACGGTACGACGCTCAGCCCGGCTGAGGTCGTGCGTGGGATCGAGAGGTCGGACGGCGATTGTGCTCGTGCTCGTGAAACCAGACATTGCCACGCTCCATCGTTCGATGGCGAGTCGTGGCACACTGTTTGACCACTCGAAGTCGTACTACCCATTCCTAGCACGCGGCGGACGAGCCTGTCGAACCGCCGGAGGGCCTAGGAGGCCCTATGGGCGGGCGATGCTCGCCGTCGCGCGCGCCCGCTCGGCGGCCTCACGCATCGATCCCGACCACGCCGGGCCGTGGCCGGGGAACAGCGTGCCGGCGTCCACCTCGGCGATCTCCTCGAGGGAGTCCACGGTGGCGCGCCGGTCGTGCGAGAAGCCGCGCGGGATCAGCTGAGGGCCGTGCAGGCTCGAGACCGCGTGACCGGTGATGAGCGCGTCGCCGCTGACGAGCACGCCCGACCCCGGCAGGTGGAACGCGGTGTGGCCGTCGGTGTGCCCCGGCGTCGGGACGGGGACGGGAGCACCCGGCAGGTCGAGGCCGGTCTGGGGGTACGCACGTGCCTGCGGGATGCCTTCACGGTCGGTCCCGTCGAGCCGCATGATGTCGGAGAGCCAGGCGAGGGCGCCGTGACGCCACAGCAGCAGCGGGATGCGGGCGGGGCCGAGCTGCTGGAGGTAGTCGCGGTGGGCGTGCGGCACCTCGACCGGCCCCGTCCAGACGTCGATGTCGTAGGTCGGCGCGAGACGCGCGAGCGCGCCGAGGTGATCGACGTGGGCGTGGGTGAGGAGCGCGCCGCGCACGTCGCTCATCTGGTGCCCGATCTCGCGGACGGAGCGTTCGACGTCGGCAACGTTCGCCGGGTAGCCGCCGTCGATGAGCGTCAGATCGTGCCCGTCCTCGACGAGCACCCAGTTCACGTGCGCTGTCGAAACGAGGTAGGCGTCCCCGACACGCGTCATGGTGTACGGCGTCGTCATCCCTGCTCCGTTCGTTGTGCCTTCGTCCTCGACACTGGCACGTCTGCGGCGTCCGGCGTGGGCTCCTTGCGCGAACGCACCGCCTCGTATCGCGCGAGGCACCACGCCCAGCCCTCGCGCAGCCACGACGGCGACGCCGGGTCGGTGGCGCAGACACGCATGGAACCCGCCGTGCGCATCGCTGACCAGAAGCACACCGGCAGCGGGCCGAACGCGACCGCGAGGACGACGAGCACCAGCCCGATCACCGTCCCCGCCGCGGCGTCACCCATCAGCAGGACAGGGGCCAGCCACAGGGCGACCGCGACGACCCCGCAGCTCACGAGCGCGATCTCGGCCCGGGTCCACCGACCCTGCACGCGGGTGACGAGCAACGCCACGCCCGAGAGGGACACGACCCCCACCAGGAGCGGCGCCGGGTGGAAAGCCAGCGGGACCAGCAGCACCACGAACGACGTGCCCGCGACGTAGAGCGAGGAGATGAGAACGGCCAGCCCCCATGCGGGTCCGACCACGGCGCCGGCGAACGCCAGGATCTCGAGGAGCGTGAGAGGTGCGTTGGTTCGCACGGGACCCACCGACCGCCTCCGTCCCCCTGAGAATCCACTCCGGGCGGGCCGCGCCGACCACCCGTGGACGCCGAGAACCTAGTGGCTCGCGAGGCCGACCGTCAACTTGATGTCGAGGGTTCTGGACGCTCGGGAAAGTCGCCCGCGGAGGCGCGGAGACGTCGCAGCAGGTCGAAGGCCTGGTCCTGCTCCGCAGGCGACAGTCCGGTGATCGCGAACTCGATAGACGTGAGCGCCTTGGTCGCCTCACCGACGAGGGCGCGACCCTCGTCGGTGATTCGCGCGCGGGTGCGTCGCCGGTCGTCGGGATCGGGCTCACGGCGGACCAGCCCCTGTGCCTCGAGGCGGTCGATCGCGTTGGTGACGGAGGTCGGGTGGACCATCAGGCGCTCGCCGATCTTGCTGAGCGGGAGATAGCCCTCACGGCTGAACGTGAGCAGCACGAGCGCCTCGTAGCGGGCGAAGGTGATGTCGTACGGCTTCAACGCCGCGTCGAGCTCGGCGAGGAGGAGCTGCTGGACCCGCATGATCGAGGTCGCCAACCGCATCGCGGTCGCGTCGCCGAAGTGCTCGGTCCACAACGCCCCGGCACGCTCGATGGGGTCGAACGGCAGGCGAGGCTGAGTTGTTGCCTGGGCTGGCATGGCGCTCACCCTAACCGACTCTCGACAATACTTGGACGTCCGACTATTTTAGATCCTATGGATTCAGAGGATGCACTCCGCGTACGCGTCGTCACTGCCTCGAGCCTCTTCGACGGCCACGACGCCTCCATCAACATCATGCGGAGGATCCTGCAGTCGCAGGGGTGCGAGGTGATCCACCTCGGGCACAACCGCTCCGTCTCGGAGGTCGTCGACGCGGCGATCGAGGAGGACGCGCACGGTGTCGCCGTGTCCTCGTACCAGGGCGGTCACGTCGAGTACTTCGAGTACCTCGTCCAGCTGCTCGCCGAGCGCGGCGCCGGGCACGTGAAGGTCTTCGGCGGCGGCGGTGGAGTGATCGTGCCCGCCGAGATCGCCCGGCTGCGCGAGAGCGGCGTGCTCATCTACTCGCCCGAGGACGGTCAACGCCTCGGCCTGCCGGGGATGATCTCCGAGGTCGTCGAGGCCTGCCGCGCCGACCTGTGGGCACTGCACCAGCCCGACGCCGACGCCGTGCTCGCCGGTGACCGGGTCGCGCTCGCCCGCGCGATCACCGGCGCCGAGCAGGGCCGCCTCGACGGCGCGCTCGGCGAGGCCGTACGCGCGGCGGCCGACGTGTCGCCCGCCCCCGTCCTCGGCATCACCGGCACCGGCGGCTCGGGCAAGTCGTCGCTGACCGACGAGCTCGTACGACGCCTGCGCACCGACCAGCAGGACAAGCTGCGCATCGCCGTCCTCGCGGTCGACCCGACGCGCCGTCGCGGCGGCGGAGCGCTGCTCGGCGACCGGATCCGCATGAACGCCCTCGACGGCGTCCACACGTTCTTCCGCTCGCTCGCGACCCGTGGCGCCCACGAGCTTCCCGAGACGCTGAGCGACGTCCTCGCCGTCGTAAAGGCAGCCGGCTACGACCTCGTCGTGCTCGAGACCCCCGGCATCGGCCAGGGCGACGCCGCGGTCGTCCCGTACGTCGACGCGTCGCTCTACGTGATGACGCCCGAGTTCGGTGCCGCCTCGCAGCTGGAGAAGATCGACATGCTCGATCTCGCCGACGTCGTCGCGATCAACAAGTTCGAGCGCCGCGGAGCCGCCGACGCGTTGCGCGACGTCGGCCGACAGCTGGTCCGCAACCGCGAGGCGTTCGGCGCCCGGCCCGAGGACATGCCCGTGTTCGGCACGTCGGCGGCGACGTTCAACGACGACGGCGTCACCGCGCTCTACCAGGAGCTGGCGCGGCTGCTGGGCAAGCACGGTCTCGCGCTCGAAGACGGCGCGCTGGCCCGTGTGGACGTGCGGCACTCGACGCGGTTCGCGCAGGTCGTGCCGGCCGCGCGCGTGCGCTACCTGTCCGAGATCGCCGACACGGTCCGCGACTACCACGCCGCGACCGAGCAGATCGCCGGCGCCGCCCGGCAGGCGCAGTCCGCCGCCGACGTCGCCCACGCCCTCCCCGACGACGACACCGTGGCGTCATACGCTGCGAGGGTCCAGGGCCACGTCCCGGATGACGTCCGGGAGCGGATCCTCGGGTGGCCCGAGGTCGTCGCGTCGTACGCCGAGCACACCCGCGAGTCGCTGTCGGGCATCTCGGTCCCCCGCGTCGCGCTCCCCCGTACGACCGACCACGGCGACCTCGTGCGCTACTGGCGTCGCGAGAACCTCCCCGGTCACTTCCCGTACACCGCCGGTGTCTTCCCGTTCAAGCGCGAGGGCGAGGACCCCGCACGGATGTTCGCCGGGGAGGGCGACCCCTTCCGTACGAACCGGCGCTTCAAGCTGCTCTCCGCCGACGGTGAGGCCACGCGGCTGTCGACGGCGTTCGACTCGGTCACGCTGTACGGTCGCGACCCCGACGAGCGCCCCGACATCTACGGCAAGGTCGGCACCTCCGGCGTCTCGGTCGCGACCCTGGACGACATGAAGGCGCTGTACGACGGGTTCGACCTGCTCGCGCCGACGACCAGTGTCTCGATGACGATCAACGGCCCGGCGCCGACCGTGCTCGCGTTCTTCCTCAACACCGTGATCGACCAGGCGCGCGAGCGCGGGGTCTCTCCCGAGGAGGCACTGCGCACGGTCCGCGGGACGGTGCAGGCCGACATCCTCAAAGAGGACCAGGGCCAGAACACCTGCCTGTTCTCGACCGAGTTCAGCCTGCGGATGATGGCCGACGTGCAGGAGTGGTTCATCCAGAACGAGGTGCGCAACTTCTACTCGGTGTCGATCTCCGGATACCACATCGCCGAGGCCGGGGCCAACCCGCTGAGCCAGCTCGCGTTCACGCTCGCCAACGGCTTCACGTACGTCGAGTCCTACCTCGCGCGCGGCATGGACATCGACGACTTCGCCCCCAACCTGTCGTTCTTCTTCTCCAACGGCATGGACCCTGAGTACTCCGTGATCGGCCGTGTCGCCCGCCGCATCTGGGCGGTCGCCATGCGCGAGCGGTACGGCGCGAACGCGCGCTCGCAGAAGCTGAAGTATCACGTCCAGACCTCCGGCCGCTCGCTGCACGCGCAGGAGATGAGCTTCAACGACATCCGCACGACGCTCCAGGCGCTGATCGCGATCTACGACAACGCCAACAGCCTGCACACCAACGCGTACGACGAGGCCGTGACGACCCCGACCGAGGAGTCCGTACGCCGTGCGCTGGCGATCCAGATGATCATCAACAAGGAGTGGGGCCTCGCCAAGAACGAGAACCCGCAGCAGGGGTCGTACCTCATCGACGAGCTGACCGACCTCGTCGAGGCGGCCGTGCTCGCCGAGTTCGACAAGATCACCGAGCGCGGGGGCGTCCTCGGGGCGATGGAGACGGGCTACCAGCGCGGCAGGATCCAGGACGAGTCGATGCTGTACGAGCACCTCAAGCACGACGGGAGGCTCCCGATCATCGGTGTCAACACCTTCCGAAACCCGCGGGCCGAGGAGGAGCACGGGCCTGTCGAGCTGGCGCGCGCGACCGAGGACGAGAAGAGGTCCCAGCTCGCCCGGGTCCACGCGTTCCAGGAGGCGCACCGGGAGGAGGCGCAGGCGGCGCTGGCTCGGCTGAAGGCCGCGGCCGCCTCTGACGACAACGCGTTCGCGGTGCTGATGGACGCCGCGCGGGTGTGCTCGTTGGAGCAGGTGACCGAAGCGTTCTTCGAGGTCGGGGGCCAGTACCGGCGCAACGTCTGAGCGTGACCTGCTCGCATGGGCCCGAGCGAAGTGGGTACTGCCCCTGGTACGAATGGCCGCACCCCCGAGCGGCCACGCATGCGAGGAGTCTCGACATGAACGACATCCCGTGGTGGGTGTGGGTCATCATCGCCGTCGTCGTCGTGGTGGTGATCGCGCTCGCGATCATCGCTGCCACGCGCAAGGACCGGGAACGCAAGGTCGCTCGCCGGCGCGAGGAGGCGAACGCGCTCCGCGAGCAGGCCCAGGAGACGCGCCTGGAGGCCAGTCAGCGCGAGGCCGAGGCGGCGCGTGCCCGTGCAGATGCAGAGGAGGCGCGGGTGGCGGCCGAGCAGCGCGAGCGTGAGGCGCGCGAGCACCAGGAGCACGCGCAGCGCACCCGCTCCGAGGTCGACGAGCAGCTCGCGAAGGCCGACCGTCTTGACCCTGAGGGGCGCCCCGCCGGCGACCGTACCGACGACGTGCGCCGCGAGGATGTGCGCCGCGACGACGTGCGCCGCGACGACGTATCCCCTACCGACGTCGAGGACGACCCGCGTCACCGCGACCCCGACAGTGGCCGACGTCAAGACTGAGACACCGGTCGCCGGCGTGCGCGACGACCTCGGAGTCTCGGTCGTCGCCACCCGGCCGGTCCGCCGGGTGGTGTCGCTGGTGCCGTCGCTCACGGAGGCGATCGCGTCGGTTGACGCAGGTCTGCTCGTGGGTGCGACCGACTGGTGCACGCACCCGGCCGATCTCGACGTCGCTCGCGTACGCGGGACCAAGAATCCCGACATACGGGCGATCCTCGACCTCGCGCCCGATCTCGTCGTCGCCAACCAGGAGGAGAACCGCGAGCTCGACGTCCGACGGCTCCGCGAGGTCGGTCTCCCGGTCTGGGTGACCCGGATCGAGACCGTCGACGGCGCGTTCGCCTCGATGCGCCGGCTCTTCTCCGAGGCACTCGGACGCGACGTCCCCGGGTGGCTCGCAGAGGCCGAGCGCCTGTGGGCCGAGCCTGCGCAGTCCGTACGAGGCCGGGTCGCGGTCGCGATCTGGCGCGACCCGTGGATGGTCGTGGGGCGCGACACCTTCACCGGCGACCTCGTGTCGCGGGTCGGGTGGGAGCACGCGTACGCCGATGCCGACGACCGCTACCCGCACGTCGCTCTCGCCGACCTCGACCGCGCCGACCTCGACCTGGTCCTGCTCCCGGACGAGCCGTACGTGTTCACGGCCGAGGACGGTCCCGAGTCGTTCACGAAGGTGCGCACGGCACTGGTCTCCGGGCGGCTTCTCACCTGGTACGGACCCTCGCTGCTCGAGGCACGCGCACTGCTCGGCCGCTGATCCCCGCCGCTGCTACGGTCGTCGCGTGTCAGATCTGGTGGTCGACGGCGACGCGCTGCAGGAGGTCCGTACGCGTCTGCGTGGGGTCGCCGCCCTGCTCGAGCCACCCGCCAAGGGGCTGCGCGGCATCGACGCCACCGGCCACGGGACGCCCTACCTCGACCGGCAGATCGCGACCTTCGCCACCGACTGGGCGCAGGCGGTGACAGAGTTCGGGACGCTCGCCTCGTCGCTCGTGACCGCGCTCCAGGACGTGGAGCAGACCATCGACGACACCGACGCTGACCTCGCCGCCGACCTCGAACGGGCCAAAAGCTCCCGTCCCGGCGGGAACTGACGACATGGTCGCACCCACGGAGGCGTCCTATCCCGCGCTCGGCTTCGATCCGACCCCGGGCGACGCCGACGCGGTCGAGGCCACGGCGGCCACCCTCAAGCAGGCAGCCGGCAGTCTCTCGTCGGCCGCCGACCAGCTCTGGGGCGCAGCCGAGGGTGAGTGGCGCGGCACGACTGCGACCGAGTTCCGCACCCTGCTCGACACCGACCTGCGGCCACCCGTCGTCGATGCCTCCGGCGCCCTCGACGCGGCCGCGACCACGCTCAGCGGCTGGGCCGGCGACCTCGAGGAGTTCCAACGCCGCGCGCGTGGCCTCGAGAAGGAGGCCGCGCAAGCCGAGGCCGACAGCGCTGCCGCGCAGGGCACCCTCGACGGGCTGCCGCAGCCCCGCCCCTCGTGGGAGGCCCCACCGACCGAAGAGGCGGACCGCCGCGCCGAGCGCGACGACGCGCGCTCGCGCAGCGATGCGCAGAAGGCGAAGAACGGCGCCGACGGTCGGCTCGCCGACTGTCGCCGTCGGGCGAGGCTGCTCCACGATGAGTACGAGGCCGCCGCCCGCACTGCCGGCAACACGCTCAAGAAGTCACGGACCACCACGCCGCCGGCCCGGCTCGGCGACGTGGACGACGATCTCGCCGGGACACCACCGCTGCCCTACCCCTACAACCTCGCGTTCCTCACACCCGAGCAGCTCGACGAGTACGCGCGCAAGCACCCCTCGCGCGCCGCCGACGTCATCGAGTACAGGCTGCGCTCCGAAGGCCTGCTCGTCGGCCCCGAGCCCGGCGGTCTCTACCGCCGTTGGCTCGAGAACGCGGCACGCCGCGGGGTCTCGCCGAGCACGATGGTCGATGTCGCCCGGACGCACGACATTGACCCGGAGGACTTCACGGTGCTCGACGGTCTGGAGGAGGTGCGCGACGGCGACCAGTCCTACTTCCTCCTGCCGACCACGATCACCGCCGACCAGGCGCGGGCCGCGGTGCTCATGACCTACATCCTCAATGCCGGCAGCAACTACGGCCTGGAGCCGGGGGTCGCCCACGACTTCCCTCCCACGCCGTTCTCGTCCGCCGAGATCCAGCGCATCATCGACCGTCAGAAAGCCAACTCGTGGTCGTACGACGACGACGTCGAGTTCGTGAACGGCAACGGCGGCCGCTTGGCGACGACACCCAACGGGATGCTGATGGGTCTGGGCGGCAACTGGCTCCAGGACGCCTTCAGCTTTTCGGGCGGTACGGCCTGGGGGGACACGTTCATGTTCAACATCGACTCGCCCGAGGGCGATGACGCCGCCGAGCAGCTGCGCAAGATCATCGTTTCGGGCCACAGCTGGGGCGAGAACGACGACGGGCCGTTCGAGGGGCAGCTCGACCTCGACCGCCTCCTCCATCACGAGGAACGCCACTCGCAGCAGTGGGCCGAGATGGGCCACCTGCCGTTCCTCGACCGCTACCTCGGCGAGGGACTCGTCGAGTGGGTGCGGGACTGGAGCCCGCTCGAGGACAAACCTCACCCGTTCGAGGAGGACGCCGGCCTGGGCGACGGCGGCTACCACTGATGCACGGACGCCTCGCACGTCGAGCGATCGTGGCGGCCGCGCTCGCCCCGGTCCTCGGCGGACTCACCGCGTGCGACCCGGCGGGCGCCCCGCTGCCGGAGCTGCCGAAGGTCGCTGCGCTGCGAGCACCAGCGAGCGCGCTGGAGGTCCTGACCGGTCCCCCCTGCGAGGGCGTCACCCGCATCCGCCTGATGTTCACGTCCGACGACGGCGTGATCGTCCGTACGGTCGCCGAGTCGGTGCAGCCTCATACCGTGGAGCAGCTCACGGTCGGCACCGCACCAGAGGGGTTCACGGTCACCGAGCCGCTCCCCGCCGGGTTCGACTGGCGCGAGTTCGACGAGCTATCGGTCGACGTGGGTCCGGGCGAGGGCTGGGTCGGCCATGCGACAGTGCCGCTCGGCGAGGTCGCGGCGGACGGAGGCGCGCACGCCGACGACGGCGCCACGTACGTCCCGGACGCGGGGTGGCTGAGCGCCGACGAGATCACGGCGCGCGACGGCGAGGAGTTCCTCATGCTCTGCACGCCCGAGCCCGAGCGCAGCTGACTTTCACGCGCGCCTCGTGCTCGACGCGCCGACCTGGCGGTGCGGCACTAGTTTCGGCGCATGGATGATTCGACGCTGCGTCCCAAGGTCTCAGGATTGATGCCGCAGATCCGCGACGATCTCGAGGCCATGGTCGCCCTCCCATCCTGCGCATTCCCGGGCTTCCCGTCCGAGCCTGTGCATGCCATGTCCCAGTATGTCGTCGACGCGTTCGGCCGGTACGGGGTCACTGCCGAGATCACCGAGATCCCTGACGGCTATCCCGCAGTCACGGCAGAGATCCCGGCGCCCGACGGCAAGCCGACGGTGCTGCTCTATGCGCACTACGACGTGCAGCCCGCACCGAAGGAGCAGGGCTGGGACACCGAGCCGTTCACCCCGACGTGGAAGGACGGCCGGCTCTTCGGCCGCGGCGCCGCCGATGACAAGTCCGGCATCGCGATCCACCTGGCGACGCTTGCGGCGTTCGACGGCAAGCCTCCAGTCGGCGTCAAGATCGTCATCGAGGGCGAGGAGGAGACGATCAGCCACCTCGAGTCGTGGGTCGAAGCGAACCCGGACCGTGTCCAGGCCGACGTCATGGTCGTCGCCGACATGGGCAACCTGACGGTCGGCGAGCCGGTGCTCAGCATCGGGCTGCGCGGCCACGTGAAAGCGGTCGTCGAGGTCCGTACGCTCGCGCAACCGGTCCACTCCGGGCTGTTCGGCGGCGCGGCGCCCGATGCCCAGATGGCACTCATCAAGTTGCTGTCGACGCTCATCGACGACGACGGCAACTGCCTCGTGGAGGGCATCGCGTCCGGTGAATGGGAAGGCCCCGACTACTCCGAGGAGATGCTGCGCGCCAACGCCGGCGTCCTCGACGGCGTGGACCTCGTCGGCACGGGCTCGCTCGCCTCGCGGCTGTGGTCGAAGCCGTCGATCAGCGTGCTCGGCATGGACGCCACCCCGGTGGCCGAGGCGTCGAACGTGCTCCAGCCAACGGCGCGCGCGGTCGTCGCGATGCGGATCCCGCCCGGACAGAATCCGCGCGACGCGGTCGAGAAGCTGATGAACCACCTCCGCTCCGTCGCCCCGTGGCACGTCCAGATCGACGTTCACGAGGACAAGGTCAGCCCGCCGTTCTCGCAGGAGACGGACGGGAGGGCCTTCGGCCTGATGCGCGACGCGCTCGCCACCGCGTACGGCAAGCAGGTGGAGACGGTCGGCTCGGGCGGGTCGATCCCGCTGCTCGACACGCTGCGTGACGCCGCGCCCTCCGCCGACTTCGTCCTCGTCGGCGCCGAGGACGCGGCGAAGGCCAACATCCACGGCCCGAACGAATCCGTCGACCCTTCCGAGATCGAGAACATGGCACTCGCTCAGGCACTCCTCATCCAGGCGCTCGCCGAGTAGCACTTCCTTCCCCCATCCCCCGGTTTGCCGGGCTACCGAGAGGTACGCGCGTGGACACCTTCCTGCTGATCCTGCAGGCCCTTGTCGTCGTCGGCGCCATCTACATGGGCGTCAAGATCGGCGGCGTCGGTCTCGGTCTCTGGGGCGCCGTCGGCGTCCTGATCCTCGTCTTCATCTTCGGGGCGCCGCCAGGCAGCATCCCGAGTGACGCGATCATGGTGATCATCGCCGTGATCACGGCGGCGTCGGCGATGCAGGCGGCGGGCGGCATCGACTACCTGGTGTTCCTCGCGGAGAAGGTCATCCGCGCACGGCCGAAGCTCGTGAACTACCTGGCACCGCTGATCACCTTCGCGTTCTGCGCCGGAGCAGGCACCGGCAACATCATCTTCCCGTTGCTTCCGGTCATCTACGAGGTCGCGTACGAGCGCGGCATCCGCCCGGAGCGTCCGCTCGCGACGTCGGTGGCGGTCTCGGGCTTCGCGCTCGCGGCGAGCCCGGTCGCGGCGGCGATGGCCGCGTTCGTGGGCCTCACCGGGGGCCAGGACGATGCGCTCAGCCTCGGCGAGATCCTCGTCATCACGTTCCCGGCGGTCCTGCTCGGCACCATCGTCGCGGCGGTGATCCAGAGCCGCGTCGGACACGACCTGAAGGACGACCCCGAGTTCCAGCGACGTCTCGCCGCAGGCCTGATCCATCCGCCCGCCGCCGACACCGGCGAGGTCAAGGGCGCCCACGTCCCGGTCACGGCGAAGCGCGCTGCAGGTGTCTTCTTCGCCGGCGTCCTCGTGGTCGTCATCCTCGGCGCCTTCGACGAGCTGTTGCCGACGTACGAGGTGGACGGCAAGACCGAGACGCTGTCGCTGACGACGCTGCTCATCATGGTGATGCTGGTCGTCGCTCTGGCCGTGATGTACGTCGGCAAGGTCAAGCCGGGCGCGGTGCTCGACGCCCCGCTCACGAAGTCGGGCCTCACCGCGATCATCGCCCTGCTCGGCATCGCCTGGCTCGCGAACACGTTCATCGCCGGCAACGAGGAGACCGTGATCGGCGGTCTCACCGACATCGCGAAGGAAGCACCGTGGTTCCTCGCGATCGGCCTGTTCCTGGTCGCGGCCGCGACCACGAGCCAGTCCGCAGCGGTCAACACGATGATCCCGCTCGGCATCAGCCTCGGTATCGCGACGCCTACCCTCGCTGCGTACCTCCCGGCCATGGGCGGCGTCATGACCCTCCCGGCAAACGGTTCGCAGCTCGCGGCGGTCGAGATCGACCAGACGGGCTCGACCAAGATCGGCAAGTACGTCCTGAACCACTCGTTCATGCTGCCGACGCTCGTGATGGCGATCGTCTCGGTGCCGACGGCGCTGCTGATCTCGCGGCTGTTCATCTGAGACTGTCCGTCTCAGGACGTCTCAGGACGTCTCAGGACGTCTCAGCGTGAGATGTCGAGCGCGGCTCGCGCCTCCGCGAGCAGGCGCTGCGCCTCGGGGAGACCACCGTCGCGCGCCGGCGCCGTGACCGGAGCCAGCGGCGTGGCGCCCCGCAGGACAGTGCCGAGCACCGGTTGCTCGAGCGCGGACGGCCCGGGCGGTGGGGCGAGCAGAATCGTCGCCTCCAGCTTCAGCAGACGTACACCGAGCAGCCGCGCCACGACGTAAGCCCTGACGACGGCGCCGTCGGCCAGCGTCGGAGCGCCGTCATCGCGTGCGTGCGCCCGTGCCATCCGGGTCGCCGTACTGTTCGAGACGTCTGCCCGCACGCTTGGCGGCAGCGACGATCTGCTCGTAGCGCTCGTGACCGGCACGCGTCCCGAGGACGTAGCCGATGCTGAAGACGGCCAGGGTCCGCAGCCTCACGACGGACGCTGCTTGTCACGGATCGCGCTCACGGCGGCGCTGACGGCCGAAAGACCGATCAGGCCGGCCGCGGTGAGGGCACCGCCGCGCAGGGCACTTCCTCCTGGAACCTTTTCGACGGCGCGCTGCCATGGCGACTTGCGGTGGAAGAGCTTCACATGAATCACTCCGTTCAGGCTCGACTGCGAGACGAGCGGCGGATGGCGTTGACGAGCTGGGACTTGTTCTTGTTGGAGGTGTCCGAAACTCCTAGCGAAGCCGCCATGTCGAGCAGCTCTGCCTTCGTCCGACGAGACAGGTTCGTCGTGGCGGGTTCCTGCTGCTCGGCACGGACCGCCCGCGCCGCGCTCCTCGTGACGGCATCACGTGTCTCGGTGGCGCGCTGGCGAGTGGCATCGGCCTCGCCTGCCTGCTCCTCCGCCTTGGCGACGAGACGGTCGGCCTCTTCGCGCGCCTTCCGGGCCGCCTCGTCGGCAGCCTCCGTCGCCTCGTCGGCGAGCTGGCGTGCCTCGCTCATCGCGGCGTGCGCGGCGTCGATGCGCTGCTGGGCGTTGCGGGCAGCCTCGTCGGCGTCAGCCCGACGCTTCTCGACCTCCCGCTCGACGTCGCCGCGGACGTCCTCGAGACGGGCCTGCGCCTCACCGTCAGCCTCGCGGCGCTCCGCCTCGACCTGCTCGTCGGCACGTCGTCGTGCCTCCCGCACGCGCTGCTCGACATAGTCGTGCGCCTCCTTCTGCGCGGCGCGGAGGCGTTCGCGACCGTCCTTCTCGGCCGCGCTGGCCTCGTCCGCACGCTGCTTGGCCTCCTGCGCATGGGCTAGCGCGTCCCGCTCCTCCGCACGTGCCCGCTCGACCGCAGCGTGAGCGCGCGTGAGCCGTGTCTCGACCGAGTCGATCCCCGGGACCTTGTCGGCGACGACCGCAGTCGCACGGCGCACCTGGTCGACGACACCGTTCTTGGACTGCGACGCGGCATGCGTCGCGCCCTCCTGGGCGCCGTCCACGTTGACGGCCTTCGAGACGAGCCATGCGGTGTTGCGCGGAAGGTCCTTGAGCCCTCCGACAACGCGCTTGGACGCTCGCCACATCGTTCCTTGAGTGGCCATATGTCCCTACCCCCTACGTACGAGTCACTCACCCGATACCCAGCGGGAGCACCCTCATGCGGAATGAGAGGGCCCGAAACAATTAGTGCCCTAATCGTTCGTACACTGAATGTCATGGAGATCGACGACTCGCTCGCCCTCGAGCACCAGGTGTGCTTCGCGCTCGCGGTCGCCGCCCGCAGTGTCGTCGCCGCGTATCGGCCGGTCCTGGAGCCGCTGGGGTTGAGTCACCCGCAGTACCTCGTGATGCTCGCCCTGTGGGAGACCGACGGCCAGTCGCTCAAGGACCTCAGCGCCGCCCTGCACCTCGAGCCCGCCACCGCCTCCCCGCTGGTGAAGCGGCTCGAAGCCCTCGGCCTGATCGCGCGGGAGCGGTCGAGCAGCGACGAGCGCACGCTGACGATCTCGCTCACCGACGACGGGCGCGACCTGCGCGACCGCGCGCTCAAGGTGCCCATCACGATGCTCGAGCGCCTCGGCATGACGGCCAACGAGCTCGTCGAGGCGAACGCCTTCCTCCACCGACTGATCTCCGCCGCCCAGAAGGCGACCGAGCCCGTCCCCACCAGGAGCCCTGCATGACCGAGAGCACGACCCCGACGCCGCCACGTCCGACCGCGCCACGCAAGACCCGCGAGCAGCGGGAGGCCGAGCTCGCGGCGCTGCGCAAGGTCCAGCGCCGCGTGGCAGCGATCGGCTTCTTCGCGATCACCGTTCACGGAGTCCTCGGCTGCATCGGCCTGGCCTTCGTCCTCGACGGGCAGGGCCGCCACGGCGACGCGATCGCGATCACGCTCATGTCGGGTGTGATCGCGGCGATCACGTTCGTCGGCGTGCGGCTCATCCTCAAGCGCTCGCTGTGGTCCCCGATGTGGATCCCGATCGCGGCCGCACCGACCGTCGTCGCACTGGTGACGCTGCTCTCACGCTGAGGCTCTCGCGCTGGGACTCACTGCGAGCGCCGCCCGCAAATCAGCACCGACCGACGTCGCTTCGTGTGAGACTTCATCGTCGTGAGGAACCCCCTGCGTCGTCGCCGTCCGCGCTCCCCTGGCCTCGCAGCCGTCGCCGCGCTGCTCCTCACCTCCGCCTGCGGGCAGGATCTGGTCCCTGGGACGTACGAGGGCCCGCTGAGCGCGACGGGCAAGCGCGGCGCTGCCGGGCATGTGGTCGAGTGCACCGGTCCCGCGGAGGGCGGCAACAATTACCCCGGCGCGTACGACAACGGCGCCCTCTCCGACGACGCCGACGAGGCGATCCGCACCGCCTTCGACGAGGCCCTGGTCTTCGGTGCGCGCGGGGGCTACGTCCGCGTACGCGAGGACGACGGCCGCGCGTTGTACACGTTGACCCACGACGGCGGGGTGCGTCAGGCGCTGATCGTGCGCGACGGTCAGGACGGCTGGTACGTGGAGTCGTGGGCGCGCTGCGACTACTCCGAGCTGCCGGACGAGGTCGCCGAGGAGGCGGGGTACGAGATCTGGTCCGACGCAGACGGACGGGTCTCGACCCGCCGCGTCCAGTCGTACGCCGGTCCCGCGCACTGCTCCTGGGACGACATGACGTTCCTCGAGATTGACGAGGCCGAGTACGTCCGCGCGCCGGAACCCGACCCGCACGTCGCGACCCTGCTCTCCGGAGCGTACGAGGCGGCGGTCGCGCTCCCTCCTGACGCCCGCGACACAGGATTCCACCGGGGCGAGGACCACCTGTGGCTGTCCGCCGACGGCGCCTGGGCATTCGTCGGCGACGGTGAGCGCGTCGAGAGGTGGCCCCGCGCCGTCGGCAAGCTTGGTTGCATGTGACACCCGCATGGCCCGCCGCCGACCGGGTACGGGGACGGCATGACCAACATCGAGTCCGACGTCGCCCGCAACGCCGAGCTTCTCCTCAACGACTCCGGGGCCTTCCCCCGCCAGCAACAGGAGCCACCAGGCTCGACCACGGCCATGTCCCCCGTCCCCGACCACGGCGAGGAGTCGTACGTCGGGTCCGGACGACTGGCCGGCCTGCGTGCACTGATCACGGGTGGTGACTCCGGGATCGGGCGCGCGGTCGCGATCGCGTACGCCCGAGAAGGGGCGGACGTCGCCCTCTCATACCTGCCCGAGGAGCAGGACGACGCCGAGGACACGGCCTCGTGGGTCGAGCGCGAGGGACGCAAGGTCGCCCTCCTGCCCGGCGACATCACCGATCGTCACACCGCGCAGTCGCTGCCGTCGCAGGTCGTCGGCGAGCTCGGCGGCCTCGACGTGCTCGTCAACAACGCCGGCTATCAGATGGCGCGCGGCGACGGGCTGGCCTCGATCTCGCCCGAGCGGCTGGACCGCGTGATGCGGACCAACCTCTATGCGCTGTTCTGGATCACGCAGGCCGCCGTCCCCCTGATGCGGCGAGGGGCGAGCGTCGTCAACTGCACGTCGATCCAGGCGTACGACCCGTCGCCGACGCTGCTCGACTACGCCGCGACGAAGGCCGCGATCAACAACGTCACCGCCAACCTCGCGGCGATGCTCGGACCCGAGGGCATCCGGGTCAACGCCGTCGCGCCGGGTCCGATCTGGACTCCGCTCCAGCCGGCGACGCAGCCGGAGGAGAAGATCGAGGCCTTCGGCAAGGACACGCCGCTCGGACGGGCCGGGCAGCCGGCCGAGGTCGCACCCGCGTTCGTGTTCCTCGCGTCCCCGAGCGATGCCAGCTACGTCACGGGCACCGTGATCGGCGTGACCGGAGGAAAGCCGGTCTTCTGACGGCGGCGCTCCGAGTGCGTCATCGTGGGCCGAGGCGGGAGCGCACTCCGTCGACCGGCACGGCGTGCGCCACCTGACCGCCAAACCCACGCGTCGTCGTGGCCGCCAGCACCGAGTTGAGCAGGGCCTCCTCGACCGCGTCCATGGTCGCGCCGAACAGCGGATCGAGCTGGGCGTCCTCCGCCGGCCGCTCCTCGGCCACCGTGAACGCCAGGGCGTAGTCGCCGCTGCCGTGCGAGAAGCTCGCCCCGACCCGGCCCATCGCGAAGACGGCGCGGCGCGAGACCCGGTCGAGCTGACGCGCGTCGGCCGGAGCGTCGGTAGCGACGACGATCATGCACGAGTTGCCCGGCGACTCGACGCCTGCGTGGCCGAGCAGCTCCTCGGCGGGCATCGGCACGCCGTCGACGGTGAGGACGCCTCCGAAGTTCGACTGGACGAGCACCCCGACGGTCACGGCGTGCGCTCCGACATCGACGAGGCGCGACGACGTGCCGATGCCGCCCTTGTAGCCGAGCGCGGTCGTCCCCGTCCCCGCGCCGACGCACCCCTCCTCCACCGCGCCACTGTGTGCCGACACGAGCGCGTGCACGACGTGGTCGGCCGTGACGCTGCGGGCACGGATGTTCGAGAGGAACCCGTCGTTCGTCTCGCCGACGATCGGGTTGAGCGTCGTGACGTCCTCGTACCCGCTCCACGACAGGACGTGCCCGACGAGCGCGTCCGCGACCCGGAACGCCGACAGTGTGCTGGTCAGCAGGACCGGCGTCTCGATCGCGCCGAGCTCGACGACCTGTGTCGCGCCGATGAGCTTGCCGTAGCCGTTGCCCACGAACAGGCCCGCCGGCAGCGCGCGCCGACGGGGGCCCAGGGTGTCGGGGACGACGGCGGTGACCCCCGTACGGAGGTCGCCCTCTGCGATCGTCGCGTGCCCGACCCGGACGCCGGGGACGTCGGTGATCGCGTTGGCGGCGCCGCGCGGGTACGGACCGAGGGTGAGGGGGAGCTCGTCGACACGCACCCGACGACGCTATCGGGTCAGAGCGCCGTGACGTCCAGGTCGAGGGTGGTCCGGTCGCGTGCGGCGACGAGGTCGAGCTTCGGCGCGATCGTCGGCAGCTCGTACGTGAAGAAGTAGCGCGCGGCCAGCCGCTTGCCGTCGTACGGGGCACCGTCGCGCCCCGCCGCCGCGAGGAGCTGCTCAAGCCAGAGCCACGCGACGACGACGTGGCCCGCCGCCTCGAGGTACGCGGTGGCGTTGGCCAGCGCGACGGCGGGATCGCCGTCTGACCACGCGAGGCCCGTGACCTCGATGAGGCGGGCGAGCGCGGCCTCGAGCGCGGCGGCGTACGTGGCCGCCTCGCCCCCGCCCTTGCGCGCACGGACGACGGTCTCGGTGATCGTCTCGGCGAGCAGCACGAGCCCGGCGCCGCCTCCCGCGACCATCTTGCGGCCGAGCAGGTCGAGCCCCTGGATCCCCTGCGTCCCCTCGTGGATCGGGTTGAGCCGGTTGTCACGGTAGAGCCGCTCGACTGGGTAGTCGCGCGTGTAGCCGTACCCGCCGTGCACCTGGATCGCCAGGTCGTTGGCCGCGAGGCACCACTGTGACGGCCATGCCTTCGCGATCGGGGTGAGCACGTCGAGCAGTCGCGCCGCGCGCTCGCTGTCGTCGGGCTCGGGCGCGGTCGCCTGGTCGTCGACGAGGCGCGCGCAATAGAGGATGAGCGCGAGCCCGCCCTCGACGTACGACTTCTGCGCGAGCAGCATGCGCCGCACATCGGGGTGCTCGATGATCGGGACCGGCGGCGTCGACGGGTCCTTCGCATCGAGCGGACGCCCCTGGGTGCGGGTCTTGGCGTAGTCGAGCGCGTGCAGATAGCCGGTGTAGCCCAGCGCCACCGCGCCTGCGCCGACGCCGATGCGTGCCTCGTTCATCATCGTGAACATGGCCGCGAGGCCACGCCCCTCCTCGCCCACGAGGAACCCGACCGCTCCTCGCTCGCCGCCCGGCGTCGCGAATCCCTCGCCGAAGTTGAGCAGCGTGTTCGTCGTGCCGCGGAAGCCCATCTTGTGGTTGAGGCCGACGAGCGCGACGTCGTTGCGCTCCCCCGGCGCGCCGTCGGAGTCGGGGAGGAGCTTGGGCACGATGAAGAGGGACAGGCCCTTGGTCCCAGGCGGCGCGTCCGGGGTCTTGGCGAGGACGAGGTGCACGATGTTCTCGCCGAGCTCGTGGTCGCCCGCGGAGATCCACATCTTGGTGCCGGACACACGGTACGACCCGTCGTCCTGGCGTACGGCACGGGTCGTGAGGTCGGCGAGCGACGATCCGGCCTCGGGCTCGGACAGGCACATCGTCCCGTACCAGCGCCCTTCGACGACCGGCTCGGCGTAGGTCGCGATCTGCTCCGGCGTCCCGTGGGTGAGGAGCAGGTGGGCGTTGCCGGCGGCCAACGATGGGTACGCGTGCGCGCCGACGCTCGCGGCCTGGAAGAAGAGCGACGCCGCGCGCTGGACGGTGAACGGCATCGGGAACCCGCCGTGCTCGGAGGGGAAGGACATGCCCGGCAGGCCTGCCTCGTTGTACGCCGCGAGCGCCTCGGCGACCTCGGGAAGCAGCACGACCTTGCCGTCGTCGCCGATGCGCGGCTCGTCGACGTCGAGGGCTGCGGCCAGCGGCGCGAACTTCTCGGCCGCGAGGCGCTCGGACACATCGAGCACACCGTCGAACGTCGTGCGGTCGTGGTCGTCATAGCGCTCCCGACTCGTCAATGCCTCGACGTCCAGCCACTCGAAGAGCAGGAAGTCGAGGTCGCGGCGCGAGACGAGGCGAGAGGAGTCCATGAGGGGAATACTAAGCGCTTGCTTACCTCGACTGCCAGGGCGTACGTTCCACGCGCTGTGACCGAAACAACGCGCCTGGGGGTGACATGGCGGGTTCTCGCACGGCTTCCGGTTGCGATCCCTCATACTGACGCGGGTGTCCAGTGGAAAGGCCTGTCCGTGATCAACCTGATCGACACGAGCGGCACCGTCTATCACGGGGTCCAGGAGCAGATCTGGGGGACGATCTCCCGTCATCTCCCGCGCCGGTCGTGGACGTCTTCTCCTCGGGAGTACCTCCCGGGTGCGCTGAACTTCTCGCTGTTCATCAACCTCGACTCCGACGTGGTCATGTCGCACGGTGTCGCGGACAAGAACTACCTCTGGCGCAAGTCCGACGACGGCGAGCGCGCCCTGACTCGCGGCCACCGCACGGACGTACTCGTCCCCGGCCCCATGCTCCAGCGCCGAGTCACCAAGTCGAAGGTCCTCGAGATCGACGGCGATCACATCCACTCGGTGGGCTGGCCGCGCCTCGACCTGCTGCTCGCCCGCCAGGCGCAGCTGCGGACGCGACTGCGTCGCAACCGCCGCAAGCGCCTTCGGGTGCTATGGGCCCCCACGCACGACTTCGTGAAAAAGGGCGACGAGCAGGTCACGCTGTCGAGCTATCCGGCGTTCGAGGAGTACCTCGAGCCGCTGCGCAAGCACTTCGACGTCGAGGTCTCCGAGCACCCTCGCAACCGCGGCAAGGGCAACAGCAAGCGCCCCACGACGGACCTGCTCGTCGACGCCGACGTCGTCGTCTCCGACTTCGGGACGATGGTGTACGAGGCGTGGGCCCTCGGCAAGCAGGTGATCTTCCCGCACTGGATCAACGGCGAGGCACTCACCCGCGCGCACCGGCGGGCCGCGGAGAGCAAGATCTACACCCAGCGCCTGGGCCTCCATGCCGACAGCTTCGACGAGCTGGTCGACATGATCCAAGAGCGCCGCGAGCCCGACGAGCGGCTCAGGACCTTCCTCGACGACTACCTCGACCCTCGCTACCGAGGCACGAGCGGCAAGCGGATCGCCGACCTCCTCCTGCAGCTCGACCGCGAGCGCAACGGCTGAGTCCACCGCCCACGCACGTACGAGACGGACATCACACGCTCGACGCGAGGCTGGTGCCCCCTCGGTGACCCTCGGCGGCCACCACACTGTGACTCCACACGACCCCTGCGGACGGCGTGGGGGGTGACCACAGGGGGACGACTCATGACCGATCCGGGGATCACCGGCACTGGCTACGCGGTTCCGAAGCGGGTGCGCGACGACACCGACCCGGTCTACGCGGCGCTCGACCGCATGCCAGGACCAGCAGGCGTGGCGGAGGCCGACCTGTTCACCGGCGCAGGTCAGCGCCGGGTCCTCGGAGCGGACGAGGAGATCGAGAGCTTCATGGTTGACGCCTGCCAGCAGGCGCTCGACGAGGCGGGGATCGACGCGACCGACGTCGACCGGATCTACGGGTACGCGTCGGTCCCGACGTACTTCACGCCCAACTCCCTGTACGAGGTGCACGCCCGCCTCGGCATGCGCCAGGACAGCCTGGTTGTGCCGCTCAACAGCGACTTCAGCAACTTCCTCCTCGGGCTCGTGCACGGCCACGAGGCGATCGTCGCCGGTGGCTGCGCGCGTGCGCTCGTCGTCACCGGATCCAACTGGACCCGCCACGTCGACTACCGGCGCGGGCACGCGCAGGCGATCGGTGACGGCGCAGGGGCGGCGGTGCTCTCCGCGGGCGGGTCGCTGCGCCTGGTGGACCACCACACACGGACCTTCGGCTGGGCGTACACGTCGATGACCATGGCCGTACGTCCCCGTCACGCGGTCGACTGGGCAGGGATCCCGGTCGGCAAGGACGGCAACCCGGCCCCGACGTACCTCCTCGAGTCCGACGCCGGCGTCGAGGTCTACCAGACGATCATGCGCGACGGCCTCCCCGATCTGGTCGGCGAGCTGCTCGCCCGTCACGGCCTCAGCGGTGCCGACGTCTCGCTGATCACGCACCAGGGCTCGCGTGCGCTGCTCGACCACTGGGCGGGACGGCTGCGGCCCGCCGCATACCTGGAGACGCTGGAGACGTTCGGCAACCTGACCCACTCGACGTACCCGGTCAACCTCGCCCTGCACGCCGGCCAGGTCGAGACCCCGTACGTGGTCATCGCCGCGGTCGGCACGGGCTTCCACGTCACGGCGCTGCTGCTGCGCGTGACCTGACGGCTACGTCTTCGCCAGCGCCAGGAGCTTCGCCGGACCGAGGCCGTCGAGGTACGCCGAGCCGAGCGCGACGCCGATCTTCGGCAGTGCGGCCTCGTCCGGGAAGACCATGTAGAGCCGCAGGACGGCTCCACCCCTCGCCATGAGCCCAGGCTGGCACCCGCCGTCCCTGTGAGCGACGCCGAGCCGCGGAGGTGCGCCGACTCCGAGAGAGACGGATGCTGGGACGGCGGAGAGGAGCGCAGATGGCCGAGCGAGCGAGCCCGTTGGACGCCGACCACGTGCGCGCGGCGTTCTTGGAGTTCCAGCGCGAGCGCGGCCACGCGATCCTGTTCACCGGCAGCGGGATGCAGCCGCTGCTGCGCTATCTCGAGGGCGCCGACCACCCCGACGGACCACGGCTCACCGACTCCCAGCCGTGCCTGCGCAGCCAGGACCTCGAGGAGGTCGGGGACGACCGTCATACGACGTTCTTCGAGATGCTCGGCAACTGGAGCTTCGGCGGCGAGGTCGGCAACTCGTACTTCATGTCGTACCAGCGCACCGCCGCCGCCGTGATCGACAGTCCCGACGTGTTCCGCACCAGCCTGCTGTGGCCGCTCGTCGCACAGCCGGAGAAGCTGCGCGGGAGACGGTACCCGGAAGTGGCACAGCGCCGCGACCAGGTCGTCGACCTCGTCCGCGAGCAGCGCGAGCGCTCCCGTGCGGCAACGAAAAAGGAGCACCGGTGACCCAGAACTTCCGGGAGTACCTCGAACAGCTGATCCACGAGGGCTACACCGTCCGGCACGACGAGCACGGCTCCGACCCCGATCTCATCGACCCCTTGGGCAACCCGATCGAGACGTGGCGCGACGACTACCCGTACGACACACGGATGGACCGCGACCGCTACGAGCGCGAGAAGTACCGCCTCCAGGTGGAGCTGCTGAAGTTCCAGTACTGGGCGCAGGACACCGACACCAAGTACGTCATCCTCTTCGAGGGACGCGACGCCGCCGGCAAGGGCGGGACGATCAAACGGTTCACCGAGCACCTCAACCCGCGCTCGGCCCGCGTCGTCGCGCTGACGAAGCCGACCGAGACCGAGCGCGGTGAGTGGTACTTCCAGCGCTACGTCCGGCGGCTGCCGACGTACGGGGAGATCGTGCTGTTCGACCGGTCCTGGTACAACCGCGCCGGCGTCGAGCGCGTGATGGGCTTCTGCACCGACGTCGAGTACGAGCGGTTCATGCACCAGGCGCCGCTGTTCGAGGACATGCTCATCGACAGCGGGCTGAACCTCACGAAGCTGTGGTTCTCGGTGACCCAGCTCGAGCAGCGCACACGGTTCGCCGTGCGCCAGATCGACCCGGTACGACGGTGGAAGCTGTCGCCGATGGACATCGAGTCCCTTGACCGGTGGGACGCCTACACCGACGCGAAGGAGGCGATGATGCTCCACACGGACACCGACATCTCACCGTGGACGGCGATCAAGAGCAACGACAAGAAGCGGGCACGCCTCAACGCGATGCGGTTCTTCCTCAGCCAGTACGACTACGAGGGCAAAGATCCCGAGATCGTCGGGTACGCCGACCCCAAGCTCGTCCGCCGCGGCCGCGACTCGGTCGGTGACTGACGAGCGCGGCTCGCCCTCGCAGGCGCAAAGAGGGGTCCGTCCGAAAGTGGCGTACGCCGTACTAGTACGGCGTACGCCACTTTCGGACGAGCCCCTGTCTTCGACGGCGCGCGCGGCTACGCGGGGAAAGGCCCCGCGTGCAGGAGCGCACTCGGCAGGCGCCGTCCGATCTCGTCCTGCAGCCAGCCGGCCGCGTCGATGAGCGTCTCGAGGTTGAGGCCGGTCGAGACGCCCGAGCGTGCGAACGTGTAGACGAGGTCCTCGGTCGCGACGTTGCCGGTCGCGTTCGGCGCGAACGGGCAGCCTCCGACGCCGCCGATGCTGGCGTCGAGCACGTGGACTCCCGCAGCGACGCCCGCGACCGCGTTGGCGACGCCGGTGTTGCGGGTGTCGTGAAGGTGGAGCCGACGCCTCGTGCTCGCCGGTGCCCGGCGTCCGAGGAGCGCGAGGCGATCGGACACCGCCGCGGGGACGGCGACTCCGATCGTGTCGGCGAGCGCGATCTCGTCGGGTCCGGCGTCGACGACACGGGCGATCACGTCGTCGAGGCGCTCAGCGGGGACCTCGCCCTCGAACGGGCATCCGAAGGACGCGCCGATCGTGATGCTGGTCGCGAGCCCGGCGGCGCGCGCGTCGGCCACGATCTCGGCCGCGGCCTCGCACGCCTGGGCCGTGGTCGTGCCCTGGTTGCGCTGGCAGAACGTGTCCGAGGCGACCACGACGACATTGACCTCGTCGACTGCAGCGGCGAGCGCGCGCTCCAGCCCGCGCCGGTTCATCACCAGCCCGAGGTACGCGACATCGTCCGTACGAGGGACGGAGGCCATCACCGCCTCCGCGTCGGCCATCTGCGGCACGCGCCCGGGGTGGACGAAGCTCACCGCCTCGATGCGCCGTGCTCCGGCCGCGATCGCCCGCTCGATCAGCGCAACCTTGACGTCGGTTGCGAGCACGACCGACTCGTTCTGCAGCCCGTCCCGCGGAGAGACCTCGCAGATCTCGACGATCGTCACAGGTCCTCCAGATAGGCGATGGCCCGGTCCACCGAGACCACCTGGGCATACTTCGCCTGCAGGTCGTACAGGTTGGCCTCGTGCGGGCCGCTGGCACGATCGGCGACCGCGTCGCGGACCACTATCGGGATCAGACCGTGCTGCAGCGCGTCGACGGCCGTCGCACGGACGCATCCGCTCGTCGAGACACCCGCGACAAGCAGCGTGTCGACGCCGAGCGAGGCGAGCGTGGACGACAGCGACGTCCCGAAGAACGCGCTCGCGTACTGCTTGACGATCACCGGCTCGCCGGGCGCCGGGGCGACGGCATCGACGATCTCGGCACCCGGCCCGCCACCGGCGAAGCCTTGCAGCACGGGCAGCTTGCGGACGAAGACGCCCCCGTCGGCACCGCTCGTGTCGTACGCGACGCGGGTGTGCAGCACCGGGACGCGGGCCGCACGCGCTGCGCCCAGCACGCGGCTCGCCGGTCCGAGCACGGTGTCGGAGGGCAGGCACAGCGCCGAGTCCGGGTCGAAGTACGCCCGTACGAGGTCGACCATCACCAGCGCCGGGCGTCGACCCGGGGGAAGGTCGACGCCCAGCGCCGGCGGGAACGCGTCCGCGGGGAGCGGACTCACAGGGCCACCGGCGGCTTGGGGGCGGGGAGGCCGGTCTCCTCCTCGCAGCGGGCGAGAATCTCCTCCAGCGGTGGACCGGCGTCGAAGGTCGGGAGCACGTCCGGACGATCCGCGATCAGCTCCGCGCGCAGCGCGTCGGTCGCGTTGGCGTCAAGAGCGCCCGAGTCGTCGCACACCACCCCGAAGCGGCGGGCGCCCTCGGCGCTCACGAGGCCGCGGCGCACCTCGAGACCGACCAGCTCGGGATCACGGGCGAGCGGGTCGCCCCACCCACCGCCACCCCATGTGACGAAGTGCAAGAGGTCGCCACGCGCGACCGGCACGTCGTGGACCTTGCTCGGCAGGACCTCGCGGGTGCCGTCCGCGCGCTCGAGCCACTTGCGGCCACGCGCGCCGGGAGCACCGCCGTTGACGCCCCACGGGTATGTCAGCCAGCGGTCGTCGTGAATCGCGATCGTCCCGGGCTCGAGGAATCGGTACGCGACGTCGACCCCGTTGCCGCCACGGTGCAGGCCCGCACCTCCGGTGTCGGCGACGGTCTCCCACGCCTCGACCCTCAGCGGGTAGTACGACTCGAGGTACTCGCAGGGGATGTTGACGAACGACGGCCAGAGCGAGTGTCCGTCCGGACCGTCGCCGATCGGGCGGCCGGGGATGCCGCCGAAGCCGATCGAGTACAGCTGGAACCACTCGCCCTTGCGCTCGCCCTCGCTGTAGTTCCCCGAGTACATGAAGTGCGGGGACGACGAGAAGCCTGCGGCATTGAGCAGGTCGGGGTTGGTCTGGCCGAGCAGGCCGCCGAACAGGTCGAAGACGCGCCCGATGCCGTGGTTGCGGGCGTTGAGCGCCGCGGGGAACTTCGGCTTCCAGAACGAGTCCTCGGGGATCTCGACGTCGACCAGCGGATAGAAGCCGTCGTTCCAGAGGATCTGGGGGTCCGCGACCGTGATCATGTAGATCCCGAAGAACATCCGGACGAGGTTCTCGTTGATGAAGTAGTTGATCGGGCCCTGCGCCTGCGGACTGCTCCCGGTGAAGTCGAGAAGAACCTTGTCGCCGTTGCGGGTGAGACTGAGCTTGAGCTCGTACGGGCCGTAGCCGACGCCGTCGTCGCAGATGTAGTCGGTGAACGACAGCGTCTCGCCGTCCTTGAACACCATCTGCAGCAGCGCCTTCATCGCGCGGTAGTTGCGGTCGAGCAGCGCGTCGAGTGCGGAGGTGTAGGTGTCGGCGCCGAAGCGCGCGCACAGCTCCTGGACCCGACGGCCGGCGGTCCGGCATGCGGCGACGAGCCCGTTGAGGTCCGCGCGGTTCCAGTCGGGCTTGCGGACCTGGTTGAGGATGATCCGCAGCGCGTCTTCGTCGAGCACACCCTTCTTGTAGAGCTTGAAGGGCGGGATGACCACACCCTCCTCATAGATCGTGCGCGCATCGGTCGGCATCGACGCGGGAGTCTTGCCCCCGACGTCGGACATGTGCCCGAACATCGACGACCACCCGACGATGCGTCCCTCGAAGTAGATGGGCATCACGATCAGCCAGTCGTTGGCGTGGCTGATCGCGGCTCCGCACGAGTATGGGTCGGAGGTCAGGAGGACGTCGCCCTCCTCGATGGTGCCGTCGAAGTTCTCGAGGAAGTCGGGGATCGACAGCCCGAACTGGCCGACGACCATCTTGCCGTCGGGGTCACCGATCAGCGGGAACTCGTCGTGCTGCTCGCGGATGCCCGGAGACAGCGCCGTACGGAACAGCACCTCGTCCATCTCGTACCGCGCATTGCGCAGCGCGTTCTCGACGAGGTCGAGCGTGATGACGTCAACGTCCACCGCAGGCAGCGGCTCGGTCGCGGTCTGGATGATCTGTGCCATGTCTCAGCCCTCCACGCCGGCGCCGGCGCTGTCGTCGATGGGTCGGATGAGGAGGCTGCCGCTGGGGTGGACCGTCGCGGCGTGGCCGGGGAGGACGAGCGTCGTCGAGTCCATCTCGACGACGACCGCAGGTCCTACGACGACGTCGCCTGCGCGGAGCAGGTCGCGCTGGAAGAGGCCGGCGTCGGCCGGGCCTCCGTCCACCCAGATGCGTTGCGTCGCCGTGCGTGCCGCCGACGGATCGCCGTCACCGGCGGTGAGCGTGGGGGCGCTCACCGCCGGCCGGGGGCCTGTCGCGGTCGCACGGACCGTGACGATCTCGTGCTCGTTGCCGAGCAGGAACGAGAACAGCCGTTCGTGCTCGGCATCGAAGGCGGCACGCAGCGCGTCGAGGCCGCCGCCGCTCCTGTCGAAGGCGTGCAGGTCGATCTCGACCGGGATCTCGAAGCCCTGCCCGTGGTAGCGGAGGTCAGCCGCGTACGAGAGCGTGAGCGCGTCCTCGTCGAGACCGTCGCGCAGCAGGGAGGCGCGCGCGTCCTCGGCGAGCTCAGAGAGCACGTCGCGCAGGCTGTCGTCGTCGAGCGCCGAGAACGGGCGCATGAGGGTCCGGACGGCCTCGTCGCGCATGCTCGTCGTCGCGTCCCCGTACGCGCACAGCACCCCCGGCGACGGCGGGATGATGACCGGCCACGCTCCGGTGAGGCGCCCGAGGGCGTTGGCGTGCAGCGGGCCGGCACCGCCGAACGCGACGAGCGCGAAGTCGCGCGGGTCGAAGCCTTGCTGGACCGACACGAGCCGCAGGGCGCCGAGCATGTTCTCGTTGACGATGTCGACGATCCCCTCGGCGGCCCCCTCGACGCTGGCGAGGTCGGTCGCGTCGACGATCGTCTGCACGGCCGTCGTGGCGGCGTCGCGGTCGAGGGTCACCTCGCCGCCGGCGAGCGACGTCGGGAGATAGCCGAGGACGACGTTGGCATCGGTGACGGTCGGGTCGGCGCCGCCCTGTCCGTACGCGGCCGGGCCGGGTACGGCGCCCGCGGACTGCGGCCCGACCCGCAGCGCCTGGGTGAGGGCCGGCACGTGGGCGATGGAGCCGCCGCCGGCACCGACCGTACGGACGTCGACCGACGTGGCACGGACGGTGAGGTCACCGACCTTGGTCTCGCGACCGATCCGGGGCGTGCGGTCCTGGACGAGCGCGACATCGGTCGAGGTGCCGCCCATGTCGAAGGTCATGAAGTCGGTGAATCCGGCCTGCTCGGCGACCCAGGCTGCGCCCGTGACGCCGCCGGCCGGACCCGAGAGGAGCAGCGAGACGGGGTTGTCGGCGGCGGCTGCGGCCGAGGTGAGACCACCGTCGCTGCGCAGGATGTAGAGGTTGCCATCGACCCCGGCGGCCGACAGCTGGTCGCCGAGGTTGGCGGTGTAGCGGGCGACGCTCGGCTGGACGTAGGCGTTGGCGACCGTGGTCAGCGTGCGCTCGTACTCGCGCAGCTCGGGGAGGACCGACGACGACACCGAGATGGTGAGGTCGCCGAGCACCTCGGCGGCGATCTTCGCGACGCGCCGCTCGTGGTCGGGGTTGGCGTAGGAGTTGATGAGGCTGATGCTCAGCGCCTCGACTCCCTGGGCCGCGAGCGACTTCAGGGCTCGGCGTACGTCGGCCTCGTCGAGATCCTCGACGACGGAGCCGTCGCTGGCGATCCTCCCCACGACCTCGACGGTGTCCTCCAGCGCGGCGAGCGGCTCGGGCTTCGGCCAGATGATCCAGCCGGCCAGCCCCCCGGGGACGAACGACCGCGCGATCTGGAGCACCTGCCGGAAGCCGCGGGTGGTCACGAGCCCGACCCGCGCACCCTTGCCCTCGAGGATCGCGTTGGTGGCCACCGTCGTGCCGTGCATGACGTCGCCGACCTGGTCGAGACCGATGCCGGCGGTCTCACAGACCTGGCCGATGCCCTTGAGGACGCCGATGGACTGGTCGTGCGGGGTCGACGGTGTCTTCGCGCGAAAGGTCTCCCCCGAGCGTTCGTCGACGAGCAGGATGTCGGTGAACGTGCCCCCGACGTCCACACCGAGCCGGTATGTCATGTGCCCTCCTTGGGATCAGTCGGTCGTCAGACCACGCCGGCGTCGCGCAGCGTGGTCAGCCGGTCTTCGTCCATGCCGAGCAGGCCTCGGTAGACGTCGTCGTTGTGGTCGCCGAGCTCTGGACCGAGGTGGCGTACGGAGCCTGGCGTGTCCGAGAGCTTCGGCGCGACGTTCTGGACCGCGAACTCGCCGAGCGTGTCGTGCTTGAGCCGCACGATCGCCTCTCGTGCAGCGAAGTGGGGATCGTCGAGCATGTCGCGCGCCCGATAGATCCGGCCCGCAGGAACGCCGCCCTGGTTGAGGCGCTCGAGGAGGTCGTCGGCATCGATCCCGGCTGTCCACGTCGCGATGATGTCGTCGAGCTCGTCCATCGACGCGCCACGAGAGCCGTGGGTCGCGTAGCGCGCGTCGTCGGCGAGCTCGGGGCGCTCCATCACCGTGGCGAGCCGACGGAAGACCGTGTCCTGGTTGGCGGCGATGAGCACGGCGTCGCCGTCGCGCGTCGGATAGACGTTGCTGGGCGAGACGTTGGGGAGCACGGTGCCGGTGCGCTCGCGCTGGTAGCCGGCGATCTGCCACTCGGGGACCATCGACTCCATCAGCGCGAGAACCGACTCGTAGATCGCGGCGTCCACGACCTGACCACGCCCCGTCCGCTCGCGGGCGTGCAGCGCGACGAGCGTGCCGACGCAGGCGAACGTCGCGGCAAGGGAGTCGCCGAGCGAGACGCCGGTACGGGCTGGGGGCTTGTCGGGATCGCCGGTCACGTAGCGGATGCCGCCCATGGCCTCGCCGATCGACCCGTACCCCGCACGCTCGGCGTACGGGCCCGTCTGACCGAAGCCGGTCACCCGGGTCACGACGAGCCTCGGGTTGATCTCCCACAGGGCCTCAGGAGAGAGCCCCCAGCGCTCGAGCGTGCCCGGCCTGAAGTTCTCGACGAGGACGTCCGCCCGGGCGACCAGCTCGCGGACGATCTCCTGGCCGCGAGCGTCACGGAGGTTGGCGGTGACGGAGCGCTTGTTGCGCGCGACGACGGGCCACCACAGCGAGAGCCCGTGCGGCTTCTCCCGACCCCACTGCCTCATCGGGTCGCCCTTGCCGGGGTCCTCGACCTTGATGACGTCTGCACCGAAGTCTCCGAGGAGCTGTCCGCAGAAGGGGCCTGCGAGGAGCTGACCCATCTCGATCACACGGACGTCGGACAGCGGCGCGGCAAGATCCGTCACGCGAAGAACCTCCCAAGGTTCGTATACAACTCGTAGAAAATCGAGCGAGTGCGCGAGGCACTGAATGCCAGCGACACTAGGGTTGCAGCGCGACTCCGGTCAAGGAT
The DNA here is from genome assembly GCF_011751845.1 of Mumia sp. ZJ430. Taxonomy (NCBI): domain Bacteria; kingdom Bacillati; phylum Actinomycetota; class Actinomycetes; order Propionibacteriales; family Nocardioidaceae; genus Mumia; species Mumia sp. ZJ430. The sequence continues at coordinate 865,114 of NZ_JAAHFK010000001.1, read as the reverse complement.
CTCGTCAGGCCAACAGAGTTGTATGCAATCTGCGAAACCTCGCTGCTATGCTCCGCGAGTCATGACGAGGAGAACAGACTCCGGTGCCAACGCCGACCGGACGTACGAGGCCATCCGCACGCAGATCCTGTCCGGACGCCGCCTGGGCGGTGAGTGGCTGCGCGAGGAAGACCTCGCCAAGGAGCTGGGGGTCAGCCGCACCCCCGTACGCGAGGCCCTGCGACGCCTCGCCGCCGACGGGCTGGTGCGACACGAGCGTCACCGCGGCGTCCAGGTGCAGAGCTGGAGCGTCGACGACGTCGAGGAGATCTTCGAGATCCGCGGCATGCTCGAGGCGTACGGCGCCCGGCGAGCGGCCACCTCGGACTCGCTCGACATCGCCGAACTGTCCGCGCTCGCCGAAGCGATGCAGCGTGCCGCCGAGGAGCACGACCTCGACGCCGTCACCGCGCTCAACAACCGCTTCCACGCGGCGATCGTCGACGCGGCGGGGCGGGCTCGCCTCGGTCCGCTGCTCGCATCGCTCGTCCACGTCCCCCTCGTCCACAACACCTTCGCGCACTACACGGCGGAGTCATTGCAGCGCAGCCTCGACCAGCACTGCGAGGTCGTCGCCGCCCTGCGTGCCGGCGACCCCGACTGGGCGGAGTCGGCGATGCGCGCGCACATCCGGCACGGCTGGGTCTCGATCCGAGACCGCCTGCCCGCCGCTCCCACCTCGGACGCCTGACCGCGTTTTCTTCCCTCCGTACGAATCACGGCCGATCCCCGTCACGGCGGGAACCTTGTGCTGCCCTCATCTCAATCTGGTTTTTCTAATCTCTTGTAAAAACCATTGCACCGCCGCTACCGTCCTTGTGACAGGTCCGCCGAGGCGGGCCACGAGGCTGTGTCCATCACGGAAAGAGAGGCGCGCCGATGACCCGCCGCACGCTGTACGACGCGGACCACGAAGCCTTCCGAGAGACCGTTGCGGCCTTCATCGAGAAGCACGTCGTCCCCCACGCCGAGCGGTGGGAGGCCGAGGGCAAGGTCGACCGCGAGCTCTTCACCGCCGCCGCGGCCGACGGCATCCTCGGGTTCGCGATCCCTGAGGAGTACGGCGGAGGCGGAGTCGACGACTTCCGCTTCAACGCCATCATGGGCGAGGAGATCGCCCGCAACCCGGTGAGCAGCGGCATGGGGTGCGTCGCCCTCCAGAACGACATCGTCTTCCCCTACTTCACCGACCTGACCAACGACGAGCAGAAGGCCCGCTGGCTGCCCGGCATCGCCCGCGGCGAGCTCGTGACGGCGATCGCGATGACCGAGCCGGGCACCGGCAGCGATCTCGCCGGCATCCGTACCCGCGCGGTGCGCGACGGCGACGAGTACGTCGTCAACGGGGCGAAGACGTTCATCTCGAACGGCCAGAACGCCGATCTCGTCGCCACGGCGGTCCGCACCTCCGACGATCGGCACGGCGGGCTGAGCCTGCTCGTGATCGAGGACGGCACGCCCGGCTTCACGCGCGGTCGCAACCTCGAGAAGATCGGTCTGCACGCGCAGGACACGAGCGAGCTGTCGTTCGAGGACGTCCGCGTGCCGGCCGCCAACTTGCTTGGGGCGGAGGGTGCAGGCTTCCTCGGACTGGTCCGCAACCTCCCGCAGGAGCGCATCTCGATCGCCGCTGGCTCGGTCGCCGCTGCCGAGGGGTCGTTCGAACGGACCCTCGCCTACGTGAAGGAGCGCCAGGCGTTCGGGAAGCCGATCGGCAGCTTCCAGAACACCCGCTTCGTGCTCGCCGAGATCGCGACCGAGCTCCAGGTGAGCCGCGCATACCTCGACGAGATGGTGCGCCGTCACGTCACCGGGGACCTGACGGCCGAGGACGCCGCCGCCGCGAAGTGGTGGTGCACCGAGCAGCACGTCCGCATCGTCAACCGCTGCCTGCAGCTGCACGGCGGCTACGGCTACATGCGCGAGTACCGGATCGCCCGCGACTACGAGGACGCCCGGATCACGACGATCTACGGCGGCACGACCGAGATCATGAAGGAGATCGTCGGCCGCGGCCTGGGCCTGTGACCTCCTCCTCATCGAGACCCACCTGACCCACAGCCGAAGGACCTCGCCATGACCGAGACCGCCTACATCTACGACACCCTCCGTACCCCGCGCGGCAAGAACCGCGGCGGCGCCCTGCACGCGACCAAGCCCGTCGACCTCGTCGTCGGGCTGCTCGACGAGCTGCCTGAGCGCAACCCAGGCCTCGACCTCGAGCGCATCGACGACGTGGTCCTCGGCGTGGTCTCGCCCGTCGGCGAGCAGGGCGGCGTGATCTCCCGCACCGCCGTGCTCGTCTCCGGTCTCCCCGAGAGCGTGCCCGGCGTCCAGCTCAACCGCTTCTGCGCCTCCGGGCTCGAGGCCGTGAACACCGCGGCGGCCAAGATCGCCTCCGGCGACGCGATGGTGATCGCCGGCGGCGTCGAGTCGATGTCGCGCGTCCCGATGGGCAGCGACGGCGGCGCGTACGCCCAGGACCCGTCGACCTCCTACGACGCCTACTTCGTCCCCCAGGGCATCGGCGCCGACCTGATCGCGACGATCCACGGCTACTCGCGCGAGGACGTCGACGCCTTCGCGCTGGAGTCGCAGCGGCGTGCCGAGCACGCTTGGACCAACGGCTACTTCAAGCGGTCGATCGTCCCGGTCCGCGACATGAACGGTGTCCTCGTGCTCGACCAGGACGAGCACCGGCGCCCCGACGCGACGGCGGAGTCGCTGGCACGGCTGCGGCCAGCGTTCGCCGGCCTCGGGGCCCAGGCGGGCTTCGACGCCGTGGCGCTTCAGAAGTACCACGCGGTCGAGCGGATCGAGCACGTCCACACCGCCGGCAACTCCTCCGGGATCGTCGACGGAGCGGCGCTCGTCCTCCTCGGCAGTCAGGCCGCGGGCGCGGCGATGGGGCTCACGCCGCGCGGTCGCGTCGTGGCGTCGGCGGCCGTCGGCAGCGAGCCGACGATCATGCTCACCGGCCCGACCCCGGCGACCCGCAAGGTGCTCGACCGCGCCGGGCTCACCGTCGACGACATCGACCTCTTCGAGCTCAACGAGGCGTTCGCCTCGGTCGTCCTCAAGTGGATCGACGACCTCCAGCTCCCCCCGGAGAAGGTGAACGTCAACGGTGGCGCGATCGCGATGGGCCACCCGCTCGGGGCGACCGGCGCGATGATCCTCGGCACCGTCCTGGACGAGCTCGAGCGGCGCGACGCCCGGTACGGCCTCGTCACCTTGTGCGTCGGCGCCGGGATGGGCGTCGCCACCATCATCGAAAGGCTCTGACCATGACCACCATCGAAGGCATCCGCTGGGACAAGGGCGCCGACGGCGTCGTCGTCCTCACGATGGACGACCCCACGCAGCGCGTGAACACGATGAACGACGTCTGGGTCTCCTCGTACGCCCGCGCGGTCGAACGCCTCGAGCAGGAGCGGGACACGATCACGGGCGTCGTCCTGACCAGTGCCAAGCTCACGTTCTTCGCCGGAGGCGATCTGCGACTGCTCCAGCAGGGCTCGCCCGAAGACGCCCCCGTACGGACCGCTCACGTCGACGCCATCAAGGCGCTGATGCGCCGTCTCGAGACGCTCGGTCGTCCCGTGGTCGCCGCGATCAACGGCACCGCCCTCGGCGGTGGGCTCGAGGTCGCCCTCGCGACGCACCACCGCATCGCCGTCGACGCCCCCGACCTGCGCCTCGGCACGCCCGAGGTGACCTTCGGGCTCATCCCCGCGGGCGGGGGCATCACGCGCACGGTCCGCATGCTTGGTCTGCAGACGGCGCTGACGGAGGTCATCCTCAGCGGTGCGCGGCTCTCCGCGGCCAAGGCGCACGAGCTCGGGCTGGTCGACGAGCTCGTGAGCAGTCCGTCGGAGCTCCTCCCCCGCGCTCGCGCCTGGATCGCGGCCAACCCCGACGCCACGCAGCCCTGGGACCGCAAGGGCTTCAAGATCCCCGGCGGCGGTCCGACGAGTCCGCCGATCGCCGCGACGCTGCCCGCGATGGCGGCTCTGCTTCGCCGCCAGCTCAAGGGCGCCCCGATGCCCGCCCCGCGTGCTGCGCTCGCCGCCGCGGTCGAGGGCGCGTACGTCGACGTCGACACCGCGACGTTGATCGAGACGCGCTATCTCGTCAGCCTCACCAGCGGCCAGGTCAGCAAGAACATGATCCACACGTTCTTCGCCAAGCAGCGTGTCGACGCCGGCGCCAGCCGGCCCGAGGGGCATCCGCCGTCCGAGGTCCGCCGGCTCGGCGTGATCGGGGCCGGGATGATGGGCGCGGGGATCGCGTACGTGGCCGCGAAGGCGGGCATCGACGTCGTCCTCGCCGACGTCAGCCTCGACGCGGCGACCCGCGGCAAGGGGTACGCCGAGAAGCTGGAGGCGAAGGCGCTCGCACGCGGGCGCACCGAGATCGCGAAGTCGGGCGCCTTGCTCGCGCGGATCACGCCGACCGGCGACGTCGCGGACCTGGCCGGCGCCGATCTCGTCGTCGAGGCCGTGTTCGAGTCGGTCCCGGTGAAGCAGGAGGTCTTCTCCCGGGTCGAGCCTGTCGTCCTTCCCGACGCGGTGCTCGGCTCCAACACCTCGACGCTCCCGATCTCGACGCTCGCCGAGGGCGTCACGAGGCCGGAGGACTTCATCGGCATCCACTTCTTCTCCCCGGTGGACAAGATGCCGCTGGTCGAGATCGTGCGCGGCGCCAAGACCTCGGACGCGACGCTCGCCAGGACGTTCGACTTCGTCCGCCAGATCCGCAAGACCCCGATCGTCGTCAACGACCAGCGAGGGTTCTTCACCTCGCGCGTGATCGGCACCTTCATCAACGAGGCGGTCGCCGCGGTCGGAGAGGGCGTCGAACCGTCGACGATCGAGCAGGCCGCGCTGCAGGCGGGCTATCCGGCAGGGCCGCTCCAGCTCCTCGATGAGCTCACGCTGACGCTGACCCACAAGATCCGCCAGGAGACGCGGGCCGCGGTCGAGGCCGAGGGCGGCACGTGGCAGCCGCACGGTGCCGACGCCGTCCTCGATCGCATGATCGGCGAGCTCGACCGGCGCGGCCGGTCGACCGGGGGCGGGTTCTACGCGTACGACGAGGACGGACGCCGGACCAGCATCTGGCCCGGGCTGCGCGAGGCGTTCGCGTCCGGCTCCGTCGAGGTGCCGTTCGTCGACCTGCAGGAGCGGATGCTGTTCGCCGAGGCGATCGACGCGGTGCGCTGCCTCGGCGACGGAGTGCTCACCTCGGTCGAGGACGCCGACGTGGGCTCGCTGCTCGGCATCGGGTTCCCGCCGTGGACGGGCGGGGTGCTCCACTACATCGCGCAGTACGAGGGAGGGACTGCCGGGTTCGTCGCTCGTGCGCGCGCGCTCGCCGCGGCGTACGGCCCACGGTTCGAGCCGCCGGCATCGCTGGTCGCGGCGGCTGAGGCTGGCACCGTCCTCGTCTGACGTGGCTCACGGCGAGGGGTCGGCCGGCACGCGGTCAGTGCCGGCCGATCCCTCCGAGCACGAGCTCCTGGGTGGCCTTCACGAGGTCGTCGAGCGTGCGATGCCCGGGGTCCCACCACTCTGCCGCCCAGTTCATCGCACCGAGGATGAGGAAGCGGGCGAGGTTCGGATCGAGGTCCGGACGCAGAGCGTCGGCGGCGATGGCAGCCTCGAAGAGGTCGCGCCACATGTGGCTGTACGCGGCCTCCTCGGCGGCGGAGCGCTCTCGGACCTCCACCGGCACCTGCCCAGCGTTGCGGACGGAGGCCGTCGTGTAGTCGCTGATCAAGAGCTCGTAGCGCAGATGCGCCTCGATCGCGGCGAGGATCTTGTCCATCGCGCCGGTGCCCTCGGGGAGCGCGGCCAGCACGTCGGAGACGTGCCCGCGGACGCGGTGGGCACCCACGTACATCACCTCGGCGATCAACGCGTCGCGAGAGCCGAAGTAGTAGTAGATCGCCGGCGCCTGGAGGCCTGCTTCGGCGGCGACGTCCTGCAGTCGCGTGCCGGCGTAACCTTTGCGGCTGAGCACCCGCGCGGCGGCATCAAGGATCCGCTCCCTGGTCCGATGGGACTTCGGGAGAGGACGGGTCGTACCCGACCGACCCCGCGCCCCCGTCTGCTCCGTCACGGGCAAGAATCTAACACAGATTCAATTTTGGCGAGGCGGCTCTCCTTCAACACCGAGGACGCCGAGGACGAGGTCGTGCACCCGCTCCTGGGTCGCGACGTCGTTCTTCCAGCGCACCCGTCGACCGAGGTCGGTCACGGTCCCGATCGCGGCGTGCACCAGGAACCGGGCCTCGACGGCCTCGACCCCCGGCCGGGCAGCGACCAGGAGGTCCGACCAGAGCACCACGTGCTCGCGCTGAAGCGCCCGGAGTCGCGCCTGCCCCGCAGCAGGGAGGCTCGCGACGTCGGAGGAGTAGACCGACATCTGCTCCTTGTGCGCGAACGAGTGGGAGACGTACGCGCGGGTCAGGCGCCAGAGCGCGAGCGAGGGCGGCGAGCCCCGTACGCCCGCTGCGGCCACGGTCGCATCGAGGTGGTCCGAGGCGAGCAGGCACGCGGCGAGCAGGACGTCGGCCTTGCTGGTGAAGTGCCGGTAGAAGCCGGACGGCGTGAGCCCCGCCTCAACCGCGATCGCCTCCACGGTCGTCTCGGCGAACCCTTCGGAGTGGAACAGCCGCACCGCCGCGTCGAGCACCTGGTCGCGCCGGGTCTCGGGCTCTCGCGGCGGGCTCACGATCGGCTCGCTCGCGCCCTGCGCTGCCGGCTCGTCAGCTCGCGCGTCGCCCGGGGGTGGCCGAAGGGCGACCCGCACGGCGGCATCCGAGATCACTGCCGTGGTCCGGCGTACGGGCGCCGATGTGTGGTGGGCCGTGAGGCTGGCGACCACGGCCAACGCGCCGGTGGCCGCAAGGTCGATGTCGCTCTCGCCCGCCTCGGGGCGCATCGCGCGCACGAGCCCGGCGACGCGGCCGACCATCTCGTCGTACAGCGCCCGGACCTCGGCCCGGTCCTCGGGCTCGAGGTAGCGACCCTCCCACTGATAGATCCGCCCGGTCCTCCGGTTGCGCAACGTCGTCCGTACGAGGGTGGCGAGGACGTCGTCCAGGTGCCGGCGAGCGGCGTCGGCGTCAGCGAGGTCGACGCCGACCGGAGCCGGGGCCCAGGCGTCGAGGAGCTCGGCCGCGAGCGAGCTCGCGCACTGGGCGAACAGCGCGTACTTGCTGGGGAAGTGGCGGTAGAGCGCCGGGCCGGAGATGCCCACGGCGAGCGCGATGTCCTCCATGCCGACGGCGTGGTAGCCGCGATCGGCGAACTCGCGCGAGGCGGCGGCGAGGATGAGCGCCTTGCGGTTGCGCGGACGCCGTGCCGGCGGCACGACCGGTGCGGCCATCGTCTCCTCCTGCCCCTCGGGTGGCAGCAAGTTAACCACGTCCCGCGGCGGGTGGGTCGCCGCTAACAAAAATGTGAGTCCCCGTTAACAAGAGGCCTTGCCAACGCCTGCTATCTGGGGCATGCTTCCGGGTCATCCGCAGCATCGCCGCACGGAAGGCCAGCGCCATGACCCACCCGCCGACCACCGCCCCCGCGTGGACGTTCCGCAACCACTGGATGGCGCAGGTCGCCGGCCACGCTGAGACCCGTCCCGAGGCGACCGCTCTGCGGCACCGCGGCGTCGACACGACCTGGCGCCAGCTCCACGAAGGCTCGCTCGCCGCGGCCGACGCGCTGGCCCGCCGCGGTGTCGAGCCCGGCGACCGCGTGCTCCTGCTGACCCTCAACCACAGCGAGTTCGTCGAGGCCGTCCTCGCGATCAACAGCCTCGGCGCGATCGCGGTCCCGGTGAACTTCCGGCTCGCCCCCGACGAGGTGCGCTACATCGTCGAGGACTCGGGAGCCACCGTGATCCTCGTCGACCAGCTCCTCGCACCCCTCGTCGGCGCGGTCGCCCAGCTCACCGACCGGCTCCAGACGCGGATCTGCTTCGGTGACGCCGACGGCTTCACCTCGTACGAGTCCCTGGTGGCCGAGGGCGATACGGCCGAGCTCGGCGACGTTCCCGAGGATGCGACGGCGCTCATCATCTACACGTCGGGGACCACCGGGCACCCCAAGGGCGCGATGCTGTCGCACCGCAACATGCAGCTCCAGGCGCTCACCTGCATCCGCGCGAACCTGATGGGTGACGAGTCCGACGTCGCGTTCCTCACCGCCCCGTTCTTCCACATCGCGGGTCTGGGGTCGATGGTCGCGAACCTGCTCCTCGGCATCCCGACCGTGATCCACCCGCTCGGGGCGTTCAACCCCGCCGAGGTCGTCGACGCGTGGGAGCGCGAGGGCGCGACGCTGGTGTTCAACGTCCCGCAGCAGTGGCAGGCGATCTGTGCGCTGCCGGACATCAAGGACCGCAAGCTCGCGCTGCGCATCATCAGCTGGGGGGCCGCCCCGGCCTCGGAGACGCTCCTGCGGACCATGGCGGAGACCTTCCCCGACGCGGTCAACGTCGCCGTGTTCGGCCAGACCGAGACCTCACCGATCACGTGCGTCCTCAGCGGCGACGACTCGATCCGCAAGCTCGGGTCGGTCGGCAAGCCGATCCCGACCATCCAGTACCGCGTCGTCGACGACGAGATGAACGACGTCCCCCGCGGCGACGTCGGCGAGATCGTCTACCGCGGGCCCACGGTCAGCCGCGGCTACTGGAACAAGCCCGAGGCCACCGAGGCGGCCTTCCACGGCGGCTGGTTCCACTCCGGCGACCTCGTGCGCCAGGACGAGGAGGGGTTCGTCTGGGTGGTGGACCGCAAGAAGGACATGATCATCACCGGCGGCGAGAACGTCTACTGCGCCGAGGTCGAGAACGCGCTCTACTCGCACCCCGACGTCGTCGAGGCGGCTGTGATCGGTCGTCCCGACGACACCTGGGGCGAGATCCCGGTCGCGGTCGTCGTGCAGCGCGAGGGTGCCGCCCTCGAGCTGGACGCGCTGAGCGCGTTCCTCGAGGACCGCCTCGCCCGCTTCAAGCTCCCCAAGCGCCTCGTCCTCGTCGACGAGCTGCCGCGCAACGCCGGCGGCAAGGTCCTCAAGACCGCGCTGCGGAGCGAGGTCGACTGATGGAGCTCACCGCCAAGCAGCGCGCAGCCCTGACCGCGATCTGCGACACCTTCGCACCCGGTGACGGAGGCGAGATCCCGTCCGCGAGTGCGCTCGGCGCCGTCGCGATCGTCGAGGGCATGGCGATGCACAACCCGCGCAAGGCGGAGTCGGAGCAGCTCGCCCGCCTCCTCGGGCTGTGGGACTCCCCCGCGTTCGGGCTCGCGCTCGGCATCGGCCCGCGACGCTTCTCGCGAGCGAGCCAGGACAAGCGTGAGCGCGCGCTGATCGCGATGTCCGACTCGCGACTGCCGCAGAAGCGCGCGCTGTTCCAGGCGCTCAAGGGCGCCGCGACACTCGGCTACTACCTCGCTCCAGGACCGACCGGCCGCTCGCCGTTGTGGGACGCGATGGGCTATCCCGGCCCTCTCGGTCACCGGACCGACGCCGCCCCTCCGCCGCTCTCGCCGACCACCCCTGACCGCGCCGTCACGCTCGAGTGCGACGTGGTCGTCGTCGGGTCCGGCGCGGGGGGCGGCGTCGCGGCCGCGGTCCTGGCAGCCGCCGGCCACGACGTGGTGGTGATCGAGAAGGGCGCCTACTACGACGACGGCGACTTCGACGGCGGCGAGCTCAACGGGCTCACCACGCTCTACGCCCCCGGACCGGTCGGCACAGCCGAGGGCCAGCTCAGCATCCTGTCGGCGCAGTGCCTCGGTGGCGGCACAGTCGTCAACTACACGACGTCGTTCCGTACGCCCGACCACGTGCGCGAGGAGTGGGCGGGCCTCGGCGTGCCCCAGTTCGCGACCGACGAGTACGCACGCTCGCTCGACGCGGTCTGGGACCGTCTCGGCGTCAACCAGAACCACAACGCCATCTCCTCGCGGGACGTCATCCTCGAGCGCGGACTGACCCGGCTGGGCTGGCACGTCGACGAGATGCCACGCAACGTCAAGGGCTGCGACAACGGGGTCGAGTGCGGCCGCTGCGGGATGGGCTGCCGGCTCGGCGCCAAGCAGTCGACGGCCAAGACGTGGCTCGTCGACGCCGAGCAGGCCGGAGCGCGGCTGCTCACCGGTGTCGACGTCCGTACGGTGACGCGCGCGGGCGACCTCGCAACAGGCGTCGAGGGCGTCACCGCCGACGGCCACCCGGTCGTCGTCCGGGCCCGCGCCGTGGTCGTTGCGGGAGGCAGCCTCCAGACTCCGGCGCTGCTGCGCCGCTCGGGCCTGACCAACCCCAACATCGGGCGCCACCTGCGGCTCCACCCGGCGACCGCGATCTGGGGCTCGTTCGAGGACGAGGTCCGTCCGTGGGAGGGCGGCATCCAGACCCGCTACTCCAACGAGCACGCCGACCTCGACGGCTCCGGCTACGGGGTCATCTACGAGACCGCGGCCACCAACCCGGCCCTCGGGGTCGCCTTCATGTCCTGGCGCGGCGCGGACACCCACCGCGACCGCATGCTGAACCTCGCCCACCTCAGCGGAGTCGGCGTGATCACCCGCGACCAGGACTCCGGCGAGGTCAAGGTCGGCAAGGACGGCGAACCCGTCGTGCACTACCGCCTGTCAGGGCGCGACGAGCAGCGACTGCGCGAGGGCGTGGCCGGTGCGGCGCGCATCGTCGAGTCCGCGGGAGCGCTCACCATGTTCTCCGGTCACCAGGCCGGCTTCACCTGGCAGCGCGGCTCCGAGTCGGTCGAGGACTTCGTCGCCCGGTGCGACGCGGCCGGGTACGGCCCCGGCCGCTGCGCGATGGCGGCCCTGCACCTCATGGGCTCGGTCCGCATGGGCGGATCGGCCGACACCAGCCCCCTGGACCCCGACGGAGCGAGCTGGGAGATCCCCAACCTCGTCGTGGCCGACGCGTCCTGCTTCCCCACCGCGTCGGGAGTCAACCCGATGATCTCGATCGAGGCCATCGCCCACATGAACGCCACCCGATTGGCGGCTCGGCTCTGACCTGCCCTGCTGCTGTGCGACCGACCCGTGGGGCCCCGATCGGGAGGGCTCCACCTTCCCGCCCTGTCACCGCGCACCTGCGCACACCTTAAGGAGGACGCCATGCGGAAGACCGCGGCATCCCTGAGAATCACGGCCGTGCTGTCGGCGGCCGTCCTCGCCCTCGGCGCCTGCGGCTCCGACGGCGGCTCCGAAGCCGACGCGGACCCCGCGGCGGACCTTGACGGCACGCCGATCAAGGTCGGCTTCTTGAACCCGTCGGGCGGACCAGTCCCGCAGCCCGGCGCCGATACGGGCGCCGAGGCAGCCGTCGACTACATCAACGGTGAGCTCGGCGGCATCAACGGCGGTCCGCTGGAGGTGATCTCCTGCGACACCGACACCACCCCCGAGAAGGCGCAGTCCTGCGCCAACACCTTCGTCGAGGAGGGTGTCGTCGCCGTGATGGACGGCTTCAACCTCTCCTCGAGCGCGACGCTCCCGACGCTGACCGCCGCCAAGATCCCCCTGGTGGGCATGATCCCGTTCGACTCGGTGGCCGGCTCGAAGGCCGAGAACCGCGTGTTCTTCGCGGCGCCGCAGGCGTCGTTCCTGGTGGGCGCGATGCAGGCGTTCAAGGAGCAGGGCAAGGACAGCGTGACCCTCGCGCTGGTGGACACGCCTTCGTCGCACCAGACCATCGACACCCTCCTCCCGGCGCTGGCCGGGGCGTTGCAGATGGACGCCAAGGGCGTGTACTTCTCCCCGACCAACCCCAACTTCACCGCGCTCGCCGCGACGATCGCCAAGGACGATCCCGCCGTCGGCGGACTCGTCGCCTCGCCGAACGAGGGTGCGTGCACCGCGCTCGTGCAGGCGCTACGCCAGCAGCAGTACGACGGCACGATCTTCACCGCCGCGTGCACCGACTACATCGAGGCAGCGCCAGCCGAGGCCGCCGGTGGCGCGCTCTACTCCTCGACGTGGCTGCCCGCCTCGCTCGACCACGCCCCCGAGGACGTGAAGTCTGACCTCGAGGCCGCGGAGAACGCGATCACCGGCGTCGAGGACGGCAGCGGCGGCTACTACGCCTACGGCGAGTTCGCGCAGTTCGTCACGTTCGCGAAGGCGCTCGACGGCGTCGAGGGCGAGATCACCGGCGAGGCGGTGCTGACGACGCTCAAGGGGCTGAAGGACTTCCCGAGCTTCCTTGGCCCGAACATCACCTGCGGCAGCGCGACGTCGCCCAACTGCACGACGGAGATGCTCCTCTTCGACGTCGAGAAGGACGGCACGATCGCGCCGGTCGGCGAGGGCTTCCGCCAGCCGCCGCTGGAGATCCTGTCGCAGATCCCCGGCGCGACCTGATCCCGTGACCGCCGCGACCCGTCCGTCCTGTCCTGCGAGGAGACCCCTGTGGACCAGCTCGTCCTGTTCGTGACGCTCGGCTTCGGCGTCGGTGCGGTGTACGCGGTGATCGCGTCGTCGCTCGTCGCCGTGCACGCCGCGACCGGAGTGCTGAACTTCGCGCAGGGATCGATCGCACTGTGGGGCGTCTGGGTCGCGGCGGAGCTCGGGACCACCGGCACGCTGGTGCTGCCCATCGGGTCCGTCTCCCTCACCGACGGGCCCGCACCGGTGCCGCTCGCGGTGACGGCAGGTGTCGTGAGCTCGGCGATCGTCGCCCTGCTCACGCACCTGCTGGTCATGCGGCCGCTGCGGGCGGCGCCGGTCCTCTCCCAGGTCGTCGCGTCGGTCGGCGTGATGCTGCTGGTGGTGAGCCTGGTGCCGCTGCGCTTCGACATCACCGGCGCCGTCGCTGCACCGATCCTTCCGAGCAGCACGGTGGAGCTGCTCGGCGCGCAAGTCGCCGTCGCGAACCTGATCGTCCTCGCGCTCGCGGTCGTTGTCGCGCTCGCGCTGGCCGCGTACTTCCGGTTCACCCGCTGGGGGACGGCGACGCGGGCGAGCGCCGAGGACGAGACGGCGCTGCGCCTGACCGGCTGGTCGCCAGACCGCCTCGCGGCCCTGGTCTGGTTCGCCACCGGCGCTGCGACAGGACTCGTCGCCGTCGTCGGCTCACCCACGATCGGCCTGGACCCCATCAGCTACACGTTCTACGTCCTCCCCGGCCTGGCAGCCGCCCTGCTGGCACGGCTCCGGTCGGTGCTGGTCGCCGCGGCCGCCGGGCTCGGGATCGGCGTCTTCCAGTCGCTGCTGATGATGATGAGCACGTACGACTTCTGGCCCACTTGGGCGCAAGCGGGGTTCGGCGACACCGTCCCCTTCCTCATCGTGATGGTCGCCCTGTTCGTCTTCGGCCGCAAGATCCCGGTGCGCGGCCGCATGCAGACCATGCGGATGCCCGCGGTGCGCCCGCCGCGGACACGGCCGGTGCTTGCGCTCGGCGCGGTCGCCGCCGCAGTTGCCGCGATCCTGCTCACCGAGGGCAGCTGGCGGTTCGGCGTCGTGACGTCGATCATCATGATGCTGATCGCGCTGTCGCTGGTGGTGCTGACCGGCTACCTCGGCCAGATCTCGCTGGCGGCGATGGCCTTCGCCGGTGCGGGCGGGTTCGTCCTCTCGCGGGTGACGACAGAGTACGGCGTCCCGTTCCCCCTCTCGCTCGTCGTCCCCGCCCTCGCGGCCACCCTGCTCGGCGTCATCGTCGGCATCCCCGCGCTGCGCATCCGCGGCGCCCACCTCGCGGTCGTGACGCTGGCGGGTGCGCTCGCCATCCAGACCTTCATCTTCGGCAATCCTGCGTTCACGCCGTTCGAGGGCAACCTCATCTCGGACCCGAAGGTGTTCGGCATCGACCTCTCCGTACGACGCGGCACCGACCTCACGACGGTGTCGTTCGCCCTCATGGTCCTCGTCGTCGTCGGGCTGCTCACCTGGGCGACCGCGCGCCTCATGCGGGGTCGCACGGGCCGCGCGTTCCTCGCGATCCGCTCCAACGAGCGCGCCGCCGCCTCCGTCGGCATCGACGTGGCCGGCACGAAGCTGCTCGGGTTCGCGATCTCCGCGTTCCTCGCCGGGATCGGCGGCTGCCTCATCGGCTACAGCCGCTCGCAACTGTCGGTGGAGTCCTTCACCGTGTTCGTCGGGCTCACCCTGCTGTGCATCGTCTATGTCTCGGGCATCACCAGCCTCGCCGGAGCGGTCGTCGCCGGGCTGCTCGCCCCGCTCGGGGTGGTCGCGACATTCCTCGACGACACGCTCGGCGTCGGCCACCTCTACAGCCTCATCGCGGCGATCGCCCTGGTCGTCACGGCGGTGCTGAACCCCGTCGGCATCACCGGCAGCGTCCGCCAGGCATCTGCCCACCTCATCCACCTGAGGAGCTCTCGTGCCCACCGCTGACGCCGTACCGGCCCGCCCGGACCCGCTGTTCGAGGTCCGCGACCTGACCGTCCGTTACGGCGGCGTCGTGGCGAACGACAGCGTCGACCTCACGATCTCCCGCGGCGAGGTCGTCGGCCTGATCGGTCCGAACGGCGCCGGCAAGACCTCGCTGGTCGACGCCGTCACCGGTTTCACCCCGTCGGTGGGCGAGGTGCTCCTCGACGGCCGCCGGCTCGACTCCCTCCCTCCGCACCGACGGCGCCGCGCCGGGCTCGCCCGTACGTGGCAGGCCGGTGAGCTGTTCGCCGACCTCACCGTCGCGGACAACATCGCCGTCGCCACGCAGCGCCGGGGGTGGCGCGGGCTGCTCGCCGACGTCCTCGGCAGGTCGGCCCGGGGCGGCACCGACCCGACGCTCGAGATGCTCGGACTCGCAGACGACACGGGCCGCCTCCCCGACCAGCTCAGCCTGGGCCGTCAACGACTCGTCGGTGTCGCGCGTGCGCTGGCCGGCGACAGCAGCGTCGTCCTCCTCGACGAGCCCGCGGCCGGTCTCGACACCGACGAGAGCGAGGCGTTCGGCGAGGTCGTGCGCACGATGGCCGCGACCGGACGCGCGGTGCTCCTCATCGACCACGACATGAACCTCGTGCTCAACGTCTGCGACCGCGTGTACGTGCTCGACTTCGGACGCGTCATCGCGTGCGGACCCCCTGACGAGATCCGCAGCGACGCCGCCGTCGTGGCGGCCTACCTGGGAGAGGAGCCGGCGGCATGAGCGCGTTGGAGCTGAAGGGCGTGACCGCGGGGTACGGGCACGCGGCTGCCGTGCGTGACCTCGACCTGTCGGTCAAGGCGGGAGAGGTCGTCGCGCTGCTCGGGCCGAACGGCGCGGGCAAGACCACGGTCCTGCTGACGGCGGTCGGTCTGCTGACCCCGACTGCCGGCGAGGTGCGGGCGTTCGGGCGTCCCCTCTCCCGGAAGGTCGAGAAGAGCGCGCGCGAAGGCGTCGTTCTCGTCCCCGACAGCCGTGCGATCTTTCACGACCTCACCGTCCGCGAGAACCTCTCGCTGGCGCGGCGGCACCGCGCCCGTGACCTCGACACCGTGCTGGACCGGCTTCCGCGGCTGGCGCCTCTGGTCAATCGCCGCGTCGGGCTGCTCTCGGGCGGTGAGCAGCAGATGCTCGCGCTGGCGAAGGCCCTCCTCGCGCGCCCGCGCGTGCTGCTCGTCGACGAGCTGAGCCTGGGGCTGGCGCCGCTCGCGGTCCAAGAGCTGCTCCCGATCGTCCGCGCGCTCGCCGACGAGTCGTGGGTCGCGGTCCTGCTCGTGGAGCAGCACGTCGACCTCGCACTGTCGGTAGCCGACCGTGCCGTCGTCCTCCACCACGGCCGGGTGGCGCTCTCCGGCAGCGCCGCCGAGCTACGTGCCGACCGCGACGCCGTGCGCAAGGCGTACTTCGGCGGTGACGAGATCGAGGCGGCAGCCGCCCTCGTGTGAGACGGTTCGCGCGGACTAGGTCATGCCATCATCGACATCGCCCGCTGACGCGCAGGCCCCGTGGGCTTAGAACCAGTCCTGCTCGGGGACGACGCCGACGATGACATCGTGCCCACCACGCGAGTACACGATGAATCCAACGTGAGACTCGCCTGAGGCCAATTCTTCAGCCAACCCCGGGCGACGTACTCCGCGTACTCCTCGCGACTCAGATCCACTGGCGAAGAGCGCCCGATTATCCGACGACTCTGATGGGAGAGAGTTTGCTAACCTCCCGCGCAGTACTGAAGTAGCTGCCAGGGGGACGCACAGGGTCCCACCTTTCACCATTCTCGAGAACCAGCCCGTCATCAAGGAATCGAGTCTTCTGGCTACCAGTCCAGGTCGAAGGCGGCGCGGACCGCGTCCGCCAGCTCGGCCTCCTGGGAGTCGAGCAGGAAGCCAAGCTGTCGGCCCACCGAGGCCACCGGGACGGTCACGATGTTGTCGCAGCTCACGACGCTGACGTGGTCCAGTCCGTTTACGGGGCCTACCTCCACCTCGGTCGACAAGCCGCGGATGGTGCTGGTGATCGGAGCGACGGTCACACGGGTGAGGTAGGGCCGCACGGCCTCGCGGGTGAGGATCAACACCGGCCGCGCCTTGTCGAGACGCGCCATGTGGATCGGACGCATCAGTCGATGTCGTCCATCGGAAGGCGGGAGGCGAACTCGGCGAGATCGTCCATGTCCGCGTCCGTTCGGGCCGCAGCGAGGATTGCCGCATCGCGCTCTGCGGTCTTGCGACGCCGCTCCCGTTCGAGTGCCCGAGCGACCACCGCTGCACGACTAGACGCCTCGCCGCGGCGTACGAGGGCATCGACGAACTCGACAAGCTCCTCGTCCAGGCGTACCGCGATCTGGGTGCTCATACCAACACGGTACCACTATGGGATGCGCTGACGACGCTCGTCATCGCGCAGATCCCGCAACAGACCGCCCGTCGCTGACCGATCTGCGCAACGGATTGCCATCGGCCGCGCAACGGGTACCGACGTACGTTCGGGACACCTGACGACACGGAGGTGGTAGATGACGATCATGACCGGGGCTGCGCTGCCGACGACGAGGCAGCAGACGGCACATCCGATGCCCCGCGAAGCGACACCACGCCGCTTCTTGATGTGCCGACCGGAGCACTTCGACGTGACCTACGCGATCAACCCGTGGATGGACCCGAGCAAGCCGGTCGACACCGCGCTCGCGGTCGCGCAGTGGGAGACGCTGCGCGCCACGTACGAGAGTCTCGGTCATAAGGTCGACCTGATCCGCCCGGTCGAGGGCCTGCCCGACATGGTGTACGCCGCGAACGGCGGCGTCGTGTACGACGGCAAGGCGGTCGCGGCGAGCTTCACCTTCGCCGAGCGCCAGCCCGAGGGGGCGGCGTACCACGCGTGGTTCGACGAGGCCGGGTTCCGGCCGACGATCCAGGCCGGGTCCACCAACGAGGGTGAGGGCGACTTCCTCGTCGTCGGACGCCTGATCCTCGCCGGCACCGGCTTCCGTACCTCGGTCGCCGCGCACCACGAGGTGCGCGAGTTCTTCGGCGCCCCGGTGATCTCGCTGGACCTGATCGACCCGCGCTACTACCACCTCGACACGGCGCTGGCCGTGCTCGACGAGCGGACGATCGCCTACTACCCGGGCGCGTTCAGCGCGGCGAGCAACGCCGTCCTGCGCCAGCTGTTCCCCGACGCGATCCTCGCGAACGACGCGGACGCGAGCGTCCTCGGGCTCAACGCGGTCTCGGACGGCCACCATGTCGTCCTCACCGACAAGGCCGTGCACCTGCACGAGTGTCTGCGGGAGCGCGGTTTCCACCCGATCGGCGTCGACCTGAGCGAGCTGCTCAAGGGCGGCGGAAGCGTGAAGTGCTGCACACTGGAGGTCCGGGCATGACGACAGTCTCCTTCGTGGACGTGGGAAGCATGAGCCGCTGGATCGGCGAAAAGGGAGCCGAGCGCATCATCGGTGAGATGGTGACGGCGCTCGAGGGCGACTTCCGCCGGTGGCCGCAGTTCGACAAGTCGCCGCGTCACGCCGTGCACACGCGCGACGGCGTGATGGAGCTGATGCCGACCAGCGACGGCGACGAGTACGGGTTCAAGTACGTCAACGGCCATCCGTCCAACCCGCTGCGTGGCTTCCAGACCGTCACCGCGTTCGGCGTCCTCGCCCAGGTGCACAACGGCTACCCGACCTTCATGGCGGAGATGACGCTGCTCACCGCCCTCCGTACGGCGGCGACGTCGGCGATGGCCGCGAAGTGGCTGGCCCGCCCCGACTCCTCGACGATGGCGATGATCGGGACCGGGTCGCAGGCGGAGTTCCAGGCGCTCGGCTTCCGCGCCGTCCTCGGCATCGACCGGCTGCGGGTCTTCGACACCGACCCCGAGGCGATGTACAAGCTCGTCCGCAACCTCGAGCCGCTCGGCTTCGAGATCACCGTCGCCACCAGCGCCGCCGACGCCGTACGCGGTGCCGACGTGATCACGACCTGCACCGCCGACAAGACCAACGCGACCGTCCTACGCGACGTCGACGTCGCTCCCGGCGTGCACGTCAACGCGATCGGCGGCGACTGCCCCGGCAAGACCGAGCTCGACCAGGCGATCCTGGGGCGGGCGTCGGTCTTCGTCGAGTACCCCGAGCAGACCCGCGTCGAGGGCGAGATCCAGGCGTTCGGACCAGAGTTTGCGGTGACCGAGCTGTGGGCGGTGATCGCGGGCGAGGCCGCGGGCCGTACGTCGCGCGAGGAGGTCACGGTGTTCGACTCGGTCGGCTTCGCGATCGAGGACTTCGTCGCGCTCCGCTTCGTCCGCGACGCCGTGCGCGGCACCTCGTACGAGGCCATGCTCGACCTGGTCGCCGAGCCCGCTGACCCGAAGGACCTGTTCGCGATGGTGACGCCGGCACCCACGCCGGCCCTGGTGGCGCACTGACGGTGCCCGACGCGACCGCAGCCCTGGCGCACGATCCCGGTCTCGAGGACGAGGTCGAGGCTCTCGTACGGCAGTGGCTCGCGGTCGCGGCGCAGGTGCCGACCGACCGTTCGGCCCAGCAGCTCGCGGACGTCCTGAAGGATCCGGCGGGCCTGCCGTTCGCCGTCGGGTTCGTCGACGGCGTCATCCGGCCGGAGGACGCTCGGGTCGCCGCACGGGCCTTCGCCGAGCACGCACACGACGTGCCGTCGTTCCTGCCGTGGCACCTGCGCGCGGCGATCCGCGTGGGAGCCGTCGCCGCGCGGGTCGCGCCGGGCCTCGTGATCCCGATGGTCCGCAGGGTCCTGCGCGGCATGGTCGGGCACCTCGTCGTCGACGCCTCCGACCGCCGGCTCGGCCAAGCGATCGCGCGCATCCGCTCGCGCGGCGTCCGGCTCAACCTCAACCTCCTCGGCGAGGCCGTGCTGGGCGAGCGCGAGGCGTCGCGGCGGCTCGACGGGACCGAGCGACTCCTCTCGCGACCCGACGTCGACTACGTGTCGATCAAGGTCTCCGCGACCGTCGCACCCCACTCGCCGTGGGCGTTCGACGAGACGGTCGACCACGTCGTCGCGCAGCTGCGTCCGCTCTATCGGCAGGCGGTGCAGGCGTCGCCGCGCACGTTCATCAACCTCGACATGGAGGAGTACCGCGACCTCGACCTCACCGTCGCGGTCTTCACGCGTCTCCTGGACGAGCCCGCGCTGCGCGACCTCGAGGCCGGCATCGTGCTGCAGGCCTACCTGCCCGACACCCTCGCGACGATGCAGCACCTCCAGGAGTGGGCCGCGCGTCGCCGCGCCGCCGGCGGTGCGGTGATCAAGGTGCGGCTGGTCAAGGGCGCGAACCTTCCGATGGAGCACGTCGAGTCGGCGCTGCGCGACTGGCCGCTCGCGACCTGGGGCTCCAAGCAGGAGACCGACACGCACTACAAGCGGATCCTCGACTACGCCCTCGACCCCGACCGCATCGCGAACGTCCGGATCGGGGTCGCCGGTCACAACCTCTTCGACGTCGCGCACGCGTGGCTGCTCGCCGGGCGGCGCGGGGTCCGCGACGGTGTCGACGTCGAGATGCTCCTCGGGATGGCGCAGGGACAGGCCGAGGCCGTACGCAGGACCGTCGGCGGGCTGCTCCTCTACACCCCGGTGGTGCGGGCGGCGGAGTTCGACACCGCGATCGCCTATCTCGTGCGGCGACTCGAGGAGGGCGCGAGCCCGGAGAACTTCATGTCGGCGGTCTTCGACCTCGGGAGCGACGAGCGGCTGTTCGCACGGGAGCGGGACCGGTTCCTCGCGTCGCTGCGGGCGGTGGACGCGACCGTGCCGGAGCCGCGTCGGCGACAGGACCGCCGTACGGATCCGGTCGACGTGCCGCCGCCGGGCTTCGCCAACACCTCGGACACCGACCCGGCCCTGGAGTGCAACCGCGCCTGGGCGCGGGACATCCTCGCGCGCGCCGCGTCGTCGGAGCTCGGCGAGGAGCTGGTGCGGGAGCACACCGTGACCTCAGCCGACGCGATCGAGGGCGTGCTCGCCTCGGCGGTCGACGCGCAGCCGGCGTGGGCCGCGCTCGGCGGAGACGGGCGGGCCGAGGTGCTGCGCCGTGCCGCGGCCGCGCTCGAACGGCATCGCGCCGACCTCGTCGAGGTGATGGCGGCCGAGTGCGGCAAGACCGTCGACCAGGCCGATCCGGAGGTCTCCGAGGCGGTCGACTTCGCCCGCTACTACGCCGAGTCCGCCAGGCTGCTCGACCGTACCGACGGCGCGACGCCCGTCCCCGTACGCCTCACCGTCGTCACGCCGCCGTGGAACTTCCCGGTCGCGATCCCCTCGGGCTCGATGCTCGCCGCGCTCGCGTCCGGCGCGTCGGTCGTCGTCAAACCCGCCCACCAGGCCCGGCGGTGCGGGTCGCTCGTCGTCGCGGCGCTGTGGGAGGCGGGCGTGCCCCGCAACGTGCTGCAGCTCGTCCACGTCGCCGAGTCCGACCTCGGGCAGCAGCTCGTCTCCGACCGCCGCGTCGACCGGCTGATCCTCACCGGCGCGTACGAGACAGCGGCGCTGTTCCGCACCTTCCGGCCGGACCTGCCGCTGCTAGCCGAGACCAGCGGCAAGAACGCGATCGTCGTCGCGCCGAGCGCGGACCTCGACCTCGCCGTGAAGGACCTCGTCGCGTCGGCGTTCGGGCACGCCGGGCAAAAGTGCTCGGCGGCCTCGCTGGCGATCCTCGTCGGCCCCGTGACGCGGTCGCGACGCTTCCGCGACCAGCTCGCCGATGCCGTACGGTCGCTCAAGGTCGGCTATCCGACCGACCCGACAAGCCAGGTCGGGCCCGTCATCGAACCCGCGCACGGCAAGCTGCTCGACGCGCTCACCTCGCTCGAGACCGGCGAGTCGTGGCTCGTCGCGCCGCGGCGGCTCGACGAGACCGGCCGCCTGTGGTCGCCCGGGGTGAAGGTCGGCGTGGCACCCGGATCGGCGACGCACCTTGTGGAGTTCTTCGGGCCGGTGCTCGGGATCATGACCGCCGGGACGCTGGACGAGGCGATCGCGCTGCAGAACGCGACGCCGTACGGGCTCACCGCCGGGCTCCACTCGCTCGACCCGGACGACATCGCGCGGTGGGTGGACGGCGTCGACGCGGGCAACCTGTACGTGAACCGCGGCATCACCGGCGCGATCGTACGACGGCAGCCGTTCGGCGGGTGGAAACGGTCGGCGGTCGGCGCCGGTACGAAGGCGGGTGGCCCGAGCTATCTCCACGGGCTGGTCGACTGGGAGCCGGCGCGGGCGACGTCGGGCGACCCGATCGCGCTCGATCAGCGGGTGTTCGTCGACGCCGCCGTCGCCGCAGGCGTGCCCGGCGACGGCCTCGCCATGCTCGAGCGGGCGCTGCGCAGCGACGCGCAGGCCTGGCGGACGCTGTTCGGCGTCGGCGCCGACGTCACGGGCATCCCGTACGAGCGCAACGTCCTGAGGCACCTGCCCGTGCCCGTCACCGTGCGGTACGACGGCGAGCGGCCGCTGGCCGAGCTCGTCCGCGTCGTCGCGGCAGGAGCGCGTGCGGGGGCGATCGTCTCGGTGAGCTCGGCCGTCGCGCTGCCTGCCCCGGTACGGGTCGCCTTCGGCGGCGCCCGGACGTCGATCGTCGTGGAGCGGGACGCCGCGTGGCTTGCACGGGCCACGGACCTTCCGGCCGGGCGCGTACGCCTCGTTGGCGGCGACGCGGCTGCGCTGATGCGGGCGACCGGTGGGCGTCCTGACCTCGCGGTGTACGGGCACCCGGTCACGGAGGCGGGGCGGGTCGAGATGCTGCCGTTCGTGCACGAGCAGGCGGTGAGCATGACCGCGCACCGCTTCGGCACCCTCGACGGACTGACGGATCACGTCCTACCGTCGTGAGATGAAGGCACGCACTGGCCTCCTGGGCGCGGCCACACTCCTAATCGTGGGATGTGGCGGTGCCCCGGTCGTCGAGCGCGCCCCCACGCCGCAGGCCGAGCGATCTGCGTCGACCACTCCGACGCGCACGCCCTCCGCGACGCGGGCGCCCTCACCAACCCCGACGCCGAGCCCCACCGCTGCTCCCGCACCTCCCACCCCGCCTCGCGACGCCCTCCTGTCCATCCCGACTCTCGGCATCCGCGACCTGCGCGTGATCGCCTACCGGGGCAAAACCGACGACGCCGCCGGCACCCGGATCCAGAACCGCGGCCACGCCGCCAGCCCGTACGGGCGCGACGGCGGTGCGGGGCCCGGCGGGATCGGCAACTACCAGGTGACCGCGCACCGCCTCTCGTCCACGCGGGCGTTCCTGGACCTGCCGGACCTCGAGCGCGGCGACCGGGTGCATGTGACCGCCGGCGGCACGCGCTGGACGTACGAGATCGTCGGCACGCGCTCGACGTCGTTCCGCTCGGCGCGTTCGCTCGCGGAGCAGCGTGCTGCCGTCCCCGGCCACCCCGGTCGTCAGCCCGAACGCGCCCACGTCACGCTCTCGACCTGCGCGACGCCGGAGGACCACGCGCAGGGCAACTTCTGGGTCGACGAGTTCGACAACCCCGAGCACCGCATCGACAAGATCGGCGTGCTCGTCCGCACCGAGCGCGGGTGAGGGGCGCTCACGCGAGCACCAGCACGAGCACCCCGATCCCCAGAACGAAGTCGAGCGTGCCGCACCACTCGGCGAACGGGCGGCTGACCACGGCGTCCTCGTGCCAGTGGATCGCGTCCCACGCAGCGTGAGCGATGAGCGCGAGGCCGACGATCACCCCGGCGAGCACCGGGCTCGCGTAAGCACCGACGAGGCCAGCGACGAGGAAGAGCGCGGTGAGCCAGGGGTAGAGCGTCTCGAAGCGAGACGGCCCCCACCTCCGCCGCACGGCGCCGACCAGCGCCAGTGCGACCGCAGCGACGGCCAGCACCGGGATGGGATCGACGTCGACGATCCGCAGGACCACGACCACGACCATCTCGGCCGCGACGACCGCCCAGATCAGACCTTGCCGGTCCAGCACCGCAGTCGCGATGTAGCCCAAGGCCGCGACGACGAGGACGAGCGCCGCCTCCGACCCGTCCGTCATGTCGGACACGATGAACGCGCCTGACCCGATGCCGAGCGCAGTCGGCCACCGCCGCAACAGCCACGGCAGGCGGTGCTGCCGCTCGGTGCGAGGTCCGCGTCCCTCGGTGTCGCTGATCATGACGTCGACGCTAAGGAGGTTTGCCCGACGCGTGAGACCTCTGCGGCCGATCGTGTCCGAGATCCTGGGATCCGTGTCTCTCGGCCTACACTGAAGCATGCCGGAACGGACCGTCGTCGTCGTCGCGTACGAGAACGCCGAGCTGCTCGACATCGCCTGCATCACCACCCCGCTGATGATGGCGAACATGATCGGAGCGCTCGAGGTCCCGTACAGCACGCGCGTCGTCTCGCCCGGCGGGCTCCCCGTCGTGTGCGGGTCGGGCCTCACCCTCGCCGCCGACGGCGCGCTCGAGCACGTTGCGACGCCGATCGACACGGTCATCGTCTCCGGCGGCACCGGTCACGAGCGCGCCGCGGAGAGCATGCTGGTCCGCGACCACGTACGCCGTCTCGCCGGCGCGGCCCGCCGTACGGCCTCGGTCTGCACAGGGGCCACGATCCTGGCCGCGGCCGACCTCCTCGACGGGCGGCGCGCGACCACACACTGGCAGTACGCGGCGCGGCTGGCTCGCCATCACCCGAATGTCACCGTCGATCCTGATCCGATCTTCATCCGCGACGGCGCGATCTCGACCGCCGCCGGCGTCACGAGCGCGCTCGACCTGACGCTGGCGTTCATCGAGGAGGACCACGGGCCGGAGCTCGCGCGTGCGACGTCGCGCTACCTCGTCACCTACCTCCAGCGGCCGGGGAGCCAGTCGCAGATGAGCATCCACACCGCAGCACCCACGACGGAGAACACCATCGTCCGCAGCGTGACCGACCACGTGACCGCCGATCTCGCCGCTCCGGCAGACACCGCCGCCCTCGCGGACGTCGCCGGTGTGAGCGTGCGTCACCTCGGCCGAGTCTTCGCCGCCGAGGTCGGAGCCACGCCAGCGCAGTACGTCCGGACCGTGCGTCTCGAAGCGGCCGCCCATCTGCTTGAGGGAACCCCCGAACCGCTCGCGACCATCGCACGCCAGTGCGGGTTCAGGTCGGCCGAGGCGATGCGCCAGGCGTTCGTGCGCCAGTACGGCACGACGCCGTCCGCGTACCGGTCGCGCGCGCGACGTCGTACCGCTGCTGACGATGATGTCGTGCGCCCAGTCATCGACTAGCGTCGTGCGGTGACCTCCCCCGACCAGACGCTGCGCCGCGCGCGGATCGCCGTGGCCGTGCTGTTCCTGACGAACGGCGCGATCTTCGCGAACGTCCTCCCCCGCTATCCCGGGATCAAGGACGACCTCGACCTGACCAACGCCTCGTACGGACTCGCGATCGCCGCGCTGCCCGTCGGAGCACTGGTCGCGGGGCTCGCGGCCGGCGTGCTCATCAGGCGCTTCCGGTCGTCGCGGGTCACGGTCGTCGGCACGATCCTCACCGGGGTCGGCGCCTTCGCCATCGGTCTCGCGCCCAACCTCGCGACGTTCGCCGCGGCGCTGTTCCTGCTCGGCGCGATGGACGCGATCACCGACGTGGCGCAGAACGCGCACGGGCTGCGGGTCCAGCGACGCTACGGGCGGTCGATCCTCAACGCGTTCCACGCGATCTGGTCCGCAGGCGCGGTGCTCGGTGGCCTCATGGGCGCGGGGGCGGTCGCGCTGGGTCTGTCACCGGCGGTCCATCTCGGCCTCTCGTCGGCGCTGTTCGCCGCGATCGCGGTCGCGGCGTTCCCGTTCCTGCTGCGCGGCCGCGATGCCGAGCCCGTGGAGCCCATCGAGACCAGCGAGCCCGACGGCACCCCACCGACGCCTCGCGCCCGACCGACCGGCCCCACCCCTCGTACGGTCCTGGTCCTCGGCGCGCTCGTCCTCCTCGGCATCGCGGACGCACTCGTGGAGGACGCGGGCAGCACGTGGGCGGCGGTCTACCTGAACGAGTCGCTCGGCGCGGCAGGGTCGATCGCCGCGTTCGGTTACGTCGCGCTGGTCGGCGCGCAGTTCGTCGGGCGGATCATCGGCGACCGGCTGGTCGACCGGTTCGGGCAGCGCGCCGTGGTCCGCGTCGGGGGCCTGATCACCGCGTCGGGCATGGGCGCCGCACTGGCCTTCCCGACGGTGCCGGGGACCATCGCCGGGTTCGCGGCCGCCGGGTTCGGCGTCGCGACCGTGATCCCCGCGGCGATGCACGGCGCCGACGAGCTCCCCGGTTTCAAGCCCGGCACGGGACTCACGCTGCTGACCTGGCTCATGCGGGTCGGATTCCTCGTCTCGCCCCCGATCGTCGGCCTCGTCGCGGACGCGACGAGCCTGCGGGTCGGCCTCCTCGTCGTCCCCCTCGCCGGCATCACGATGCTCGCGTTCGCCGGTGTGCTCGAGGGGCGGCGATCGCCGTCAGCCACACCGCCCCGAGAACGGTGAGGATGAGCTCCGCGCCGAGCCGCACCCCTCAGTGGTGGAAGGTGCGCTTCGCCACGGACCGCGGGATCGCCGCAGGAAGGCTGTCGAGATCGCTCGTGGCCGCAGCGATGTCGCGCAGCAGCTTGTCGGCGAGGTCGTAGCTCATCCCGTTGCGGACGACGATGCGCTGGACGACGAGGTCGGAAAGGTTGTCCGGCATCGGGTACGCCGGCACCTGCCAGCCGTACGTGCGCAGCCGGTCGGAGAGGTCGTACAGGTTCCAGTTGTCCGTGTGGCCCTCCGCAAGGCGCCAGGCGAAGACCGGGATGTCACTGCCGTCGTTCCACAGCGTGAACGCCCCGTGCTTCTGGATGCCGTCGGCGAGGTGCTTCGCGGTGTCCTGAGCGGCCTGCTGCACAGCGCGGTAGCCGTTGTAACCGAGCCGCAGGAAGTTGAAGTACTGGAGGAGGACCTGCGCACCCGGCCGCGAGAAGTTCAGCGCGAGCGTCGGCATGTCACCGCCCAGGTAGCTGACCGAGAAGATCAGGTCCTCAGGCAAGAAGTCGCGAGACTTCCAGACGACCCAGCCGAGACCCGGGTACACGAGCCCGTACTTGTGCCCCGAGGTGTTGATCGAGTGCACCCGCTCGACCCTGAAGTCCCACTCGATGTCCTTCTGCAGGAACGGTGCGATCATCGCGCCGGAGGCACCGTCGACGTGGATCGGGATGTCGAGGCCGGTGTCCTTCTCGATCTGGTCCAGAGCCGCCGCCACGGCGGTGACCGGCTCGTACATGCCCGTGTACGTGACGCCCATGATGACGACGACGCCGATCGTGTTCTCGTCCACGTACGACGCGAGGTCGTGCCCGTCGAGCGTCTTGTGCTCCTCAGTGATCGGCACGTAGCGGGCCTCGACGTCCCAGTAGTTGCAGAACTTCTCCCACACCACTTGAACGGCCGAACTCATCACCAGGTTGGGGGTCTCGGTCGACTTCCCCTCGGCCCTGCGTGCGTGCTGCCAACGTCGCTTGAACGCGAGACCGGCGAGCATGCACGCCTCGGACGAACCGATCGCCGACGTGCCCAGCGCCTGGTCGGGGTCGGGAGCGTTCCAGAGGTCCGCGAGGATCCGCCAGCACCGCTCCTCGACCGCCGCCGTCGCGGGGTACTCGTCCTTGTCGATCATGTTCTTGTCGTACGTCTCGGAGTAGAGACGGTCCGCGTATGGCCCCATCCACGTGCCGACGAACGTCGCGAGGTTGAGACGCGCGTTGCCGTCGAGCATTACCTCGTCATGCACGATCTGGTAGGCCGTCTCCGGGAGCATTGGCTCCTCGTGCAGGACGTTGCGGGTCTGGCCGGTCTCTTCGGCATGGCGGGCGAAGAGTGGGTCCAACCCGCCGCCCCCGAACTCCGAGTGCGCCATCGTTCCTCCAGACTCCGGGCGCCGAGCGACGACCGGTGAAGCGGGGACCCCGGGGAGGCGTTCGGTTGAAGCGGTCCTTCTCTCGGTCCTAACACAAACCTTTGGACAATGCAGAGCGGAAGCACGGTGACGACCGCGCCGGGATCAGCCGCGCTAACGGGCCAGCCGCCGACGTCCAAGCCCCACCGGAGAATCGCTACCCCACCGGAACTGCGCGGTGGGGGACGCACTTTCCGTTGGCCCCACCGCAGAGTGGATGGACGAGGCGGAGTCTAGGACGGCGCGCTCGGCGGGATGTTCGCGTTCAGGTGGAAGACGTTGTCGGGGTCGTACGTGTCCTTGAGCGCCGTGAGCCGCGCAAGCGTCGCCGGCAGGTACGCCCGTCGTACGCCGGTCGCGCCCTCGTCGCCGAGCACGTTGACGTAGACGCCGCTGGCGTACGGCTCCAGCCGTGCGGCGGCCGCGCGCGCGGCCGCCATCTGCTCCTCATCGGCCTCGGCATCCGTCCAGCGCGCCGCCGCGACGTACTCGAAGACCGTGCCTCGCTGGCTGTACGCCGTCGCGTCGTCGTCCACCTCGTCGATCGCACCGCCGTACGCCTGGAGGCTCGCGGCCACCGTCGGGTCCTGGGT
Organism: Mumia sp. ZJ430; assembly: GCF_011751845.1. Taxonomy (NCBI): domain Bacteria; kingdom Bacillati; phylum Actinomycetota; class Actinomycetes; order Propionibacteriales; family Nocardioidaceae; genus Mumia; species Mumia sp. ZJ430. The sequence continues at coordinate 837,081 of NZ_JAAHFK010000001.1, read as the reverse complement.
CAGCAGGACCTCGATCGCGGCGTCGGGCAGGTCGCGGAGGTAGTGGCCCTTCCAGTAGCGACGCAGCGCGTGGCCCTCGAGGGTGTCATCGCGGCGCTGGAGGTCGACGTACGGCATCGCGTCCACGCGCCGCGCCACCGGTCGGCCGAGCGCCTCGAGCAGTCGTGCGTGCTCGCGGCCTTCGCCCGGGTCGCCGATCCACACGAAGCCGAGCGTCACCACGCCGCCGGCGACTGAGGCGGCGTACGTCGCTCGCCGTGGTGCGGTCGCGTTGAGGTCACGCCAACGGGCGACGGCGGACGCGGCATCGCCGACGGCGAAGTCGAGCTCGACGCTGAGCGTCTGCGTCCCCGTCTCGTGCAGACGGAGCTCGAACTCCGTGACGATGCCGAAGTTGCCCCCACCCCCGCGCAGGCCCCAGTAGAGCTCCGGGTTCTCGTCGGCCGACGCCCGTACGACGTCTCCGGTGGCGGTCACCATCTCGAACGACTCGACGTTGTCGCACGTCAGCCCGTGCTGGCGGGCGAGCCATCCCATCCCGCCGCCAAGCGTGAGACCACCGACGCCGGTGTGCGAGACGTTGCCCGCCGTCGTAGCCAGTCCGTACGGCTGGGTGGCGGCGTCGAGGGCTCCGAGCAGAGCGCCACCCTGGACCCACGCCCTGCGGCGGGTCGGCGCGACCCGTACGGCGCGCATCGGGGTCAGGTCGATCATCAGCCCGCCGTCGGGGACCCCGTGCCCGACGACGCTGTGCCCGCCGCACCGCACGCCGATCTCGAGTCCCTCGCGACGGGCCAGCAGCACGGCCGCCACCACGTCGGCGGTCTCACGGCAGCGCACGATCATCGCGGGCCGGTGGTCGACCATCGCGTTCCACACCTGACGGGCGGCGTCGTACCCGTCGTCGCCCGGGCGCAGGATCCCGGTCTCAGAGATCGCGGTCGCCTCTCGTCCTGTGCTGACCATCGCCTTGCTCCTCGCACTCGTCGGCATCTGGGAGGGCTGACCGGCGGCGACGGCGCAACTCATCGCGTGAGAGTGTCGGAGTCGTGGAAGACGACGCCCTGATCATCACCCGCAACCCGCTCCCTGACGGCATCGACGCGCGACTCGCGGCGCAGCTGTCCTTCATCGCCGAGGCCGACAAGCTCAAGACGATCCTGCGTGCGTCGCCGCTCGCTGCGGCCGATCGCCGCGAGAACGACGCCGAGCACTCCTGGCACCTCGCGCTGATGGTGGTGCTGCTCGCGGAGTACGCGGAGGAGCCGATCGACGTCGGCCACGCGGTGAAGCTGGTCGTCATCCACGACCTCGTCGAGATCTATGCCGGCGACAGCCCGGTGTTCGACGCCGCCTCTCGAGTCGATCAGCGCGAGCGGGAGGAGGCTGCAGCCGACCGGCTGTTCACCCAGCTGCCCGAGGATCAGGCGCAGGAGATCCGTGCGCTCTGGGACGAGTTCGAGGCGGGGAAGACGCCGGAGGCGAGGTTCTGCAAGGGCATCGACCGGCTGGAGCCGATGCTGCTCAACTGGTTCAACGAAGGCGGGACGTGGCGGATGCCCGGCGCGAACCTCGCCACCATCCGCGCTCGCGAGTCCGGTGTCGTCGCGGCGTCGACCACGCTCGGTGACGCAACGGGCATGCTCGTCGACGAGGGCCTGCGCCGCGGCTGGATCCGAGACGCGCCAAGCGACGCGTAGCCGGCGCCGTCGGATGGTGGAGGGGTCGCTCACCGGTGTCGAGTGACGCGATCTGGCCCATCTCTGCGTCGGTCAAGACGAAGTCGAAGACCTCGAGGTTCTCTGCAATCCGCTCCGCACGTACGGACTTGGAGACGGCGACGACCCCACGCTGAACGAGCCACCGGAGCACGACCTGGGCGACGGACTTGCTGTGCGCCCCGGCGATCGCGGAGAGGACGGGGTTGGAGAACAGATTGTTCTTGCCTTCACCGAACGGGCCCCAGTGCCTCGATCTGCACATCGCGTTCGCGCATCAGGTCCTGGTAGGAAGCGCGTGGGAAGGATAGAAGTTCGAGACACCGATCGCACGAATACTCCCCTCTCCGTAGAGCCGCTGCATGGCCCGCCACTCGCTGTAGTAGTCACCGAGCGGCTGGTGGATCACGTAGAGGTCGACGTAGTCCAGTCCGAGACGGCGCAACGAGCTCTCGAAGGCGCGCTTGGTGTCGTCCTCGACAGGTCGCCACGTGCGACCCCGTGGGCCTGATCGCTGCGCCGACAGCCTCCTCGTTTCCGTACGACGCCGCGGTGTCGAGGTGCCCGTAGCCGACTTCGAGCGCAGATTCGACGGCCTTCTGAGTTCCTCCGCGGGAATCTGGTAGACGCCGAAGCCGAGGATCGGCATCTCAGCCCCGTTGTTGAGTGTGACCGTCTGCATCGTGTGAACCCCTCTCAGAGAGTGATCATCGAATGCGCCGCAGATCGGCACCGACGTCAGCGGAAGGCGTTGAGGCGTCGTCGGACGTTGAACCGCGCACCAGGGACGCGAGGCAGGTCGAGGGCGTCGGTGACCAGGTTGGCGAGGTCGCCGTTGCGGATCGGCTGCCTGCCCGTGTATCTCGTACGGGCCGAGCCTGGGCTGCGGTAGCGCGGGCTGAGGCGATAGAGGTTCCGGCCCGCGGCGACTCCAGGGCCCCACACCATGAACGGCACCCGGTAGTTGGCCAGCCTGCGAGCGTCGCCGTGCGAGGCGCCAGAGCCACCGTGGTCGGCCGTGAGCACGACCAGGGTGTGCTTGCGCAGCGCCGGCCGGGCGCGGATCGTCGACAGGATCCGTCCGAGCAGCCGGTCGGTCCTGCGGACCGCACGCAGGTATGCGCGACTCATGAACCCGCGGGTGTGACCGGCCTGGTCCGGCCGCGACAGGTGGACGAAGGTGAACGTACGGGGTGCCCGCCGCAGCTCGGCAGTCACCCTGGTCACGAGTCGCGAGTTGTCGGTGTCGACGGTGAACCGGTCGATCGTGGCGTTCCAGGTGCGCTGATAGAGGGCGAACTTCGTCTTCGCGGCGAAGAGCGCCGTCGAACCGCCACTGTTGTGCACGACGTCGAACACGCTGGAGATGTGGCGGCCCGCCGCCCGGTGCACGGTCGTGCCCGTGTCGTCGTTGAACGTGACGCCGTGTCCGCCGCGACGAGGATCGATCCGCCTGCCGGTCAGCATGCCGGTGTGGTTCGGCAGGGTACGGGTCTGCTCGCGTGCCGTGCGGGCGTTCAGTGTGACGGCGCCCTGCCGCATCAGCCGGTGGAAGTTCGGCGTACGGGACCGGCCGAGCATGTGGATCGCCTTGGGGTTGAGGCCGTCCACCGAGATCGCGACGACGCGGTTGACGGGATCGTCCGCGGAGTCGCTGGCCGCTGTCGCGGGGGCGGCAAGCAGGCCGACAACGGTCAGCCCGACGCACGAGCCGACAGCCACCCGCCGAAGAATCACTTCGGCCCCCCGTCGCCGCCCACGATCTCGACCCTACGTCCGCGCCGAACGCTTGCCCAGCGCTGCTCGGGCGACCACCGGGACGACGGTTACAAGCGGTACGAGCAGCACAGCAGCGCTCAGGACGCCGTAGCCGACCAGGTCGAACGGCGGCACCGCCACACCGAGGAGGCCGCCGCTGACGCCTAGGACCGCCGGGATCACCGTGGCAGTCCCGATCAGCCAGGCCAGGCCTCCGATGACCAGGGCCTCGACGCTCGCCATCGCGATCAGCTGGCGTCGGGTTGCGCCGGTGCGCCACAGCAGCACCAGCTCGTCGCGTCGTCCGGCGGTGCTGAGGACCAGCGCGTTGGCGGCGGCCACCACGACGAAGACCAGCAGCAGGAGCAGCAGCAGGGCAGAGAGGTCCCGCGCTGCGGCCCCCGACTCGGTCGTCGACGCGACGTACGCCGCCTCGTCGGTCGCCGTGAGCCCGAGGCCGGCGACCGCGGCCCCCACACCCGGCTCGTCGGCGCGAAGCAGCACCGTGTCGGCACGGACGTCGACACCGTGCACCGCGGGAGTGCCCTGGCCGACGAGATAGTCCCCGAAACCCAGGCCGCGGTCATAGATCGCGACGACCTCCGCCCACGCGAAGTCGTCGCCGGCCCAGCGGATCGCGATCTTCTCGCCGATGCCCTTGCCGGTGTCGAGGCGCGCGTCTCGACTGATCGCGACGGTGTCCGGGGCGTCCAGCGCGGCCAGGTCGCCGTCGCGAACGCCAGGATCGAGCATGCCGTCGAGCTCGCCGGCCGGGAGGCCGCGTACCTGCGTCGGCTCCCATCCCAGCGGCCCGAGCCACCCGGCCTCGTCATCGGTACGCACACTCGCAGGCACCGTGGCGAGCGGGGCCGCCGCGTCGACGCCGGGCAGGGTGGCGAGTGCGGCGAGCCGGGACTCGTCGAGGTCGCTGCCGGTGACGATCAGGTCGGCGTCCAGGCCGGCCGCCAGCTGGCGCTCGCCGGCCACCGCCAAGGTGTCGTCGGTCGTGGCCTGGACGGTGCCGACCCCCAAGGCGAGGGCGAGCGGCACCACCACGGTGGTCAGCCGTCGCGAGAAGCCGCGGGTGTTGGCGAGCGCCAGGCGGGTGGCCGGTCCGCCTCGCAGGCTGGCATGGTCCAGCAGCCACGCGACGAGCACGGGGCCGGCGGCAGCCGCCGCACCGACGAGCAGGAACGCCGAGGTCGCGGCCATCGCGCTTCCGAGGGTGCCGGGCATGAACAGCGGGCTCAGCGCCATGATGAGGCCGGCTCCGGCGAGGGCGAGGGCGCTGATCCGGCGGACGCGCCCGATGCCGACCGGCTCGACGACGCTCTGCGTGACTGCTGCGGTCGGCGCGGCACGCAGCGTCGACCGCGTCGCCAACCGAGCGGCCAGCCACGCCACCGGCAGCAGGACGAGCGCGGCCGCCAGCACAGGCAGGGGTGAGAGCGCCATCTGGAAGTCCGGCCCCACCATGTCTGCCTCGACCAGGACGGGCGTCAGCAGCCGGACGGCGACGAGGCCGACGAGTGCACCCAGCGGCGCCGCCACCAGCACGACCAGGCTGATCTCGCGGGCGACCAGCCCACGGACCTGGCCGCGGGTCGCGCCGACCGCGCGCAGCAGCGCAAAGTCCCGTTGCCGTCGGCGCAGGGCGAGCGAGACGGTCGCCGAGACCACGAAGACGATCAGCATGGTCGCGGTGCCGGTGAAGGAGAGGGCCAGGAGGATCAGGAACCCGGCGCCGCCCGGTGAGCGGAGGCCGGACTCGATGAGGACTCCGGTCCCGGAGACCAGCACGGCGGCAAGGGCGACCACCAAGAACGGGCCGACCAGGCCCGGCAGGTGGGCGGTGGCACCAGAGCGGGCGAGACGCCACATCGTGCTCATCGCTCCAGCCCGAGCATACGCTCGGCGACCGAAGCCGCCGTCGGGTTCGTGAGCCGGTCGACCAGACGTCCGTCGGAGAGGAAGAGCACCTGCTCGGCGGTCGCAGCCACCAGCGGGTCGTGGGTCACCATGACCACGGTCTGCCCGAGCCGGGACGCGGTCTCGCGCAGCAGGGCCAGGACGGCCGTGCCGGTACGGCGGTCGAGTGCGCCGGTCGGCTCGTCGGCGAAGACGACGGTGGGCCGGGAGAAGAGCGCGCGCGCGATCGCGACGCGCTGGGCCTGCCCGCCGGAGAGCTCGCCGGGGCGGCGCTGCGTCATCTCGGCCAGCCCGACGGCGTCGAGCAGCTCGGCCAGCCAGCGTGGCTCGTCGGCCTTCCCGGCCAGCATCGCGGGCAGCGTGACGTTGTCGGCCACGCTGAGGTGCGGGACGAGGTTGTACGACTGGAAGATGAAGCCGATGTGGTCGCGGCGGAACCGGGTCAGTGCATCGGGCGAGAGCGTGCTGATGTCGTGCTCACCGACAGTGATCCTGCCGCTGGTCGGCGCGTCGAGTCCGGCGGCGCAGTTGAGCAGCGTCGACTTGCCCGAGCCTGAGGGGCCCATCACCGCGGTGAAGGAGCCAGGCTCCAGGGCCAGCGAGACGCCGCGCAGCGCGTGGACTGGTCCCGAGCTTCCTGCGTACTGCTTGTGCACGTCGACGAGGCTCAGCGCCGGACGGGTGGCGCCGTTCGCGTGCGGGTGAGCGGTGCGGTGGGTGGTGGGGGCGGTCATCGCCGCTCCTCGGTCATCGGAAGAGAACACACGATGACGGTACGAATCCGCGGGGGTGTGCCACGAGCCGCGCAGGAAGGAGATCTCCGGCTTGCATCCTTCGATGCAAGCGCGGCCGCCGCGCGGGCCGGGGTCCGCTCAGTCGGGGACGGCGACGACCTTGTTCTGGTACGCCCAGACCGCAGCCTGGAGTCGGGAGCGGACGCCGAGCTTCGGCATCATCCGGGCCAGGTGCGACTTCACCGTCGAGGTCTCCAGGACCAGCTGCGCGGCGATCTCGTCGTTGGACAGACCTTGCGCGAGCAAGAGCAGGATGTCGAGCTCACGGGCGGTGAGCAGCTCGGTGGCCCGACCGGCGGTGACAGGGACGATCTCTCGGCGCGTCACCACCTCGCGCAGCACCCGCTTGGTCAGTGCGTCGTCGAGGGTGCCATTGCCCCGAGCGACCGAGCGCACCGCTGCGACCAGCACCTCGGGCTCGGCGTCCTTGAGCAGGAACCCCGAGGCCCCGGCCTCCAGCGCCCCAAAGAGGTAGTCGTCGATGTCGAAGGTGGTGAGCACCAGGACGGGAATCGGATCGGTCACGCCAGGCCCGCACAGCTCCCGCGTGGCGCTGATGCCGTCCTGCCCGGGCATCCGGATGTCCATGCAGACCACGTCCGGTCGCAGGGCGCGCGCGGCCTCGACCGCTTCGCGGCCGTCGGAGGCGACAGCGACCACCTCGAGGTCCGGCTCGGCGTCGATGAGCGTCCGCAATCCGGCGCGCACCAGCGCCTGGTCGTCGGCGATCAGGACCCGGGTCATGCGTCCTCCGTGGTGGCTGTCGTGCGGTCGATGTGCTGGGTGTCCTGGTCCCGCGGGATCCGCAGCCGGACCAGCCAGCCGCCGTCCTGGGTGGGACCGATGTCGAGGCTGGCGCCGGTGAGCTCGGCGCGCTCACGCATCCCGACCAGGCCGAACCCTGACCTCCCCGGCTGCGCCGCAGGACCGCCAGGCCGGTCGTTGCGGACGGTGAGCAGCACGGCCTCGGGGTCCCGGTCGTCGACGGTCACCTCGGTGGGTGCGCCAGGCGCGTGCCGGGCAGCGTTGGCGAGGGCCTCCTGCGCCATCCGGTACGCCGCGAGCTGGCCCAGCGGACCGACTCCGTGACCGACCTGCTGGTGGTCTCCGGCCAGCACCGTCAGCCGGACGTCGCGGACGGTGCCGCTGACGTCGTCGACGAGCGCGGGAATGCCGGCCAGGGACTCCGGCCGTACCCGCTCGGGCGTGTCCGTACGACCGTCGTCCTCGCGCAGCAGGCCGACCAGGCTGCGCAGGTCACGCAGCACCGCGGTGCTCTGGGTGCGTACCTGCGCGACGGCGGCCTTGGCGGCCTCGGGGTCGGAGTCGATCTGCGTGCCGATGGCCGCGGTCATCACCGCGATCCCGGACAGGTGGTGGGCGGCGATGTCGTGCAGCTCGCGCGCCATGGCAGTCCGTTCGCGGGCGACGGCGGCCTGGACGAGCGCGCCACGCTCACGTTCCAGCGCGTCCACCCGGCTCTGCCGCGCCTGCCGGATCTCTCGCCGGGTGGCCACCGCGATCGCGACCGCCAGCGGGAGCCCCACCGTGCCGACACCCTGGAGCGCACCGAGGCCGAGCGCGAGTGCCACCGGCTCATCACTGAACGTCGCGCTGATCATCGAGCCGGCAGCCGCAAGCACCCCGGCGGCGGCGAAGGTCGGCCAGGAGCGGGAGAGCGGCTGCGCCAACCCCAGGGTGTAGGAGGCGACGAAGACGGCCAGCTGGGCCAGGCCGATCCCGTCCCCCAGGCCCCACACGGCGCACAGCAGCATCCCGAGGGAGACCAGGAGCAGGACGGTGCGCGGCGCCGTACGACGCCACAGCAGTGCCACCGCCTGCAGCACGATCGTGACCGCACCGAGGCCCCAACCGAGGGCGGACGGGACCGGCTCCACCACCCCGGCCTCCGGGGCCACGGCGGTCACGACGCAGAACGCGGCGAGAGCGACGAGCGCGAGGGTCCCCGTGACCAGTGCGACCCACCGGTCGACGACCGGGACGCTGCCACGACGAGTCACGACCGGAACGCTACCTGGGGGGCCAAGCCCCACGCAGCGGCCGGGACCGGCGGTTGATCGGGGAGGACGTACGACCAGTGGAGGCAGTTCGAGTCTTTCCCCCGGTTCATGGAGGGCATCGTCGAGAAGGCCGGCGACGTGCTGAACGTCGTCGAGCGTCGCGTCGCGGGAGACCTCAAGCGCTTCAAGGAGTTCATCGAGTCCCGTGGCGTCGAGACCGGCGCGTGGCGAGGAGAGGTGAAGCCGACCGGCGAGGTCGACCCGTTGGGTGGGACGCACCGCCACTGAGCTGTGCTGAACCCGTGACAGAGAGGCCGTCCCCCCAGCTCGTGGGGGACGGCCTCTGTCGTCCCCACACCTTTCAGCCGTCGACGTCCGCCGTGCGCGCCACGAGGTCCGCCAGCAGAGCCGGCATCCCTTCTCGCTCGCACACGGCTCGTTGGCGGACGTACTCAGGAGGCTCGACGAGGATCGCCTGCACGGCGTCGAGGGGTCCGTCCACACCGTCAGGCGCCAGCTGCTTACGTGCGTCGTCGAGCGCGCGTGCCGCGACCTCACGCATGGGTCGTCGTGACCGGCCCGCATCGACGACCGTCGCTTCGAGGCCGAAGCGGCACGCTCGAAGGTCGTTCGCGAGGACGACCTCGTCCGGGAGGTCATCAGGGTCAGGAAACTCGACGGCATGTCGGGCAAGGCCCTGCACCAGGGCAGTCAGGCCGGCGGCGCGTGCGAGCGACGACTGCGCGTCCATGACTCGTACCTCCACCGTCCCCAGTCTCGGGTGCGGACGGAGCTCCCAGCACACGTAGCTGTAGTCGGGCACCTCGTGCGCCCACATGGCGAGCCCGATCGCTGCGACGTACTCATCCCAGCTTCGGAGCACGGGCGGCATGGTCGTCCGCGGATACGACCTGAGGATGGCTGGACGGGCGCAGGCGAGTCCGGAGTCGCGGGCGTGCCAGTACGGCGATCCTGCGGCGAGCGCACGGAAGGCGGACAGCCGGTTGCGCAGTCCGCGGTAGACCTTCAGGGCGGTGGGCGGGTCCGGCACGCCGACGTGCACCTGGAAGGCCGCGGTCGGCGTACGCAGCAGGCCGGCGAACTCGTCGCCGATCCGGTCGTATCGTCGCGACGTCGAGATGTCCACGGAGCCGAAGCCGGAGCTTGGGTGGAGACCGACTGCCATCGGTCGGACGCCTTCGGTGATCAGTGATCTCCGTAGGTGTTTCAGCGACTGGCGCACTTCCTCGGCGTCCGAGCACACGGGCGTCTCGAGCTCGAGCTCGTCGACGAAGATCTCGCCCTTGAGGGTGCCGTGTGTTCCGCGGTTACTAAGGGTGGCCGTCAGCGGTGCCGCTGCCGGTCCGAGCATCTGCCCTCGCTGGTCGACGAGGAGCAGCTCGTCCTCGCCCCCGACGGTGAACTCGCCCCCTGGATGCCATTCGAGGCAAGGCACTCCTGGGCCGGAGACCTCGGTGCTGCTTGCACGCGAACCTCTCGACACCAGGCCTCCAGAAGATAGGTGCGGACTGCTGTGTCCAGGTACCCGGCGATGTGGAGGCAATGCGTCACGGGCTACCTCGATCGACACCATCGCGAGGAGCAGCACCACCATGCGGGTGGTGGCGCCGAGGGCCGACCGCCAATTCGGGGCCGGTGACAGGAGTCGAACCCGCGACATCCTCATTACAAGTTGCACGCGGCGTGTCCGGCGATGGCCGCTGAGATGCGTTTGCGCAGGTCAGCAGGGATCTGGATTCCGCCGCGGTTCCTCGACGGCCGCTGCTTCTCGGGCGTTTGGCTACTCGTTCGGCTACTCGTGGGGGTCGCGTCCAGTGATGACGCTGCACAAGCTGCACGCCGGTGACGGCTACACCTACCTGACCCGACAGGTCGCGTCTGGAGATGTCACGCGGACTGCCAGCCAGTCGCTGGCGGACTACTACCTCGCGTCCGGGAACCCGACCGGTCGGTGGATGGGAGTCGGGGCGCGCGAGCTGGCCGTCAGCGGGACGGTGCGCGAGGACCAGATGCGGTCCCTGTTCGGCGCCGGAATGCACCCCGATGCCGAACAGATCATCGCGCTCGAGGAAGCCAACGGCGCGAGTCCGGAGGCCGCGAGGACCGCCGCCCGGCTGGGACAGGCCTTTCCCGCCTTCCACACGCGCGAGTCACGGGACGATCGGATCGCGGAGCGGATCGCCCGATACGAGGCCAAGGACGGCCACGCCCCAGACGCGACGACACGGGCTCGGATCGAGACATCCGAGGCCGCGAAGGAACGTCGCGCCGTCGCCGGGTACGACCTCGTATTCACCCCGGTCAAGAGCGCCTCGATCCTGTGGGGACTCGGCGACGCCGCCACCCGCCAAGCGGCCTCCGACGCCCACCACGCCGCAGTCGAGAACGTCCTCGCCTGGTTGGAGACGGAGACCTGCTTCGCCCGCACCGGCAAGGCCGGCGTCCAGACCAAGGCCCGCGGATTCATCGCAGCCGCGTTCGACCACTTCGACTCCCGCTCCGGCGACCCCGACCTGCACACACACGTAGCGATCTCGAATAAGGTCCGCGCCCTTCACGACCTCTCCGACGGTCGAGCACACTGGCTGTCGCTCGACGCTCGCGTCCTGCACGCGGCAGGAGTCGCGGCATCTGAGCGGTACAACACCCGCTTCGAGGACGAGCTCAGCCGACGGCTTGGCGTCGCGTTCACCGAACGTCCCGACACGGTCCGCGCCGACAAGCGACCGGTACGCGAGATCGCCGGCGTGCCGTTCGATCTGATCCGGTCGTTCTCCCAACGCCGTGCCGCGATCGAGGACCGCTACCGTGAGCTCGCCGCCGACTACCGCAATACCCACAGGCACGACCCCGACACCGCCGCCCAGCTCCGACTCGCCCAGCAGGCCACCCTCGACACCCGCGGCGACAAGATCCTCGGCGAAACCCTGGCCGACAAGATCACCCGCTGGCGCACCGAAGCTCGACCGTTCCTCGGCAAGGACCCCGACCGGCGATTGGCCGAGTTGATGAACCCGAAGGCGCCGGCGCGCGCGTGGGATCCGGACGAGGTGCCGGTCGACCTGATCGCCGAGGTCGCCACCTCCGTGGTCGCTGAGCACAAGGCGACCTGGACCCGCTGGAACGTCCTCGCCGAGATCGAACGCCAGATCCGCCACCTTCGCTTCGCGACCGCTCCTCACCGCGAACGCGTCACCGTGCGCGCTCTCGAGCGCGCACTCTCCCCCGACGTCGCGGTCCCACTCTCCAACGACGCGACCACCTACGGTTCACCCCGGTACACGACCCAGCACATCCTCGACGCCGAGCAGCGACTCCTCGACACCGCACGCGCCCACACAGACCACCCGGTCATGGCCGAGCCCGATGCCGTTGCCCGAATCTGGGCCTACGAAGAGGCGCAAGGCCACCGGCTCGACCCTGGCCAGCGCCGGCTCGTCCTCGACTTCCTCACCAATCCCCACGCACTGTCGATCGGAGTCGGACCAGCGGGGTCAGGGAAGACCACCGCTATGCGCGCCCTCGCCACCATCTGGCGCGAAGCGGGACGCCGCGTTATTCCGCTCGCTCCGTCGGCGACCGCTGCGCAGGTCCTTGCAGACGAGCTCGGCACCAGGGCCGAGAACCTCCACAAGTTCCAGCACCTCACCGCCGAGCCAGTAAGTGGCGACGACTGGGCTCACCTGCGACCAGGCGACCTGGTGCTCGTCGACGAAGCCAGTCTCGCCGGCACCACACGTCTCGACTGGCTCACCCAGCACGCCCATATGGCCGGTGCCGTCGTCCGCTTACTCGGCGACCCGTACCAGCTCTCGGCGGTCGAAGCCGGCGGCGCCTTCCGACTCCTGGTCGGCGACATCGGCGGACCCGAACTCGACACGCTCCACCGCTTCCACAACCCCGACGAGGCGGCGGCGACCCTCCAGATCCGCGGAGGAGACCCGGCCGGTCTGCGCTTCTACGAGGACAACCACCGCGTCGTGACCGGCAGCGGGCCGCATCTTCTCGAGTACGCTTACAACGCCTGGGAGCGCGACACCCGACGCGGACTCAGCAGCATCATCATCGCCAGCACCGAACGGGACGCGCGCGCCCTCAACACGACCGCCCGCGCGGCGAGAATCCGAGCCGGGGAGATCGGCCGAGCCGGCGGCGTACGACTGCGCGATGGCACCACCGCCGGCGTCGGCGACATCATCACCACCCGTCGCAACAACCGTGCCCTCACCACGATCCACGGCACGTACGTGAAGAACGGCGACCGATGGACTGTCACTGAGGTCAGCGGGGACGGGCGACTGCACGTCGAACGCGGCGGCGCCTGTGTCGAACTGCCGTCCGGCTACGTTGCCGACCACGTCCAGCTCGGGTACGCCGTCACGACCCACCGCGCGCAAGGTGCCACGGCCGACACCGCGCACGTCATCGTCGACGAAACCACGACCCGGGAAGCTCTCTATGTCGGTGCCACCAGAGCTAGGACCTGCACCTACCTGTACGTCGCAGACCAGCAACTGCTCAGACTCGACACCGATCGACCACCAACTCCCGAAAGCAATCCGTTCGAAATGCTGCGCGAAGCGCTCTCACGCTCAGGCCCGCACAGATCCGCGACACAAACGCGCCGGTCGGCACGGCGCCGCGCGCGAACATCGAACCTGCAACTCCCTCAGCACCGGCGTGACGACAACGGGAACCTCGGGCCGGGGCGAGCGGGTATCGCCCGATCTTGGTGACATCCCTGTTTTGGTTTCTAAGGGGTAAAGGTTTGTCAGAGCAGGATCAGACTGTAACGCTGACCTCAGGACGACGCGTGAGGGGGCGGCAGCTGAACGCCTAGGTAGGGCGACAGCGGAGTCTCATTCGGGTTAATCTCCAGTGCGCCATTCGCGAAGATCCGTCGCGATTGGAGACTTCGCAACTCATGCCATACATCGGTTGAAACTCGCGTCGAACCGACTCTTTGACGCCCGAGAACGACCGCACATTCATCTGCTTGACTCTCTAGCGGGTCGAGCCAGATCGCGAAAACATGACACTCTTCGCCCTTCTCGAGTTGAGATTCAGCACAGGCCCGTTCGAGCCAGGGGTACTCCTCGTCCCCAAAGGAAAGCGGCAGTTCTGTAACTGGAAGGCTCCAGTATTGCGAGTCTTGACCGAGCAACTCGACATCGGACGGCTCCTTCATCCAGCGCGGCTCTCGCGCGCTCGAGCGCCAAAGCCGGAACGTGTGCCCAACCACCTCGCGCAGCGACCGAAGACCCGCTCGGCGTAGTTCTTTCGCGAGCCTCGAAGGAGGAACTCCTTTCTCCCAAAGTTCGGAATAGAGCTTCCATTCCTCCTCATCGGCACCGCCCCTGGCGCTACCGACTTCAGACCGAAAGACCTCCAAGGAGTTGTCGTCACCCTCCACACGCCGACTCCAAGCCCGTCTGTAGGCGTCGATTATGTGCTCGCTATTCCGAGCTTCGCCACTCACGTCACTGCCTCCCATGACGACGCTGGTACAGAGGAATAATGTTGAACTTGGGACGGAACTTCCAGAACTTCCAACCCCAGTTTCCGATACCGATTCTGATCCTGATGCGATGCAAGTAGTGGCCCCGCGGCGGGGTCGCGCCGTGCGCCCTCATGATATCAGTTGCAATGTCGGCCGCGATGGACATGAGGATGTCGACCACGATCTTGACCACGGTCCCCCAATTCGGGACCTTGCTCACATACTTAAGACCCTCCGAGATCAAATCGGTGAAGCGCTTAGCGTTCCTAATACGTTTCGCCCATTTTGCGGCATTCTCTGGCTTAATCTTCTTGTTAAACAGCCACTTTGTCGCCAGGCCGGGCAGGTCGGCAAGGTTGATCGGATCCGCGGGGTAAATGTAGCTATTGTCGTTGCCTCCCGAAATTGCGTCGCGCGACAGAAAACGGCCGGTCGTCGGATTATAGAGCCGCGCTCCCATCAGCATTAATCCACCAACAAGGTTGGCGGGTCGGGCCGCGCCGCCGTGCCACCCATAGGTCTGCACAGCACCCGCCTGCAGCCCTCCGAACTCATCGAACTCGCTGAACGGGCCGATGGCAACATTGCCCTCCATATCCGTGCCGGCTCTGAGAACCAAATGGCCCTGAAGATCCGCGAGATCGAATATTGCTGGCCCTTCGTCGAGCTGCTGGCCAACCAATGTCCCAAACGGCCCGGTCAGGTTGCGGCTCCACGTGACAGAGCCTTCCTCGCCCGTTGAATCTCCAGCGATGGTCGTGGACCACGCTGGCGAATCGCTCTCATCCGAGAAGTGGTTGAGCGTTCGGACCGGGGTGGCGCCGACGTGTTGCTCGATTACGGCTATGCGGTCCGCCGGGTCAAGTTCGTACGCGACGCCATTCTCCGCTAGCGGATCAGTTGACGCTTCACCTTGGGCTAGGGAGGCGACCATGTCATTGGCGAAGTACCGAACGTCGACCTCGCCTCCGGCAGGCATGTTCGACGCTTCGCCTGGAATCGTCCGCGTGCGGCCGAGCGCGTCGTACGAGTACCCGCCCGTGATCCGATCTGCTGCATCGAACGCGGACGCGATGGTTGTCGGAGCGCTTCCATCACAGCGTCCGCTGGAATCGGCTCCGCTCTTTGTGAGTGCGTCGCGGTTGGAGTCGAGGCTCAGGCTGTACTCACGTCGCTCACACATGCTCTGCTCAACCGGTCCGACTCCGGACGTGTCATCGACGCGCACCAAGCGGTCCCGCCGGTCGTACCGGAACGACCGGTCTGACCCGGGGGTCACCGACGTCCGCACACGGTCGGAGATGTCGTAGGTCTGGCTGAAGGAAACGACTTCTTCGCCGACGGTGTAGGCGAGGTTTGTCGGGTTGTCGGCGGCATCGTAGGTCCACCGGGCGGTAATCCCGTTCGGGTAGGTCATCGTCGCTGGCGCGCCCCTGGGCGTGTACTCGACGGTAAACTCGTCGGCCTGACCGTTTGGCAGGTCGACGTCGAGCCCGGTAACGAGGCCGCGATGCTCTCCGCTGCCTTCGTACGAATATGTGTATCCGCCCTTGCCGTCGTTATGCGTCGACAGACGACCGGCCCTGTCGTACGTCTTCGTGCTTGTGTTTCCGCTGCTGTCTGTACGGCTCTTCTCGCGTCCCCACGAGTCATAGGTGATCGAGATCGTCGACTCGTCGTTGGAGATCGCCGTGAGCGCACCTGTCACCGTGTCATAGGTGTAGTTCGTCCTAGCTACGGCGCGGTCTCCCGCCGGCGCGTTGTTGACAATGGTGTGCTCGGACGTGATGTGCCCAGCGTCGTCAAACGTATTGGTCGTAACCCGCTCGATCTCGTTGGACGGAGTCGTCGGACTGGGGTCGCGCGATTCTTTGATCAACGTCGGATTGAGCTGGGGGTCGTAGGCGGCGTAGAGCGTCGTAGGCACGCTCGCTCCGCTCGCGGGCTGTCCCGCGGGTCCCGTGAGGCACTCCTGTCCGGCCCACTGGGGCTTGTTGCGGCATCTGGAGTCACGAGCGCTGTCGTCGGCGGTGTAGTAGACCGTGATCGTGGAGCGGGGATCAGTTCCGGCTCCGTCGTGGCTTGCGACCCCCTGCGGCGTGCGAGTCTCAATTTCCTTGCCCTCGGTGTCGTGCCGAGTGAGCGTGGTCGACCAGTTGCTTGGCTGCGCCTTGTCACCACCGAGCCACACGCTGGTGCGTGTAGCGACTCCGAGTTCCCAGCCATTGCCGTCGCCGTTCTGGACGGGGTCATAGCGGTAGCGCGTGACCTTTTCGTCGTAGTACGCGCCGCCCCAGAGGTCGAGCACGCTTGATGTCTCCTCGACGACCAGATTGCGTGGGGTCTCTGGTTCATCGGCTGGCCGGCCAACGATCAGTTGTGTCTGCGTTGTCTCATCGTCGTAGGTGTAGGAGGTGACAGGACGTCCCTGGACAACCTCTCCCGACTCAGTCACGACCGCGCGCTGCGGGCCCAAGATCGACTCGACGCGGGTGCCGTCGGCGTTGTACCCCGTGATGGTGCTGAGATCGATCGCCTCGGTCGTGCGTTGCGCGGGATCGATGGCGAGGATCCGGGCGCGTGCCGCGGCGTCGATTGCCCAGGTGACGTTTCCGTGCTTGTCGTATCCGTAAGAGTCGACGAGCCAGTCGCCAGCACCGTAGACGGCGGTGTTGGTCGTGTGTCCCTCGACGTCGTAGTAGGTCAGTGACGCATACTTCCAGTCCCGCTCCGCGGGAGCGTTCGGGCCGAAGACTGCGGCGCCAGCGATAGGTGCGTCTGTCCCGCCTTGGTCCCAGGCTGTGATCGCCTGCGGTGTCAGGTCGGGCAGGTCCTCGCCGGAGGTCGGTACTTGGTAGACGATCTCCCAGCGTGCTTTGTCGTTGGACCCTGGCAGTGTGCGTTGGACCTGGTCGAGTCGGTCATTGTCGTCGTCGTAGCCGAGTTCCCACGTTTCCTCTCCGGCGGGCGTGACGCTAGAGAGCCTGCTCTGATCTCCCGAGCCGCTGTAGGCATAGGTCGTGGCCGCACCCTCCCCGTCGGCGTTGGTAACGCGGGGATCGGCTACTCCCGTGAGCCTGCCTTCGTCGTCGTAGCTGTACTCGGCGACAACGGTCGATTGCGGACCGGTGGTTGCGTGGACGATCTCTGCCACGCTCGTCAGCCGTGACCCGAGACCGCCGGAGATGTCGGAGTAGGTCAGATGCGTGTGGCGACATCCGACGTCCTGGCTGGTCTCGCTGCACGCCAAGGTCGCCGAGACGGGTGTAAAGATGTCGCTGACCCTGCCCTGTGGGTCGTGTCCGAAGGTGGTGGCACCCACCTCGGCAGGGCCGGTCACCGAGGTCAACTGCCACGCGCCGCCGCCAGGTGTGGCGGTCCAAACGGTGATCGTGCCGTCGTCCTCACGTAGCCGCAAGCGCCACTCCGACATGCTGGCCTCCAACGTGAGGGCGCCAGTGATGTCGCCGAATCCCTTGACGAACGTGAACGTCCCGGTCGACCCGGCCGCGATCGGCCCGGCTCCGGTTCCCCACAACGTCATCGCCCCGTCGGCGGGCTCGAGGACGAGCAGGCCGAGACCGGTCAGGTCGTCGCGAACCTCGAGTCCCGACGTGGCGCCTCCACTCCCAGACAGGTCGGCCGCCCAGCCCGGGCCGAGCACACTCGCGGCATTGGTTGCCGGGCCGCTCATCGAGCGGTAAGTGCGCCCGATTCCGGCTGCGTCGGAATCCTCGACCATCACCTCGCCCGAGTACAGCGATACTGTGCCTGGGCCCACCTCCGCGACAGGAAAGGAGTCCCCAAACGCCCCGGGAATCAGCGAGACGGTGCGTGCGGGACCGCATTTCATCCCGCTCGTTGTGGAGTCGAAGCACACCCGCACGTCAATCAGAGCCGGTGACGGCACCGCGTCCTGCCTAGCGTCCCAGATCAACTGTCCCGTCGTCTTCATGGCCCCAGCCAGCTGCAACGTGCCGTCCCAGTCACCACCATCACGCTCGGTCAGCGCATCGACGGGCGCCCACGCCGCCGAGCTTCCACTGGCACGCCACTCGAGAGTCAGCTCGTCCACGAACCCCGGACCGTGCGCCTCAATCGCGAAGGTAGATGTGGACCGTTCACCACCGACCGGCGCCACCAGGCTGGCCGCACCGACACCGAAACCGAAGGTGATCGTCTGGGACTTGTTGCCGGCGCGGTCCGCGGAGTAATACTCAATCTGCGTCGCACCCGACTCGGGGATCGCGATCGCGCCTGTGCTTCCCGTGCTTGTCTTCCACGCACCGTCGTTCAGGCGCCACGACCACGAGACCACATCCGCCGAACCCCCGAACGTACAGGTCGTGCTCGCGGCCGGCCGCGTGTCGTACCACACTCCGTTGGAGTAGCCCGGGCACGAGATCGTCGCCGTAGGCACGGCCGTGTCGACTGTGAAGGTGGTTGACGCGGAGTAGTTCTTCGAGATCAGACCTGCTGAGTCCCGAGCCCGCGCCTTCGTGGTGTACACCCCGTCGGTGTTGAGGGTGTAGGAACGAACCGAGCTTCCGTTCGACGACACCGCCGACCCCGCCAGGCCGGACCATGAGCCCGCCGGTCCCGACACGTCGAACAGACCGGTCAGCGTGCCACCATCGGGGTCAGTCACCTTAGAGGACACGTTGAATGTCTTCTTGTTCACGTACGTGACACCGCCGTAGGTGGTCGCACCCACCACCACCGGCGCCGCCGCCTTGTTCGGGTAGGAGTTGTAGGTGACGCTCATCCGCGGGCGGGTGTCAGTGTTCGTGTGCTCACTGGAGCGGTACTTGCGCCACGTCGCGTTACTTGCCTCATTGTCGGCAGCCACCCGAATGCCATTGTTTGCGGCGCCATCTGCCCACGCCTGGACAATGGCCGTAGCGTCCCATGAAGCCTGGTTCCCATCGGCGTCGCACGAGGCCGAGTAGCCGTAGGCGGGAGCGAATGTGCTCGAGCCGGTCGACGTGACCGTCGGCTGGTTGTCCCAGGTCAGGTCCCCGACCGCCCAGGTCTCGGTGATGCGGGCGATCCGGATCGCCGAGGACGTGCACGAGCCGGAGTACCAGTTCCGCATCTTGAACGTCGCCGACACGATGTCCTGACCCGATCCACCATTGTCATTGAGCATTCCGATGAACTTCACGAACGACCGCGCCTTGTGCCCGCCGGCGTCATAGGTACCCGCCCGCAATTCGGTAGAGCCACCCTGGCTCGTCGTGTAGCCGGCGTTCTGAACCCACGAGTCGCCGTTGGCGTACATCGTGTACGACGGATCGACCGTCACCGGGTACACCGTCGCAGGATCCGACAACCAGTGTGCATCCGGCGACAGCACCAACGTCTGCTTCTCACTCGCACCGCTGCCCGAGGCCTCGACCGCCGCCTCAACCGGCTCGACGTTGTTCGGCAGATCATCATTGCCCACGGCGGCGTCCCACATGAGCGGTTGCGGAGCGGTGACGACCTTCTTGCCGTCGGCCTTTACCACCAGCGAGCCGCTGTCGTTGACAGTCAGCTCTCCATCCGGGATCTGCAGCGGGATCGGAATCTCTAATGGCTCCGTCGGTGCCGCCTGCAGCACCACCGAGTGTGAGAACCCCGTCGGCAGCGCCTGCACCACCAGGTCGCCGTTCTCCAAGGCTCGCGGATAGGTAACCGTGTCACCATCGACAACCGGCTTCGGGAGCGCCGTCGGCCAACCGAAGCTCGACCTGTTGCCCTTCTCGTCAGTCACCGTCGCAAACGTCTTGTCGCCGCCAGGCGAGAACACCACATCCGCCGACGCGTACCTCGCAGTTAGTCCCGTAGCTCCTGCGATGGGCACAATGGTGGTGTCGATGTCGTGCCAGGCTCCCGCTTCGTCGACGACACGCACCGGACCCGATGCGGCCTCCTGCGTCCACGTCCCGTCAGGGTTCGCGAACAACTGCGTTGACTCGGTGCGCGCCGACAGATCCTCGACCTTCTCGTCAGCCAAACGCGCCGCCAGGGCCGCCGACACCGCGTCCGGACGATCCTGGACTCCGTCACGATCCGAGTCCGTCACCACCACGGAGGGCGATGGCTCCTCCGGTTCGGTGAGTGCGGCCGCCGAGGATGCCGGGCCCAGGGTTCCCGCGACCAGCGCGGTGGAGACCGTGATGACAATCGATGCGACCATCCGCGACGCTATACCACGAGTGACCATTTCCAACCCGACCTGTCTTGCAGTAGTCACCCCAGCGGTGACCCAGGTGGTGAAAACTAGCCACACTGCGACCGTCGTTGTCACCCCGAAATCAGCCGATGATCAAGAACCAATCAAAACTTGTCATCCGCATGACAAACTCAAGCTTCCCAAATTGGACAAATGGATTGAGCGTGGTCCAGTGGGGCTCGCCGAGGATCGATGACGCTGCCGCAGGCATGCGCTCAGTGGGAGTCAGCCAGTCACGCATCACCGCCAACGACCCCGTCGTCGTCTTGAACGTCCGCGTCTCACCATGCCGGCTCCCACGCCGCTTCGGTGACGGTGTGTGTCCGGACCCGAGTCCTTGCCGACATCGAGCCCTTCCGGGCGACGTCTTGGTCGTGAGGGTCGCGGCCGAGCGTGACCGGTGGGGGTGGTCGCGGTGGAGGTGTTGTTTGAGCGGGCAGCCTCGGCGTAGTCGGCAAGGTCGATCCGGAACGGGACGCGAAGTTCTTCAGTCGAACTCCCCGGCAGGACCTCATTATTCGCCTCCAACTCCTCTCGGCCAATGAACGCCGCGCGGTACACCTGGCAGACGTACTGGGCAAGTGTCGACTTGCCCTGACCGGGAACGCCTTCTACGAGGGTCAACGGCGGGGTCGCCTTGTCGAGAAGATGATCGGCGACGTGTTCTACGTCGCGAAGCGACATCGTTGTGCCGCGGGGAGCGCTCGTCCTATGTGCGGTCACGTCGACGAACAGATCGCTTAGCAGGTCGCTGACGAGATCGATCTGGCGGAACTTCAGGCGTTTGTCTCGCGACCAGTGCGTGGCCACGTAGGTGACGAGGATGTCCTTCTCACGCCGCTCCCCATCCTCCAGATTCATCGAGGTCAGAAGGGCGAAGAGCGCGTCGGTGCCCGCGAGCATGTCGACGTAGGCGAGTTTGATCTCCCAGGGCGCATTGTCGACCCAGGCGTCGAGGTCCGATGACCAGACGCAGGACATCTGGACCCTGTACTTCTTCGACAGCGCGGTGAGTTCCTTCTCGACTTCGTCGCGCGAACCCGAGCCAGGCGCGGCTCCGCCTTCAACGTTGGTCATCAGGATGTACCGGGTGCACCCCTCTCGGACGAGGCGTTCGATATTCGCCGCCTCCCCATTGATCTGTTGCTTTATCCACGTGGCCCTCTTCTTGCGGCGATCACCGGAGAACTTCACCTGAAGGATCGTCCGGTTCTCACCGGTGCCGGAGACCATGTCGCGGCCGCCATCTTTCTCGCCCACCGGAAAGACGGACACGTCCGCGAAACGGTCGAGCACCAGCGCGGCGCACAATTGCTGGAAGCGCTTGTCTCCGAGACGCTCATAGGCTCCGGTCGGTCGATGAGGGTCAATGACGTCAGCAGTGCTTGGTGTCGGAAGGTGATGTCCATCCGACCGTGTCGGCCGCTGACGGCACTGCCATCCCAACCCGGGCAATAGTCGATTGCGGCCTCCATCACTACGGCTTCGACAATCCGCTCCGGACAGGAGCTCCGAGGTGTACCTGAGTTCAGGGGGTTGCGTCCACCCCCGTCATCAAGAGTCGTCTTCCGAGGAGGGCGAGGGCAGTCAATCCTGGGGTGAACGTCGACGGACGGAGGACGTCATGACTTCACTCCTGCTACGGCCGATCGAAGCGGCCGAACAGCTCGGCATCGGCCGCACGAAGCTCTACGAGCTGATGAGCGCCGGCAAGCTCGGCTACGTCCAGATTGGAGCACTGCGCCGCGTCCCACTCGCGGCGCTCGAGAAGTTCATCGCAGACAATTTCGCTTCCGTGCACCAGGATTCGAGCGATGCCCCGCACGCCACCGCCGATCTGTGACCGGGCGGGGTGCTTCCGCGCGCCGCTCGTCCAGATCGTCGACCTCGCTGGCGTATCGCAAAGGCTCTGTCGTCGGCACTGCCGTGACGTCCTTGAGGCCACCGTGTTCTCGGCGCCGACGCTCCCGAGCCTGGGACGCTTGGGTGACCCCGATGCCACTGTAACGCTGCCCATCGTCCTGACTCGGTGGGACGACGCGAGCTGGGTGAGCGAGAGTGCCTAGCAGCAAGCGCCGCAGTCGTGGAGAAGGCGCCGTTTATCAGCTTGAGAACGGGCGGTGGCGTGGCGCAGTAGACCTCGGATGGGTCAACGGCAGCCGGCGACGCAGGTACGTGCGTGGCGTGACCAAGGCCGAGGTTCTCAAAGAGATGCGCAAGCTCGTGCAACAGGCTGAGGAAGGCCGGTTGAGCACCGAGCGAATCCCAACCCTGGAGCAATGGATGCAACGCTGGCTCCACGATGTCGCGTCGGCGACGGTTCGACCGACGACGCTCGCCCGGTACGAGCAGGAGATCCGACTCCACGTGGTTCCGGCCCTCGGTCGCATGAAGCTCGATGCACTCAGGCCGCATCACATCGCCGGCCTCTACCAGGACAAGCGCTCGGAACTCTCCCCAGCAGCATCCGCCGGCTGCACGCGATGATCTGACGCAGCCTGACGATCGCCATGCGCTGGGGTCTGATCCCCACCAACCCTGCCCAAATGGTGGATCCGCCGCCGATGACCCGCACCACCATTCATCCCTTCACCCGCGAGGAAGCCGAGCGATTCAGCACCGCGGCTGCTGACGACCGCCTCGCGGCACGGTGGCTCATCGGGCTTCTCCTTGGACTCCGTCAGGGAGAGGCCCTCGGAATCACCTGGGACAACATCGACATTGACTCACGGACACTCACGGTGAGCCACGCCCTCCAGCGGACCGACAACAACTTCCAGCTGGTGGCGCCTAAGACCAAACGGTCAGTCCGAGTGCTCCCGCTGCCTGTCGTCGTAGCCACTGCTCTGGAGAAGCGGCGGACGGAGCAGCAGGCGGAAGCAGAGCGCGCGGCCCAGCTCTGGAAAGGCAACGAGCGCGGTCTCGTCTTCACCACCCACGTCGGCTCACCGATTGAGCGCAGCAACGACTACCGCGCCTTCCAAGCGCTCCTGCGGCGCGCCGGTCTTCGCAAGATTCGCCTGCACGACCTGCGCCACACGACCGCCAGCCTCATGCTCGAGCAGGGCGTGCCCGCCCGGGTCGTGATGGAGCTGCTCGGTCACTCTCAGATCAGCCTGACCCTGGACACCTATACCCACGTCGACAAGCGCCTGCTGGCCGACGCTTCCGCGCTCATCGAGCGCCTGATCGGAGGCGAGTGAGATGCCGTTGGCTGCCAGTTTGGCTGCCACGGCCGAGATTTCGGCCCTCGCCGGGACCGCCCCGCAGGCAACCTGCGCCGCTTACCTGCACAAACACCTGGAGCCGGTGACAGGAGTCGAACCCGCGACATCCTCATTACAAGTGAGGCGCTCTACCAACTGAGCTACACCGGCAAAGCCTCGTACGAGCCGAGGCCGCGCCCATCTTAGCCGCCGACGCTCTGTGCGGAACGCCGCGAGGTCGCTCCGAGCTGGACGACGAGGCCGACGACGAAGAGGACGACCAGCGCCCCGTACCAGAGCCACGACGGGTCGGCGAGGCTGAAGGCGTGGTCGATCTGCTGGTCGTTGATCTCGCCGACCAGCAGCATGACGCCGGTGAGCGCCAGCGTCGCACCCGACCAGGCGCTCACGATGACGAGCAGCAGCGCCGGGAGCGAGGCGACCACGGCGATGATGACGAGCACCGCGGCGACGATGATCCCGACCGTCGTGAACACCCAGTCCTTGTCCGCGCCGAAGGCGTTCGCGAGGAAGACGCCGAGCACGTAGCCCATGGCGCCGACCCAGATCACGACGCCGAGCCAGTACCAGGCGTAGGCCAGCACACCGAGCACGAGCGCACCGACGATGGCGGCTACCCAGCCCCAGGTGGTGCCGAGCAGCTCACCACCGGCCTGGCCCTGCACGAGCTCTGCGCCCAGGAAGAAGCCGACGACCGCGCCTGCCAACGCGATCAGCGCGCGAAGCGCGGCGCCGCCCCAGAAGACGAGGACGACACCGAGCCCGAGCAGGATCAGCGCGAGAACCACATCGTTGGTGCCAGCGTCATTCATGGGCCGAGCCTATGCGACCTTCAGTGTGCGGACAGCCGACCTGTCAAGCGACCGTGTCGCTCCGCGCTCGCCCCACGGAGCCCGGTGATCTCGACACGCTTGCCCTTGCGCGCGTACTTGGCCGCGATGGCGTCGAGCGCGGCGACGGTCGAGGCGTCCCACACGTGTGCGGCCGAGAGGTCGATCCGTACGCGCTCAGGGTCGTCGGCGTACGAGAACTGCGTGTACAGGTCGTTGCTCGAGGCGAAAAAGAGCTCGCCGGTGACGCGGTAGACGGCGACAGCCCCGTCCTCCTCGTCGACGAGCGTGCGCTCGGTGGCGGCGACGTGCGCGACGCGGCGGGCGAACAGCGTCGTCGCCACCAGAACGCCGACGGCGACACCGATCGCGAGGTTGTGCGTGGCGACGGTGACGAGGACCGTCGCGACCATGACGGCGGTCTCCGACCGAGGCATCCGGCGCAGCGTCGACGGCCGGACGGAGTGCCAGTCGAACGTGCCGACGCACACCATGATCATCACCGCGACGAGTGCGGCCATCGGGATCAGTGCGACGACGTCACCGAACCCGACGACGAGGATCAGGAGGAACACTCCGGCCAGGAAGGTGGAGATCCGGGTGCGCGCACCGGAGACCTTCACGTTGATCATCGTCTGGCCGATCATGGCGCAGCCGCCCATCCCGCCGAAGAAGCCGGTGATGACGTTCGCGGCGCCCTGGCCCCACGTCTCGCGGGTCTTGTCCGAGTGCGTGTCGGTGATGTCGTCGACGAGCTTGGCGGTCAGCAGCGACTCGAGGATGCCGACGAGCGCCATCGCCAGCGCGTACGGCGCGATGATCTGCAGGGTGTCGAGGGTGAACGGCACGTCGGGGACGAACCACGCCGGGAGGCTGTCCGGGAGCGTCCCCTCGTCGCCGACGTTCGGGACGTCGAGCGCGCCGACGACGGTGAAGGCGGTCAGCGCGACGATCGCCACCAGCGGTGCCGGGATGATCTTGTTGATCCGCGGGAAGCCGACGATCATCGCGATGCCGACCGCGACCATCGGATAGACGAGCCACGGGACGTCCACGAGGTGCGGGAGCTGCGCCAAGAAGATGAGAATCGCGAGGGCGTTGACGAACCCGACCATCACCGACCGCGGGATGAAGCGCATCAGCTTCGCGACCCCCGCCAGGGCGAGGAGGATCTGGATCACGCCGCCGAGCAGCACGGTTGCGATGAGGTAGTCGTACCCGTGGTCGCGCATCACCGGGGCGATCACCAGCGCGACCGCACCGGTGGCTGCGGAGATCATCGCCGGACGGCCGCCGAGGAATGCGATCGCCACGGCCATCGTGAACGACGCGAACAGGCCGACCCGCGGGTCCACGCCCGCGATGATCGAGAACGAGATCGCCTCGGGGATGAGCGCGAGCGCGACGACGAGCCCGGCCAGGACCTCCGTACGGAGGATCTTGGGCGACCGCAGCGCGTGCACGACGCTGTGGTCGGCGTGCGAGTCGGTCGAGGGCAGGGGTGAGCTCACGACGATGCTCCGTTCGAGGGGATCCGAGAAGAAGGTGGGGCGGCGGACGGCCTGTCCGCACGCGACACCTCCCGTACTGTCGTTCGACGGTACGGGAACGTGTCCGCGAACAACTATCGTCCGACGGGTGAGTCTGCTGCGACGTCCCGGGGTCCGGCGAGCGGTGCTCGGATGCGGACTCGTCCTCTGCGTCGCGGTCGAGCACGCCGTGATGAGCGGCACCGCCCTTCCGGCGTCCCAGGGCTGGTGGGCTGCGGTCGGGGTCATCGTGGTCGCTGTTGCGCTGCTGATCCGGGCGCGACTGCCAGAGGTGGCGCTGGCACTCGCGTTCGCGCTCGTCGACGGCGGCCGTCGTGGTCGCCTCGCTCGCGGCGCTGCTGCTGCTCGACGCCCTGGTCAACGACCCCTCGTGGTCCGGCTGGCTCGGCCGCGGCGGTGCGCTGATCGGCAACACGATCCTGTTCATGGGGCTCCCCTGGCTGTGCGGGCGCTACCTGCGCCAGGTCGCGTCCCACCACGCCGCGGCCGTCGAGCACGCGCAGCTGCGGGAGCGGGCCCGGATCGCACAGGAGATGCACGACTCGCTCGGCCACGAGCTCAGCCTGATCGCGCTCCGCGCAGGGGCCCTCGAGGTCAGGTCAGGGATCCCGGACGAGGCCCGGCAAGCGGCCGCAGCACTTCGATCCGCCGCAGCGGACGCGACGGACCGGCTCGGCCAGATCGTCGGCGTGCTTCGGCCGGGCGAGGAGGAGGTCCCGCTCGAGCCTGCCGCAGCGAGCATCGCCGAGCTGGTGGAGCGCGCCAGGGACTCCGGTCTCGACGTCCGCCTCGAGGGTGCTGCCGACGCGCTCGCGCCGTTGCAGCAGGTCGCCGCCCACCGCGTGGTCCAGGAAGGGCTCACCAACGCCGCCCGGCATGCACCGGGCGCACCCGTGACCGTGCGTCTGGAGCGTGGCCGTCAGGCCGTCCACGTCTTCGTCCTCAATGGCGCCGCGCGCGAACGACCGCGCCATGGCATCACGAGCCGACTCGGGCTGGCCGGACTCGACGAGGCGGCACGCGCCGCCGGCGGCTCGCTGCGCCACGGACCGACGGGAAACGGCGGGTTCGCCCTGGTCGCAGAGCTCCCGGTGACAGACCGGGCACGTCGCAGCGCCGCCGAGGCGACCTCGTGATCCGCGTGGTCCTCGCCGACGACGAGGCGATGGTACGGGCCGGGGTGCGGGCGATCCTGGAGACGGATCCCGCGATCGAGGTGGTCGCCGAGGCAGCGGACGGCAGAAGCGCGGTCGACGCCGTGCAGCGGCACCGGCCGGACGTCGCGCTGCTCGACATCCGGATGCCGCGCATGGACGGCCTCGCCGCCGCTGCGGAGATCCGGCGCACGGTGCCCGAGGCGGGTGTCGTGATGCTGACGACCTTTTCGGACGACGCCTTCATCGCCCGCGCTCTCGGCGACGGAGCGAGCGGGTTCTTGCTGAAGTCCGGCGATCCGCGCGAGCTCCTCGCCGGCGTCCACGCGGTCGCCGACGGCGCGGCATACCTGTCCCCGACCGTGGCGCAGCGGGTGATCGCCGAGATCGGCGCCGGTGCCGGTGACCGCATGGCGCGAGCGGCCGAGGCGCGTGCCAAGGTCGCGATGCTGACGAACCGCGAGCGGGACGTGATGGCGCTGGTCGGCGCCGGGCTCTCCAACGCCGAGATCGGCCGCCGGCTCCACCTCGTCGAAGGCACCGTGAAGGCCTACCTGAGCAGTGCCTTCGGGCGCCTCGGTGTGCGCAACCGCGTGCAGGCAGCCGTCCTCGCCTACGAGGCAGGGCTCGTCGGCGAGGACGTTTAGGGCCTCCCCTGCTGGGCCGTCAGGCGTCGCGGCTGCGGAACGCGGCGTACCCTGCGGCCAGGACGACGCCCGCCCACGCGGCGAACAGCACGAGCGCGCCGCCCTCGCCGTACGGCAACTGGTCGTCGAGGCCGAAGAGGGTCGCGATCCCGATGCCGAGATATTCGGTGCCGGCGGTGCCCGGAAGCCAGAAGGACATGTCGACCATCAGGTCCACCCCGCTCATCATGAACACCAGCGGCACCAGGAAGAGCACCATGAACGCTCCGACGAGTGCGCCCGCGGTGCTGCGCAGCGCGACGGCGAGACCGATGGAGAAGGCCACGACGACCGCTAGGTAGACGCTGACCCTGCCTGCCGCGGCCGCGACCTCACCCGCGTCGAAGACTCCGTACTCACCTGCGGTCAGGTCGGCGAGGACGGCACCCAGCACCGCGAGGAGCGCCCCACCGACCAGCGCGACCACCTCGACGACGACCAGCTTCGCCACGAGCACCCGCCCACGTCGCGGATCGCACTGCAACGTCGTCCGGATGCTGCCGGAGGCATACTCCGAGGTGACGGTCAGGAGCGCCAGCGCCACCAGCGCGAACTGCGAGAACTGCAGCGCCGTGAAGACGACGTCCTCGACGTGCAGCAGCTGTTGCGCGTACGAGAGGTCAGGGTTCGGCTGGGCGGCGTCGAAGCCTGCCGGGACCGCGTAGAACGCGACCAGGAACACGGCACCGACCAAGCACCACCAGGTCGAGCGAACCGACCAGAGCTTGGTCCACTCCGACGCGATCGAAGAAGTCATGTCGCTCATGTGGCCTCCTTCCCTGCGTACTCGACACTGCTGGCGGTCAGCGCGAAGTACGCGTCCTCCAGCGACTCGTGGTCGCCGACCAGGTCGTCGAGGGAGGTGTCGGCGAGCAGGCGCCCCCGGCCCAGGACGACGAGGTGGTCGGCAGTGCGCTCCATCTCGCTCATCAGGTGGCTGGAGACGAACACCGTGCGCCCCTCGCCCGCGAGGGACCTCAGCAGTCGGCGGATCCACAGCACGCCGTCGGGGTCGAGCCCGTTGACGGGTTCGTCGAAGAGCATCACCTGCGGGTCGCCCAGGAGGACACCGGCGATCCCGAGCCGCTGAGACATGCCGAGCGAGAGGGAGCCGGCCCGGCGCCGGGCCACGGAGGTGAGCCCGACCTGGTCGAGCACCTCGTCGACGCGGCTCACCGGGATCGCGTTGCTGCGTGCCATCGACACGAGGTGCGTCCGCACCCGACGGCCGGGATGCACCGCCTTGGCATCGAGCAGCGCGCCAACCTCACGGAGCGGCCGGCGCAGCGTCGCGTACGTACGGCCGTTGACCGTCGCGAAGCCGGCGCTGGGGGTGTCGAGGCCGAGGATCATCCGCATCGTCGTCGACTTGCCGGCGCCGTTGGGGCCCAGGAAGCCGGTGACGCGGCCCGGCTCGATCTGGAGGGTGAGATCGTCGACCGCGGTGGTCGACCGATATCTCTTGGTCAGATGGCTCAACGTGATCATGAGTCGACCGTAGGAATTCGGGAACGCAGGCACAGTGCCCGAAAAGCAACCGTCACTACTGCCGATGGTCAGTAGCGACTCGTACGGTCATGCATGGTCGCGCGGCCTGAGGGCACCGGATCGACGTACCCGATCGAGGAGCTACCCATGGCAGAACCTCAGGCTCGCTCGGACGAGTCGATCGCCGACCTCGTCCGCGACCTCTCCGAACAGACCTCCCGGCTGGTCCGCGATGAGATGCGTCTCGCCCAGGCCGAGCTCAAGCAGAAGGGCGCTCGCGCAGGTGCGGGGCTCGGCGGATTCGGCGCAGCGGGTCTTCTCGCGTTGTACGGGCTCGCCGCGTTGTTCGCCGCGATCATCGCAGCGCTCGCGCTCGTCATGGACGTCTGGTTGGCGGCGCTCATCGTCGCCGTCGTCCTGTTCGTGATTGCCGCCATCCTCGCCGTCGTCGGCAAGAAGCAGCTCCAGAAGGCGACGCCGCCCGTTCCTGAGCACACTGTGGAGAACGTCAAGGCGGATATCGCCGAGGTGAAGGAGGCACGCCACCGTGAGCACTGATCCGACTGACCCTAGCGAGATCCAGCGCGACATCGAGGAGACCCGGGACAAGCTCGGCCACACCGTCGAGGAGCTGACCGACCGTCTCGACGTGAAGAAGCAGGCCCAGCAACGGATGGACGAGGCCAAGCACGAGGCGCAGCAGCGGATGGAGTACGTGAAGCAGAACGCCCGCGACAACCCCCAGCTGCCGGCGATCGTCGCGGTCGGGGTGATCGCTCTCATCGTGCTCGCGCTGTGGCGAAAGAAGCGGCACTAGAATTTTTTTCCTGGTCAGGTGTCCAAACTCACATTCCTGACGCATACTGATGCCGTGGCTATTGGACGCCTGCCCAACATGGAGCGACTCGCACGCGTGACGCGTGACCTCGAGACGCCGTACGCCGTGATCGACGGTGACACGTTCACCCGCAACGCCGACGAGCTGGTACGACGCGCTGGCGGCGTGCCCGTCCGCATCGCGTCGAAGTCGGTCCGCGTGCGCACCCTCGTCGACCGGACGCTGGCCCGTCCCGGCTTCCGCGGGGTGATGTCGTACAGCCTCGCCGAGTCCGTCTGGCTTGCCGACGAGGGGCACACCGACCTGCTGCTGGCCTACCCGACCGCGTCGCGCGCCGCGCTCCACGACCTCATCGCCAAAGAGCACCGCCTCGCCGCGATCACGGTCATGGTCGACTCGCTCGCCCAGCTCGACCTCATCGACTCGGTCGTCGGCACCGACCACCCGCCCATCCGGGTCTGCATCGACGTCGACTCCTCTCTCGAGCCGTTCCGCGGCCTGCACCTCGGCGCGCGCCGCTCCCCGGTGCACTCGCCGAAGGACGCGATCACCCTCGCCCGCGCGATCGCGGCCCGTCCGGGGTTCACGCTCGTGGGCCTGATGTTCTACGACGCGCAGGTCGCCGGGATGCCCGACAGCTCCCCCGCGGTCCGCTTCGTGAAGTCCCGCTCCGTCGCCGACATCGTCGCGCGTCGCGCACGCATCGTCGAGGCCGTCCGTGACGTGACCGCCCTCGAGCTTGTCAACGCCGGCGGCACCGGCAGCCTCGAGGTCATGCGGGACGACCCGTACGTCACCGAGCTCACGGCGGGCTCCGGGCTGTTCATGCCGACGCTCTTCGACACCTACGACGCGTTCGAGTCGCACCCGGCGGCGTTCTACGCGCTGTCTGTCGTGCGCAAGCCGGCCCCGGACATCGCCACGCTGTTCTCCGGTGGTTACTCCGCGTCGGGCGCCGCGGGCAAGAGCCGCCGGCCGACGCCGGTGTGGCCGCCGGGCCTGTCGCTGATCGGGACCGAAGGCGCGGGCGAGGTGCAGACACCTGTACGGGGCGGCGTCGCGCGGAGCCTGCGTGTCGGTGACCGCGTGTTCATGCGCCACGCCAAGGCCGGGGAGATGTGCGAGCGGTTCGACGCTGTCCACGTCGTCACCACCGAGGGTGATGACGGCGCCACCGCGTCCACCGAGACGCTGCCGACCTACCGTGGCGAAGGGAAGAACTTCGGATGAGCACCACGACCACCGCGCGATGGACCAACTGGGGCCGCTGCGCCTCCGCGACCCCGGCACGCGTCGCGCACCCCCGTACGGTCGACGAGGTCACGGATGTCGTCCGGACCGCCGCCGCGTCCGGACAGCGGGTCAAGCCCGTCGGTGCAGGGCACTCGTTCACCTCGATCGCGGTCACCGACGGCGTCCAGCTGCGGATGGACGCGCTCTCCGGCATCCAGCACGTCGACCGCGAGACCGGCCACGTCACGGTCGGCGCGGGCACGCGTCTGCGTGATCTCAACCCGGCCCTGCACGCGCTCGGGCTGGCCCTCCCCAACATGGGCGACGTCGACCCGCAGACGATGTCGGGCGCGACATCGACCGGCACCCACGGCACCGGGGCACAGCTCCAGGGCATCGCCGGCGCGATCGTCGGCCTCCAGCTCGTCACCGGCGAGGGCTCGGTCGTGACCGTGACCCCGGACGACCCGGAGCTGTTCGGCGCGGCGCGGGTCGGCCTCGGCGCCCTGGGCGTCGTCACCGCGCTCACCTTCGCGTGCGTGCCGTCGTTCCTGCTGCACGCCCGCGAGGAGCCGATGCTGCTCGGTGACGTGCTCGGCGGGCTCGACGCGATGGTCGAGGACAACGACCACTTCGAGTTCTACTGGTTCCCCCACACCGACCGCGCCCTGGTCAAGCGCAACAACCGCGTCCCCGAGGCCACGGAGCGCAAGCCGCTGTCCAGGGCACGCTTCCTCCTTGACGACGAGATCATGTCCAACGGCGTGTTCGAGATGGTGAACCGCGTCGCGACCCGCCAGCGCAGCTGGGTGCCCCGGCTCAATGGCATCTCCGGGCGTGCGCTGTCGGCGCGCGAGTACACCGACTGGTCGTACGAGGTGTTCATCTCGCCGCGCCGGGTGCGCTTTCGCGAGATGGAGTACGCGATCCCGCGCGCCGCACTGCCGGAGGTGCTGCGCGCGGTCGACGCGTGGGTCGAGACGTCGGACGAGACGGTGTCGTTCCCGGTCGAGGTGCGCTTCGCGGCGCCGGACGACATCTGGATGTCGACCGGGTACGACCGCGCCAACGCGTACGTCGCGGTGCACCAGTACCACCAGATCGACTACCGCCGCTACTTCGAGGGCGTCGAGGCGATCTTCCAGGAGCACGAGGGCCGCCCGCACTGGGGCAAGCTGCACACGCTCGACGCCGACGTCCTGCGCACGCGCTATCCGAGGTTCGACGACTTCGCCTCCGTACGCGATCGCCTCGACCCGCACCGTACGTTCGCCAACGCCTACCTCGACCGCGTCCTCGGGTAACTCCCCGCCATCGGTGCGACGCTGGGCGCATGCCCGTCCAGATCCTGTCGGCCCGGCCACGCAGCGGACTCGTCACGCTCCCCTGGTACCTGCCGTTGGAGGAGTGGCCGCACGAGCTCGACGTGTCGCTGCCGCGCGGCATCCACCGTCACGTCGTGCGGTTCATCCGGGTCGACGGCGCGGTGCTCGTCGTGAAGGAGACGAACGAGCGCTACGCGCGGCGCGAGTACGTCCTCCTGCGGCAGCTGCGGCGGCTCGAGCTCCCCGTCGTCGAACCGGTCGCCGTCGTCACCGGGCGCCGCCGACGTGACGGTACGGAGCTGCCTTCCGCCCTCGTCACCGCCCACCTGCCGCGCTCGCTGCCGTACCGGTCGCTGTTCGAGCACCCGCTGTCCGACAACACGCTCGAGGGCGTGATCGACGCGATGGTCGTGCTGCTCGTCCGGTTGCACGTGGACGGGTTCTTCTGGGGCGACTGCTCGCTCTCGAACACCCTCTTTCGCCGCAGCGCGGGCGAGTTCGCGGCGTACCTCGTCGATGCCGAGACCGGCGCCCTGCACGACGCGCTGTCCGACGGCCAACGCGGCGAAGACCTCGACCTCGTCCGTACGAACGTCTTCGGCGAGCTGCTGGACCTCCAGGCCGGCGGGCTGCTCGATCCCGGGATCGAGCCGATCCCGTTCGTCGACCGGATCGTCGAGAGGTACGACGAGCTCTGGGGCGCACTCACCGGTGTGGAGGAGTTCAGCACCGACGAGATGTGGCGGATCGAGCAGCGGATCGAGCATCTCAACGACCTCGGCTTCGACGTCGGCGAGCTCGACATCGTCACCGACCTCGACGGCGACGGGGTCCGGATCCAGCCCAAGGTCGTCGAGCCGGACCACCACGCGCGGCGCTTGCAGGGACTCACCGGCCTCGACCTCGAGGAGGCGCAGGCTCGGCGGCTCCTCAACGACCTCGATGCCTTCGCCGGGGCGCACCAGCTCCAGAACGAGGACGCGATGGTCGTGGCGCACCGCTGGCTCCAGGAGGTTTGGGAGCCGTTGACGCGCATGATCCCGCCGAAGTATCGCGACGTCGTCGAGCCGGCGGAGTTCTTCCACGACGTGCTGATGCACCGGTGGAACCTGTCGCAGGCGGCCGGGCACGAGGTCGACATCTTCGCGTCCGCGGACGACTACATCCGCACCCAGCTCCCGCAGCAGGTCACGACGCTGCGCGCCGCGAACGGCGGCTGAGGCCGCCCCGCCGGTTGAGCCCGCCGAAACCCCCGCCGGTTGAGCCCGTCGAAACCCCCGACGGTTGAGCCCGTCGAAACCCCCGACGGTTGAGCCTGTCGAAACCTGGGTTTCGACAGGTTCAACCATCGGCAGACGGCTCAGCCGAGGGCGCGGGCGACCGTCCGGCCGGCCGCACGACCGGAGAAGAGGCAGCCTCCGAGGAACGTCCCCTCGAGCGCGCGGTAGCCATGCACGCCGCCGCCACCGAACCCGGCGACCTCGCCCGCGGCGTACAGGCCCTCGAACCGCGAGCCGTCCTCGCGCAGCACCGCCGCGTCGAGGTCGGTTGCGAGCCCGCCGAGCGTCTTGCGCGTGATGACCCGCAGCCGCACCGCGATGAGCGGCCCGGCCTTAGGATCGAGGATGCGGTGCGGCGACGCCGTACGGATGAGCCTGTCGCCCCGGTACGAGCGTGCGCCGCGCAGCGCGACGACCTGCATGTCCTTGGAGAACGGGTTGTCGATCTCGCGATCGCGCGCCTCGATCTGCGTCCGCAGGGCGTCGACGTCGAGCGGTGTCTCCGGGGTGAGTGCGTTCATCCCCGCCACGAGCTCGTCGAGCGTGTCCGCGACGACGAAGTCCTCGCCGTGCTGCTTGAACGCCTCCACCGGCCCCGGCGCGCCCGGCCGCACCCGCGACAGCACCTGCTTCCAGTCGCGTCCGGTGAGGTCGGGGTTCTGCTCCGACCCCGACAGCGCGAACTCCTTCTCGATGATCTTCTGCGTGAGCACGAACCAGCTGTGGTCGTGACCGGTCGTCCGCAGGTGCTCGAGCGTGCCGAGGGTGTCGAACCCCGGCCACAGTGGCCCGGGCAGCCGGTTGCCGCGCGCGTCGAACCACAGCGACGACGGACCCGGCAGGATCCGGATGCCGTGCCCGGGCCAGATCGGGTCCCAGTTCTTGATGCCCTCGACGTAGTGCCAGCCGCGATCGGGGTTGATCATGTGCGCGCCCGAGTCGATCGCGATCTGCTGCATGCGGCCGTCCACGTACGCGGGGACGCCGGTCAGCATGTCCTCCGGCGGGCTGCCGAGACGGTCCTCGGGCCAGGTCTTGCGGACGAGGTCGTGGTTGCCGCCGATGCCGCCGGACGTCACGATCACGGCCTGCGCGGACAGGGCGAAGTCGCCGTCGACGTCGCGGTTGCTCGCGACGCCGCGCGGGGAGGCGTCGGGCGCGAGCACGGCACCGGTCACGCCGGTCACCACCCCGTCGGTCACCGTCAGGCCGTCGACGCGGTGGCGGAAGCGGAACGTGACGAGCCCCTTCGCGACGCCTTCGCGCACGCGACGCTCGAACGGCTCGACGATGCCTGGACCGGTCCCCCACGTGATATGGAAGCGCGGCACGGAGTTGCCCGGACCGACCGCGCCGTACCCGCCTCGCTCGGCCCACCCGACGATCGGGAAGATCTTGAGGCCCTGCGCGCGCAGCCACGCGCGCTTCTCGCCGGCGGCGAAGTCGACGTACGCCTCGGCCCACTTGCGAGGCCAGGCGTCCTCGGGACGGTCGAACCCGGCGTTGCCCATCCAGTCCTGCATAGCGAGGTCGTACGAGTCTTTGATGCCCATGCGCCGCTGCTCGGGGCTATCGACGAAGAACAGCCCGCCGAACGACCAGAACGCCTGGCCGCCGAGGTTGGCCTCGGACTCCTGGTCGACGAGCACGACCTTCTTGCCGGCGTCCACGAGCTCTGCGGTGGCGGCCAGCCCGGCGAGCCCGGCTCCGACGACGATCACATCAGCATCCATGCCCGACATGCTCGCGGTACGGCGCCCGTGCAGGCAATGCGTTCCGTACGGAGTGCGCATCACGATTGTCAGTCAGTGACAATGGCGAGGTGGGTACGAAGGAGCGGGTCGCCGTCCAGCGTGCGATGACACGCGACGCCGAGGCGATCACCGCGCGGGTCGTCGCGCTGGTCCTGCGCGAGATCCCCGCGTACGGAGGAGTGAGTGCGGCGCAGCGCGAGGAGATCGCCGCGATCACCGGCTGGGCCCTTCGGCGCACGGTGGAGCTGTGGGTCGACGAGTCCGTGATGACCGAGGCCGACCTGCGCCGGTTCCGCGGGATCGGCGCCGCCCGGGCAGCCGACGGCCGGCCGTTGCAGGCCATCCTGCGGGCCTACCGGATCGCCGCCGTCGAGGCCAGCGACCTCGTGGTCGAACTCGGTGCCGGCACGCTCGGCGTGGACGACCTCGCCGCGCTCAACCGCACCATGCTCATCGGCGTCGACTCGCTGTCCGAGGCGCTGTTCGCGGGTTATGCGCATGCGGCGTCCGCGCTCGACGAGGACCGCGAACGGGCGCTGTCCGGGCTCGCCGACGATCTTCTCGCCGGGCGCCAGACGTCGCGGGCCGCGCTCGCCGACCGCTCCGCACAGCTCGGCATCACCGTGCCGTCGCGGCTGGCGATCACCGTGTTCGCCGCAACACCGCCGGTCGAGCCTGTCGAGACCCCCGCCGCACCTCCGCCGGTCGAGCCTGTCGAGACTCTCACCACCCACCGCGGCGCCCACATCGTCGTCCTCGCCGCCGAAGCCGCCGCACCACCTCCAGGAGTGCGCGCGTGCGTCGTCACCGAGGTGCCCGTGCCCCGGCTCCCCCGTACCTACCGGCTCGTCGCGAGCGCGCTCGACCACGCGCCCACCAGGGCGTACCGCTCGTCGCCGCTGCTCGACTGGGGCGACGTCCTAGCCCTCGCGGTGCTGCGCGGCTCGGACGTCGGCGCAGCCGAGGAGCTGGCGCCCGCGGTGCTCGGCCCGCTGCTCAACCCGGCCCACGCGCACGTCCTCGCCGGACTCGTCGGCTACCTCGATCACGGCAGCGCGACCGCCGCCGCGGACGCGCTGGGCCTGCACCCGCAGACCGTACGGCACCGGCTGAGGCGGTTGCGCGAGCTGACCGGACGCGACCTCGACGACCCGTGGGACCGGCTCGTCCTCGACATGGCGCGCACCAGCCCAGGCCTCGTCCCCGATTCGGGCACTAGGCCACGGAATCGCGGATCGGATTCAGTGGCCTAGTGCCCAAATCGGGGACGAGAGCGCCAGCTCAGCCCTGCGGCTCCTGCGCCGGAACGAGCTGCGGACGCCGGTCCTGGTCAGGGTCGAGGACCGCTGCCATCCGGTGGAAGACCGCGCCCTCGCGGTGCCGCGACTGGCGGTCCAGCGTCAGCCCGAGCGCCACGTGAGCCCAGCCGCTCGTCGGCTCGAGCTCGATCAGACGCCGGAAGGCGTTCTCGGCCGGCTCAAGGAGGGCAGCGGCGAAGTAAGCGCGGCCCAGGAGCTCCCAGGCAGCGGCGTGGTTCGGCTCCTCCTCGACGACACCGACGAGCATCTGGATGGCGTCGCGGGGGTGCCGGTTCGCCACCATCTCCTCTGCGCGCCGGAAACGGTCGTACAGCGACATCTCGGAGATCATCGCGGCATTGAAGATCGGCTTGAGGATCAGGGGACGGAAGTCCTCGGTCATGCGGGCGCACCTCCTCGGTGGCTGGATACACCGCCCACAACGACGGCGGACCAGCGCTCATTCCCGACGGTACGACCTCCCGTCCCCAGACCCGGGGAGCGATCAGGTGATGTCGCGGCGCAGCGTCGTGAATCGCCCGATCACGGCGAGCAGCAGGCCGTACCCGAGGAAAACGAGCGCACCCGCCGGGCGACCGAGAAGGTCGGTCATCCCGAGCGACGCGTACGTGCTCGCCCCCACGAGCGCCTCCGACGCGGCGCCAGGGAGGAACTTCGCGGCGCCCTCCAGCATGTCGACGCTGCTCATGCCGAGCCGGACGATCGGCTCGACGAACTGCGTGAACGCCAGCACGACGACGATCGCCGCCACCTGGTTCGTGATGAGCGTGCCGACGCCGACGCCGACGAACGCCCAGATCGCGAGCGCCACGACTGACAGGACCACCGGCACGAGCACATCGCCGGTGTCGAGGAACGCGCCCTCACCGCGCCAGGCGAGGATCGGTGCTCCCGCCACGACACTCGAGAGCGTCCCGACGAGGCCGAACGCCAGGCCGATCAGCGCGGCTGAGACGAGCTTGGCGCTGAGGAACACGCTGCGGCGCGGATCGGCGAGCAGCGACGGGGTGATCGTCTGGTAGCGGAACTCCGCCGTCATCGACATCGCGCCGGCCAGCAGTGGGAAGACGTAGCCGAGGCCGTTGCCGAGCGTGTAGACGGTCAGCGCTGCATCGACGCCACCGATCGCCGTCGCGCCGGAGCCGTCGACCGGCTCGAGCGTGACCGAGAACGCCATGACGACGGCGAGGAACGCCATGTAGACCGCCATGACGAGCAGCAGGATCCACCACATGCGGGTCGAGACCCACTTGCGGTACTCCGAGGTCAGTGCCGCCTTCATGCCGCCACCCCCTGCGCCGCAGGGGCGTCGTCGGTCTGGCCGGTCAGTTGCAGGAAGACGTCCTCGAGCTCGACCTCCTGCTGCGTCAGCGCGTGCAGCTCGACGCCCGCCGCGAACGCCGCCGCCCCCACGTGGGCTGCGGCGACGTCGGACACCTTGAACCCTCGTACGCCGTTCTCCGAGGCCGGGGCGTACGTCCAGCCCTGGGCGTCCAGCACCGCCTTCAACGCGTCGGCGGTGGGCGAGACGACCTCCACGTGGAGCTCGGCGCGCGCGGCGAGGTCGGCGAGAGGCGAGGCGTGCACGAGCTGGCCGCGCGCGATGATCACCACGTCGTCGACGGTCTGCTGGACCTCGGAGAGCACGTGGCTCGAGACGAGGACGGTACGGCCCTGGCCGGCGAAGAAGCGCAGCAGCTCGCGCAGCCAGCGGATCCCGCCTGGATCGAGGCCGTTAGCGGGCTCGTCGAGGATGAGCACCGACGGGTCACCGAGCAGCGTCGTCGCGAGGGCGAGGCGCTGGCGCATGCCGAGCGAGAACCCGCCGACGCGCCGCTTGGCCGAGTCGGAGAGCCCGACCATGTCGAGGAGCTCACGGCACCGCTGGTCGGAGACACCGACCTGCGGAGCGAACACGCGCAGGTGGTCGAACGCGGTGCGGCCGGGGTGGAAGTTCGCGGCTTCGAGCGCGGCACCGACGACCCGCCCCGGCTGCGGGATCTCCCCGTACTCCTTCCCGCCGATCGTGGCCCGCCCCGAAGTCGGCGAGACGAGTCCGAGGAGCATCCGCAGGGTCGTCGTCTTCCCTGCCCCGTTGGGGCCGAGGAATCCGGTGACGACGCCGGGACGTACCTCGAAGCTGAGGTCGTCGACGGCCTGCACGGTGCCGAAGGTCTTGGTGAGGCTTTCAACGGAGATCATCCCGGCCCACGCTATCGAACGGGCTGCACCTGCCGGCCACTAGCCTTTCGCGCATGACTCAACAGGTCGATCCCCCCGCACCGACCCGCCATGACTCGTCTCCGACGACCGACATCGCGAAGCCGTACGAGCCCACCTATTCGCCCTACACCCCCTCCCCGAGCTCTGGCGGCTCGTCGATCGGCCGCCACTTCGGCAGCCTGCTGATCGGCCTGCTGCTGCCGCCGGTCGCGCTGGTCCTGTTCGACTGGGGGTTGGCCCGCTACTGGTACGACGTCCTGCGCTTCAGTGGCGCCGACAGCGCGCTCTGGCCGTTCGCCGTTGTCGCCGCCGGGGCCGCTCTGCTTCTCGTCGTCGCGGCCGCTGGACGCCTGTCGTGGATCGGCCCCGCCCTCGCCGGTCTGCTGTACGGGGTCGCGCCGACGCTCGCGATCGTCCTCGCCCGCGACGAGGTCCTGCGGATCGGCAGCGAGCTCCGCGACAGCCTGTACGCCCAGGCCGTCATCAACGCCCCGTTCTACGGCTTCCTGCTCTACCCGACGATCGCCGCACTGCTGCTCGGCACCGCGATCGCCTCCGCTCGCCGCCGTCGAACCTGACGCAGCCGTGCCGACTCTGGTCCTGTCGCGACCCTCGGGCGATGCGGGATGGCTCGTCCGTACGGCCTTCCTGATCACGCTCCGCACGTTCCCGTACGAACCCCGTCAGGTCTGACGGGGTTCGTACGGAGGGCTCGGGCGCCGCACGTCGCGCAGCCGAGGGGCGCCGTCAGTCCTGAAGGATCCAGGTGTCCTTCGCGCCGCCACCTTGCGAGCTGTTGACGATGAGGCTCCGCGGGCCGGCGACTCGGGTCAGCCCGACCGGGATCGCCTGGACCTGACCCGGCTCCGTGCCGGTCACGTGCACGAACACGCGGAGGTCGACGTGACGCGGCTCGAGCCGCCCGTGGTCGAGGGTCGGGTGAGAGCTCAGCGAGACCGTTTCCTGGGCGACCCAGCCCTCCTGGCTTCCGGCGATCTCCATCCGTCGCCGCGCGATCTCGCCCTCGGAC
The DNA here is from genome assembly GCF_011751845.1 of Mumia sp. ZJ430. NCBI lineage: Bacteria > Bacillati > Actinomycetota > Actinomycetes > Propionibacteriales > Nocardioidaceae > Mumia > Mumia sp. ZJ430. Next base: position 797,186 of record NZ_JAAHFK010000001.1, on the reverse strand, counting down.
GCGAGCGGACCGACGAGCACGCCGTTGCCGCCGTAGCCGTCGACCGGCTTGGTGACCAGCTCTCCGACCCGCTCCAGCACGATGCGCCGCTCGTCTTCGTCGTCGGTGCGGTAGGTCGGCACCGACTCGATCAGCGGCCGCTCGCCGAGGTAGTAGCCGATGAGCTCGGGAACCAGGCGGTACGTCGCCTTGTCGTCGGCCACGCCGTTGCCCGGGGCGTTGGCGAGCACGACGGCCCCGGCCGCCGCCACGTCGACGATCTCCTCGCCCAGCGCACGTCCGTCCTCGGTCTGCAGCGCGCCGATCTCGTCGTCCAGACGGACGTAGATCCCGTCCACCGCCCGGTCACCGTCGACGAGCCGCACCCGGCCGTCGCGTACGACCAGGTCCTCGCTCGTCGCCAGCTCGAGGCCGCTCTCCTTGGCGAGCCGCTGGTGCTCATACCAGGCGACGCTCGACGGTCCGGTCGCGAGCAGCACGAGCGCTCCTTCGTCGCCCACACCGACGCCCGCGCGCTCGACGCAGGCCCGCAGCGTCTGGCCGACCACCGGCAGGGACGCGTGCGGGTCGACGAGCCCGGCCGGTCGTGGCATGTCCGGGACCACCGCGTCGAGCATCTCGCGTGCAGCCGCGGCGTACGCCAGGCCGCTCGGGTTGCGAAGGTTGTCCTCGAGGACCCGCCACTCGCCTCGCTCGTCACGTACGAGGTCGAAGCCCATGATCGGCGCCCGCACCACCGACTTCGGCAGCCGCCGGGCGTCGTCACGCCACCCCGGGCAGGCGACGAGGTCCGACTCCGAGACGACGCCGTCAGCGATCACGCGACCTGCGCCGTAGATGTCCTGGAGGAACATCTCCAGCGCCCGGGCGCGCTGCTCGAGCCCGTCGCGCAGCATCGCCCACTCGTGCGCGTTGACGATGCGCGGGACGAGGTCGACGTCGAACCGATTGGTCTCACCGTTCAGGACGACCGTGAGACCCTCGTCGTCGGACCACGCGTCGCGCTGGTCCTGGAGCTTCTCGAGATCGTCGCGGCTCCGCTCGCGGACGTAGGAGATGACGTCGCTGTAGACGGGGCGGGGTCGCGACCCGAGTCCGATCGCCTCGTCACCGGCCCGTGCGGGATACGCCCCCAGCGCAGGAACGTCCGCCGGCAGACCGGACGGCGGACCCTGTGTCTCGGCGACGACCTGGTCCATCACGTCGTCGAGCGAGCCGCTCTCGGCGTACGCGGCACGCTGCCGGTCCGCAGAGGTCCCCTGCACGAGCGTCCTGGCGGCGAGCTCGGCCACCTCCTCGTAGTCGCCGAGCTCCTCGAGTGCCGGTCGCAGGCGTTCGATCAGCGATCGCACCACGCCGGGGGCGGGGACTCGCTCGGCATGCGTGGTCGGGTCGAGAAGGGTCCCGGAGAGGCCCGCCCGCGCGGCCTGCCAGGTGGCGGCGCGCTGGAGAGGCGCGGCGACCGGGACGTACGGCACACCACGCTCGATGTCGAGCTCGGCGGACCGCACCATCGCCCGGAAGAGCCCCGCGACGAGGATCGCGTCGTCCACGACGGGGCACGCGTCGCTCACGCGCAGCTCGAGCGTCGGCACGTGGGAGGACGGACGCACGTCGAAGTACGCCATCTTCGCGTCGGCGATCACGCCGCTCTGGACGAGACTCTCGATGAGCGCGTCGTACTCCTTCGCCGATCCGAGCGGTGGGAGCACTCCGGTGGTCGGCCAGCGCTGCCAGAGGATCGTCCGGATGCTCGCATAGCCGGTGTCCTGACCGTTCCAGTACGGCGAGCTCGCCGAGAGCGCGAGCAGGATCGGGAGGTCGCGGCCGATCCGCTGCGCGATGTCGACGGCCAGGTCGCGGTCGGAGACGCCGACGTGGATCTGCGTCCCGCAGATGAGCTGCTCGTCGACGAGGAGCCGGTACTGCTGCTGCATCCGACCGAACCGGCCGCTGGCGGTGAGCTCGAAGTCCTCGTCGTACGACGACGGCGCCGTGCCGACGGCAGCGATCCCGATGCCTTCAGGATCAGCGACCGCGATCAGCTGCTTACGCAGACTGACGAGCTCCTCGCGGAGCGCGCCGAGACCGGTGACGACGGGGGTGTTGGTCTCGATCGTCGTCCGTTGCAGCTCGGCCGAGAAGCTCTCACTTGGAAGCCGGGACAGCAGCTGTGGCGCCGACGCCGAAAGCGTGCGCCTCTCGCGGTCGATGAGATGCAGCTCTTCTTCTGCACCCAGGGTCAGCTCAGCAGTCATCCCGCCACCGTACGGGTCCGCCGAGTCGCCCAGCTCACGACCGCTGTCCGGGTTTTAAACCTCTGTCCACCGCCTTTTAGACCTGAGCGCGCCGCTGATCGATCGCGTAGAGGGCGATGCCGGTCGCGACGCCCGCGTTGAGCGACTCGAGCGACGAGGCCATCGGGATCGACACGAGCACGTCGCACGTCTCGGCGACCAGCCGCGACAGACCCTTGCCCTCGCTCCCGACGACCAGGACCAGTGGCCCGTCCGCGAGGTCGAGGTCAGGCAGCGAGATCTCGCCGTCAGCGGCCAGGCCCGCGATCATCAGGCCCTCTTCTGCGTACGCCTTGAGCTGGCGGGTCAGGTTCGTCACCCGCGCGACCGGGACTCGCGCTGCGGCGCCTGCCGAGGTCTTCCACGCCGACGCCGTCATGCCCGCCGCGCGCCGCTCGGGGATCACGACGCCGTGCGCACCGAAGCCGGACGCGCTGCGGATGATCGCACCGAGGTTGCGTGGGTCGGTGATGCTGTCGACGACGACGATCAGCGGGATCTCGTCGGCCTCACGGGCCGCCGTGAGCAGGTCGTCAGGATCGGCGTACTCGTACGGCGGCAGCTTGGCCGCGACGCCCTGGTGGACCGCACGGTCGGTGAACCGGTCGAGCTCGGCCTTCGTCGCCTCGAGGATCGACAGCCTGCGGTCGACGGCGATCGACAGGATCTCGCTGACCCGGTCGTCGCGGTCGATGCCTTCGGCGATGTAGAGCGTCGCCACCGGGACGTCGGCGCGCAGCAGCTCGAGGACCGAGTTGCGTCCTGCCGCCCACTCCGCCTCGTCGCCGCGCTTGCGCGGCGCCTGCGGACGGCGCTTCTCGGCCGCCTTCGCCATCTTGTACTTCTTGTGGTTCGGGCGCTCCGCCGCCTTGGGCGTCGGTCCCTTGCCCTCGAGCCCGCGCTTGCGGTGGCCCCCCGTACCGACGGCGGGACCCTTCCTGCTCTTGTTGATCGCGCCGCGGCGCTGGCTGTTGCCGGCCATCAGCTCTCCTGCCTCTCTGCCCCGACGGACCAGCGTGGTCCTGCGGGTGTGTCTTCGACCTCGACGCCGGCTGCCTTGAGCTGGTCACGCACCCGGTCCGCGGTCGCGAAGTCCTTGTCTGCTCGTGCCTGGGTGCGCTGCTCCAGCAGCGCATCGACGAGCGTGCCGAGCGCGGTCCGCTCGGCCGATCTGCCCTCACCGGCACTCGCCCACTGGGGCGCGTACGGATCGAGCCCCAGCACGTCAAGCATGCGCCGTACGGCCGAGAGCGTACTCACCAGGGCGTACTTCTGCTCCTCGCCGGCCGCAAGCTGCTTGTTGCCGTCGCGCACGAGCTCCTGCACCTGCGCGAGCGCCGTCGGGATCGAGAGGTCGTCGTCCATCGCCGCCGCGAAGCCCGGCGTCACCGCCCCACCGAGCGCGGCGAGGTCGGTGGTGGCACCGGTCACCTCGGTCGCGCGGCGGACGAAGCCCTCGATCCGCTGGTACGTCGTCGCGGCGTCGGTCATCGCCTCCTCGGAGTAGTCGATGACCGAGCGATAGTGCGCCGCGACCAGGTAGTAGCGCACGTCGACGGGACGGAACCGCTTGACGACCTCGCTCACCAGAAGCGAGTTGCCGACGGACTTGCTCATCTTCTCTCCGCCGATGCGGACGAGCTGGTTGTGCATCCACGACCGGGCGAACGGCATGCCCGCCGCACACGCCTGCGCGAGCTCGTTCTCGTGGTGCGGGAAGCGCAGGTCGATGCCGCCGCCGTGGATGTCGAACTCGGAGCCGAGGTACTTCGTGGCCATCGCCGAGCACTCGATGTGCCAGCCGGGGCGGCCGCGACCCCACGGGGAGGGCCACGACGCCGTCTCGGGCTCGCCCTCCTTGTGCCCCTTCCAGAGGGCGAAGTCGCGCGGGTCGCGCTTGCCGCGCGGGTCGGCGTCCTCGGCGTCGCGCATGTCGTCGATCTTCTGGTGCGACAGCTCGCCATAGTCGGGCCACGCCCGCACGTCGAAGTAGACGTCGCCGGAGCCGTCGGGGGCAACGTAGGCGTGCCCGCGGTCGATCAGCGTCTCGACGAGCTCGAGGATCTCGGGGACGTGGCCGGTGGCCCGCGGCTCGTACGTCGGCGGCAGGCAGCCGAGCACGTCGTACGCCTGGTGCAGCGCGCGTTCGTTCTCGTACGCCACGGCCCACCACGGGCGGTCCTGCTCGACGCCCTTCGCGAGGATCTTGTCCTCGATGTCGGTGACGTTGGCGACCAGCGTCACCTCGTAGCCCTCGTGCGTCAGCCATCGCCGCAGCACGTCGAAGACCACCTCCTTGCGGATGTGGCCGAGGTGGGGCGGGCCCTGGACGGTGAGCCCACAGTGATAGATGCCCACCCGTCCGTCGACGAGGGGCACGAAGGGCTGAGTCTGCATCGTCACAGAGTCGTAGAGGCGCACGGTCACGATGACCAGAGTAGTGGCTGCGCCTGATCCGCCTTAGCATCGACGGATGCTGGAGCCAATGGGGGGAATCGTCCGAAAGAGCCTGGTTCTGCTGTGCGGATGCGGTGCGGTCGTGGGAGCGTCGCTGACCGCCCCTGCGCACGCAGCCACCGCGCAGGCGTCGTCGGTCCGCTGGTCGTCGACCGCACAGCTCCAGAGGGGTGCGGAGGCGGGGACGACGGTGAGCGGCGGCACGATCCGCTTCGGCCGCGCCACCGGCACCAAGCGTCTCGGCGGCCGGACGTACGAGACGGCGCGCTGGACGTCGCCGTGGGCCTCGACCGGCTTCGCGGCCGACGAGCTGATCCCGTCGTGGAACGCCCGTACACCCGCGCGCTCGGCGGTCACGGTCTCCGTCCGCGTCCGGACAACCGCCGGCCGTACGGGCAGCTGGGACACCGTCGCCCGCTGGGCCGAGCGCGACACGACGCACAAGCGCCGGTCGGGCCCCGCGCAGAGCGACGACGTGGCGCGGGTCGTGACCGACGCCGTGCGTGCGAACAGCGGGCACCGCATCGCCTCGTGGCAGGTACGGGTGACGCTGCTGCGCCCTCGGGGCACAGCCACCAAGCCCCGGGTGACATCTGTCGGCGCCGTCGCGTCGGCCTCGGCGAAGGCGAGCCGTCCCACCTCTGCGACCACGATGACACGCACGGTGGAGCTGCCGGTGCGCCGCTACTCGCAGATGCTGCACCGCGGCCAGTACCGCCAGTACGGCGGCGGAGGCGCGGCCTGGTGCTCCCCGACCGCGACGACGATGGTCCTGCGCAGCCTCGGCAAGGGCCCGACGAAGGCCCAGTACGCGTGGGTCCGCAAGGGCGTCAAGCAGCGCTTCGTCGTGCACGGCGCCCGCAGCACGTACGACCACCGCTACCGTGGCGCCGGCAACTGGTCGTTCAACACCGCGTACGCGGGGACGCGGGGCACCGACGCCTTCGTCACCCGGCTCACTTCGCTGCGCGACGCCGAGGCGTTCGTGAAAGCCGGGATCCCGCTCGTCGTCTCGATCCGCTTCGGCCGCGACGCGCTGTCCGGAGCTCCGATCCGCTCGACGGCGGGGCACCTGGTCGTGATCCGGGGCTTCACCGCGAGCGGCGCCGTGATCGTCAACGATCCCGCCGCGTCGAAGGCGTCGACGGTGCGGCGGGTGTACCGGCGCGACCAGCTCGAGCGCGCGTGGCTGCGCGGCAGCGGCGGTGTCGCGTACGTCATCCGTACGAGCAAGCCCCTCCCGTCGCTCCCCGGCCACACCTGGTGACGCCCCACGGCATGATGGACCGGTGAGCATCCCTCGTACCGGTATCGGCACCGACGTCCACGCGTACGAGGTCGGGCGCCCGATGTGGTGCGCGGCGCTGCACTGGCCCGACGAGCCTGCGGGTCTTGCCGGGCACTCTGACGCTGACGTGGTCGCGCACGCGATCTGCGACGCGCTCCTGTCGGCGAGCGGGCTCGGCGACCTCGGGAGCAACTACGGCACCGCCGACCCCGACTGGTCCGGCGCCTCGGGCGTCGCCTTCCTTACCGAGACCGCGCGCCGCGTCCGAGAAGCGGGGTTCACCGTCGGCAACGTCGCCGTGCAGCTGATCGGCAACCGACCGAAGGTCGGCTCGCGGCGCGACGAGGCGCAGCGTGTCCTGTCCGAGGCGGTCGGAGCACCGGTCACGCTCGCAGGCACCACGACGGACGGGCTCGGCCTGACCGGCCGGGGCGAGGGCGCTGCCGCGATCGCGACCGCCTTGGTCATCCCCTCGTCGTGATGCAGACCTCGACGAACCCATTGACGACGCGCACCGGATAGGTCGGGACCCGGGTCATCGGGTCGTCGACGCACTGGCCGGTCTCCAGGTCGAACAGCTCGCGCCCGGCCGGTGCGGCCAGCAGCGTGTGCCCGTCGCGCTGGACGACCAGGCCGCGGGCCATCGTCTGGGTGCCCGCGTAGGGGTCGCGGTTGCCGACGGCCCGCAGGGAACGCTCGTCGGTCTTGAAGAGCGCGACCTGCTTACCGCGGATCAGCGCGGAGACGCCGATGCCGACGACGAGCTCCCCCGCGTCACACACCTTGACCCAGGTCGCCACCCCGCTCGACGTCGCCATGACGTGACGCTAGGCACTGCGCATTTCGGGAGGATTACGTCAAGATACGCCACAGAAAACAAACCCCTCGCACGCCGAAGCCGCCCCGTCGGACGGGGCGGCTTCGGCGTACCTGGCGTGGCGCGAGGCCACACCCCGGGCTCAGGACGCGAGCACCTCGTCGAGGAGGGTCTCGGCCTTGTCCTCGTTGGTGTTCTCGGCGAGCGCCAGCTCGGAGACGAGGATCTGGCGCGCCTTGGCCAGCATCCGCTTCTCACCGGCGGAGAGTCCGCGGTCACGCTCACGGCGCCACAGGTCGCGGACGACCTCGGCGACCTTCATGACGTCGCCGGAGTGGAGCTTCTCGAGGTTTGCCTTGTAGCGACGCGACCAGTTGGTGGGCTCCTCAGCATGCTCTGCCCGAAGCACACCGAAGACCCGGTCCAGTCCGTCCTTGTCAACCACGTCGCGCACACCGACCAGGTCGAGGTTGCACGCCGGCACCCGTACGACGAGATCGTTCTGGGCGACGATGCGGAGTACGAGGTACTGACGCTCCTCGCCCTTGATCGTCCGGACTTCGATGTCCTCGATGACCGCCGCACCGTGATTGGGGTAGACAACCGTTTCGCCAACAGTGAAAGTCATATGTCCATAGCCCTTTCTTAGGTGACTAGGATAACACGGGCCCCCAACGCCAGCCGGTTCGTTTATGCAGGTCAGAGGCCGAATCGTGACTTGACAAAGCGACATCTCGGTGGCAGGCGCACGCGCGTGAACGTGCTCTCGACCGACCTCACCGCACGTCACGGAGCGCCCGAAGATACGCTGTCCAGGTCCGCGTCGTGCCGTGCGTCCGCGCTGCTCAACGCGGCACTCACCTACGCTGTTCTCCTTCACGAAAGGGTCGGGCTGTGCTCACTCGCTCCCGCCGCGCTCTCGTCACCGCCGTCGTCGCAGGCCTCGCCCTGACCCTCGCCGGATGTGGCACCGGGTTCAACGCACAGACCAGCGCGGTCTACCAAGCAGCGATCGGCACCAACAACCGCTCGACCGACGTCGAGGTGCTCAACGCGCTGTTCGTGAAGAACGAGGACGGCACGGCGACCCTGTCCGCAGGCCTCGTCAACCAGGCGCTTCAGAGCGACAGCCTCACCACCATCAACGCAGCGACGCTCGCGGGCACGCCGGTCGAGGTGACCTTCGAGGGTCCCTTCGCCGTTCCCGTCCGCCGCCTGGCCCACCTCGGCACGAAGCCGCAGGCCGTGATCGCCGGAGACGAGCTCTTCGCCGGGCAGTTCCTCAACATCTCGCTGACCTTCGCCAACGCGGGTGACGTCGAGATGCAGGTCCCGATCGTGACCCGCACGGCGATGTACGACTCGGTGGCCACCCCGGCCCCGGCCGAGGCCGAGGGCGCCGAGCAGCAGGCCGATGCCGAGCAGCAGGAAGAGGAGGGCATCGCGCCCGACCAGTCCGCTGCCACCGACGAGGCCGAGGGCAACTGACCCCAGCTCAGCCGAGCTGTTCGCGCAGCCAGCTGATGTCGTCGCCGGTCATGTCGTCGGCGTGCGTCTCGATGATCACGGGCGCCTGCGCCTGACGGGCGACCTCCACGAGCTGGTCCGGCGGGATCGTGCCCTCGGTGAGGTGGGCATGACGATCGGCGCCTGAGTCGAACGCGTCGCGGCTGTTGTTGCAGTGGACGAGGTCGATCCGTCCGGTGACGCCCTTGATCCGGTCGACGATGCCGTCGAGGTCGATGCCGCCCGCCCAGGCGTGGCAGGTGTCGAGGCAGAACCCCCACGCATCTCCCGCACCGCCGGCCTGGATCGCCTCCCAAGTCCGCGCGATGCGGTCGAAGCGCCGCGCCATCGAGTAGTCGCCGCCGGCGGTGTTCTCGAGGAGGATCGGGACCTTCGCGTCGATCGCCTCCACGGCTTTGCGCCAGTTGTCGAAGCCCTTGTCGAGATCGGCCTCGGAGTCGACGTAGCCGCCGTGCAGGATCACCCCCTTTGCGCCGATCGCGGCGGCACCGTCCACGGCGTTCTGGACGAGCTTGCGGCTGGGGATGCGGACGCGGTTGTTGAGGCTCGCGACGTTGAGCAGATAGGGGGCGTGGACGTACAGCGGGATGTCCTTGGCCTCCGCGTCGTCACGCAGGGCGTCGGCCCCGCCCGCGTACTCGTACTGCGGCCACTTCCAGCTCTGCGGGTTGCCGAGGAACAGCTGGACGACGTCCGCCCCGACACGCGCGGCGTCGTCGAACGGGTGCTCCTGGTCGACGTGGGTCCCGATGCGGGTCTTCATGCGCCCAGCCTAGAACCCCCCGCGGACAAGCCGCTCGAGCCTGTCGAGACCCCTCCCGACGGTCGAGCCTGTCGAGACCTACGCCTCGTACTTGTAGCCGAGCCCTCGTACGGTCACCAACGTCGAAGGACGCGACGGATCAGGCTCGATCTTGGCCCGCAGGCGCTTGACGTGGACGTCCAACGTCTTGGTGTCGCCGACGTAGTCCGAGCCCCACACCCGGTCGATCAGCTGCCCGCGCGTCAGCACCCGGCCGACGTTGCGCAAGAACAGCTCGAGCAGCTCGAACTCCTTGAGCGGCAGGCGTACCTCCTGGCCGTCGACGGTCACCACGTGCCGGTCGACGTCCATGCGGACCCGCCCGACCTCGAGCGCCGCGTCGCCACCAGCGTCCTGCTCACCGCCGCGGCGCAGGACGGCACGGATGCGGGCGACGAGCTCGCGCGGGCTGTACGGCTTGGTGACGTAGTCGTCGGCCCCGAGCTCGAGCCCCACGACCTTGTCGACCTCGGAGTCCTTCGCGCTCACCATGATGACCGGCACCGAGGACGAGGCGCGCAGCTTGCGGCACACCTCCGTGCCGCTGATCCCCGGCAGCATCAGGTCGAGCAGCACGATGTCGGCGCCGCTGCGGTCGAACTCCTCGAGGGCGGCGTGCCCGTCGGTCGCCACCGCGACCTCGAACCCCTCTTTGCGCAGGACGTACGAGAGCGCGTCGATGTAGCTCTCCTCGTCCTCGACGACGAGCACACGGGTCACGGTCGGACCTCCTGGATCGGTTCGGGCTCAGGACGCGAGCGGGTCTCGTCGTGCTCGCGGGTACGGGCGGAGGCGGGCAGGACGAGCGTGAACGAGGAACCCTCTCCGGGCTCGCTCCAGACCTCGACGTAGCCCGCGTGGCTGGCGGCGACGTGCTTGACGATCGACAGGCCGAGACCGGTGCCGCCCGTGCTGCGGGCACGCGCCGGGTCGACCCGGTAGAAGCGCTCGAAGATCCGCTCCAGCTCGGGCTCGGGGATACCGACACCCTGGTCGCGCACGGTGATCCTGACCTCGTCACCGGCAGCGGCGGCGTCGACCGCAACGTGGGTGTCACCCTCGGAGTACGCGACGGCGTTCTCGACGAGGTTGTTGACGGCCTGGAGCAGCTGCTCCCCGTCGCCATGGACGAAGAGCTCGTCGTCGCAGCGAGTCGTGAGCTCGATGCCGCGGGCCTCGGCATCGACGGCGTTGCGCTCCGCGGCGGTCGCGATCATCGCGGCGACGTCGACCTCGTACGGGTCGTCGACCAGCGCGTCGCCCTGCAGCCGCGAGAGCTCGATGATCTGCTGGACGAGGCGCGTCAGGCGGGCCCCTTCACGCTTCATGCGGCCGCTGAATCGGACGACCGCCTCCGGGTCGTCACGCGCCTCCGCGACGGCTTCGGCGAGCAGGTTGAGCGCGCCGACCGGGGTCTTGAGCTCATGGCTGACGTTGGCGACGAAGTCACGCCTGATCATCTCGACGCGGCGCTCGGTGGTCCGGTCCTCGACCAGCACGAGCACCAGACGTGAGGTCAGCGGCGCGACCCGGACGAGCACGTGCCGCTGGCCACCGCGCCCGATGCCGAGGGCGAGCTCTTCCTCACGCACCTGCCCGTCGCGCCGGACCAGCCGGACGAGGTCGCGCAGCATCGCGTTCTCGAGGCGGGTGTCCTGGAGGAGTCCCATCGCGTGGGCCGGGGCGGAGGCCTTCACGACCCGGTCGGCAGCGTCGACGATGACGACCGAGGAGCGCAGGACGGCGAGGACGTCGTCGGCGCCGGCCGGCACCTCGGGGTCGGGACGGTCGGGTACGTCCTCCTGCTGGCGCTCGCTGTAGCGCCACGCCCACACCACGCCGGCCCCGAGCAGCAGGCCCACCGTGGTGCCGAACGCGAACGCGATGTTCGGATCCACATCTCGATCGTACGCACTCGCCTGCGACGCACCCGGCCTCTCGCGCTCCGGGGCGACCGCGGTTCCGCGAGAGTTCACCCGCCGTTCACCGCAGGTCGGGAGGGGTTCACCGGGCGGTCCTAGGTTGCGGAGCATGCGTGACTTCTACGACGACCAGCTCGATGCCCTGGACGCTGACCTGGTGGCGATGACGACCGCGGTGCGCTTCTCGCTCACCCGGGCCTCGACGGCACTCCTCGACGGTGACCTCGGTGCCGCCGAGACCGTGATCAGCGGCGATGCGGTGATCGATGCCGCCCGGGAGTCGTGCGAGAGCGACGCGATCTCGCTGCTCGCGACGCAGCAGCCGGTCGCGACCGACCTGCGCCGCGTCGTCGCCGGGCTACGCATCGCCGGGGACCTCGAGCGCATCGGCGACCTCGCCGTGCACGTCGCCAAGCTCGCCCGGATGCGGATGCCCGAGGCCGCCGTCCCGCCGTCGGCCCGGCCCATCATCGCGAAGATGGCACGTGTCGCCGAAGGCATGCTGGAGTCGGTCGCGATCGTGCTCGGGACCCACGACCTCGATGCGGCCGCGGCGCTGCTGGCCGCCGACGACGAGATGGACGGGCTCTATCGCCGGATGTTCCGCAACCTACTCGACGCCGAGTGGGACGGCGGCGTGGAGGCGGCGGTCGACGTCGCACTGCTCTCGCGCTACTACGAGCGCACCGGCGACCACGCGGTGTCGATCGCGCGTCGCGTCGTCTACCAGGTCACGGGCGAGGTCCCGCAGGCCTAACCCTGCCCGCCCCCGCGATTTGACGCCTTTCCCACCGAGTCGCGCCCGCACTACGTGGGAAGGGCGTCAAATCGCGGAGGAGGCGGCGGGGCGGTCAGCGCATGCCGAGGATGTTGTACAGCGCGACGAGGCCGAGCACGATGATGCAGGCCCGCAGCAGCGCAGGTGGAAGGCGGCGCCCGACCCCTGCCCCGATCACACCGCCGACCAGCGAGCCGGCGGCGACGAGGCCGACCGCCGTCCAGTCGAGCTCGTGCGTGCCACCTCCCCAGGTCGCGACGACGATGTACGTGGTCGCTGACACGACGTTGACCCCGAGCACGAGCACGTTCTTGAGGGCGTTCATCCGCTGCAGCGCCAGGGGTACCAGCAGGCCGAGGGCGCCCATGAGGAGGATCCCCTGCGCCGCCGCGAAGTAGCCGCCGTAGATGCCGGACAGGAACACCGTCACGGCCACGGCGGCCTTCCGCGGCACGCTCATCGTGTCGAGCGTGACGGCAGCGGCCCCGGAGGCTTCACGCCTCGCCTTCAACCAGCGCTGCAGCGGCGGCTGCACGACGACGAGCACCAGCGCGAGCACGAGCAGCACCGGCACGACGGCGATGAACGCGTCCTCCGGCAGGTGCAGGAGCAGGTAGGCGCCGACGACCGAACCGAGCAGCGACGCCGGGAGCAGGCGCTTGACCAGGAACGCCTGGCCGGCCAGCTCCCGGCGGTAGCCGAACGAGCCCGTCACGTTGCCAGGCACGAGTCCGATGGCGTTGCTCATCGTCGCCGTCACCGGCGGCACGCCGAACGCGACCAGCGTCGGGAACGTGATGAGCGTGCCGGACCCGACGACGGTGTTGATGACTCCGGCACCGACCCCCGCGAGGAGGACCAGCGCCATCTCGAGGACGGACAGAGGTCAGCGCCCCTGGTTGGCGACGGCCTCCGCAGCGGCCCGAGCAGCCTCGGGATCGAGGTAGCGGCCGCCGGACGTGAGCGGACGCATGTCCTCGTCGAGCTCGTACAGCAGCGGCATTCCGGTGGGGATGTTGAGACCGACGACGGCCTCCTCTGACAGTCCGTCGAGGTGCTTGACGAGCGCGCGGAGGGAGTTGCCGTGCGCGGCCACCAGCACCGTACGGCCGACACGCAGGTCGGGGACGATCGCGTCGTACCAGTACGGCAGGGCCCGGTGGAGCACGTTCGCGAGCGCCTCCGTACGAGGACGCACCTCCGGCGGCAGGTCGGCGTACCGGATGTCGTGGAACTGGCTGTACTCGGCGTCCTCGGGCAGTGGCGGCGGCGGGACGTCGTACGAGCGACGCCACTGCATGAACTGCTCCTCGCCGTACTCCTCAAGGGTGGCCTTCTTGTCCTTGCCCTGGAGCGCTCCGTAGTGGCGCTCGTTGAGTCGCCACGAGCGGCGCACAGGGATCCAATGGCGGTCGATGCCGTCGAGCGTGATCTGCGCGGTGCGGATCGCGCGGCGCAGCAGCGACGTGTGCACGACGTCGGGGAAGAGCCCTGCTTCGGCGAGCAGGGGCGCGGCGGCCCGCGCCTCGGCCTCGCCCTTCTCAGTGAGGTCAACGTCGACCCAGCCGGTGAAGAGGTTCTTCTGGTTCCACTCGCTCTCGCCGTGGCGCAGCAGGATCAAGGTGTACGGGCTCATGCGTCTCAGCCTAGCGACGGCTCGTCTGCCCACGGCAGAACACCTTGCCCGCGAGACGGCGGCCGACGAGGGTGGGCGGATGAGACTGCTCGTGCTCGGAGGAACCCACCACGTCGGACGGGCCGCGGTGGAGGAGGCGCTCGCCCGTGGGCACGAGGTCACCACGCTGACCCGCGGGACCAGCGGCCCGCCTGCCGACGGTGTCGACGCCCGGTACGCCGACCGGCGCGACCCGGCGGCCGTCGCGGCTGCACTGGGCGACGACTCTTGGGACGCGGTATTCGACACGTGGTCGCAGGAGCCGAGCACCGTACGGACGGGAGCGCGTCTGCTCGCCGACCGCGTCGCGCACTACGGCTACGTGTCGAGCCGGTCGGTGTACGCCTGGCCACCGGCCCCGGGGGCCGACGAGTCCGCGCCGGTCGTCGACGGTGATCCGGACATCGACGACGCGAGCGACTACGGCGCCGCCAAGCGTGGCGCCGAGCTGGCGGTGCTCGACGCCTTCGGCGAGCGGGCGCTCGTCGCTCGCGCCGGGCTCGTGATCGGCCCGTACGAGCAGGTCGGGCGGCTGCCGTGGTGGCTCGAGCGGGTCGCACGCGGCGGAGAGGTGCTCGCGCCCGGGCCGGCCGACCGGCCGCTGCAGTACGTCGACGGTCGCGACCTCGCCGCGTGGATGCTCGACTGCGCCGAGGCAAAGACGGGCGGTGTCGTCGACGCAGTCAGCCCGCCCGGACACACGACGACGCAGGCCCTGCTCCACGCATGCGTCGCGGCGACCAGAGCGGACGCATCGCTGGTGTGGGCGCCGCCCGAGGTGCTCGCCGCCGAAGGGATCACCGGCTGGAGTGACCTCCCGATCTGGGTGCCGCCGACCGGAGACCTGGCCGGCCTGCACGAGAGCGACACCCGCGCCGCGTACGAGGCAGGTCTGCGCTGTCGGCCGATCGAGGAGACGGTCGCGGACACCTGGGCCTGGCTGCAGGCCGAGGGTCGGCCGACGTCGGCGCACCCCGAGCGCCAGCCGTCCGGGATCGACGCCGAGACCGAGCGACTGATCCTCGCACGCGTGCGAGGATCAGTCGGCTGAGCTCAGCCGGCCGCGCTCGCGCGGAGCTGCTCGTCGACCGCGGCCGGATCAGCCCCGGCAGCCGCGAGGGCGTCCGCGACGGCGGCGTTGTCGAGGAGTGCCAGGAGCACATGCTCGGTCCCGATCTGGGTGGCGCCGAGCCCCTGGGCATGCGCGAAGGTTGCCTCGAGAGCCCGGCGCGCGTCGTCGTCGAACGGGATCAGCGCGGGAACGACGGCGACCGGATCAGGCAGGGTCACGACGAGGGCGCTCCGGAGCGCCTCGAGATCGACCTGCGCCGCGAGCGCCTGCGACGCCGTCGCGTCGGATCGATCGAGGAGCCCGATCACGAGATGCGCGGGGCGGATCTGGTCGTGGCCCGCCGTACGAGCCAGCTCCTGCGCACCCACGACCACCTGCCGCGCGTGCGCGGAGTACTGGCTGAAGCCGGCGGCCGGGTTGAGCGTAGGTGCTGCGTCGGTGGCCGGTCGCGCGACGAACCGCTTCTGCGCGGCCTGCTTGCTGACCCCCATGCTTTGACCGATCTGGGACCACGATGCTCCGGTGCGACGGGCCTGATCGACGAAGTGACCGATGAGGTGGTCGGAGATATCTCCGAGGCTCTCGGCGGCGACCACTGCGCTGGAGAGCTGGTCGAGCGGGTTGTCGTAGCCGCGCTTGACGGCGTCGATGAGGTCGTCGAGGCGGACAGGGAGCTGCGTGCGGGATTCTTCAGGCATTCGTCAACCGTATGTTGACGAATGCCTGGGCGTCAACCCTGAGTTGACTCATTTTCGAGCAGGTGCCGGAACGCCTCGAGGTTGCGGGTCGACTCGCCTCGCGAGACCCGCCACTCCCACTCCTTGCGGATCGACGTCGCGAAACCGAGCTCGAGGATCGTGTTGAACGACTCGTCGGCATACGTGAGCACCGACCCGAGGATGCGGTCGACCTCGTCCTCGGTGATCGCGTGCAGCGGCAGGCGGCCGTCGAGGTAGATGTCCCCCGCACTGTCGACCGCGAAGGCCACCCCGTACATCCGCAGGTTGCGCTCGAGCAGCCAGCGATAGACGGCTTCGTGGTTCTCGTCGGGCCGACGTGCCACGAAGGCGTGTACGCCGAGGGCGTGGTCACCGACCTCAAGCCGGCAGGTCGTCTGGAGCTTGCGCACCCCTGGAAGCGTGATCTCGAAGACGCCCGGTCGGAACTCGGTGTGCTCGAGCTCGGCTGTGGCCAGCGCGCTCCGGATCGTCGCCGCAGCCGCCCAGGGCGCGTCCTTCGTGTCGTCCACTGCATCCCCTCCGTGGGCGCCGGCGCGCGGCGCTCTACTGTCCGACGGCCGTCGGCAGCGCCTGCATCTCGGCGACCGCGTCGGCGTACACGGCGAGCGTACGCTCGGCCGTCGCGTCCCAACCGAACCGCGACGCGTGGCGAACCGCGGCGCCCGACATCGACGCGTGCAGGCCAGGCTGGTCGAGGATCTGCGCGAACGCCGCCGCATAGTCGGCCGGGTCGTGCCCGTCGACGAGCATCCCGGTGACACCGTCGTGGACGGCCGTCGCGAGGCCGCCGACCTTCGCCGCGACGACCGGCGAGCCGCAGGCCTGTGCCTCGACCGCCACGAGCCCGAAGGACTCGTTGTAGGAGGGCACGCAGACGATCGAGGCAGCGGCGTACCAGAGCGCGAGCTCGTCCTGCGCGACCGGCGGGACGAACCGGGCCCGATCGGAGATGCCGAGGCCGTGGGCGAGGTCGAGCAGGGCAGTCGGGCGCTCGAGCCCGCTGCCGGACGGACCGCCGACGACCACCACGGTCGTCCGGTCGCGGCGCCCGGACGACATCAGACGCGCCGCCGCCTCGAGCACCACGTCGGGCGCCTTGAGCGGCTGGATGCGTCCGGCGAAGAGGATCACGTCGCCGTCCTGCGGCAGCCCGAGCGCGGCCCTGGCGGCGGCACGGCCGCAGGGCTTGAAGCGTTCAAGGTCGACTCCGGGATGGACGACCTCGACGCGCGACGCGACGGCTCCGTACAGGTCGACCATCTGGGACGCCTCGTCGGCGGTGTTGGCGATCAGCCGGTCGGCCACGTCGACGAGCTGCTGCTCCCCCGCGACCCGACCAGCAGGCTCCGCGTGGTCGCCCGCAGCGAGGCTGGCGTTCTTGACCTTCGCCATCGTGTGCATCGAGTGGATCAGAGGCACGCCCCAGCGGTCACGGGCGACCAGGCCGACCTGCCCGGACAGCCAGTAGTGGCTGTGGATCGCGTCGAACCAACCGACGGGATGCGTCGCCTCTGCCCGCAGCACGTCGCGGACGAACGTGCACATCTGGGCCGGGAGGTCCTCTTTGCCCAGGCCCTCGAAGGGGCCGGCAGGGACGTGGCGGACGCGCACGCCCGGCAGCGCCTCGACGACCGGCGGCTGGTCGGAGGACGTGGCTCGGGTGAAGATCTCGACCTCGACCGAGCGCGCGGCGAGGCGGCGGGCGAGCTCGAGGACGTACACGTTCATGCCCCCGGCATCACCGTTGCCCGGCTGCGCGAGGGGCGACGTGTGTGCCGAGAGCATCGCGACGCGGCGCACCTCGGGGGACATCCTCACGATTCCATCCTAGGCAGGCACGCCAGGGGACTCGGGCAGGACCAGGTGCGCCATGGACCGTCGGTCGTGGCAGCATCTGCAGCATGCCGGACGCCACTGACACTTCCCGCCGTACCGCCGTCGTCACCGGTGCCAGCAGCGGGATCGGAGCCGCCACCGCACGCCGCCTGGCTGCCGACGGGTTCCGCGTCGTGTGCGCGGCCAGGCGCGCCGATCGCATCGAGGCGCTGGCCGACGAGATCGGCGGGATCGCGGTCGTGTGCGACGTGACCGACCAGGCGTCGGTCGACGCGCTCGCCGCCGCCGTCGGGCCGGACCTCGCCGTCCTGGTCAACAACGCCGGTGGCGCCGTCGGCCAGGAGCCGATCGAGCAGACCGACCCCGAGGCGTGGCGGCAGATGTACGACTCGAACGTCCTCGGGACGCTGCGGGTCACCAAGGCACTGCTCCCCGCGCTGCGCGCCAGCGGGGCAGGCACCGTCCTCAACGTCGGCTCCATCGCCGGCCACCTCGCGTACGAGGGTGGCGCGGGCTACACGGCGGCGAAGCACGGCGTCGCGATGATCACCGAGACGCTTCGCCTCGAGCTCAACGGAGAGCCGGTCCGCGTCACCGAGATCGCACCGGGCATGGTGCAGACCGAGGAGTTCGCGCTGGTGCGTTTCGGCGGCGACCAGGCGAAGGCGGACGCCGTCTATGCAGGCGTCGAGGAGCCGTTGACCGCCGACGACGTCGCCGATGCGATCGGCTGGATGGTCACGCGCCCGCAGCACGTGAACATCGACCTCATGGTCATCAAGCCGATCGCCCAGGCCGCGCCGTGGAAGGTCGCGCGGGGCTGACGCCGGCGACGAGGAGGCTGGCGAGCTGGTGGTAGGCCGTGGCGTCGTCCACGCCGGTCTGCGCCTCGAGCTCGCCGCTCTGGATGGACAGCATCACCTGGGCCGCGACGACGCCGGCGAACGCCGGGTCCACTCCGCTGCCCTGCGGCCCGAGGTCCGCGACGAGCTGGCGGACCCGTCGCGCCGCCCACTCGGTGTTGCGCCGATAGACGTCGCGCGCCGGCGCGAAGGCGTCGACGTCGGCGAAGAAGGCCGGCGACGCCGGGGCCAGCTCGCAGGAGATCGCCTCCAGGTACGTCCGGAGCCGTGCGACGGGGTCGGACTCCTCGGCGAGGCTCACCTCGACGTGCTCGGTCGCACCGCGGAAGAAGGCGCGGACCGCGGCCGCGATGATCTGCTCCTTGCTCGGCGCGATCGCGTACAAGGTCGTACGGGAGCAGCGCAGCCGCGCGGCGAGGTCGCCGATGCCGAACGACAAGAAGCCCTCGGCGAGGAAGAGCGAGATCAGCTCGTCCATGAGCGCGTCGCGGCGGGCTGGCATGCGGCGACAGTACCAGGATCGCTTCTGCAGTACTCTGCTCGATACACGACTACGAGAGGGGTGCCATGCCCGTCGAGCGCCTGATGCCGACCGAGGAGTCGGCCGATCTCATCGCCCTGACCCGCGACCTCGTCGAGGGCGAGCTGCGGCCCCGCGTCGACGAGGCGGAGCGGACTGCCACCTTCCCCCGCGAGGTCTTCCGCACGCTCGGGCGCGCCGGTCTACTCGGGCTCCCCTACCCCGAGTCGTACGGCGGGGGCGGGCAGCCGTACGAGGTCTATCTCCAGGTCGTCGAGGAGATCGCGTCCGCATGGGCGTCGGTCGGCGTCGGCACCAGCGTGCACGCGCTCTCGTGCTTCGGCCTGTTCACCGCGGGCACCGCGGAGCAGAAGCACGAGTGGTTGCCCGACATGCTCGGCGGCGAGCAGCTCGGCGCCTACTGCCTCTCCGAGGCCCACGCCGGCTCTGACCCGGCGGCGATGCGCACGCGCGCGGTCCGGCAGGGCGACGAGTACGTCATCGACGGCGCGAAGGCGTGGACCACCCACGGCGGTCAGGCCGACTTCTACAAGGTGATGGCGCGGACCGCGGACCCTTCGACAAGCTCAGGACAAGCAGCCGGCCGCGGGATCTCGTGCTTCCTCGTCCCCGCCGACACGCCTGGACTGGTCGCCGACAACCCCGAGGACAAGATGGGCCTGATGGGCTCGACCACGGCGACGATGCTGTTCGACGGCGTCCGTGTGCCGGTCGAGCGCCGCCTCGGCGCCGAGGGGCAGGGGCTGTCGATCGCGCTCGCCGGCCTCGACTCCGGCCGCCTCGGCATCGCCGCGGTCGCCACCGGCGTCGCGCAGGGCGCGCTCGACGTGGCCGTGCAGTACGCCAAGGAGCGCGAGACCTTCGGCAAGGCGATCATCGACCACCAGGGCCTCGGGTTCGTGCTCGCCGACATGGCGGCCGCGGTCGAGTCGGCGCGGGCGACCTACCTCGCCGCCGCGAGGCTCAAGGACGCCGGGCGACCGTTCGGCCGCCAGGCGTCGATCGCGAAGCTCGTCGCGACCGACAACGCCATGAAGGTGACCACCGACGCCGTCCAGGTGCTCGGCGGCGCCGGCTACACCAAAGACTTCCCCGTCGAGCGCTACATGCGCGAGGTGAAGGTCATGCAGATCTTCGAGGGGACCAACCAGATCCAGCGGCTCGTCATCAGCCGCGACCTCGCCCGATAGGAGCACCATGGACCTCGCCAACACCGCCGCGATCGTCACCGGAGGGGCCTCCGGCCTCGGTGCGGCCACCGCCGCCGCGCTGGCCGCACGCGGTGCGAGCGTGTACGCGCTCGACCTCGCGCCGGCGATCGAGAAGGTCTCGACAGGCTCGACCGGCGAGGGAGCCGTCGCCGGCGAGGAAGCCGTCGCCGGAGTCACGTACGTCGAGACCGACGTCACCGACGGCGCCTCCGTACGCAACGCGGTCGCGGCGGCGGTGTCGAGCGGTCTGCCGCTCCGTACGGTGGTCAGCTGCGCCGGCATCGGCCCGTCGGCCCGCATCTTGTCCAAGCGCGGCCCGCACGACCTCGACCTGTTCGCGAAGGTCGTCCAGGTCAACCTCGTCGGCTCGTTCAACGTCATGACCGTCGCCGCCGAGGCGATCGCGCAGACCGAGCCCGACGCGGACGGGCAGCGCGGCGTCATCGTCAACACCGCCTCGATCGCCGCGTACGACGGACAGGTCGGCCAGGCGGCGTACGCGGCCTCCAAGGGCGGCATCGTCGGCCTCACCCTGCCGGCAGCGCGCGACCTCGCGCAGTACGGGATCCGGGTCTGCACCATCGCTCCCGGCATCGTCGACACCCCGATGCTCGCGACGGTGTCGGAGGAGTTCCGCGCCGGGCTCGCCGCCGGCATCCCGTTCCCGCAGCGCCTCGCGAAGCCGTCGGAGTTCGCCGACCTCGTCACGATGATCGTCGATCACGACTACCTCAACGGCGAGGTCATCCGGATGGACGGCGCGCTGCGCATGGCACCACGCTGACGCCGGCTGCCGCCCCGTACGGTCAGTGCGCGGGCGGCACGGTCGCGTCCTCGGTGTCGAGCACCAGCACCTTCTCTCTGCGGCGAGGCAGGAAGGCCACGGGGATCAACGTGAGCAGCATCAGCACCCAGGCCACCCAGAACGTGCTGGCGAAGGCCTCCCCGGCATCGGCGAGGAACGCGTCGACCACCCGTTGGCCACCGAGCTGCGGCACGAGCTCGGGGTTGTCCCACGACCCGACGACGGCGTACCAGATCCGCTGTGGCGGCAGCCAGTTCGTGAGCAGCACCGACATCACCGCGACGCCCACCGAGCTCCCGATCTGCTGGTTGATGTTGATGAGCGTCGTGCCGCGCGCCACCTCGTGGTGCCTCAGCGTCTTGAGGGCCGCGGTGAACATCGGCATCATCGTGCCGCCCATGCCCAGGCCCATCACGAACAGCGCGAGCACGATCTTCCAGTAGTCGGTCTCTGACGTGATCTGGGTCAGCGGGAACATCCCCACGAGGATCCCGAGGATCCCGAACGGCACGATGCGGCCGATCGGGATCCTGTCGGTGAGGCGACCCGCGATCGGCATCGTCACCATCGCCCCGATGCCCTGCGACGCCACGAGCAGGCCGGCATTGAGCGTCGACTCGCCACGCACCTGCTGGAAGTACGTCGGGACCAGCAGCAGGCTGCCGAAGAACGCGGCGACGAACAGGAACATCACGATCACCGAGATCGTGAGGTCGCGGTTGCGGAAGAGCCGCAGGTCCAGCAGCGGGTGCTCCGGGCGGAACGAGTGCCACACGAACGCGAGCATCAAGAGCGCACCGACGAGCATCGAGACCCAGACGCGCGGGTCGGCGAACGTGCCCTTCTCAGGGATCGACGAGACGCCGAACAGGAACAGCGCGAGGCCTGGCGACAGGAGCAGCATCCCCACGACGTCGAACGACTCCGACGGCTCCGGCCGATCACCGGGAAGCGCCCTCCACGCGTAGATGACCGTCACGATCCCGATCGGCAGGTTGATCAGGAAGATCCAGTGCCAGCTCGCGTTCTCGATCAGCCAGCCGCCGATGATCGGGCCCAGGATCGGGCCGAGCAGCATCGGGATGCCGAGGATCGCCATCAGGCGGCCCATCCGGTTGGGGCCGGCGGCACGGGTCATGATCGTCATGCCCAGCGGCATGATCATGCCGCCACCGAGTCCCTGCAGGACGCGGTAGGCGATGAGCTGGTTGATGTCCTGTGCCGCGGCGCACAGCACCGAACCTGCGGTGAACAGGCCGATCGCGACGATGAAGAGGCGTTTGGTGCCGAACCTGTCGGCCGCCCAGCCTGTCACGGGGATGACCGTGGCCAGCGCGAGCGTGTACGCGGTGACCGTCCAGGCGACATGGGAGTACGCCAGCGGATCCTCGGCGGAACCGAACTCCTCCTGGAACGTCGGCAGCGCGACGTTGACCACCGTGATGTCGAGGATCGACATGATCACCCCGAGGATGACGACCCCCGCGATCTTGAGGACCGCGGCGTCGATGTTCTCTGGGTACTCCGGCTGCTGGGTCGAGCTCTGCGTGTCAGCCATGTGCAACGTCGCCTTCCATGACGGAACCGGCACCCCGTGGTGTCGTCCTTCCACAGTGACCCCCGCCACCGACAGATGTCATCGGAATTTGCCCAGAGCGAACGAGAGACGGCAGTCACACACGGCTCATGGCCACCGATTCGTCCACGGTCGGTAGGATGGACGATGCTCTGCGCCGTGCGTACCGTCCGGCGCCTTCTCCCACGCAAGGACCGAACGCCACCGCATGCCCACACGCTCCGATCTCCGCAACGTCGCGATCGTCGCGCACGTCGACCACGGCAAGACCACCCTCGTCGACGCCATGCTTCAGCAGCAGGGCACGTACGACGAGCACCACCAGCTCGCCGAGCGCGCGATGGACTCCGGTGACCTCGAGCGCGAGAAGGGCATCACGATCCTCGCGAAGAACACCGCCGTCTCGTACTCCGGCCCCGGCGCCCCCGACGGCGGCGTCACGATCAACATCATCGACACCCCGGGCCACGCCGACTTCGGCGGCGAGGTCGAGCGTGGACTCTCGATGGTCGACGGCGTGGTCCTGCTGGTCGACGCGTCTGAGGGCCCGCTTCCGCAGACGCGGTTCGTGCTCCGCAAGGCGCTGCACGCCAAGATGCCGGTCGTCCTCGTCGTCAACAAGGTCGACCGTCCGGACGCCCGCATCAGCGAGGTCGTCGAGGAGGCGTACGAGCTGTTCATGGACCTGCTCGACGACTCCACCGACGCCGACGCGCTCAACTTCCCCGTGGTCTATGCCTCGGCGAAGGCCGGCCGCGCGTCGCTCACGCAGCCCGCGGACGGGGGTCTGCCCGACAGCGAGGACCTCATGCCGCTGTTCCAGACGATCCTCGACACCGTCCCCGCACCGACCTACACCGAGGACGCGCCGCTCCAGGCGCACGTCACCAACCTCGACGCCTCGCCGTTCCTCGGTCGTCTCGCGCTGATCCGCGTCCACGAGGGCACGCTGCGCAAGGGCGCCCAGGTCGCGTGGTGCAAGCGCGACGGCTCGGTCGACCGGGTCAAGATCACCGAGCTGCTCAAGACCGAGGCGCTCGAGCGGGTCCCCGCCGAGGAGGCCGGCCCCGGCGACATCGTCGCAGTCGCCGGGATCCCCGAGATCATGATCGGCGAGACGCTCGCCGACGCCGACAACCCGCAGCCCCTGCCGCTCATCCAGGTCGACGAGCCGGCGATCTCGATGACCATCGGCACCAACACCTCGCCGATGGCGGGGCGCGAGAAGGGCACGAAGGTCACCGCCCGCCTGGTCAAGGACCGCCTCGAGCGCGAGCTGGTCGGCAACGTCTCGATCAAGGTCCTGCCGACCGAGCGTCCGGATGCGTGGGAGGTGCAGGGGCGTGGTGAGCTCGCCCTGGCGATCCTGGTGGAGCAGATGCGCCGCGAAGGCTTCGAGCTGACCGTGGGCAAGCCCGAGGTCGTGACGCGCATCGTCGACGGCAAGGTGCAGGAGCCCGTCGAGCGCCTGACGATCGACTGCCCCGAGGAGTACCTCGGCACCGTCACCCAGCTCCTCGCCGTCCGTAAGGGCCGCATGGAGCAGATGACGAACCACGGCACCGGCTGGGTCCGGATGGAGTTCCTCGTCCCGGCGCGCGGCCTGATCGGTTTTCGCACGGAGTTCCTCACCGACACCCGAGGCACCGGCATCGCGCACCACGTGTTCGAGGGGTACGAGCCGTGGCTGGGCGACATCTCGACGCGTCCGAGCGGCTCGCTGGTGGCCGACCGTGCGGGCGCCGCATCGGCGTACGCGATGACGAGCCTGCAGGAGCGCGGCGTCATGTTCGTCGACCCGACGACCGAGGTGTACGAGGGCATGATCGTCGGCGAGAACAGCCGCGAAGACGACATGGACGTCAACATCACCAAGGAGAAGAAGCAGACCAACGTGCGCTCCGCAACCTCCGACAACTTCGAGAAGCTGATCCCGCCGAAGAAGCTGTCGCTCGAGCAGAGCCTGGAGTTCTGCCGCGAGGACGAGTGCGTCGAGGTCACGCCGAGCAACGTCCGGATCCGCAAGGTGATCCTGGACGCCGGCGAGCGCGCGCGTTCGAAGCGCCGCGGCCCCAAGGGCTGACCCTCCACCCTCCGCGTTGGTCGCTGAGTGGTCACCCGCCGATCCCGGGTGACCACTCAGGCACCGACGTGTGCGAGGGACGCTGATTCCTAGGCCCGGAGAATCTTCTCCATCGCCTTGCCCTTGGCCAGCTCGTCGACGAGCTTGTCGAGGTAGCGGATCTTCTGCATCAGCGGGTCCTCGATGTCCTCGACCCGCACCCCGCAGACCACTCCGGTGATCAAGGGCGCGTTCGGGTTCAGCCGCGCCTCGGCAAAGAAGTCCTCGAAGGTCGTCTCCGCGTCGAGGTGACCCTTGAGCTCCGCGTCGTCGAAGCCGGTCAGCCACTCGATCACCCGATCCACCTCGGCCTTCGTACGCCCCTTCTTCTCGACCTTCTCCACATAGAGCGGATAAACCGAGGCGAAGCTGACGGTGAAGATACGGCTCATGCTCGCGAGGGTACGCGGCGTGCCGCCGCGGCGAGAACCCCTGCACGTCACTCACGAACCGACGCTACGTACGGCGGGAGCGGATCTTCCGGAACAGGGCGCGGGAGTCGCGTCCGAACACCGGCGAGGGCCCGTCGTAGCCGAGCCGGACCAGGTCCGCGTGCTCCTCAGGCACCGACGCGCGGGGCCGGGGGCGCGAGGCTAGAGGACGCCGCGGGGGCGGAGCTGGACGCTGATGCGCGGCCCCACAGGCTTCGCGGTCTTGGGGATCGCGTGCTCCCAGGTGCGCTGGCACGTGCCGCCCATCACGAGCAGGTCGCCCGAGCCGAGCGTGAACGACATCGAGGCGCCCCCACCGCGAGGGCGCAGCGCGAGACGCCGCGGCGAGCCCAGCGACAGGATCGCGACCATCGTGTCCTGCGAGCGGCTGCGCCCGATCCGGTCTCCGTGCCACGCGACGGAGTCGCGCCCGTCTCGGTAGAGGCACAGCCCGGCCGTCGCGAAACGCTCGCCCAGCTCGGCCTCGTAGTGGTCACCGAGCTCGTCGCGCGCACGGTCGAGCAGCGGGTGCGGCCACGTCGCGCGCTCGCCGAACCAGGCGAGCAGCCGAGGAACGGCGACCACACGCTCGTACATCTCGCGCTCGTCGGCACGCCACTCCACCCGGTCGTGCAGGTGGGCGAACAGGTCGTCGGCACCGTCCACCCAGCGGGGCCGCAGGTCGATCCATGCCCCGTACGCGAGGTCGTGGCGCACGAGGCCGTCAGCGAGGGGGCCGAGGGTGGGCTCGTCGGCGGTGTCGAAGAGCGACCCCTGGAACTGGACGGACATGACCTCAGCGTACGCCCTCGATCGAACATGTGTTCGATCTTTCGCCACGGCGGGTCGCTGGCGGCTCAGTCCCGGCGCAGCGCGGCAGTCGTCACCGCCACCGCGACGAGGACCAGCGCCCACAGCGAGAAGCCGGCGAGCGCACCGAGCGTCCCGACCGCGATGTAGAAGGCGGCCTTGACCCACAGTCGTTGCGGCATCGCGACGCG
Source organism: Mumia sp. ZJ430 (assembly GCF_011751845.1). NCBI lineage: Bacteria > Bacillati > Actinomycetota > Actinomycetes > Propionibacteriales > Nocardioidaceae > Mumia > Mumia sp. ZJ430. The sequence continues at coordinate 771,425 of NZ_JAAHFK010000001.1, read as the reverse complement.
ACGCGGCGAGGTCGGAGCGAGCCAGCGCCCCCAGAACCAGACCGCGACGGCAACCAGCGCGGCCGCCAGGACGAGCCCGCGCCACCAGCCGTCACCCAGCACCCAGCCCGCGAGCGCGAGGAGGACGAGCGCGGCCAGCTCGCACGTGAAGGCGAGAAGGTCGAGGGGTCCGACGCGTTGCGCCTCGGGCTGCGCTCCGCTCACCGTCCGCTGACTTGCTGCAGAGCGGGACGTGCGTCAGCGAGATAGACCAGCGCGGCGACGATGCCTGCGAGGTTGAGCAGGCTGATCGGCTGCCAGATCAGCAGGTTGGCGACCAGCGAGAGTCCGAGGACAATCAGCCAGAACGGCTTCGTCTGCTTGTCGGCCGCCACGAACGCCTGCGGGGTGCGCGAGACCGCGTCGATGGCGGCGAACGCCTTCACGGCGATCATCGCGATGGTGATGAGCAGCTCGACGAGGTTCTGGACAGCGAAGAGATCGAACACCTTACGAGCCTATCTTGAGCACAGCGCCGTACGGCAGCCTTCGACCCGCCAGAGCGCGTCGAAGGCGGCCGGAGGGTCAGCTCGCGTCAGAGGAGGGCGTCGCCTTCTTGGCAGCGGGCGCGGTCTTCTTTGCCGGAGCGGACTTCTTGGCGGGGGCAGCCTTCTTGACCGCCGGCGCCTTCTTGGCGGGGGCAGCCTTCTTGACCGCCGGCGCCTTCTTGGCGGGGGCAGCCTTCTTGGCGGGGGCAGCCTTCTTGGCCGCGGTCTTCTTGACCGGCGCCTTCTTGGCAGCAGCCTTCTTCGCGACAGGCGTGTCGCCGGCCGGAGCGGACTGGGCCTTGGCGGCCGACGTCGTGGCGGTCTTCTTCGTCGCCTTCGGGGCGGGCTTCTTCGCCAGCGGCGATCCGGCGGCGACGTCTGCGGCAGCCTTGCGCGCGACCGCAGCCAGCATGACGACGAGCTCCTTGACGTCCTCGGCGATGTCCTCGAGCTTGTCCTCGATCTTGTCCTCGAGCCCGTCGAAGAGCTCCTCGACGTCGACGTCCTTGAGGCGCTTGACGACGTCGCCGTACAGCGCGCCGGCCTGCCCCGGGAGGGCCTTGGCGTCGGACTCGACCTTCTTCTGGAGCTCGTCGAGATCGAGCTCGGCGAGCTGCGAGACGAGTGCGGTGGCGGTTGCCTGCGCCTGTCCGGCGAACGCGGTCGCCTGCGCGGGAAGGCCCTTGACGGTCTTGGTGATGCTGTCCTGGATGCTCATGAGCGGGTGTCCTGTTCTGGGTTGTCGGTGGCGTCGGCAGTGTCGGGGACGGAGTCCACCACACCGACGAACGAGCGGTAGATCTCGAGCAGGGCGCGGCGCTGGGCCTCGTCGAGCCGGGGGTCGGCCGCAATGGCCGCCTCGACCCCGCCCCCGCCGAGGGAGTCGTCAGGATCGAGCAGGCCGGCCTGGACGTAGACGGACTCGGCGGAGATCCGTAGCGCCTGCGCGATCTGCTGGAGCACCTCGGCCGAGGGCTTGCGCAGGCCACGTTCGATCTGGCTCAGGTAAGGGTTGGAGACGCCCGTGAGGTCGGCGAGCTGCCGCAACGAAAGCTGCGCATGCTTGCGCTGGTCTCGGAGGTATCCCCCGAGGTCACCCACGGTCTTTCCGACGCTGATCCTGGCCACGCCTCCATTGTGCTTGCAAGAGCAAGCAAACGCAAGCTGGGAGCATCCGCCCCGCCAGCATCCGGCTCACGAACATCGTTCTCAATCTCGCGTGGAACAATCCCCTTCGTGAGCGATGCCCAGTGGACCCCGGACGCACGGGAGCTCGCCGACCTCGAGCTCGTCCTGCTCGGCGCGTGGCCGCAGGACCGCCGGCTCGACGTCGTCGTGCCCGGCGACGTCACCGATCCCGTCGAGCTGCTCGACCCCGAGGGCCTGCCGCTGGCTGAGTACGACCCGGCGTCCGGTGCGGTCCGCCCGCTCGACACCCCCACGTACGGGGCGTTCCGGCGCCTGCACCTGTCGCCCGCCGAGGTTCGCGCAGCCCACTCCCACGCCCTCGCGGTCATGGTCGACCAGCCCCTCACCACCGACGACGTCGCCGCGATCGTCGACGCCGAGGACCGTACGGGACGGCGGGCCGTCCTCCTGGTCCGCTCCGGCCCGGACCCCCGCCGTACGGTCACGGTGCCCGCACTGATCCGCGCCACCAAGGCGGCACTGCCCGACCACCCGGTCGTGGCCGTCGCTCTCGCCCGGCGTGACGACGCCGAGGACGACCGGAGCCTGAGCGACGCCGTCGTCGCCGCGTACGCCGACGAGCGCGTCGACCTGCCTCGTACGGGCGTCCCGTCCGACGCCGTCGCCGCCCTCGTCGCGGCGGACCAGCCCCCGCTCGACCAGCGTGGCCTCGTCGTCTTCTTCACCGGCCTGTCCGGCTCCGGCAAGTCGACGATCGCCCGGGCGCTGTACGACCGGGTGCTCGAGGAAGGCCGCCGTACCGTCACCAGCCTTGACGGCGACGTCGTCCGCCACCACCTGAGCAAGGGTCTCGGCTTCTCCAAGGAGGACCGCGAGACCAACATCGCCCGCATCGGATGGGTCGCCGCCGAGATCGCCCGCCATCGCGGTCTCGCGATCTGCTCGCCGATCGCGCCGTTCGACAGCACCCGCAAACTGGTGCGTGCGATGGTCGAGGAGGCGGGCGGCTCGTTCGCACTGGTCCACGTCGCGACCCCGCTGGAGGAGTGCGAGCGGCGCGACCGCAAGGGCCTGTACGCCAAGGCGCGTGCAGGACAGATCCCCGAGTTCACCGGCATCTCGTCCCCGTACGAGGCACCCGACGACGCGCTGATCGCGGTCGACACCACCGGCCGTACGGTCCCCGACGTGCTCGACGAGATCGTCGCCGCCCTCGTCGCGGCGGGGCTCTGGGAGCGCGTGTGACGGAGATCCTCACCTTCTCCGCGCTGTCGATCCTCGCGGTCAGCTTCGGCGTCGGGATCGTCGTCGGCCTGACGGGCATGGGCGGCGGCGCGCTGATGACACCCGCGCTGATCTTCCTGGGGGTCAACCCGACCGCCGCCGTCGCCAACGACCTCGTCGCCGCCTCGGTCAACAAGTCGGTCGGCGCCGCGGTCCATGCCCGCGAAGGCTCCCCCAACTGGCGGCTCGCCGGCTGGCTGATGCTCGGCTCGATCCCGACCGCAGCGGCCGGCGCGTTCATCATCGACGCGATCGGCGCCCACGACGACCAGACCGCGTTCGTCAAGACCGCGATCGGCGTGGCGCTGCTGCTCACCGCGGCGACCTACACGCTCCGCTCGTACCTCAACGTCCGTGCCGCCCGCCAGGGCAAGGCCGTCTCGAACGACAACCCGACGATCAAGCCGCTGGCGACGTTCGCGGTCGGCGCGGTCGGTGGGCTCCTCGTCGGCGTGACCTCCGTCGGCTCCGGTTCGCTGATCATGGTCTCGCTGCTCCTCCTCTATCCGACGCTCACCGCCGTGCGGCTCGTCGGCACCGACCTCGTGCAAGCGGTGCCGCTGGTCCTGTCCGCCGCGATCACCCACGTGATCGTCACCGGCGTCGACTTCGGGGTCCTCATCCCGCTCGTCGTCGGCGGGATGCCGGGGACCTACCTCGGCGCCCGCATCGCGAACCGCGTGCCCCAAGGGATCGTCCGCCGCGGCATCGTGGTCGTCCTGAGCATCACGGGCCTCACCCTGCTCGGGGTGCCGCCCGTGGCTGTCGGGATCATCGCCGCCGGGCTCGTCATCCTCGGCCCGATCGCGTGGGCGCTGCTCCGTGACCGGATCGGAGTCCCCGACGGTGTCGACCTGTTCGCCGAGAAGCGCGATCTCGAACGCCTACGTCAGGAAGGCCCCTCGTGAGTGCACCGATGCACCCTCTCTCCCCCAGGACCGTCGCCCGCCACCCCGCGATCGTGGTGTTCGCGGCCCTGGCCGTCGTGCACGTCGTCCTCGTCGCCGCCGACACGCGCCTCTCGGCGTCGTTGACGAAGGCGCTGCTCGTCCCTGCTCTCGCGGTGTGGGTCGTCGCGGTGGGCGGGCCGAGGCTCCTCGTCGCCGCGCTGTTCTTCTCGTGGATCGGCGACGTCGCCCTCGAGATCGACGGGCTGTTCCTGGTCGGCATGGCCGGCTTCGCGCTGGCGCACGTCTGCTTCGTGACGTGGTTCGTCAGACACGGAGCGCTCGCCGGCCTGAAGAAGCGCTGGTGGATCGTCGTGATCGGGCTGGCGGCCTGGGGGGCGACGATCACGACGCTGTGGGGTCCGCTCGGCGACGAGGACGCCGGGTTGCAGCTGCCCATCTTGGTCTACTCGCTGCTGCTCACCGCGACCGCCGTGACAGCCTTCGGCGTCAACGTCGTCGCCGGGGTGGGGGGCGCGCTGTTCCTCGTCTCGGACACACTGATCGCCCTCGACATCGCCGGGATGTCGCGTCCGGAGCCCGGCGGCGTCTGGGTGATGGTGACCTACCTCGCGGCCCAGCTCTTGCTCGCCGTGGGTATGGTCCATACGGAGCGGATAGGCAGCAGCATCCACGATGCGATGGCCGAACCCGCCCGCACCGGGGGCTCGATACCATGACCTTTCGCTCGCTGTCGCACGAAACCCAGGAACGACGGGAGAACCCCTGGTGACGCCCATGCACGACTATCGGCTCAGCCAGCTGGATCAGCTGGAGGCCGAGTCCATCCACATCTTCCGTGAAGTGGCGGCGGAGTTCGAGAAGCCTGTCCTGCTGTTCTCCGGCGGCAAAGACTCCATCGTGATGCTCCGGCTGGCCGAGAAGGCCTTCTATCCCGCACGGATCCCGTTCCCGGTGATGCAGATCGACACCGGCTTCGACTTCCCCGAGGTGCTTGCCACCCGCGACAACTGGGTCGAGCGCCTGAGCCTGCGGATGATCGTCGCGTCGGTCGACCAGGCCATCGCCGACGGCATCGTCGTGGACGACGGCAAGACCAGCCGCAACCGCCTCCAGATCGGCACGCTCCTCCACGCGATCGAGGAGAACGGCTTCACCGCCGCCTTCGGTGGCGGACGCCGCGACGAGGAGAAGGCCCGCGCCAAGGAGCGCGTCTACTCTCACCGCGACGAGTTCGGGCAGTGGGACCCGAAGAACCAGCGCCCCGAGCTCTGGAGCCTCTACAACGGGCGCATCTCCGAGGGCGAGCACATGCGGATCTTCCCGCTGTCCAACTGGACCGAGCTCGACGTCTGGCACTACATCCACCGCGAGAAGATCGAGATCCCGTCGATCTACTTCGCGCACAAGCGTGAGGTCGTCGCACGCGACGGCATGCTCCTGTCGGCCGGCGACCACCTGACGCTCAAGCCGGGCGAGACGGTCGAGGAGCGCCTCGTACGCTTCCGTACGGTCGGCGACATGACGCTCACGGGCTGCGTCGACTCCCCGGCCGCCACCACCGGCGAGATCATCGACGAGATCGCGATCGCGCGCGTCACCGAGCGCGGCGCGACCCGCGGCGACGACAGGTTCAGCGAGGCAGCCATGGAAGACCGCAAGAAGGAGGGCTACTTCTGATGGCCGCCCCCGCGACCGAGACCACCGACACGACGGCGTCCGCCCCGCGCATGGACCTCCTGCGCTTCGCGACCGCCGGATCCGTGGATGACGGCAAGTCCACCCTCATCGGGCGCCTGCTGCTCGACTCGAAGGCGATCTTCGAGGACCAGCTCGAGGCCGTCGAGCGGACCTCCGCCGACAAGGGGTACGACTACACCGACCTCGCCCTCCTCACCGACGGCCTGCGCTCGGAGCGCGAGCAGGGCATCACGATCGACGTCGCCTACCGCTACTTCGCGACGCCTCGGCGCAAGTTCATCATCGCGGACACCCCGGGCCACGTGCAGTACACGCGCAACATGGTCACCGGCGCCTCCACGGCCGACCTCGGGCTCGTCCTCGTCGACGCCCGTACGGGGCTGACCGAGCAGAGCCGCCGCCACGCGGTGATCCTGTCGCTGCTGCGGGTCCCGCATCTGGTCCTCGCGGTCAACAAGATGGACCTGGTCGACTTCGACCAGTCCGTCTACGAGAAGATCCGCGACGAGTTCGACACGTTCGCCGCGAAGCTCTCGATCCCGGACCTGACGATCATCCCGATCTCGGCGCTCCAGGGCGACAACGTCGTCGAGCGCAGCACCAACATGCCGTGGTATCAGGGCACGTCGCTGCTGCACCACCTCGAGAACGTCCACGTGTCGTCCGACCGCGACCTCGTCGACACGCGCTTCCCCGTCCAGTACGTGGTGCGCCCCAAGTCCGAGGAGTTCCACGACTACCGCGGCTATGCGGGCCAGGTCGCCGGTGGTGTCCTCAAGCCCGGCGACCAGGTCCAGGTCCTCCCCAGCGGGTTCACGACGACGATCGAGGCGATCGACCTCTTCGACCAGTCGGTCGCCGAGGCGTTCCCCCCGATGTCGGTGACGGTCCGGCTCGCTGACGACCTCGACGTCTCGCGTGGAGACATGATCTGCCGTCCGCAGAACGCGCCGACACCGACGCAGGACATCGACGCGATGATCTGCTGGATGACCAACGCGCCGCTGCGTCCGCGCCAGAAGCTCGCGATCAAGCACACCACCCGCAGTGCCCGTGCCCTGGTCAAGGACATCCAGTACCGCCTCGACATCAACACGCTGCACCGCGACCAGGAGACCGGCGAGCTCGGCCTCAACGAGATCGGTCGCGTCAAGCTGCGGACGACGGCGCCGATCTTCATCGACCCGTACGAGAAGAACCGCACGACGGGCTCGTTCATCCTCATCGACGAGGCCACCGGCATCACCGTCGGCGCGGGCATGATCAACGGCTGACGCCCGCCGCCGTCACACCGCGCAACGACGATGCCCGGCCAGGATCTCCTGGCCGGGCATCGTCGTGTCTGCCGGTCAGGGCGCGTGCACCTCCAGCTCGCTCATCTGCACGTGCGACGGCGTCCCGTTGTCCCACGCCTTCGCGATGCGGGTCCGGACATAGCGCGCCTCCACCGTGCCGACGGAGGTCCTCGCGCCTTCCTTGTCCGCGTCGACGACGGTGGCGACCGTACGCCACGTGGTCCGTCCTGAGCACGATCGCGCTCGCGTCGTGGGCGGCGAGGTCGACGTCGACCGTGACGGTCCCGTTGTGGCGCTCGTAGTCGGTGATCGGGGTGACTTGCCTATTGAAACGAGTCAGAGTCCGAGCCGACGCTAGGAGTGACGCCCATCGCTGTCAACGCAGATGACCGCATCCGGTCACTGCCGGCTCAGCTGCTGGGCGTGAAGGCCTGCACGACAGTGCCTGCCCCGCGGACGCAGACCGGTCCGGTCCCGCGGCCGGTGAACGCCGAGCGCCCCGCGGTGAGGGCCACGGGACCGGCATCGGCCTGGACCGAGACCTCACCGTCGACGCAGAGCACGATCCGCGGCCCGGTGCCCGGCAGCTGCGTTCCGTCGACCCCGTCGACCGTCGCCACAGCGAGGGCGAACTCGTCGACCTCCGGGGCGAAGATGCGCACCCCCGCCTCCTCCTTGGGGGTCACGACGTGCGCCTCGGCCATCCCGAGATGGACGCAGTCGACCAGCGCCTGGGGCTCGACGTGCTTGCCGGTCAGCCCGGCACGCAGGACGTTGTCCGACCCGGCCATGACCTCGACGCAGCACCCGCTCAGGTAGGCGTGGATCACGCCGACCTCGACGAACGCCGCCTGGCCGGGCTCGAGCCGGATCCGGTTGAGGAGTGCGGCGACGACCAGGCCGGGATCGTCACGGTGGTGCTCGGCCAGCTCGGCGACCGTCTCGTACGCGCGCCGCCGGTCGAGACCCGCGGCGTGCTTCGTCTGGCAGTCGACGACGAACGCGCCCACCTCCTCGCGGGTCGGCCCCATCCACGGTGACAGCAGCCGGCCAACCATCCGGACCAGACCCGGGAAGCCGGGGTCGGCGCGCAGCTCGTCGTTCAGCCTGAGAGCGAGCGGCGAGTCGAGGCCGTCGAGGACGTGCCAGACCTCCGCGGTCGGCCGGAAAGCGATGAGGCCTTCGAACGGCGTGAGCGCGTAGACCATCTCAGGTTTGTGGTGCGGGTCCTTGAAGACCCGCACCGGGGAGCCGAGCGGAACCTCGCGCTCGGTCTCGCGGAGGAACCCGCGCGCCGCCATCGTGGCGTCGGGATGCACCTGGAGCGACAACGGCTTGGCGATAGCGAGGATCTTGAGCAGATACGGGAGGAGCTCACCCGCGATCTCGCTCAACGGCACGGTCGTGCCGTCCTGCATCGCGACGGCCGAGCCGCCAAGAGGGTGCGTGCCCATCCACAGCTCCGCCCACGGGGTCCCGTCGCGCTCGACGCCCAGCATGTCGGGGAGGACGTCGACAGAACCCCAGTCGTAGTGCTTGACGACCGAACGAAGCTCGTGCACGCACTATCCCTTTCGTCGACGCGGCGTCCTCGCAGAGCGTACGGGGCCCTTGCCCGCATTGTCCCAGCTACGGCCGCCACCCGAACGGCGAGGCGCGGAGGAGCTGCCGCTGCGGCGCGCGCCGCGGTCGCGCTCGAGGTTGATGAGGTCGCCCCCGATGCGGGTGCGGCTCAGCGCGCTCTCCGTACCGCTGGGCAGCGGGTCGGGGAGTTCGACGAGCGAGTGGTCGAAGCGGATCGAGATGTTGCCGAAGTCGGACCGGCCGAGGCCGCCCTCGTTCGCGAGCGCACCCATGATCGACTTCGGGGTGACGCGCTGGCGCTTGCCGACCGCGAGCCTGTAGACGGCCATGCCGTCCGGCGTCGGCCGCTGCGGGCGCTCGGGACGGTCTCCACGATCACCGTGGTCGCGAGCTCGGTCACGCTCGCTGAGGACGATGTCGTCCTTGGCGTCGAGGAGGAAGGACCGGCCCTCGTGAGCGCGGACGGCGAGCGCTGCGGCGACGTCGATCGGATCGACCCCCGTGGCCTCGGCGTACTTGCTCACGAGCCCGCGGAACATGTGCACGTCCTTGGTCGCGAGCGCGTCGGTGATCGCCTCCTCGAACTGCTCGACCCGGCGGGCGTTGACCTGCTCGGCGGTCGGGATGTCCATCGGGGTCACCGGCTGGCCGGTGGTGCGCTCGATGACGCCGAGGAGACGGCGCTCACGGGGCGTGACGAAGAGGATGGCGTCGCCGCTGCGCCCGGCGCGTCCCGTACGGCCGATCCGGTGGACGTACGCCTCCGGGTCGTGCGGGATGTCGTAGTTGACGACGTGGCTCACGCGGTCCACATCGAGGCCGCGCGCGGCGACGTCGGTGGCCACGAGGATGTCGAGAGAGCCGCTCTTGAGGGCGTTGACGGCCCGCTCGCGCTGCGCCTGGACCAGGTCGCCGTTGATCGCCTGCGCGCTGTGACCGTACGCTCGCAGCTGCTCGGCGAGCTCCTCGGTGACCTGCTTGGTCCGGACGAAGACGATGACGCCCTCGTGCGGCTCGACCTCGAGGAAGCGGGCGAGCGCGTCGAGCTTGCGGAAGTGCGGGACCAGCAGCCAGCGCTGACGCACGTTCTTGGCCGTGACCGTCTTGGCCTGGACCTTCACCTCGACCGGATCGGTGAGGTACTGGTTGGCGAGACGGCGGATCGTCGACGGCATGGTGGCCGAGAACAGCGCCACCTGCTTGGTGGTAGGCGTGTCGCGGAGGATCCGCTCGACGTCGTCGGCGAAGCCCATCTTGAGCATCTCGTCGGCCTCGTCGAGGACGAGGTTCGAGATCGTCGTCAGGTCGAGCCGTCCGCGCTCGAGGTGGTCGATCACGCGACCCGGCGTGCCCACGACGACGTGGGCGCCCTTGCGGAGCGCGGCGAGCTGCTCGGAGTAGCCCGCACCGCCGTAGACGGGGACCACATTGAGCCCGGGGAGGTGCTTGGCGTACGAGGCGAAGGCCTCGGCGACCTGGAGCGCGAGCTCACGGGTCGGTGCCAGCACGAGCGCCTGGGTCGTGGGGTTCGTCACGTCGATGCCCGAGAGGATCGGCAGCGCGAACGCAGCGGTCTTGCCCGTGCCCGTCTGTGCCATTCCGATGATGTCGTGGCCTGCGAGCAGTGGCGGGATCGCCTCGGCCTGGATGGGGGACGGCGACTCGTAGCCGACGTCGGCAAGGGCGCGGACCAGTCGCTCGTCGGCGAGAAGATCAGCAAAAGAAGGGTGCGCTTCAGTCGGCGCGGAATCAGTCATAACCGGTCAAGTCTAGGGGCCGGACACGCCGGACCACGAATCGAGCGAGTGTGATGTTGACGGGCGCGTGGCGAACCATTCGGCCGTGCTCCGGAGTCCGTCACGCAGCGCGACGGGCTCCGCAGCGGGGTACAGCTCATGCAGCAGGCCGCTGTCGGCACGCGAGGCGCGCACATCGGCAGACCGCGGTGGCTGCCAGTCGATTCGTGCCGAGCGGCCTGTGACCTCCTCGAGAAGGCTCACGAGCTCCGCGATGCTGGTCCGCGTCCCGAAGGCCAGGTTGACCGGCTCCGCGCACGCCTTCGCAGTCACCGCCGACTCCACCAGGACTCGACACACCGAGTCCACGAAGGTGAAGTCGCGCGTCTGCGCACCGTCGCCGTGCACGGGCACCGGAGTCCCCCGCAGAAGCGCGTCCACGAACACGGGGACGACTGCGGAGTACGTGTGCCCCGCAGGTTGCCGCGGCCCGTACACGTTGAAGAAGCGGAACGCCGACACCCCCAGCCCGAACGACTCCTGATAGGCGAGCGCCATCTGCTCGGCGGCCAGCTTGCCGGCAGCGTACGGGCTGAGCGGCCGGACCCATCCACGTTCGTTCTTGTACTCCGCAGGGTTCGCGCCGTACACCGAGCTCGATGACGCCACGACCACATGGCCCACGTCGGCTGTGCGGCACGCCTCCAGCACCTCGACCGTCCCAGACACGTTCACCTCGTACGACCGGCGGGGGTCGACCAGCGACCGCGGCACGCTCGGGATGGCGGCAAGGTGGACGACACCGTCGATGCCCTTCAGCGACCTCGCCAGCGCATCGGGGTCGCACACAGACCCGCGGTGGAGTTCGACCGGCACGCCGTGGAGGTTCTCCTCGTAGCCGGTCGAGAAGTCGTCGAGGACACGGACCTGTGTCAAACCGGGGTGACGCAGCGCTGTGCGCACCAGGTTGGAGCCGATAAATCCTCCGCCACCAGTCACCAGAAGCCGCATGTTCCCCCTATGACACTCACGTCGTTGGCCGGTCGAGCCTATGCACCAAATGTCCGAACCGCGACTCGTGCGGGCACGTCCGCTGGCAGTTAGCGTGGTCGCGACTGCAGGACGACAAGGTGGGGGGCCCGTCATGCCGACCTCGGGGGTCGAGCACCGCAAGGGTGAGCGCATGGTCGTTGTCGGACAAGGCTACGTCGGCCTTCCGGTCGCCGTGCGAGCCGTCGAGGCAGAATTCGACGTGGTCGGATTCGACACCGATGAAGCCCGCGTCGCCTCACTGAGGTCGGGCATCTCGTTCGTGGAGGACGTCACGGACTCGGTCCTGCGCACGACGCTGGCGACCGGCCGATATCTCCCGACCACCGACGTCGCTCATGTCGATGGCTTCGACTGTGCGCTGGTCACGGTGCCGACCCCCTTGCGCGAGGCCGTCCCCGATCTCACGTTCGTGGAGGACGCCGCACGCCTGCTCGGCCCGCGGCTCCGGCCCGGCAACACCGTGGTGCTCGAGTCGACGACCTACCCCGGCACGACCGAGCAGCTCTTGGCCCCGCTCCTCGGTGACCTCAGCGGCATGGAACCCGGGGTCGACTTCAATCTCGGCTACTCGCCCGAGCGGATCGATCCGGGCAACACCCGCTTCGCCTTCACCACGACCCCGAAGGTGGTCTCAGGGGTCACGGCGAAGTCCGCCGCTGCAGTCGAGGGGATCTATGCACGGCTGGTCGACCGGACCGTCCCTGTGAGCTCCACTGCGGTCGCCGAGCTCACCAAGCTGCTGGAGAACACGTTCCGCCACGTCAACGTCGCCTTGGTGAACGAGCTCGCGATGTTCGCTCACGATCTGGACATCGACGTCTGGGAGGCGATCTCGGCAGCATCGACCAAGCCCTTCGGCTTCATGCCGTTCACCCCTGGACCGGGGGTCGGTGGGCACTGCCTGCCGGTCGACCCGTCCTACCTCTCCTGGCAGGTCCGCCGCACGCTCGGACAGAGCTTCCGCTTCGTCGAGCTGGCGAACGACGTCAACGACCACATGCCGGAGTACGTCGTACGAAGGCTCTCGGCGGGGCTCAACGAGCGCAGCCGGTCGTTGCGAGGGAGTCGGGTCCTCGCCGTCGGACTCGCCTACAAGCCCCGCTCGAGCGACACGCGGGGATCACCGGCCGTGCGAGTCTGCGAGCTGCTCGTCGCGTCGGGCGCCGACGTCCGCGTCGTCGACCCTTACGTCGACGAGTCGAAGGCGCCGGCTGGAGTCTCAGTGGTCACCGCATCCCTGGCGGAGGTCGAGGCGGCACACGCGATCGTCATCCTGACGGACCACGACGGTGTCGACTACGACGCGATCGCCCGCGCAGATGCGTACGTGCTCGACACCCGTAACCGGCTGAACCACCCGGGAACGGCGCTCTGACCTCACGCTCGCGGATCTGCGCTTGCCCAGACCCTGACGTACTCGATGAGTCTGCGACCTTCGGGAGTGACGTGCTCCGAGGCGGGGACGAGACCCAGCCCGACATAGAACGCGTTCACGCGATCGTTGTCCTCGGCGTCGGTCGTCAGGGTGTATCCCGCGGACCCTCGACTCTGCACCACCCGGTCGAACGCCCGCACCAGCTCACGCCCCGCTCCTGTTCCCTGCGCCTGTGGCGCGACGCCCAGGGACATGAGGGATCCGGGAGCCTGGTTCACGCCCGCGTCGCCGGGGTCGTTGCCGCGCTCGGCGCGTTCGCGGCCACGCACGACCCGCCTCGCCATCGACGGGTGCCGGACCACCGCGGGGACCGCGGCGAGCGCGAAGCGCCACCCGCGCCGGCGGAGCAGGCGGCGGTAGAAGGCCGGCCGGTCGTCGGTGCCGCCCAAGAATCCGATGACCCGGCCATCCGGCATCTCGGCGACCAGGAGGATTCCCTCGTCGAGCGCCAACAGCCCGCGATAGAGCTCGCGCAGGAACGTCGGCCCGAGCAGGCTGAGGAAGAACCCAGGGAAGGACGCTTCGTGGAGGGCGACCACCCGTTCGATGTCGGAGGATCGGGCGTGGCGCACGGCACACGGCACACTCATCGCGCGGCCACCCTCAAACCCACAGCGCCGCCTTGACGGTACGGGCGAGGATCTTGGCGTCACCTCGCAGGCATCGCGTCCTCACGTACGCGGCGTACATCGCGGCCTTCCTCGGCAGGAGCACCTCGCGGTAGTACCGCTCCGGCTCGGGCTGGCGTCCGAGCAGCCCCTCCTCGTCCCGAAGCGCGATCGACGTGGGGTCGGTGAGGCCGGGCGGGATCGACAAGATCACCTCGCGCAAGCGGGCCGGCCACAGCGCGACATATCGCGGGACTTCGGGCCGAGGCCCCACGAGCGCCATCTCACCCCGGACCACGTTCACCAGCTGAGGAAGTTCGTCGAGCTTCCTTCTTCGCAGCAAGCGCCCCACGCGTGTGACCCTGACGTCCCCGGCAACGGTGACCTCTTGCCCGTGGTCTTCGTCGGAAGACTCAGGCTGCGTCATCGTGCGGAACTTCCAGATCTCGAACTCGCGTCCCCCGTGACCGACCCTCAGCTGGCGGAAGAGGGCCGGGCCGGGCGTGTCGAGCCGGACCACGATCCCTATCGCGACGAGCACCGGCGCCAGGAGAACCAGCGCGATCAAAGCCACGAAGGCTTCAGCGAGGCGCCTCACCTGACGACCTCGCGTACGGCGTCCGCGACTCGGTCGACCTCGTCGTACGTCATGGCGCTGAAGATCGGGACGCTGACGATCCGCGGGAAGACCGTGTCGGCGACGGGAAAGGCATCCGGCTCAGGCCTCAGCGAGGTGCGCCAGTACGTGAGCTGGTGCAGGGGGATGAAATGGACGCTGGACCCGATCCCGCGTTGCGCGAGGGCTTGGATGAGAGCGTCACGGTCAGTCTCCGAATCGGGGCGCAGCCGAAGAGTGAAGAGGTGCCAGGCATGGAGGTCGGCCCCCGCTGGTCGAGCCGGCAGCTCGATCGGCAGGTCGCGCCATGCCTCGAGGTACGTCGCTGCGATCTCCTCCCGGCGATCCCTCATCGCGTGCGCACGGGCGAGCTGGACGCATCCCATCGCCGCCGCAGGGTCCGGGAGGTTGTTCTTGAAGCCCGGCGCGACGACGTCGTACTCCCAGGCGGACGCCCGGCGATAGCGGTCGAACGCGTCCCGGTCGATCCCGTGGAGGCGCATCACCCGAGCGCGTGCAGCGATGGTGGGATCGCGTGTGGTGAGCATTCCGCCCTCGCCCGTCGTCACGGTCTTCGTGGCATAGAAGCTGAAGATCGCTGCGTCGGAGTGCGCCGCCGCGCCGACGATCTCGCCGGCACGAGTGCTCGGCAGCGCGTGAGCGGCGTCCTCGACGATGCGAACTCCCCGTGGCCGCGTGACGGCTGCGATACCCGCGGTGTCAGCCGCAAGGCCCCCGAAGTGGACGACAATGACAGCGCGTGTCCTCGGACCCAGCGCAGCGGCGACGGCAGACGGCGCGATGTTGAGAGTCACGGGGTCGACATCGACGAGGACGGGAGTCGCCCCGAGATAACGCACCACCTCCGCAGTCGCCGTGAACGTCCAGGTCGGCACGAGAACCTCGTCGCCGACACCGATGCCACACGCCTCCAACGCCAGGTGCAGCCCCGCCGTCGCTGAGCTCACGGCCACGGCTTCGACCCCGCCGCCGACGAAGCCCGCGAAGGTGTCCTCGAGCTCGGCGGCGGCAGGCCCGGTCGTCACCCACCCTCCGCGCAGCGCACGGACCACGGCGTCGATCTCCGCGTCGGTGATGTCGGGACGTGTGAAGGGGACGACGGCTGGTGTCGTCATGGCACGGCGTGTCACCCCGCCTCCTCGGCGAGCTCGACCGGGAGACGCTGCGTGAGGCGCTGCATGCCGCGGATCACCGCCGGCGGCGATGCACCGGGATCGAGTCCGGCCACGGCCGTGAAGGGCAACGGCGGGACGGGAACGTGCGAAACGGCTGGGTGCTCCGGCCGCACATCGACCTCTCCGTCGCCGAGCAGCTCCTCGTGCACCTTCTCGCCAGGTCTCAGGCCGATGAACTCGACACCGACCGTCGCGTGCGACAGCGCGATGAGCCTGCGCGCAAACGAGTGGATGTTCACCGGCTCCCCCATATCGAGAACGAGAACCTCAGCTCCGCGTCCGATCGCCGCCGCCTGGATCACGAGGCCGACCGCCTCCGCGATCGTCATGAAGTAGCGCGTCGCATCCGGGTGGGTGACCGTCAACGGCCGGCCTTCGGCGATTTGGCGCATGAAGGCCGTGGCGACTGATCCGCGGCTACCGAGCACGTTGCCGAAACGCACGCTGACGTAGGTGCCCGCGGAGTTGTGGTCGCACGCGGCTGTGAGTCCCTCGGCGACCCGTTTGGAGTAGCCCAGGACGCTGATCGGGTTGGCCGCCTTGTCCGTCGAGATGTTGATGAACCGGTCGACGTGCGCCGCCCGCGCCGCCTCCAGCACATTCTGCGTCCCCCAAACATTGGTCTTCACCGCCTCGCCAGGGAACCGCTCGAGGACAGGGAGGTGTTTGAGCGCCGCAGCATGGAAGACCACCTCCGGTCGGTGCGTCTCGAAGACCGAGCGGAGCGCTTCAGCGTCGCGGATGTCGGCCAGCACCACGTCGTCGGTCGCCATGGTGGCGCGGCCGTAGACATCCATCTGCGTCGTATGGAGTGCGGACTCGTCATGGTCGAGCATCACCAGGGTCTGAGGCCCAAGCCGACGGAGCTGGCGACAAAGCTCGCTCCCGATCGATCCGCCCGCCCCGGTAACGAGGACTCGGCGGCCTGTCAGGCAGTCGGAGATGCTCTTCAGGTCCGTCTGCACCTGCGCTCTGCCGAGCAGATCTGAGATGTCGAGGTCGCGCACGTCCTCGATCCCGACATTGGCCTCCAGGATCTCCGACACCTGCGGCAGCACCTTGACGTCGACATTGAGGGACTCTGCCGTGTCGGCGACCGCACGGACCAGCTCTCGCCTCGCCGAGGGGATGGCGACGATGATCGTCTCGACCCCGTGTTCCTGAACCGCCTCGGCGATCATGCTCCTCCCGCCGACGACGGGCACGCCTTCGATTCTCAGGTGTCGATTGAGCGGGTCGTCATCGATGAGTCCCACAGGGCGCCATCGCGCATGGGGATCGCGGTGGATCGCGCGGACGAGCTGACGGGCACCCTCCCCCGCGCCCACGACGAGGACGTGCGTCGCTTCCGGACCCACGAACCGCAGATCCCTTTCCTTCCAGCGCCGCCATACGACCCGGCCCCAGGCGATAAGAGCGACGGCAAGGACGGTTGCCCCGATCGGCACTGCGCGGGGCACCCACTGCGGGTCGATGACGACGTTGAGCGAGAAGCCGACGAGACCGGCGCTCACACCCACTCCTGTGACGAGGACGACCTCCTCAAGACTGCCGGTCACCGCACGGCCGCTGTGGAGACGGAACACGCTCCCGAAAGCAAGATAGGCGGCGCAGAGCAGAGCAGAAAGGCCGATGACGCCCGGCAGGTTCACCTTCGAGAGGTCACCGTCGAACCTGGCAACAGCCGCACCCAAGGTTGCGGCGAACCAGGCGAGACTGTCGTAGCCGACGAGCACTGACGAACGGTGCTGGCGCAGCCACTGGCGTGTGGCACCCACCGAAATCCTTCCCCCCGAGGCTTGCACCAGGGACGATAACGGGCAAATCGCCCTCCGGCACCTCGTCGGCTCACGGTTCGTGGCGCGTGGGCGCCGTTGACGCGACGTTGACACACGCAAGGAAGAGCGCAATCGCCCACAAATGCCCTGGAGCCTGGAGGTAGGGGTTCGTGGCATTGGCGACCAGGAATCCCACCATCGCACTCCCCGTCACGACGACGACCGGGAAGAGATCGGGGCGCCGCCGCAGGCCTTGGACGACCGCCCCGACCACGAGGCCGGCCGCCGCCAACAGCAGCACGAGACCGAGCAGGCCCACCTGGAAGATGAGCATGTGGTACTGGAGCTCGAAGTTCCAGGGCCTCTCCACGCTACGCAGGTAGTCCGGAAGCCGGGCTCCGAAGCCCTGGCCCCACCACGGGCTCTCCCCCCAGGCTTGCAGGAGCCGAGCGGCCTGCTCGCGTCGCACGCCGTTGCCGCTGACCGCGCCGTCCCCAAACAGAAAGTCGACGACGGCATCCCAAGAGCTCTGCGTGAGCGCCGACCGACTGCCCACCACAGCCACCACCGCGAGGACCGCCGAGCCGGCGATCAGCACTGACGAGCCGCGCCCACCGGTCGTCTCACGCCCCTCACGTCGCCGCCACACCATCACCGCTGCGCCGGCCATGACGACCGCAGCTGCGGCTGCCACGACGATGCCACGCCGCCCACTGTGCAGTGCGGCGAGCGTGCACAAGAGCGTCGCGACGAGACGAAGCCACACAGGCGGCAGGAGCGCGTGTCGAGGGACGAGGAGGCTCGCCATCCACATCGGCAGCGCGCCCACGAGGGTCGAGAGACCGTGATAGCGGAGTGCGTTGGCGTACGGATCGTAGATCAGCCCGCCCTCGGTCACGAGGGCATCGGGGATGAGGTCCGGAAGCGTGCCCCGCTCACCCTGCACGTACAGGATGAGCAGGGCAGACGTGACGGACGTGGCAACGGCGGCTGTCACGAGGAGCATCCTCAGTCCTCGCTCGGTCACCACGAACGTGTAGCTGGCGAAGAGCACGGGGGCGATCACCCAGACACTGAAACCGCTGATGAAGCCTGGGTTCGCGACCCCTATCAGCGAGCCGATCGCGCCGAGGACGAGGACGATGAGGAGAGCGCCGAGCAGGCGACGCGACATCGGGCGCCGCTTCGCGACGATCGTCACACCACAAGCGATCGCCCCCACCGCCAGCAACGGATAGAGGACGTTGCCCGCCGTCACCGGTCGCGCCAGCACGTAGGCGAAAGCGAGGGCGCCTGCCACCGGCAGCACGTTTGCGCGGAGTGGGCGGCGCGAAGCGCCGTCCCCGAGCTCGCGCACCTCCATGTCAGGGGCCGCCGCCGCTGCCCTGCCCGCGATGGTCACCGTCGCATGCTAAATCCGGGTGGCCTCTGCCGCACGAGCGCTTCTCGCGGAGTGCCCAGGTGCATCAGCGGTCAGGTTCGTCACCGTGCAGCAGGGCGAGGGCCCTCATACAGTGCTGCGCATGCCGAGTCTCGCCACCCGTCCCCTCCGTCTCGAGCTCGGTTGCGGCGCAGCCAAGCGTGACCCCCGCGCGGTGGGGATCGACACGCGACCGCTCCCGGCAGTCGATGTCGTCGGGGACGCGCTGGAGGTGCTCCGCACGATCCCGGACGCGAGCGTCGAGTCGGTCTACAGCGAGCATTTTCTGGAGCATGTCGACGATGCGCGCGAGGTCCTCAGCGAGATCTCGCGCGTGCTCGTCGACGGCGGCACGTGCGTGACGGTAGTGCCTCACTTCTCCAACCCTGCGTTCTACTCAGACCCGACGCACCGGCAATTCTTCGGCCTCTACACGTTCGGATACTGGGTCGAGCGCACCGCGCTGCGCCGCGGGGTCCCCCACTACGAGGCTCCGCTCCCGCTGGTGCTGACCTCCACCCGGTACGTCTTCAAGTCATCGCCGCCGTTCTACGCACGCCATGCCGTGAAGAAGGTGCTCTCCGCATGGGTCAACCTGTCGACGTGGACCCAGGAGCTGTACGAGGAGCACGTCTGCTGGATCCTCCCCTGCTACGAGATCGCCTACACGGTCAGGCGGGTCCCCCGCTGACGCGCCGATCGTCTGGCTCATCCTCGCGAGATGCTGAGCGTTTGCCCGCGCGGGCGGCCACGGCAAACCCGAGGTAGCCAGCCACGCTCGCGATCGCTGCCCCTGCCAGCCCGAGGGTGGGAATGAGCCAGAGGTCGAGGGCGACGACTGCTGCCGCCACCGCGAGGCACATCACGCTCGCGCGACCGAAGCGCCCCATCCCTGCCAGGTGGTTGAGGTCGACCCAGAAGGAGACGACCGCCAGCTCCCCGATCAGAAGGATCCGCAAAGGCAGCACCGCGTCGAGGAACTCCGGCCCGACCAGGAGCGTGATGATCTGCGGCGCGAACACGGCGATCACGATCAGGATGGGGGCGGTGACGACCAGGAGCACCAAGCGCGCGTGCTCGACGGCCACCGTCGATCCTCGGCGCGTCGCGACCCGGTGCAGGACGACCTCGCTCAAGATCCGGGGCGCGAAACGGAGCGCCTCGCTCACGGTCGAAGCGATGGAGTAGACACCTGCTGCTCCGGCACCCATCACGACCCCGACCACATACCTGTCCAGACGGAACACCACCGTCCGGGCACCCACGATGCCGAGGGCAGGAATCCCGAGGCGCACCAGAGTCCGCCACGAGGACAGCGCGAAGGCGGGTGCCCGCAGGAGCCCGCGCGCCGCACCGTACGCGCCGAGGACCACGAGCTCGAGCAACGCACCCAGTCCGAACGCGATCAGATAGACATCCACCGCTCCGCTGTCACGGAGGGCAAAACCGCACACGAGCACAAACGTCAGCACCACGCCGCCGGCAGATGCGCACGCTGTCACGAGAAGGTGACCGTACGCACTCAGAAGTCCTCGGAGCATCGCCGCGCTGTGGAACACCGCGGCGAACGCCGAGGAGAGCAAGACGAGGTCGCGCGAGAACTGGACGTCACCCCACTTCCCTGTGGCGACCAGGACGGCGGCCACCACGACGGTCTCGACCACCACGAGGATGAGCGAGGCACCCAGGTACGCCCCTGCGGTCACGCCGGTCTCAGCACGTACCAGCGCGAATCGTGCCGCCGTGTCCAGCCCGAGGGTCAGGACGACCGAGCTGATCGTCACGACGGTCAGCGCGAGGACGAGCTGCCCGCGCCCGGTCGGGCCGAGTGACCGTGCTGTGACGATCGCCGTCACCGCCCCCAGGCCCACCGCAAGCACGGTGGGAAGGGTCAGTCGGGCAGACGCCCTCAGGAGCTCGCTGCCGGGACGGCTCATCGATCATTGCCTGCTCGTCGCCGGTCTCGCCTCCGGGTGGCAGATGCGCTGAACTCCCCCACCATGGTTCCCGTGAGCATCGAGTCGCCAGGGTTGATCACCGTGGCAGCGTACGGCCGGGGCGCCGCGAGCGCCCGAGTCCGACTCCACGACTGGGTCGATCACCTGCAGATCCCGGCGGTCTCGTGGGAGTACGCCGGCACCAGGGACGCGGCACCGCGCACGCTGGGTCGCCGGCTCCCCGCAGCGGTGCGCGCGGAGGTCCGCTTGCGGCGCGACGCCTGCCGGGTCGACAACTCCACCGTCCTCCTGAGCAGGGCGGCCTCCCCGTTCAGCAACGGAGGGCTGGAGTCGCGGCTGCTGAGCACGGCACGCCGGGGCGTGTACGACTTCGACGACTCGCTCGCCCACTATCCCGACTCTGCCCTCAGGAGGGCATGGTCGCGCCGTCGCGTCTGGCAGCGCAGTCTCGCGAGCGCCGACCAGGTCATCGCGGGGAACGCGACGCTCGCGGAAGAGGCGCGAGCCGCCGCCCCGGCTGGCACGCCGGTGACGGTCGTCCCGAGCTGTATCGAGCCGAGCTCCTACCGGCCGAAGTCCTCGTACGAGGGACGCGAGACGCCTCGTGTGGTGTGGCTCGGCTCTCCTGCGACAGAAGCCTTCCTCGTCGCAGTCGCCCGCTCCCTCCGCGCGTGTCTCGACCGTGTCGGCGGAAGAATCACCGTGATCAGTGCGGGAGAGGGCCCGCTCGGTGCCCTCGCTCCCGTCGCCGACAGGGTCACGTGGAGCGCTGATGCGCTCTCGCTGCTCGCCGACGCGGACGTCGGCATCATGCCGCTGCCCGACACCCCTTTCACCCGCGGAAAGTGCGCCTACAAGCTGTTGCAGTACGGCGCGACCGCGCTACCGGTCGTCGCGAGCCCGGTGGGTGTCAACCGGGACGTCGTCACAGGCTGCGGAGGCTGGGCTCCAGCAACCGACACGGAGTGGGACGACGCGCTCACCGAGGTCCTCACGGCGCCGGAGTACCTCCGCGCTTCTGCGGGACGTGCCGCACTCGCACACGTCCAGGAGAACTACAGCTTCGCCAGCTGGGAGCCGACCTGGCGCAAGCTCGTGCTCGGATGACGCCGGGCCCCCGGCTCATGGCTCGAGCTCGCGGTACGCCTCGAGCAGGCGTGCGTGGACGTTCTCGAGACGTCGTCCTTGTGCGACGGAGCTTCGGGCTGCCGTCGACATCCGCGCGTACTCGGCAGCAGGCAGGTCACGCATCCGCTGCAGGGCAACCCGTAGGCCTGCCGGGTCGCGCGCTCGCACCACGTAGCCGTTGACGCCGTCGTCGACCAGCTCACGGCATCCCCGCACGTCCGTGACGACAGTCGGCCGCCCGGCCGCGAGGGCCTCGATGACACTCTGCGGAACCCCTTCGCGGTAGCTCGGGAGACACAGCACGTCGGCGTCGGCGACCACCTGGCGCAGCGTGGGCTGATCCACACGACCATGGA
The DNA here is from genome assembly GCF_011751845.1 of Mumia sp. ZJ430. Lineage (NCBI taxonomy): Bacteria > Bacillati > Actinomycetota > Actinomycetes > Propionibacteriales > Nocardioidaceae > Mumia > Mumia sp. ZJ430. The sequence continues at coordinate 749,693 of NZ_JAAHFK010000001.1, read as the reverse complement.
CGACGACCGTACCCGGCGCGGCCGTCGCGGCGATGGCCGCGGGGTCGACAGGGCGCGGGTCAGTAGGTTCGGCAGCACCGACAAGGTGCAGCCGAACCCCCTCCAGTCCTCGGACCGCTTCCACCAGGTCGAGCACGCCCTTCTCCTCAACCATCCGGCCGACGTAGACGATTTCGAGCGGCCCTGTCGATCGGGGGGCGGGCACCATGTCGAACCATGCGTCCTCGACGCCGTTGCCGAGGTAGCGCAGCCGGCTGTTGTAGCGGCGCCCACGCGACTCGTCGAGGTCCTCGGTGCTCTGGAAGAGCATGAGGTCCGTGCGCCGTGCCAGCACCCGCTCTGCCTGTTGGATGGCGCGGGCGCGGCCCCGTGGCGGCCAGACATGGCCGTACCCGTGAACGGTATAGACCATCTGCATCCCGACCGGCCAGCACGAACGGGGCACCCACCGTACGGTCAGCGCGACAGCGGGCGAGTGGAGGTGGAGGTAGGTCGGCCTCCACTCGCGCGCGGCGCGTACGAGCTCCACGAGCGTGGCGGCCACGCGGTGCGGCAAGGGCCGGCGAGGGAACGGAATATCGATCGGTTCGAAGGGTGCGAGCCGTGCCCAGTTGACGTCGGATGACCGCCCGCAAGCCACACGCACGTCGTACCCGTGTTCCTGCTGGAACCCGAACTGGGGCTGCAGCCGGGCGATCGCATCACCGGGGGCGACGTGAAGGACTCGTCCTCGGACGGCTGTGCTGCCCTGCGACATCTCGACCCACCCCTCATCCGTTCGGCAACCCCGGTGCGGCCGACGTGACGGGAGACTAGTCGTCACCGCCCACCTCGGCAGGTCGCACGCATCGCTCGCCGTCATTGGCGACCTGTCCTAGTGTGAGGAGGCACTGACGAGCCAAGGGGGGCATGTTGGGGGTCCACGAGCTACTGCAGGTGCTGCGCAGGCGATGGCGGGTCATCACGGCGTGCGTCGTCGTCGCGCTCGCGATCGCCGGGGTGTTCCTAGTCAGGGCGACGCCGGAGTACACCTCAACGACGAGACTGTTCGTCTCGACTCCGCAGGCCGACAGCACCGACGCCTATCAAGGTGGACTGTTCTCCCAGCAACGCGTTGCCTCGTACGCGACGTTGATCACCGGGCAGGCTGTCGCCGAGCGGGTGGCCGACCGCCTCGACCTCGACGCCACGCCGAGCGAGCTCGCAGAGCAGATCAGCGCCTCGGTAGTCCCCGAGACGGTGATCCTCGAGGTGAGCGCTACTGACCCGGAACCTGAGCAGGCGCAGCGGATCGCAGAGGCGACCGCGGCAGAATTCAGCACCTATGTACGAGAGCTGGAGCGTGCGGGACGCAACGGACGCGCGCCGATCACCGCGACGGTCGTGGACGAGGCCACGCTTCCCGAGACCCCCAGCACGCCGAACATCGAGCGGACCGTGGGGCTCGCGCTCCTCCTCGGCCTGCTCGTCGGGGTCGGGGCAGCGCTGCTCCGCGAGAACCTCGACACGTCGGTGCGCACGAGCGACGACCTCGGGGAGGTGACCGACGCTCCCGTCCTCGGCTCCATCCCGTACGACTCCGCAGCGTCGAAGAGCCCGCTCGTCACCCAGATCGGTCTGCTCGCTCCGCGGACGGAGGCCTTCCGCGTCCTGCGGACCAACCTCCAGTTCGTCGACGTCGACGCGTCCAACAAGGTCATCGTGGTGACGAGCTCGATCCCCGACGAGGGCAAGTCGACGACGGCGACGAACCTCGCGCTGACCCTCGCGATCGCCCAGCACCGCGTCGTCCTCGTCGAGGGTGACCTCCGGCGACCGCGGCTCACCGACTACCTCGGGCTCCGCTCGAGCATCGGCCTCACGTCGGTGATGATCGGTCGGAGCAGCCTCGGCGACGCGCTCCAGCCGACGAGCAACAAGTTCCTCGATGTCCTCACGAGCGGGCCGATCCCGCCCAACCCTGCCGAGCTTCTCCAGAGTCAGGCGATGGCGGAGACCTTGCGCACGCTGCGGGAGTCGTACGACGTGGTCCTGATCGACGCCCCTCCGCTGCTGCCGATCACCGACGCCGCTCTGCTGGCCTCGCAGGCCGACGGCGCCATCCTCGTGGTGCGGTCGAAGAAGACGACCCGGGACCAGGTGCGACGCGCGGTCGACCGGTTGCAGGGCGTGGGTGCGCGGTTGCTCGGGACGGTGCTCACCATGACGCCGGTGCGGTCCCAGGAGGGAAGCTGGTCCGGCTACGGCTACGGCTACGGCCACACCGACCCGCCGACCGAGGCGCACCCCCACGACGACGAGGCCGTGCGGCATCGCGCCTGAGGTTAGGGGCGACCGAGTCCGCGGTAGGTCCAGCCGGCGTCGCGCCACGTCTCAGGGTCAAGCACGTTTCGTCCGTCGACGACGACCGGGTTGCGGACCTGCTTCGCAAGGTCCGCCGGATCGAGTGTGACGTACTCGCGCCACTCGGTGAGCAGCAGCACGAGGTCGGCACCCTCGACGGCCTCGTCGACGGTGGCGACGTAGGTGAGGTCGGGGTGCAGCCGGCGGGCGTTCTCGACCGCATGCGGGTCGGTGACGCGCACCTCCGCACCGTGGACGTGCAGCCGTTCGGCCACGTCCAGGGCGGGCGAGTCGCGCACGTCGTCGCTGTTCGGTTTGAACGCCGCACCCAGCACCGCGATCCGGCGGCCGGTGACGGTGCCGTCGAGGACCTGGCGCGCGATCTCGACCACGCGGTCACGGCGTCGCAGGTTGATGGTGTCGACCTCGCGCAGGAACGTCAGCGCCTGGTCGGCACCCAGCTCGCCGGCGCGTGCCATGAAGGCGCGGATGTCCTTGGGCAGGCAACCGCCGCCGAAGCCGATCCCGGCGTTGAGGAACTTGCGTCCGATGCGGTCGTCGTGACCGATCGCGTCGGCCAGCGCAGTGACGTCGGCGCCGGCGACCTCGCACAGCTCGGCCATGGCGTTGATGAACGAGATCTTGGTGGCGAGGAAGGAGTTGGCGGCGACCTTGACCAGCTCGGCGGTCGGGTAGTCGGTGACGACCAGCGGCACGTCCTCGGCCAGCGGTGCAGCGTACACCTCGTCGAGGATCGCCCTGGCGCGCTCGCCGGCCGGGCCCTCGGGCACGCCGTACACGATCCGGTCGGGGTGCAGCGTGTCCTGGACCGCGTAGCCCTCACGCAGGAACTCGGGGTTCCACACCAGCGTCGCCTCCGGCTGGACCTCGGCGATCCGTGCTGCCAGCCGCGCCGCCGTACCGACCGGCACCGTCGACTTGCCGACCACCACATCACCCGGGGCGAGGTGCGGGAGCAGGGCCTCGATGGCGCTCTCGACCTGGCTGAGATCGGCGGCGTTCTCACCGGCGCGCTGCGGCGTCCCGACGCAGACGAAGTGGACGGCGCTGCCGGCGACCGCTGCCGCGTCCGTGGTGTAGCGCAGCCGCCCGGTGTCACCCTGCTCGCTCAACAGCTCCTGGAGGCCAGGCTCGAAGAACGGTGCGCGCCCGGCCGAGAGCTCGTCGACAATGCGGGTGTCGATGTCGACTCCCGTGACGTCGTGTCCCATGCGGGAGAGGCACGACGAGGTGACGGCACCCAGGTATGAGCAGCCGATGACCGAGATACGCATGCGGGCGACGATAGCAACCAGGCTCAGAGCGCCGGACGCACGTGCAGGCCGACCTCAGGATCGACCAACGCCTCCTGCGTGGCGGCGACGCCGTCAGCGACCACGGTCGCCTCGACGGGCACGTTGCGCTTGACGACGGCGAGGGCGATCGGACCGAGCTCGTGGTGGCGGGCGGTCGAGCCGACGAACCCGACACGGCGCCCGTCGAGCACGACGTCGGACCCGTGGAGCGGCAGGTGCTCGGCCGAACCGTCGAGGTGCAGCAGCACGGCGCGGCGCGGCGGGCGTCCGAGGTTGTGGATGCGCGCGACCGTCTCCTGGCCGCGGTAGCAGCCCTTCGCGAGGTGGACGGCCTGCATGAGCTCCGGGGTCCCGGTCGAGGCGTCGTACTGCCAGCCGTACTCGTTGGGGATCGACTTGTCGTCGGTGTCGAGCCCGAGCCTCGGCACGCCGGCGGCGATCCGCAGCGCCTCCCAGGCCCAGGTGCCGACGGCCGCGCCGTAGGTGTCTGGGGCGGCCGCGAGCTCCGTACGAGGCACCACGGCAAAGCCGAGCCCGGACAGCCCGAGCACCGCGTACGCGTCGGTCGCGAGCGTCACCTCGACGCGCATCATGAAGCGCATCGAGTCGAGGTACGAGGCGAGCGTGGCGCCCTGGCCGGGCTCGGTGTGCGCCACGAACGTCTCACCGTCGTCGACGCCGTGGAACGCGTGCTCCACCCGACCCTGCGGCGACAGCACCAGGGCCTGCGTCGGCGCCCCCGGGGCCAACCCCTCGAACGCCTGAGTGGTCAGCGAGTGCAGCCAGCCCAACCGGTCGGGTCCGGTGATGGTCACGACGTCGCGGTGGGAGAGGTCGACGAAGGCCTTGTCTGCCTCGAGCGCACGCTGCTCGGTGCTGATCGCGCCGTAGTGCGCGGCCACACCACGGTCGATGCCCTCCCCCTCGACGGCGCCGGGTAGGTCGAGGAGCGGGCTGCGGTAGGTCGGTGCATCGAGATCAGACACGCTTGAGCTGCCCCCAAAGGTGCGACTGCATGGGTTGCCCCTGTGCAGCCATGTCGTAGGCGTACATGAGGTCGCCGTCCACCAGCCCGTACATGCGCTGGCCGGCCGTGTACTCCTTGGCGGTCGGCGTCCGTACGACCGCGTCGGTCTGCAACGTGAGGCGCGGGCCGTCGAGCTCGCCGAAGTAGATCTCCACGAACCCGGTCGGGTGCGTCAGCAGGAGCTCGACCGGCCCCTTGGCCTTGTCGATCGGTCCGCCGGGGCGCAGGAAGCCCGTCTCGAGGGCGCCAGGGCGAATACGCTCACCGGACTCGTCGGTGAGCCATGTCTGGCTGAAGTAGTGGAGGAACGGACGCCCGTCGTGCGCGAAGGCGATGTCCTGCTCGAAGGAGAACGGCTCGATCGTCGGGTAGTCGCCGCGTCCGTTGCCGTGCCACTGGCCCAGCAACCACGCGAGTCCGAGGATGTCGGGGTGAAGGTCCTCGGGGATCTCGAAGGGCATGCGCTCAGTCTACGGGCGGGTCCGAGGGTTGACGCCCGTGCCGTACGCGCCAGAATGTTGCGGTGCGTGCCGTCGTCCAACGAGTCAGCTCCGCCTCGGTACGTGTCGACGGCGAGGTCGTCGGCGCCTTCGACGGCCCGGGACTGGTGGTCCTGGTCGGCATCACGCACACCGACAGCGCCGACGACGCCGCTGCTCTGGCCACCAAGATCTGGAACCTGCGGATCCTCCGCGACGAACGCTCCGCCGCAGATGTCGATGCACCGCTGCTCGTCATCAGCCAGTTCACCTTGTACGCCGACGTCCGCAAGGGACGGCGCCCGTCGTGGGGTGACGCGGCTCCCGGGCCGGTCTCCGAACCCCTGTACGAGGAGTTCTGCAGGGTCCTTCGGGAACTCGGAGCGACTGTCGAACGTGGAAGGTTCGGGGCCGACATGGCGGTCGACCTCGTCAACGACGGACCGGTGACGTTGGTCCTCGACAGCAGTGAACTGACAAGGAGAGACACTGTTCGCCTGGGATGATCGCCGGTCTTGAGGCAGAATAAGGGGATTGCAGCCCCGGCCAGACGTCCTGGGCTGCCGTCATGCCGGGTGGCATGTACTGAACAGGGAGTTGGATGAGCGACTACGACGGCGCCGGCAAACGACGCGCTGAGAAGCCGCGCGGCTGGGTGCGCCGCCACTGGGTGGCGGCCACGATCGCGACTCTGCTCTCCGTCTTCCTGGTCGCCTCCGGCGCGTACGCCCTCGGCATGATGAACAGCCTCGGCGACATCGACAAGGTTGCCGGCGACAAGACCATCAAAGAAGAGAACCGCCCTGATCCCGCTCCCGGCGAGGCGCTCAACATCCTCGTGCTCGGCGCGGACGCCGAGGCCGACGGCAACAACAACAAGTCCTCCATCAAGGCCGACCTCGGCGACGACGGCCGCTGGAAGGACGGGCGGATCCACCGCAGCGACACGATCATGGTCGCCCACGTCTCCGCCGACCGCAGCCGCGTCTCCGTCATCTCGATCCCCCGCGACTCTTACGTGACGATCTACGACGAGGAGGGCGAGCCGCGGGGCGAGGACAAGATCAACGCCGCCTTCGCCAACTACGGACCCTCGGGCGCGATCTCGACCGTCGAGCACTTCACCAACCTGCGGCTCGACCACATGGTGATCATGGACTGGGACGGCTTCCGCGACATGACGGAGGCCGTCGGCGGGGTCCGCGTCTACATCCCCGAGACGTTCTACGACTCCTCCCAGAAGGTCAGCTGGGAGAAGGGCTGGCACAGACTCAAGGGCAAGAAGGCCCTTCAGTACGTCCGCACCCGCTACGGACTCACTGACGGCGACTTCGGCCGGATCAAGCGCCAGCAGAACTTCATCCGGCTCGTCCTCAAGAAGATGATGAGCAAGGAAAACATCAGCAACCCGATCTCGCTCCAGAAGACGGTCTCGTCGGTCGCGAAGCACCTGACCATCGATGAGAACTTCAGCGTCTCGACGATCACCGACCTCGCCTGGAACCTCAAGGGCATCAATGTCGACGAGGTCGACTTCATGACGGTCCCGCTGGGCACCCCGTCGACGCGCAACCTCGACAGCGGCATGAACGTCGTCAACCTCGACCTGGAGAAGGGCGAGGAGCTGTGGAGGATGGTCCGCAACGACAGGGTCAAGAGATACCTCCGCCTCAACCCGGACGCGGCGAAGCTCGGCTCCGAGACCGAAGTCAACTGACCGTACGCCGAAGCCCCCGCCCCGGAGATCCGGGGCGGGGGCTTCGTGGTCTCGACAGGCTCGACCAGCGGCAGGTCAGACGGTCTCGAGCGTCACCTCGACGTCGACCGCGCTTCCCCGCTGGGCCTGGACCAGCCGGTCGACCGGCTGGACCCGCGGCGCGAGCGTGCGCAGCGTCCACTGCCCGGGAGCCGCGAAGAACCGGAACTGTCCGGTCGCCGACGTCGGCACCTCGGCGGTGAACTCACCGGTCGCGTCGAGGAGGCGTACGTAGGCGTTGCCCACGGGCTCGCCCGCCTTCGTCACGATGCCCTGGATGACGGACTCCTTGTCGAGGTCGACCCCGTCCAGGCTCGGGCCGCCACGCGTCGCGCCGCACATGCTCAGGCCTCGCCGGGCTCGTCGCCGAGCGCGACCGGCACGCCGATGAGCGAACCGTACTCAGTCCAGGAGCCGTCGTAGTTCTTGACGTTCGGGATCTCGAGGAGCTCCTGCAGCACGAACCACGTGTGCGAGGAGCGCTCACCGATGCGGCAGTACGCGATGGTGTCCTTGCTGCGGTCGAGGCCGGCCTCGGCGTACAGCGCCTCGAGCTCTTCGTTGCTCCTGAAGGTGCCGTCGTCGTTGGCCGCCTTGCTCCACGGGACGTTGCCGGCCGTGGGGATGTGGCCGCCGCGCTGCGCCTGCTCCTGCGGGAGGTGCGCCGGCGCCAGCAGGCGCCCGGCGAACTCGTCGGGGCTGCGGACGTCGATGAGGTTCTGGACGCCGATGGCGGCCACGACCTCGTCGCGGAACGCGCGGATCGACGTGTCCTGCTCCTGCGCGGTGTAGGACGTCGTCGCGCGGGTCGGGATCTCCTCGACGAGCTCACGGCTGTCGAGCTCCCACTTCTTGCGGCCGCCGTCGAGCAGCTTGACGTCCTGGTGGCCGTACAGCTTGAAGTACCAGTAGGCGTAGGCGGCGAACCAGTTGTTGTTGCCGCCGTAGAGCACGACGGTGTCGTCGTTGCTCACGCCACGCTCGGACAGGAGCGCCTCGAACTGCGCCTTGTTGACGAAGTCGCGGCGGACCGGATCCTGCAGGTCGTTCTTCCAGTCGAGCTTGATCGCACCGGCGATGTGGCCCTTGTCATAGGCGGTGGTGTCCTCGTCGACCTCGATGAGCACGATGCCGTCGTCGGCGAGGTGCTCCTCGACCCAGTCGGCGGTGACGAGCGCAGATTCGCGGCTCATGGTGTTACCTCCACGGTTGTTGTCAGGCTGAAATGTGACAGTGATGGGTTTGTGGTGTGAGTCGGTGAGTCAGGCCCGGTGCGGTGCGACGCGACGGACCAGCAGGTACATCTCGCAGCCGAGGCAGAAGCCGGTGACGGCGTTGAGCAGGGCCGCCGCGAGCGCGAAGCCGACGGCGACCGCAGCGACCGCGGTCAGGCCGGCGAGCGACGCCACGAGGCCGACGAGCGCGAAGACCCCGCCGACCGCCTGGGCGAACCGCGGCGGACGTGCATCCTCGGTCTCGGCCGGCGCCCCGATCCGGGGGCGGACGACACGAGCGAACAGCTGCGCGTACGGGGTGCGTGCCGGGCCGCCGAGGACACCGACGGCGAAGACCGCGAACTGCAGACCGATCAGGACCGTCGCGAACGGCGAACCGATCGCGACGAGCGCGACACCGAGGACGACCGCCGTGATCGTGGCGGCGAAGCGCTGGCCACGCGGATCGACGCGACCGACGGGACGGTCATCGTTGGGACGCACGACAGGCTGGGAGGTTGCAGACATCAGGGACTCCAGGCGCAGAACGTGTGCCGCATCGAGGCGGCGGGCTTTGTCGCCGTGAGGCGACGTGGGCGGGTTCGTTCAGCGCATTCGACACAGCGCCGAGCGCACGCGGCAGTGGTCCACTGCGCGTCGCTTGGTCAGAAGTGTCGTACGAGGCATGTCGGCAAGAGTAGGCGGCAACCCGGGCCTGGTCACGTTCGGGTCTCGAATAGCGAGACGGCTATCCGACATCTGAGATGCGAGATCGGGTGACCGAGGTCAGCACTGCCTCGATCTCGGGCATCTTGGGCACGCCGCTCGCACGGGCGACGACAGTGCCCGCGCTGTCGAGCACCAGCACGGTCGGGGTGCGCCGGATGTCGAGCCGACGGACGAGATCGAGGTGCGACTCGGCGTCGACGTCGGCGTACGCCACGTCGTCGCGCGCGTCGGCCACCTTCGTCAGCAGCACCCGCGCTGCGCGGCACGGCGCGCAGAAGGCGCTCGAGACCTGGACGAGCGTCGCCCCACTCCCCAGCTCGGCGCCGATCTCGGCCGCAGTCAGCACCTCACGGGCCGGGGCGACCGGGGCAGCAGCGCTCACCGACGTGGGCGACGTCGTGCGCACGCGACCGTCGACGCGCTTGCGGACCAGCGCGAACGCACCGGTCGCCACGAGCACGACGAGGAGGACGGAGACACCGAGAGGCACGCGTCAAGAGTACGTTCCCCTCATGAAGGACGACGTCGCGTCCGTCGCCGACCGCCTCACCGTCGCGCTCGCAGGGCACGGTGATGCCGAACGCGCCGAGGGCGCCGCGCGCTACCTGAAGAGCATGCGCCCTCACCTCGGCGTCCGGGTGCCGGACGTCCGGGGCACGGTCCGCGCCACCCTCCGTACCAGCGGGGTGGCCGACCCCGAGGACGTCCTCCACCTCGCCACCCGGCTGTGGGCGTCCGAGGTTCACGAGCACCGGCTCGCGGCTGTGTTCGTCCTCGCCCAGCGTGCGGGCGCGCTCACCTGCGAGGACCTGGCGATTGTCGAGCACATGCTGCGCGAGGCGGAGACCTGGGCGATCGTCGACCCGCTCGCGACCGAGGTGGTGAGCGCCGTGACCGCGCGACCGGGCAGCACGGTCGCCTGCGGCGACGTCCTTGACCGCTGGGCGCGGGACGCCGACTTCTGGGTACGCCGGGCGGCGCTGCTCGCGCTGCTACCGGCGCTGCGGGCGGGCGGAGGCGACTGGGAGCGCTTCAGCCGGTACGCCGACTCGATGCTCGACGAGCGGGAGCTCTTCGTTCGCAAGGCGATCGGGTGGGTCCTGTGCGACACCGCGCGACGTCCCCCGAGCTCGTCGCCGAGTGGATCGCCCGACGTCGCCGGACCCCTCGTCGCGCAGGCCTACCGCGCGCGCTGAGTGCCCTGCCCGACCCGTCAGATGCCTGCCCAGAGGAGGGCGGCGACGAAGACCACGGGGCCGGCGAGCGCGATCGGCGCCACGACCTCCATCGGCCACCGCGCAGGCGGGAGCGGACGCCACCACTGACCGAGCTTGCGCCCGGCCATCACCGATCCGGCGATGGCGACGGCAGCGACACCGCCCGCCACGGCGTTGACGCCCTCCCAGGACGCCATCACGATCCCGACCAGCGCGCACACCGCCAGCGCCCACACCTGGACCACCGCCCGTGCGCGGCGAGCCCGGTCGGCGACGAGCGCAACGACCGTGACGACTGCGGCGACCACGACGGCCGCGCGACCGACCGGGGACTCCGCCGCGGCGAGCCACCCCGTCACCAGCAGAGCGACGAAGCCCGTGGTGACCACGTCACCGAGGGCCGTCACGACGTCCGTACGAGGCGCCGGGCGCCGCACCTGCGCGATCAGCGCCAGCAGGATCAGGACCGGGAGCGCCAGCCCGATGCCTGCGAGCGTGCCGCTCTCGACCATCGCGCCCGCCATCACCGTCGTCCCGCGGGCACCGGCGGCGGTCGACGGCCACATGGTCACCACCGCAGCGACGAGACCGGCGACGGCGATGGGGACGACCTTCGGCGCGCGGACCGGCGTACGGGAGACACCGGGTGCCGACGGCGCCGACGCGAGGAGGAGCTGGATGAGCAGAACGGCCGCTGCCATCACCACGGCACCGGCCTGCGCCGCGAGCGCAAGGAGGCCGACGAACGCCGTGGTCACGAGACCGGGCGCGATCGCGGTAAGCCCGAGGGGCGATCGTGCCTCCTCGCGGACGCGACTCACGTCTGGGCTCGTCGCCTGCGTCCCCCGACCGACAGATTCGTGTGCGCGGTGCCACCGGAGCCTCCGGCGCTGTGCCGACTATCGCCTCCGGCGAAGGGCGGCAGCAGCTCCAGCTGGCCGCCGGCGGGCACTATGACGGTCGCCGGGTCGGTGCCTCCGAGCGGCTCCTCACCCACCAGCACCGAGCAGATCTCGAGCACTCGCATGAAGCGCTCGTTGCCGTCGTGCAACGCGCGCACGGCGTCGAGGACGTCGGCGACGGTGCCTGGATCGACGTGATCGACCTCACGACCTGCGGCCGCTCGGGCCGCCGCCCAATAGCGCACCGTGACGCCCGCACTGCGCTCGACGTCACGGTTACCGGTTGTTGATGCATCGGTCACGTAGCCTATTGTGGAGCAAGCAATGAAGCCCTGGGCACAGCCCTGGGCTTTCTTTGTATCCGCAGAAGGGTTCCGCGATGTCCACCTTGCTCCTGCTGACGCCGAGTACGCAGTCGTCCATCGAAGTACTTCCTGCCCTCGCGCTCCTTCCCCATCACGTCAAGATCCTTCCTCCTGACGCCAGCGCCCTCCTCGACGCACCCTCGTGCGACGCCGTCCTCATCGACGGGCGTGCCGACCTCGCTCAGGCGCGCGGACTCACCCGGCTCCTCCGCACCACCGGCGTCGACGCGCCGCTCGTCCTGATCGTCACCGAGGGTGGCCTTGCGGTCGTGGCCGCCGACTGGGGCATGGACGACGTCCTGCTCACCACCGCAGGCCCCGCAGAGGTCGAGGCCCGTCTGCGTCTCGCCATCGGCCGCGTCTCCGCCGAGGCCGGGACCGACCCCGACGCCCACGTCATCAAGTCCGGCGGCCTCACCGTCGACGACGTCACCTACACCGCACGCCTCGATGGCCGCTCCCTCGACCTGACGTTCAAAGAGTTCGAGCTCCTCAAGTTCCTCGCGCAGCACCCCGGCCGCGTGTTCACGCGCCAGCAGCTACTGCAGGAGGTCTGGGGCTACGACTACTTCGGCGGCACCCGTACGGTCGACGTCCACGTACGGCGACTGCGGGCCAAGCTCGGCCCGGACAACGAGACGCTCATCGGCACCGTCCGCAACGTCGGCTACCGGTTCGTCGCGCAGGCGCGTGACCGGCGTGAGGCCGGTGCCTCGGAGGAGACAGACGACGCCGACCGGGCGCCGGCGCCGAACGCCTTCTCGCGCCGCTGAGGGCTGTGCTTGGATCGAACCAACCGATCCATCGCGCCCGAGAGGACCGTCCATGAGCGCCCGCCGTACGGCGTCCGACCTGATCGAGCACGTCCTCGACGCCGACTCGTTCGTCTCCTGGGACGCACCGATCGACGTGTCGCGCTGGCCGCAGAGCTATCAGCGCGAGCTCGCCCGAGCCGCTGAGCGCTCGGGCCGCGACGAGTCCGTGATCACCGGACGCGCCACCGTGCGGGGGCGGCCGGTCGCGGTGGTCGCGAGCGAGTTCCGCTTCCTCGCGGGCTCCATCGGCGAGGACGCCGCGCGGCGGATCGTCTCGGCCGTACGACGCGCGACCACGGAGCGCATCCCCGTCCTCGCGACGACGGCGTCCGGTGGCACCCGCATGCAGGAGGGCACGCCCGCCTTCGTCCGCATGGTCGACATCTCGCGGGCGATCATGTCGCACAAGGCCGCCGGCCTGCCGTACCTCGTACACCTCGGGCACCCGACCACCGGCGGCGTGTTCGCCTCGTGGGGCTCTCTCGGCCACGTCACCGTCGCCGAGCCCGGCGCGCTGGTGGGGTTCCTCGGCCCGAAGGTCTACGAAGTGCTCCATCACCACCCGTTCCCCGAAGGCGTGCAGACCGCCGAGAACCTCGTCGCGCACGGCATCATCGACGCCGTCGTCTCCGCGGAGGACCTCCCTGCGCTCGTCGACAGGACGCTCGGCATCCTCATCGATCCCCCGAAGCCGCCGACACTGGCGCGCAGGAAACCCGCAGACGGGCCGAGCCTGTCGACCTGGGAGGCGATCGAGCGCACCCGCGGGACCGACCGCGCCGGCGTACGCGACGTGCTGCGGGTCGGCGGCGAGGACACGATCCGGCTCCAGGGGACGGACGAGGGTGAGCGCGACAGCGCCATGATCGTCGCCCTCACCCGGCTCGACGGCGAGCCGTGCGTCGTGGTCGGCCAAGACCGCAAGGCGCAGTCCCGCTCTCCCATGGGACCCGCGGCGCTGCGTGAGGCGCGCCGCGGCATGCGGCTGGCCAACGAGCTCGGCCTCCCCCTCGTCTCGGTGATCGACACCCCCGGCGCCGAGCTGTCCAAGGCGGCCGAGGAGGGCGCCCTCGCCGGGGAGATCGCGCGCTGCATCGCCTCCATGTCCACGATGACCGTCCCGACGGTCGCGGTGCTGCTCGGCGAAGGGTGCGGCGGCGGCGCGCTCGCGCTCTTCCCCGCCGACGTCGTCGTGGCCACCCAGAACGCGTGGCTCTCGCCGCTGCCTCCCGAAGGCGCCTCGGCGATCGTCCACGGCGACGCCGACCACGCCGCTGAGATGGCGGCGGCGCAGCGAGTGTCGGCGGCAGACCTGTTCGTCGCCGGCACCGTGCACGTCCTCGTCCCGGAGGAGGCAGACGACGACGACGACCCGGCCGGACTCGCGCGTGCCGTCGCCGCCGAGGCTGCGACCCAGATCAGACGGCTCCGTACGGAGTCCTCCTCCGGGACGTCATACGTAGCGAGGCCTACCGCCCACCGTTCGGATGACATCCCGGGAGGTGGGCGGTGAGCATCCCCGACCCACGGATCGCCCTCGCCGAACGAGTCTCGGACGTCGACGGCGTCTCCCCGCTCAACGAGGCGAGCCGGATCGCGATCGCCGCCGGTGAGCCGCCGCGCGTCGACCGTACGGTCGAGCAGGACGGCGCGCTCGTCGCGGCCGCGTACGCCGCGGGTGACGCGCCGGTCGAGCTCTTCGTCGCCCCCGGCCACCGCCGTCACGGACTCGGACGCGGGCTCCTCGACACCGTCCTCGACGCGGGCGAGTTACGCTTCTGGGCCCACGGCGACCTTCCCGGGGCTCAGCACCTCGCCCTTACGACGGGCCTCGAGGCCGTCCGCACTCTCCTCGTCCTGTCGCGGGACGCTGCGCTGCCGCTGCCGGACGAGCGCACGCTCGACGCGGTCACGCTCCGCACGTGGCGCGACGACGACGCCGAGCCGCTCGTCGCGGTGAACGCCCGCGCGTTCGCTGGCCACCCCGAGCAAGGGGCGATGGACCTCGCCGACCTGCGGGCGCGCATGGCGCAGCCGTGGTTCGACCCGGCCGGGCTCTTCGTGGCCGAGCGCGACGGCGCGGTCGTCGGATTCCACTGGACGAAGGTCGAGGACGGAGTCGGCGAGGTCTACGTCGTCGGCGTGGACCCGTCCGCGCAGGGGCTCGGCCTCGGCAAGGCGCTGACGCTGCGCGGGCTGCACCACCTCGTGAGCCTGGGCGTGGAACGCGTCGACCTCTATGTGGAGGGTGACAACGTGCCCGCCCTCGCCACATACGAAGGGCTCGGGTTCACCGAGAGCGCGCGCGACGTCCTCTACGAACGCGCCTGACGACCGGTCAGGCCGCGCGCCCGACCCAGAGCTGGTGCCTGGCACCGACGTCGACCGTCCCGACGCCGACGAAGCCTGCGGACTCGAGCACAGCGACGCGCTCCGGCTCGAGCGAGGCCGCGGCGGCGACACCGCCATCGAGTGCTTCCAGCGCGGGCATGATGGTCGCCCGCAGGACGGCAGGCGCCGCAAGACGCGAGACGTGCTGCGCCACCCCCAGGCCGCTGAGGATCTGCTCGGGATCGATCCGCTCGAGGAGGGCCGCCACCTCGAGCGACGCCCCTGCCAGCGCGGCGCGGACCTCGGCACCGGGGTCGAGCGCCGCGGCGAGCGAGGGACCGTGCAGCTCGCGGAGCAGGACGTCGCGCAGCCCGTCCCCCGCACCGGTCTCGACCGCCGGCATCCACACCGACGCGGCCTCCAGGACCCCGTTGCGCTCGGCGACCCAGAGCTGACCGTGCTGCAGGACGACGTGGCTCAGCGCCATCCGGGCCACCGACGCGGCGACCTCAGGGTCGGCAGGACCGTCCGGAAACCCGTCGCCGTCGACGTCGATCTCAGGTGCTGACGACTCGAGCAGACGGGCTGCGCTCGTGACGTCGACGATGCCCGCGGGGCGGACGGTCAACGGTGCGGTCGTGGTGGCGGTCATGCCTCCAGCGTGTCAGCGCGAGCCAAACATGCTCAGCTCCGGTGGAGTCCGCGGCGCAGTGCGCGAGCCGCGCGGCGCATCGCCGCAGGGGCAGCCGTGCCGAGGGCGACCATGTTGGCGAAGGAGTGGATCAGCCCGTCCTCGCAGAGGTACGTCACCTCGACACCGGCGGCGCGCATCGCCTCGGCGTACGCCTCGCCCTCGTCGAGCAGCGGGTCGAACCCGGCGGTGACGACGTAGGCCGGCGGCAGACCCTCGAGCTTGCCGTACAGCGGAGAGAGCCGCGGGTCGGCCGGATCCGGCGCGGACGCGGTGTAGCTGTCGGACGAGAGGTCGATGAAGCCGCCGGTGAGGAAGAACCCGGTCTCCATCTCCGTACGACTCGGACGCTTCTCGACGAAGTCGACGGCGGGATAGATCAGCAGCTGGTACGCCGGAGGGACGACGCCCGCCGGCTGCTCCGTACGACCGACGACCTGCTGGGCGACGACGGTCGCGAGGTTGCCGCCCGCGGAGTCACCGCCGACCGCGACGCGGTGCCGGTCGATCCCCAGCGCGTCGGCGTGCACGAGCACCCAGTCGTACGCCGCGAGGCAGTCGTCGGGCGCAGCGGGAAACGGGTGCTCGGGCGCGAGGCGGTAGTCGACCGCGACGACCCGGACCCCCGCCTGCTCGGCGAGGAACCGGCACATCGCGTCGTGGCTCTCGAGGTCGCCGTAGATCCAGCCGCCACCGTGGAAGAACACGAGCGCCGGCGCCGTCCCGGTGACCCCACGCGGCGCGTAGAGACGCAGCGGGAGCGGCCCGCCGGGTCCGTCGATCGTCCGGTCGTGCACCGAGCCGATCGGGAGCGCCCCACCGGCCATGGCTGCACTCGCGCGGATGATGCGGCGCCCGTGCGGGATCGGCACGGACTCCGCGGCCGGCCCCTCGAGCGCCTGCAGGGTCAGCAGCAGCCGCATCTGCGGGTCGAGGGTGCGGTGACGGCGGGTGACCGGCGCACCGGCGAGCCTGGCGATCACCGGCGCAGGCAGACGGAAGGCGGCGCGCAGCGCGGCTCCCTTGACGGATGTGGTGGAGGTCACGGCGGTACGGTAGCCGATCGCACCCCTCGGCGGCCGGTCGTTCGTAGGTCACCCGTAGGTCACTTTGCCGTGGCACGATGCCGTCATGGCCGAAGATCTCGCCACCACCAGCGTCGCGACCGCCACCGAGGAGCACCCACGCTCACCGGACTCCTTCGATGTGGACCCGCCGTACGAGGCCGTCACGGGAGACCTGCCCGACGACCGGTTCAGTGACCGCGAGCTCTCCTGGCTGGCCTTCAACGAGCGCGTGCTCGAGCTCGCCGAGGACCAGACGGTGCCGCTGCTCGAGCGCATCCGCTTCACGGCGATCTTCTCCGGCAACCTCGACGAGTTCTTCATGGTCCGCATCGCAGGCCTCAAGCGACGCATCGCCACAGGGCTGGCCTCCCGTCGCGCCAGCGGCATCCAACCGCGCGAGGTGTGGTCGGCCAGCCTCGAGACGAGCCGTGACCTCATGCTGCGCCAGGGCGCGCTGCTCACCGATACCCTGCGGCGCGAGCTCGACGGGCACGGGATCGCACTCCTGCACTGGGACGACCTCGACGCCGACGAGCGCAAGGGCGTGGGGCAGATCTTCCGCGAGCGCGTGTTCCCCGTCCTGACCCCGCTGGCCGTCGACCCCGCGCACCCGTTCCCGTACATCTCCGGGCTCTCGCTCAACCTCGCGGTCATGATGCGCAACCCGGTCACTGGCAAGTCCCACTTCGCGCGCGTGAAGGTCCCGCCGATCTTCGACCGCTGGCTCGAGGTCGGCCCGCAGCGCTTCGTCCCGCTCGAGGAGGTCATCGCGGCGCACCTCGACGCGCTCTTCCCCGGGATGGAGATCCTCGCCCACCACTCGTTCCGCGTGACCCGCAACGAGGACCTCGAGGTCGAGGAGGACGACGCCGAGAACCTCCTCAAGGCCCTCGAGCAGGAGCTGCTGCGCCGCAAGTTCGGGCCGCCGGTGCGTCTCGAGGTCGAGGACACGATGGACGAGCACGTGCGCGAGCTGCTGGTCACCGAGCTCGACATCAGCCCCGACGAGGTGTTCGCGCTGCCGGCGCCGCTCGACCTCGCGAGCCTGCACCAGATCGCCGACCTCGATCGGCCCGAGCTGCAGTACGAGCCGTTCGTGCCGACGACCCACCCCGATCTCGCCGAGGTGGAGTCGGCGAGCCCGGTCGACATGTTCGCCGCGCTGCGCGAGCGCGACGTCCTGGTCCACCACCCCTACGACTCCTTCGCCACGAGCGTTCAGCGCTTCGTCGAGCAGGCGGCCGCCGACCCGCAGGTGCTCGCGATCAAGCAGACGCTCTATCGCACCTCCGGTGACTCGCCGATCATCGACTCGCTCGTCGACGCCGCCCGTGCCGGCAAGCAGGTGCTCGTGCTGGTCGAGATCAAGGCGCGCTTCGACGAGCAGGCCAACATCCGGTGGGCCCGCAAGCTCGAGCGGGCGGGCTGCCACGTCGTCTACGGGCTGCTCGGGCTCAAGACCCACTGCAAGCTGTGCCTGGTCGTACGGGACGAGCCCGACGGGCTGCGCCGCTACGCCCACATCGGCACCGGCAACTACAACCCCAAGACGGCACGCCTGTACGAGGACTACGGCTTGCTCACCACCGACACGAAGATCGCCGACGACCTGACGGACCTCTTCAACAACCTGTCCGGCTACTCCCGGCGCGAGTCGTACCGCCAGCTCCTCGTCGCGCCCGCCCGCCTGCGCCCCGGGATCGTCGAACGCATCGAGCAGGAGATCGACCACCACGGCGCGGGACGACCGGCCGACATCCGGATCAAGGTCAACTCGATCGTCGACGAGGAGGTCATCGACGCCCTTTATCGCGCGTCGCAGGCGGGGGTGCGGGTGCAGATGCTCGTCCGCGGCATCTGCGCCCTGCGGCCCGGCGTCCCGGGGATGAGCGAGAACATCGTCGTCCGCAGCGTGCTCGGGAGATTTCTCGAGCACAGCCGCGTCTTCTGGTTCGCCGGCGGCGGTGACCCGCAGGTCTGGATCGGGTCCGCCGACCTCATGCACCGCAACCTCGACCGGCGCGTGGAGGTGCTCGTGCAGCTCGGGCGTCCGGAGCACATCGCCGAGGTCGGGGCGATGCTCGACCTTGCGATGGACCCCGCCACGGACGCGTGGGACCTCGGGCCCGACGGCACCTGGACCCGGCGCTCGAGCTCCGAGGGGCCTCTCCTCGACCTCCAGCAGGAGACGATCGACCGCACCCGCGCACGGCGCGCCCGCGCACGCGCCGAGGCGAAGGACCACCCCGCGGTCGGCGGATTCGTGTGAACCGGCCGATCCGATGGTCGGCCGGCGCCCTGGTGTGGCGCCCCGCGCCGGGAGGCTCGCCGACGGACCTGCAGGTCCTGCTGGTGCACCGCCCGCGCCACGACGACTGGACGGTGCCCAAGGGGACTGTCGAGCGGGGCGAGGTGCGGCCTGTCACCGCGGTGCGCGAGGTCGAGGAGGAGACCGGCGTGACCGCGCGGCTCGGCGTGCCGCTCCTCGAGCTCGAGTACGAGTATGCGCCGGGCCGGATGAAGAACGTCGCCTACTGGGCCGCCACCGCGGTGCGCGGCGACGCCGACGCGTACGAGCCCAACAAGGAGATCGACGGCGTCGCGTGGGTCCCGCTCACGAAGGCGGCCAAGCGACTCTCGTACGACTCCGACCGCAGCGTGCTCGACGCCTTCGCCGAACGTCTCTCGTCCGGGGCTCTCGATGCGCGCACGCTGCTCGTCGTCCGGCACGCGACCGCCCGGCCACGCCAGCGATGGCGCAAGGACCCGCTCGCCCGCCCGCTCAGCGCGGAGGGCAAGAACGAGGCGCGTGGGCTCCGCCCCCTGCTCGCGGCGTACGGGGTGCACCACCTGCGCTCGAGCGCCGCCCTGCGGTGCGCCGCCACGCTCAGTCCGTACGCCGATGCCCTGCACAGGCCGATCGTGCTCGACCACCGCCTCGACGAGCCCCGCGAGGGTGGTCCCGAAAAGAAGCGACCGGTCGCCGAGGCGATGGCCGAAGCCGTCGACCACAAGCGACCGGTCGTCGTCTGCGGCCACCGCCCCGTGCTTCCGCGGATGCTCGAGGTGGTCGGCGTGGACGCTAGCGCGGTCGACGCCGATCCCTTGCCGGCTGCAGGGCTGGTCGTGGTGCACCACCGTCGGGGCGAGGTCCGCGCGATCGAGCGCCACGACCCGCACTGATCGTCAGACCGAGCGCCGCCACCGTCATCATCACTCCCGCGACCGGGGCGAGGGCGTCGGCGCCGCGGTTCTCCAGCAGCCAGGCCCCGGAGGCGGCACCCGCAGCGATCCCAAGGTTGAGCGCGGTGACGACGACCGCCCCGGCGGCGCCGCGGGCCGCCGGCGAGGCGATCCGCATGACCGTCGCCTGGAAGATCGGCGGGAGCAGCCCGATCATCGTTCCCCAGACCGCGATGACCACCAGGGCGGCCGCGGTGCTGGTGTCGAGCGCCGTGAGGGCGAGCACGGTGAGCGCGAAGGCGATCGCGGTCCCCGGGAGGGCGGCCCTCGGGTAGCGGTCCGACAGCGGTCCGGCGATGGCGAGCCCAAGCGCTCCGGTGGCCCCGAAGAGCGCGAGGACGCCGCCGAGCGCCGAGGGCTCCATGCCGGCCACCCGCGTCACGAGCGGACCGACGTAGGTGAACACCTGGAAGTGGCCGACGAGCAGCAGTGCACTGAAGGTCGCGGTGACGGCCACGCGGACGAGAGAGCGGTCGCGGCCCGCCGAGGCGGTGCCCGTGGGCTCGGGACTCGCGGCGGGGGCGGTGTCACGAGGAAGCACCTTCGCGAGTGCGACGGCGGCGACGGCCAGGAGGACGCCCGCGCCGACGAGCACCACACGCCACCCGACGAGCTCGGCTGCCGCCGTGCCGAGCGGTACACCCACGATGCCCGCCGCGGTCGGCCCAACGAGGACCACCGACACCGCCTTGCCGAGGTGCCGTTCGTCGACGATCAAGGCCGCGTACGGGACGAGCAGCGCCCACAGGAGCCCGTGGGCGGCAGCCGCGACGATCCGTGCGACGACCAGCAGCCCGTACGCCGGGGCGAGCGCGGCGAGCACCGCGGCCCCCGCGCTCACCACCACCGCACCGAGCATCACCGCACGACGAGGCAGGCGGCGGGTGGCCCGCTCCAGTGGGAGGCTCAGGGCGGCGACCGTCAGCGCCCACGCCGTCACCAACAGCCCGATGCTGCCCCGCGAGACCCCGAGATCGTCGGCCATCGAGGGCAAGAGCCCGGCGGGGAGCAGCTCGACGGTCACGGTCGCGAAGGCCGCGCCGGCGAGGGTCAGCAGCGCGGCCCACGTACGGCGGGTCATGCCCGGGAGAGTTGTCATCGTCTGTGTCATGCTGGGACCGTAGACCTTGACATCTGTGTCAAGGTCAAGCCCGATCCGAGAGGACGTGCCATGCGTGTCGGAGAGCTCGCCGAGGCCACCGGGGTCGCACCCCGCATGCTTCGCTACTACGAGGAGCAGGGCCTGCTCACGTCCCACCGCGAGCCCAACGGCTACCGGTCGTACGACGACGCCTCCGTGGAGCGGGTCCGTACGGTCAGGAGCCTCATCGCCTCCGGGCTGCCGACCCGCCTCGTCCGGATCGTGCTCGACGTCGAGGCGCTGGCCGACGCCGAGCTGTCACCCTCGTGCAGCCGCGAGTTCGCCGAGATGATGTCTGCCGAGCTCACCGCGCTCGAGGACAAGATCGCGTGCCTGACCAAGAGCCGCGACACCGTCACCCGCTACCTCGAGCGCACCGAGCACGGCGACCTCGTCGGCGCCGCACACCCCGCCTGACCACGGCGTACGTCACATCCGCGCGCCGACTCGTCGGCCACCGTTCACCTTCGGTTCACCTTCGTCCGACTGCTGCTTCACCTGCGCTCCCTAACGTCAGCGTCGACAACAGAGATCGACATGACTTCCCAGAGAGGGAAAGCACGTGAACCGCACCAAGCTCCGCGTCGCCACACCGTTGGCACTGGCCGCTGTCGCGGCACTGACCCTGTCCGCCTGCGGCGCGGGCAACGAGGCCGACGCGACCGACGACGCGACCGAGAGCACGCTCAGCGGCACGCTCAACGGCGCCGGCGCAAGCTCGCAGGAGGCGGCGGTCGCCTCGTGGAAGCAGGGCTTCCAGACCGCGAACCCCGACGTGACTGTCAACTACGACCCGGCAGGCTCAGGCGCCGGACGCGAGCAGTTCATCGCGGGCGGCACCGACTTCGCCGGCTCCGACGCCTACCTCGACGACGAGGAGCTGACGGCCGCCGAGGAGCGCTGCGGGTCCGACGTGATCGAGGTCCCGACGTACGTCAGCCCGATCGCCGTCATCTACAACCTCCCGGGGGTCGACGGCCTGCAGCTGTCGGCCGACACCCTCGGCAAGATCTTCGCCGGCGCGATCACCACCTGGGACGATGCGGCCATCAAGGCCGACAACCCCGACGCCACCCTCCCGTCGTCGAAGATCACGCCGGTCCACCGCTCAGACGACTCGGGCACGACCGAGAACTTCACCGCCTACATGGCCGCAGCGGCGCCGCAGAGCTGGACCGAGGGCGAGGTCGAGACCTGGCCGATCAAGGGCGGCGAGGGCGCGCAGGGCACGTCCGGTGTCGTCGCGACCGTCCAGGGCGGCGAGGGGACGATCGGGTACGCCGACGCCAGCCAGGCCGGCGACCTCGGTGTCGCGTCGCTCAAGGTCGGCGAGGAGTACGTCGGGCCGAGCCCCGAGGCCGCCGCCAAGATCCTCGAGGCGTCGAAGCAGAAGGAAGGCCGCGGCGACACGCACCTCGTGATGGACATCGACCACACCACGACCGAGTCGGGCGTCTATCCCGCCGTCCTGCTGTCGTACCAGATCGCGTGCCTGCAGTACGACGACGAGGCCAAGGCCGACCTCGTCAAGGGCTGGCTCTCGTACGTCGCCAGCTCCGACGGCCAGCAGGCTGCCGCCGAGGGCGCCGGCTCCGCCCCGTTGACGAGCGCGCTCGAGGAGCGCATCGCCGACATCGTCGAAGGGATCTCGGCGAAGTGATGCTCCTGCGGGCGGCCGTCCGTACCGGGGGATCGGACGGCCGCCCGCAGGTCACTCCCCACCGTCTCCACCAGAGGACCGCTTCGTGACCGACACCTCCACCCCGTCCCCGCCGCGGGACACCGCCGAACCCGCCGCCGCCAAGGGCAGGTTCGGCGACCGCATGTTCCTGGGCCTGTCCAAGGGCGCCGCGCTGGCGATCCTTGCGATCCTCGCGGGCGTCGCGATCTTCCTGACCGCCGAAGGCCTGCCGGGGATCACCGCCTCACCCGACGAGGTCAAGAGCGGCAAGACGTTCCTGGCGTTCGTGCTCCCGCTCGTCTTCGGCACGCTCTGGAGCGCGACGCTGGCGCTCGTGATCGCGGTGCCGCTCGCGGTCGCGGTGGCGTTGTTCGTCACCTACTACGTCCCCCGCAGGTTCGGTCAGACCCTCGGCTACGTCATCGACCTGCTCGCCGCTGTCCCGTCGGTCGTCTTCGGTCTGTGGGGCATGCGGGTCCTCGCCGGCAAGCTCGTCGGGCCGTACGAGTGGCTCGAGGCGCACCTCGGGTTCCTCCCGTTCTTCGGCGGCCCCGCCTCCGCGACCGGTCGCACCATCCTCACCGCCGCGATCGTGCTCGCCGTGATGATCCTGCCGATCATCACGGCCATCGCGCGCGAGGTCTTCCGCCAGACGCCGGTGCTCCTCGAGGAGGCGGCGCTCGCCCTCGGAGCGACCCGCTGGGAGATGATCCGCACGGTCGTCCTGCCGCACGGCCGCTCCGGGATGATCGGCGGCGCGATGCTCGGCCTCGGGCGTGCGCTCGGCGAGACGATGGCCGTCGCGATGGTCCTCTCGGCCTCCGGCGTCATCACCTTCAACCTCATCAGCTCGACGAACCCGAGCACGATCCCGGCCAACATCGCGCTGCAGTTCAACGAGGCCTCGGGGCTGACGGTGAACGCGCTGATCGCGTCCGGGCTGGTGCTCTTCCTCATCACCTTCGCCGTCAACGTCGGCGCGCGCGCCGTCGTGAACCGGCGCAAGGAGTTCTCGGGAGCCAACGCATGACCACACCCGCACCTCCTGCTCCCGAGCGCGACGCCGCACCCACGAGGCTGCGCAGCTGGCACCAGCCGCAGCTCCCGCGCGGATCCGGCTGGTACGCCCTGGCGCTCGCCGTCGTCGTCGCGTCGGCGCTACACGCCGGTCTCGACCTCCCCCTCGTCCCGTCCCTGCTGGCGGGCTGGGCCGTGGTCGGGATCGGCTTCCCGATCCTCTCGTACGCGATCGAGGGCCGGCGCAAGGCCATCGACCGGCTGGTCACCATCGGGGTCTCGAGCGCCTTCGCGCTGGCGATGGTGCCGCTGGTCTCGATCCTGTGGACCGTGCTCAAGAACGGGCTGCCGGTCCTCTCGGCGGAGTTCTTCGGCTACTCGATGCGCAACGTCGTCGGCGAGGGCGGCGGCATCTACCACGCGATCTGGGGCACGGTCCTCATCACCGCAGCCGCCGCGGTGATGTCGGTGCCGCTGGGTCTGCTCACGGCGGTCTACCTCGTCGAGTACGGCGGCGACGGGCGTCTCGCCAAGGCGATCCGCTTCCTCGTCGACGTCATGACCGGCATCCCGTCGATCGTCGCGGGCCTGTTCGCGTATGCCCTGTTCGTGGTGTTCTTCGGACCGGGGGTCCGGATGGGGCTCGCCGGCGCGGTCGCGCTGACCGTGCTGATGACGCCGGTCGTCGTCCGCTCCTGCGAGGAGATGCTCCAGCTCGTCCCGAACGAGCTGCGCGAGGCGGCGTACGCGCTCGGTGTGCCCCGCTGGCGGGCAATCGTGAAGGTCGTCCTTCCGACCGCGCTCGCGGGTCTGGTCACCGGGATCACGCTCGCCGTCGCGCGCGTGATCGGCGAGACCGCGCCGCTCCTCATCACGGTGGGGATCACCGACTCGACCAACGTCAACCTGTTCGACGGGCGCATGGCAACCCTGCCGGTGTTCACCTACAGCTCCATCATGAGCCCGGGAGTCCCGCCCGAGCCGTCCATCGCACGGGCCTGGGGTGCCGCACTCGTGCTGATGCTGATCGTGATGGTGCTCAACCTCGTGGCCCGACTCGTGACCTACTTCTTCTCTCCCAAGGACAAGCGATGAGCATGCGATCCGTACTCCGCGACTCCGCCACGACGCCGGCAACCGGCGCGTCGGCCGCCGGCACCGCCCCCCGTCCCGCCGCGATCGGCATCGACGTGGAGGACCTCGACATCTACTACGGGGACGTCCACGCCGTCCGTGGCGTGACGCTCGCGATCCCGGCCCAGTCGGTGACGGCCGTGATCGGCCCGTCGGGATGTGGCAAGTCGACGTTCCTGCGCTCGCTCAACCGCATGCACGAGGTCGCCCCCGGCGCCCGCGTCGAGGGGACGGTCCGCGTCGACGGACGCGACCTGTACGCGCCGGGAGTCGACCCCGTGCTCGTACGCCGCGAGATCGGCATGGTCTTCCAGCGCCCGAACCCGTTTCCGACGATGTCGATCCGCGACAACGTCCTCGCCGGCGTACGCCTCAACGGCGGCCGACTCAAGAAGGACGAGGCCGAGGCGCTGACCGAGCGCTCGCTGCGTGGGGCGAACCTCTGGGACGAGGTCAAGGACCGTCTGAACCGTCCCGGTGCCGGGCTCTCGGGCGGCCAGCAGCAGCGGCTCTGCATCGCCCGCGCGATCGCCGTGGAGCCGCAGGTGCTGCTGATGGATGAGCCGTGCTCGGCACTCGACCCGATCTCGACCAGCGCGATCGAGGACCTGATCGGCCAGCTCAAGGAGACGTACACGATCGTCATCGTCACCCACAACATGCAGCAGGCGGCCCGGGTGTCCGACGAGACGGCGTTCTTCAACCTCGCCGGTATCGGCGAGCCCGGGCAGCTCATCGAGTCCGGGTCGACGACCAAGATCTTCTCGAACCCCGACAACCCCTCGACCGAGGCCTACATCACCGGCCGCTTCGGGTAGGCCGTACGGCGCTGGCCCCGTACGAAAAGGCGTCCTCCGACCCAGTGGGTCGGAGGGCGCCTTTGTGCGTGGTCTCGACAGGCTCGACCAGCGGGGGTGTCGACAGGCCCCTACGGCAGGAACAGTGCGCAGATCCAGTAGGTGACCGCCGCCACGAGCGCCGCGGCGGGGATCGTCACGATCCACGCCATCACGATGCCCCGCGCGACGCCCCAACGAACGGCGCTGAACCGCTTGGTGGCGCCAGCGCCCATGATCGACGAGGTGATCGTGTGGGTCGTCGAGACCGGAGCGTGCAGACCGATCGCCATCACGTACAGCACCGCTGCCGCCGTCGCCTCGGCTGCGAAGCCGCGAGCCGGGTCGAGGTGGATGATGCGGCGCCCGAGGGTACGCATGATGCGCCAGCCGCCCGAGTACGTCCCGAGCGAGATCGCTGTGGCCGCGCCGACCTTGACCCACAGTGGGATGCCGTCGTCGGCTGCCACGTATCCACCGGCGAGCAGCGCGAGGAACATGACGCCCATCGTCTTCTGCGCGTCCTGGAGACCGTGACCGAGCGCCATCGCGGCGGCCGAGACGGTCTGCGCGAGCCGGAACCCGCGCATCGTCCGGTGCGGGTTGCGATGCCGGAAGATCCACATGATCGCCAGCATGAGCAAGAACGCGCCGCTGAAGCCGACCACCGGCGAGATCACCATCGGGATGGCGACCTTGTCCACCACCGTGTTCCACTCGACGGTGCTCGCCGACGCGACACCGGCGCCGACCAGGCCGCCGATCAGCGCGTGGGACGAGGACGACGGAAGCCCGAAGTACCAGGTGATGAGGTTCCAGACGATCGCACCGACCAGCGCCGAGAGCACGACGGTGAGGCCGTGATTGCCGTCGCCCTCGACGCCTTCGGCGATGATGCTGCCAACCGTGTCTGCGACCTCGGTGCCGAGGAACGCTCCGATGAAGTTCATGATCGCGGCCATCACAAGAGCGATTCGCGGTGTCAGTGCCCGGGTGGACACTGACGTCGCGATCGCGTTGGCCGCATCGTGGAAGCCGTTGGTGTAGTCGAAGATCAGCGCAACGCTGATGACGAGGACGACCATGACCAGGGTGAGGTCCACCCTCAGGACTCCTTGACTGCGATCTGTTCGACCGTGTTGGCCACGGACTCGAGCGCGTCGACCGCGTCCTCGAGGGACTCGACGACGTCCTTGAGCTTGAGGACCTCGAGCGCCTTGTACTCGCCGGAGAAGAGTTTGGCGAGGATCCGGCGGTAGTCACGGTCGGCCTGGTTCTCGAGACGGTTGATCTCGATCCAGTACTCGGACAGGTCGGTCATCGTCCGCAGACGCGGCATGGCCTCGGCGGTGAGCTCGCAGCCTCGCTGGATCACTTCCACCATCGTGGCCATCCGGGACGGCATCGACTCCAGCTCGTAGAGGACGACCAGGTCGCCCGCCTCTTCAATGAAGTCCATGACGTCATCGAGGCTGCTGGCGAGCTTGTAGATGTCCTCACGGTCGAACGGCGTCACGAACGTCTGGTTGACGCGGTTGATGATCGCGTGTGTCGTGTCGTCGGCCGCGTGCTCGACCTCGCTCAGTTGCTTGGCGACAGCATCACGATCGGAGGACGCGTCCAGCATCTTCGCCAGGAGGTTCGCGCCGTCCACGAGGTGGTTCGCGAGCTCCGTGAAGAGGTCATAGAAGGATGTTTCAGTCGGTCGGATACGCAACCGCACGACAAGCTCCCGTCAGGGTGGGGTAAGGCCGCATTAATGGTAGGTCCTGCCCCTAGAGAGCGCGCAGGACGCCCTGGGTGTAGGCCGCGCGAGTGCGTCAGGCGCAGCCCTGGTGAGGGCGTACGCCTAGGATCTCATCGACGATCTGCTGGCTCAATGGACCGGGCGTCTCCGACGCGGCGATCATCAGGTTGCTCGTCATCTCGATCTCGTCAAGTGCGTCCTGATCGCGGAGACGCACGTCCAAGGGCTCCGGTGTCGCCACGACGGCCTCCTCCGCTCCAGGTCGACGGCTGTACCGCTTCAGGCTACGTGGTGTTCGGCGGGCAGGTGCCACGGATCCGAGAATCGGTGGAAAATCGACCGACCTCGCATCTGACCCCCTGGTAGAGCGGTGCGGATCGACTCTTGAGAGGGCGTTTGGCAACTGCATCCGTCGTCCGCTCAGGTAGTTTCGCGTGACATCCGCCCTCGGAAGGCGGGCGAGAGGGTCCCTCGCCCGCCCTCACGTCACCGCACCCGCAGCGACACGACCTTCGATCTCGCGCTGGCGTAGCTGCCGCTGGAGGGGACGAACGTCACCGTGATCTTGTGCTTGCCCCTCTTGAGGGTGCGCTTGCCGAGCGTGTACGAGGCCCTTCCGGCGCGGACCTTGGCCTTCTTGAGCACCTTCGTACCGTCACGGAACACGACGGTGCCCGTCGGGGAGCCTGCGCCGACCCGGACGGTGGCCTTCAGGGTTGCCCGCGTCCGGCCGTACCTGGTGCTCTTCGGCTTCACGACCAGCGTCGCGCTCGAGGCGACCTTGGGCACGACCGCGGACTGCCCGGAGGTCGCCGTCGGGATGCTGAAGCCCGCCTTGACGCCGGTCACACGGACGGCGAGACGCCGACCGACGTCGGCGACCTGCACCCGGTACGAGGCGCCCGTGGCTCCGGCGATCGGAGCGCCGTTGCGCAGCCACTGGTAGCGGAAACCGCTCGGTCCACCGATCCAGGTGCCGGCGGAGGCGCGGACGACCGCTCCCGGACGGACTGCGCCGCTGACGGCCGGGGCCGAGCGCCGGACGGGGACTCGTGCCAGGTCGAGGATGCCGGTGCCGCAGGTCGCGGTCGTGCAGTCCCAGGGCGCGAGGTCACCGCCGTAGCGGGGGAACGGCTGGACAGCCGCGCGCAACGCGCTCTCGATCTGCGCCGGAGAGGTCGTGCCCAGGGACGCGATCAGCGCGGCGGCGCCGGAGACCGCCGGTACGGCCATGCTCGTGCCGTCGTACTCGGCGTATGCCGGGTTGTCGGGGGTGGTGGTGCCGTCGTTGAGCGTCGAGAGCACGCCGCGCATCCCGATCTCGGGGATGCTCTCCCCGCCCGGCGCCGACAGGTCGACCGTGGGCCCCGAGTTGGAGTAGGAGGCCCGCTGGCCGTACTCCTCTGTCGCGCCGACCGTGACGACGCCCGCACAGTTCGCAGGTGTCACCTCCGCGGCATCGAGGTCCTCGTTTCCTGCCGCGGCGACCAGCACGCTGCCACGGGCCCGCGCTGCGGCGATCGTCGAGTTCCACACGGCCGGGCAAGCCCCGCCGGCCCCGCCGAACGACATGTTGATCACCTTGGCAGGAGTGGTGTTGACCGGAAGTCCCGGAACGACACCGCCCGATGCCCAGGTGATCGCCGCGAGGATGTCGGAGTCGATCCCGCCACACGTGCCGAGGACGCGGACGTGCTGAACCTTGACGCCCGGCGCGTTGCCGGCGATGCCCCGCGCGTTGCCCGAGGCCGCGGCCACGATGCCCGCGACGTGGGTCCCGTGCCAGCTGCTGTCGTACTCGTCGTCCAGGTCACATTGCCCGAGCTCCACCCAGTCGCCCTCGTCGGCGGGGTCCGCGTCGCGACCGTCGCCGTCACGCGCCCACTCAGCGGTGCCCTCGCTCATCATGTCGAAGCCCGCGACCGTGTTGGCGTCGAGATCAGGGTGCGTGGTGCGTCCGGTGTCGAGCACCGCGACGACGACCGAGGACGAGCCGCGGGTCGCACGCCAGAGCGCCGGGTTGTGGGTTCCGTAGCCACCCGACGGCAGTGCCGCCCCGTCGGCGACGTCGCGTGTGTCCCACAAGGCCCACTGGTCGGCGAAGAACGTGTCGTTGGGCGTCACCGGAGAGGCGGTGCGGATGGTCCGGTAGCGGTCGGGCACGACGGAGGCGATGCCAGGCAGCTCAGCAACCTCTGCGGCCGCCTTCTGCGCGTCCGCGAGCGAGGCGGGCTCGGCGAAGCGGATCGCGCTCGTGTCGGCGCTCACCGGCACGGTCGCCGGGGCGAGCGCGCCCACCTCGGCCTTGGCGACCTTCCGGGCCGCGGCCGTGACGGTGGAGGACCGCGTCGTCGCCACCTTGTCGTACGTGACGAGGAGGCCCGCGGCGCGGCTCGGGACGGAGCGCACTTCGTGGACCTGGGCAGCGGCGCGGGTCTTCGCGGCTGCGTCCGGTCCGGACCCGGTGGTCGGCGGATCGTCTGCGGCGGTCGCCGCAGGCGCGGCGGCAGCGATCAGCGCCACTGCGGTCGCCGCGAGAGCGAGGCGCCGCAGGGGGCGCGAGGGAGAGGTGGGCAGCATCGTGCGGCTCCTGGCAAGCGGAGGGATGTCGCCAAGAAGATAAGCCGCAAAACTCTCGCGCGTGGCCGAATCCGCGAGGTTGCGCCCATGCGCGGGTCTTCGGTAGGCCCCGTGGGACTCGAACCCACAACCCACGGATTAAAAGTCCGTTGCTCTGCCAATTGAGCTAGAGGCCCAGGGGATCGGGACACCCGTCCCCTGGCGGTCAGTATGCAGGACGTCGGGGAGTGACGGCCGAGGACCCGCACAGGACGGCGGTGTCAGCAGAACGTGCGTACGCCCTTGGGCTTGAGCGCGTGGTCGCGGTAGACGACCGGGAGCATGGCTCCGTAGCGCGTGCAGGTCCACCGGAAGTCCTTGCGCCGATACTCGACGGCGATGACCCGGCGACCGTACGAGCGCACGTCGGCCGCGCACTCGCGCCACTGGCCGCACTGTTCCGCGATGGCGAAGTCGAAGCCGATCTTCTTGCCGTTGAGCTCGGCGAAGTTCTTCTGCCCCACGGCGAGCCCGACGGCGTGTGCGGACTTCACGAGGCGTTTCGCGTACGCGACGGCCTGCTTGCGACTGATGAGGCCGCGGCTTCGAAGGAAGGAGTCGAGGTTGTCGAGCTCGACGGCGTCGTAGCCGGCACGGGCGCAGCCCTTCATCCAGGTGCGCATGACCTTCGCGAGCTTCGCACGCTTGGCGCCCGTCCGGATGTCGAGCAGCCACTCGTTCCACTCGGTGTCCTTGACGGCCTTGCCGTTCCTCTTCAGCACGAGGTGCCAGCGCTTGTGGCGCCAGGACTTGCGCTCGCTTCTCTGGGTCTGGAAGGCGTTGACATAGCAGATGTTGTAGCGGCCGGCGAGAGGCTTCGCCTTCCGGTCGCGTACGACGATGCCGACGCTGGAGGGAACGCTGCGGATCCCGCCGAGCTGGTAGTCGACGTGCACGCCGGTCGGGAGAGGCTTCGGCTCCGGCGCGGCCTGCACAGGAGCCACGACGAGGGAGAGCAGCAGGCCTAGCGCGATGAGGATCACCGTGGCTGCCTTGAGAGAGCGAGCCCGGAAGGTCGTGAAGACTGACATCTATTCGTCGCCGACCGCGCGGCCGGCTGCTCCCCCGTACTGGATGACGACGGCTCCGGGCTCGACGCCCCGCAACGGCCGCTGGAGCGTGTCGAGTCGACCGACGTCTGGCGGCTCAGAGCCGATGACCACGACGACGGCCTCGCGCTCGGGATCGAGCTCGACCGCGACGGCGTGCTGGGGCGCGGGTGCGAGGGTGCGCCACTGTTGCGCGAACACGGCAGCCCACGCTGCGCGGAGCTCGTCGGCGGTGCGTCCGGAGACGCGGATCTCAAGTCCTTGCCTGGCCTTGTCCGGAAGATCTGCGGTGAGCCTCGAGACGAGGGCGGCACCGTCCGTCCCTCTCGTGACGACCAGCGTGTATCCGTCCACCGTGCTGCCGATGACGCCGATCACGCCCGAGTCGAGACCGACCGGGAGTCCGTCGGCAGGCTTCTCCCCCGGAGGCGTCAGCAGTGCGGTGATCCGCCGGCCGACCTCCCGCTGGATCTTCGTCGATCGAGGCGCGGCAAGGGGGGTGGCGTCGGGCACCGCGGCGGCGGTGGGGACGCTGGTGGACACCAACCGCACCTCGTGGCTCTGCACGAGCGGACGCTCAGCGGTGAGCAGGACGAGGCCGCAGAGCACGGCGGTGACAGGGGCAGCGGTACGCGAGAGTCTGGACAAGCCGGCTCCTTTGTCGCACAGGTTGCCTCAAGGACAGTACCGCGCGAACGGCACAAGCGCGGCGTACGTGGTCAGCAGCGCCGAAGGGTGAGGGCGAGTGTGACCCACGCCACGAACACGCCTAAGGTGCTCTCACCTATCGGAGGGAGAACCCACGTGTCCATCGCACACAAGGCCGCCGCCGTCCTCGCGGCGTGCGGCCTGACCCTCAGCGGACTGGCAGCCGCCTCGCCTGCGCTCGCCGCAGACCCCGGCCCCCGCTACTACGTCTCACTGGGCGACTCGCTGGCGACCGGCTGGCAGCCGGACTCGCGGGCGGACGAGCCGGAGACCGCGTACACGGGCCGCCTGTACGAGAAGCTCAAGGAGTCCGACCCCTACCTCGAGCACGAGGCGTTCGGGTGCGCCGGCGCCACCGCACGCTCGGTGCTCACCGGCAAGCACGCCAACGGCAACCCGGGCGCGTGCGCGTACGACGAAGGCACGCAGCTGGCAGCCGCGGTGACGTTCCTGAAGGAGCACCCCGGCCAGGTCGCCTACGTCTCGGTCGGCGTCGGCGCCAACGACGTGCACCCGTGCGTGCCCGCAGGAGCCGACGGCGACGACATGCTGACCTGCCTCACCAAGCGCATCCAGTCGGTCGGTGCGGACGTGTCCGCGATCGACGCCGCGCTGCGCGAGGCCGGCGGCGCCAAGCCTCGCTACCTCGGCATGACGTACTACAACCCGTTCCTCGCCGGTTGGGTCGGAGGCAACAGGGCGCTCGCCGAGCTCTCGGTCGGTGTCGCGCAGTCGCTCAACGACACCATCACGGCGGCGAACACCAAGAACGGCTTCGTGACCGCGGACGTCGCCGGCACGTTCTCGTCGAACGACAAGACGCTGGTCGACCTCCCCGGCTACCCCGAGCAGGTCCCGCTCAACGTCGCCCGCGTCTGCGGATGGACGTGGATGTGCAGCAACGGCGACATCCACGCCAACGACACAGGCCACCAGAAGATCGCCGACGCGTTCGTGACGGCTCTCGCTCCGAAACCCCAGCTGCCCAAGCCGACCCCGCCGAAGCCGGCGCCGGCGCCGGTCGTGAAGGTCGCGACGACGACGAGTGCGAAACTCGTCGGCAAGCACCGCATCACGACCAAGAAGCGCGCCGCCGTACGCGTCCGCGTCCGTGCCGCACGGGGCGTCAAGCCCGGCGGCATGCTCGTCGTCAAGGACGGCAAGCGCACGCTCAAGAGGGTGCGCGTCGGCGCGAGCGGCATCAAGCGGATCACGCTGCCCCGCCTCAAGAAGGGCAAGCACCGCATCACGGTGACGTACGGCGGGTCCAAGACCACGAAGTCGAGCCGGTCGAAGCCGATCCGGATCACGGTCGTCAAGCGCCGCTGACCCTGAAGCCGACTGTGCGGTCGATCGGCGCTCCGTACGAGCACCGATCGACCGCACACACGCGCCGGCGCCTACTCCTTTGTGCTGAAGGCGGCGTCGAAGGCGGCAGCCGGGGCGTCGAAGAGGTTCTGCTTCACGAACGCCAGCGCCTCGGGAGCCCCGACGAGACGGTCCATGCCCGCGTCCTCCCACTCGATCGAGACGGGCCCGTCGTAGCCGATCGTGTTGAGCATCCGGAAGCATGCTTCCCACGGGACGTCACCGCGCCCCGTCGACACGAAGTCCCAGCCGCGCCGAGGGTCGGCCCACGGCAGGTGCGAGCCGAGCCGTCCGTTGCGTCCGTTGCCGACCTGCTTCTTCGCGTCCTTGCAGTCGACGTGGTAGATCCGGTCCTGGAAGTCCCACAGGAACCCGAGCGGGTCAAGGTCCTGCCAGACGAAGTGCGACGGGTCCCAGTTGAGGCCGAACGCCTCCCTGTGACCGATCGCCTCGAGCGTGCGGACGGTCGTCCAGTAGTCGTACGCGATCTCGCTCGGGTGGACCTCGTGTGCGAACCGCACCCCTTCGGCGTCGAAGACGTCGAGGATCGGGTTCCAGCGGTTCGCGAAGTCCTCGTACCCGGCGTCGATGAGGGCCTGCGAGGCCGGAGGGAACATCGCGACGTACTTCCAGATGGACGATCCGGTGAATCCGACGACCGTGTCGACGCCGAGCAGCCGTGCGGCACGGGCGGTGTTCTTCATCTCCTCGGCCGCGCGCTGACGGACGCCTTCGGGATCACCGTCGCCCCAGATCCGGTCGGGCAGGATGTCGCGGTGGCGCAGATCGATCGGGTCGTCGCACACGGCCTGGCCCTTGAGGTGGTTGGAGATCGCGTGCACCTCGAGGCCGTACTTGTCGAGCACCTCCCGCTTCGCCTGGACATAGCCGTCGTCCTCGACCGCGGCCCACGGGTCGAAGTGGTCGCCCCAGCAGGCGATCTCGAGCCCGTCGTAGCCCCAGCCCGACGCCAGCCGCGCCACCTCCTCGAACGGCAGGTCGGCCCACTGT
The DNA here is from genome assembly GCF_011751845.1 of Mumia sp. ZJ430. Lineage (NCBI taxonomy): Bacteria > Bacillati > Actinomycetota > Actinomycetes > Propionibacteriales > Nocardioidaceae > Mumia > Mumia sp. ZJ430. The sequence continues at coordinate 715,887 of NZ_JAAHFK010000001.1, read as the reverse complement.
CCGGTGAAGAGGGTGATCGGTCGCGTCATGACGCGCCTCCTTGTCGCCCGGCGTGCGGGCCCTCGGCGGTGCCCGCGTCGTGCGGCACCTTCTGGTGACGGGACTCGTCCATTGCACTGGCCTCCACAGCGGCGAGCACACGCTGGACCGAGAGCCCGTCGGCGAATGACGGGGTCGGCTGCTCGCCCGCGGCGATGGCGTTGACGAGGTCGACGACCTGGTGGGTGAAGCCGTGCTCGTAGCCGAGACCGTGACCCGCAGGCCACCACGCACCCGCGTACGGGTGGGTCGGCTCGGTGACGACGATGCGGCGGAAGCCCGCGGTCTCGGCCGGCTCGGTCGCGTCGTAGAAGTGGAGAAGGTTCATCTCCTCGAAGTCGAACGCGAGGGCGCCGTCCGACCCGCTGATCTCCAGGCGCATCGCGTTCTTGCGGCCGGTCGCGAACCGGGTCGCCTCGAAGACGCCGAGGGCACCGTTGTCGAAGCGTGCCGTGAACGCCGCGGCGTCGTCGACCGTCACCGGGCCGCGCTCGGCGTCGGCACTGCCGCTCCCCCCGAGCGTGCCGTGGTCGCCGGCGACGGGTCGGCTGTCGACGAAGGTCTGGAGCACGCCGCTCACCGAGCTGATCGCGGACCCGGTGAGGAACTGGGCCGCGTCGACGAGGTGCGCACCGATGTCGCCCAGTGCGCCGGACCCGGCGAGCGTCTTGTCGAGGCGCCAGCTGAGAGGGGCGTCGGCGTCGGTGAGCCAGTCCTGGAGGTATTGCGCCCGGACGTGCCGGATCGTCCCAAGCCGCCCGACGGCGACCAGCTGCCGGGCGAACGTCAGCGCGGGGGTACGGCGGTAGGTGAAGCCCACCATCGCGTACACGCCGCGCGTGGCGGCCTCGGCCGCCGCCTCGGCCATCAGCTCGGCCTCTTCGACCGTGTTGGCGAGCGGCTTCTCGCACAGGACGTGCTTGCCGGCGCGCAGGGCGGCGACGGCGATCTCCACGTGGGTGCTGCCGGGGGTGCAGATGTCGATCAGGTCGATGTCGTCACGGGCGATCAGCGCATGCCAGTCGGACTCGACGGACTCCCAGCCGAAGCGGTCGGCGACCGCCTGCGCGGCGGCGGCGTCTCGCCCGCACAGGGCGCGCAGCCGAGGAGCGAGGGGGAGGTCGAAGAAGGAGGGCGCGGTGCGCCACGCCTGGGAGTGCGCCGCGCCCATGAAGGCGTAGCCGACCTGCCCGACGCCGAGCTCACGTGAGGTGTCTGTCATGGGGTTCCTTCGGGCCGAGGGGCGTGAGGAGGCGGCGCACACCCCGCCGAGCGGGCCGGCGGGGTGTGCGGCCGTCGTCAGGACTCGAAGGCCGAGTCCATGTACTGGTCGACGTTCTCCTTGGTCACGGTCGGCGCCGCGAGCTGCACGACCCGCGGGACCTCGACCTCCGCGAGGTCGGACATCGAGCGGCCCTGCGCGATCAGTCGGGCGAGCTTGATGCCGTCCGCACCCTGCGTCGACGGATAGATGACGGTGGCCTTGAGGACGGTGTCGTCAGCCTCGATGGACCGCATCACGTTGGCCGAGCCGGCGCCGCCGACCATGACGAACTCGTCTCGTCCGGCGTTCTCGATCGCGGCCAGCACACCGACGCCCTGGTCGTCGTCGTGGTTCCACAGGAAGTCGATCTTCGGGGCAGCCTGCAGGAGGTTGGCCGCGGCACGTTCGCCGGTCTCGACGGTGAACTCCGCTGCGACACGGTTCGAGACCTTCAGCCCGCAGTCGGCCAGCGCGTCCTTGAACCCGCGCGAGCGGTCTTGGGTCAACGGCAGCGAGTCGATGCCCGCGATCTCGGCGACGATGGCATCGGTGTTGCCGTCGGCCTGCTCGCAGACGTAGCTCCCCGCAGAGACGCCCATGCCGTAGTTGTCGCCGAGCACGGTCGTCCGTGCCGCGAACGGCGAGTCGAACTCGCGGTCGACGTTGATCACCGGGATGCCGGCCTCCATCGCGCGGGTCGCCACGTCGGTCATCGCCGCACCGTCGAACGGCAGCAGGACGATGGCGTCGACCTTGTCGTTGATGAAGGTCTCGACCTGCGAGATCTGCAGGTTGACGTCGTTGGTGCCTTCGGCGTGGACCAGCTCGACGTCGTCGAACGCGCCAGCCTGGTCGACAGCCGCATCGGTGATCGCCCCCATCCATCCGTGGTCGGCGGCAGGGGCCGAGAAGCCGATGCGTACGGTCTCGCCAGTCTCGGCGTTGTCGCCGGCGCCAGCGTTGGCGGCGTTGTCGTTGTCGCCGTCGTCGGAGCTGTTGGTGCACGCGGTCAGGGTCAGTGCGGCGGCCGCGAGGGCGCCGCCGATCGCCAACAGGCGTCGGCGCGGGGTGGTGGTGGACATTGCCGTCTCCTCGGTGGGGTCTAGGTGCTGCGGTTCGCCAGGCGCTGTTGGAGGAGCACAGCGACGACGATGATCACGCCCTTGGCGACGGCCTGGACGGACGTCGACAGGTTGTTGAGCGTGAAGACATTGGTGAGGGTGGTGAAGATCAGGACGCCCAGGAGCGTCCCGACCACGGTGCCGCGACCGCCGCTGAGCAGCGTGCCGCCGATGACGACCGCGGCGATGGCGTCGAGCTCCCACATCAGTCCGTGGGTGGACGACCCCGTCTGCGTGCGCGACATGAGCATCACGGCGGCCAGGCCGCAGGTGGCGCCCAGCAGCGCGTACAGGTAGACGGTGTGGCGCTGGACCTTGATGCCCGCGAGGCGCGCCGCCTCGGTGTTGCCGCCGACGGCAAACGTCCGCCGGCCGAACGTCGTGCGGTTGAGCAGGAACCATCCGGCGACGACGACGATCGCGAAGAGGAAGACGATCACCGGGATGCCGAACGGCCGGGCGCCGAGAGCGTCGCGGAACCCTTGGTCCCGGATGATCTGCGTCTTGCGGTCGGCGATGATCTCGGCGAGCCCCCGGGCACTGGCGAGCATCGCCAGCGTCGCGATGAACGGGACGATCTTGCCGTACGCGATGAGGACTCCGTTGATCACTCCGCAGGCGATGCCGACGCCGATCGCGGTCGTCACGATCACGATCCAGCCGACGTCCTCGGCCATCGCCTGGGTGCCCGTGGTCGACGCCCACACCGACGCGAGCGCGACGATCGCACCGACGGACAGGTCGATGCCACCGCCAGTGATCACGAACGTCATGCCGATCGCCACCACGCCGATCGCCGAGGCGAGGCTGAGGACGGTGATGACGTTGTCGGTGCTGGCGAACCGATCACCCGCGGTGACCAGCCCGACGACGCACAGCAGCACGAGGGCAACCACCAGGCCGAGGTTGCGGGCGACCCCGAGCGACCGAGCTCGCTTCTCCGGGCCGGCCGTGGTCGGCTGCGCGCTCCCTGTCACCGATGAGGTACTCACGCGGCGTCACCTTTCGATCCGTGGGTGGCTGTTCCGTGGGTGGCCAACTCGTGGGTGGCGAGGATCCGGTCGAGGACGGCGTGGGCGTCGAGCGAGTCGGACGTCCCGGAGTGAACGACCCGACCGTCAACCACCACGAGGACGCGGTCGGAGAGGCCGAGCACCTCGTCGATGTCGCTGGAGACGACCACGACCGCCAGGCCTTCGTCGGCGAGTGTGCGGACGAGGGCGTAGATCTCGCTGCGGGCACCGACGTCGACACCCCGGGTCGGCTCGTCGAGCAGGAGCACGCGGCACGACCGCAGCAGCCAGCGGGCGAGGACGACCTTCTGCTGGTTGCCGCCCGACAGCGTGCGTGTGATCCGGTCGGGATCGTCGGGGCGCAGGTCGACGGAGCGGGCGGCCTCGTGCGCGGCGGCCCGCTCGGCCGCATCACGCGTCGCGCCGAGCCGGGAGAAGCGCGGCAGGCTCGCGAGCGAGATGTTTCGAGAGACGGCCTCGTCGAGGACCAGGCCTTGCGACTTGCGCTCCTCGGGGCACAGGCCGAGTCCGGCGGCCACGGCCCCGTCGACCGACCCCCGCCGCAGCACACGGCCGTCGACGGTGACGGAACCGCGCTGCGCCCGCCTGGCTCCGTACACGGTCTCGACGATCTCGCTGCGTCCCGCGCCCACCAGTCCGGCGAGTCCGACAATCTCGCCGGGCCGTACGGAGAACGAGACGTCGTCGAACTCCCCGTCGCGACCGAGGCCGTCGACGACCAGGAGCGGCGGCGCGTCGGGGATCGGCTGGGCGCGCCGGGGGAACTCCGCTGACACCTCGCGGCCGGTCATGAGCGTGACGAGCTCCGCGGTGGGGGTGTCACGGGCAGACAGGTCGGCGGCGACCGTACGGCCGTCCTTGAGGACCGTCAGCCGGTCGCCGATGCGTCGGATCTCCTCGAGGCGGTGGGAGATGTAGACGATCGCCTGGCCGGACGACCGGAGGCCCTCGATCACGCGGAACAGGCCGTCGACCTCGTCGGGGTCGAGGACGGCGGACGGCTCGTCCATCACGATCACGCGTGCGCGGCGCGACAGGGCCCGTGCCACCGAGACGATCTGCTTGCCAGCCGCAGAGAGGCTGCCGATCTCGCGCGCGGGGCGGATCTCGGGGTGGCCCAGCGACGTCAGCAGCTCGCGCGCCGCCCGGCGCGTGTCGGCGACGCGGGCGAACCCGAGGCGCGTCTTCTCGTGGCCCAGGAAGATGTTGTCGGCCACGCTCAGCCCGTCGACGAGATCGAGCTCCTGGTAGATCGTCGCGATCCCGGCGTCGAGCGCGGCCTGCGGATCACTGAAGGAGACCGGCGCGCCGTCCATGCGGATCTCGCCCTCGTCCACGGCATGGGCTCCGGAGAGCACCTTGATCAGCGTCGACTTGCCCGCACCGTTCTGGCCGAGGAGGCAGTGCACCTCTCCGGCACGCACGGTGAGGTCGACGCCGTCGAGCGCGCGCACCCCGGGGAACTCCTTGACGATCCCGGTGAGCTGGAGGAGGGGCTCTGACATGCGCGTGATGCTAGTCACAGTCAATGTCGAGCGTCAAGCAAAAGTACGTTCATCATCGACATGCTTCTGAAGGACTTGACGACAGAAGTAGGCATGGGAGACTACTTTTCATGGATTCGTTCGTGCCGCAGGCGAGCCCGGCGACTGCAGCCAGCGAGGTGTTCCAGCTGATGCGGGACGGGCAGGCGCGGACGAAGGCGGAGATCGCGGAGCTGACGTCGTCGGCGCGCTCGACCGTCTCCGCCCGCCTCGACCTGCTGCTGTCCGCGGGCCTGCTGGTCCCCGTCGGCGAGGCCGCCTCGACGGGTGGGCGACCCCCGGTCCGCTTTGCGCTCAACGCCGCCTCTTACGCGGTCCTCGCCGTGGACCTGGGGGCGAGCCACGCGGCGGTGGCGATCGTCGACCTGGCCGGCGAGGTGTTGGGCGAGGTCAGCGTCCCCAGCGACATCACCGAAGGCCCGAAGGCCGTCCTCGACCGCGTGACCGGGCTCGCCCGGCAGCTGCTGGCCGATCAGGGCCTCACAGCGGAGGCGATCGCAGGGATCGGGGTAGGCGTGCCCGGGCCGGTCGAGCACTCCACCGGCCGCCCGGCGAACCCGCCGATCATGCCGGGCTGGCACGACTTCGACATCCCCGCCTACCTCGGCGAGACGTTCTCGGTGCCTGTCCTCGTCGACAACGACGTCAACGTGATGGCCCTCGGCGAGCACACGACGCGCTGGCCCGAGACCGACGACCTCCTCTATGTGAAGGTCGCAACCGGCATCGGCTCGGGGATCATCTCCAACCGCCGTCTCGTCCGCGGTGCACTCGGGACCGCCGGTGACCTCGGGCACGTCCAGGTGTCAGGGCGCGGCGAGGCCGTCGCATGCCGCTGCGGCAACCTCGGCTGCCTCGAGGCGGTCGCGGCCGGCCCGGCGATCGCCACGCAGCTCGGCGCGAGCGGACTCCCGGTCGAGACCCCTCAGGACGTCGTGGTCGCCGTCGAGCGCGGCGAGGTGGAGGCGGTCCGTGCCGTACGCGAGGCCGGACGCGCGATCGGGAGCGTCCTCGCCACCTGCGTGAGCCTGCTCAACCCCTCGGTCGTCGTGGTCGGCGGCTCGATGTCAGCGACGGGGGAATACCTCCTCGCCGGCATCCGCGAGGTCGTCTATCAGCGCTCGCTCCCCCTCGCGACGCACCAGCTGCGCATCGTGAGCTCGCCGCTGCACGGGCGCGAGGCGCTCGTCGGCGCTGCCGCGATGGTGCTCGAGGACGTGCTGTCACCGCGCTCGGTCGACGCCCTCATCGAGCGCCGTACCCGCGCCACCGCCTGAGACCGCCAGTCGTCAGCCCACCGCGCGCCCCGCACCGTGCGGGGTCCGAGGGCGGGGAGGGTGGGGTTCAGAGGGCGGTCGCGCCGCTGAAGACGCCGGTCAGCGCCTCCTCCGCGGCTCCCGCGGCGGCCGCGCCGAGCCCGAGCGTGCTCAGCCGCAGGTCGAGCGGCGCGTACGGGGCTGAGGTGACGTGGATCTGCGCCGCGCGCGTGGCCGACGGCAGGAGGAACGCGGCCAGCGGGACGAAGCAGCCTCCAAGGACGACCGCGTCGGGGTTGAGGATGTTGGCGACGGTCGCCACCCCCTGGCCGAGCACCTTGCCCACCCGTGCCAGCGCGTCGGCCACGCGTACGTCCTCGGAAGCCCGGGCGGCGACGGCACGAGCGGACTCCAGCGGCGTACCGCACTCTTCGACACCGGACGCCGCGAGCACGGCGCGGAGTCCGACCGACGCCTCCCAGCACCCGCGCCTGCCGCAGCCGCACAGCGCCGAGGGGTCGCCCAGCGGGATGTGCCCGACCTCGCCCGCGAACCCGGACGTGCCGCGGACGATCGCACCGTCGGTGATGACGCCGGCGCCGATGCCGACGGTGCCGGTGATGTAGACCGATTGCCCGAGACCGACCGTGGCGCCGCGGCGGGCCTCGGCGAGCGCCGCGCAGTTCGCGTCGTTCTCGACCGTGACCTCGAGCCCGGTGGCCTCGCCAACCTCCCGCGCGACGGGGCGCTCCTCCCAGCGGAGGTTCGGCGCCATCGCCACGACGCCGCGGCGCTGGTCGACGAGTCCCGGGACGGCGACCGTGGCACCGACGACGCGCCCGTCACCCGCGTCGAGCATCGCCTCGGCCGTACGGGCGAGATCGACGAGCACCTCGTACGGGTCGCGCCCCTCGACCGGCACCGTCGTCTCGAGCCGGACCGCACCGCCGAGATCGACCGCGACCGCGGCGACGTAGTCGACGTTGACCTCCAGTCCGAGGCCGACGACCGTCGCGCCTGTGAGCACGACCGGCCGGCCGGGCCGTCCACGGACCCCGGGCGTCGCGTCGCCCTCGTGCACGTGGCCGCGGTCCGAGAGGCTCCCGACGATCGTGCCGACGGTCGCCTTCGCGAGACCGGTCCGCCGCGCCAGCTCGGTCCGCGTGGCGGGACCGTCGTGTCGCAGGCTGCGCACCACCGCCGCGGTGTTCTGGCGGCGAAGGTCCTCGATCGCGACGAGCGTCACCCGCGCACCCCGTACAGGTGCTCGAGCGCGAGCTGGTCGAGGTGCTCGAACGCGGCACCGCGCGCCGCGAGCACCTCGGGGTCGGCGAGCTCGGCCTGCTCCAGCTCGCGCCAGCCCTCGCCCTCGTCGAGCGTCGGGACGGCGAGCTCCGGGAGCCGCGCGGCGACGAGCGCCTCCTGCACCTCGGGGTCGGCGCGGAACGCCCGGACCTTGTCGCGCAGCACGAGGTAGTTGGTCATGCACGCCGCCGCCGCGACCCACACACCGTCTTCGTCCTCGGTACGAGGGGTCTTGAAGTCGAAGTGCACCGGCCCGTCGTACCCGCCGGCCTCCAGCGCGTCGACGACCCAGAACGCTCCACGGGCATTGCCGGCGCCGAAGCGCAGGTCCTGGTCGTAGCGCGGTCCGTGCTGTCCGTTGAGGTCGATGTGGAAGAGCTTGCCGTGCCACAGCGCCTGGGCGTAGCCGTGCGCCGCATTCATCCCCGCCATCTCCTCGTGCCCGACCTCCGGGTTGACGCCGACGTTCTCGGAGCGGTCGAGGGTCTCGATGAACGCGAGGGCGTGGCCGATCGTCGGCAGGAGGATGTCGCCGCGCGGCTCGTTGGGCTTCGGCTCGATCGCGAACCGCAGGTCGTACCCGCGGTCGTGGACGAACTCGCCCAGCACGTTGAACGCTTCGCGATAGCGGTCGAGCGCGGCCGCGACGTCCTTGGCCGCCCCCGACTCCGCCCCCTCACGGCCGCCCCAGCACACGTACACCTTCGCGCCCAGCTCCGCGGCGAGGTCGATGTTGCGCATGACCTTGCGGATGGCGAACCGGCGGGCGTCGCGGTCGTTGGAGGTGAAGCCACCGTCCTTGAAGACCGGGTGGGTGAAGAGGTTCGTCGTGGCGGTCGTGACGACGAGACCGGTGTCCGCCAGGCCCTTCTTCCAGCGCTCGACGATGCGTGCCCGCGTGCCGTCGTCCGACCCGAAGGGGATCAGGTCGTCGTCATGGAAGTTCACGCCGTACGCCCCGAGGTCGGCGAGCCGCTCGAGCGCGTGGACCGGGTCCATCTCCGCGCGCGTCGGGTCGCCGAAGGGGTCGCGTCCGGGGTACGCGACGGTCCATAGGCCGAAGGAGAACCTGTCTGCTGGGATGGGCTTGGGAATGGTCATGATGGCCTCTCGTGTCAGTTCCACGCGCCGGTACGGTCACGCAGGTCGGCGTACGCCTCGCGCACGCGCGGAGTCGGGTCGGCCTCGAGCACCTCGGTGCCCGCGGCCTTCCAGGTGGGAGGGGCGGCGCCTCCGCCGAGCACCCAGGCCGCTTGCCGTGCCGCGCCCAGCGCGACGTACTCGCCCGGGGCCGGCACGTGCACCGGGCGGCCGAGGATCGCGGGCGCGAGGGCGCGGACCGCGGGGTTGCGTGCGGCGCCTCCGATGAGCAGCAGCCGCCCGCCATCGCCACCGACGCGACTCCGAAGCAGATCGACCGTGTCGGCGAGGGAGCACAGCAGCGCCTCGTACGCGGCACGGGCGAGGTCCTCGCGCGTGGTGCCCGGACGCAGCCCCGACCACACGCCGGTGGCGTGGGGACGATCAGGCGTGCGCTCCCCGCCGTAGTACGGAGAGAGCGTCACGCCACCCGCGCCCGGCAGCGCGGCGAGCGCGAGGCGAGCGAGTCCGTCGTGGTCGACGCCGAGCAGCCGCGCCTGGAGATCGAGGATCCCGGCGGCGTTCATCGTCGTCACCATCGGGAGGTAGCGGCCGGTCGCATCGGCGAATCCCGTGACCGCTCCGCTGCCGTCGGCGACCGGGGCCTCTGACACGGCGCTGGCCACACCGGAGGTGCCGATCGATACCGCGACGTCGCCGGGTCCGAGGCGGAGGCCGAGCGCGGCTCCCATGTTGTCGCCCGTGCCCCCGGCGAGCACGAACCTGTCCTCGTACGCGGCCGCCCCGTCGGCGACGACGCGGGGCAGGGTGACGTCGTGGCCGAGCGCCGCCGCCGCGAGGTCGTGGCGCCACGAGCGCGTCCGGGCGTCGAAGTACCCGGTGCCCGAAGCGTCGCCACGGTCGGTGAACGGCTCGGTACGCCGCTCGGCGAGGTGCCATGAGAGGTAGTCGTGCGGGAGCAGCACCCGCGCCGTACGAGCCGCCGCCTCGGGCTGGTGGTCGCGCAGCCACCGCAGCTTGGTCGCGGTGAACGACGCGACGAGCACGCTGCCCACGGCATCGGCGCACGCCTGCGGCCCGCCCATCTCCGCGACGAGCTGCGTCGCCGCGTCGGCGGAACGGGTGTCGTTCCAGAGCAGCGCGTCGTGGACGGGCTCTGCCTCGGAGTCGAGCGCGACCATGCCGTGCTGCTGCCCGGCGACCGCGACCGCGTCGGCCTTGCCGAGCCAGTCTCCGACCACGTCGTCGCACGCCTTCAGCCAGTGACGCGGGTCGACGGCGGTCCCCTCCGGGTGCGGCTCACTGCGTTGTGCGAGGACCGTGCCGTCGTCCGCGTCGACGAGCACGGCCTTGGTGGACTGCGTCGAGGAGTCGATGCCGAGAACCGCCGTGTGAGCCACGTCACTTATTTAGTACGAGCCTTGAATTAATGTCAAGCGGCATGCATGCCGTCTCCTCACCCGGCACGACGCAGGGCCGTGCGAGCAGGCGTGGAGAATGTCCCCATGACTGACTCGACCCCCACTGTCTGGAACTCGGCCGGCGACTACTCCGACATCCGGTATGAGACCACCGACGACGGCATCGCGAAGATCACGATCAACCGGCCCGAGGTGCACAACGCCTTCCGGCCGCAGACGATCATCGAGATCTCCGACGCCCTCGACGTGGCTCGCGAGGACGAGTCGGTCGGCGTCATCATCCTCACCGGCGCCGGTGACAAGGCGTTCTGCTCCGGCGGCGACCAGCGCGTCCGCGGCGACTCCGGCTACAAGTCCGACGCCAACGCGACCGGGCGCTTCCACGTCACGGACCTGCACGTGCAGATGCGGCGCTGCCCCAAGCCGATCGTCGCGATGGTCGCCGGGTGGGCCATCGGCGGCGGACACGTCCTCCACGTGGTCGCCGACCTCACGATCGCCGCCGACAACGCGCGGTTCGGCCAGGTCGGGCCCAAGGTCGGCTCGTTCGACGGCGGCTTCGGCGCGAGCTCGCTCTCGCAGCTCGTCGGCATGAAGAAGGCCAAGGAGATCTGGTTCCTCTGCCGCCAGTACGACGCGCAGCAGGCGCTCGAGATGGGCATGGTCAACACCGTCGTCCCGCTCGCCGACCTCGAGACCGAGACCGTCAAGTGGTGCCGCGAGATGCTTGCACTCTCCCCGTACGCGCTGCGCCTCATGAAGGCGAGCTTCCACGCCTCCGAGGACGGTTACGCCGGACTCCAGCAGCTTGCGCACGACACCAACCTGCTCTTCTACGGCAACGACGAGGCCAAGGAGGGCCGCGAGGCCTACAAGGAGAAGCGCACGCCCGACTTCTCCCGGTTCCCTCGGCGCCCGTGAGCGGCGCGCTGCGGCTCGAGGACCTCTCCGGCGCCGAGCCGGACCTCGTCCTCACCGTCCCTCCGGAGTACGAGGACGGCAACGGACACGTCAACATCCGCCACTACTTCGACCTGCACGCGCGGGCATCGGACCGGGCCTTCGAGAGGATCGGCATCCACGAGCCCTATCGCCAGGCGCACGAGCTGAGCGTCTTCAGCATGGAGCACCGGATCTGCTACCTCGACGAGGTGCTCGTGGGTCAGGACGTCGCCGTGTACGTCCGGTTCCTGACGCGCTCGGCCAAGATCGTCCACGGGATGCAGATGCTCTTCAACGCCACGACGGGGGCGCTCGCGAACACGTTCGAGTTCGTCGAGGGTCACGTCAGCCTCGCGGAGCGCCGTACGGTCCCGTGGCCCGACGACGTGGCGGCGCGGATCGACGAGGCGATCGTCGACGGCTCGGCGTGGCCTGCGCTTCCGCACGAGCCCGGACTGGCCCTGCGCTGACGTCGCCGCCGAGCGCTGACGATCGGTGCTCGGCGCTCGTCCCCGGAGGCCGTCCGGCGCTGATCGGCTAGACGGGGGCACTCATCCCCTCCCTTGCGCTGTTGGGATTCTTGGTGCGGGTTTCAGTCGCAAGGGCAAGGAACACGCCCCACGCGGCGATCAGTACTGCGACCAAAGAGCTCCACCAGCTCGGTGTCAGCCAGGGGAAGGAACCGACGACGAACGCGACCGCAGCGACGATGCCGACCGCTCGCCCGCCGAGTCCCGCGCGTGTTGACCAGCCGAGCGCGACCGCAGCAACGGCGAAACCGAGGAACGCGAGGTGCAGGGCGCCGTACATCGAGCTGACGACCAGGGCTAAGACCTCGACCGACAGCTGAATCTCAAACACCGGATAGACCAGCCGCCCGACCGTGAGCAGGAGGACGACGAGAGCGACGAAGGCGGTCGCGAGAGCGGTCACTCCGACGTTGGTCCGCACCGACGGTCCGGCGTTGAGTGCGGCGAAGAGGCCGCGCGCACCGGCTCCCCAGCAGATGACCGCGAAGAACAGCAGCTCGCCGCTCCACGACAGCAGCGAGTTCCCGCGCTCGACCCACGCAGTCATCGCGGCCGCCTCGGAAGGCACGCTAGGGAGCCGCGACAGGAGCAGAAAAGCGAGGGCGGTCAGGAGCGGCCCTGCGGCCATCAGCCAGCGGGATACCCGCACGGAAATCAGTCCGCGCGTCGTGGTGTCTCGTCCGCTCGGGTTGCCGTTGAAACTCGTCATCGGTCTACCGTGCCGTGCACTGCCTGCCTGCCGCAACGATCGCTCTTGAAGTCCCGGGAAGTTGGTTGGAGAGGCGGCCCATACCCGCTCATAGGCAACCGCGGCAAGACCACTGGTAGCGAATCCCGCGGCCTCGACGACCAGTTCCCGGCCAGGTCTGCAGGGTTGGGACGACGTGGACACTTGGCCGCGGCGACAGCACGTCGAGCACTACCGCCGGCTCGTTCCGTGCACCGACTCGATGACGGTGCCCGAGCGCGAGACGTTTGCGTCGGGGCACCAACGATCCCGGCTTCGGTTCATTCCACGACGTCCCCGAACCCTGCTCGCCGAGCACGATCACGCCACGGGTTTTTCCCAGGGAAAGCCGCTAGCCATTTCGGCACGCTCGTCAACGAACGACAGGCCCTCGTCGCAGACCCCCAACCTGGCTGGAGCAGCATCGGAACCACTGGCCGAGAACGACGCGGCTCTCACACCGCGAGCGCACGACACCGACGTTTCAACGATCTCCCGCAGACACCGGCGTGGTCGGCGGGAGGCTGATGGTCGGGCTTGCTCTGCCGGGGCGTCTCGCAGCACGAATGAACGGCCGTCAGTGCTCAGCGGCCGACGCCGCCGCGCGGACGGCCTCGGCGACCCGGACATGGACCTCGGGGTGGAACACGCTCGGGATGATGTAGTTGGCGTTCAGCTCGTCGTCCGACACCGTCTCCGAGATCGCGCGCGACGCCGCGAGCAGCACGTCCGTCCCGATCCCGTGGCTTTGCGCATCGAGCAGCCCGCGGAACACCCCCGGGAACGCGAGAACGTTGTTGATCTGGTTCGGGTAGTCCGACCGCCCCGTCGCCACGACGGCGGCGTGCGCTCGCGCCAGGGCAGGGTCGATCTCCGGCGTTGGGTTGGCCAGCGCGAAGACGATGGCACCGTCGGCCATCGACTCGACGTCGTGGACGGACAGGACGTTGGGCGCCGAGACGCCGATGAACACGTCCGCACCCCCGATCACGTCGCACAGAGAGCCCGTGACGCTGCGCGGGTTGGTGTGCTCGCCGATCCAGCTCAGCTGCCCGCCGAGCCCCGGCCGGCCGGTGTGCACGACGCCGTCGATGTCGCACACGACGACGTCGGTGGCACCCGCCTCGAGGATGAGCTTGAGGATCGCAGTGCCCGCGGCGCCCGCGCCGGACATGACGATGCGGACCTGCGCGAGGTCCTTGTCGACGACGCGCAGCGCGTTGCGCAGAGCGGCGAGCGCGACAATTGCGGTGCCGTGCTGGTCGTCGTGGAAGACCGGGATGTCGAGGCGGGCTCGAAGGCGGTCCTCTATCTCGAAGCACTTCGGCGCCGCGATGTCCTCGAGGTTGATGCCCGCGAAGCCGGGCGAGATCGCAGCGACGGTCTCGACGATCGAGTCCACATCGTGGGTGTCCAGGCACAGCGGCCATGCGTCGATGTCGGCGAACGTTTTGAACAGCGCCGCCTTGCCCTCCATGACGGGCAGCGCCGCATGCGGGCCGATGTCGCCGAGGCCCAGGACGGCCGACCCGTCGGTGACGACCGCGACGGCGTTGCGCTTGACCGTCAGACGGCGCGCGTCCTCCTTGTCACGAGCGATCGCCTCGCTGATTCGGGCCACGCCGGGTGTGTAGATCATGGACAGGTCGTCACGCGTACGCAGCGGGTGCTTCGTGGCGACCTCGATGACACCGCCGAGATGCATGAGGAACGTCCGGTCCGAGACCTTCTTGACGTCCGCGTCGCCGATGGCCTTGAGGGCGACGACGATCCGGTCCGCGTGGTCGGTGTCCGACGTCGCCACGGTGAGGTCGATGCCGAGCAGCTCGGTGTGCGATCCCGTCACATCGAGGGCCGTGACGACTCCCCCGGCCTTCTCCACCACAGTGGTCAGATCGCTGACGGCCGAGCCCCCCGCGGGGACCTCGAGCCGGATGGTGATGGAGTACGAGACGCTCGGAGCAGGCACCCGACAAGATTGTCACACCGCCCCGTATGAGACATGAGGCGGCCCTCACGTTCGATCGGCGTCACTATCCTTTCCCGGTGAAGGCCCGGCACCTCCTCGTGATCGCGGCGGCGACTCTTGTCCTCGCGACCGGGTGGCTGCCTCTCGGGGACGCCCTGGAGCTCGCCCGGCGCACCGGCCCCATACTCGTTTTCGTCGTCGCGATCACCGCGTACTCCGAGCTCTGCGCCGTCTGCGGACTCTTCGACGCCGCCGCCGGGGTTGCGGTCCGGGCTGCCACCGGACGCCGCTTCCTGCTCTGGTTGGCCGTCGCCACCCTCGCGACGCTGTGCACGGTGGCGCTGTCGCTCGACACCACCGCCGTGCTGCTGACCCCGGTCGTGCTGGCGATGGCCCGGCGTACGGGCTCGACAGCGCTCCCCCTCGCCATGACCGTGCTGGCATTGTCCAACACGGCATCACTCCTGCTGCCCGTCTCGAACCTCACCAACCTGCTCGCGGCCCCGGACCTCGCACGGCACGGCACACGCTATGTCGCCGTGATGGCGCTGCCCGCCGTCGTCGTCCTCGCGACCACGCTCCTCGTCCTGTCCCTCCTCCACCGCCGGGGCATCAGCGGCCGCTTTGTCTCGGCGCCGGGCCCGCGGCCGGACGACCCGGTGCTCGTCCGGATCGCCGCCGCCGTCACGACGGTCATGGTCGCCGGGTTCGTCGCGGGCCAGGACTACGCGCTCGTCGCGACCGCAGGGACGCTCGCCCTGGGTGCTGCCGTCCTCGTCCGACGACGCAGCCTGGTGGTCCCGGTCGCCGACCTCGTGCCGTGGCCGATGCTGATCACGGTCGCTGGTCTCTTCGTCGTGGTCGCCGGTGCCCATGAGCACGGCCTCGCCGACCTCGCGAGCCGCATCGCCGGGACGGGCTCCGGCCCTGTCGACCTCGCGCAGCTCGCCGTGGCGGGAGCGGTGTCGGCCAACGGCATCAACAACCTGCCCGCTTTCCTCGCCCTCAGCCCTGTCGTGCTCGGCGACGCCGTACGCACCGCCGTGCTGCTCGTCGCGGTGAACGCGGGCCCGCTGATCACGCCGTGGGGCTCGCTCGCGACGCTGCTGTGGTGGCGCCAGGTCCGCCGGCACGGCGACCCGACCGACCAGCCCGGGTGGCGGCAAGTCGTCGGGCAGGGACTCGTGCTCGCCCCGCTCGCCGTCGGCGCCGGGACGCTGTCGATCACCCTCGTACGGTGAGCGGGCCCCGCGAGATGGGGCGTCAGCCGACGCGGCGGCCGGTCATCTCGTCGATCGTCAGGGCGAGCAGCATCGTGCCCGGCAGACCGGTCCACGGCTCAGGGTCGACGTCCGGGATCTCGACCGTCTCGTCGACGGCACTGATCTTGCCGCGGACCTTCACGCTCCAACCGGTCTGCGACAGGCGGTCGAGGTAGGTCACCAGGAACGCGACTGCCGCCGGCCCGGGGGCAAGCGCGGCAAGCGTGCCGTCTTCCACCGTCCGGATGTAGATGGTGTCTCCGCAGAGCCGATAATTGACCGGCGTGACGTCGAGCCCTCGGTGGGACTGGTAGGCGAGGTGGCCGACGCGCGCCGTGCCGAGCAGCGCCTTGGTTTCGACGGCATCGAGGGTCACGAGCGATCTGCTGCTCATCCGCCACCTCCTAGGAGTACCCCAAGTCTACGTCGCCAGTGCATGCCCATCGCAGGTCGTAGTGTGGGCTCACCACCGATCGAGAGGGGGTTCCGTGACCAGCGTCTCCCGATTTCCCGAGCCGCAGGCCGTCACCTCACCGCTGACCGAGCACGCCGTCTTCCTCGTGGTCACCATCGAGGACGGGCCGGCCGCCGCCGACGCAGCACGGACGACGATCGCCGACGTCGACGCGCTCGTGCGCTCGGTCGGATTCCGCAGCCTCCATGCCGGCCTGACCTGTGTCATCGGCATCGGCTCCGACGCATGGGACCGCTTCGGCGCACCTGACCGGCCGGCCCATCTCCATCCGTTCGTGCCGATCGACGGCTACCGCCACGATGCCCCGAGCACCGCGGGCGACCTGCTGTTCCACATCCGCGCGTCCCGCCACGACATGTGCTTCGAGCTGGAGCGTCTGATCCTCGCGCGCCTCGGCGACTCCGTACGGGTCGTCGACGACACCCCGGGCTTCCGCTACTTCGACGCCCGCGACCTGCTCGGGTTCGTCGACGGTACGGAGAACCCCGTCGGCGACGAGCTCGGCGAGGCCGCGTACATCGACGACGAGCCCGACTTCCTCGGCGGCAGCTACGTGATCACGCAGCGCTACTCCCACGACCTCTCCGCATGGGAACGGCTGTCGACAGAGGAGCAGGAGCGAATCATCGGGCGTACGAAGGCCGACGACGTAGAGCTCGACGACGCCGTGATGCCGTCCAACTCGCACGTCACGCTCAACACGGTCACCGACGACGACGGCAGCGAGCTCGACATCGTTCGGTTCAACATGGCGTTCGGGAGCTATACCGCGGGCGAGGTCGGTACGTACTTCATCGGCTACGCCAAGAGTCCCGAGACCACCGAGCTGATGCTCCAGAACATGTTTGTCGGCGACCCGCCCGGCAACTACGACCGGATCCTCGACTTCTCGACCGCGACGAGCGGGTGCCTCTTCTTTGTCCCGTCGTCGGCCACGCTGGAGATGCTCGGCGACCTTCCGTCGGTCGAGCCTGTCGAGACCACACGCCCGCCGGTCGAGCCCCAGCCGTCGGTCGAGCCTGTCGAGACCACCCACCCCACCACCGACGGCTCGCTGAGCGTCGGCAGCCTCAGAGGAGAGTACGACCGATGAACAACCTGCACCGCTCGCTCGCACCGATCTCTGCTGCCGCCTGGGCGCAGATCGAGGAGGAGGCGAGCCGCACCTTCCGGCGCAACCTCGCCGGGCGCCGGGTCATCGACGTCCACGACCCCGAGGGCGTCCAGCTCGCCGGTCTCTCCACCGGCCACCGCAGCGCCCCCGGCACCGACCCGAACGGCGTGGAGGTGCGCCGCCGCGAGGTGGCGCCGGTCGCCGAGCTGCGGGTCACGTTCGACCTGAGCCGTGAGGACGTCGACGACGTCGAACGCGGCTCCAACGACTCCGACTGGCAACCGGTCAAGGACGCGGCCCGCGCTCTCGCCTTCGCCGAGGACGGCGCCGTGTTCCACGGGCTCAGCGCAGTCGGAATCCGCGGGATCACGGAGTCGTCGAGCAACCCCCGTCTCGCGCTCCCGGCCGACGCCGTCGACTACCCCGATGTCGTCGCCCGGGCGCTGAGCCAGCTGCGGCTCGCCGGCGTAGAGGGTCCGTACGCGCTCCTGCTCAGCGCCGACGCCTACACGCAGGTCAATGAGACCACCGACCACGGCTACCCCATCCACGAGCAGCTTTCACGGCTGCTCCACGACAACATCGTGTGGGCACCCGCGATCTCGGGCGCCGTGCTGCTGTCGACGCGCGGAGGCGACTACGACCTCCATCTCGGGCAGGACACGTCGATCGGCTACCTCCACCACGACGACGAGACGGTCACGCTCTATCTGCAGGAGTCCTTCGCCTTCCTCCCCCTGACCGACGAGGCGTCGGTCGTCCTCGACCGATGAGCGCGGGCTGGCCGGAGCGGCGCGCGGTCGAGGCGGGCAGTCTGGTCTTCGACGTCGGCTTCGACGGGCCCGCCGACGGCGAGCCCGTGCTGCTGCTGCACGGCTTCCCGCAGACGTCGGAGTCGTGGCTGGACGTCGCGCCTGTCCTTGCGAACGCCGGGTTGCGGGTGATCGCCCCCGACCAGCGCGGTTACTCGCCCGGCGCCCGCCCTGACGGCGTGGATTCGTACGCGGTGCCGCGCCTCGTCGGAGACGTGCTCGGGCTGATGGACGCCCTCGGGTACGACTCCGCTCACGTGGTCGGTCACGACTGGGGTGCCGCAGTGGCGTGGGCGCTGACGGCGCACCATCCGGAGCGCGTGCGCAGCCTGGTCGCCTTGTCCGTCCCGCACCTCGCCGCGTACGGGTGGGCCCTGGTGCACGACGAGGACCAGCAGCAGCGCGCCGCGTACATCGGCCTCATGCGCACGCCCGGCAAAGCCGAGGAAGTGCTGCTGGCAGACGACGCGCGGCGGATCACCGCAATGTACGGCGGGATGGTGCCCGACGACAGGGCAGCCTCGTACGTCGCCGCGATGCAGGAGCCGGGCGCGCTGACGGCGGCACTGTCGTGGTACAGGGCGATGGGCCGCGACCTCGACGCGACACCCTCGGTGACGGTGCCGACGACCTACATCTGGGGCGGCGCCGACTGGGCGCTCGGCGCGGCCGGCGCCCGGCGGTGCGGTGAGCACGTCCAGGCAGAGTACCGCTTCGTCCCGGTCCAGGAGGCGTCCCACTGGCTTCCCGAGGAGTGCCCCGACCTGGTCGCTCAGGAGATCGTCGCGAGGGTGCGCGGCTGACCGACTGTCAGGTGCCGTCCGCGCGGTCGCGCTCGGCCTGGTCGCGATTGTCGATCTCGGTCTTGAGATCGCGGGCCCGTCGACCGCGTGCACGGTTGGCCCCGCTCAGCCAGACCAGGCCCACGACGAGCAGAGCGCCGATGATCGCGCCCCAGAGCGAAGCCGCGCGGAAGCCCGGGCCGTCGACGTCGAGGATGCGCTCGCCGGCGTGTGCTCCGTTGCTCGTCCCCACGACGATCGACAGCGTCATCAGGTTGGGCAGCGCGAGAATCACGGCGACCGCGACGACGACGACCTTCCAGAAACCCTTCACCCAGTGCCGCGCGATCGCCTGCCAGGCAAGGAGAAGGGGGACGAAGGTGAACACCACGCCGAGGAACAGCCCCCACACCGTCCCGGCCGTCAGGCTGCCGTCGACACGGCGCCCGATCCACTGCGCCCACCAGCGGGGCACGAACGCCGCCAGCGCGTATCCGACGATCACCACGACCACCGCGACGGCCAGCAGCACGAGGACGTTGTGCAGCATGCGCTTGCCGTACGACTTCCACTTGTCCGCCGCGTTTCCCCGGTGCCCTGGGCCGCTCTGCGGGAGTCCCGTGCCACCACTCTCGGAGGTCACCATGGCCTCAGGATGGCACCGATCACGGTCTTCGACCGGTTTGCGCGCGAACGGGCAGGTAACATCCGTTCACAATGATGTGACGCGCACCACACGCGCTCGGGTCGTGCTCCGCGTCGCCCGGGAAGGACACATGATGAGTCGCACGATGGACCCCCGTGGTCCGGAGGTCGTCTCGCTCGCCGGCGACAACCTGCGGGTGGTGGACAAGCCTCGCCACAGCAAGCGCGCGGCACTGCTGTCCACCGCGCTGCGGGTGACCGTGAAGCCGGCGCTCTCCGTCTGGTCGTACGCACCCGGCGCCCCGTGGCCGACCGGGCTCCTCGAGAGCGTGGCGGGACTGCTGCCGGCGCCGCGCAACGCGACGGTGGAGGACATCCGGCTCCCGCAGTGCGATGCCGAGGTGATCCGCGCCGCATCTGCCGAGCACGCCGACACCCACGCAGTGCTCTATCTGCACGGCGGCGCCTTCCTCGTCGGCGGGCTCAACACGCACCGCGGTCTCGCCGCACGGCTGTCGGCGACCAGCGGCTGCACGGTCCTCAACGTCGGCTATCGCATGATGCCGAAGCACCCGGTGAGCCAGGCCGTCGAAGACGGGCTCTCGGGCTACCGGTGGCTGCTCGACCAGGGCTATCCGCCCGAGCGCATCGTCGTCGCCGGCGACTCGGCCGGCGGCTACCTCGCGTTCGCCGTCACGCTCGCGATCCTCGACGCCGGCCTGGAGGCTCCCGCGGGCCTGGTCGCCATGTCCCCGCTGACCGACTTCGATCCCGATCGCAAGCTCGACCAGCCTGGCCGCCCGTCGTGCGCGTTGTTCCCGAGGTCGGCGTGGCGCGGGTTCCTCCGGCTCGTCGACCTGGTCGAGAACGAGCTGCTGTCCGACCTCCTGCAGCCAGCGTCGTCGCTCGTGGACGCCGACCTGCACGGACTGCCGCCCACCCTCATCCAGGTGGGGTCGGACGAGCTCGTCCTCCCCGACGCCGAGCTGATGGCGATCCGCCTCGCACGCTCGGACGTCGAGGTCGAGCTGCAGATCTGGGAGAAGCAGGTTCACGTCTTCCAGGTCGCAGTCGACCTCGTGCCCGAGGCGCGCGAGGCGACGCGCGAGGTAGGGCGGTTCGTCCGCCGCACGACGTCAGACGGTCGACGCCGCGTCGCCCGCGGACGACGCGCTGTCGGTTCCGTCCACTGACGGTCCACCCGAGCCGTCCCCGTCCGGCGCGTCCGGGAGCGACCTGCCGCCCTGGCCGTCGGGCATGCCGCCCTGGCCGCCGTGACCACCCGGACCGCCCGGGAACTGCCCGTCACCCTGGCCCTGCTGGCCACCAGGTCCGCCCTGACCGCCCTGACCGTCCTGGCCTCCGGGGAACTGGCCCATGCCCGGCGCGTTGCCGGGGCCGCCGTCCGCACCGCCGTCGTCGGCCGAGGCGGTGCCGATCGCGATGCCACCCAGGAACCCGAACCCGCACAGGGCGACGCCGGCGGCGATCGCACCGAACCGCGTGCGGTTGTCGAGCGACTTCCACCCGCGCGACGGCGTCGCGCCGGCAGTCGTCGGGGCCTGCGGAGCGGCCGACGCCGCCGTCGGCGCCTCCGTTGTCGGCATCTGCGTCGTCGGGTCCTGCACCGGCGGGGTCTCCGTCGGCTCCGGGCCCTGAGGCGTACGAGGGTTCTGCTCGTTCATCTGTTCTCCTTCTTTCATCGTTGGTCCGCGTCGGTCAGCTGTGACCGGCGAGGTCGTAGACGGTCGTCCCGCCCACGGTCTGAGGGGTGAAGTTCTCTGTCACCCAGGTCTCGATCTTGGAGTTGCGGCCACCGCCGTGCCCGGTCGCGGGGATGTAGAAGCCGATCTCGCCGTCGGCGACCCACTCCTGGAACTGCTCGAGCGACGGGAACGCGTCCGTGCCGTTGAAACCGCCGATCGCAAGGACGGGTTCGCCCGAGGCGAGCTGCAAGGGTGCGGCACCGTTGGCGGTCTGCGTGGCCGCGGCCCAGCGGGAGTCGCTGTTCTGGAGCAGGCTCACCAGCTCCTCGCTGACGCCTGCGGTCCCGCCGCCGCCGAGGAAGCTGGTCCCCGCGCCCCCGCCGGGGCCACCGCCCGTCGCAGGTCCGGCGGACACGATCGACCCGGTGTGCGCCGAGCCGATGGTCGCCGCGGCCGAGGCGGCGGGCGCCGCGAGCGAGGCGACGCCGATGAGGGTCGCAGCGATCACGGCGAGGTAGCGAGCCCCGTCGCCCAGGTTCGGAAGCTCCGGCCCGACGAGCAGGAGCACACCAGCCGCGACGGCCGCGAACACGACCACCCAGCGCAACCAGGGCACGAACGTCGGGGTCTCAACGAGCAGCCGCCAATTCCAGAGGCCGGTGAGGACGACCGTCCCCGCGAGCACGGCCCGCGGCACCAGCTCCGTACGGCGTCGCCACAGGACCACCACACCGACGCCGACCAGCGCGGCGATCGCGGGCGCGAGCGCCACCGTGTAGTAGCTGTGGATGATGCCCTGCATCAGGCTGAACGTCAGGCCGGTGACCAGCAGCCAGCCACCCCAGATGATCGCGAACGCACGCATCCGATCCGTACGGGCAAGCCGCCAGGACAATGCGGCGAGCGCGACAAGTGCGACCAGGGCGGCCGGCAGGAGCCAGCTCGCCTGCGTCTGCATCTCGGAGCTGAAGAGCCGTCCGAGGCCGGGCGTCCCCCACATGCCGCCGCCCTGCCCGCCGCCACCGACGGACCCGACCTCCTCGCCGTTGAGGCGACCGAGGCCGTTGTAGCCGAGCGCGAGCTCGAGGATGCTGTTGCTCGTCGAGCCACCGATGTACGGGCGCGCGGACGCCGGCCACAGCTCGGCGATGAGCACCCACCATCCCGCGCCGACGACGACCGCGCCGGCTGCGGCGAGGAGGTGTAGCAGGCGCGTCCGCAGGCGTGCCGACCCGGCGACCCCGTACGCCAGCGCGAGCGCCGGCAGGACGAGGAACGCCTGCAGCATCTTGGCGAGGAATGCGAACCCGATGAGCAGACCCGCGAGCACCAGCCATCGCAGCGCCTTCTTGGCGTCGATCGCCCGGGTCACGGCCCACGCGGCCGCCACCATCAGGAAGACCAGCAGCGCATCGGGGTTGTTGAACCGGAACATCAGCGCGGCCACCGGCGTCGTCGCCAGCACGGCGCCGGCGATCAACGCCGCCGACGACCCGAACCAGCGGCGCACCGCGGCGTACAGGACGCCGACGCTCGCGACCCCAAGCAGCGCCTGCGGGAGCAGCATGCTGAACGAGCTGAACCCGAACACCCGCGCCGACAGGCCCATCAGCCACAGCGACGCCGGGGTCTTGTCGACGGTGATGCCGTTCGCGGCGTCCAGCGCGCCGAAGAACCAGGCCTTCCAGTCCTGCGCCCCGGCCTGCACGGCCATCGAGTAGTACTCGTTGGCGTAGCCGTTGACGGTCAGGTTCCAGCAGTACGCGACCGCGGTCGCAGCCAGCAGGGCGATCAGCAGGGCGTGCTCCCGCGTCCACCAGCCTCGCCGGACCTCGACGGCGTCACGCTCGTGAACAGCACGTTCCTGTACGGCGGTGCTCATGCGGCACTCCTCTCGTCCGCCGTGGCGGAAGGGTTCGGAGCGACCTGGCGGGCGGACAGCCGCACGTCGAGGTCGCGGGTACGGGGCGCCTCGGTCGCGGTGCGAAACACCCAGCGATCGAGCAGCACGAACCGCACGATGGTCGCGAGCACGTTGGCCACCGTGAGGACGCCGACCTCCATCAGTGGGGTGTGGCCGAGGCCCGCGGTCAGCGCGAGCGCCGATGCTGTCAGCGCCCATCCGCAGGCGAACGCGACCAGGCCCTGGACGTGATGGCGAGCAAGCCGCTTCGTTCCGGTCACCTGGTAGGTGAAGCGCCGGTTCATGGCGGTGTTGCCGATCGCCGTCGTCACCAGCGCGAAGAGGTTCGCGACCTGGGCGGGGGCGATCTGACGCGCGAGGAGGAACAGCAGGGCGTACGCGATCGTGCTGACGACGCCGACCATGCCGAAGCGGATCATCCGGATGCCGACCGGTGTGCGGACAGGAGGCCGCCCGAAGCGGTGCCGTACGGGCTCGAGATCGAGGCGACCCGTCGTCAGACCGCGGGCCATGCGCGCCATCCCCCACAGGTCGTCGCGGACGGTCGACGCGATCGCGACCCGGCTGTCCGGATCGTCGACCCAGTCGACAGGAACCTCGGCGATCCGCAGGCCCGCGCGCTCGGCGAGGACCAGCAGCTCGGTGTCGAAGAACCAGCCGGTGTCCTCGACGTACGGCAGCAGAGCCTTCGCCACGTCGGTGCGCACCGCCTTGAAGCCGCACTGCGCGTCGCTGAACCGCGCGCCGAGGACGACACGGAGGAGGGCGTTGTAGCCCCGGGAGAGGATCTCGCGCTTGACGCCTCGTACGACCCGGGAGTCACGCCGCAGCCGCGTGCCGATCGCCACGTCCGAGTGACCGGACAGCAGCGGGGCGACCAGGGGCATGAGGGCGCCGAGATCGGTCGAGAGGTCGACGTCCATGTAGGCGACGACGGTGGCGTCGCTGCGCGACCAGACGGTCGAGAGCGCCCGTCCGCGACCCCGTTCGGGGACGCGGACCAGCCTCACGTCGCTCAGCGTCGCCGCGAGCCGCTCCGCGACCTCCGCCGTACCATCAGTGCTGTCGTTGTCGGCGATCACGACGCGGCACGCGAACGGGACCTCGAGGTCGAGGTACGTGCGCAGTCGCTGGACGCTGCGTTCAAGGATGTGCGCCTCGTTCAGCACCGGGACGACCACGTCGATCACGGGAGATGTCTCGTTCATGTCTTCGACGTTGCCGTCGAAAGTTCACGATCCCCTTGGTCGAGCCTGGGAGATCCCTGTGAGCCACCCGCCGGTCGAGCCTCGAGACCCACCCGCCGGTCGAGCCTG
Organism: Mumia sp. ZJ430; assembly: GCF_011751845.1. Lineage (NCBI taxonomy): Bacteria > Bacillati > Actinomycetota > Actinomycetes > Propionibacteriales > Nocardioidaceae > Mumia > Mumia sp. ZJ430. Next base: position 691,598 of record NZ_JAAHFK010000001.1, on the reverse strand, counting down.
TCGAGACCCCCGCTAGGCGAGGGGCGTATCGAGACCCTGCCCCGCGCCGTCGAGGGCGTCGCGCGCACGTTCGATGGCGGGCATGTGCTCGGCGGCCCAGGCGAGCAGCACGTCGACAGGGGGCGCAGCGTCGTGCCGAGCGGTGATCGCGTACTCGACGGCTACCTGCCGCGTGCTGACGATCCTGCGTTCGATGACGCCGTTGCGCTTGGCATGATGCAACCCACCCCGTCCCACCAAACGATGTGCTGCGGCTGACCTTCTACGTGACCCAGTGGGCCCCCGAGAAGATCAACGACCTCATGGCTGGCCTCGAAGCCGCCGCCGCCAAGACAGGCCTCCGGCTGCCGATGCCGCCTGCTTCGCTGATCGGCGTCGAGTCCCTGTTCGAGCCGGACGTGCTCGTGGAGGTCGAGGCCACGGCGCTCATCGACTGAGGGGAAGCCAGCGCTCACCGTGCCAGCGGGATCCGTACGGTGAACGTCGCGCCCTCCCCAGGGGCGGTGTCGAGAGAGACCCGACCGCCGTGGCCCGCCACCAGGGCCGAGACGATCGCGAGGCCCAGCCCCGAGCCTCCGTCCTGCCGACTACGGGCCTCGTCCGCGCGGTAGAAGCGCTCGAACGCGTGCGCGGCCGACTCCTCGTCGAGCCCGGGCCCGTCATCGGAGACGATCAGGACGCCCTCGTCTCCTTCCGCACGAACATCGACGCGCAGCTCCGCCTCGGGCGGCGTGTGCACCAGCGCGTTGCCGACGAGGTTCGCGATCACCTGCCGCAGGCGCGCCTCGTCGCCCTCGACGATGACCGGCGGGCCGGCGGCGGGCTCGGCGACAGGCCGATCCGGCTGCGTGGCGCGCGCATCGACGACCGCGTCACGCACCAGGGTCCGCAGGTCGACAGGGTCACGGCGGAGCGGGCGCTCCTGGTCGAGGCGGGCGAGCAGCAGCAGGTCCTCTACGAGGATGCCCATGCGATCGGCCTCCTGACGGATGCGCGCCATGAACCGGTCCGTGGTCGCCTCGTCGGTCGCCGCCCCCTGGGCGTACAGCTCGGCGAACCCCCGGATCGACGTCAGCGGCGTCCGCAGCTCGTGGCTCGCATCGGCGACGAAGCGACGCATCCGGCGCTCGGACTCCTCCGCCCTGCGCGCCTCCTCACCTGCCCGTACGGCCTCGCGCTCGCGGTCGTCGACCGCCTTCTCGATGTGGCCGAGCATCGTGTTGAGCGACGACGCGAGCGCACCCACCTCGGTCCTCGGGTCGGCATCCATCGGAACCCGCGCGCCGAGGTCGCCCCCGGCGATCGCCTCCGCGGTCCGCTCCACCCGTATGAGGGGGCGCAGGCTGCGCGCGACGAGCCACGAGCTGATCGCGGCCACCGCGACGAGGACGGTGACGGCGATCGCCAGCTCGATCCAGCGCAGCCGCTCGAGTGTCTCGGTCACGTCCGTGAGGTCGACCGCGACGGCGACCGTACCCCCGTCCGAGCCCTCGAAGAAGACCACGCGCCACGGCGGGCTGCCGTCCGCTGCGGAGATCGTGAAGGGCTCGTTGTACGTGATGTCGTCGGTCGCCGGGTCCGGAAGGTCGGGGTAGTCATCCCTCTCGAGGCGCGGGTCCACCTGGGGGTCGAACGAGGTCCCGTCGGACGCGAAGCGCTGGACGAAGAAGCGCGACGGCAGCGCCGCACCGTCCTCGATGATCCGCCGCGGCGGCGGACGATCGGCGAAGCCGCGCCCTTGCGTCACGAGCTCGGTGTCCGCGCGGTCGACGAGCGAACGCTCCAGGACGACATGGGTGGCGACGGCGCTCAACACCAGCGCGAGCGTCACCATCGCGACGGCGAGCGCAGCCAGCTGGACGCGCAGCGGGACGGCGCGCCACCTTGTGACCAGGGCGGAGCGACGCTTCATCGGGGCCGACGCAGCACATACCCGACGCCGCGCACGGTGTGCAGCAGCCGCGGCTCGGTGGTGTCGATCTTGCGGCGCAGGTACGAGACGTAGGTCTCGACGACGTTGCCGTCCCCGCCGAAGTCGTAGTTCCAGACGTGGTCGAGGATCTGCTGCTTGCTCAGGACGCGGCCGCTGTTGAGCAGGAAGTAGCGCAGCAGCTTGAACTCCGTCGGCGAGAGGTCGACGACCTCGCCGTCCTTGCGGACCTCGTGGCTGTCGGTGTCCATCTCCAGGTCGGCGAACCGCAGCACGGTCTCCTCGCGGGTGCGGCGTGTTCGCCGCAGCACGGCGTGGACGCGCGCGACGAGCTCGTCGAGGCTGAACGGCTTCACCAGGTAGTCGTCGCCGCCGGCGGTGAGCCCGTTGACGCGGTCCGCCGGGGCATCCCGGGCGGTGAGGAAGATGACGGGGATGTCGCGGTGCTCGCGGCGCAGCCGCGTCACCACCTCGAAGCCGTCGAGCCCGGGCATCATCACGTCCAGCACGATCAGGTCGAGGGTCGGGTCCGTGGTCGCCATCTCGAGGGCCGTACGCCCGTCGGTGGCCGTCACCACCTCGAACCCGGCGAAGCGCAGGCTGGAGGCAAGCAGGTCGAGGATGCTCGCGTCGTCGTCGACGACGAGCAGCCGGTCGGAAGTACGCGGTGAGGTCATCAGGTTCAACCATCGCCGATCCTGCTTGAACCCGCCTGAGGAGATCCTGTGAGCGGCCTGTGAGCCTGGGACCGGACCGGGTGAAAAGTGTCACGACAGGCGGTGCCGCTCGGAGGCGGGCGGGCCGGCACCCACCCCCAACCTTTAGAATGCCCCTGAGGCGAAGGAGGCGGGTCGGATGGGATTCATCCTCAGCATCATCGGGTTCCTGGTGATCGGCCTGGTCGCGGGGTTCATCGCCCGCGCGATCGTCCCCGGCAAAGACGCGATGTCCCTCGTGCAGACACTCGTTCTCGGCGTCGTCGGCTCGGTGGTCTTCGGCGTGATCCTCGGCCTCCTCCCCTTCTGGGATCGTGACAAGGGCTTCGGCCCGGCGGGGTGGATCGGCTCGATCATCGGCGCCGTCCTCACCCTGATGGTCTACAACCGTGTCGTGAAGAAGAGCTCGGCGAGCTGATCTCGACCTGATGCTCTTCCTCCTGCTCGCCCACCTGGTCGCCGCAGCAGCCGCTCCTGCGCTCGTCCGTACGTTCGACCGGCACGCCTTCCTCCTCCTCGCTCTGGTCCCCGGCGCAAGTTTCGTCTGGCTCCTTCTGCAGGGGCCTGAGGTCACCGGCCCCGACGCGGGCACGCTCACCGAGACGTACGAGTGGGTGCCCACGATCGGCCTCGAGATCGGGCTTCGGCTCGACACGCTGAGCTGGACCCTGGCCCTGCTCGTCACGGGCGTCGGCGCGCTGGTCCTCTTCTACTGCACCTGGTACTTCCGCTCGTACGATCCCGCGCTCTGGCGCTTCTCCGGCGCATTCACGGCGTTCGCCGGCTCCATGCTCGGCCTCGTGCTGTCTCGGGACGTGCTGCTCCTGTACGTGTTCTGGGAGCTCACTACCGTCTTCTCCTACATCCTCGTCGGCCACAACCCCGAGCGTGTCGCCAACCGTCGCGCGGCGATGACGGCGCTGATCGTGACGACCTTCGGCGGCCTCGCGATGCTGGTCGGCCTCATCATGCTCGGGCAGGACGCAGGGTCGTACCGCATCGACGCGATCATGGCGCTCTCCCCGACCGGCGCCGCGACCGCCACCGCGATCGCCCTCGTGCTGATCGGCGCGCTCAGCAAGTCGGCGCTGGTGCCGTTCCACTTCTGGCTCCCCGGCGCGATGGCCGCTCCGACGCCGGTGAGCGCCTACCTGCACGCGGCCGCGATGGTGAAGGCCGGCGTCTTCCTCGTCGCCGTGATGGCCCCCGCGTTCGCCGACGCCGCCCTGTGGCGGCCGACGCTGCTCGTGCTCGGCGTGCTGACGATGATCGTCGGTGGCCTGCGCGCGCTCGGGCAGCACGACGTCAAGCTGCTCCTCGCGTACGGGACGGTGAGCCAGCTCGGCTTCCTCGTCGCCGTGGTCGGGCTCGGCACCCGTGCAGCCGCGCTCGCCGGCGTCGCGATGGTCGTCGCCCACGCCCTGTTCAAAGCGGCGCTCTTCATGGTCGTTGGCATCGTCGACCACTCGGCTCACACCCGCGACCTGCGCAAGCTGTCGCGGCTGCGCCCCGCGATGCCCTGGCTCTTCGGCTTCACCGTGCTCGCGGCGGCCTCGATGGCCGGCATCCCGCCGATGCTCGGGTTCGTCGCCAAGGAGTCGGTGTACGGCGCATTCGTTGACGTGGTCTCGACCGGCGACGGCACCGGGATCGGACCGGTCGCCGGCTCTCTCGTGCTCGCGGGGCTGGTCTTCGGCTCGCTGCTCACCATGGCGTACACGTTGCGCTTCGTGTGGGGTGTCTTCGGCGACAAGCCGGGCGTCGACCAGCCCGCCAACCTGGTCCCTGTGCCTGCCGGGTTCGCGACGCCGACCGCCCTCCTCGCCTCGGCGTCGCTCGTGCTCGCGTTCTTCGGCGGCGGTCTGACCAAGCTGTGGGCGGGGTACGACCACCAGTTCCCCGAGGGCGACCACCACGCGGAGCTCGCCCTCTGGCACGGGTTCTCCCCTGCCCTCGGCCTGTCCGTGGTCGCGGTCCTCGGCGGCATCGCGCTCTTCACCTGGCAGCAGCGCCGTGCGCTCGTCCCCGCCGCGCCCTGGATGCCGTCGGCCGAGCGGGCGTACGAGGGCATCATGCGCAACACCGACCGGCTCGCCGTCGAGGTCACCGGTCGTACGCAGCGCGGCTCGCTGCCCTTCTACCTCGGCTCGATCCTCGTAGTCGTCCTGCTGATCCCCGGCACTGCGCTCGCACTCAACCGCACGTGGACCGAGGACGTCGTGTGGTTCGACTCCGCGGCGCAGGCGGTCGTCGCGATCCTGCTGGGTGTCGCGGCCGTGCTCACCGTCCGGTCGCGTCGCCGGCTCAAGGCCGTCCTGCTCGCGGGGGTGGCCGGCTACTGCACGGCGATGCTCTTCCTCCTTCACGGCGCACCCGATCTCGCGCTGACCCAGGTGCTCGTGGAGACGGTGACGCTGGTCGTGTTCGTGCTGGTGCTGCGCCGCATGGCCCCGTACTTCTCCGACCGTCCACTCACCCGCGCCCGCTGGATCCGGGTGGGAATCGGCGCCCTCTCCGGGGCCTTCGCCTCCGCGATCGCACTCGCCACCGCCGGCGTCCGGATCGGTGACCCGATCTCGGTCGCGTTCGCCGAGAGCGCCGTCGAGTACGGCGGAGGCCACAACATCGTGAACGTGACCCTCGTGGACATCCGCGCCTGGGACACGATGGGCGAGCTGTCGGTCCTCGTGGTGGCCGCCACCGGTGTCGCCTCGCTGATCTTCCTCATCACCGGTCGCGGTGGGGCGCAGAGCCCTGCCGCCCCGCTGCCCGAGGGGCACTCGACCGGTCGCTGGCTGCGCGCGGGCCGTACGCTCGCCCCGGAGCGACGTTCGATCGTCTTCGAGATCGTCACGCGGCTGATCTTCCACACGGTCATCCTGTTCTCCGTGTGGCTGATCTTCTCCGGCCACAACGGTCCGGGCGGCGGCTTCGCCGGCGGTCTGATGGCCGGCCTCGCACTGATGGTCCGCTACCTCGCCGGCGGACGGTACGAGCTCGACGAAGCGGCGCCGGTCGACGCCGGACGGGTCCTCGGACTCGGCCTCTCGGTCGCGACCGTGTCCGCGCTCGCGCCGCTGGCGTTCGGCGGCCAGGTCTTCCAGAGCGCGATCGTCAAGTTCCACCTGTTCGCGATCGGCGACATCAAGCTGGTCACGTCGCTCTTCTTCGACCTCGGCGTCTATCTCGTGGTCGTGGGTCTCATGCTCGACGTCCTGCGCAGCCTCGGCGGCGGGATCGACGCCGACATCGAGACCGGGGACGCCGATCCCGAGCTACCGGGCTCCTACACCGACCCTGAGATCGAGCCGCTGACGGGAGGCGTCCGATGACCGTCAACCTGGTTCTCGTCATTGTCATCGGTGTGACCTTCGCCTGCGGCGTGACACTGCTGCTCGAGCGAAGCCTGACCCGCATCGTCGTCGGCACCCTGTTGATCGGCAACGCCGTCAACCTCATCTTCATCGTGGCCTCCGGCGCACCCGGCCGTGCCCCGATCGTCGACGAGTCCGACCCGTCCCCGATGAGCGACCCGCTCCCGCAGGCGATGGTGCTCACCGCGATCGTCATCACCCTCGGCGTCGCGTCGTTCCTGCTCGCCATGGCGTACAGGTCGTGGCAGCTGCAGGGGCACGACGAAGTCCAGGACGACATGGAGGACCGCCTCATCATGCGGCTGGCCGAGCTCGACGAGGCGTCACAATCGTACGAGGAAGGTGGCGGAGCTCCGGACGAGGAAGGCGCCGACACCGAGGAGGTCGAGCGATGACCGCCGACTCCGCGATGTCCTTCCTGATCCCGCTGCCGGTCGTGCTGGCGCTGCTCGGCGCCGGGGTGTGCCTCGCGCTCGGCCAGAACGCCCGCGCCCAGCGCGTCATCAGCTTCACGACCCTCTCGATCATCGTCGCCGTCGCGGGCGTCCTGCTGTGGGCAGCCGACCGGGACGGCCCGCAGGTCGTGTACGTCGGGGGCTGGCCCGCCCGCATGGGCATCGTGCTGGTCGCCGACCGGTTGTCCGCCTTGCTGCTGCTCGTGTCGGCGATCGTGACGCTGTGCGTCCTCGCGTACTCCGTGGGCCAGGGCATCATCGAGTTCGGCCGCGACACGCCGTTGTCGGTGTTCTACCCGACGTTCCTCGTCCTGTCGGCGGGAGTCTCCAACGCCTTCCTGTCGGGCGACCTCTTCAACCTGTACGTCGGGTTCGAGATCCTGCTGGCGGCGAGCTACGTGCTCATCACCCTTGGCGGCACCGGGCCACGGGTGCGCGCCGGGACGACGTACGTCGTCGTGTCGGTGCTGTCATCGATGGTGTTCCTCATCGCGATCGCGGGCGTCTACGCGGCGACCGGCACGGTCAACATGGCCGATCTCGCGGTCAAGCTGCAGGAGGTCCCCGAGGGGGTCCGCATCGTCCTGCAGCTCATGCTGCTCACCGCGTTCTCGATCAAGGCCGCCGTCTTCCCGCTGTCGGCGTGGCTCCCCGACTCCTACCCGACCGCACCCGCACCCGTGACGGCGGTGTTCGCGGGCCTGCTGACCAAGGTCGGCGTGTACGCGATCATGCGCGTGCAGACGCTGCTCTTCCCGGACAGCCCGCTGTCGGACCTGCTGCTGTGGGCCGCGCTGCTGACGATGTTCGTGGGCATCCTCGGCGCCATCGCGCAGTCCGACATCAAACGTATGCTCTCGTTCACCCTCGTCAGCCACATCGGCTACATGATGTTCGGGGTCGCGGTCGCCTCCGACCTGGGGCTCGCGGGCGCGATCTTCTACATCGTCCACCACATCACGATCCAGACCACGCTCTTCCTGGTCACGGGCCTGATCGAGATCCGTGGCGGCTCGACGTCGTTGGAGCACCTCGGCGGTCTCGCGAAGGCCGCCCCGGTGCTTGCGCTGATGTTCTTCCTGCCGGCGATGAACCTCTCCGGCATCCCTCCGTTCTCTGGCTTCCTCGGCAAGGTCGCCCTCGTCCAGGCGGGGGTCGACCGGGCAGGCTGGCTCGCGTACCTGGTCGTGGCGGCCTCGATCCTCACCAGCCTCCTCACCCTGTACGCGGTGGCGAAGACATGGAACCGCGCGTTCTGGCGGCCCCGTACGGAGGAACCCGACGAGCTCACCGAGTCCGTCCCCAGCTCCGGCACGAAGTCGGGCGAGCCGTGGGGTGACACGGTCGCGACGTCCGTACGCTCGCTCCCTCGCGCGATGGTCACCCCGACGCTGACGCTGGTCGCGCTCGGCACGGCGCTCACCCTGCTTGCCGGGCCGTTGTTCGGGATCACCGAGCGCGCGGCCGAGGAGCTGCGCGATCGCGACCCGTACATCGAGACCGTCCTCAACGACGGCAGCGTGGCAGGATCCATCGTCCCGCGCGGGTCAGGAGGTGCCGAGTGAGCGACGCGAACGACGCGAACGACGCCTCTCGTCGCACCCAGGCGCGCCGCGCCCTTCAGTGGCCCGTCGTGCTGTGGCTCACGCTCGTTTGGGTGCTGCTCTGGGGTGAGTTCACCGTCGGCAACATCCTCGCCGGGGCCCTCATCGCGGTCGCGATCATCCGGGTCTTTCCGCTGCCGCCGATCGAGTTCCACGGCCGGGTGCACCCGTGGCGGCTCCTCATCCTGGTGTACGCGTTCTTCCGTGATCTGGTCGCGTCGAGCGTTCAGGTCGCGACCATCGTGATGCGCTTCGGCTACCAGCCGGTCAACGCGGTGCTCGTCGTGCCGATGCGGACCCGCAGCGAGCTCGCCCTCATGCTCACCTCCGAGATCGTGTCGCTGGTCCCCGGCAGCCTCCTGATCGAGGCATCGAGGAGCACGTGGACCCTGCAGATCCACGTGCTCGAGACCCGCAGCCAGGCCGACGTCGAGGCTGCACGACAACGCGTCTGGGACGAGGAGGAGCGGGTCGTACGCGCACTCGGCAACGCCGAGGACATCGCCCGGATCGAGCAGCCGCGCCCGGAAGGTGGATTCCGATGACCTGGATGACCGTGGTCGCGTGGGTGGCCGGAGGCATGCTCGGGATCGCTGCCGTCCTCGCGGTGGTCCGTGCCGCCCTCGGACCATCGATGCCCAACCGTGCAGTCGCGATCGACGTGCTCGTCGCCGTGCTCGTGGGCGGGCTCGGTGTCGAGGCGGCGTACAACCGCCACACCGACACGCTCCCGATCCTGGTCGTCCTCTCTCTGGTCGGGATGGTCGGCTCGGTGAGCATCGCGCGCTTCGCCACGAGCGACGAGCCTGACGAGTCCGATCCCGAGCGCATCGACGGTACGGAGGGATCCCGATGAGACTCGCCCTCGACATCGCTTCGGCGTTCTGCCTGCTGTCCGGCGCTTTCCTCGCGCTGATCGCCGCCATCGGCATCGCGCGATTCAACAACCTGTTCAGCCGGATGCACGCTGCCACAAAGCCTCAGGTGCTCGGGCTGCTGCTCATCCTGCTCGGGATCGGGCTCCGGATGGAGGCGTGGAGCGACCTCGGCCTCCTCGTGCTCGTCGCCGTCTTCCAGCTGCTCACCGCTCCCGTCGCGGCGCACATGCTCGGACGCGCGGTCTATCGCACCGGCGGCGCGGACCACGACGAGAGGCTCGTCGACGAGCAGATGCCGGCGGACTGACTTCGGCTCTACCCCGCGCCGGGCTAACCGGGAGCGCCCGCAGTCACTCCCACGGATTGACCACGGGCACGCCCAGCGGAGAAAAGTCCGCGACGCTGCGGGTGACGACGGTCATGCCGTGGACTATCGCGGTGGCGGCGATGAAGGCGTCGCGCTCCGGCCGAGGATCGGGCACGTGCAATCGCGCGGTCTCGCGCGCGACAGGAAGGTCGATCGGGAGGATCCGCGCCTCGTACGCAACGATCTGGCGTTCGAACCACTCGCGAAGCCGCCGCCCCTGCGCACTATCTCGTCGCTCGATCCTTGCCACGCCGTGGGCAAGTTCGAAGACGGTGATGGCACTCAGGTGGCACTCATGTTCGGGGACGTTCTCGAGCCACGCGCGAACCCGGGCATCCATGCGATCGCCGAATCGCACCTCGCTGACGACGTTCGTGTCGAGGATGAAGGTCATAGCTCGGGGATCTTTGCCCCGAAGTGCATGGGCTGGGGGTCGAAGTCGACGACCGGTTCTTCCATGGCCAGCCAGTCGAGGGCGGAGCGCGTCGGCGCCACGATGCGCTCGTACTCCTCGATGGTCATCAACACGTGCGACGGTCGCCCGCGGTCGGTGATGATGACGGGCTCTTCCTCAGCGGCGCGTTTGGCCGCACTGACGTCGCGATTGAAATCGCGCGCGGTCATCGTGGTCATCGACTCACCTCCGACGTAGGTACGTACCTACTTTAGGTCAGAGGTCACCCCACACAACCGCTCAGCTCTCAGCCTGTGCCACGTCGAAGTAGTTGCCCTCTGGATCGGCCAAGGTCACCCAACGGAAGCCGGTCTCCATAGTCTGGTCGGACACCTTGTCCGCGCCGGCCGCCTCGAGCCGCGAGACCTCGGCGTCGAGGTCGGTCGCGACCAGGTCGAGGTGCATCTTGTTCTTGCCGGGCGTCGGACGCTCGACCTTCTGAAAGGCGAGCTGGACCGGCGCACCGGGGACGGCCACGACGACGAACCAGCCCTCGTTCTCCTGGACGACCTCGCCGCCCACCTGCTCGGCCCACCACCTCCCCAGCGCAAGCGCATCAAGACTGTCGACGGTGACCATGCCCACGGAGAGAGTCATGCTCAGCACGCTAGCGGGCCACCCGGACACTTCGCGCGCTCATTCTCCGGGTGTTGGCGTACGCGCACGTCCTCGGAGAGGATCGACCGCGTGACGACGGCGACTGGCGACTTCGACCTGACCATCGACGAGCTGCGCGTCGTCGCGCGCTTCGTGGCCGAGACCGCCGAAGCGGTCCTTCCCGTTTTCGAGGAGGCTCACCCCCACGATCCCCGACCTCGCACTGCGCTCGATGCCGCGCGGGAGTTCGTGAACGGCGCCCGCCGGTCCAGGCTCCAGCGCGTCACGTCGATGGACGCTCACCGTGCGGCGAAGGTGGCGTCCACCGAGTCCGCCCGGCTCGCCGCCCAGGCCGCCGGCGACGCGGCCTCGGCCGCGTATCTGCACCCGATTGCCAAGGCGCACCAGGTCGGCCACCTCCTCCGTGCCGCCGCGAACGCCGCACGCATCGCCGAGATCGGCGCGGGCGGCGATCCCGATGCGGCGGAGGCGGTGCTCGTGCAGGCCCGGGAGCGGGCGACGCCGGTGCTCATCGAAGTCCTGAGCCGCTATCCCGCCCCACCGGTCGGCAAGAGCCGCACCGCGCAGCTCATGTCGGCGCTCGACGCCTCGCTGCGCTCGTGCCGGTGACGGCGCCACCCGCTCGGCGACGTCAGTCCCGCACGCAGCGCGCCACGTACCGTCCGTCCACGACCTCCACGCCGTGCGTCTCGTGCTCGAACCCCGGGAACCGCTGGTCGAACTCCTCCAGCGCCCGCAGGTAGGCGAGGAACGGCCCGTCGTCCGGCCCCGCCGACTCGCCCGGCATGACGAGCGGGATCCCCGGCGGGTACGGGACGAGGCCGATCGCGAGCGTACGGTCGGCGAGCGCATCGAGCGGCACCGCGTCGACGGTCCCGCGGACCACGTGCGCGTACGCTCGCGCCGGCGTCGTCACCGGGACGGGGTGCGCGCCGAAGGCCTCGCGCTGCAGGGCCAGCAGCCTCGTACGGCCGATAGTCGCGTGCTGCTCCTCGGCGAGGTCGCGCAGCCCCATACCCGCATAGCGGCGCGGGTTGCGCGCGAACGTCGCAGGCAGCACCTGCTCCAGCGAGCGGTTCGCGTCGAGGTCGCGCTTGAACGACATCAGCGTCGTGACCAGCGATCCCCACTTGCCGCGTGTCACGCCGATCGAGAACAGCAGCAGGATCGAGTACGACTGCGTCTTCTCGACCACGATCGACGCCTGCTGCTCGAGGTATTCCGACAGGATCGGCGCCGGCACGCCAAACTCCGCGAGGGTCCCGTCCTCGTTCACCCCCGGCGTCACGACGGAGACCTTGATCGGGTCGAGCATCGCGTACGAGTCGGGCAGGTCGAAGCCGTGCCACTTCTCGTCCTCGCGCAGCAGCCACGGGTCGGGCGACGAGCAGAGCCAGTCCTCGTCCGCGTCCTCGAAGCGCACCTTCGCGCCGTCGGGCTGCGTGACCGTCTCCGGCTGCCACGGGACCAGTGCCCAGTCGTCGTCCGGCGTCTCGGCGGCCACCCGCGCGAGCGTACGGCGGAACGCGACCGCCTCCTGGATCGAGATGCCGGTCAGCAACGGCCCGCCACGTCCGGCCATCATCGCCGCCGACACGTCGTTGGAGGCGATGATCGAGTAGAGCGGGGACGTCGACGCGTGCATCATGTACGCCTCGTTGAAGAGGTCGTGCTCGACCGGGTTGCGCCCGTTGCGGACGTGCAGGTACGAGGCCTGCGACAGCGCCGCGAGGAGCTTGTGCGTCGACTGCGTGGCGAAGGTCGTCGGACCGTCCGCAGGGCGCTCGCCGGTGTGCATCGCGAAGCGCTCGGCATAGATCGGGTGGAACGCTGCGTACCCGTACCAGGCCTCGTCGAAGTGCAGCCTGTCGATGTGCTCGCCGAGCGTCCGCTCGACGGTCGGCACGTGATAGAGCAGCCCGTCGTACGTGGAGTTGGTGATCATCGCGATCACCGGGGCGGCGGTGGCGTCCTCGACCAGCGGGGACGCGGCGAGCTTCGCGGCGACGGCCTCGCGCGTGAGCTCGGTCGGCGGCACCGGGCCGATGATGCCGAGGTGGTTGCGGGTCGTCGTGAGATAGACCGGGACGCCGTGGGTGAGCGTCGCCGCCTGCTCGATCGACTTGTGCGCGTTGCGGTCGAGGACCATCACGTCGCCCGCGACGACGGACGCCTGGTGCAGCACCCGGTTGGAGGTGGAGGTGCCGTTCGTGACGAAGTAGGTCATGTCGGCGCCGAAGATCGAGGCTGCGCGGCGCTCCGCCTCACCGATCGGGCCGGAGTGGTCGAGCAGCGAGCCGAGCTCGCGGACCGACACCGAGAGGTCGGAGCGGAACGTCTGCTCGCCGAAGAACTCCCAGAACGCCCTGCCCGCGGGCGAGCGCAGGAACGCGGCGCCGCCCTCGTGGCCCGGGGTGTGCCAGGAGTACTCGTGCTTGCGCGCGAAGCGGACGAGCGCCCCGAACATCGGCGGGAGCACGTCCTCGCGATAGCGCTCGGCCGCGTTGCGGATGCGGCCGGCGATCCACGACGGGGTGTCGTCGAGGAGGTAGATCAGCTGGTCCACCTCGCGCAGCACGGCCGTGTCGAGCGAGTCGGCGCCACGCGTGCCCGTCATCACGAACACGGGGAGGTCGGCGTTGCGCGCCCGGACTCCGGCGAGGAAGGTGGCGAGGCGGTTCGGGTCGACGTGCGCCTCGTGCTGGTCGGAGTCGCCGCCCGCGTCGGCGATGACGGCGCACAGCGACGCGTCCGACGCGACCCGCAGCACGGCGTCATCGGGGCTCGGCGCGAACTCCGTCCGTACGTCGATGCGCTCGAGCTCCTGGACGACGCGGCGCAGCATCTCCTCGTGCGCGGTCGAGGTCTGCGGTCGCTCATCGACGATGAGGACCTTGATCGCTCGCGAGGTCATTGATCCTTCGCTCTGCTCGGGCATATGCCGCAGATCCTCCCGTCCCTTAGTGGCTTTACGGCAGATCATACGCATCGGCCGGTGGCTGATCGGCCGACCTGAGGAGCCGTCCGACCCTCCCGGTACGGTCGTACTCATGCGGATCGCCACCTGGAACGTCAACTCCATCCGTTCGCGCATCGACCGCGTCGCCGCGTGGCTCGAGCGCAGTGACGTCGACGTGCTCGCGATCCAGGAGACGAAGTGCCGTGACGACCAGTTCCCCGAGCTGCCGCTGATCGGTACGGGCTACGAGGTCGCGCACCACGGCCTCTCACAGTGGAACGGCGTCGCGATCATCTCGCGCGTCGGCCTCGAGGACGTCCAGGTCGGGTTCGCCGACATGCCGACCTGGGGCGACCCAGCAGCCGCCGAGGCGCGCGCGATCTCCGCGGTGTGCGGAGGCGTACGCATCTGGTCGCTCTACGTGCCCAACGGGCGCACGCTCGAGGACCCGCACTACGTCTACAAGCTCCAGTGGCTGCGCCAGCTGCGCGAGGACGCCGCCGGCTGGCTGGCGAACGACCCGCAGGCGCAGATCGCACTGATGGGCGACTGGAACATCGCGCCCCACGACGAGGACGTCTGGGACATGGCGAAGTTCGAGGGCAAGACCCACGTCTCCAAGCTCGAGCGCGAGGCGTTCGCCGCGTTCGAGGACACCGGTTACGCCGACGTGGCCCGGCCGCACACGCCCGGCCCCGGGACGTACACCTACTGGGACTACACCCAGCTGCGTTTCCCGCGCCGCGAGGGCATGCGGATCGACTTCGCGCTGTGCTCGCCCGCGCTCGCCGGCCGGGTGACCGGTGCGTCGATCGACCGCGAGGAGCGCAAGGGCAAGGGCGCGTCCGACCACGCCCCCGTCATCGTCGACCTCTCCTAGCGCCCCGGGGTCACTCTCCGCCCGCCCCGGGTCACTCTCTGGCCGCCCCGGGTCACTCGTCGACGAACAGGTCGGGCCGCGCACCCTCGTACGGGGCGCGCCAGACGTCCTTGCCGTTCAGCGTGCCGACGTCCTCCCATCCTGCCGAGGCGATCAGCGAGTCCTCGGGCGCGTCAGGGAAGCGCCGCGGGTCGATCACATAGCGGTAGTTCCGCCCACCCTTGCGCCACCTCAGCTCCATCCGGACGGCGCTGAGGAAGCCCAAGCGGTCGGCGACCCACCCTTGACGCGCCATCTCCTCGAACCACGCCTCAAGGTTCTCCGTGCCCCGAACACGAAACGGCACGAACCAGTACGTACGGGTCTGGCCACTCATGGCCCCATCGTCGTCGCGCGCATAGTGACCCGCGAGCGCAAGACAGTGACCCGCGGCGCGCAGAGAGTGACCCGGGAGGGGGTCAGCCTTGGAGATATGCCAGGACGGCGAGTACGCGACGGTTGTCGTCCTCCGAGACCGGGAGGTCGAGCTTGGCAAAGATCGAGTTGGTGTGCTTCGAGATCGCCTTCTCCGTCACGAACAGCCGCGCCGCGATCGCCGCGTTGGAGCGTCCCTCAGCCATCAGGCCGAGCACCTCACGCTCGCGGTCGGTGAGCCTGTCGACCGGACGGTTCGCGGCTGCTTTCGACAGCAGCACCGACACCACCTCCGGATCGAGCACCGTGCCGCCGGCGGCCACCTGCCGTACGCCGTCGACGAACCGCTCGACGTCAGCCACACGATCCTTCAGCAGGTAGCCGACCGCCCCTTCGCCCGACGACAGCAGCTCGCGGGCGTACAGCTGCTCGACGTACTGCGACAGCACGAGCACGGGCAGCCCCGGCCGCAGGGCACGCGCCTCGATCGCCGTCCGCAACCCTTCGTCGGTGAACGTCGGGGGCATCCGCACGTCCACGACCGCAACGTCCACGTCGACCTCTCGCAGCACCTTGGCGAGCGACGGCGCGTTGTCGACCGCCGCCACCACCGTGAAGTCGTTCGCCTCGAGCAGGCGCGTCAGGCCGTCCCGGAGGAGGGCGAGGTCTTCGGCGATGACAACGCGCACGGCAGCTCCATGGTGACGACGGTCGGTCCCCCGCGGGGACTCTCGACCACCATCGTGCCGTCGAACGCTGTCAATCGGCGAGCCACCCCCGCAAGACCCGTCCCGTCAGCAGGGTCCGCACCACCGCTGCCGTTGTCCGCGACGACCGCGCGCAGCCGCTCACCGTCGTACGAGAGGTCGACCGAGGCGGCACTCGCGTGCGCGTGCTTGACCACGTTCGCGAGCGCCTCGGCGACCGCGAAGTACATCGCGGTCTCCACCGGCTCCGGCGCCCGTCCCGGCACCACCGCCGCGAACGACGTCGGCACCGCGATATCGAGCGCGAGCGCCTGTGCGGCCCCGACGAGCCCTCGGTCGGCAAGCACCGGCGGATGGATCCCCCGCACGACCGACCGCAGGTCACCGAGAGCGGAGGTCGTGGTCGCCCGCGCCTCCTCGATCAGGCGTGCGGCCGCGTCTGGATCCGTACTCATGAGCTGCCCGGCGAGCCCGAGGCTCATCCCGAGAGATACGAGCCGCGCCTGTGCTCCGTCGTGCAGGTCGCGCTCGATGCGCCGAAGCTCAGCCGCGGAGTGGTCGATCGTCTCCGTACGGGACGCCGACACCTCGGCGAGACGCTTCTCCAGCTCGGCGCGCGTCGGGGACAGCAGAGCCAGGTCCATCCGAGCGCGCAACCGGCTCACCGGCGGCGTCAGGAACCACCACATGAGGGCCACGATCCCCGCCAGGATCCACATCGAGAACGACGAGGCCTGGTCGTCGATCTGCACGAGACCCAGCTCCATGTCGAAGACGCCCTTGGGCGTGACCCAGTAGATGAACGGGAAGATCAAGTACCAGATGACACCGAGCAGGAGCACAACCGGGATCAGCGAGAGGATCCAGCCGATCGTCGACGACGCGTAGGCCCAGCCGAGATCGCGCCATCGCGCGGGGTCACGCGCCCAGTCCTTCACGAGGATCTTGACGCCGCTCGACTCACGCTCGTGGTACGGGCTCACGACCGTCGTCCGCAGCACCTGCGATGCAAAGTAGCGGTGCACGTTGGCCAGCTGGCGCAGGAACGGGACGAATGCCGCGAGCACCGCCAGCCCCACGCCGAGGACGCCGAGAGGGATCGCCACGGTGATCACGATCAAGGTGACCAGCGTCGGGATCCCCAGCACGAGATAGACCAGCGCGAGCCCGGTCAGCGCGAACCGTGACGTTCGCCCGGACGGGGCGTACGTCTCGGGTATCGCCGTGGACAAGCTCATCGTCACTCCTGGGTCCGCTGTCGTCGTCATGCTCCCACTGTGCGTCGACGTCGCGCTGCGGACAGTGGACCTAGCACCACCTCGGTCCGGGACCTCGCCCCCCTGATCCGGAGCGCGCGAGACGGAATCGTCATGAGCGACGGATCCAGACGAACCGAGAGGTCATTATGACTACCACCGCACCACCTCCGCACAGGCAGGGCATTCGTCCCACGCGCCGCTCGCCGGTCGTGCGTGTCGCTCGCTGGAGCGCGACCCGTCCGTGGCGCGCGCTCGGGCTGTGGCTGACCCTGGTCGTCGGCGCGATCGCGCTCATGGCCGTGGTGCCGATGCAGAGCATGTCCGACGACGACTACGGCATCGGCGAGTCCGGCCGCGCGGCGGAGATGATCCGCGACGCCGGGCTCGAGCAGGCGCCGAGCGAGGTCGTCCTGATCACCGCCGACAGCGGAACGCTCGATCGTACGGCCGCCGAGCAGGCGTACGAGTCGCTGCGTGTCGGCGCTGAGGGCGTCGCACACGTCGAGGCAGTCGGGCCGCCCGTGTGGGCCGAGGACGGCTCCGCGATGCTCGTACCCCTGACGCTCGAGAAGGGTGTCGACGACCTCGACTCCACGGTCGAGGCGCTGCAGGACTCGACGGCCGAGGTCGCCGCGGCGAACCCCGCCCTCGACATCGCGCAGACCGGCGGCGAGTCCATCGGGACGCAGGTTGACGAGCGTGTTGGTGAGGACCTCTCCTCCGGTGAGATGCGCAGCCTGCCGATCACGTTCCTCATCATGATCGTCGCGTTCGGCGCCCTGATCGCCGCCGCGATCCCGGTCGCGCTCGCGTTCTCGTGCGTGCTGACCGCGATGGGCCTGTACGCGGTGGTGTCCGTGCTCGTGCCCGACTCGGGGACGGTCGCGAGCGTGATCCTCATGATCGGCATGGCGGTCGGCGTCGACTACTCGCTGTTCTACCTCAAGCGCGAGCGCGAGGAGCGGCTCAAGGGTGCCACCACGATCGACGCGATCGAGATCGCCGCGGCGACGTCCGGGCGCGCCATCATCGTCGCCGGCTTCGCCGTGATCGTCGCGATGTCCGGTCTGCTCCTGACCCGCGACACCGTCTTCGCCGGTCTTGCCATCGGCGCGATGCTCGTCGTCGCCGTGGCGATGGTCGGGTCCGTGACCGTGCTGCCGGCGCTGCTCGCGAAGCTCGGCCGCTGGGTCGACCGTCCGCGTGTCCCCGGCCTGTGGCGCCTCAACCGCCGCATCGGGACGGGCGGCATCAGCAAGCGCCTCATCAACCCGGTCCTGGCGCACCCGAAGACATCGCTCGCCGTGTCCCTCGGCGCACTCGTCGCGCTCTCGGCTCCCGCGCTCGGCATGACCTTGCACCAGGGCACGATCGACACCCTCCCGCAGGGCCTGCCGGCCGTCGCGACGTTCCAGAAGGTGCAGGAGCACTTCCCGGCCGAGCGTCCGACGCTCGAGGTCGTCGCGCGGGGTGACTCCGCCGACACGGCTGCGGTGAGCACCGCGCTCGAGTCGCTGGGAGCCCAGGCGCAGTCAGACGGGCTCGCCGCCAACGCGAACCCGGTCGTGGTCTCGGACGACGGGCGCACCTCCGTCCTGCGGCTGACCGCCGTCGGTCACGAGGGCGACGAGGGCAACGAGGACGCGGTCACCGCGCTCCGCGAGACCGCGATCCCGGCCGCACTCGACGATCTCGACGGGGTCAAGTGGGTCGTCGGCGGCGACGTCGCCGAGACGATGGACTCGCAGGACGCCCAGCGCGACGCGCTCCCGCTCGTCGTCGGGTTCGTGCTGCTCCTGACGATGCTGATGATGTGGACAGTGTTCCGCAGCGGGACGGTCGCGCTGCTCACGACGGGCCTCAACCTGCTCTCCGTCGGCGCCGCGTTCGGCGTGATGACGCTGGTCTTCCAGAACACCTGGGCCGAAGGGATGCTCAACTTCACGTCGCCGGGCTTCCTCGTGGACTGGGTGCCGTTGTTCTGCTTCGTGATCCTGGTTGGGCTCTCGATGGACTACCACGTCTTCGTGATGAGCCGCGTGCGTGAGGGGATGCGCCGCGGACTGTCGACGCGGCTCGCGGTCGAGTACGGAGTCCGGGAGACGGCGAGCGTCGTCACGAGCGCGGCTGCGGTGATGGTGTCGGTGTTCGCCGTCTTCGCCACGCTGTCGATGCTCGAGATGAAGCAGATGGGCGTCGGGCTCTCGGTCGCGATCCTGGTCGATGCCACGATCGTCCGGCTGGTCCTGCTGCCGGCGGCGCTGGTGCTGCTCGACAAGCGCCTCGGCGCCCTGCGTCGCCCGGAGCGGACGGGCGAGCGCGAGCTGGTCCCGACCGCCTGACAGGTCTTGAGGGATTGCGCCCACGGACTGGGCACAATCCCTCAAGATCCGTTCGTACGGGCGTGCGTCAGGTGCGCACCGCGCCACCGACGAGGGCCTGCACGTCCCGCACGATCAGGTCGATCGGGGTGTCGAGAAGGTCCTGCGGCAGGTAGGCGACGCGCGTCCACGACCCGGCAGGCCTGCGGTGCGTCCGGATCCGCAGCACCGACGTGCCGCGCAGGGGACCACGCTGACCGAGGTTCGTGAGGTCGCCCCACGTCAAGGACGCGAGCCGTGCGGGGCCCAGGTCGGGCCACGAGACGTCGATGCCGGAGCGTCGTACGGCCAACGCCACGTCCGGACCGCCAACGCGTGGCAGGCCCGCACGGAAGCGACGGGAAGAGACGAGCGCGTAGGCGGGCACGACGCCGACCATCAGGAGCAGCACCGAAAGCCACAGCGCCACGAGTCCGAGCACCGGGACCAGGGCAAGCATGCCGAGCGCCACCAAGAGGACGGCAGCGAGAGAGAACATGTACGCCCGGATCGCTCGGGCGAAGCGCTGCTCGTACGAAGGAAGCCGCTCGAGACGAAAGCGCACGACGCCGATGACGTCGTGCGCTGTCGCGTTGCCTGGCAGGTCCGAGGAGTCCGTCACGCCCGTGAGCGTACCGCCGGATCAGCTCCCCCAGGTCGGCCTCAGCGGGAAGTCGCTCGAACCGTCAGGCGCGGTCTTGGTCGCCAGCACGTGGTGGAGCTGGATGTTGTTGCGCTCGAAGCCGATCCGCGAGCCGGCCATGTAGAGCCCCCACACCCGGGCGGTGCCGACCCCCACCTCGGCGACGGCCTCGTCCCAGTTGTCCTTGAGGTTGCGGTTCCAGTCGCGCAGCGTCATCGCGTAGTGGAGCCGTAGGTTCTCCTCGTGGTGCACCTCGAGCCCCGCGTCCTGCACCGACGTGATGATGCGCCCGGAGCCGGTCAGCTCGCCGTCGGGGAAGACGTACCGGTCGATGAACTGTCCCGCTGTCGCCCGCGCCCGGTTGTCCGGCCGCGTGATGCAGTGGTTGAGCAGCCGGCCGCCGACCTTGAGGTGGTCGCGGATGAACCCGAAGTAGGACGCGTAGTTGTGGACACCGATGTGCTCGGTGAGGCCGATCGAGCTGATCGCGTCGAATCCGGTCTCGGTGATGTCGCGGTAGTCGGAGAACCGCACCTCGGCGACGTCGGACAGCCCCTCGCGCGCGATCGCCTCCTGGGCCCAGAGCGCCTGCTGCTCGGACAGGGTCGCACCGATGACCGTCACGCCGTAGTGCTTGGCCGCGTGGCGCACCATGCCGCCCCACCCGCACCCGATGTCGAGCAGGCGCTGCCCGGGCTGGAGATCGAGCTTGCGGCAGACCAGGTCGTACTTCTCGAACTGCGCCTCCTCGAGGCTCGCATCGGCCTTGGGGAAGACGGCACACGTGTATGTCATCGACGGTCCGAGGACCAGCTCGTAGAAGCGGTTGGAGACGTCGTAGTGGTGGTGGATCACCTCGGCGTCGCGTGCCTTGGAGTGGCGGAGGTGCTCGAGCGCTCGACGCCAACGAGGCAGCGACTCCTGCGGTGGGGCCGGCGGCGGGAGCAGGTGGGAGACGCCCAGCGCCCGGACCACCTTCAGCGTGTCGGCCACGCTCGGCGCGCGCAGCCGGGTCTTCTCCATGAGCAGCACCAGCGCGTCGTACGGGTCGCCGGGATGGGCGCCTTCGATGACGAGGTCCCCGGTGACGTAGGCGCGGGCGAACCCGAGGTCGCCGGGTGCGCTCATGATGTACGAAAGTCCGCGCTCGTTCTCCAGACGCACCCGGATGGTCGCGTCGGGCGGGCCGAGGGAGCTGCCGTCGTACGCCTCGAAGTGGAAGGCGAGGTCATCGCCTTGGAAGAGGACCTCGAGCGCTTCGCCGATCGTCATGGTGGGTCTGGTCGTCACAGTCATCGACGCTTCACCGCTTTCTCGTACAGCCCGGTCAGCCGGTCCTTGGGGTCGTAGGTGGTCTTCACCTCGGTGAGGTGCGGGGTGTTGTAGAGGTCGGCGAACGTCTCCGCGTCATAGAACGCCTCCGAGTAGAGCGACTTGTGGCCGCCCAGCTCGTGGACCTTGTGCTCGACACGGCGGTTGACCAGGCCCGCCGGTGCGTCGCCAGGGACCGCGACGGTGCCCCAGAACCCGACATTGACGTACGTCGTGCCCGGCTCGAGCGGGTAGAGCGGCCAACGGGTCGCGCTGCCAGGGCCACCTGGCTCGCGCAGCCGCAGCGGGCACAGCCAGACGGGACGCATGCCGACCGCCTCGTCGAACCAGGTGAGGAACTCCGCGAGCCGGTCGACGGAGACCTCGATGTCCTGGATGACCCGCTCACGCTTCTCGATGCCGTTGCGCTTGAGCACGTCGAGCTTGTGGGCGATCGCGTACTTGGTGTCGAGGCCGACGATCCGCTGGAACACGTCACTGCGCCGATGCTTCCGTGGCCACACCCGCCGGATCAACGGATTTTGTGCACCGAACGCGCCGCTGCACCAGAACCAGTCGGTGTCCCAGCGCCAGAGGTAGTCCGCCATGGTCAGCGCATCGGTGGTCCGCTCGGCGATCGAGCGGTAGTAGATCTGCTGTCCGGTGTAGTCGCTGACCTGCTGTGGCTCGTCCGTGAACTCCGCCAGCGTCAGGAACACCTCGCCGGGCGAGAACGCCGTCCCGTCGATCGCGTCGACCCGTACGCCGTCGTGGCTTCGCGCGTCGACGATCCGTGCGATCGCGTCGGCCGCCGAGTCCGGGTCGTCGAAGCGCAGGTGACGCAGGCGCACGAACGGCGGCGCCTTCTCGAGGAGGATGCGGATGCGCGTCGTGTAGCCGAGCGTCCCGTACGAGTTGGGGAAGGCGAGGAACAGGTCGCTGTGCTCCTCACGGCTGCACGTGACCACCTCGCCGGCGCCGGTGAAGACGTCCATCTCGACGACAGACTCGTGCGGCAGCCCGCTGCGGAAGGACGTGGCCTCGATGCCGAGACCGGTGACCGCACCGCCGAGCGTGATCGTGCGCAGCTGCGGCACGACGTACGGGATGTAGCCGCGGGCCAGCGTGACCGCCACGAGGTCTTCGTACGTGCACATGCCCTGGACGTCGGCGGTGGCCTCGCCGGTGGCGGGGTCGATGTCGACGCTCACCACGCCCGTCAGGCCCGAGACGTCCAGGCCGGGGGCGTCGGTCGCGTCGCGAGGGCGGAAGAGGTTGGTGGTGCGTTTGGCCAGCCGCACCGGCGCACCGCCAGGGATGGCGTCGTACGAGGCCTTGAGCCTGCGCACGGCGTCTTCGTGTGTCGCGTGTCCCACGAGGTCGCTCACGCACCTCAGGGTATGCACGACCCCTGACACCCGCTATACGGGTGTCCCGATTGTCAAGATCACGCCACGTAGCGCAGCGCCGCGACGTAGCCCTCGAACCCCAGCCCGACGATCACGCCGGTCGCGACGCCCGACAGGTAGGAGTGGTGCCGGAACTCCTCGCGCGTGTGCACGTTGGAGATGTGCACCTCGATCATCGGCGCGGTGAGCATCGCCGCAGCATCGCGGATGGCGACCGACGTGTGGGTCCACGCGCCGGCGTTGATGACGACGGGGTGACCGGCGTCGGCGGCGTCGTGGAGCCAGCCGATCATCTCGGCCTCGCTGTTGGTCTGCCGCACCTCGACCGTGAGGTCAAGCTCGGCGCCCGCCGCGTGGCACAGCGCGACCAGGTCGTCGTACGTCCGGTCGCCGTAGATCGTCGGCTCGCGCAGGCCGAGGCGGTTGAGGTTGGGGCCGTTGAGGACGAGGACGGTGGCCATCAGGGGTGCTCCTGGTTCGGTGCCGGTGCGGGCTCAGCGAAGTGCCACGCCAGTATCTCGGACGACGCGAGCGCCTTCACCCCCAACGGCCCCGCGCCGGACACGCGGACTGCGTCACCCGCGTCGAGCACGGTCCCGGCCACGTCGACAGAACCCCGCGTGACGTGCAGGTGGACCAGGCCGTCCTCGGGGAGCGCAACCACGTCGCCCGCGTCGAGCAATGCGGCGTGGAGCGTGACGCCCTCGCGCAGCCGAAGCACGTCGAGGAGGTAGCCGCGCGCACCCTGGAGGTCCCACTGCCGGTACGTGGGCGCGCCGGGGTCGGGATCCGCGAGCTCGTCGGCGGAGGGCGCGACCATCATCTGCAGGAAGCGCAGCGGCTCGGTCGCCGACGCGTTGCGTTCCGTGTGCTCGACACCGGTGCGGGCGCTGACGTGCTGCACCTCACCGGGCCGGATCACGCCACGTGTGCCCGTTGAGTCCTCGTGCGCGAGCGCCCCGTCGAGCACCCAGGTGACGATCTCGACGTCGCTGTGCTGGTGGCTGGCATACCCGGCACCCGGGTCGAGGCGCTCCTCGTTCACCGCGCGGAGCGGACCGAACGCGACGTTGTCGGGGTCGTAGTGGTCCCCGTACGAGAACGAGTGCCGCGTCGTGATGCCGTCGCGCCGTGTCTCGTTCCGCTCGTCGGCACGGATCACACGAGCGGGCCGCTGGTTGAGCCTGTCGAAACCCAGCCGCTGGTTGAGCCTGTCGAAACCCAGCCGCCGGTTGAGCCTGTCGAAACCCAGCCGCTGGTTGAGCCTGTCGAAACCCCTCATGCGTACCCCAGCTCGTGCAGCCGGTCGTCGTCGATGCCGAAGTAGTGCGCGATCTCGTGGGCGACGGTGATCCCGACCTCTTCGATCACGTCCTCTTCGACGTCGCAGATCGCGAGCGTCGGGTTGCGGTAGATCGTGATCCGGTCCGGCAGCACCCCACCGTACGCGGAGGTCCGCTCGGTGACAGGGATGCCGTCGTAGAGGCCGAGCAGCGTCGGGTCGTCGTCGGGGGCGTCGTCCTCGATGAGGAGCACGACGTTCTCGAGCAGCCCGGTCAGGTCCTCAGGCAGCGCGTCGAAGGCCTGCTCGACGAGCTCGGCGAAGCGGTCCGGCGACATGTCGATCACGAGCCCCAGTGTGCCGGAGTGCCCCCACACCCCGTCCCCGGCTTTGGCACCCGGACGATGCTGCCCGTACGATGAACCGTCCGCACCGTGGCGAACGGGGCGGGGCGCCCCCTTCGTCTAGCGGCCTAGGACGCCGCCCTTTCAAGGCGGTAGCGCGGGTTCGAATCCCGTAGGGGGTACCACCACTCAAAGGGGACCCCCCGTTTTGGAGCCGCTTGGGGCGTCCGCTAAAGTGGTGCTCGCACCGCTGAGCGGTGACAACTGAAGATCTGGCCCTGTAGCGCAGTTGGTTAGCGCGCCGCCCTGTCACGGCGGAGGTCGCGAGTTCGAGTCTCGTCAGGGTCGCCATCCACGAAGGTCCGAGCCATCCGGCTCGGACCTTCGTCGTTCCACGGTGACCCTTCCCACAGGTCGTTGCGGAACACACCTTTAATGATTGCCGTTTCAACAACCATGACCGCAACACTCCCCGAGTTGACGCTGCCCGCCGCCGCACAGGACCTCCTGTTCCGTGAGGCCAGGACCGCGAACGCCTTCACCGACGAGCCCGTGACCGCTGACGAGATCCGCGCCGTCTACGACCTCGTGAAGTACGGCCCGACCGCGATGAACAGCCAGCCGCTGCGCATCACCCTCGTGGCCAGTGACGAGGCGCGCCAGCGCCTCGTGCCGCACATGAACGACGGCAACCGCGCCAAGACCGGCGCCGCACCGCTCGTCGCGATCCTCTCCAGCGACGTCGACTTCCACGAGAACCTCCCCGAGGTGTTCCCTCACGCGCCGGGCATCCGCGACATGCTCCACGGCAACGTCGACGGCCGCGCCTCGATGGCCACGCTCAACGCAGGCCTCCAGATCGGCTACTTCATCGTGGGTCTGCGCGCCGCCGGCCTGTACGCGGGACCGATGACCGGCTTCGACGCCGCCGGCATCGACGCGGAGTTCTTCGGCGGAACCGCCCAGAAGACCCTCGTCGTGGTCAACATCGGCCACCCCGCCGAGGACGCGTACATGGATCGACTCCCCCGCCTCGACGAGTCGCGGGTCATCACCGTCGCCTGACCCGAACCGGTTTCTCCCGCCCCGGGCGCGCCTTGTATAGTAAGGCTCGCCCGGGTGCTCCCGGGCTGCTTCTTGAGGCGAGAGTCTTGACGAGGCAGACGGCCAGGTAGCTCAGTTGGTACGAGCGTCCGCCTGAAAAGCGGAAGGTCGCCGGTTCGACCCCGGCCCTGGCCACCACCACGATTCCCCGGCCCACGGCCGGGGAATCGTCGTTTCGGCACACAGTCGCCGGCCCGCCGTACGTACGGCGACTACCCTGGCCCCGTGTCCGCAGGCCTCAACGACGCAGCGCGCGGTAGCCGGCGTAGGCCAGCCCCACCGCGACGGCATCCTCGGCGAGCGCTGCAGGAAGGTCGGGACGGCCCGTGCGTGCCCAGGCACCTCGCCACGCCGCGCCCGCGTACGAGCCGGCCAGCGCAGCACCCGCACCGACTGCAGCGGGCACGAGACGACTCACGCCTCCGCTCCCAGCAAGCAGCGAGCCCGTCAAGGCGCCCGACGCGACGCGACCCGCCAACGGGGCGGCCTTCAGGCGGCTCGGCGTGCGCGGCAGCTTGTCGCCGACCAGCTCCGCCGCGACGCCGCTGAGGGCAGCAGCACGCGACCATGTCGACCGATTGCCGGTCGACATGCGCGCGACCACCGGCCCGAGCGTCGAGCGCCCGCCGGTCGCAGCACCGAGTACGACGCACGCGATCACGATCCGTCGCGTAAGTCTGTCGTCAGCCATCACGCATCTCCTCTGACTCTGCCTGGCCTCGAGGTCCCCCGACCCCTCGCCCGGCTCGCTCAGCCTAGAAGGTGCTTGCTCAGCTCGCGCGGCTCTCGTCCTCTGGGCCGAATCCCTCCTCAAGGAGGCGACGGACCTCCGCCTCGCGGAATCGACGGTGGCCGCCGAGAGTCCGGATCGAGCTGATCTTGCCTGCTTGGGCCCACCGCGTGACGGTTTTGGGCACAACTCGGAACATCTTGGCGACCTCGGACGGCGTAAGAAGGCGTTCCGCATCGGGGGAGTGCGAATCCATGGTTTGAATGATGCCAAACCCGCCCTTTGGAACCGAGAGGGCATGGCGAATACGTACCGAGATGTAACCGAACGTCGCAGAATTCGTACCACCCCTGTCACGCCACCGCATCCGGACGGGCACTCCTAGAGTGGACACACGACGCGGTGTGATCGACGAGGAATGTGGAGGTGGGGCGTGAGCGGTCTGCAGGTGTCTCCGTTCGGCAGCGGCCATGAGCAGGTGGTGTTCTGCCAGGACGAGCAGAGCGGGTTGAAGGCGATCGTCGCCGTGTGGTCCACGGCGCTCGGCCCGGGGCTCGGCGGGACCCGCTTCTATCCCTACGCGAGCGAGAGCGCCGCCCTCGCCGACGTGCTCGCCCTCTCTCGCGCCATGGCCTACAAGGCGTCGCTGGCGGGGCTCGATCTCGGCGGCGGCAAGGCCGTCATCATCGGTGACCCGCAGCGCGACAAGTCCGAGGCGAGGCTGCGGGCGTACGGGCGGTTCGTGGAGTCGCTGCACGGTCGCTACTACACGGCGTGCGACGTCGGGACGTTCTCCGAGGACATGGACGTGATCGCGCGCGAGACGTCGTACGTGACGGGGCGGACGACCGCGCACGGCGGTGCCGGCGACTCGTCGGTGCTCACCGCGTACGGCGTGTTCCAGGGCATGCGGGCCTGCGCCGAGTTCGTCTGGGACAGCCCCTCGCTTGCGGGCCGTACGGTCGGTGTCGCCGGTATCGGCAAGGTCGGGCGACACCTCGTGGAGCACCTGGTGGCCGACGGCGCCGACGTCGTGGTGACCGACGTCAACTCTGCGGCCATCGAGAGCGTGCGCACCGCTCACCCGAGCGTGCGCGCCGTCGCCGACACGGCCGCGCTGGTCCGCGAGCCGCTCGACGTGTACGCGCCGTGCGCGCTCGGCGGTGCGCTCGACGACGAGACGGTGTCCGTGCTGACTGCGCGCATCGTGTGCGGCGGCGCCAACAACCAGCTGGCGCACGCCGGCACCGAGGACCTGCTGGCCGACCGGGGGGTCGTGTACGCGCCCGACTACTGCGTCAACGCAGGTGGGCTGATCCAGGTCGCCGACGAGCTCGAGGGATTCTCGTTC
The DNA here is from genome assembly GCF_011751845.1 of Mumia sp. ZJ430. Lineage (NCBI taxonomy): Bacteria > Bacillati > Actinomycetota > Actinomycetes > Propionibacteriales > Nocardioidaceae > Mumia > Mumia sp. ZJ430. Next base: position 664,449 of record NZ_JAAHFK010000001.1, on the reverse strand, counting down.
GAGCGGGCGAAGGCGCGTGCGACCCGGATCCACGCGACCACGCTCGACGTGCTGCACCGCGCCAAGGACGAGGGCATCGCGCCCTCGACGGCGGCCGACCGCATCGCCGAGCAGCGCATGCGTGAGGTCTCCCGGCTGCGCGGCATCCTGCTGCCCTGACCCCGACGACCCCGCAAACGGGAGGCCAGAGGGCCGGGCGCTCAGTCGTCGTCGAGGTGCAGCGCGTGCTTCAGGCGGTGCGTGATCATCCGGCGCGTCGTGACCGCGTTGCTCCGACCCTGCTTCCAGTAGCCGGAGATGTCGGCCGTCGCGCCGTTGACGAGGCCGTGCCCCTTGGCCCACCGGCGTACGGGTTTGAGCAGCCCGGCCTCACCGCCGGCCCACAGCGTCCACGGCTCGTCCGCGGGCAGGTCGAGCGCAGCGAGGAACGGACCGAAGCCGTCCGCGCCCGTGCCGTCGTCCTCGTGGAGCCAGGTGACCTCGACCCCGTCGCGTACGGCGAGCTGCTGCTGCTCAGCGGCATCCGGGACGAGCACCGCGACCCGCGCACGGACGCCCCCGGGCAGCTCCTCGAGCATCCGTGCGACCGCGGGCAGGGCGGTGTGGTCGGCGAGGATCACGCGGTACGTGAATGCGTCGGGCGTCGCGTGGCCGCAGCGCGGCCCGGCGACCCACAGCCGGTCCCCCGGCTCGACCGACTGCGCCCAGTCCGACGCGAGTCCGCCAGGGTGGACGACGAAGTCCATCCAGACCTCGCCAGCCTCCGCGTCGTACCGGCGCACCGTGTACTCCCGCGTGGGCGGGAAGGGCCGGGGCCAGTCGAGATGGTCGCCGTCGGGGACCGGGTGGCGCGTCACGCCGGTGTCGGGGTCGGGGAAGACGAGCTTCACGTGCTCGTCGGGCGTCCTCGCCTCCCAGCTCGTGCCGGCGAAGTCGCCCCCGAGCACCAGCCGCACCATGCGGGGCGTGAGCTGCTCGCGCCGCAGCACCTCGAGCTCGCGCGCCCCGATGGGGTGCTCGACGTCCTCGAGCACCGGTCCCTCGAGCGCCACCGCGTCACTGCGCCGCGGCATACGCCTCAGCCACCTTCGCGATGTCGGCGGCCTGCCGGTCGGCCGCCTCGAACGTGTAGATCGTGCCGGAGGTCAGCGGGTACGCGTGCCCGGCCGCAGCGGCGGGGAGACGCTTCCAGGATGGCATCGCGAGGAGCTTCTCGTTCTCCGCGGAGACCTCACCCCCGAGTCCCGTGTCGTAGAGCAGCACGTTGCTCGTGTTCAGGCTCGACAGGTTCTCCGTCGCGAGCTCGGCCGAGTAGCGCTCGGGGTCGTCGGTGTAGGTCGGGTTGTAGCCGAAGCCGGCCGCCTCGAGGCGGCGGTACGTGAGCGACTTGCTCGTGTCGACGTAGAGGACGGACTCGGAATAGCCGAGCGACGTGGCGCTCGCATCGGCCAGCGCGTCACCGTACTGGTCCTTGATCGCGGCGAGCCTCTCGTTCAGCGCCTTGTCCCGCTCCTCGAAGTCCGTCGTCTTGCCGACCAGGTCGGCGACAACCGGGTAGTTGTCCCACACGTCGGTCGGCTCGGCGATCTTGAGGATCACGGTCGGCGCGACCTCCGAGATCGCCTCGTAGTCGATCCCGAGGCCGCCGTTGTCCATCCCGATGATGAGGTCGGGGTCGGCCTCGATGACCTTCTCGACGTCGATGCCCTCCCAGCTGCCGATGACTGGGGTGTCCTTCACCTCGGCGAACTGCTCGGCCGGGATCTCCTCGGCCATCAGCTCGGCCTCGAGCTGACCGACGGGCTTCACACCGAGCTCGGTGAGCATCGCGCCGGTCCGCCAGAGCGCGACGACGCGCTTCGGCTCGGTCGGGATCTCGACCTTCTCGCCCGTGAAGGGCGACTCGACCGTCCGGGTCTCGCCCTCACCGCCGGCAGCCTGGTCGTCGCCCCCGCCACAGCCGGAGACGGCCAGCGCCGAGGCGGCCAGCAGCGCGGCCACCGTCTTGAGAGAGCTTCTGAGTCGCATGTCACTCCTCGTCCGCGACCGGCTTCGCACCCGGTCGCACCATTCGATGATTGGTAAGGCTAACCTAAGACCGTGAAGACGCCATCTCCCGGGTCGCCAGCCGGACGCCACACGGCACTGGCCTTCGCCCTGCTGGCCGCGACGGTCGTGGCCGCCGTCGTCAGCCTCGCGGTCGGGAGCAGGACCATCGGCTTCGGCGAGGTGCTGGGCGCACTGTTCAGCGGCGTCGACTCCGACAATGCGACGGTGATCACCTCCCAGCGGCTTCCCCGTACGGTGCTCGCGCTCGTCGCGGGGGCGGCGCTGGGTGTCGCCGGAGCGCTCATGCAGGGCCACACCCGCAACCCGCTCGCCGAGCCGGGGCTGTTCGGAGTCAACGCCGGGGCCACGTTCGGCGTCGCGGTGCTGGTCTTCGTCTTCGGCGTCGAGGCGAGGGGAGCGACGGTCGTCGCTGCGCTGGTCGGCGCGGGGACGGTGTCGGCGGTGGTCTTCCTTCTCGGCCTGGGCAGCCTGCGCCGAGGCGCGATGGTGATGCTCGCCGTCCTTGGTACGACGATGGCGGCGCTGCTGTCCGCCCTCACCTCGGCGCTGATCCTGCTCGACCGTCAGACGCTGGACGTCCTGCGGTTCTGGGAGGTCGGCGCGGTCTCGAACCGTGACCTCGACCTCGCGGTGCCGCTGCTCGCGATCGCGTGCGTCGGGTTCGTGCTGGCCGCCGCGAACGCGTTCTCGCTCAACGCCCTCGCGCTGGGTGAGGACGTCGCCCAGGCGCTGGGGACGCGGGTACGCCGGGCGCGCGTGGTCGGGATCGCCGGCGTGACGATGCTGGCGGGCGCGGCGACCGCGGTGTGTGGTCCGATCGCGTTCGTGGGCCTCGTCGCGCCGCACGTCGCGCGGGTGCTGAGCGGGCACGACTACCGCTGGCTCGTGCCGTACGCGGCGCTGATCGGCGCCGTCGTCCTCACGGCGGCCGACACGTTCGGGCGCGTCGCCGCGCCGCCCGGCGAGCTCCAGGCAGGTGTGGTGGTCGTGGTGGTCGGGGCTCCGTTGTTGATCGCGATCACACGGCGCCGAAGGCTGGTCGCGCTGTGAGCGCGCGTCAGGACCGCGTTGTGAGCGCGCGGGCGGGCGTCCGGTTCGGCCCGTTCGGCATGCTCGTACGCCGCCGGGCCGCGCTGTGGGGCGTGGGCGTCGTCGCCGTGCTGGTGGGGACGACCTTGTTCGCGGTGTTCACCGGCACGCTCGACCTACCCGCCTCGCGAGTGTGGGCGACGCTGCTCGGCGAGGGGTCGCGGGTGGACGAGCTGGTCGTGATCGACCGCCGTCTCGTACGGGCGGTGGTGGCCGTGCTCGTCGGGTTCGTCCTCGGCCTGAGCGGCGCGCTCACCCAGACCGTGACACGCAACCCGATCGCGACGCCCGACCTGCTCGGCGTGACGGCGGGCGCGAGCGCCGCGGCCGTCCTCGTCATCACGCAACCGTGGCTCGTCGAGACGATCACGGGCACCGCCACGGTCTCGCTCGTCGCTCCGGCCGCGATCGCGGGCGGCCTGCTGACGACGGCAGCGATCGTGGGCCTGGCTTGGCGGGGCGGCTTCGACGGGATGCGCCTGGTTCTGGTGGGACTGGGCGTGAACGCGATCGCCCTGGCGCTGGTCTCGTGGGGCCTCATGCGTGCCGACCTGGAGAGCGCGGCGGTCGCGACGCGATGGCTGACCGGGTCGTTGTCGGGGGTGCGCACCGCGGACCTGTGGCTGCTGCTGCCCGTCGTCGTGCTGGCCGCCGCGTGCAGCGTGGTCCTGTCGCGCGACCTCGGCGCCCTTCGCCTGGGCCGCGACGTGGCCGCGTCGTTGGGGACCCGACCGGCACGCGCGGAGGCATACGCGGTCGCGCTCGCCGTCGTGTCGGTCTCGGCAGCGACCGCGGTCGCCGGTCCTATCGGGTTCGTGGCGTTCGTCGCGCCGCAGGCTGCTCTGCGCCTGTTCGGCACGGCGGGTCCGACGCCGCTGGCCGCCGGCCTGGTCGGCGCCGCGGTGGTGCTGGTGTCCGACCAGACGGCGCAGCGGCTCCCCGTCGAGCTCCCGGTGGGGGTCGTCACCGCGGTGATCGGCGCGCCTGCTCTGATGTTCCTGCTCATCCGCTACGTACGGAGAACCAGTGTCTAGTCCGCTCCGCGCCGAGGGCGTGGTCGCCGGCTACGGCGGTCGCGACATCTTGCACGGGATCACGCTCGACATCCCGGCAGGTCAGGTCACGACCGTGATCGGGCCCAACGGCTGTGGCAAGTCCACGCTCCTGCGCACGCTCGCGGGCCTGCTGCGCCCGCACAAGGGCCAGGTGCTCCTCGACGGGGAGCCGCTGTCCTCGATCAAGCCGCGCGAGGTCGCCCGGACGATGGCTGTCCTCCCCCAGAGCCCGGTCGCGCCCGAGGGCATGAGCGTCGGCGACCTGGTCGCGCGCGGGCGGCAGCCGTACCAGCCCTGGTATCGCCAGTGGTCGGCCGAGGACGAGCGGATCGTCGCCGACGCCATGGCGGCGACCGGCGTGGAGGAGCTTGCCGACTCCGCCCTCGACGAGCTGTCGGGCGGCCAGCGCCAGCGCGCGTGGATCGCCATGGCACTCGCCCAGGACACCGAGCTGCTCCTCCTCGACGAGCCGACCACCCACCTCGACCTCGCGCACGCGGTCGAGGTGATGGACCTCGTCGTCCGGCTGCGCCGCGATACCGGCCGCACGATCGTCGTCGTGCTCCACGACCTCAACCTCGCCGCCCGCTACAGCGACCACCTCGTCGTCATCGACAACGGGCACGTGGTCACGCAGGGCACTCCCGCCGAGGTCATCGAGCCAGGCCTCCTCGCGAAGGCGTTCGGGCTCTCGGCCCACGTCTTCCCCGACCCGGTCGACCGCCTCCCGACGGTCATCCCCACACTCCATGGCTGAGGGCAGGCCGCTGACCGGCGGCGGGATCGTACGGCGCATGGTGCGCCGCAACACCGGTCGCCTCAGCGCCTCGTTCGCCCTGCTGTGCGTGTGGCAGCTCAGCGAGGCGCTCGTGCCGATCCTGATCGGTGTCATCATCGACCGCGCGATCGCGCCCAGCGACACCACCGCCTTCGTCGTCGGCGCAGCCGGCCTGTGCCTGCTGATGGGCACGCTCAGCTACTCCTACCGCTTTGGCGCCCGGATCGCCTTCAACGTCGTCCAGCGCGAGGAGCACGCCCTGCGCATGGAGGTCGCCGCGCACGTCTTGCACCCGCGCGGAGCCCGTACGGGGATGCTGCCGGGCGAGACGCTGTCGATCGCGACCGGCGACGCTCAGGCGGCCACGCTGGTCGTCCGCTGGATCGGCTTCACGGTGAGCTCGACGGTCGTCCTCATCGCGGCCGCGGCGTACCTGCTCTCGATCGACGTCGTCCTCGGCGTCGTCGTCCTCGTGGGGGTGCCGACCGCCGTCGGGCTCTCGCAGCTGATCAGCCCGTTCCTCGCCCGCCGCTTCAGCACCGAGCAGCAGGCCGTCGCCGAGGCCTCCGGCATGGCGACCGACCTCGTCCAGGGCATCCGCCCGCTGAAGGGCATCGGTGCGGAGCGCGCGGCGAGCGAGCGCTACCGCCGGTCGAGCCGTGGCGCCGAGCGTGCGGCCGTGGGGACGGTACGAGGCTGGGGCGCGATGGGCGCCATCACCAAGGCCCTCAGCGGCGTGCTGCTGGCAGCCGTCGCGCTCGTCGCCGGGCTGCGCGCGCTCGACGGCGAGCTGACGCTGGGGCAGTTCATCGCGATCGTCGGTCTCACGCAGTTCCTCGCCGAGCCCGTCGAGCTCGTCGCGCACATCGGCGCGCAGTTCGCGACCTCGTACGCCTCGGCGAAGCGCGTCGCCGCCTTCCTCGCGACCCCCCGCCTCGTCCCGCCGGGCACCGGGTCACCCTCTGCCGAGATGCCGTACGTCCTCGAGCTCACCGAGGTGGGCGGAGGCAGGCTGCGCCACGTGGACCTGCGCGCGGAGCCCGGCGAGCTCGTCGGCGTCGTGGTCGACGACCCGGCGGCCTCCGACGCGCTCGTCGACCTGCTCGCCGCCGAGGCCGAGCCTGAGTCGGGAGCCGTCCTTCTCGGCGGTACGCCGCTGACCGCGCTCGACGTCGACGCGCGCCGCGAGGTGCTGCTGACGGCCCGGCACCAGGTCGACCTGTTCGACGGCACGGTCGCCTCCAACGTCGACCCGCACGAAGCGCTCGACGACGCCGCCGTCCGCTCGCTCCTCGAGACGGTCGCCGCCGACGACCTCGTCGCCACCCATCCGGCAGGCCTCGCGCGGCCGGTCCGCGTCGACGGCGCGCTCTCGGGCGGCCAGCGCCAGCGCCTCGCCCTCGCGCGGGCGCTCGCGGCTGACGCACCGATCCTCGTGCTCCAGGACCCGACGTCCGCGGTCGACGCCGTCACCGAGCAGGAGATCGCCGCGCGGCTGTTTGCGCGCCGGCACCACGACGGGTCCCCGCGCGCGACGGTGGTCTTCACCAGCAGCCCCGCGCTGCTCGCCGGCGCAGACCGGGTGGTGGTCGTGATCGACGGTCGTACGGTCGCCTCCGGGCGGCACGCCGACCTGCTCGACCGGCCCGACTACCGAGAGCTGGTGCTGCGATGACCCGCCGCATCCTCCCCATCGCCTCCCGCCGCGACACGACGCGTCTTGCCTGGGCGCTGCTGCGCCAGCGGCGCGGACCGCTGATCACCTCCGCGGCCGCGTTCGCGCTCGCAGGCGCACTAGGCCTGGTCGCCCCGTGGGTGCTCGGCGACCTCGTCGACGTGATCAGCGACGGCGACGGCGACCGTACGACCGTCCTGCGCGGTGCCGCCGTGATCGCCGCCGCCGGGCTCGGCGCAGGCCTGTCCGCCGGGGTCGCCATCGCGGCGCTCGGCCATGCCGTCATCCCCGCGCTCGCTCGGCTGCGCGAAGAGGTCGTCGCGCGCGCCCTCGACCTCGAGCCCGACCGTCTGGAAGAGGCCGGGCGCGGTGACGTGCTCGCACGCGTCGGCGACGACGTCCGTACGGTCAGCACCTCGCTCGACGAGGGCGTCCCGATGACGATCGATGCACTCGTCGCCATCGGGTTCACCGCCGTCGGCCTGTCCGCCCTCGACTGGCGGCTCGGGCTTGCCGGCCTGTGCGCGATCCCGGTCTATGCGCTGGGGCTTCGCTGGTACCTCCCCCACTCCGGGCCCCGTTACCGCGCAGAGCGGGTCGCCGAGGGCGAGCGGGCAGAGGCGCTGCTGACCGGCCTGCAGAGTGCCTCGACCCTCCGCGCCCTGCGGTACGAGGATGCGTGGCGAGGACAGATCGAGAACCGGTCGTGGCAGGCGGCAACCGTGGCGATCGACGTCTTCCACCTGCTCACCCGGTTCTTCGCGCGGAGCAACAGGGCTGAGCTCATCGGCCTGCTCATGGTGCTCGGGACGGGCTTCCTCCTCGTACGAGGCGACCTCGCGACGGTCGGCGCGGCGACCACGGCCGCGCTCTTCTTCCACCGGCTGTTCAACCCGATCGGCGGGCTGCTCGCGACGTTCGACCAGGTGCAGGCGGCAGGGGCCTCGTTGGCGCGACTGGCCGGGCTGGCGCTGCTCCCCGCGAGCGACGCCGCGAGCCCGCCGGCGACAGCCACGCGTCCCGCCCTCGACCTGGCGGCGATCCACCACCAGTACGGCGAGGGCGACGAGATCCTCCACGACGTCTCCCTGCACGTCGCACCCGGCGAGAAGGTCGCCCTCGTGGGCGCCACCGGCGCGGGCAAGAGCACGCTCGCGCTGATCGCAGCAGGGCACCTCGTCCCCTCCCGCGGCAGCCGCACGCTCGACGGGACCTCGTACGACGACATGGGCGCGCAGGACGTCCGAGCCCGCGTCGCACTCGTCACGCAGCAGGTCCACGTCTTTGCCGGCACGGTGCGTGACAACCTCACGCTCGCGGCCCCGGAGGCTGCCCCCGACGCGGTCCAGGACGTGCTGGAGCGTACGCGCGCGAACGGGTGGGTCGCGGCGCTTCCGGACGGCCTCGACACGGTTGTCGGGGCGCACGGGCACGCCCTCACGCCCGCCCAGGCACAGCAGATCGCTCTGGCCCGTGTCCTCCTCGCCGACCGCCCCGTGGTCGTGCTCGACGAGGCCACCGCCGAAGCCGGATCATCCGGCGCGCGTCAGCTCGACGACGCAGCGGCGGAGGTCCTGCGCGGGCGTACGTCGCTCGTCGTCGCCCATCGCCTGAGCCAGGCCGTCACCGCCGACCGGATCGTCGTCCTCGACCACGGCAAGGTCGCCGAGGAGGGCACGCACGAGGAACTGCTCGCGTTCGGCGGCCAGTACGCCACGCTGTGGTCGTCCTGGTCGCGCGCCTGATCTCCGGGGAGATCGCCCGCCCCACACGTGACGCAGCCCGCGGGGATTCCCGGCGGGCTGCGTCAACGAATGTCAGTTCGGGGGGCCTGTTTCGCTTTCGGCGAAGTCGGCGTACTTCTCGAGAAGCTCGGGGTCCGGCTCTTCGACCTGGCCGTCGGGCTCACCATGGAGCTCGCGCTGCAACTGGTCGAAGTCGGTGTCGAGCGTCTGATACTTCAGGTTGCGTGCAACCTTCGTCTGCTTGGCTTTTGCACGGCCGCGCCCCATAGGGTCCGACCCCCTCGCGAAGTCTCGGAATGTGGTTTCTCGTAGGGGTAAGGCTACCTGTTCGCCCCAATGATGCGCGAACCGACCCGGCGGCTTGCCTCCGGGGACTCCGGGGCGCCGTCAGGTATGTGACATAGATCACACTACGCGGTAGTCACCGACCAGCTCGACCTCTCCGCCTGCACTATCAAGCACCTCGCCGCACGGCCACGCGTCCACTCCCTGGGCGCTCAGGACCTCGACGGCACGCTCAGCATCGGCGGCACCGACGAGGGCGACCATGCCGACTCCCATGTTGAGCGTCTGCTCCAGATCCGCACGACTGACCGACCCGAGCTCGCCCACAAGACCGAACACGGGACCCGGCGCCCACGTCGAACGCTCCACCCGGACCGACAGGTGCTCCGGGAGGACCCTCGCGAGGTTGGCAGCAAACCCGCCGCCCGTGATGTGCGACATCGCGTGGACATCCGTACGGGCTGCCAGCTCGAGGCACGGCTTGGCGTAGAGCCGCGTGGGCGTCAGCAGAGCCTCGCCCAGCGTGGAGCTGAGCTCGGGCACCTCGCGCTCGAGATCCCAGCCGGCGACGTCGAAGAACACCTTGCGCACCAGCGAGTAGCCGTTGGAGTGCAGCCCGGACGACGCCATCGCGATCACGACGTCACCCGCCTCGACCTTGTGGGCGCCGAGCAGCGACTCGGCCTCGACCACACCGGTCGTGGATCCTGCGATGTCGTACTCGTCAGGCCCGAGCAGGCCGGGGTGCTCCGCCGTCTCGCCACCGAGCAGCGCGCAGCCGGCCTCCTCGCACGCCTGGGCGATGCCCTTGACGATCGCGGCGACCCGCTCCGGCACGACCTTGCCGGTCGCGATGTAGTCGGTGAGGAACAAAGGCTCCGCCCCGCAGACGACGAGGTCGTCCACGAGCATGCCGACGAGGTCGTACCCGATCGTGTCGTGCACGTCCATGCGCTGGGCGATCACGACCTTGGTGCCGACACCGTCGGCCGAGGTCGCCAGGAGCGGGCGCTCGAACCGCTTGAGCTGTGAGGCGTCGAACAGCCCGGCGAACCCGCCGATGCCGCCGAGGACCTCGGGGCGGCGGGCCTTCTCGACCCACTCCTTCATCAGCTCGACGGCCCGGTCTCCGGCCTCGATAGAGACTCCGGCGCTTGCGTACGACGTCACGTGCGACCCTCCGCCGCTCAGGGGTTGACCATGGTCACGGAGACGCGGTCGTCCGCGTGCTCCTCGGGCTCGAGCAGGTTCTTGCCGACGAGGCTGCCCTCGGGCAGCGGGACGGGATACTCCCCGTCGAAGCACGCGCGGCACAGGTTGGCCTTGGGGACGTTGGTGGCGTCGACCATAGCCTCGAGCGAGATGTACGACAGCGAGTCGGCGTCGATCGAGCGGCAGATCTCCTCGACGGAGATGCCGTTGGCGATCAGCTCGGCACGCGTCGCGAAGTCGATGCCGTAGAAGCACGGCCACTTCACCGGCGGGCTGGAGATGCGGACGTGGACCTCCGCCGCACCGGCCTCGCGAAGCATCCGTACGAGCTGGCGCTGGGTGTTGCCGCGGACGATCGAGTCGTCGACGACCACGAGGCGCTTGCCGGCGATCACGTCGCGCAGCGGGTTGAGCTTGAGCCGGATGCCGAGCTGGCGCAGCGTCTGGCTCGGCTGGATGAACGTACGGCCGACGTAGGAGTTCTTGACGAGCCCGTGGCCGAACGGGATGCCCGAGGCCTCCGCGTAGCCGATCGCGGCCGGCGTGCCGGACTCCGGGACCGGGATCACCAGGTCGGCCTCGACGGGCGCCTCGGCGGCGAGGCGGCGCCCGATCTCGGCGCGGACCGAGAAGACCCGCTGCTCGGAGATCTGGGTGTCGGGGCGCGCGAGATAGACGAACTCGAACACGCAGCCCTTGGGAGCGGGCTCGGCGAAGCGGTGCAGACGCAGCCCGTCGGCGTCGATCGCGACGAACTCGCCGGGCTCGATCTCGCGGATGAACGAGGCGCCGACGATGTCGAGGGCCGCCGTCTCCGAGGCGACGACCCAGCCGCGCTCGAGGCGGCCGAGGACCAGCGGGCGGATGCCCTGCGGGTCACGCGCGGCGTACAGGGTGTCGTTGTCCATGAAGACCAGCGAGAAGGCCCCGCGCAGCTGCGGGAGCACCTCGAGCGCCGCATCCTCCAGCGAGAGGTCCTCGTACGAGGCCAGCAGCGACGCCATGACGGCGGTGTCGCTCGTCGCGAACTCCCGGACACGTCCGACGAGCTCGGAGCCGGACTCGGCCGTGCGCTTCTCGAGGAGGTCGGCGAGCTCGGCGGTGTTGGTGAGGTTGCCGTTGTGAGCGACAGCGACCGAGCCGTGGACGGTGGGCCGGAACGTCGGCTGCGCGTTCTGCCAGACGCTCGCGCCGGTGGTCGAGTAGCGGTTGTGGCCGATCGCGAGGCTGCCCTGCAGCGACTCCAGCGTCGCCTCATCGAACACCTGCGAGACCAAGCCCATGTCCTTGTAGACAAGGATCTGCGAGCCGTTGCTCACCGCGATGCCCGCCGACTCCTGGCCGCGGTGCTGGAGGGCGTAGAGCCCGAAGTAAGAAAGTTTGGCTACTTCTTCGCCTGGAGCCCAGACTCCGAAGACACCGCAGGCATCCTGGGGGCCGACGTCGTGGGGGTCCAGGTCGTGGGTCAGACGACCGTCTCCGCGAGGCACGCCTCAAGTGTAGGTGTCGAACCCGAATGCGCCGCATCGGCGACCCCTTCACCCTGGACCCATGGATGCAGACCGACTACGAGCCGTCCGCACGATCGACGCCTCGGCCGCCAAGATCTTCGCCGTGCTGACCGATCCGTACGAGCATCCGGCGCTGTCGGGCGCGGGCGATGTGGTCACGGTCGTGGCGGCGGAAGTCCCGCTGCGACTGGGCTCGGAGTTCCGGATGAGGATGCGGCGCGGACTGCCGTACGAGACGCGCAACGTGGTCGTGGCCTACGTCCAGAACCAGACGATCGCCTGGCAGACCACGATGCTCGGCGGGCTGGTCGGAGGGCGCGTGTGGCGGTACGACCTCGAGGTCGTACCGGCGGGGACGATCGTCACCGCCACGTGGGACGTGTCGGAGGACAAGCAGCGTTGGCTGCTGCTGCGGGGCGGCATCGGGGCGAAGACACAGCGTCAGATGACGCGCTCGCTCGCTCGCCTCGCGGGGCGGGTCACCGGCTCGGGCGGTCCCAGAAGATGAAGAAGATCGCAATGATCAGGATGGGGATGCCCACCGCGACTGCCCCGACGACGGGTTGCGGGATGTTCACGGCGGCGTAGATCTGGTCGAGCGGCACGTCCTCCAGCGTACGTGGGGTCTCGACAGGCTCGACCGCCGGACCTCCGCCGGTCGAGCCTGTCGAGACCCCCACCGCCGGGCCACCCTTGCCTCGCCTTGTGAGCCGTGTCACAGTCTTGCCACTGCCCGACGCCACACCCGCGCCGCACCGAGGAGTCCGTCCATGACCGCAGCCCCTCCGACGCCCACGTTCCTCGACGACCGCCTCGCCTACTGGGCGGACGCCACTCCCGACGCTGAGTGCATGGCGTACGGCGACCGGGCGTGGACGTACGGGGAGTTCGACGAGCGGGTGCGTCGCGCCGCTGCAGGCCTGCGCGACCTCGGTCTCGGGCGCGGCGACGTCGTCGGGTTCCTCGACAAAAACCACCCCGCGTGCGTCGAGATCACGCTGGCCGCCGCATCTCGCGGGATGGCGACGGCGATCGTCAACTGGCGCCTGGCGGGCGACGAGCTCGACTACACGATCAACGACTCCGGCGCACGCGTCCTGTTCGTCGGCACCGAGCTCGCGCCCGCGATCGAGCTCATCCGCGACAAGCTGCCGCACGTCGAGGAGATCATCCAGGTCACGCCGGACGGTGCCGAGGGCGACGAGTACGAGGCGTGGCTCGCCGCGGCCGAGCCGACGGGGCCGTCGCCCGACCACACACCCGACGACGTCTGCCTCGTGATGTACAGCTCGGGGACGACCGGACGACCCAAGGGCGTGATGCTGACCCATCGGGCGATGGTCGCGCACACGATCAACGCGCACGACGGATGGGCGCTCGAGCCCGGCGACAAGAGTCTCGTCGCGATGCCGCTGTTCCACGTCGGCGGCACCTCGTACGTGCAGTTCGCGCTCCACGACGGGTTCCCGAGCATCATGACGCGCGAGCCCGACCCGGTCTCGCTGGCGACGGCGATCATGAAGGGCGCGAACTCCGCCTTCCTCGTGCCCGCCGTCGCGCAGATGGCACTGTCCGGCGGGCCGGAGGCGGTCGCGCTGTTCGGCAAGCTGAAGTTCTTCACGTACGGCGCCGCGCCGATGCCGCTCCCGCTGCTGCGGCGCGCGATGGAGGCGTGGCCCGACACGCAGTTCATGCAGGTGTACGGCCTGACGGAGGTGTGCGGCGTCATCACGCACCTGCTCCCCGAGGCACACCTGGACGACGAGCACCCGGAGCGGCTCCTGTCGGCGGGCGTGCCGATCCCAGGCGTCGAGACCCGCGTCGTCGACCCGTTCTCGCTGGAGGACGTGCCGGAGGGCGAGGCGGGCGAGCTCTGGTTCCGTACGCCGCAGCTGATGAAGGGGTTCCTCGACAAGCCCAAGGCCACGGCCGAGGTGATCATGCCGGACGGCTGGTTCCGTACGGGCGACGTCGGTCGGTTCGTCGACGGATACGTCTATGTCGAGGACCGGATCAAGGACATGATCGTGACCGGCGGCGAGAACGTGTACTCCCCCGAGGTCGAGCGCATCCTGACCGGGCACCCGGCCGTGGCGGAGGTCGCGGTCATCGGCGTGCCGGACGAGCGGTGGGGCGAGAGCGTGAAGGCCGTCGTGGCGTTCCGCGAGGGCGAGTCGGTGACCGAGGAGGAGCTGATCGCGTTCACCCGTCAGCAGCTCGCCGGCTACAAGTGCCCGCGCACGATCGACATCGTGGAGCTCCTGCCGCGCAACCCCTCGGGCAAGATCCTCAAACGCGACCTGCGCAAGTCGTACTGGGCGGAGACCGGCCGCCAGATCTGACGGCCGCAGGAAGCACGCCCCCAACTCGCACCGCCAAGACACCGGTCGGCCACGGTTTGCCACGCCAATCGAAGAGGGACCACGTCGGTCAACGGGTCTGGCGTACACCCCGACAAAAGGACCCGACGTTTCACTCCTGATATGGGGGTGAAACGTCGGGTCTTTTTGTCGGGTCTTGCGTCAGGCCCTTACTTCTTGACCTTGACGGCCTTCGACTTCTGGACGACCGACTTGTAGCCGGGCTTGGTGTAGGTGACCTTCACCGAGATCTTCTTGCCCTTGAACGACTTCTTGAGCTTGAGGCTCTTGGCCTTCGCGCCCTTGATGGCCTTGCCGTTCTTGAGCCACTGGTACGAGACCTTCACACCGGCGGCCTTGCCCGGCTTGGCGGTCAGCTTCTTGCCGACCTTCGCCTTGCCCTTGATGGCCACCTTGCCCTTGACCGCGAACGACCCGGCGGCGACCTTGCCGACGGAGACGTTCGAGACGCGCGTGACGTAGCCGACCTTCGTCGCCGTCGACCGAACCGCCACGGTCTTGCCGAGGTCAGCAGGCTTCACCACGTACGACGTGCCGGCGCCGGCGGCCTTGCCACCGACGAGCCACTGGTACGCGACAGTGCTGGCGGGGTTGGTGGTGCCGCCGCTCGCGACGATGCGCTGTCCGACGACGGCCTTGCCTGTCGCCTTCAGCGCCGTGGCGGGCGCGAGGGTCCCGGGGGTCGGGGCCGGAGTGACGTCAACCGTGGCGATAACGGGCGCCGTGCCGACGACCGTGCAGTTGACCGCGACGTCGATGAACCCGCCACCCGTGTAATCCTTGAGGGAGATCTTCGCCGCGAAGTCGACCTTGCCGAGCGAGATCGAAAGGTCGTCACCGGACGTCGTCGGAATCGCGGGGAACGTGATGCTCGCCGGCCAGACGACGGAACCTGCAGCCGGGACCGTGAAATCGGCGTCGTTGAAGGCGAGCGTCGCGGGGCTGGGGACCCCGGCCTCATTGGCGTTCACCGACACCTTCGCGGACACGCCCTTGGCGCCCATCGACTGCGCGCGGGCGAAGTCGCTCCACTTTGTGCCCCAGGTCCACGTCGCGTCGGCGGTGAGTGTCACGGCCTGCCCCTGCGTCACCTGAGCCGGCGCGGTGACATCGAGGCTCAACTTCGCGTCGTATCCGGCGAACGAGAGGGCCGTACACGTGTAGTCCGTCGTCGTCGCTTCCGCAGCCTGTGCCGCGGTCACCGGGAGTGCCGCGAGCGCCCCTGCGACCAGGGCACCGGCCGCGATCATGCCCGCACCACGGCGGGTCGGAGTCGTCTTCATGTCTTCTCCTTCCGCGGCCACCTCTGCAGCAGCCGTTGAGAAGAACGTAGAACGAATTCGTGGAAGATATATGGTTACAGATATATCTTCTCACTGGTTGAGCCGAGCACTCACCTCTCTGCGAGCTTGCTCAGCAGCAGCGTCTCCGCGAGACAAACCCTCGCAAACTCCCCCAGATGCAGCCCTTCGTCGATGCCGTGAGCCCGCGTGTCCGGGTCCTCGACACCGGTCACGAGCACCGCCGCGCCGGGATAGCGGACGGCGAACTCCGCGATGAACGG
Organism: Mumia sp. ZJ430; assembly: GCF_011751845.1. Lineage (NCBI taxonomy): Bacteria > Bacillati > Actinomycetota > Actinomycetes > Propionibacteriales > Nocardioidaceae > Mumia > Mumia sp. ZJ430. Next base: position 649,084 of record NZ_JAAHFK010000001.1, on the reverse strand, counting down.
AATCGACCCACCGACCCCCATGTCGATCGGCGCAACGCCGTCCCACGCCTCGCGGAACGCCTCGCGCGCGGCGTCGTACGCGGGTCCGGTCGCGTCGACCTCGTACGCGTCTCCGCGGTCGTTGGGCGTGACCGTGACCTTCGCTCCCCACGGCGCGTGCGACTCCAGGTGGGCGACCAGCGCGTCCATGGAGGCGTCGGTGTCCGAGCCTGGCGCGATCCGCATCGAGACCTTCGCCCGCGCCCGTGGCACCAACGTGTTTGATGACTCCGCGATCGACGGCGCGTCGATACCGATGACCGCGATCGAGGGCTTGGCCCAGAGCCGCTCGACGACCGAGCCCTTGCCGATCTGCTCCACCCCCGGCAGCACGCCCGACTCAGCGACGAGGCGATCCGCCGGATACTCCACATCAGCCGCCATCGTCGCGTGCAGCCCGGCGACCGCGACCTCGCCGGAGTCGTCGTGCAGCGTGGACAGCAGCCGCGTCAGCACCATCAGCGCATCGGGGAAGACGCCACCCCACATGCCGGAGTGGACGGAGTGCTTCAGCGTCTCCACCTCGACGACGCAGTCGACGAGACCGCGCAGCGTCGTCGTGAGCGCTGGCGTACCGATGTCCCAGTTGCTTGAGTCCGCGATGACGATGACGTCGGCGGCGAGACGCTCGCGGTACGTGTCGAGCAGCGCACCGAGGCTCGCCGAGCCCGACTCTTCCTCGCCCTCCACGAAGACCGTCACGCCGACGGGCGGCTCGCTGTCGTACGCCCGAAACGCCGCGAGGTGCGCCGCGATCCCGGCCTTGTCGTCGGCGGCACCCCGGCCGTACAGGCGCTCTCCACGCTCGGTCGGCTCGAACGGCGGTGACGTCCAGGCCGCGGGGTCACCGGTGGGCTGGACGTCGTGGTGCGCATAGAGAAGGACCGTCGGGGCCCCCTCGGGAGCGGGGTGGTTCGCGATCACCGCGGGACCGCCTCCGGCCTCGACGACGTCGACCTCCGCGAACCCGGCGTCCCGCAGCAGCGCGGCGACCGCGTCGGCGCTGCGCCGGACGTCGCCGGCCCGTGCCGGATCGGCACCCACGGACGGGATGCGTACGAGGTCCTTCAAATCCGAGAGGACCGAAGGCATGATGCTATGGAGGCGTTGCACCGCTTCAGGGCTCATGTCGGCACCATACGGGGGACCATGTCCATGCATCTCGCACGCATCCACCACGCATCCAGACGTGGGCTCACTGCAGTCGTCGCGTCGCTCGCGCTCGCCGCCGGGCTCCTCGCTCCGGCGCTCGCCGCCAGCCCGGCCCACGCGGTCTCGGCCCCGGGCAACTTCACCGGTTTCGGCTTCGACGCGTGCACCGCGCCGACCCAGGCGCAGATGGATGCCTGGTGGGTCTCGTCGCCGTTCGCGGCGGTCGGCGTCTACATCTCGGGCTCCTCACGCGCCTGCGCCCAGCCGCAGCTCACCCGCAGCTGGGTGTCGACCCAGGCGAAGCGCGGGTGGCGTCTGATGCCGCTCCACGTCGGGATGCAGGCGCCCTGCTACACCGGCAACAAGCAGAAGATGTCGACGAACCCGACAACCGCCCGCGCCCAGGGCATCGCCGCCGCCAACGAGAGCGTCGCGGCGGCGCGTGCGCTCGGCATCGGCAAGAAGCGCGTCCTCTACCTCGACATCGAGGCGTATCCGATCTCCAACGCCGCCTGTGACAACGCGGTGATCCGCTTCCAGGACGGCTGGACGGCACGCCTGAAGCAGCACGGCTACAAGTCCGGCCTCTACTCGAGCGCCTCCGCGGCCATCGCCTCGATGAACGCGCTCAAGGAGGCGGGCGTCCGCAGCTACAACTACCCGCACCACCTCTGGATCGGCTGGTACAACGGCAAGCCCAACACCAAGGCCGAGCCCTACCTCGACGACGCGTACTGGGCCAACCACAAGCGCATCCACCAGTACGTCGGCAACACCCTCGCCCGCTACAACGGCGTCACGATCAACATCGACCGCAACTTCCTCGACGTCGGCAAGGGCTCCAACCCCACCAAGCCGAAGGCGCAGTGCGGGACCCACAAGATCAGCAAGTACCGCACCGTCAAGCCCGGCCAACGCCGCCCCGACCTCGCGCCGGCCGTGAAGTGCCTGCTGCGGCAGCGCGGCTACTTCAAGGGCTCCACGAAGAGCAAGGTGCACAACGCCAAGGCGCAGCGCGCGACCAAGCGGTTCCAGAAGGCGCACGGCATCAAGCAGTCCGGGACCGTCACCCGCCGGACGTGGGTGGCCCTGCTGTCCGACGGCTCGCAGCCGGTGCTCAAGCGCGGGTCGACCGGCAAGTACGTCTACCGGCTCCAGCGCTCGCTGACCGCCGCACTCGGTCGGTCGGTGCCTCGTACGGGGCTGTTCGACACCACGACGGAGAAGGCGGTGCAGGCCTACCGCAAGAAGGTCAAGCTCCCGGGCTGGCGCACCGCCGAGCCGAACCTGTGGGCGTCGCTGCAGGCCGGCAGGCGCTGACCGGGCTCGATCACACCAGCGGCAGGTACGGCGTCAGGTTGCTCCGCTCTCCCGACGCGTGGACCCGCCCCGCCGCGACCGTCTCCGCCCACGTCGTACGCCCGGTGGCGAGCGCGATCCATGTGGCGGGGTCCATCTCGACGACCGCCGGCGGGGTGCCGCGGGTGTGACGCGCCCCGGGGATCACCTGCACAGCGGCGTACGGAGGCACCCGTACCTCGACGCTGTTGCCCGGCGCCCGCTGGTCGAGCAGCGCCAGCAGGTGCTTCGTGGCGGCCCGCAGATCGGCCGGCGTCGCGTCGGTGCCGGACTCCCGCGCCTCGTCGAGCCGCGCGGCCAGCTCCGCCCACTGCTCCTCGCTCAGCGGGGTGAGGCGTCGTGCCATCAGCCCCACACCTCCGCGACCTGAGCAGCGATGCCCGTCGCCTGGGTGAACCCGGCCCGAGCCGTCGCCGCCCGCGCGGAAGGATCGAGCACGTTCTTGCCGATCGCGCGCCGTGCCTCGGCACGGGGGGCGACGACGGTCGTCCGCCCGCTCACCTTGCGCAGCTGCGCGGCAGCACCGCGTGAGGCGGGAAACGAGCTGGCCAGCGGCGTCAGTGCGACGACCCGGTCGTACGACACTGCCAGGTCGGCGTTCGCGGACGAGCGCGTCCCGCCGTCGATGTAGCGCCGCCCGTCGATCGACACCGGCGGGTACACCCCCGGCACTGCGCAGCTCGCGGCGACCGCGCGCACGAGCGGCACCCCGTCTGCCGCGCTGAACACACGGAACTGCCCCGACGCCGCATCGACGGCCGTGACACGCAGATTGCGCGTGGGCCAGTCCTGCGAGACGAGGCGGTCACGGATCACTGCGATGCGCTCGTCCTCCGACGGCAGGCGACCCGACTCCGCAGCGCGGACGGCGTACGCGCCGAGACGACGCCCGAGTTCCTCGAGATCGCGCCCGGCCCGCAGCGCCGACCACACCCACTGGGCGGTCACGGCGCGGCCGATCGCGGACATCGGCTCGGGCCCGTGCGTCCCGAGCGGCGCGAGCTGTCGGGCGTACAGGGCTTCGGTCGTCGCCCCGTTGGTCACCTGCGCCCCAACGACGGAGCCCGCCGACGTCCCGACGACGAGGTCGGCCGAGGTCAGGTCGAGGCCGGCCTCGGCGAGTCCGTGCAGCATCCCGATCTCCCAGGCGATGCCGGTGATGCCGCCACCGCCCAGGACCAGCGCGCGTGAGGTCATGCGCGCCATTGTGCCGGAGGGGTCTCGACAGGCTCGACCAGCGGAGGCGGCTCGACAGGCGGAGGGTCTCGACAGGCTCGACCAGCGGAGGTGGCTCGACCAGCGGAGGTGGCTCGACCAGCGGAGGTGGGGGTGCCGACTTAGCGTGGACGGATGCGCGCACTCCAGTACCTCGAGATCGGGCAGCCTCCTCGTGTCGTGGAGATCGACATCCCGGAGCCGGGCCCCGGCCAGATCCGCCTCAAGGTCACCGCCGCCGGTGTCTGCCACTCCGACGAGTTCGTGATGAGCCTGCCCGAGGAGGCGTACACGTTCGGGATCCCGCTCACCCTCGGCCACGAGGGAGCAGGCACGGTCGACGCCCTCGGCGACGGGGTCGCCAACCTCGAGCTGGGGACGTCCGTCGCCGTCTACGGCCCGTGGGGCTGCGGGCGATGCCACGCCTGTGCACGCGGCGCGGAGAACTCCTGCCCGTACGCCGCCGAGCTCGGCATCGCGCCGCCGGGTCTGGGCGCGCCGGGGGCGATGGCGGAGTACATGATCGTCGACGACGCGCGACACCTCGTGCCCCTCGGCGATCTCGACCCCGTCCGCAACGTCTCGCTCACCGACGCCGGGCTGACGCCGTACCACGCGATCCGGACGTCGATGCCCAAGCTCGTCGCCGGCAGCACGGCCGTCGTCATCGGGGCGGGCGGGCTCGGGCACGTCGCGATCCAGATCCTGCGCGCCCTCACCGGTGCTCGTGTGATCGCCCTCGACGTCAACGAGGAGAAGCTCGCGCTCGCGAAGGACGTCGGGGCCCACGAGGCAGTCCTGTCGAACGCGGACGCTCCCGCGGCGATCCGAGCTCTGACCGGCGGGCTCGGCGCCACGGTGGTCTTCGACTTCGTCGGGGCACCGCCGACCGTCACGATCGCCTCGGCGTCGGTGGCGATCGAGGGCGACGTCCAGATCGTCGGGCTCGGCGGCGGGACGGCGGCCGTCGGGTTCGGGGTGACCCCGTACGACGCCACATTCCGCTCCCCGTACTGGGGGACGCGCAGCGAGCTGATCGAGGTCTTCGACATGGCGCACCGCGAGCAGGTCCATGTCGAGATCGAGACGTACTCGCTCGACGACGCGCCGCGGGCGTACGAGCGGCTGCACGCCGGGCAGATCCGCGGGCGTGCGGTGGTCCTGCCGAACGGGTGAGGTTTCGACAGGCTCAACCACCGGGCCTCGGTTTCGACAGGCTCAACCACCGGGACTTACGCCAGCAGGGCGGCGATCGCCAGGATCGTGACGAACGAGAGGACCGTGGTCGCGAAGACGACGTCGCGCACGACGGGCACCGCGCGGTCGTACCGCACCGCGGTCACGAACACGTTCTGCGCCGTCGGCAGTCCGGCGACCACGACGACCGCGAGCAGCGCACTGCCGTCGAGCCCGAGAAGGAAGCGCGCCACGACGTAGGCGACGAGCGGCTGGACGACCAGCTTGAGCATGCTCAGCACCGCGACCTGACCACCCGCACCGCTCGCCCCCGGCTTCGGGCCAAGCCGCAGCGAGATGCCGAACGCGATCAGCATGCCGGGGATCGCGAGGCCGGCCAGCAGGTCGATCGGATCGGCCACCCATCGCGGCACCGACACCCCCGAAACCGCGACGACCACGCCGATCAGGGCGCCGACGGTGACGGGGTTGCGAAACGGGCGTGACAGCACGGAGAGCACCGTCGGCCGCTCCCCCGAGCCGGACTGGTCGAGCACGACGAACGCCAGCGGCGCGATCACCAACAGCTGGAGCAGCAGCGCGCCGGCGACCGCCGACGCGTCGCCGAGGACGTAAATCGCGATCGGCAGGCCGAGGTTCCCGGCGTTCACGTAGCCCGCCGTCAACGCCGACAACGTCGCATCGCCCCACCCGCGCCGCCACCGCCAGCGCGCGAGGGCGAGCGCGATCGCCGCGACGACGACCACACTGACGGCGTTCGCCACGAGTGCCTGCGACAGCGCACCCGCCACGTCGACCTCGGAGAGCACCGAGAAGAGCAGTGCCGGGCTGCCGACGAAGAAGACCAGCCTCGACAGCATCCACTGGTAGTCGAGCGTGACGACGCCGAGGTGGGCGAGGACGAACCCGACGGCGATCACCACCGTGATGACGCCGAACCCCTCGAGAACCCCGATCACACCCACCATCCTCACCGACGCGGCCGCGCGGACGTACAACTCCCCGTTCTCGCGCGCCTGCCGCACGGGAACGGGGGAGCTGTATGCCTTGGTGGCCGCTCAGCCGCTCACTCGGCGCCGGCTCCGGTCATCGACCGGACCTCGAGCTCGCGGTACTTCACCGGATCGGCCTTGGACTTCGAGGTGACCGTGCCCAGCCAGCCGAGGAAGAAGCCGATCGGGATCGACACGATGCCGGGGTTCTCCAGCGGGAACCAGCTGAAGTCCACGCCCGTGCCGAACAACGACAGGCTCTCTCCGGTCTCCGGGTTGACCTTGCCCGACACGACGGGCGAGAAGAACACGAGACCGACCGCGGAGATCAGGCCGCCGTAGATGCTCCACGTCGCACCGCGCGTGTTGAAGCTCTTCCAGAACAGGTTGTAGATCAACGCCGGGAGGTTCGCCGACGCCGCGACCGCGAAGGCGAGGGCGACCAGGAAGGCGACATTGAGCGACTGTCCCGGGATCGCCAGCGCGATGGCGACGCCACCGATCACGAACGCCGCGATCCGCGCCACCTTCACCTCGTCCTGCCCGGAGACCTTGCCCTTCTTGATCACGTTGGCATAGAGGTCGTGGGCCACCGACGACGCCGACGCGAGGGTCAGCCCCGCCACGACCGCAAGGATCGTCGCGAACGCCACCGCCGCGATCAACGCCAGCAAGATCGCGCCGCCCGTCGACCCTTCGCCACCGCCGACAGCTTCGGCGAGCAAGGGTGAGGCGAGATTGCCTCCGGACTCGGCGACCTTCGCGTACTGGCTGTCCGACAGCAGCGCCGCTGCGCCAAAGCCGAGGATCAGCGTCATCAGGTAGAACGTGCCGATCAGGCCGATCGCCCAGTTCACCGAGACGCGGGCCTGCCGCGCCGTCGGGACCGTGTAGAAGCGGATGAGGATGTGCGGCAGTCCGGCGGTGCCGAGGACGAGCGCGATGCCGAGCGACAGGAAGTCGAGCTTGCTGGTGAAGTCAGCGCCGTACTTCAGGCCCGGCTCGAGGAACGCCTGCCCGTGACCGGAGTTGCTGGCCGCCGTGCCGAGCAGCTCGGAGAGGTTGAAGTTGAACTTCGCGAGGACGAGCACGCTGATCAGCAGCGTGCCGACCATGAGGAGGACGGCCTTGACGATCTGCACCCAGGTCGTGCCCTTCATGCCGCCAACGACGACGTAGAAGATCATCAGGATGCCGACGCCGACGATCGTGAGGTTCTTCAGCGTGTCGCCCTCGACGCCGAGCAGCAGCGACACGAGCGCGCCGGCGCCGACCATCTGGGCCAGCAGGTAGAAGATCGAGACCACGACGGTCGAGACCGAGGCCGCCGTACGGACGGGCGTCTGCCGCATCCGGTACGCCAGCTGGTCGGCCATCGTGAAGCGACCGGAGTTGCGCAGCAGCTCGGCGATCAGCAGCAGCGCCACCAGCCAAGCGACGAGGAATCCGATCGAGTAGAGGAATCCGTCGTAGCCCGACAGGGCGATCGCGCCCGAGATCCCGAGGAACGACGCCGCCGACATGTAGTCGCCGCCGATCGCGAGACCGTTCTGGAAGCCGCTGAACGAGCGGCCGCCTGCGTAGTAGTCGGCCGCGGTCTTGGTGTTGCGGCTTGCCCAAAAGGTGATGGCGACCGTCAGCAGCACGACGCCGACGAACAGCACCGTCGTCAGTGTCTGGTGCCCGCCCTCCTCGCCCGCCGCGAGGATCACGTTCGTCCCGCTCATCGGGCGACCTCCTCGTCGAACTCGGCGCGCAGCTCGTCAGCGATCGGGTCGAGGTTCTTGGCGGAATACTTCGAGTACCAGACGGCGATCGCAAACGTGGTCACGAACTGCAGGAGGCCGAAGACCAGGGCCACATTGATGTTGCCGACCAGCTTGGTCCCCATGAATCCGGGAGCCCAGTTGGAGCAGACGACGTAGAGCAGGTACCACGCCATGAAGCCGATCGTCACGGGGACGACGAAGGTCAGGTACTTGCTCTTGAGGGTGCGGAACTCCTCGGTCGCATGGATGCGTTCGTACGCCGCATCCTGCGCCGCGCTGGTTCTCTCGATCACGGCTTCGCCTCTCGGGGTGCACGGTCAGGGCTCTTCGCGTGAACCTAAGGCGGCCGACTTGCTGTGTGCCAGATCACATGCGCGGGGGTCGGTGGGCGCGTCCGAGCGGTCGGCGTACGGTCCCGCACGTGCGACGAGCGGTGGCGCTGAGCCGTTGAACGGCACGCCTGACGAGTCGCGCTCAGTCGAAGTGCTGGAGCTCGTCCCAGAGCTCCGGCCACGGGTGCAGCGGCCCGCGACACACCCCAATGGGCAGCCCTTCTTCTTCGTTGTCGACGTCGGTGCCGTTCGCGAGCCGCCCCACGACCTCGCACCCCTCGAAGAGCATGCGGGCCTGGGCGTACTGCCCGCCCACGACCACCACCGTCTCGGTGTCGCTGGGCGGTCGAGCCTGCTCGTGGAGAGCGTTCTGCCCGCTGTACGGGGTGGGCAGGCCGAGCGCAGGCCCGTACCGGTCGATCGCCCCCGCCTCGCCGTAGTTGGACGTGAAGATCGCCGCGCGCTCGCGCTCGTCGCTCGGCACCGTCTCCCAGACGTCGGCGACCTGACGGACGTACGTCGGCCAGCCGATCTGGTCGACGACCGTCGTGTTCATGTCCGGGACGGGCGTGCTGGTGAGGGCGCTCACGGGGATCACGGGCAGGGAGACGGCGACGCTGACCGCCGCGTAGACGGTGAGCGCAGCGCCGATCGCGACCCGTACGGCGACCGACGAGCGGGCAAGCCACGCGGCGGCCGGCACCCAGCCGGCGGCGAAGAGCACGGCAAGGAGACCCGCCGGGTAGTAGAACTGCGCTCCGCCGACGTACGTCAGCACGAGGACGACCACGAACGCGACGACGAAGGCGCGCAGCACCCGCCACTCCGGTCGCCGCCAGAGCGACACCGACCCAACCACCCAGATCGCCGGGAAGAGGATGAAGAGGAACGGCCACATCATCACGCGGACCTCGTCGGCGTTGTTCTCGGCCAGCGCCGCCCCCATCTCGAGCTGGGGGAAGTCGTTGACGACCTGGTAGACGAGATTCGGCATCCCCACGACCGCCGCGACAGCGCCGCCGGCCCAGAACCACCCCGAGCGGAGCACGCGTCGAGGACCGACGAGCGCGAGCCCGACGACAAGGCCGAGCACCCACCACGGGATCAGCAGCCGCCCGTACGTCGCCAGGCCCACCGCGACACCGACCGCCAGCCACCACCGCGCCTCGCCCCGCAGCAACGCACGGATCGCGAACCACGACGCGACCATCCAGGCGAGAAGGTCCGTCGACGTCGTCACCAGCACGTGCCCGGCCACCAGCGGGAACGACGCGAACGCGAAGGTCCACGCGCACAGTCCTTGCGCGAGCGCCCCACCGCCGAGCTCGCGGGTGAGCGCGGCGGCGACCAGCGTCGAGGCGACCACGGCCACGATCGCCGGCAGGCGCACCGCCCACGGCTCGTCGGCGACGAGCTCGGTCATTGCGTTCGCGAGGAGCGGGATCAACGGCGGCTGGTCGACGTAGCCCCACGCCGGATCGAGCATCCGGAAGTAGAGCTCGTCGCGGTGGAACCCGTACCGGTTGGCCGTCGCGAGCAGGACCACGGCAAGGGCGGCCGCGGCCGAGAGCACGGGAACGCGCGCGTACGGCGGGACGGGATCGGTGACCGGCCCGCCTTCTCTGGTCGCACGGGCCGTCGTGCCCATGCCCTGCAATCTAGGGGACTACCGGCTCAGGCCGCCGTGTGACGGCCACCACTGAATTCGTCACGTGCTCAGTCATGCGGGTATTGTGGAGAGCAGGACGCACCCTGCGTCCGCGGTCGTCTGCTCGAGCGGCGCGCACCATGCGCCCTCCCGTCCTCACTCGTGAGTGGCTGCAATCACGGCCACCCCCACGATAGAAGGACACCTCTGTGCCCACCTTCGCCGACCTCGGCGTGCCTGCTCCCCTCGTTGACTCCCTCGCCCAGCGCGGGATCACGACCCCCTTCCCCATCCAGGCGGCCTCGCTGCCCGACACCCTTGCCGGCCGTGACGTCCTCGGCCGCGGCCGTACGGGCTCCGGCAAGACCGTCGCCTTCAGCCTCCCGACGCTGGCCGTGCTCGCGTCGAGCGAGCGCCCGCGCCGCGCGAAGCAGCCCCGCGCACTGATCCTCGTCCCGACGCGCGAGCTCGCCGTCCAGGTGCTCGAGACCCTCGCCCCGCTCGCGAAGGCGATCAACCTGCGCGCGATGACGATCTTCGGCGGCGTCGGTCAGAACCCGCAGGTCGCCGCACTGCGCAACGGCGTCGACGTCGTCGTCGCGACCCCCGGTCGCCTCGAGGACCTCATCGCGCAGGGCCACTGCGATCTGCGCGCAGTGGAGGTCACGGTGCTCGACGAGGCCGACCACATGGCCGACCTCGGCTTCCTGCCCGTCGTCAAGCGTGTCCTGGACCAGACCCCGCGCAACGCGCAGCGCATGCTGTTCTCGGCGACGCTCGACAACGGCGTCGACGCGCTGGTCAAGCGCTACCTGACTTCGCCCGTGACGCACTCCGTCGACGAGGCCACCTCGCACGTGCCCGACATGGAGCACCACGTCCTCGCCGTCGCGCACGACGACAAGGCCGCGGTCATCAACGAGCTCGTCGGCGGCGAGGGCAAGACCCTCGCGTTCACGCGGACGAAGCACGCCGCCAAGAAGCTGGCCAAGAAGCTGACCGACGCCGGGATCCCCGCGGTCGACCTCCACGGCAACCTCAGCCAGAACGCCCGCCAGCGCAACCTCGCGGCGTTCTCCGACGGCTCGGTGCGCGTCCTGGTCGCCACCGACATCGCCGCCCGCGGCATCCACGTGGACGACGTGTCGCTCGTCGTGCACGTCGATCCGCCGTCCGAGCACAAGGCCTACCTGCACCGTTCCGGCCGTACGGCACGTGCGGGCGCTTCCGGCATCGTCGTCACCGTCGCCACCAGCGAGCAGCGCCGCGACGTGCGTTCGCTCATGCGTGCCGCCGCGATCAAGCCGACCGAGCACGCCGTGGCACCGGGTGCGGAGATCTTCGCCGAGCTCGTCGGCCCGCAGGCCGACCGGATCGCGCCTCCGCCCGTGGTGGCGTCGCAGCCCTCCGCCAACGGCGGTCGTGGCAACGGCCGAGGCCGTGGCGGCCAGGGCGGCAACGACGTCGCACGCAACCGCCGCCGCCGCAGTGGTGGCGGCAGCGGCACGGGGAGCGCCTCTTCCGGCGGGAACAGCTCGCGTAGCGCGGGTGGTCAGCGCGCGGGCAGCGGCGCGCAGCGTTCCGGGTCGGGCTCCGCGTCGGGCGGTTCGCGTACGGGTGGCGCAGCGGGATTCTCGTCCCAGGCGCGCACCCGCCGCGGACGCTGACGCTGGATCAGATCGTCGCGCCGGCCTCGAAGTCGGCCGTGACGACGGCGGTGACGTCGATGTCGTCGGGCTGCAGCTCGAAGCCGCCGCCGTTGCCGCCGCCCCCGGCGGCGGCGCGCATCGCCACGCCCGGGCCAGGAGCGCCACCGCTCCCGATGTGGGGTCGCAGCCCGTCCTCGTACAGGGCGGTCAGGCGGACGGGGCCGAGCCCCAGCGCGTCCGCGTAGGCCTGCGCACGCGTGACGGCATCGAGTGCGGCGGCCGCCCGTACCTCTGCGACGACGCGGTCGCGGTGTGCCTCGGTCAGCGCCCAGTCGATCGACCGGATCGTGACACCGGGCTCCAGCGACACCGCGCCGACCCAGGACGAGAGTGCCGCGAAGTCGGCGAACTTCACGTGGATCGCCGCATTCGTACGGAAGCGCCGGACCTTGATCTGGTCCTCGTGAGCGCTGGGCTTGATCCACTCGTCGTACGGGAAGGCGGCGACCTGGTCGGCGCCCCACCATGTCGCGGCACCGCCGGCGACCGCATCCTTGGCCTGCTCGACCAGCGAGGCATGGGCCTGCTCGGAGCGCGCCACCACGTCGGCGCGACGCTCTCCGGCGAAGCTCACGAGCACCTGGACGGTGCCGCGTTCGGCGGGGTGGCTCTGGGTGGCACGACCGGCGACGGTGATACGAGGCATGGCCGCACCCTAGCCGTACGAGTCAGGTGCGAGGCGGCTCGTCGCTGAGGATCCGCTGGAACAGCAGGTGGTCCTGCCAGCGGCCGGCGATGAACAGGTAGTCGCGCGCCTGACCGATGTGCGCGAACCCGGTACGCCGCAGGACGGCCTGCGACGCCTCGTTGTGGAGCAGCGTCGCGGCCTGGACCTGGTGGAGACCGAGGCCACGGGCGTGGTCGCAGACCGCGTCGACGGCCCTGGTCATCAGCCCGCGGCCAGTGTGCGCCGAGCCCAGCCAGTAGCCGAGGTGGCCGTTCCGGTAGGCCCCGGCGACGACGTCGTTGAGGTTGAGCGAACCGGCGACCGCGCCGTCGTCGGCGACGATCAGCGCCGTGATGCTGCGACCGGCAGCGTCGTCGGCCATCCGGGCGACAAGTCGCTCACGCTCTGCAGCGTCGGTGAAGTAGCCGTCAGGCCTGACGGGCTCCCACGGCGCGAGATGCGTGCGGTCGCCCCGTGCCGCCGCCGCCAGCGCGGGAGCGTCGTCGGGTGTCGCTCGGCGCAGGACATACCCGTCCGTCAGCGCGACGTGCAACGGCGCGGCGCTCACGCGGTGCGGTCCGCGGACTCCTCGACGCGCTCGGGCGCCTTCTCGTCGGCCGGCCCGGCCGCCAGCTCCTCCGGCTTCGGCGCAGGCTCGACCCCAGGCACCTCGGCTGGCACAACCGTCTCGGTCAGCACCCCGACCGGCGTGCTGAGGACGGCCCTCGGCGGCGCATGCCGCGCGATGACCGGCGGCGTCTCGCCGACGATCGCGTTGTGGCCGCCCTTCCAGAAGATGTAGCGCGAGCCCAGGTTGATCATCGTCGCGAGCCGGTTGCGGTTGCCCAGCAGGAAGTACAGGTGGATGAGGATCCACGTCACCCAGGCAGCGAAGCCCGTGAGCTTGCCGAAAGGCCTGAGCTCGGCCACGGCGGAGCTGCGGCCGATGGTCGCCATCGTGCCCTTGTCGACGTACCGGAACGGCTTGTGCTCCTGGCCCTTGAGCCGCTTCTTGATGTCCTTCGCGATGTACTTGCCACCCTGGAGCGCCGGCTGCGCGAGCTGCGGCAGCGCCCGGTCGCCGTCCTCGACGGCGATGTCGCCCACGGCGTACACGTTGTCCAGACCCTGGACCCGCAGGTGATCGTCGACCATGATGCGGCGCCCACGCCCGAGGGGGACGCCCCAGTTCGCGATGATCGGGTGCGTCGTGATGCCGGAGGCCCAGATGACCATGTCCGCCGGGATGAACTCACCGTCGTTCACGACGACCCCGTCGGGTCGGACCTCCTTCACCGACGTCTCCAGACGAAGGTCGACGCCACGCTTCTCGAGCGACTTCTTCGTGTAGTTGCGCAGCTTCGGCGCGAACGGGCCGAGCACGTGCGGCGCCATCTCGACGAGCGTGATGTGGATGCGCTCGTTGTCGATCTCCGGGTAGGTCACCGGCATGTCGACGTTGCGCATCTCAGCCAGCGCGCCCGCCGTCTCGACACCGGTCGGGCCGCCGCCGACGACAATCGCCCGGAAGTCGGTGTTCTGGCCGTTGACCGCGGCGTCCTCGAGGATCTCGAACATCCGGTCGCGCACCGCCAGCGCCTGGGAGCGCTTGTAGAGCGGCAGCGAGAACTCCTCCGCCCCGGGGATGCCGAAGAAGTTCGCGGTGACGCCCGAGGCGATGATCAGGTAGTCGTACGAGAGCGTCAGACCGCCGTCGAGGCTGATCGTGCGGGTCGAGTGCTCCATCGAGACGACCGTGCCCTTGAGGAAACGTACGTTGTCCTGCTTCGCGCGGATCGAGCGGAGGAACCACGTGATGTCGCCGGGATTGAGCGTTGCCGTCGCGACTTGGTACAGCAGGGGCTGGAACGTGTTGTAGGTGTGCCGGTCAACCAGCGTCACGTCCACGTCGGCCTTGCCGAGCGCTCGCACCGCCGCGACGCCACCGAAGCCACCGCCGACGACGACGACGTGAGGTCGCGGGCGCGGCAATACCTGCGTTTCTTCCATGACTTCGAGCGTACGCCGCGGTTTCACCTGGCGCGGATGAGGGCAGAATCGCCGACCGCTCCGACGTGATCTGTCTCACCTCCCTACGATTGAGGCATGAGCGATCACTTCGACGTCGTCGTCCTTGGCGCCGGACCGGGCGGCTACGTCGCCGCGATCCGTGCCGCACAGCTGGGCAAGTCCGTGGCTGTCATCGAGCCCAAGTACTGGGGAGGTGTCTGCCTCAACGTCGGATGCATCCCGAGCAAGTCGCTCCTGCGCAACGCCGAGCTGGCGCACCTCATCCAGCACGAGGCCGAGTCCGTCTTCGGCATCGGCGTGGGTGAGGTCACCCTCGACTACGGCAAGGCCTACTCGCGCAGCCGTGAGGTCGCCGACGGCCGCGTCAAGGGCGTCCACTTCCTGATGAAGAAGAACAAGATCACCGAGATCCACGGCACCGGAGCCTTCACCGGTCCCCAGTCGATCGCGGTGTCCCTCAACGACGGCGGGACGCAGGAGGTCACCTTCGACTCCTGCATCATCGCCACGGGGTCCTACACCCGACTGCTCCCGGGCACGCAGCTGTCCGACCGCGTCGTCACGTACGAGGAGCAGATCCTCGCCGACAGCCTGCCCGAGTCGATCATCGTCGCCGGCGCCGGCGCGATCGGCGTCGAGTTCGCGTACGTCCTCAACTCGTACGGCGTGAAGGTCACCATCGTCGAGTTCCTCGACCGCGCCGTCCCCAACGAGGACGCGGACGTGTCCAAGGAGCTCACGAAGGCCTACAAGAAGCTCGGCATCGAGATCCTCACCTCGACCCGCGTCGACGCGATCGACGACTCCGGCGACAAGGTGAAGGTCACTGTCACCCGCGATCCCGAGGGCAACGCCAAGGAGGAGGTCCTCGAAGCCGACAAGGTCCTCCAGGCGATCGGCTTCGCTCCGCGCAGCGAGGGCATCGGGCTCGACAAGGCGGGCGTGACGGTGTCGCCGCGCGGCGCGATCGAGATCGACGATTACATGCGGACCAACGTCGACGGCATCTTTGCGATCGGTGACGTCACGGCCAAGCTCATGCTCGCCCACGTCGCAGAGGCGCAGGGGATCGTGGCGGCCGAGATGATCGGTGGCGTCGAGACGTTCCCGCTCGACTACGTGATGATGCCGCGCGCGACCTTCTGCCACCCGCAGATCGCGTCGTTCGGCTACACCGAGGCGCAGGCCAAGGAGAAGGGCTTCGACGTCAAGGTCGACAAGTTCCCCTTCTCGGCCAACGGCAAGGCCCCGGGTCTCGCCGACACGGCCGGCTTCGTGAAGCTCGTGACGGACAAGACCTACAACGAGCTGCTGGGTGCCCACCTCGTCGGCCCGGAGGTCACCGAGATGCTCGGCGAGCTCACCCTGGCGCAGCGCTGGGACCTCACGGCCGACGAGGTCGCCCGCAACGTGCACGCGCACCCGACGCTGTCCGAGGCCGTGCAGGAGGTCATCCACGGCGCAGCGGGCCACATGATCAACCTCTGACGCTGAAAGACCCGGCGTTCCGACCAGATGCTGGCCGGAACGCCGGGTCCTTTCGTCGGGTCGTACGTCAGGCGATCAGTGCCTGCCGCCGTGGCCGTGGCCACGCGAGAACGACGGCTGCGACTGCGGGTTGAGCTCGTCGTACTTGTAGCCCTTCGCACCCGCCAGCCTGCGGTCCTTGACCCCGAACACGTCGAAGCCCTTCTGGATGTCGTTCGAGTAGATGTAGCCGTTGTAGTAGTACGCCGACCACGATCCACCGAGGATCAGCCGCTCCGCCGAGAGCGGGCCGCGGTCGAACCACGCCAGCTCCTTCGGGTTGGCCGAGTCGGTGAAGTCCCACACCGAGATCCCGCCCTGGTACCAGGCCTGGACCATGATGTCCTTGCCCTTGATCGGGATCAGGGACCCGTTGTGCGCCACACAGTTCTCGGTGTTGGCCTGGGTCCGCGGGATCTTGAAGTAGCTCTTGAACTCGAGCTTCTTGGCCTTGGTGATGTCGTAGATCGCGTCCGCGCCCTTGACGTCGCCGACGGTCGGGTTGCAGGTCGGGCCACCGCCGCCGCCGAGCTCGTCGGTGAAGACGACCTTGGTGCCGGCGTTGTTGAACGTCGCCGAGTGCCAGAACGCGAAGTTGGTCGTGTCGCGGACCTGCTCGATGACCTTCGGCTTCTCACGGTCCTTGATGTCGAACAGCACGCCGTCACCCATGCAGGCGCCCGCGGCGATGTCCTTCGACGGGTACGCCGTGATGTCGTGGCAGCCCGACGTCGTCGACGAGTAGCCGCCGGGCGGGTTGCCGCCGTCGGGGAACACCACCGGCTCAGCGACGATTGCGGCTGCGGCCGGGTTCTTGACCGGGATCTTCACGATGCTGATCAGGTCGTGCGGCGGCTGGCAGTCGGGGAACGCGACGTTCGGCGAGTACGACGAGACGTACGCGTAGAGGTTCTTCTTGTCCTTCGACGGCGCGAGCGTGTGCGTGTGCGATCCGCATTTCGTCTCGACCGACGCGACGTACTTCGGCGACGCGGGCTTGCTGATGTCGAAGACCTTCAGGCCCTCCCACGACTCCTTCACCGACGCCGACTGGCCGATGTTGTCGCAGGAAGCGTTGCTGCGGCTCGAGTCGGTGCTCAGGATCAGCAGGTTGCCGCTCACCGAGATGTCGTTCTGGGAGCCCGGGCAGACGACCTGCGCGACCTGCGTGGGGCGGCTGCCCTTCTTGATGTCGTACACGGTGAAGCCGTTGTAGTTGCCTGCGTAGGCGTAGTTGCCCTTGAACGCCAGGTCGGTGCTGAACGCCGCCTCCTCGGCGAAGGCGCCGTTCTTGGGGATGTTCGCGAGCAGCTTCATGTTCGGGCTGGAGGCCGTCTCACCGACGCCGAGCTCGGTGTCGGCGTCATCGACGGCGGCCAGACGCTGAGCGGCCACCGGTGCGGGCGACTCGCTCCCGTCATCGGGGACGCCGATGGAGGGCGCTGCCCCTGCCAGGGTGCTGACGACGAGCGCCGCGGCGCCGGCGGTCACGGCGAGGGCGCGGGGTAGTCGATCACGACGCGTGGGTCTCATGCGGAGGACCTTCCTGGAAGATGTTGATCGAAGCATTGCGCCAAATGCCTAACTCCGCAACGCTTCGTAGGTCGCAATGAGTCGTCGAAGGGAACATCTCCGTGGTAGATCGCGTGCGTGGTTCGGTCGTCGTCAGGCTCTCCGCCCTCGCTCTCGGCACGGCGCTCCTGGCCTCGTGCTCCGGTGACGGCGACGCCGACGGGGCGGACGCGACGGATCCGCCACCGGCGCAGAGCACGGTCATCCAGCCCGGTCTGCCGGGGGAGTCGAACCGGACGCTCGCGCCGAGCGACTACCCCGACTCGACGTCCTACAACAAGGCCGACGTCGAGTTCGTGACCGGCATGATCGCGCACCACCTGCAGGCGATCGAGATGACCGAGCTCGCGAAGACCCGAGCCGAGGACGCGAGCGTCCGGAGCCTCGCCGACCGCATCTCCGCGTCACAGGGCCCCGAGATCCACGCGATGGCCGCCTGGTTGGAGGTCCGCGAGCTGCCGGTCCCCGAGGGCGCGTCCGGACACGGAGGGCACGGCGGTCACGGGGGCACGACCGCGATGCGCGACCCTTCCCACGGGATGCTCACCGAGGAGGAGATGGAGGAGCTCGCCGACGCCGACGGCGCCGCGTTCGACCGTCTCTTCCTGCGCGGGATGATCCAGCACCACGAGGGCGCGGTGGCGATGTCCGACAGCGCGCAGACCGAGGGCGCGGACCTGATGGCCAGCGAGATGGCGGCCGACATCGCGTCGGGCCAGGGCGCCGAGATCGCGCGGATGCAGGCGCTGCTGGACCAGGTCAGCTGACCCGTACGGTCAGCGACCCACCCGAAGCCACGCGGTGACCTCGCGCCGCCACACGAGCATGACGCACGCGACCTGGGCGACGAGCCAGACCAGGCCGAGCGGCGCGAGGGCCACCGACGCCACCATGCTGAGGCCGGCGACGACGGTGAAGACGATGCGCGCCGCCGGCTTGCGCACCAGCAGCGTCAGTGCCGACACGGCTCCGGCGACCGCGAGGACGCCGAGCGTGAGCGAGATCAGGAACATGTCGCGGGCATAGCCCTGCGGGTCGTCCCCGACGAGCTGCTGCACCTCCGACTCGGAGAACATCGGCGGGTTCGTCAGCATGTCGACGTACTGGGACGGCGACACGAGGTAGATCAGCGCGTTGAGGCCGAACACCGCGGCGACGATGCCCGACAGCACGGTCGCGGTGACGGCCGCGGTGATCAGCGGACGGGGGCGCGGGAGCTGCCCGGGGCGGCCGTACGGCGGCTGCTGGCCGTACGGCGCGGGCGGCTGGCCGTACGGGGCCACGGGCGGCTGCTGCTGCGCGGGGCCGGGGAACGGGTGCTGGTACGAGCCGGGGCCGGCGGCGTACGGGCGTGGCGACGGCGGGGGCTGCGAGGCCTCCGAACCGGGCTCGGGCGCACGCACGGGCGGCGTGGTCGTCGTGTGCACGGGACGAGGCGCGGGCGCTTCGCGCGGCGAGGTCGCCGCGTTTGCGGGCTCGATCTCCCGTCCGGCGAACCAGGCACGGGACTCCGCACTCCACAGGAACACGACGACCATCACGCCGAGCATGGCGGGGATGATCCCCGTGGCACCCGTCGACGCGAACGTCACGGTCGACAGGAGAGAGGAGACCGTGAGCCCGATGCGCGCACCCTTGTGACGCTTGGCGGTCCAGACCGCGAGGACGATCGACGTCGTCGCGAGCGCGCCGGCGGCCATGAGGATCACCCGCAGCCAGCTGAGCGCCTGGTCCACGGTGAGCGTCCCAGTGATGGGAGAGGCGTCGAGCGTGCGCTCCACCTGCTCGCGGACCTCGAGCGAGCCCCAGCCCGACAGGGTCGTCAACACGCTGATCAGGACCAGGACGGACGCCACCCCCGCCGTGAGGCAGGCCATCATCACCTTTTGCGGACGGGCGGTCGTCGGGTTCGCCATGGGGTCATCCCATCACGGGAGTGGTGGTGCGCGGTGAGCCTGGTCCCACCCCTTTGGTCGTGGTGGGACCTGGCTCACCGCTGCCGGCGTCATGCAGCGCCGACGGTCAGGCCTTCCTTGGTCGGGTCGACATCGACGACGACCTCGTCACCGTCGCGTACGTCGCCCGCGAGCAGCTCACGCGCGAGCTGGTCGCCGATCGCCTGCTGGATGAGGCGACGCAGCGGGCGGGCACCATAGGCCGGGTCGAAACCGGTCGTCGCGAGCCACGACTTGGCCTCGTCGGTGACCCGAAGGCGGATCCGGCGCGACTCCAGTCGGTGAGCCAGCGCCTCGATCTGCAGGTCGACGATGCGGGTCAGGTCCTCGACCGACAGCGCGTCGAACATGACGACCTCGTCGAGCCGGTTGAGGAACTCCGGCCGGAACGACGCCCGTACGACCTCCATGACCTTCTCGCGCTTCTGCGCCTCCTCGAGCGCAGGGTCGGCCAGGTAGACCGAGCCCAGGTTCGAGGTGAGGATCAAGATGACGTTGCGGAAGTCGACCGTACGCCCCTGCCCGTCGGTCAGGCGCCCGTCGTCGAGCACCTGGAGCAGGAGGTCGAAGACCTCGGGGTGGGCCTTCTCGACCTCGTCGAGCAGCACGACGCTGTACGGGCGCCGGCGCACCGCCTCCGTGAGCTGACCGCCCTCGTCGTACCCGACGTAGCCCGGAGGGGCCCCGACGAGCCGTGAGACGGAGTGCTTCTCGGAGTACTCGCTCATGTCGATGCGGACCATCGCCCGCTCGTCGTCGAACAGGAACTCCGCGAGTGCCTTGGCCAGCTCGGTCTTGCCGACACCGGTCGGGCCGAGGAACAGGAACGAGCCCGTCGGCCGGTTCGGATCGGCGATGCCCGCGCGCGAGCGGCGTACGGCGTCGGAGACCGCCTTGACCGCCTCGGTCTGGCCGATCAGCCGGTTGCCGAGCTCATCCTCCATGCGCAGCAGCTTGCCGGTCTCGCCCTCGAGCAGACGGCCCGTCGGGATGCCGGTCCACGCCGCGATCACCTCGGCGATCTCGTCGGGCCCGACCTGGTCGTTGACCATCTTCTCCTCGGGCTCGGCTGTCTCGTCGGCCTCCGCCGACTCGAGCTGCTTCTCCAGCGCCGGGATCTCGGCGTAGTTGAGCCGTGCGGCCGTCTCGAGGTCGCCGGCGTTCTGCGCCCGCTCGGCCTCGCGCCGCTTCTCGTCGATCTGCTGCTTGATCTCGCCGACCTCGTTAAGCCCGGAGCGCTCACGCTCCCAACGGGCCTCGAGCCCACGCAGCTGCTCCTGGGCGTCGGCGAGCTCGGCGCGGAGCTTCTCGAGGCGTTCGCGACTGCCCTCGTCGGTCTCCTTCTCGAGGTGGAGCTCCTCCATCAGCATCCGGTCGACCGAACGCCGGAGCGTGTCGATCTCGATCGGGTTGGAGTCGATCTCCATGCGCAGACGGCTGCTTGCCTCGTCGACGAGGTCGATCGCCTTGTCGGGAAGCTGGCGGCCCGAGATGTAGCGGTCGGACAGTGCCGCCGCCGCGACCAGCGCCGCGTCAGAGATCTCGACCTTGTGGTGCGCCTCGTACGTCTCCTTGAGGCCGCGCAGGATCGCGATGGTGTCCTCGACGCTCGGCTCGTCGACCAGCACCTGCTGGAAGCGCCGCTCGAGCGCAGGGTCCTTCTCGATGTTCTCGCGGTACTCGTCGAGCGTCGTCGCGCCGACCATCCGCAGCTCGCCGCGGGCCAGCATCGGCTTGAGCATGTTGCCGGCATCCATCGCGGAGTCGCCGGTCGCACCGGCGCCGACGACGGTGTGGAGCTCGTCGATGAACGTGATGATCTGGCCGTCGGAGTCCTTGATCTCCTGCAGGACGGCCTTGAGCCGTTCCTCGAACTCGCCGCGGTACTTCGCGCCGGCGACCATCGCGCCGAGGTCGAGTGAGATCAGGCGCCTGCCCTGCAGCGAGGTCGGGACGTCACCCGCGACGATCCGCTGGGCCAGGCCCTCGACGACGGCGGTCTTGCCGACGCCCGGCTCGCCGATCAGCACGGGGTTGTTCTTGGTACGGCGGGTCAGCACCTGGACCGTACGACGGATCTCGGCATCGCGGCCGATCACCGGGTCGAGCTTGCCCTCGCGGGCGGCCTCGGTGAGGTCGACGCCGTACTTCTCGAGTGCCTGGTAGGTGTCCTCCGCGTCCTGGCTCGTCACCTTGGCGGAGCCTCGTACGGTCTGGAACGCACCACGGAGCGCCTCGGCGTTCGCGCCGACACTGTCGAGCACCTCGCGGGCCTTCGACTGCACCGTCGCGAGCCCGACCATGAGGTGCTCGGTCGAGACGTACTCGTCGCCGAGCTCACCGGCCAGGTCCTGGGCGCGCTGCAGCACCTCGAGCGTGGCGCGCGCGTACGACGGCGTGGCGACGCTCTGACCTGCTGCGGAGGGCAGGCTCGCGATCGCCTCTTTCGTACGGCTGCGCGCGACGGCCGGATCGGCACCCGCGGCCTGCAGGAGCGGGACGGCGGTGCCGCCGTCGGCGTCGAGCAGTGCGTCGAGCAGGTGCAACGGGTCGACCGCAGGGTTGCCGGCGGCGGCGGCGGCCTGGATCGCGGCCGCAAGCGCCTGCTGGCTCCGGGTCGTGAGCTTGGAAGCGTCCATGTATCTCCCCTGGTTCTCCTGATACGTCAAAGGTCACCAGAATCAACGCTCAGAAACTTGAGTCGATTCCGCTCAACTCTACTCCCGGGGACGAGACGGGCGGATCAGCAGTCGCCGAGGGCGCTGCGGAGGGTGCGGGTGTAGACGCGGGCGCCCTCCGCGTTCGGGTGGACCCGGTCGGTCGCGAGCACGTTCTCGGCGCGCGACGCCGCACGCTGCCAGTCGACGAGGGTCGCGTTGTCGTTGTCCGCGGCGACCCGCCGTACGGCCGACGACGCGGGCCGCTGCCACGAGCGTCCCGGGACGTGCGGCGAGACCAGCAGCACCTGCTTGTCACGAAGCTGCCGCCTGACCAGGCGCTGGAGGTCCTTCCGGTCGATGACCCCGTTGGTGCCCGTGCCGATGACCACGACCTTCCCGAGCTCTCCGCGCGCCGCCGCCCTGCGCACCGCGCGCGCGACGTCGCCGTACTGCCAGCCGACCTCGGCCGTCGCGTCGAGGCGCGGCATCGCCTTGACGAGCGCAGGCGCGGCAGCGATGAGGACGGAGTCGCCGAACGCGCTCACCCGTACGGTCTTGCCGACGGTCCGGCAGGTCGCACCGAGGGCGGAGGCGGCCGCCTTGGGGGCCTGCTCCACCACCGGGTCGGCAGCGTGCGCCAGAACCTTCTGGCCGCGCAGCAGGCTCGCCTGGAGCGCGCTACGGCCCGGCGCGGTCCCCACGGCGAAGGCCGCCCCCGCGACCACCACGCACGCGGTCCCGAGCGTGACGACCCAGCGGTGGCGCGGGTGGCGGCGCTCGACGACGAGCCAGCCCACGGGCGCCACCCACCGGCGGAGGGTGAGCACGATGCCGTCCTCCCGCATGGGCGTCTCGACATACCGGTACGACAGCTCCGCCGCCGCCCCCGCGAGGAGCACCGCGACCATGCCCGCCGCCACCGCGTGCTCCGGTGCCGCGAGCCGCGTGGCGAAGACGATGAGCGGCCAGTGCCAGAGGTAGAGCCCGTACGAGCGCGAACCCAGCCACCGCATCGGCGGGATGGAGAGCAGGGTCGCCAACGGGGTCGGGTTGGCTGCGGCCAGCACGAGCGCGAGCGCCGCGACGCTGGCGACGAGCAGCCCCCCGCGGTACGGCCAGGCGCTCGACCAGGTCACCGACGCGGCGTACCAGGCGATCACGACCAGCCCCGCCACACCGATCCAGGTGATCACTGCGCGCTTGGCAGGGCTCGTCGCAGACCCGTCGGTGCGGAGCAGGTGCGGGACGCGGGTGAGCGCGAGAGCGGCGCCGATCAAGAGGCCGAAGACGTGCGTGTCGGTGCCCACGTACGAACGCGTCGGGTCCGCCGGGTCGTACAGGACGCTCATCAGGACCACCGAGGCGAGCGCGAGCGCCACGACGACGACCGCGAGCCGGCGGCGCGCGAGGAGGAGCAGCCCGACGGCGAGCAGCAGCGGCCACAGGAGGTAGAACTGCTCCTCGATCGCCAGCGACCACAGGTGGTTGAGGACGGACGGCTCCCCCTGCTCCGCGTACGCCCACCCGCCGGCGACCTGCACCCAGTTGGCCGTCCACGTCAGCCCGCCGAGCACCTGCGCGCGCAGTCCGGCGCCGGTGTCGCGGCCGACCGCCAGGGTGAGCGCCGCGACCACGACGATCATCAGCGTCGCCGCGGGGACGAGCCGGCGCGCGCGTCGCGTCCAGAACGCGGGGAGGTCGAAGCGCATCTGGCTCGAGGCGTCCTCGAGGAGGACGGCGGTGATGAGGAACCCGCTGAGGACGAAGAACACGTCGACGCCGACGTAGCCGCCAGGCATCTCCGACGGCGCGACGTGGAAGGCGACGACGAGAATGACGGCGAGGGCACGGACGCCGTCCAGACCGGGCGCCGTGACGCGGCGCGGGGACATGCGGGACTTCCTCCGAGACGTGACAGCGGGGGCGGGCGCCGCGGGGAGCGGCCCTCGGCCCCGCTCGAGGGTACCTGTCGCTCCCCAGCCGTCCGACCGCACAGTGGCTCAGCTCAGCCGCACCAGCTGCACGCGACAGGCAGGAGCGGCGCCGGCGTTGACCGGGAGGCGTTCGACCGTGAACGGCGTGTCCACCCCCGTCGGGACCTTCGGGATGACCAGACGACGCGCCTTGCCCTGCGTCGACCCCGGAGACGCCACCAGCACCGTGACCCGGTAGTCGGCCTTGCGTCCGCTGTTGACGATCACGCCGCGTGCCGACCACGTCTTTCCGTCGGCACCGCGAGGGCACGAGAACGACAGGAGGTCCTGGGGTGCGGCGGCTGCCGCGGGCGGTGCCGCCGAGGCGGTGGCGGTGGTGGTCGCCGACGGCGTCGGATCGGCTGCAGTCGACGGCTTCTGGTCACCCCCTGCGCATCCCGCGAGGCCGCAGACGAGGGCGGCAGTGGCGGCGATCGCGGGGAGCGGCAGGCGGCGCATACGGCCATGAGACCACGGGAGTGCGACGGTTCCGGGGAGGCGCAGCGCGGCACCGTTCTCCGGCACAATGACGCCGTGACCCACCACGACCTCGACGGCGCGCCCCACCACCTCTGGACCACCACCCACGAGCCCCGTCTCGAGGTCGTCTCCGGCGACACGATCGCGTTCGCGACCGAGGACGCGGTGAACGGTCGGTACGACGAGGTCGCCACCGGCGGCGCGATGCCGGCATCCGACCCGACCCGTCCGTCGTACCCGCTGGCCGGCCCGATCCTGGTCGCGGGCGCGCAGCCGGGCGACGTGCTCGAGGTCGAGATCCTCGAGGCGGCCGGGACCAAGGGGTTCGGCTGGACCTCGATGGTCCCCGACGAAGGGCTCCTTGCCGGCGACTTCGACGAGTCGTACCTCTACCGCTGGGAGATCGACGGCGACCACACCGACATGGGTGACGTCGCGCGGGTGCCCGTACGACCGTTCTTCGGCGTGGTCGGCGTCTGCCCGGACACGGTCGACCCGCTGCCCGTGATGCCGCCGGGCCACTTCGGAGGCAATCTCGACTGCCGTGACCTCGTGGTCGGCTCGTCGGTGTTCCTCCCGGTCCAGGTCCCCGGCGCCCGGCTCGCGCTCGGCGACCCGCACGCCGCGCAGGGCGACGGCGAGGTGTGCGTGAGCGCGATCGAGTGGGCAGCGCAGGGGGCCGTGCGCGTCCGTCTGCATCAGGGGCGCCGCATCCCGGGGCCCCAGTTCCGTACGCCGGGGCCGTTGCGCGCGGGCATCGACGACGCCGGCTACTACGCGACGACGGGGATCGCGCCGTCGTTGATGGACGCGGCCAAGGACGCCGTCCGGGCGATGATCGACCACCTCAACCACACGTACGGGCTGGACCCGCGCGACGCGTACGTGCTGTGCAGCGTCGCAGTGGACCTCAAGATCTCCGAGGTCGTGGACGCCCCGAACTGGGTTGTCAGCGCCTACCTCCCGCTCTCGATCATGCGCTGACGCCACGTCGCACGGGGCACCGCTTGACCTCAAGTCCGCTTGAGCATCGAGCATCGTCGGGTGCCCCTTTCCCCGCCGCGTCCGAGTGCGCCACTACGTCTTCGTGATCCCCGCTATCTCCCTTTCGTGGTCGGCGCGCTCGCGCTCGTCACGCTCGGCGCGTTCGAGAACCGCGCGACGATGGCGGTGCTGCCGACGGTGGCGGACAGTCTTCACGGGCTCGACCTGTTCGGCGCGGCAGCAGCGGCCCCGCTCGTGTCGTCGGTCATCGCGATGGTCGTCGCCGGACAGTGGTGCGATCGTCGCGGACCGGCGCCGGCGCTGCTGACGGGGATGGGCTGCTTCGTCGTCGCGCAGCTCGCGATGGCGACCGCACCAACGATCGGCGTGTTCGTCGCCGGGCGCGTCGTCGCCGGCGTCGCCGAGGCGTTCCTCGACATCGCGCTCACGGTGATGGTCGCGCGGCTGCTGCCCGCAGGCCTGCGGCCCGCGATGTTCGGCGCGCTCGCGACGGCGTGGGTGCTGCCGTCGCTCCTCGGGCCACCGGTCGCCGGGCTGCTCGCCGAGCATGCCGGCTGGCGCGTGGTCTTCGCCGCGGCGCCCGTGCTGATGGTCCCGGCCACGGCGTGCCTGGTGCCGTCGCTGCGACGCCTGCGCGACGCCGCGCCGCCCGCGCCGTCCGCGCCGTCCGCACCGTCCGCACCGTCCACCGCAGCCAACCGCGTGGCGATCGGCTCGGCGGTCCTCGTCAGCGTCGGACTCGCGGCGTTGGCGCTGGGTGGACCTGCGGCAACCAGCGCCTCCGCCCGCGGCGCCGGGGTGCTGGCGCTCCTGACAGGCACGGCACTGATCGCCGTCGGCGCTCGCCACGTGCTCCCGCCCGGCACGCTCCGGCTTCTGCCCGGGATCCCGGCGACCGTCGCACTCCGCGGAGCTCAGGCTGCCGCGTTCGCCGGAGCGGGCGCCTTCATCCCGCTCATGCTGACGCAGGTCCACGGTCTCGGGCCGACCGTCGCCGGCGCCAGTCTCACGATCACCGGCGTGTTCTGGGCGGCCGGCTCCCAGCTCAACGGGACTGCGACCGTCCAGCGACGGACGACGACCGTGGGGCGGATGCGAGTGTCGTTCTGCCTGATCGCGGCCGGAGTCGTCGGTCCGGTCCTCGTCGCGCTCGACGTCGTCCCGGTGTGGCTCGGCCTCACCCTGTGGGCGCTCGCCGGGACGGGCATGGGGATCGGCTCGCCGACGCTCGCGAACCACGTGCTCACGCTCGCGCCGCCCGACGCGCAGGGTCAGATGTCGGGGGCAGCCATGCTCTCCTCGACCGTCGCCCAGTCGGTCTACGTCTCGCTCGCGGGCGCCGCCCTGGCCTCAGGTGCCGCGTCGTCGACGACGCTCGCGGCGATCCTCGCCGTGCCGGCCACCCTCGCCCTGGGCAGCGCGACACTGGTAGCCAGGCTCGTCGAACCGGTCAGTCGCGCCGATCCCGCAGACCTCGTGCGGCGCTGAAGGCGTACACGCCGTCGTCGCTCTGCTTGCCGGCCTCGCCGACCTCGAGCGGCCGGAACGTGTCGACCATGACCGCGGTCTCGTCGAACTCGTGCACTCCGATCGACGCCTCGACCGCACCGGGCTGCGGCCCGTGCGCCATCCCGCCCGGGTGCAGGGTGATCGACCCCAGCGCGACGGCCGATCCCTTGCGGGACTCGTAGTCGCCGGCGACGTAGAACATGACCTCGTCGGAGTCGACGTTGGAGTGGTAGTACGGCACGGGGATCGACAGGGGGTGGTAGTCGACTTTGCGGGGCAGGAAGTTGCAGACGACGAAGTTGTAGCCCTCGAACACCTGGTGCACCGGTGGCGGCTGGTGCACCTTGCCGGTGATCGGCATGTAGTCCTCGATGTTGAACGTGTACGGGTAGAGGCAGCCGTCCCACCCGACGACGTCGAACGGGTGGGTCGCGTACGTCATCCGCGAACCGACGACGTCTCCCCTCACGCGGTGCTTGACCAGCACCTCGACGTCGCTGCCGTCGACCAGCAGGGGCTCGTCCGGGCCGTGCAGGTCGCGCTCGCAGTACGGGGCGTGCTCGAGAAGCTGACCGAACCGCGAGAGATAGCGCTTCGGCGGGGAGATGTGGCTGTTGGCCTCGATCGCGTACAGGCGGCTGAGCTCGGCAGGGACCCAGCGATGGGTGGTCGCACGCGGGATCAGGACGTAGTCGCCCGCGCGATAGGGCACCACCCCGAACACCGTCTCAACGACGCCCGTGCCCGCCTCGACGAACACGCACTCGTCACCGATCGCGTTGCGGTAGTAGGGCGAGGTCTCGCCGGCCACGACGTACGAGATCCGCACGTCGCCGTTGCCGAGCACGAGACGGCGCGCTGTCACCGGGTCGAGCGCCTTGGCCTCGGCGTCGTCGAACAGCGTGTGGAGGCGCAGATGGAGGGGACGCAGCGGGTAGTTGGGCGAGGTCGCGAGGTCCGGGAGCTCCCACGGCTCGCTCGCGGCGATCGCCGTCGGCACACCCCGGTGGTAGAGCAGCGACGAGTCGGACGAGAAGCCCTCCTCGCCCATCAGCTCCTCGTAGCGCAGCCGTCCGTCCTCGCCGCTCAGCTGCGTGTGGCGCTGGCGCGGGACCTCGCCGACCTTGCGGTAGTACGCCATGACGCTCCCTCCCGATAATCGGTCACTGCTTGTTCCTTTAAAGAACATCGTTCGACTAAGGTGCCGGTATGTCAACCGTCCAACCGACGTGGGTCGAGGGAGCCGCAGGCTCTGGGTTCGACGTCGACCACCTGCCGTACGGGGTCTTCACCCGCGACGACGACCACCCCCGGGTCGGGGTGCGGATCGGCGACCTCGTGCTCGACGCAGGGGCCGCCGAGCCGCCCGTCGCCCTCGCGCCCTACCTCGACGCACCCACGCTCGACCCGCTGATGGCCGCTGGGCGCGCGACGTGGGACGCAGCGCGCGCGTGGCTGACCGAGGTGCTCACCGACGCATCCGCTGCAGAGCGCGTCACTCCGCACCTCCACCCCGTCGACGAGGTGTCGCTCCGCCTGCCATTCACGGTCGCCGACTACGTCGACTTCTATGCGTCGCTCGACCACGCCAGCAACGTCGGCCGGATCTTCCGCCCGGAGGCCGAGCCGCTCCTCCCGAACTGGCGCCACCTCCCGGTGGCCTACCACGGGCGCGCCGGGACCGTCGTCGTCTCGAGCACCGACGTCGTACGGCCGTACGGCCAGCTGAAGGGGCCGGCCGACGTGGCGCCGTCGTACGCGCCGACCGCCCGGCTCGACATCGAGGCCGAGGTCGGCTTCGTCGTCGGCGTGCCGACCCGCCTGGGCGACCCGGTGCCGACGAGCGCGTTCGCTGACCACGTGTTCGGGGTGGTGCTCCTCAACGACTGGTCGGCGCGCGACGTGCAGGCCTGGGAGTACGTGCCGCTGGGCCCGTTCCTCGGCAAGTCCTTCGCGACCTCGGTCTCGGCGTGGGTGACGCCACTGGCCGCGCTCGCGCCCGTACGGGTGCCGCTGCCGGCGCAGGAGCCCGAGCCGCTGCCGTACCTGCGGGTCGACGAGCCCGCCGGGTACGACCTCGCGCTGGAGGTCGTGGTGAACGGAGAGACGGTGACGCACCCTCCATACCGGACGCACTACTGGGGACCCGCCCAGATGCTCGCGCACCTGACCGTCAACGGCGCGTCGCTGCGGACCGGCGACCTGTACGCGTCGGGGACGGTGTCGGGCCCCGCACGCGAGGAACGCGGGTCCTTCCTCGAGCTGTCGTGGGGCGGGCGTGAGCCGTGGACCGCCGGCGGCGAGCAGCGGACGTTCCTCGAGGACGGCGACGAGGTGGTCCTGCGCGCCACGGCCGGCACCCTCACCCTCGGCGAGGTCCGCGGGCGTGTCTCTCCTCCGCCTCGTCCGCGATCTGTGCAGAAAGCCGGGGAATCGTGACGGGGAGACCTCGACACGCTGCACAAGTCGGGGACGGCGGCGGTGGCTCGCAGACCCTCGAGCGCGGGCTCGTGGTGCTCGAGGCGATCGGCGCGGCCGCTCCGCGCGGCGTGACCGCGAGCGAGATCGCCACGCGTACGGGGCTGCACCGCTCGATCGCCCACCGGCTGCTGGTGAGCCTGCAGCGCACCGGCTATGCGACACGTGACAGCAGTGGCCGGTACGGTCTCGGCCCCGCGCTCTCCACCCTCGCGGCGCGCTCACGCCCGAACATCCACGACGTCGCCGCCCCGGTCCTCGACGCGCTCGCGACCGAGCTTGACGCCACCGCGAGCCTGATCGAGGCGATCGGCGACGCTGCGGTGACGACCGTGGTCGCGGAGCCGCCGACGGACGGGCCGCGCTTCTCGTACCGGCTGGGCAACCGCGACCCCCTCGACCGCGGCGCCGGAGGGCTGGCGGTGCTCGCCTCCGGCCCGGCGACACCGGACGAGCCCGCACGCGTCGCCTCCGTACGCACGGACGGCGTCATCACGACGTTCGCCGAGCTCAACCCCGGCGCGTACGGCATCGCCGCGCCGGTCCACGGACTGCGGGGCACCCGTGCGGCGGTCGCCGTGATCACGAGCCGCGAGGACGTCGCCGATCGCGCTGCCCCGCGCGTCGCTGCCGCCGCCGCCGAGATCGCCGCGCGCCTGGGGCGGCCCGTCAGCGAAGACTGAGGGGCGACGGAGACGGGTTCGATGTCCTCGCGGAAGGCGGGTCCACCTCGCGACCGCAGCTACGGTCGGCGGGCCACAGCCGCGGTTTGCCGCTCGACGGACCGGGTACCGCTCGCCCATGTCGATTCCCACCACAGACCCCGAGGACCCTGACACGATCGAGCCGGACGTCGTCCCGAGCCTCGATCCCGAACCCGGCGACGTCCCCCCGCACGACGAGCCGCCGGAGACCGAACCTCGCATCCCCGAGTAAGGACGACCCCTCCGGGGTTACGGTCGGAGTGTCCCCCGACGGTCTCGGATCAGCGAGGGAGACACGCATGTTCATCCAGGTCATCCAGGGTCCGTGCAGCCGCCAGGACGAGATGCGCGCGGCCATGGAGCAGTGGCGTACGGAGCGTGCCGACGAGGTCGTCGGCTGGCTCGGCGGCACATACG
Source organism: Mumia sp. ZJ430 (assembly GCF_011751845.1). Lineage (NCBI taxonomy): Bacteria > Bacillati > Actinomycetota > Actinomycetes > Propionibacteriales > Nocardioidaceae > Mumia > Mumia sp. ZJ430. The sequence goes on along the minus strand of NZ_JAAHFK010000001.1, from coordinate 618,694 downwards.
GGTTCACCGACGACGGCACGTTCGTGGCGGTCGTTCGGTTCGACTCCGAGGAGTCCGCGCGATCCAACTCCGGCAGCCGCGAGCAGAGCGCGTGGTGGGAGCGGACGCGGATGCTGTTCGACGGCGAGCCGATGTTCCACGACTGCACCGATGTGACGGTCGCGCTCGATGGCGGGTCGGACGAGGCCGGGTTCGTGCAGGTCATCCAGGGTCGCGTCTCCGACGCCGACCGGCTCAAGGCGATGATGACCGACACCGACCAGCTCCACGAGGCCCGCCCGGACATCATCGGCGCCTCGCTCGCGATCTCCGACGACGGCACGTTCACCGAGACCGTCGCGTTCACCGACGAGGAGTCGGCGCGGCGTGGGGAGCAGCAGGACATGCCGGCCGAGATCCGTGCCGACATGGAGTCCGCGATGGCCGACGCGTCCTACCTCGACCTCCACGAGCCGTGGTTCGCCTCGCGCCGGGGATGACGCCCACCGGGCGGGACCGGCGGTGACCCTAGTCCTACGCAACCCCGTCGCGTAGGACCGTACTCACCGCCAGCGCCCGGCCGGACAGCTCACTCGTACGTGTGGAAGCCGCGCCCCGTCTTGCGGCCGAGCAGACCCGCGTCGACCATGCGGTTGAGCAGCGGCGGCGACGCATAGAGGGGCTCCTTGAACTCCTCGTACAGCGACTCGGCGACCGCCTTGGTCGTGTCGAGACCGATGAGGTCGGCGAGGGCGAGCGGGCCCTGCGGGTGCGCGGCACCGCGGACGAGGCCCTCGTCGATGTCCTCGGCCGTCGCGAAGCCGGACTCGAGCATCCGGATCGCCGACAGGACGAACGGGATGAGCAGCGCGTTGACGACGAACCCGGCGCGGTCCTGACTGACGATCGCGTGCTTGCCGAGCTGGGACTCGACGAACGCCCGCGCCTGCAGGGAGGTCTTCTCGCTGGTCAGCAGGCTCGGCACCAGCTCGACGAGCGAGAGCACCGGGACCGGGTTGAAGAAGTGGATGCCGAGCACCTTGTCGGGCCGGCTGGTCACGACCGCGAGCTTCATGATCGGGATCGACGACGTGTTGGACGCGAGGATGGCGTCCGGCGACTCGACGAGCGCATCGAGCTGCTTGAAGAGCGCGACCTTCGTAGCCTCGTCCTCGACGATCGCCTCGATGACCAGCTCGCGGTCGCGCAGCGCGTTGATGTCCTCGACGATGCTGATGCGCTCGAGGACGGCGGCCGCGCTCTCGATCCGGCCGCGCGACTCAGCACGCTCGAGCGACTTCGTGATCCGGGCCAGCCCCGCCTCCACGCGCTCAGGAGACGACTCCACCGCGATCACATGGGCGCCCGACCTCGCACACACCTCCACGATGCCCGCACCCATCAGGCCGCAGCCGACCACACCGATCTTGTCCATGGCACTCCCTCATGACGAAGGACACGCACCTCGCGCGCCCCACCCTCGACCGTACGGAATACCTGCGAGTAACCCCAAGTCCGTTCCGAAGTACGGAATGCCGGACCGTCTACAGAAATCCGGCACACCGCCCGGGCGAGGCGACACCTCGAGGTCATCCCCGACGCGTCACACCACGGCCTGGCCTGTCCACCCCGCCGGCGAGCTCACCGCCGTCCTGACAGAGGCCCTCGTCCCCAGGACGTGAGTGACGCCGAGTCCCCGCTCAGCACTTCCGCTACGGCTGCATGCCCACTAATGTCAGGCGTCAGCCGAGGATTTGTTAATGGGGGTTCACATCATGACCGTGACACCGCACGCTGTTCGAGACCGGTGGGACGCACTGCGCGCCCACGACGGCCCGGTCGACACCGAGGCGCTCGACGCACTCTGGGCCGCCCTCGCGACCGTCGACGCCGGCGAGATCCTGGGGAGCTGGACGGGCTTCGCCTTCTCCACCGGCCACCCGATCGAGCGCAGGCTCACCAAGACCCGTTGGCACGGCAAGCGCTTCGCCTCGGTGCACGAGGCCCAACCGCTGATCTGCGCCGACGACGACGGCAACCTGTTCTCCGACGTCACGTCCGGCAACGGCGAGGCGAGTCTGTGGAACGTCGAGTTCCGCGGCGAGGTCACCGCGACCATGGTGTACGACGGGATGCCGGTCTTCGACCACTTCAAGCGTGTCGACGACAGCACGCTGATGGGCATCATGAACGGCAAGCCGGCGCTCGTGCTAGCCGACGGCGCACACTTCTACTTCGGCCTGGAGCGGGAGTGAGGACGAGCGTCCTGCTGCACCGAGGCGACGACGCGGCCTCGCTCGTCGCCGCCGAGCTCGACGACCCGGGCGCCGACGAGGTGCTCGTACGGATCGAGGCGACCGGGCTGTGCCACACCGACCTCGTGACGCTGGCCGGGCTCCGGGGTGCCCCCGCCGTGCTCGGCCACGAGGGGTGCGGGACCGTCGAACGCGTCGGCGACAGCGTGACCACCCTCGCGCCCGGCGACCGCGTCGTGATCTCCTTCCGGTTCTGCGGCCAGTGCCCGCAGTGCGTCGCCGGCCACCCCGCGTACTGCCTGCAGGCGTCTCTCCTCAACAGCACCGGCCGCCGTCCGGACGGCTCGGCGACCCTCACCGTCGACGGCCGACCGGTCTTCGCGTCCTTCTTCGGACAGTCGTCCTTCGCGTCCCACGCGATAGCCGCCGCGCAGTCGTGCGTCCGGATCGACGCCGACGTGCCCGCACACGTGGCGGCACCACTGGGGTGCGGCTTCCTCACCGGCGCCGGCGCGGTCCTCAACACCCTCGCCGCGCAGTCCGGAGACCGCCTCCTCGTGGTCGGCGCGGGCGGCGTCGGGGCTTGTGCGGCGGCGACCGCGCTCGCCGTCGGCGTGGAGGTCGTCGTCGTGGACCCGCTGGAGCCTCGGCGCGCCCTCGCGCGGTCACTGGGCGCCACGGCCTGCGCGAGCCTCGATGATCTCCCGCCCGTCACCCACGCCCTCGACACGACGGGCCGGGCCGATGTGATCGCCCAGATGCTCACAACGTTGTCGCCACGGGGCATCGCGGCCCTGGTCGGTCTGGGCAAGGCGCTCGGCGAGATCGACCTGCGCGACGTGATGCTGCGCGGCCTTCAGATACGAGGCTGCGTCGAGGGAGACGCGGTGCCCGGCGAGCTCATCCCGAGGCTGCTCGCGCTCTACCGGGACGGGCTGCTCCCCCTGGAGCGGCTCGTCACCACCTTCGGGCTCGAAGAGTTCGAGACGGCGGTCAAGGCGCAACGGGACGGGGTGGCGGCCAAGGTCGTGCTCCTGCCGCCCGCCACCCCGCACCGTCACGCATAAACGACATCGTGGTCTGCGCCCCGCTGCGTACATCGGTCGGCCGGTACGGGGGCGCGCTCCTCGACGTGCCCGTCCAGACCCTCGGCGCGACGGTCGTCCAATCGCTGCTCGAGACCACCGGGCTCGGGCGTTTGGTCGCACTCGACGCCGGGCTGCCGGTCACCGTCCCCGGGATGTAGATCGACCGTCGGTGCGGCTCAGGCTCCAGGCGGTCGTGCTGACGTCCGCACTCGTCACCGCCGGGCTCGCGAGGCCGGTGTGCTTGCCAGCCACCGGTCGAGACTACTACGGTGCGAGTCACCAGTCGGTCTGACCAAACCGCTAGATGGATCGTCGTACCGGCCGGGCGCTCGCAGCTCGCGGGCGGACGGGGAGGGACCCGTCGGACCGACAAGGAGAAACTAGGATGCGCAAACCTCTGATGAAGAGGCGGACTGCGGCGGTGCTCGGGACGGTGCTCACGGTGACGCTGGCTGCCTCCCCGGCCGCCGGCCTCGTGATCGCTTCCGAACGCAGCTCACCACCCGGCCTGACCGGCGTCGAACCAGCCGGGGCGGACATGCCCACCGTCGGCGGGAACCTGGGCAACCAGCACTACTCGAGCTTGACGCAGATCAACAAGCACAATCTCGACACGCTCGGCCCCGCATGGCGTACGAACGTCTCCGCGGTCGCGCCGGCCTCCGACGACGTCGGGCAGCAGACGACGCCCATCGTGGTCGATGGCGTGATCTACACCGACACTCCCAGCGGCGGTGTGATCGCGATCGACGGCAAGTCGGGTGACTCTCGGTGGAAGTGGGAGCCGACCGGCTTCCCGGCAGCCGGCACACGCCGTGGCGTCTCGGCCGGCGACGGCAAGATCTTCACGCTCGGCAGCGAGCGGGTCGTCGCCCTCGACCAGAAGACCGGCGAGCAGGCCTGGGTCGTCGAGCCCAAGGGGCCGAACGGCGAGGATCTCGGCAACATCGACCGCGTCGCGACCGTCTACCACGACGGCATCGTCTATGCGCACGCAGCCAACGGCGATCGCGCCGCCGTTGTCGCGCTCGACGCCAGCGACGGCACCTACCTGTGGCACTTCTTCGGCGGTCCGGACCGCGGCGCCGTCTTCACCGACGTCAACGGGAACTCCGTCGTCGCTGGAGACACATGGGGTCCGGGGCTGCCCGACGGCACCGACTGTTCACTCGAGGGCGGTTCGACGCCCTGGATGCATGGAGCCGTCGACCCCGAGCTCGGCATGTACTACATGACCTTCGGCAACGCGCGGAGCTGCAACAGCTCACAGGACGGTTCGAACCGGCCGGGCGACAACCTGTTCTCCAGCACGATGGTGGCCGTCGACATGACGACCGGGGCGTACAAGTGGCACTACCAGTCGATCCGTCACGACGTCTGGGACATGGACAACGTCCATCCGCCGACGCTCGCCGACATCAAGGTCGCCGGGAAGAAGCGGAAGGTCGTCTTCTACGGCAGCAAGTCCGGACACCAGTTCGTCCTGGACCGCACCAACGGCAAGCCGGTGCTCCCCGTCGTCGAGAAGCCGATGATCACCGACTCCCGCCAGAACCACGCGGCGACGCAACCCTTCCCCAAGGAGAACCTGCTGCCCGAGTGCGTCGTATGGCAGAAGCTCGAACCGAAGAACATCCCCGGCGACCCGTGGCGAGGCGTGCCGAACTACAACGGCTACCAGCCCAACGAGGATGGTCGCCTCGTCTTCAACCCGGACAGCTACGTCAAAGCAGACGAGCCGTTCCTGACGTACCCGAAGGGGCAGGATCACCGCGAAGGCTGCATGTATGACCCCCAGTGGGACCTGCCGATCCTGTCGACCACCAGCCCGAACGGCGGCGGCGACTGGTCGAACCACTCGTACAGCCACCGGACGAACCTCGTGTACTTCCCGTACGGGACCAACCCGGTCGCGCACTGGAACGGGGCCAGCTCTAACGGCCAGAGGGCGATCGGCCAGTACCAGACCGGCGGCATACTGGCGTACGACGCGTCGAGCGGCAAGGTGAGGTGGAAGAACCACCTCGGCACGGACATGGCCCACGGCCAGGGTCCGCTGACCACGGCGAGCAACCTCCTGTTCGTCGGACAGGCCAGCGGCAACCTCCTTGCGATGGACGCCACCAACGGGAAGGCGCTCTGGGACTTCCAGACCGGCTCGGGCATCGCAGCCGCCCCGATCACCTACGAGATCGACGGTGAGCAGTATGTCGCCGTGCTCGCCGCAGGCTCGACCAACCCGTACGGAGGCTCGGTCACCCAGGGCGACTCCCTCTGGGCGTTCAAGCTCGGCGGCAAGTACACGACCGAGTCCGGCAGCCAGGAGGGCCCCGACACCGCTCCGCTGACGATCCGCCGGCCCGTGCAGGGCAACCCGGTCGAGGGCGACACGGTGGACAACACCGTGCTGCTCGGTCGTGTGGACCGCACCACGGACACCGCCGCTGCGCAGGACAGCACCTCTCAGCGCGGGATGGCGCCGACGCACCTGCGCGTCCCTGTCGGGACGACCGTCACGTTCCGCAACCCGGGCGCGGAGACCTTCCCGAACTTCCCGAACAAGCTGGAGCACTGCGCAACGCAGTACTTCGAGGGAGAGTTCAACCCGCGGCTCAAGCCGGGCGAGACGTACAAGCACACCTTCGACCGGGCGGGCGAGTACTTCTTCAACGACTGCACCGATCCGCGCCCAGCGGGCAAGATCGAGGTCTACCTCGAGCCCCAGGACCGACCGGGTGCACTGACGTTCGTGCCGAGCTCGCTGCGCCTCGGGTCGGCGACGGGGGTCTTCACCGGCGTGCGCGGCACGGTCACCGCCGTGCTCGACGTGCCGCGCGGCTACGTCTACGACGGTGACGCCGTTCTGCTGACGCCTCTCTCGAAGACCCCGGTCAAGGCGACGAAGGTGCGCACGGTCGCGAGCGCCTGGCCGTGGAAGGGCACGTCAGGAGGGACGAGGCTGGTCGTCCAGTTCGACAAGGCCGATCTCGACAACAACGTGCCGGAAGGTCGCGACGTGCCGCTGACGCTGGTGGCGAACTTCCTCAGTAAGGGGGTACAGAAGCAGCTGGCCTCCACGACGGCCGCACTGGTCGTCAAGTAGCGAACCGCAATGGGTTGCCGGTCATGCCTAGCGCATGTCCGGCAACCCATTGCCGTCTAGTGGATCTACCGATCCACTTCGTGAATTAGGTCACGGCAAACCCTTGCGGGGAGTCAGAGCTCGCCGCTAACCTCAGGTCCATGCAGTGGACCTTTTAAACCATCTAATGGAACGGAGTCCCTCATCATGAGAGGCAAACTCACCGCCGCCCTGTCGGCCGTCACGAGCGCGGCGGCCACCGTCGCAGCCGTCGCGGCCTTCAGCCCGGCCGGTCACGGTCACGGAGGCGGCTCGACAAACGCCGAGGCGATATACACCGACGCGATCACCGACTACGGCGTCTGCCGCGGGGTCGACCCGGAGTGCTACAACGACTGGGGCAACGGCTACACCGAGGGCGAGACGAAGCGGATCCTCATCTACAGTCGGACCGCAGGCCCCCGCCACGCCCACCTCGGGACACCTCTCGCCCCCGGACTCAATCCGCCCCTGGGCGAAGACAACGTTGCGCAGCGCGGCCTCAAGGCGTGGGCCGAGGAGCAGGGCATCACGGTCGACTGGACCGAGGACGTCAGCCGCTTCTCGGGCCTCAGCAAGTACCAGGCCGTCGTGTTCTTGAGCTCCAACCGTGACACGCTCGACGACACTGCCCAGACGAACCTGCGTCAGTACGTCCGCGGCGGCGGCGGGTTCGTCGGCATCCACAATGCGTTCGGCGCCGAGTACAACTGGCCCTGGTACGAGGGCCTCCTCGGCGGGACGAACTTCTACGATCACAGACCGAACCGGCCGGGCACGGTACAGACCCTGGACAGGAAGGACGTCTCCACCAAGAACCTCCCACGCACGTGGGCGTTCACCGACGAGTGGTACAACCTCGAGCCGGTCCCCAGCTTCGTACGCGAGCTCGCCAAGGTCGACGCCAAGACGAGCTCGACACCCGAGCGCGCGTCCGGCCACCCCGGCCACGGCGACAAGCACCTCGTGAGCTGGTGCCAGTACTACGACGGCGGAAAATCCTGGCTCACCACGCTCGGTCACGACGTCGCCGCCTGGACCGACGCGCCGCTGGAGGGCGACGCGTACTTCAAGGACCACGTCGTCCACGGTCTGCTGAGCGCGATGGGGGTGGAGCCCTTCTGCAAGTAAGGGCGGTCGGTCATCCGGTGAAGGCCGGGCGCCTTGTCCAGGCGCCCGGCCTTCGACGTGTCGACATCACGAACCGACCCGCTCTACCGACGTTCGTCGAGGGTGAGCCCCGCGCAGGGGCAACGACCGCGGCTGCACGACTCCCATGCCGAAGCCGAGTCTGAACGCGGAACGGAACATGAGGTCGGTGTCGTGCCGCACCGAAGAGCCGCCAGGCCACGATGAGCAACCCGGGCCGAGGGCCCGCCCGAGCGAGGCCCTGAACGTGTACCACCCCAAACGGGAGTCCAGCGCCGACGCACCGGTTGGCGACGAGCGTCTGTTGACTCCGACAGCATGAAGACGCCGGTCGATCCCGCCACCACAGCCGCCCCGACGAGGGGCGCGAGCGCGAACGTCCCACCGACCACACTCGAGCCCGTACGCCGAGACCGTCAGAGGCCGAGGTAGATCCGACGCACGGACGGGTCGTGCCTCAGCTCGTCCGCGCGCCCTTCCATCTGCACGGCACCGTTCTCCATGACGAGGCAGCGCGAGGTCGCCTCGAAGGTGAGCCAGGCGTTCTGCTCGATCAGAAGGAGACTGATGCCGCTCTCGCGCAGACGTTGCAGCACCGCGAGCACTTCGCCCACCAGCTTCGGCGACAACCCCATCGACGGCTCGTCGAGCAGCAGGATGCTCGGCGACGACATCATCGCGCGCCCGATCGCCAGCATCTGCTGCTGGCCACCGGAGAGCGAGCCTGCAAGCCGCGTCCTCATGTCCGCGAGGACGGGGAAGAGGTCGTAGACCTGCCGCAGCACGTCCGCGGTCCCGCTGTCGCCCCGCTTACGCGAGAACGCGCCGAGCTCGAGGTTCGCCTCCACGCTGAGCCCACCGAAGACGTGCCTGCCTTCGGGGACGTAGCCGACACCGTGCCGTACGACGTTGCGCGCCTTGACCTTGGCGAGGTCGACGTCCCCGAGACGCAGACTGCGTGCCGAGCGTGGCGCGAGCCCCATGAGCGCACGCAGCGTCGAGGTCTTGCCGGCACCGTTCGCGCCGATGATGCCGACGCACTCGCCGGGAGCGACGGCGAACGACAGGTCGTCGACCGCGACGACCCCGCCGTACCTGACGGTGAGGCCGTCGACGACCAGCTCGGCGGGACTCAGCGCGTCGGCACGCGAGCGGAAATCCAAGTCCGTCATCGTGACAGCTCCTCGTGCTCCGCGGGCGCGTGCTCCGCGCTCTCGATGTCGGCTTTGTCGGGCACCAGATCGGCGAGCTGCGAGACATCGCCCAGGTACGCCTCGATCACTTCGGGGTTGGTGACGACCTCGGAGGGAGGGCCGTCCGCGATCACCTTGCCGCTCGCCAGGACCGTCACCTCGTCGCAGAGCGACATCACCAGGCCCATGTTGTGCTCGACCAGGATCACGGTGACGCCGCCGTCACGGATGGCGTGGACGATCTCACGCAGTTGCCCGACCTCCTGCCCGTTGAGACCGGCCGCCGGCTCGTCGAGGAGGACGACCCGCGGATCGGTCGCCATCGCCCGTGCCAGCTCCACACGCCGCTGGATCCCGTACGGCAACGACGTCGGCGTCTCGTCCGCATACTCAGAGATGCCGAACTCCTCGAGGAGCTGATCGGCCCTCTGTCGCAGCCGCTTGTCGGTGCGTGCGACGCCCAACGGCCAGAAGACGTAGCCCACCATCGAGGCCAGCGTGCTGCGGTCTGCCGCGACCATGACGTTCTCCCGCACGGTCAGCGCGCTGAACAGGCGAAGGTTCTGGAACGTCCGTGCGATCCCCCGACGGGACAGGGTTGCGGCCCCCAATGACGTGACGTCGTCACTGTCGACGAAGAACTGCCCCGCGGTAGGCGTGTAGAGCCCGCTGATGACGTTGAGGAGCGTGGTCTTGCCCGAGCCGTTGGGGCCGACGATGCCCCGGATCTGACCCGCGTCGGCGGTCAGGGACACATCCTGCAGCGCCTTCACGCCCTTGAAGTGCTTGCTGACTCCATCGATCCGCACGACGGCAGGCGGGCGCTCCCGCGCCGCAGCCTGCGCCTCGGGGTCGACCCGGAACGGCTTGATCGTCGCGCGGTCGGCAGGCTTGCCTCGCCGCAGCGCCCTCACTCGGTCGGGGATGCCGGCAAGCCCGGTGGGAGCGAAGACAACCGCCAGGACGACCACGGTCCCGTACCCGAGCTGGGCGTAGGTGGAGAAGTCGATGAGCCACTCACGGGCGAACGAGAGGACGACCGCACCGATAACACAGCCGATGATGCTCTGACGGCCACCGATGATGACCATGGCGAGGAGGAGGAACATCGTCGCGAGGTTGAACGACTCGGGGGCCACGTAGCGGATGAGCCCGGCATACAGCACCCCGGCGACGCCGCCGTACACGCTGGCGATGCCGAACGCGACGATCCGTAGCAGCGGCACGTTCGCACCGAGCGCACTCGCGGCGATGGAGTCGTCCCTCATCGCCTTCATGCGGCGGCCGAGGCGGGTGTGCGAGACGAAGAGGGCGAACGCCAGCGCGAGGACGAAGACGACGACCTCGAGGTAGTAGTACAGGTACTCGCTGCTGAGGTCGATCCCGAGCATCGGCGGCACCGGGATCCCTGAGATCCCGTTCGCGCCCTGTGTGACCGACGCGTTCGTCACCCAGCTGGTGAAGGCGAGGGCCAGGCCGAGGGTGACGATGCCGAGGTAGTGGGACTGGACGCGGAGCGCGGGGATGCCGACGACGAGCCCGGCGAGCAGGCTCGCCAGCACGCCGAGGACCGCGGCCGTCCAGAACCCCCAGCCCTGAACCGTCGTGAGGATGGCGACCGTATAGGCACCCACGCCGAAGAAGGCCACCTGCGCCAGGTTGATCTGGCCACCGAGCCCGAGGGCAACGCCGAGCCCGATCGCGAGGAGAGCGAAGATGATCGTGACGTCGACGACGTGAATCTGGTATGGCCCGACGGTGTAGGGCAGCAGATACAGCAGCACGGCCACGACCGCCAGGGCCGGGATCTTGATCTTGATACTCATGCTCGGTTCACCGTCCGCTCTCCGAAGATGCCCGTGGGCCGGATCATGATCAGCATCGTGAACACGACGAACACGACGAGCTCGGAGTAGCCCTCGAACTCGCCGGCGGCGAAGGCGTCGAGGATCCCGATCAGCAGGCCACCGACGATGGCGCCCTGGATGTTGCCGAACCCGCCGAGGATCGCGGCCGCGAAGCCCTTGATGCCGAGCGTGCCGCCGAGCGACGCGTTCACGTACAGGAGGGGTCCCGCGAGGCTGCCCGCGATCGCGGCGAGACCTGCGCCGATCGCGAACGCGATCGCGTTGCTGCGACCGACATGGATGCCGACAGACGTCGCGGCGTCAGGGTCCATCGCCACCGCCTGCATGGCGGTGCCCATCTTCGTGCGGTGGAGGAATGTGACGAGCGCCAGCGTCGCCAGCGCGGCCACGACCAGGACGACGATGCTGTAGGTACGGATCTTGATCCCCGCGACGTCGAGCGGGGCCGCGTCGATCGGAGTCGGAACAGCGCGCCCCGTGGCACCCCAGATGATGACGGCGAGCGCCTCGAGCACGATGCCGAAGCCGATCGTCCCGATCAGCATCAGGTCGAAGTCCCTACCCTCGAGGGGGCGCAGAACCCTCTCGATCACGAGACCGAGCAACGCCGTGATGACGACGGCGATCGCAACGGCGAGCGGGAAGGGGAGGTTGGCGGTCATGTAGAAGGTCGACGCGGTGAAGGCGCCCACCATGACCACCTGCCCGTGCGCGAAGTTGACGAGCCCCATCGTGCGGTAGACCAGCGAGAAGCCGAGCGCCACGAGCGCATAGAGCGCTCCCAGCGTCAGTCCACCCATCAGGGTCTGGAGTGCGACTTGCATGCCGATCCTTTCGGGGTACAGCCGTTCGGCGTCGGGCTTGGGCGGTGACGTGCCGTGCTGCGGGTCGGTCGTGAGACCGCCCCGCAGCGCCGGGCTCTTGTCACTGCACTGCCGTCAGCGTTCCTCCGTGGATGGTGCCGACCTTCGTCTCGTGGATCCCCACGCCCGACTCGTCGAACTCGAAGGTGCCGAGCAGGCCGTCGTACGAGATCGAGCGGATCTCGTCAGCGAGCTCCTTGCCGCCCTTCCCCCCGGTCGCCTCGAGCGCCGTGAAGAAGATGTTCGCACCGTCGTACGCCTTGGCTCCGTGCATCTCGGCTGCCTCGCCGTACTCCTCCTCGTACGCCGCAGCAAACTTCTTCGACGCGTCGTTCTCGTCGTTGCTCAGGTACGGGGTGCTGACGATCGTGCCCTCGGCGTTGTCCTTGCCAGCCGTCTCGACGTACACGTTCGTCGCGAGCGGCGCCGCGCCCGCGAACACCGCCTCGATACCGAGCTCGCGGGCCTGCTTCGCGACCAGGCCGGCCTGAACCTCTTCGGCACCGATGAAGAGGACGTCGGGCTTCTTCGACCGGATGTCGGTGAGGATCGAGCTGAAGTCCTTCTGCTCCGCGGTGACCACCTTGTCGTGGGTCGGCTCGATGTCCCGCGACGCGAGCGCAGCCTTGAAGGCGTCGTGCTCGCCGGTGCCGTAGCCGCCGTTGTTGGTGACCATGGCGAAGGATTTGTATCCCTTGTCCTCGACGAGGTACCGAACCAGTGTCTCGTCGTACGTCACGCTGGTCGGGCCGTTGAGGAACTGGAATGGGCTCCCCAGCTCCGAGATGGCCGGAGACTGGCCCGAGGTGATGCTCGGGATCTCCGCCTGGCGCAGGATCGGGTTCATCGCCTGCGTCACGGCGCTCTCCGCCGTGCCGAACATGACGACGTAGTCACCGCTCGTGATCTTGCGCGCGATCGACGTACCGGTGGTCGGGTCGCCCTGGGAGTCGTACACGGTCAGCTTGAGCTTGCGCCCGTCGATTCCGCCGTTCTTGTTCCACTCGTCGACGGCGAGCTCCACCCCTTTCAGCTCCCAGGCGCCGAGCGCGCTGAGCTGGCCGCTCTGCGCATCGGCGAGGGCAATCTTGATGTCGCCGGTCGTCGAGGCGTTCGAGTCGTCCTCGCCTGGGGTGCCGCAGGCAGCCGTCGTGGTCAGCAGGATGCCGGCCGCGGCGGCCACCATCAGCATTCGGGTTGGGGTCATGGGTGTCCTCACTTCTTCGTGTAGGCAGCCGGATCAGGCGAAACGGCCGTGGTAGATGTCCTTGATGTTCCAGTGGCCCGGCGTCGGCACCGGCTCGTTGACCATCGCGATATCGATGACGGCGGGCCTGCGGTTCGTGACCGCCTGAGCAAGCGCCTCGGAGAAGGCACCCGCCGACTCCGGGCGGTAGCCGTCGGCGCCGCACGCCTGCGCGATCACCGAGAAGTCTGGGCTGTAGGGGTTGCCGTCCGGGTCTTGAAACTCACAACCGAACGATGCGCCGAAGTTCGACGCCTGCAGGTCGGCGATCGTGCCGTGCGCACGGTTGTTCATCACGACGAAGACCACCGGTAGCCCCTGCTCCACTGCCATCGGGAGTGCCGGGAGCTGCGCGCTCATCCCCCCGTCGCCGATCAGGGCGACGACGACCTTGTCGGGTGCGGCAACCTGGACGCCCACGGCGGCCGCCGGACCGAATCCCATCGTCGAGAGTCCTCCGGGGGTGATGAAGCGGCCCCGTGGCGGCAGGTCGTAGCACTGGGCGACACCATTCTTGTTCCACCCCACGTCGGTGACGAGGATGGCGTCGTCCGGCAGACCGTCACGCAGGTCGCGAAGGATCCGCTCGGGGCGGAGCGGGAACGCGTCGGAGGCACCACGGTCGCGGCTGTCCTCGAACAGCCGGGTCCGTGTCGACTCGATCGCCTCGCGCAGCCCTGCACGGGGACGCCGCTCGGGACAGGACTGCCTCAACTGCGCCAGAACGGCCTCGACGGTCTGGGACGCGTCGGCCACGATACCGACCTCGACCGGGTAGTTGCGCCCGATCTCGGCAGGATCGAGATCGACCTGGACGAGCTTTCCGGGCGGGAGCCCCCACGTGTAGCGGTCGTCCCACGAGCTCGAGTCGGTCTCGGCGAACCGGGTCCCGAAGGCCAGCACCACGTCGGCCTCACGGGTGTAGTCGTTGGTGAGCTCCAACCCCCAGAAGCCCGTCATACCCATAAGGAGCGGGTGCCTGTCCGGCACCGTCCCCTTGGCCATCAACGAGTGTGCGATCGGGATGTCGAGGTGTTCAGCAAGGGCGATCAGTGCCTCTCGCCCACGCTCGGTCCGTAGCCCTCCGCCGACGTAGACGAGCGGCCGCTCCGCCGAGACGAGAAGGTCCGCGACCCGCTTCGCCTCCGCCTCGCCGACTCCGGGCGTCGTCGACACCGCCACGACCGGGTACGCGTCGGCCGTCTCGAGGGCGAGGGGCCGGGAGAACATGTCCATCGGCACGTTCAGGAGGACGGCACCGGGCCGTCCTGAGGTGGCAGTCCAGAACGCCCGCTCAGTGAACCTAGGGAGGTCCTCGACCCGCGTGACATTCCAGACCCGCTTGGTGAACGGCCGGTAGATCGCCCCCTGGTCGCCGTCCTGGTGCAGGTTGACCTCCTGGTGCGGGTGACGACCGAGGTAGTACGACGGCACGTCGCCGCTGATCGCGATCAGCGGGACGGAGTCGAACGCGGCCGTGGCGACGCCGGTGACGCCGTTCATCATCCCCGGGCCCACGTGCATGAGCACCACGCCGGGCTTGCCACTGATGCGGGCGTAGCCGTCGGCGGCGTGGGCGGCGGCCTGCTCGTGACGGGCGATCACGAACGTGATCGAGCTGCGGCCGATCGCGTCGAGCAGGGCGATGTTGCTGTGACCGCACGTGCCGAAGATGTACTCGACGCCGTAGCCCTCGAGCTGTCGGACAAGGACGTCCGACGCTGTCACGACCGGCCCACCCGCGTCGTCCTGGGCGGTGCCGGCTGATGTCGTCGTGGTGGTCATCGATGCCTTTCGGAGGGGTCGCGTGTGGGGATCGAGATGGTCATCGCTCTTCTCCCCAGATCGTGTGGTCGCGGATGATGAGGGTCTTGACCGACGTGTAGTCGTCGATCATGTGAGCGGGAGACTCGCGTCCGAAGCCGGAGTCCTTGACGCCGCCGAAGGGAATGTGGTCGAGGCGGAAGTTCGAGGAACCGTTGACGATCAGGCCACCGACCTGCAGCTCGCGCCACGTGAGGAGGATGCGGTCCATCCGCTCGGTGAAGAGCCCCGCCTGGAGGCCGTACCGGCTGTCGTTGCACTGGTCGATGACCTCCTCGAGGTCGTCGAACGCCATGACGGCGATGACCGCTCCGAAGGCCTCGCTGGTGACGAGAGTCGCGTCGGCGGCCGGCCTGGCGACGACGGTCGGCGCGAGGGTGGCACCGTCGCGAGTGCCACCGCACACCAGCTCGGCACCCCCGTCGACTGCGTCAGCGACCCAGCGCTCAACCCGCGCAGCGGCTGCGTCGTCGACCATCGACCCCACGTCGGTGCGCGGATCGGCCGGATCGCCCACGACCAGCTGCGCGACCTCTTTCCGCAGCCCGTGGAGGAACGCGTCGAGGACCGACGAGTGAACGTAGATCCGCTGGACCGAGATGCAGCTCTGGCCGGAGTTGGAGAATCCCGTACGGGCGCAGATCCGTGCCGCCCGATCGACGTCCGCGTCGTCACAGACGATGGTGGCCGCGTTACCGCCGAGCTCGAGGACGAGCGGCTTCGCCCCGGCAGCGCGGGCGACGGCGTTGCCGGTCGCGACACTGCCTGTGAAGCTGATGACGGCGACCTCCGGCGCGGCGCACAGGGTCGCGCCGAGCATGCCGTCGCCATGGAGGAGCTGCACGGCCTCGGGCGGCATGCCTGCCTCGAGGAGCAGCGCGACAACGCAGGCCGTGGTCGCCGGCGCCTGCGGCGGGGACTTCACGATGGTCGTGTTGCCCGCGGCGTACGAGGCACCGAGCTTGTGCGCGAGGAGGTTGGCCGGCGCGTTGAACGGGGTGATCGCCAGCGCGACACCCAGGGGCGCACGGAAGGTCATCGCCGTATTGCCGACTCCGTTGTCGTAACCAGCGACAGGAAGGACCTCTCCTCCTATGCGTCGCGTCTCGTCCGCGCACACGGCTAGCGTGTCGGCGACCCGGTCCAGCTCGCGTCCGCCGTCGGAGACAGGCTTGCCGAGCTCACGGGCTATCACCGTGGCGATCGCGTCGCGGTGCACTCGTGCGAGCTCGCTCGCACGGTGCAAGACACGGGCCCGGTGCGCCGGTGAGTAACGAGCCGCCGCGCGCGCACCGGCTGGGCCATTCGCCAGCGCCCGCTCGACGATCTCCGGCGTCGGCTTCCACGCGACCGTCACCGTCTCCCGCAACCACGGCCCGGATCGTTCACATGCCTCCCCGTCCTTCGTCCAGGCTCCGCCCACGTACGACGGCGCATCCATGACACGTCCCTCTGCCGCGGCGCTGAGAATCTGATCGAGCACGCCATCCCCTTCATGGACCACTAGTCGGACCTTCTGGACCGCTGTGCGGTCTTGGGGTAACGTAAGCCGTGAGGCAGGCCACTGGCAAGCGATCGACCACAATTGGATTCGATCGACCCCGTCGGATGAGACTGTGAGCGAAAAATCAGCGGCACAAGCCCACGTCTCCGACACGAGAGGACGAATGACGATGCCTGAGGCGGCAAGCGGTAAGAGTTCTGGCGACCACGGAGGGGTGCGAAGCGTTCAGCGTGCAGTCGAGATCTTGGCACTGCTCAGCGAGGACCGTCCCGTGGTCACGGTCGGGGAGATCGTCAAGGAGACCGGTCTCGCCAAGACCACAGTCGTCCGCATGCTCGCCACGCTGGGAAAGAACGGACTCGTGTGGACCACGAGCGCCGGCGTCACGGCCGGACCCGGGCTGTGGCGCTGGGCCTACCTCGCCCGTCGGAGCTGGGAGCTCCCCGCGGAGATCCGTCACCTGATGCGCGAGACCGGCCAGAAGACGCGCGAGACCATCAACCTCTATGTCACCCGGGACCTGCAGCGTGTGTGCATCGCGCAGCAGCAGGGCACTCAGACGCTTCGCCACGTCGTCCAGGTGGGCGACCAGCTGCCGCTCTGGGCAGGCGCCTCCTCGAAGGTGCTGCTCTCCGACGCACCAACATCCACCCTCGAGCGGGTGGCCGCCATGTCCCCCCAAGGGGCCGAGCGCCTTCCGGACCTCCGCGAGGCAGTGGGGCGAGCCCGCGAGGACGGATTCGCCGTGAGCCACGGCGAGCGTGAGATCGGGGTGTCGGCCGTCGCCGTACCGGTCATCGCGCCGTCCGGCCGCGTCGGTGCGGCGTTGTCCCTCAGCGGTCCGACCGCGCGGTTCACCGACGAACGTGTGGCTGTCTTCGTCGACGAGCTCATCTCCGCCTCGGCACAGATGACCGCCCGAGGGTTCACGCACCCCTTCGAGGCGTAGCGACAGACCCGACCCAACAAGACACGTGGCCGAGCGGCCACAGGAAGAGGCACGAGTGGAAGACCTACCGTTGAGCGGCATCCGCGTACTCGATCTCACGAACGTGCTGGCGGGTCCCTACTGCAGCTTTCAACTGAGCCTCATGGGTGCTGAGGTCGTCAAGGTGGAGAAGCCCGGCTCCGGCGACCTGGCCCGCCACCTCGGTCCCGACCCGGCACTCAACGACGTCGGCCTGGGTGCCTCCTTCCTCGCGCAGAATGCCGGCAAGAAGTCGGTCGAGCTCGACCTCAAGGATGCCGAGGGCAAGGCGGCATTCGAGGACCTCGTACGTGGCGCAGACGTACTTCTCGAGAACTACCGGGCCGGCGTGCTCACCCGCCTGGGCTATGACTGGGACACGCTCGAGGCGCTGAACCCGGCACTGGTCTACTGCGCGATCAGCGGGTTCGGCCAGACCGGACCCGACAGCCAGGCGCCGGCGTACGACCAAATCGTGCAAGGGCTCTCCGGAATGATGAGCATCACCGGGAGTGCCGACACCGCGCCCCTGCGGATCGGCTTTCCGGTTTCCGACAGCGTCGGCGGACTCATGGCGGCCTTCGCGATCAGCAGTGCGCTCGCGGGGCGCGCACGCACGGGTCGTGGAGCCCATCTCGACCTGTCGATGCTCGAGGCGTCGGTGTCCGCGATGGGATGGGCGGTCTCCAACTACCTGATCAGCGGGATCGAGACCGTCCCCATGGGCGACCAGAACGCGACCGCCGCACCCTCCGGGACCTTCCACGCTGACGACGGCCCCCTCAATATCGCTGCGAACCGTCAGGCCCAGTTCGTCACGCTCTGCACGGTTATCGGCCGCGTCGACCTCCTCGACGACCCACGCTTCGCCACCCGAGACCTCCGCAAGATCCATCGCGAGAAGCTGAACGACGAGATCGACGCCGCGCTCGCCGACCGGTCGGCTGGCGAGTGGGCGAGCGAGCTGTCCGCCGCCGGAGTTCCCGCAGCCCCCATCCTCACCGTCGCCCAGGCGGTGGAGTCGGAGCAACTGGCGTACCGGGAGTTCTTCCACGATGTGCCCTTCCCCGGCCGCCCGGACCGGGTCGTGAGGACCAGCAGCAACGGCATTCATCTCGACGGCCGCCCGCTGCGCCCCCAGGGGCCGCCGCCCTTGCTCGGAGAGCACAACGGCGAGCTCGACGAGCTTCGCCGGTCCGGACGCGAACACGACTCCATCCGCGCCGGAGCGGGATCGTGACGGTCGACCGCTATCCCGAGCCCACCGTCCAGGCCGTGGCGGACTGGTGGGAGACCGCGATCACCCGCATCGCCCCCGGCGAGGTCGAGCACCGCGGCACCCCCGTCCAGCACATGATCGGGGCCGACGACCTCGTCACCTCTGCATGGTTCCTGGTGCGGGGCGACCGCCCCTCCCCGGCCCAGGCCGCGCTCCTCCAGGCCGCCATGGTCGCGTCCATGGACCACGGCCCCCAGGCGCCGTCGATCGCAGTCGCGCGGATCGCCGCCTCGTGCGGCGTCGGCATCAACAACGCCATGGCCTCGGCGGTGAACACCCTCGGCGACCACCACGGTGGAGCAGGACAACAATGCGTCGAGATGTTCGAGGAGATCGTCACGGCCGTCAACGAAGGGCTGACGATCGAGGCGGCGACCGAGGATGTGGTCGCCCGATGGCGCGAACGGTCCCGATATATCCCCGGCTTCGGTCACCGTTTCCATCCTCGCGACCCTCGCCGTGATCCGCTGCTCGGCATGGTCGAGGACGCCGCCGGCGCCGGCGCCGTCTCCGGCAAGTACCTCGAAGCAGCCCTCGCCGTCGAGACGCTTCTGGCGAGCGGCCGAGAGCGGCCCATCCCGATGAACATCGACGGAGCGACTGCGGTGATCTATGCCGAGCTGGGCTTCCCGCCCGAGCTGGCCCGCGGCTTCTTCGTCCTGAGCCGCAGCGTAGGCATCCTCGCCCACGCCTGGGAGGAACGACAGAGCGGACGGCGCAACAAGGGGCCGATCCCGCCGTCGATCCTGCCGACGTTTCGGGCGGCCGAGTAGACGCCACGGCGCCACACTGGAGCTCACGAGGACACGCGGAGGGGGATTCATGACCCGGTCCTTTCGCGGCTCAGGACATGTACTAACTGGTACGTTCGTGAAGTAGATCACACCGTGTCGCCGCACGGCAAGGAGTCCTCCGCGCTGAGCGATGAGGCCGGCACCGTCGGTGGCAAGACGCCTTCGGGCAAGATCCAGCGCCGTCACCTGACAGCGCAGCTCCTCAGCTGAGCGCGCGTGAGAGGTGGTGGGCCTCAGCGAGCAGCAGGTGCCCCAGCTCGGCCTGACGGTCGGGGACGAACCGGCCCTGTACGCCGGTGAGGGTGAGCGCCCATCGCGGTGAGCCGTCACCGTCGAAGACGGCGGCGGCCATGCCCCAGCTTCCCTCGACAACGAGTCCTGGGTTCAGCGACCACCCGCGCTCGCGCGTGAGCCGGATCCGTTCACGGATCGCCGCTTCGCTGTGGGTCTCGCCCCACGCCTGCGTGAGGTCGGCCCTCGCGAGGTAGTCGGCGATCTCGTGCTCGCTCAGGTAGGCGAGGAGGACGATGCCGGCCGAGACCACACCGAGCGGGAACCGTGCACCCTCGTACAGGACGAACGAGCGGATCGGGAACGAACCGTCCTGCCTCAGGAGCACCACGGTCTCGTCGCCGCGTCGGACGGAGAAGAACGCGCTCTCGCCGGTCGCCTCGGCGAGCCGGCGCACCGCGCTCGCCGCGTCGTCGGTCACCGCGAAGCGCGAGGCCGCGCGCGCCCCGAGGACGTACAGCTCAGGGCCGAGGAACCAGCGACCTGTCCGCCCGTCGCGATCGACCATGCCCTCCTCGGCGAGGGACTCGAGCAGCCGGTGGACGGTGGGGCGTGGGAGCCCGGTCGCCCGTGCGACCTCGGTCGTCGTCAGGCCGTCGCTCTCGGTGGCGGCGAGCGCGCGCAGCAGCGCACTGACACGACCGACCATCTGCGTCGACTCCGGCATCTGCCGAGCCTATCTGCGCGTTCATTGAGTGGACGCAGGTGTCTGCTCAGCGTCCGCGCAGCGGGAAGATCCTCCGCGACATCTGCCGGGTGGTTGACGCCGTACGGTGTGACGACGTTCACTCAGTGCGACCGACCAGTGAACACAGGAGTTCCGCGGACCTATGCGCAAGCTCAGAGAAGACGCGACCGAATCGCTCGACGGAGTGCTCAAGGACGGCATCACGATCGCCGTCGGTGGTTTCGGGTTGAGCGGCAACCCGTTCGACCTCATCGAGGCCGTACGCGACTCGGGGGTGACCGGGCTGACGATCGTCTCCAACAACATGGGCGTCGACGGCGCCGGTCTCGGGATCTTGCTGGAGAACAACCAGGTCGCGAAGGTGATCGCGTCGTACGTCGGCGAGAACAAGCTCTTCGCCAAGCAGTTCCTCGACGGGGTGCTGGACGTCGAGTTCGCGCCCCAAGGGACGCTGGCCGAGCGCATGCGCGCAGGAGGCGCCGGCATCGCCGCCTTCTACACCCGTACGGGCGTCGGGACTCAGGTCGCCGAGGGCAAGCCGACGGCCGAGTTCGACGGTGAGACGTACGTGCAGGAGCGGGGCATCGTCGCCGACCTCGCCCTGGTGCACGCGCACACCGCCGACCAGGCGGGCAACCTCCGTTACCGGCTCACGTCGCGCAACTTCAACCCCGTCGTCGCGACCTGCGGCAAGGTCACGGTCGCCGAGGCCGAGCATGTCCTCGACGGCTACCTCGACCCCGACGAGGTCGCGACCCCCGGCATCTACGTCAACCGCCTGGTGGAGGCACGCCCGCGCGTGAAGCCCATCGAGCAGCGGACGACCCGACCGAACCCCGCGAAGCAGGAGGCCTGACATGGCGTGGACGCGAGACGAGATGGCCGCGCTGGCCGCCCAGGAGCTGCACGACGGCGACTACGTCAACCTCGGCATCGGCATCCCGACGCTGGTCGCCAACCATCTCCCTGACGGGGTCTCGGTGGTGCTCCAGAGCGAGAACGGCATCCTCGGTATGGGCCCGTTCCCGTACGAGGGTGAGGAGGACGCCGACCTCATCAATGCCGGCAAGCAGACCGTCACGACCATCGACGGTGCGAGCATCTTCGACTCGGCGACCTCGTTCGCGATGATCCGCGGTGGCCACGTCGATATCGCCATCCTCGGAGCGCTGCAGGTCGCGGCCAACGGCGACCTCGCGAACTGGACCATCCCGGGCAAGCTCGTCAAGGGGATGGGCGGGGCGATGGACCTCGTCGCAGGGACGCGGCGCATCGTCGTCCTCACCGAGCACGTCGCCCGCGACGGCGCCCCGAAGATCGTCGAGACCTGCGAGCTCCCGCTCACTGGCGTCGGTGTGGTCGACCGGATCGTCACCGACCTCGCGGTCATGGACGTGACCGAGGACGGGCTCGAGGTCCTTCAGCTCGCGCCCGGCGTCACGTTCGAGGAGCTGACGTCGAAGACCGCCGCGCCGCTGCGGCAGACCAGCGCCGTCGCGTGAGCGAAGGGGTCAGGCGGGTTCCACGCCCGGCCCTCAACGGCGCACCCGATAGCGCAGGTGAAGCACCCGGTTGCCCTGAATCACCACGTCAGGATCCTCCAACAGGTGCTGCGCGTGGACCGACCCGAAGTAGCGCTTGCCGGACCCGAGCACGACGGGCACGACGTCCATGCGCACCTCGTCGACCAGGCCTGCGGCAAACACCTGGCCACCGACCTCGCCAGCAGCGACCTCGACGATGCGGTCACCCGCAAGCTCCTGCGCCTTGGCCACGGCTGCCTCGACGCCGTCGACGAAGTGAAACTGCGCCTCAGGGTCCCACCCCTCGGGCGCGGGCCGGTGCGTCACGACGACCACGTGGTCGACACCGCCCGGAGGCTCCCCGTCCCAGCCGTCCGTCATGTCGAAGACGTGGCGGCCGGCGATCGTCACCCCGATCTGGTCCCAGTACGGCCGGGTGTAGTCGTAGGACGTCTGCGAGACCTTCAACGCGCCGCTCCCGTCCAACGGCACGTCACCGCTGAGCAACCAGTCGAACAAGGGGCCAGGCTGGTCGTTCTCGTCCGCGATGAAGCCGTCCACCGACACCGAGCTGTACATGACGACTGTGCCCATGGGGCCGCTCCTCTGCCTCGGGATGCCCCAAACTAGCGTGTCGTGAGCTGTCGCCCCCAGAACGCAGCAGAGGCGGTCCGAAGACCGCCTCTGACCTGGACTTACTAGTGGAGCCGCTTGTCGGAATCGAACCGACGACCTTCTCATTACGAGTGAGACGCTCTGCCGACTGAGCTAAAGCGGCGACGGCCTCGCGAGGATCGCCCGCTGGCCGATGACGAGTGTATCCGAGACGGTTCGGGCGGCCCAAAACGGGGGCCGTAGACTCCTGTCGCGTGAGCGAACCCCTCGATCCGACGCCCGAGTCGACGCCCCAGATCACGCCCGACCCGGCGGTGATCACCGAGCTCGAGGAGATGCGGGCGAGCATCGACAACATCGACGCGGCGCTGGTCCACATCCTCGCCGAGCGGTTCCGGTGCACCAAGCGGGTGGGCCGTCTGAAGGCCGAGCACAACCTCCCGCCGGCCGATCCCGAGCGCGAGGCCCGTCAGATCGCTCGCCTGCGCGCCCTGGCGGTCGACGCCGATCTCGACCCGGCGTTCGCGGAGAAGTTCCTCAACTTCATCATCTCCGAGGTCATCCGCCACCACGAGGCGTTCCGAGGCTGATGCCGCGCCTCGCGTACGACGACCCGGCGCTGGTCATCTTCATGGGCGACCGCCACCTCGCCACGCTCACGACGCCCCGCAAGGACGGCACCCCGCACGTCGTACCGGTCGGCGTCACGTACGACGCGGAGACGCGGACGGCGCGCGTCATCACGAACGACGGCTCGACGAAGGTCCGCAACATCGAGGCTGCCGGGGAGGGTGGCGCGCGCGTGGCGTTGTGCCACATCGACCGCGGCTACTGGGTCACCCTCGAAGGCGTTGCGCGCGTGAGCCGGGACCCGGACGAGATCGCCGAGTCCGTCCGCCGGTACGCCGAGCGCTATCAGCAGCCCCGCGAGAACCCGGACCGCGTCACGATCCTCGTCGACGTCGACCGCATCCTCGGCCGCTTGCCGTAGCCCGTACGGCACGGCAGCACCCTCGGGAAACATGTTCGGTGCTTCACCATGTCCGGACGACATGTTAAGTTTTCCTCGTTCTTTTAACGTATCCGGAGAACCAGTCGAAGGAGTTAACACATGTCGTGGGACCCGGAGATCCCGTACAACGACCTGCCGCCGTTGCCTCCCCTCGACATCGACCTCGAACCCAAGCGCGTGCTCAAGGCAGCGATCGAGGCACGTGCCGCCTTGGCGACACTCGCTCAGGCCGGTCGGCTGCTGCCCAACCCGAACGTCCTGATCCATGCCGTTCCTCTCCTCGAGGCGCAAGCCAGCTCCGAGATCGAGAACATCGTCACCACGGCGGACGAGCTCTTCAAGCATGCCGACTCCGAGGGCGGAGATCACGCGACGAAAGAAGCCCTACGCTACCGGGGCGCGCTCTTCGCCGGAGTCGACGCCATCAGGAAGCGGCCACTCTCCACGCGGACCACAGCGATGATCTGCACCCGTCTCCAAGGTCGCGAGATGGACGTGCGCGCAGTGCCGGGTACGAGGATTGCGAATCCCGTGTCCCGAGAGATCATCTACGCTCCACCCGAAGGCGCCTCGTTGATCCGCGAGAAGCTGGCAGCCTGGGAGCGCTTCGTCCACGCCGAGGACGACCTCGACCCGCTCGTACGGATGGCGGTCGCCCACTACCAGTTCGAGGCGATCCACCCCTTTCACGACGGCAACGGGCGTACGGGGCGTGTGATCAACATCCTCATGCTCATCGAAGCCGGGCTCCTCGACGAGCCGATTCTTTATCTCTCCCGGTCGATCATCGCCCGTAAGAACGACTACTACCGGCTTCTGCGTGCCGTCACCGTCGACGGTGACTGGATCGAATGGATCCTCTACATGCTCTCGGTCGTCAGTGAGTCCGCGCTCTCCACCACACGCAAGATCAGCGCGATCCGCTCGTGCCAGGACGAGATCGCCGAACGAGCGCGGACGGCAACGCCGGGCGGCCGCGACGCGCAGTTCCTCGCCGTGCTGTTCGAGCAGCCGTACTGCCGGATCGGCACGGTGGTCGACCGATGCGACGTCTCACGACAAACGGCCTCGACATGGTTACGCGCTCTCGTGGACGTCGGTCTGCTGCACGACATCAAGGTGGGTCGCGAACGGCTCTTCGTCAACCACGAGTTCCTCGACGTGCTCACCCGTCCGGAGTGACTTCCTGAGACCCGACAAGACGATGAGGCGTTTGGGCCAGCATGTGGGCGAAACGCCTCGTCGTTCGTACGGCGAACGTGGAAGCCGGGCCGGGTGCGGACGGGGGAATCGCACACCCGACCCGGCGATCGGGGGTCGGTCTCCACGAGGCGGGGGCCATCACGCGGCTCGCGCCATGCCCCTACTCGATCAACGGCGGGGTCAGCACGTCAAGCCCTCGCGGGGTGGAGTCCCGGTGACGAGGTAGTCGTCGATCGCGTCGTCGACGCACTCGTTGCCCATCGCGTAGCCGGTGTGGCCGTCGCCGTCGCGCGTCACGAGCACCCCCGACGCGAGCTGTTCGGCCATCGCCTCGGACCACTGGTAGGGCGTCGCTGGGTCTCGCGTCGTGCCGACGACCACGATCGGTGGCGCGCCCTCGGCTCGGATCTCGGGTGCCTCCTGGGCCGGCTTGATCGGCCACGCGGTGCACGTCACTGGCGACCAGGCGAAGTTGTCACCGAACACGGGCGACACCGAGTCGAACTCGGGCACCGACTCGCGCGCCTGCTCGAGCGTCATCGTCGAGGGGTCGTCGAGGCAGTTGACCGCGACGAGCGCGATGACCGAGTTGTCTTCGTAGCCGTTCTCGCCGCGCGAGAGGTAGGTGTCGGCGAGGAAGAGGAGCTGCGTGCCGTTGCCCCGGAGCCCCTGGCGGAGTGCACGGGTGAGCAGCTCCCAGTAGTCGGCGTTGTAGAGGGTCACGGCGATGCCGTAGAAGCCCATCGCCTCGGTCAGCGGCCGACCCTCGGTCGAGGTCTTCAGCGGCGTGGTGTCGAGACCCGAGAGGAAGTCGGACAGGCGCTGCTGCGCCGTGTCGACGTCGTTGCCGAGCGGGCAGTCGGCCTGCTTGGTGCACGACTCGAGGTAGGCCCGAAGCGCGGTCTGGAAGCCCTCGGCCTGGCCCTTGTTGAGGCCCTCGGAGTCGAGCGACGGGTCGATGGCACCGTCGAGCACGAGCCGACCTGAACGCTTGGGGAACAGCTGGGCATAGGTCGCGCCGATCATCGTGCCGTACGAGGCGCCGAAGTAGCTCAGCGTCGGATCGCCCACGACGGCGCGCAGGATGTCGAGGTCCTTGGCGACCTCGACAGTCGAGACGTGGCCGGCGAGCTCGCCACCCTCGGACTCGCACCGCTCCCCGAGCGTGAGCGCCGCGTCGTAGAACGCTTGCTCCTCGGTCGCGTCGTCGGGAGTCGGGTCGGTGTTGACGTAGGCGTCGAGCTGCGCGGTCGTCGCGCACTCCAGCGGTGTGCTCGCACCGACCCCCCGCGGGTCGAAGCCGACGACGTCGTAGGCGTCGAGGAGGTCGTCGCCGGCGACCGCGGTGAACTGCGCGACGTAGTCGACACCGGAGCCGCCGGGACCACCCGGGTTGATGAACAGCGACCCCCGACGCGCCCGCTGGTCACCTGCAGGCAGCCGCCTCATCTTGAGGGTGAGTCGCTCACCGATCGGATCGGCATAGTCGACGGGTACCTCGGCGCTCGCGCACTCATAGCGGCCGCACGCGGTCCACGCGACGTCCTGCTCGTAGAACGTGGCGAGCTCCGGAGCGACGTCGCCGCCGGTCGCCGAGGTCGGAGCGTCGGATGGCGCTGTCGCGGACAGCGCCGAGTCACGCGTGTCCTCGGCACTGCCGCAGGCGGCGACGAGGACCAGACCTGCGAGAAGACCCGCGGCACTCTTGCGACCACGCACTCCGTGCTCCCTCCGTGAAGGCGAACTCGATCGTGCATGCCACCGTACGGGAGTTCGCCGACGACGGTCGGCGGGCGTCCACAGGGGGCAGACTCAGCGGCGCAGCGTGAGAAGAAGGTTCTCGAGGGCGAGCTGCGGAGCCGCGTTGGCCTCGAGTGCCCTACGGCACGCAAGGATGGCCTCGATCCGCTGGAGGGTCTGCTCGGGCGGACCTGAACCCGCAAGGTCGGCGACGCTCGCCGCGACGTCGGCATTGACGAGCTCGGCGCCTGGCGCCGTCTGCAACGCGAGCACGTCGCGATAGAACGACAGCAGGTCGATGAGGACGCCGTCGATCGAGTCACGGGCGATGCGCGTACGGCGGCGCTTCTGGTCCTTCTCCAAGGACCCGAGCCGACCCGCGTAGCCAGCCGGCCGGCGCCCGCGGTCCTCGACGCCGAACTCCATCTTGAGCGCGTCGCGCTCCGCGCCCTCGAGCCGCTCGGCCACCTCGTCGGCCTGTGCCTGGGCGGTCTGGGTGATCGTCGCCGCGGCGTCCAGGCAGGCGCCGAGCGAGGTCAGCGATCCGGGGATCGCGAGGACGGTCCGCCGGCGCTCGCGCACCGCCTCCTTCGTGGCAAGGGCCCGCGCGCGACCCACGTGGCCCTGCGAGGCCTGTGCGGCCTGCAGTGCGAGCTCGGGCGACACCTGCTCGCGCTCGGCGAGCATCTTGGCGACGGCTGCGATCGGAGGCGTGCGCAGCACGACCTGGCGCGAGCGCGACCTGATCGTCACGATCACGTCCTCGGCGGTGGGTGCGCACAGCATCCAGACCGTACGGGGCGGAGGCTCCTCGAGGCTCTTGAGCAGCGCGTCGGCCGCCTTCTCGGTCAGCCGGTCGGCGTCTTCGACGACGACGACCTGCCAGCGTCCTTGCACGGGTCGCATCGCGGCCATGCGTACCTGCTCACGCACCTCGCCGACGTCGATGCTCAGCCCGTCCGTGCTGACCAGCGCCACGTCGGCGTGCGCGCCCGTCAGCGCGGTACGGCACGCCCGGCACTCGCCACAGCCCCCGGACTCGCACTGGAGCGCGGCGGCGAACGCGCGCGCGGCGTTGGACCGGCCTGAGCCCGGCGGGCCGGTGAACAGCCACGCGTGGGTCATCGCGGGGCCGGGACCGCCTGCGAGGCGCTCCTGCGCCGAGGCCACCGCCGACCGGAGGGTCGCCACGACCGCGTCCTGACCGACAAGGTCGTCCCAGACGGTCACCGGTCGCCTCCACGCCCGTACGCACCGTCCGTACGCCCGGCGTCGGAATCGCGGTCGGGGCCCGCCTCCTCCGTGTCGGCCTGGGCAGGATCGCCGCCCTCGGCCACCGTGTCGTACCCGACGAACGCCTCCTCGAACGACTCGACGCGCTCCTCGAGCGCGCTCGGGTCGATCCGGGTGTCGTCGTCGGGGCCGCCCTCGTCCGGCTGCTCGTGCTCCTCGAACGGCGATCCCGGCGGCGGCGGTCGCAGCGGCGCGATCACGCGCTCCACGTGACCGAGCAGGGGCTGCACACGGTCGAGGACGGCGTCGGCGATGTCGACGACGTCGCGGTCGGCGCGCACCACCGTGTAGTGGTCGCGGTCCTTCGAGGCGAGCTCGAGGAACGTCTCGCGCACGCGCTGGTGGAACTCCTCCGGCTCCGCCTCGAGACGGTCGGCCTCGCCGAAGCGCGAGCGACCCAGCGTGGGGTCGACGTCGAGCAGCACCGTGAGGTGCGGCCGCAGCCGCGAGGTCGCCCACCGTGCCACGGCCTCGACCTCGTCGAGATCGAGCGCGCGCCCGCCCGACTGGTAGGCGAGGGCGGAGTCGACGTAGCGGTCGGTGATCACGATCTCGCCTCGCGCAAGCGCCGGGTTGACCTCCTTCTCAAGGTGGTCGGCCTTGTCCGCGGCGTAGAGCAGCGCCTCGGCGCGGGGCGCGAGCTCGCCCGTCGCAGGGTCGAGCAGGATGGCGCGAATCTTCTCGCCGACCGGCGTGGCTCCCGGCTCGCGGGTGAGGAGCACGCGGTAGCCGTCGGCGCGCAGGGCCTCGGCGAGCATCCACGCCTGCGTGGACTTGCCTGCACCCTCACCACCCTCGAACGCGATGAACAGCCCGCTCGTGGAGTACGAAGGAGCCGTCGCCGCGTCCTGCTTGAGCTCGGCGAGCAGCGTGAGGCCGTGCCGGTCGTTCATCTGGCGGAACGAGACCAGGCCGAAGACGGTCGCGATCAGCGCCGCGATGAGGATCGCGATCTGCGAGCCGGTGTAGGTGAAGTCGCCGAGGTCGCGCAGCTCGATCGTGTGGCTGCCGATGAGTCCGGCGACGAGCGGCGCGATCGCGAGGACGCCGGACAGCACGAGCCGGACGAGGGACTGCACGAACGCGAACGTGCGTCCGCGCATCTCCTCTTCGACCTCGAGCCCGAGCAGGGTGTAGCCGGTGATCCAGGCGACGCCGGCGCAGAACCCGACGAGCGTCACAAAGATCGTCACGAGCGCCATGTTGTGCACAAGCGCGACGACAAGGAGACCGAGGCCCGCTCCGACCAGCGCGACGCCGAACATCCGTGGGCGGCTCACCTGGACGAGGACCTTGGGGCCGCGCCACATGCCGAGGCCGAGGCCGAGGAACACCGCACCGAACAAGGTGCCGTAGCCGGGGTCGCCTGCACCGAGGTCTCCGACGAAGACACGCCCGAGCCCGATGACGACGCCGCCGCACCCGAACGCGCCGACGATGCCGAGGACCAGCCCGCGCACCAGCGGCGTACGGAAGACGTACGCCCAGCCGTCGGCGATCGTGCGCCACACGCCGACCTGCTCGTCGGCACCAGCGCCTGCGGGGATCTCGCGCGCACCGAGGATCACCAGGCCGCCGAGCGCGAAGAGGATCGCCACCATGTACATCGTCGGGTCGACGTCGGGGATCGAGACCGGGAAGAGCCCGTCGACCGCCTTCGTGAGCCACGTCGCGACGATGAAGAGCGCCGCGGCCGGCAGCGCCGACCCGTACGTGGTGGCGAGGTTGAGGCGGTTGGCGTCCTCGAGGTTCTCGCGGGGCACCAGTGTCGGGACGGTCGCGTCCTTGGTCGGCATCCAGACGGCGTTGACGGCCTCGATGAGCACGGTCGCGACCACCAGCCACCACAGCGTGCCGACCAGCGGGATACTCGCAAAGATCACCGCCCGCAGGAAGAGCCCCGCCGTCAGCGTGACGCGGCGGTCCATGCGGTCGGCGACGTAGCCGCCGAACGGGCCGATCACCAGCGCCGGCGCCAGCCGCGCGAAAAGGACGGCGGCGATCGCGAAGTTCTTGCCGGCGTAGCCCTCGGCGAGCGAGTTGGCGAACGCCGTCAGCGCGAGCAGGCCGATCCAGTCGGCGAGCGACGCCAGCCCGAGCGCAGCCCAGAACCGACGGAACACCTTGATCCGCATGACCGTGCGGATCCCGTTGACGTCAGTGTCTGCAGCCGTGCCTGCGGGGTCGTATGCCACCCGTTCAGAGTATCCATCCGAACTGTCAGCTCGCCTCCGGCGCGTCCCTGACCCGACCTTGAGGTGACGCGGCGTACAGCTCGGCGGCCAACAGGAGGGCGCAGGTCAGAGCGACCCAGAGCTCCGGAGACGGTACGGCGGCGAGCGCCAGCACCACGACGACCGCGACCGCCCATCGCGTCCCGGTCGTCACCGAGCGGTCCTCCGGGAGCACCGTCAGCGCCCAGCATGCCGCCAGCAGCACGGCCACCGCCAGGCACAGCAGCAGCCCGCTCGCACCCGCCGCACTCCCGTGGTGGGTCACGACGTCGACGCGTGCCGCCAGCGCCGCACCGACCGCCGCCGCGGACGCGAAGACCAGGTAGTGGCCGAAACCCCAGAGGTACTCCATCCCCGTGCCTCGTGCCCGCTCCACCGCGGCCGCCGAGTCGCGGGCGAAGTAGAGCCACCACACCGCGAAGACGATCACGACGCCGGAGGTCGCCACCGGGAGCAGGCTCCCTTCGAGCGCCTCGTCGTCCACCGCCTGCTGGATCGCCAGCGTCACGGACAGCACGGTCTCGCCGAGCACGATGATGAAGAACAGTCCGTACCGCTCGGCGATGTGGCGGGCGTGCCACGGGGTCTGCCCCGCTCGCTCCGCCCACACCGGGACCGCGAGCTCGCACGCCGCGAACAGCACGAACTCGGGGACCTGCAGCCCCCGGGGACCGAGGAGCAGGACGAACCACAGGCACTGGACCGCAGCGATCCCGCCCGCGTACCGCAGACACGTCGCCCTGTGCCCCGGGTCACCGACCGCCGCGCGCAGCCACTGGGCCACGAGCCCGACGCGCATGATGACGTACCCGATGACCACGAGCAGGAAGTCGCCGTCGAACATCTGCGGGATCCCCGCCGCGATGACCAGCGAGCCGACGATCTGCAGGAGCGTGAGGAGCCGGTACGCGACACCGTCGTCGTCGTACGCCGAGGCGAACCACGCGAAGTTCAGCCACGTCCACCAGATCGCGAAGAAGACGAGCGCGTAGTGCAGCAGCCCGGTCGCGAGGTGGCCCTCGCTCGTCGCGTGGTGCAGCTGCGTCGATGCCTGCGCGACCGCGACCACGAAGCACAGGTCGGTGAGCAGCTCCAGCGGCGTCGCGGACCTGTGCTGCTCTCCCGGGTCGCGCGCGGGCAGCCCGCCGAGGCTGAGCATTCCGATCGTCGGCACCCGCTCAGCGTAGGTCCGCCCGTACGGGATCGGCTGCCGGAGCAGGTGACTACAGGAACGACGTGCCGACTCGGCGGACGTGCTGGGTGATCGCGTCCGCCATCTCGGCGGCTTGTGCGCGCAGCGTGTCGGGGATGTCAGTCGTCGCGGCGCGCTCGAAGGCCTCGGGCAGCACGCGAGTCAGGCGTGAAAGCCGCTCCTCGACGGCATCATCGCGGAGCCCGAGCTGACGACCCACCTTCGCCCAGTCGGAGACTCCGATCTTCGACGTCTCCCAGGCGTCCCCGATCTTCATCGCCGACATGACGGGGTCACCCGGGTAATAGGGCACGATGCTGGCCACGTCGTAGAGCGGTGCCAGGCTGACGGCACCGCGTCGTCCGAGCATGACGGAGTAGTTCTTCGCATGTGCATCCGGCGCACCGATCAGGACGTTGAAGGCGAGGGCGTCGAAGAAGTCCCTCGTGAGCGAGGCACGAGCCGACCCCCGCAGCCGCGAGAAGAGGGCACCGACTTCGGCGATCCCCGGTCCCCCGTCGGCCTGATACTTCTTCTCGGGAGGCTGCCCCAGCGCCTGACAGAGGTCCTCCTGGTGAAGACGCCGCCACCGCGCGCCGCGCTTCTCCCGGTCGTATCTCTCAGAGACGACGATGTCCCACTCGTCGTGGACGAGAAGGGTCGTTCGGGCGGCGCGGAGTCCGGCCTCGGCAGCCGCTCGCAGACACAGGTGCTCGTTCAGGTGGTGGCCCTCGTATCCCGAGATCGCCGGCTTCAGGATGTGCGTCGTCGGGGTCGCATCTCGCGGCGTCCCCCATCGCCCGGCTTCACCGAAGAGCGCGACCTTCGACTGGGCACCCGCCAGACTCCAGCGGCCGCTGCGCTGCATCCCTCCCCAGTCGTCCGGGTGACGCGCTATCGCTTCGAGCAGGTCATGGAGTCGGGATTCGTCGAGCCAGTCGATGTCTCCCTGGCTCTCGGCCGCATCCGAAACATCATCTCCTGGCGGGATCACTTGGATCGCTCCCGCTGCATCCCGTCCGACGTGTCGGAGCAGCGCGAACGGGTTGCGTGCGGAGACGCCGTACTCCTCGGCCCACCGACGACGCACCTGGTCGTTGTCGGGCAGGAGGCCGTCCAGGTACGCCCGTACGACGCGGTTCTGGTGGGTGGTGGCGGTGGTCGGCATCGAGAGTGAGAGCGGGACGTCGGTGGGAGTGCGACCGGAGTCGTACGAGAACTTGAGCGCGCCACCGGCAGCCTCGACGAGGCGCCCGATGTGCTCTCCGTCCAGGTAGATCTCGAGCGCCTTCTCAGGCATCGTCACCCTCGCCCGGCTCGAGTGCGACCTGCAGACCCACGGCATCGAGCAGATCGAGCACGAGCTGGAGCTCAGCCCGTGCTCGACCTCGCTCGAAGCGACTCACCCATTCGCGAGACACCCCGACGCGATCGGCGAGCTGGGCCTGGCTGAGGTTCTTTTCGCGGCGCGTGGCACGGACAGCGGCGCCGACGTCCGTCGCGGTGAACACCTGCATCCCGTCGCCTCTCGTGATCGCTCGGCCACTTTCATAGAAGTGCGCGTTCGATCACAATAGCAAAAGTGCGCGTTCGATCACCTAGTGAAGAGTCCGAACGCACACGCTAGGCGGGCGGGACGTTGTGCGTACGCCGGAACAGGTTGTCCGGGTCGTACGCCCGCTTGACCGCGGCCAACCGGGCGTACGTCGCCGGAGGATAGACGCTCACGACCGTCTCAGCCCCCGCGTCGTCGAGGAAGCCGACGTACGAGCCGGTCCCGTGACGTGCCACCGCTGCCCAGTCGTCCTCCGGCCCGTCCAGGGACGGCGCCGGCGCCCCGGGAGGTGCCATGCGCGCCGCCAGCACCATCGCCTCGGCGTCGCGGTGGGCGAACGCCATCGCGTCGTCCGGCACCCAGCCCATCGCGCCTCCGAGCCCGCGGAGCACCAGCACCGTGGGCGTCTGCGCGGCGAAGGCGAGCGCGTCGTCGATGCAGGCGTCGGAGAGGGTCGGCACCAGCGTGTTGCGCATCGCGACCTGCATCCCCTCGGGCATCTCGTGCTCCTCGAGGACGTCGGCGTACGGGACCACGGCGGCGGCATCGCCGACGACCGTGCCGATCTGTCGCAGACCGGCGAGCGCCTTCGAGGCCGCCGCCTCGTCCGGCTCGGCGAAGCACCATTGGACGACGGCCTCGGCGGGGCCCATGGGCGTCGCCGGTGTCAGTGCCAGGATCGTCGTGAGCCGGTCGTCGCTGGTCTGCAGGTGGTCGCGCCACCCGCGGACGAGGCGGTCGAGGTCGCGGACCTCGTACGAGAGCGCGCCGAAGACGACCCGCGAGACCGGCGCGGCCTCGAGGTCGAGGCTCGTCACGACACCGACGTTGCCCCCACCGCCGCGCAATGCCCAGAAGAGTTCGGGCTCGTGGTCGGCGTCGACGCGGCGAATATGCCCGTCGGCGGTCACGATCTCCGCGGCGACGACGGCATCGACCGCCAGGCCGTACCGGCGGACCATCCAGCCGATGCCGCCTCCGAGCGTCAGGCCGCCGACGCCGACGCTCGCCGTGTCGCCGGCGGTGATCGCCAGCCCGTACGGGGCGAGCCGTGCCGCGACCATCCCCCAGGTGGCACCGGTCCCGATCCGGACCAGGCCCCGCGAGCGGTCGAGCACGGTCATGCGGTTCAGACCGCGAACGTCGAGCAGGAGCCCGCTGTCGGCGGTGCTGAGCCCCGCGATGCTGTGCCCGCCGCTGCGGACAGTCAGCGTGATGCCCGTGTCGCGGGCGTGGTGGATCGCGCCGGCGACGTCGCGTGCGGTGCGGGCGTGGACCACGGTGTCAGGTGTGCCGTACGTGCTCATGCTGTCTTCCTTCGATAGAGGTGGAGGGTGAGTGGGGCGAAGACCGCGACGACGGCCGCGGAGGGCAGCAGCACCCACGCGACGTCGCCGACGGTGGCCGTCCCCGCGAACAGGGCGCGCTCGGCAGTGACGAGGAGGCTGACCGGGTTCACCTCGACCCATCCCTGCAACCAGCTGGGCATGGTCTCGGGGTCGACGAACGCGTTGCTGACGAACGTCAACGGGAACTGGATGACGAAGCTCAGCATCGAGACGGCCTGCGGTGACCGGGCGAGCAGGCCCACGGTCGCCCACAGCCACGAGAGCGCGTAGGCGAAGACGAGAGCGAGCCCGATTCCGACCACGACTCCGGGCAGCCCACCGTCGGGGCGCCAGCCCAGGACGAGCCCGAGCAGCACCACGAGGGTCGCCGCGACCACGTAGCGGCCGACGTCGCCGAGGAGGGTGCCGACCACGTGGGCAGGCTGCCAGATCGGGAGCGCCCGGAACCGGTCGAGGACGCCGCGGCTGACGTCGGTGTTGAGGGACAGGCCTCCGTACACCGTCATGATCAGGATCCCCATGACGAGCGTGCCCGGCAGGAGGTACTCGAGGTAGGTCCCCGGCGAGCCGGAGAGCGCTCCTCCGAAGACGTAGGTGAACAGCACCGTGAAGATGAACGGAATCAGGATCGCGTCGGCTGCCTGCTCCGGCGTGTGACGCAGCTTGAGCAGCGAGCGCCAGGCGAAGACACGGACGGCGGACAGCGCGCTCGCCGGTTCGACGCTCGGCTCGGCGGGGTCCGCAAGCACGGACACGCGGACGGCGGGGAACGTGGCGGTCATGCCGGCACCGCCTCGTCGGTCAGGGCGAGGAACACCTCGTCGAGCGTCGGACGGCGTACGTCGAACCCGGCGACTGCGATCCCGGCGCTGTCGAGCGCGTCGAGGATCTGGCGCACCGGCCTCGTGAGCGGCACCGACAGCACGGCCGTCCCGTCGTCCGCGGGCGACGAGAGCGACGGCTCGACACCGTCGACGAGCCCGGCGAGCGCCTGGGCCGCGCGTACGGCTTGCGTCGAGCCGGTCACCCTGACCTCGAGGACGTCACCGCCGACCGAGCGCTTGAGCGTGTCCGGCGATCCCGTCGCGACCATGCGGCCGCCGGCCACGACGCCGATGAGGTCGGCGAGCTGGTCCGCCTCGTCGAGGTACTGCGTGGTCAGGAGCACCGTCGTCCCTCGGGCGACCAGCTCGCGGACGACGTCCCACACCTGCCGGCGGCTTCGCGGGTCGAGACCGGTCGTGGGCTCGTCGAGGAAGAGCAGCCGGGGCGTCCGTACGAGGCTCGAGGCCACGTCGAGCCGCCGCTGCATGCCTCCGGAGTACGTCCCGACGAGCCGGCCGGCGGCGTCCTCGAGCCCGAACGCGGCGAGCAGCTCGTCGGCCCGGGCGCGTGCCGACCGCCGTGAGTGCCCGAGCAGCCGAGCCTGGAGGACCAGGTTCTCCGTCCCTGTGAGGTCGGCGTCGACCGCCGCGAACTGCCCGGTCAGCGCGAGCTCGGACCGTACGGCCGCCGCGTCAACGACCACGTCGTGCCCGAGGACGCGTGCGTGCCCGCCGTCGGGCCGCAGCAAGGTGGCGAGCAGCCGTACGGTCGTGGTCTTGCCCGCGCCGTTGGGGCCGAGCAGGCCGTACACGCCGCCGCGTGGGACCACGAGGTCGAGCCCGTCGACGGCGCGCGTCGTCCCGAAGGCCTTGGTGAGCGCCGCGGTCTCCACCGCCGGCGCTGCTGGGTCATCCATGTCGCGTCTCCTCGTCGTGTCGATCGGCCACCAGGCTCGTCCGCCGGACACCTCCGCGTCGTCGTCCCCGGGACGGCACTTGGGCGGCCCCCGTACGGGGCGGCCGACGGGCGCACGTACTCCCTGGGGATGACGTGGCGGATGCTCCTTGCAGCGGATGTGGACGGTCCGGAGGGTCGCCTACAGTGCACGAGTGCGCACAGACCGAGGTTGGAAGCGGTTCTACGCGGCGGGCTGGCTCGTCTCCGGACTCGTCGCCGTCGCCGCCACGTACCAGTGGCGGGCGCGGATGACGGCCCTCGAGGAGCAGCTCGCCGAGGCCCAGCGGGTCCGCGAGGAGGTCCTGCGCCGCCGCGTCGCCGAGGAGCAGCTGCGCATCGCCCGCGAGCTGCACGACTCGCTGACCCACAGCATCTCCGTTGTGACCATGCAGGCCGGGGTCGCCGCACACCTGGCCCGCAAGCGCGGCGAGGACGTCCCCGTCGCCCTGTCGGCCATCCAGGAGGCGGCCGGCGACGCGTCAAGAGACCTGCGCGAGACGTTGAGCGTGCTACGGCGCGACGACCACGCGAACGGGTACGGCCTGGAGGACCTCCCTCGTCTGGTCGCCCGCAGCAGCCACGCCGGGATCGAGCCGCGGCTCCGGATCTCCGGGAGACGTCGGACGGTGCCCGCCGAGGTCGACTCCGCCGCGTACCGGATCATCCAGGAGGCCCTCACCAACGTCGCCCGGCACGCCGGCGCCGCGGAGGCGCGCGTCGTCGTCGAGTACGGCCTCGACGTGGTGACCGTGCGCGTGGACGACGACGGTCGTACGGACCCGTCCGCCGTACCCGCGCGGCCCGGCCTCGGGCTGATCGGCATGCGCGAGCGGACCAACGCCCTCGGCGGGCACCTCAGCGCGGGCCGCCGACCGGACGGAGGGTTCTCAGTCGTCGCCGAGCTGCCGCTGACCCGCGACAGCGGAGCCGCCTCGTGATCCGGGTGCTGCTCGTCGACGACCAGGCGCTGATCCGTACGGGGCTGCGCGCGCTGTTCGACGCGGAGGACGACATCGAGGTCGTGGCGGAGGCCGAGGACGGCGCGACCGCGTACGACCTTGCCGTCATGCACCAGCCCGACCTCGTCCTCATGGATGTGCAGATGCCGGTGCTCGACGGGATCGAGGCGACCCGGCGCATCGTCGAGGACGAGCGGCTCTCGGCCGTACGCGTCGTGGTGCTGACGAACTACGGGCTCGACGAGTACGTGTTCGACGCCTTGCGCGCGGGGGCGAGCGGGTTCCTCGTCAAGGACACCGAGCCCGAGGAGATCGTGCAGGCGCTGAGGGTCGTCGCGGACGGCGACGCGCTCCTGTCACCGGGGATCACCCGACAGCTGATCAGCGAGTTCGTCGCGCGCCCTGCGGAGGTCGTCTCCGTCAATGCCCTCGAGACCCTGACCGCGCGCGAGCGGGAGGTCGTGGCGCTCGTCGGGCACGGCCTGAGCAACGACGAGATCGCTGAGCGGCTCGTCGTCAGTCCGACCACCGCGAAGACCCACGTGAGCCGGGCGATGACCAAGACCGGCGTACGGGACCGCGCGCAGCTCGTCGTCTTCGCGTACGAGTCGGGGCTGGTCCGCCCGCGCGAGCGCGAGGCTTGAGGCCTGGCGGCACCGCCGGACACTTTGCGTGGGGACCAACGCAGAGTGCGGACCCCACCGCGTGTTTCCGGTGGGGCGGCGACTTTGCGTGGGGCCCAACGCAAAGTGCGGCGGCGGGCAGCGGGGCGCGGGGCGGGTGCGACAACGAACGGCGCGTCACGGCAGTGCGGTGAGGACCTCCGCCGCCACGCGCTCGCCCGACGCGATCGCGCCGTCGACGTAGCCGCACCAGCGCTCGGCCGTCTCCGTGCCTGCCCAGTGGATGCGACCGACCGGCACCCGCAGAGCCGAGCCGACCTGCGTCCACGCCCCTGGCGGCAGGTGCGCGCCGTAGCATCCGCGCGTCCACTCCTCCGCTGTCCAGTCGTGCGAGACGAACGCCTGCGGGTCCATCGCGCGGGGGCCGAGGTGCTCGGCGAGCCCGCGGAGCACCTCCGTACGGGCGCGCGCCGGGCCCTTGGCGCCGAGGCGCAGCGCGTCGTCGCCCTCGACGAGGACGGTCAGCACGCCGTACCGGGAGTCCGGCGGGCTGGTGTCGAAGACGACCTTCGCGGGCCCCTCGTCGGTGGTGATCTCCCCCGACAGCGCGAGGTCGTGCCAGAACGGGCGCGTGTAGACCGCGTGGCACTTCACGACGCTGCCGTGCGGCATCCGCTGGACGAGCTGGGTGCGCTCGTGGGGGAGGCCGGGGAGGTACTCGATGGACGTCGCGAGCGCGGGTGGCACGGTGACGACGACGTGGTGCGCCGTGGTTGCGCCGGACTCGCTGTGCACCGTGACCCCGTCGGCGTCGTGCATGATCGTCGTCACCGGCTCCTGCAGCCGCACCCACCGCCCAAGCCCGTCGGCCAGCCGCTGCGCGACCTGCTGCATGCCGCCGACGACCCGTGCGTCCTGGGCTCCACCACCGGTCGTGAGGAGGTGCAGCAGCCCACCGCCCGAACGGGCGAAGAAGAGCATGTGCAGCAGCGAGACGTTCTGCGGCTCGGTGGCCAGCACGGTCCCGCACACGAGGCGGAAGTAGTCGCGGCCCTTCGGCGTCACGCACACCCGGCGGATCCAGCTCTCGAACGTCTGCGCGTCGTACCGCGCCGCGTGCTCGCCGCGCCACGGCGCCTCGACGTCCACGTGGTCGGCGGCCGCCGCGAAGCGCATCATCGCCTGCCCGACGTCGGCGGTGGTCACCGCGTCGAACGCCCGCGCGGTGGCGGCATAACGACGGGACTTGCCGCGCAGCGACGTCAACGCGTCGCCCGGCCCGTCCTGCGGCGTCGTCTCCAGCCCGAACCGCGCGAGCTCGGCCCGCAGGAGCCGCTGGTCCGGAGCGACCCAGGCCGCGCCCGCGTCGACCGAGAGGCCCTTCACCCCCGGGACGGGCTCGGTGAGCGTACGACCACCGACGCGGTCACGCGCCTCCAGCACGACGACGCTGCGTCCCGCCGCGCGCACCCGGTCGGCCGTCACGAGCCCAGCGACACCAGCTCCGACCACGATCACATCGACGTTCGCCACGCGTTGATCCTATGCGCGGCTCACCCGCGCGCCAGCGCCATCAGCCGCTGCGCCACCATCCCGAACTGTTCCTCGGCAGGAAGGCTCGCGACGTCGTCCCACACGGCGTCGCGTACGGACGGCTCGGCGTGGACGAGCGCACCCGTCTCCGTCTCCAGCACGACGCCCTGCGGACTCGCCCACAGCAACGTCTCGCCGGCCGGGACACCGGCGTCAGCGTCGGAGACCTCGTACGAGTCTGCGTCGAACATCGCGAGCCCGGTGTCCGCACCGCCGACGAACGCGACGTTCGCCCCGACCGGTGCCAGCGCGCGCAGCGCAGCGACCTCGTCGGCGACCGGGACGTAGATCCGATCCCCGGCGGCGAGTCCTCCCTCGTCCTTCACGATGTGGTCCACATCGACGACGAGGACGGAGTAGCCGAGCCGCTCGGGCTCTCCGCCGGAGGATCCGTCGAGCGCGACCTGCGGTCCCTTCTCCCACGCGGCCACGGCACCGATCAAGGCGACCGGCGACTCGGCGACGACCGCCTCGGGCGACTCGTAGCCCGCCGGGTCGATCTGGCCACCGACCGGCGTGGGTGCGGACGCGGACGTGGGAGCCGCCTGAGCAGACTCCCCGTCCGAGGATCCGTCGGTCGCGCCGCAGCCGACGACCAGGACCCCGAGCGCGACGAGGACCGCAGCCGTCCCGCGCACCTCAGGCCTTCTTCGTGGTCGACTTCTTGGCGGCTGCCTTCGCCGCGGTCTTCTTGGCCGGCGCCTTCTTGGCAGCCGTCTTCTTGGCCGCGGTCTTCTTGGCCGGCGCCTTGCGGGCCGTCTTCTTCGCAGGCCCCTTGGCGCGTTTCTCGGCGAGCAGCTCGGCCGCACGCGCCAGCGTGATCGTGTCGACCTCGTCGCCCTTGCGCAGCGTCGCGTTGACCTCGCCGTCGGTGACGTACGGACCGAAGCGCCCGTCCTTCACCACCACGGGCTTCTTGGACTCCGGGTCGTCGCCGAGCTCCTTGAGCGGGGCAGCCGCCGCACGACGTCCGCGCTGCTTGGGCTGGGCATAGATCGCCAACGCCTCCGGCAGCGTGATCGAGAAGATCTGGTCCTCGGTCTCCAGCGAACGCGAGTCGGTGCCCTTCTTGAGGTACGGCCCGTAGCGACCGTTCTGCGCCGTGATCTCGTCGCCGCTCTCGGGGTCGGTGCCGACCACGCGCGGCAGCGACAGCAGCTTGACCGCGTCGTCGATCGTCACGGTGTCGAGGTCCATCGACTTGAACAGCGACCCCGTACGAGCCTTCTCCTTCTTGGGCGCATCCTCGGGCAGCACCTCGGTGACGTACGGGCCGAAGCGTCCGTTCCTGGCGACCACGGTGAGGCCCGTCTCCGGGTCGGTGCCGAGCTCGCGGTCCTGGCCGGCCGGGGTGGCGAGAAGCTCCTTGGCCTTGTCGAGCGTCAGCTCGTCGGGCGGCAGGTCGTCGGGGACGTTGGCCCGCTGGAGCACGCCGTCGGCGTCCGGCCCCTCGAGGTACGGCCCGTAGCGGCCGACACGCAGCGCGATGCCGTCACCGATCTCGAACGTCGACAGCTCGCGCGCGTCGATGTCGCCGAGGTCGTCGACGAGGCGCTTGAGGCCGGTGTCGCCCGCATTATCGCCGTAGTAGAAGCCGTGCAGCACCGCGGGGCGCTCCTCACGGCCGGCGGCGACCTCGTCGAGGACATCCTCCATCGTCGCCGTGAACGCGTAGTCCACGAGCCGCCCGAAGTGCCGCTCCATCAGCCGGACGGTCGAGAACGCCACCCACGACGGGACGAGGGCGTTGCCCTTCTTGTAGACGTAGCCGCGGTTGAGGATCGTCTGGATGATCGACGCGTACGTCGACGGGCGGCCGATCTCACGCTTCTCCAGCTCGCCGATCAGGGTCTGCTCGGTGTAGCGGGCCGGCGGCTTCGTGGTGTGGCCGGCTGCCTCGAGCGAGTCGACGGTGACCGTGTCGCCCTGCGCGACGTCGGGCAGGCGCGTCTGCTTGTCGTCGGAGTCCGCCTCGGGGTCGTCCGCACCCTCGACGTACGCCTTGAGGAACCCGTAGAACGTGATCGTGCGGCCGGACGACGTGAACACGCACTCTTCGCCACTCGTCGAGGTCGCACCGATCCGTACGGTCGCGGTGTTGCCCTTGGCGTCCTTCATCTGCGATGCCATCGTGCGCATCCAGATCAGCTCGTACAGGCGAAACTCGTCGCCCGACAGGCCCGTCTCGGCGGGCGTACGGAACGTCTCGCCGGCCGGACGGATCGCCTCGTGCGCCTCCTGGGCGTTCTTGACCTTGGAGGCGTACGTGCGCGGCGCGTCCGGCAGGTAGTCCGGGCCGTACAGCTCGCGGACCTGCGCCCGCGCGGCGTTCAGCGCGGTCTGCGACAGCGTCGTGGAGTCGGTACGCATGTAGGTGATGTGGCCACCTTCGTACAGGCGCTGCGCCACCTGCATCGCCCGCTGCGCGCCCCAGCCGAGCTTGCGGCCGGCCTCCTGCTGCAGCGTGACAGTGCGGAACGGGGCGTACGGGCGGCGGGTGTACGGCTTGGACTCGATCGACAGGACCGTGAAGGTCTGCTCGCGCAGGCCGTCGGCGAGGGCGGAGGCGCGGGCCTCGTCGAGGTGGACGACCTCGGAGCTGGTGAGCTGCCCCTCGGAGTCGAAGTCACGGCCCTGCGCCACCCGGGCGCCTCCGACCGAGAGCAGCCGTGCCGGGAACGCACGCGGATCCTTGCTCTCGCCGGCGTCGAGGCGGGCATCGAGATCCCAGTACGAGGCGGAGCGGAACGCACGGCGCTCCCGCTCGCGCTCGACGACCATCCGCGTCGCGACTGACTGCACGCGGCCCGCGGACAGGCCGGACATGACCTTCTTCCAGAGGACCGGGCTGACCTCGTAGCCGTACAGACGGTCGAGGATGCGGCGGGTCTCCTGCGCGTCGACGAGGTCCTCGTTGATGTCGCGGGTGTTGGCGATGGCCGCCTGGATGGCCTGCGGGGTGATCTCGTTGAAGGTCATCCGCTTGACCGGGACCTTCGGCTTCAGCTCCTCCACCAGGTGCCAGGCGATCGCCTCGCCTTCGCGGTCCTCATCGGTCGCGAGGATGAGCTCGTCCGACTCCTTGAGGAGCTTCTTGAGCTTGGCGATCTGCGCCTTCTTGTCCGCCGGCACCACGTAGACGGGGTCGAAGTCGCCGTCGACGTCGACTCCGAGCCGCGCCCAGGGCTGTCCCTTGTACTTCGCAGGCACCTCGGCAGCGCCGTTGGGCAGGTCGCGGACGTGGCCGAACGAGGCCTCGACGACGTAGCCCTTGCCGAGGTAGCCCGCGATCTGGGCAATCTTCTTCGGCGACTCGACGATGACGAGAGAGGTCACTGGTGGGGTGCTCCTGGTCGTGTGCAGTCCCTGCGTCACCCGCCACGCGGGGATCGCAGTGCGTCGCAAAGGCGCGACGCGGCCAAGGTAGCGCGTGATCACAAGAGTTCGTGTACGGGTGTCGCTTCGTCGTGTCGCGGGTCACTCCGCGAGCCGCTGGTCAGCGCAGGTAGCCGTCGGCCACCAGCGTGCGTACCGACGGGAGCGTGGCGGCCCGCAGCTCGGTGGCGTCGTGCCCGAGGATCTGGGCGAGCGCGTCGATGATCTGCCCGACCGAGAGATCGCCGTCACAGGCGCCGACGAGCCCCGCCTCGACCGTGTCGAGCTGTTTGGCCCGGCGGACACCGCGCTGGAGGCGGACCATGATGACCTCCGGGTCCGACGCACCGGCCGGGCCGACGGTCTCTTGGACCAGCCCGTCGGCCTGGACGAGGTGTGCCGCGAGGAGCTCGGCGTCGGTGGCGTGGGCGTACGCGTCCGTGCGGGCACCCCAGGCCTCGATGTGCGGGCCGATGGGCTGCTCGATCTCGTACGGCCACTCCTCCAGCCGCAGCACGGGCGCGTCACGGCCGGCGTTGCGCAGGCTCAGCCACCCGAACCCGATCGCCTCGATGCCCTGGGACTCGAACCACGCCAGCCACGTGTCGTACCGCTGAACGTAGTCGGGCGCGCCCTGCAGGCCCGCGTCGGCGAGCCACATCTCGACGTACGTCGGCAGGTCGGCGACCTCACGCTGCAGCACCCACGCGTCGCAGCCGGTGCCGGACAGCCACTCGGTGAGGCGCTCGGTCCAG
This sequence comes from Mumia sp. ZJ430, assembly GCF_011751845.1. NCBI lineage: Bacteria > Bacillati > Actinomycetota > Actinomycetes > Propionibacteriales > Nocardioidaceae > Mumia > Mumia sp. ZJ430. The sequence goes on along the minus strand of NZ_JAAHFK010000001.1, from coordinate 575,782 downwards.
GGCTGGCCCTCGGCGTGGACCCAGTTGGCGAGGATCTGGCACCAGCCGCCGGGGTTGAGGTGGGCAGGAGCCTCCGTGACGATCCGTCGCACCACCTCGTCGCCCGGCAGGCCCGAGTCGCGGTAGACGAGCCGCTCCCCGGTGGCCGGGGAGACGACGAACGGCGGGTTCGTCGCGATCAGGTCGTACGTCTCGCCGCGCACGGGCGCGAGCAGGCTGCCGTCGCGGACCTCGAACAATGGCACAGACGGGTCATCGGCGTTGAGCGACGCCGTCAGGCGCGCCATCGCGAGCGCCCGCGGGTTCACATCCGTCCCGACGACACGGTCGGCGTGGGTCGCCAGGTGGAGGGACTGGACGCCGCACCCCGTGCCGAGGTCGAGCGCACTGCCGACAGGCTCGCGGACGGTGAGCTGGGCCAGCGACGACGAGGCCTCGCTGATGCCGAGCACGTGTTCGGGGCCGACCGTACGGGGCGAGCCGTCGAGACCAGGGGTGAGGTCGCAGACGACCCACCAGTCGCGCCAGTCGTCGCCGTACGCCCGCAGGTCGACGCGCGCGGCGACCTCGGACACGGAGCGCTCGAGGATCCCGGCGACCGACAGCGCGTCGACGAGGCCGGGAAGCGCACGCTCGGCCTGCTCGACCGCCACCGGCACCTGGAGCGCAAACAGTCGCGTCAGCGTCGACAGCGGGGATCCGTCGGTGGTCGCGCGCCTCCCGGGCGTGGTCTCGTTGCGCATGAGCGCCCGGTGGGCGTCGGCGCCGAGGAGGTCCGTGACCGCCCCGACCGTGTAGTCCGCGGTACGGAGGGCGTCACGTAGGGCGGCGGCGTCGGAGTCCCGGAGCATGGGGTCCAGCGTAGGCGGCGGTGCCGCCCACGCTGGACCTCGGATCATCCCTCGCCTCAGGGTCAGATCGGACGGGGGTCCTGCCAACCGGACTCGTCGTACTCCGGGGCACCCGGCACCGGGCCTCGGCGAGGCTCGCGGTCCTCGTCGCTGGTCGGCTCGTAGTCGACCCCGGGCTCCTGCAGCGCGTCCGGATCGGTGCCGTGGCCGCCGCCGTCGCCGCCGTCGGCGCTCCCCGGATCGTCGGTGATCGCCGACCGGCGCATCTTGGAGACGACGACCGCGGCGACGATGATCGCGACCGAGACGCCGGCGATGAGATAGCGCAGCACGTCGTTGGAGTCAGCCCCGTACGAGAGCGTCACCACGGCCGGTGCGATGAGGAGCGCGACGAGGTTCATCACCTTGAGGAGCGGGTTGAGCGACGGGCCCGCAGTGTCCTTGAACGGGTCGCCGACCGTGTCGCCGATGATGGTCGCCTCGTGGGCGTCGGAGCCCTTGCCGCCGTAATGGCCGTCCTCGACGAGCTTCTTGGCGTTGTCCCACGAGCCGCCGGAGTTGGCGAGCATGACCGCCATCAGAGCGCCCGCACCGATCGCGCCGGCGAGGTACGAGCCGAGTGCGCTGACCCCGAGCCCGAAGCCGACGGCGATCGGCGCGAAGATCGCGAGCACTCCCGGCGTCGCCAGCTCGCGCAGTGAGTCACGGGTGCAGATGTCGACCACGCGACCGTACTCAGGACGACCGGTGCCCTCCATGATCCCGGGGATCTCGCGGAACTGGCGACGAACCTCGTACACGACGGCGCCGGCGGCGCGCCCGACGGCGGCGATCGCCAGGCCCGAGAAGAGGAACACCACCGAGGCGCCGATGATCAGACCGACGAGGTTGTTGGGCTCGGCGATGTTGAGCACGCCCAGCAGGCCGAGCAGGTCGCCGACCGCGATCCCGCTCGCGTCGGTGATGCTCGCCGCCTCCCGGGTGATCGTGTCGGTGAACGCTCCGAACAGCGCGGTCGCCGCGAGCACGGCCGTCGCGATCGCGATGCCCTTGGTGATCGCCTTGGTGGTGTTGCCGACCGCATCGAGCTCGGTGAGGATCTGGGCGCCGTTCTCGTCGACGTCGCCCGACATCTCGGCGATCCCCTGCGCGTTGTCGCTCACGGGACCGAACGTGTCCATCGCGACGATCACGCCGACGGTGGTGAGCAGGCCGCAGCCCGCCAACGCCACCGCGAACAGCGAGACCAGGAGCGCACCACCGCCGAGGAGGAACGCCCCGTACACCGCTGCGCCGATCACCAGGGCCGTGTAGACCGCCGACTCGAGGCCGAGCGAGAACCCGGAGAGGATGACGGTGGCCGGACCGGTGAGCGCAGTCTTGGCGACGTCCTTGACCGGAGAGTGCTCAGTGCCGGTGAAGTAGCCGGTCAGCGCGAGGATCACGGACGCCAGGACGATGCCGATGAGCACGGCGACGATGGCGACGACCTGCGGGTTGAACTCGCCTGCCTGCGAACCGAGGCCGAGCTGCCCGAACAAGCCTTCGATCGCGGTGACGCCACCGGCGTCAACGAGGTCCTCCGAGCTGGAGGGCAGATAGATGAACGCGGCGATCGTGCATCCCACCGCTGAGACGATCGCGGAGAGGTAGAACGCGCGGTTGATCGTGGTGAGGCCGCCTTCGCCCGCCCGTGGGCGTGTCAGGAAGACGCCGAGGATCGCGGTGAGCGCGCCGATCGCCGGGACGATCAGCGGGAAGACGAGACCGTGCTCGCCGAAGGTCACCGAGCCGAGGATGAGTGCGGCCACGAGCGTGACCGCGTACGACTCGAAGAGGTCGGCGGCCATGCCGGCGCAGTCGCCGACGTTGTCGCCCACGTTGTCGGCGATCGTGGCGGCGTTGCGCGGGTCGTCCTCGGGGATGCCCTGCTCCACCTTGCCGACGAGGTCGGCGCCCACGTCTGCGGCCTTGGTGAAGATGCCTCCGCCGACTCGCATGAACATCGCGAGCAGCGCGGCGCCGAAGCCGAAGCCCTCGAGCACCGACGGCGCCTCACCCTTGTAGATGAGGACGACGACCGCGGCACCGAGAAGCCCGAGGCCGACGGTCGACATGCCGACGACGCCTCCGGTCCGGAAGGCGATCCGCATCGCCGGGTCACGCCCCTCGTTCTGCGCGGCGGCGGCGACCCGCACGTTGGCGCGCACGGCGAGCCACATGCCGAGATAGCCGATCGTCGCGGAGAACAACGCGCCGACGAGGAAGAAGATCGAGCGTCCGACGCGGATGTTCGCATCGCCAGGAAGGATGAACAGGAGCAGGAAGGCCAGCACGACGAAGACGCCGAGCGTCTTGAACTGCCGTGTCAGGTAGGCCGAGGCGCCCTCCTGGACCGCCCGACCGATCTCCTGCATCCGCTCGGTGCCTTCGGCGGCCTCGAGGACTTGCTTGCGGAACACCGCGGCCATCACCAATGAGATGACGCCGATGACGGCGACTCCGACGACCAACCCCAGGTTCGTACCCGTGAGGGACAGGTCTTCGGATGCTGCCAGGGGAACGTAGGACATGCGGATCCTTCCTCGGCATCGCGCGGTGAAGCGCTGACTCAGGCGTGCCCGAACAGACAATCAGCAACGTGACGTACGACACAACCGTTTCGGCGACAGACACGCGGATTTGTGTCAGGGACGTGACGTCAGCCCGCCCTGGGGCGGCTGTACGGCCCTGGGACGGTGTGAGCGGCGCGGTGAACGGCGTTCAGGCGGCGTGCGCGGCGACGGCGTCGTCGACCGTGCCGAAGATGCCGAACACCTTAGTGAGCCCGGTGATCTCGAAGATCTTGAGGAGACGCGCACGGGTGCAGACGACGTCAAGGCTGCCGTCGTAGGCACGGACGCGCTTCAGACCGCCGACGAGGACCCCGAGTCCGGTGGAGTCCAGGAAGTCGACCTTCTCCACGTCGACGATGACGTGGTGGTGGCCGCTCTCGATGAGATCGGCGAGCGCCTCCCGCAGGCGCGGCGCCGTGTAGACGTCGATCTCGCCCGCAACCTCGACGATGCGGAAGCCGTCGAGCGCTCGGGTCTCGAGTGACAGGTCCACCGCGGGCTCCTGCTCGTACGACAGCGGGACAGGCACAATTCAACCACGCGGACGCTGCTCCCCGTGGGGTTCCTGCCTGGCTGCTCGTGGGCTCGTTTGCCGGTCTTGGGAGACTCGTAGGGTGGCCGATCCGATCGAGACCTTGCTGCGGCTGCCCGGGGCCTCCGACGGCCGGCTCGTCCACCTCGCACGCGAGGAGGCCCGCACCGCCGTTCATGCGCAGTGGCCCAGTTGGGTCGACGACGCGCTGCGGACTCGACTGCGCTCTGTCGGCATCGACACCCTGTGGGCCCACCAGGTCGAGGCGGCAGACCTCGCGCACTCCGGACGACACGTCGTCGTGGCCACCGGGACGGCCTCCGGCAAGTCGGCGGCGTACCAGCTGCCGGCTCTCACTGCGCTCGGCGCGGGCAGAGCAGCCGACGAGCGGCGCGGCCGCGGCCCGACCGTCCTCTATCTCGCACCGACGAAGGCGCTCGCCCACGACCAGCTGCAAGGGCTCGACGTCCTCACGGCCGGCTGGGAGGCGGTGCGCGCGGCAGCGGTCGACGGCGACAACACGCGCGAGGAACGCCAGTGGGCCCGCGACCACGCCAACTACATCGTGACCAACCCCGATCTCCTGCACCGCACCGTGCTGCCCTCGCACAGCCGATGGGCGCGATTCTTGTCGGGACTGCGCTATGTCGTCGTCGACGAGTGCCACCACTATCGCGGGGTGTTCGGCTCGCACGTCTCCCACGTCCTGCGCCGGCTCCGTCGGATCGCTGCCCACTACGGCGCAGACCCGACGTTCGTGCTCGCTTCGGCGACGGTCGCCGACCCCGGTGTCTCCGCCTCGCGGCTCACCGGGCTCGACGTGCACGCGGTCACCGACGACGCCGCGCCGAAGGGGGAGGTCGCGCTCGCGCTCTGGGAGCCGCCGCTCGTCGACGCCGGGGCGGGCGAGAACGGCGCCCCCGTACGACGGCCTGCGTCGGTCGAGGCCGCCGGGCTGCTCACCGACCTGGTCGCGTCCGGCGTGCGCACCCTCGCCTTCGTCCGGTCTCGCCGCGGCGCGGAGTCCGTCGCCATGTCGGCGCGGCGGATGCTCGCCGAGGTCGACGCGTCGCTGCCCGAGCGCGTGACGACCTATCGCGGCGGCTACCTCCCGGAGGAGCGTCGCGCCATCGAGCGCGACCTGAGGAGCGGGTCCCTGCTCGGCCTGGCGAGCACCAACGCGCTCGAGCTGGGCATCGACGTGGCCGGTCTCGACGCTGTCGTCACCACGGGCTTCCCTGGCACCCGTGCGGCGCTCCGGCAGCAGTTCGGGCGGGCGGGGCGCGACGGGTCCCGCGCCGTCGGGATCTTCGTCGCCCGCGACGACCCGCTCGACACCTATCTGGTGCATCACCCGGAGGCCCTCCTCGGTGCTCCCGTGGAAGGCACGGTCTTCGACCCGTCCAACCCGCACGTGATCGGCCCGCACCTCGCCGCGGCCGCACAGGAGCTCCCGCTGACCGACGGCGACCTCGGCCTGTTCGGGGAGGGCGCCGCCGAGGGGGTGGCTGCCCTCACCGCCGCGGGATGGCTGCGACGGCGTCCGCAGGGGTGGTTCTGGACGAAGCGTGAGCGCGCGGCCGACCTCGTCGACATCCGCTCGGTGGGAGGGCCCGCGGTGCAGATCGTGGACGACGACACAGGCCGCCTCCTCGGCACCGTCGATGGTGGACGCGCCGACGCGACCGTGCACGAGGGTGCTGTCTACGTGCATCGCGGCGAGACCTACGTGGTCGAGCAGTACGACCCCGGTGACGGCGTCGCCCTCGTACGGCCCGACCGTCCGGACTACACGACCACCGCCCGGTCGGTGACCGACATCGCGATCGTCGACCAGCGCGACGCCGTGCCGTGGGGCCGGGCGACTGTCGCCTTCGGAGACGTCGACGTGACCAGCCGCGTCGTGTCGTACGTGAAGCGGCGCTCGGGCAGCGCGCAGGTCCTCGGAGAGATGCCGCTCGACCTGCCCGAGCACACGCTGCGGACCACTGCGGTGTGGTGGACGCTGCCCGGTCGGGTCGTCGAGTCGCTCGCGCTCGACCCGGCCGAGGTGCCGGGAGCCGCCCATGCGGCCGAGCACGCGTCGATCGGCCTTCTCCCGCTGCTCGCCACCTGCGACCGCTGGGACATCGGCGGGGTCTCGACCGCCCTCCACCCCGACACGGGGATGCTCACCGTCTTCGTGCACGACGGCCTCCCTGGTGGTGCGGGCTTCGCCCGGCGGGGGTACGACGTCGCGCACCGCTGGCTGTCGATGACGCGCGACGCGATCGCCTCGTGCGGGTGCGACGTCGGCTGCCCCTCCTGCGTGCAGTCGCCGAAGTGCGGCAACGGCAACAACCCGCTGTCGAAGCGCGGTGCCGTCGTCCTGCTCGACGCGCTGCTCGCGGACGCGCCCGACGCTCCGGGTGCCGCGGCCACGTCCCCGGTGGGAGACGCCGAATCTCGTTAGGGTGGCTCCACCATCGCGAGGGGGATGTCGATGATCGCTCTGGGTGTCCTGCTGCTGGCGCTGGCCGTTCTCGTGGGTGTCGTCGTCTCCGTGGAAGCCACCGAGGCAGTCTCGGTGGAGTTCCTCGGGTGGGACGTCACGACCGACGGCGTCGGCGCCTTCTGGATCGGCGCGGGCAGCATGCTCGTCGCCGTCGTCGGCCTGGGACTGATCACGCGCGGGCTGCGCCGCTCGTACCAGGTGCGCAAGGAGAACCGTCAGCTTCGCAAGGAGCACCGCCGGCTGGAGCAGCAGCGCGCGCAGGAGTCGCGTCCCGCGGAGCCCTCCGCACTGTCGGAACCGACATCGAAGACCCCTCGCGAGGAGCCGCCGTACGAGCCGGACGACTTCGCCGGCGAGGGCGGAGCGGACGAGGGCCCTCATCGCCCACCTCCGGCCGCGGGGACGTAGTCGCGCGGCGCCGCCCTCGCCGTGCGCTTCAGGGTGAGGGTCACGCCCCACGTCCGCGCGCTGCGCTCGACGACGACGGTGGCGACCGCGGCGTCGAGCGCGCACGAGCGAAGCCGGACCTCGTTGGCCGCGGCGATGCGCTCCGCCTGGGCGCACCCGTCGCCACCGCCGTCAGCCGACCCGCTGGCGGCGAGCGCCGTCAGGTCTGCGGCAGCGGTGACCTGGTGCTGGAGCCGCGCGAGCGCCGCGACCTGCACAGCGATCGCGAACGCGGTCGCAAAAACCGTCACCACCACGAGACCATAGACCGCGCCCGCTCCCCCCTCGGTCCGCAGCGCTGACAGACGGCCGATCACGGTCGGCTCGCGGACTCGTCGGCGCTCACCGCGGACGCGTCGAGGTCGACCGCGAGCTGCCGGACGACGGGCAGCTCGACGCGGGACCTCAGGCGCACGATCACCCGGGTCGTCGCCTCGTCCTCCCCGTCGACGACCTCCACCGTGGCCCCCTCGGGAGCCATCTGCTCCACGGCATCGACGACATCCTCCCTGTCGTCGCCGCGAGCGGCCATGCGCGCTCCCTCTCGCGCCGCATCGACCAGCCGCACATGGGTGACCCCGAGGCTCACCACCCACACGAGCGCGAACGCCAGGGCGACCAGGAACGGCAGGACCATCGCCGTCTCTGCCGTCACCATCCCTCGCTCACGTCCTCCACCTGCCGCCACCGCTTCTCCTCTCACCGTGGACCGGGTCCAGCGGTCGGGTGCGACCGCCGGACCCGCCGAGCCTCGGGCGTGCTCACATGAACGGGAGCAGCTCGATCCCCTTCTCGAAGACGCCCTTGACGAAGTCGTTGAACCAGTCCGACGTCGCGATGGTGTAGATGGCGCCGCCGACGGTGCAGGCACCCACGGTGCCGACGGCGTACTCGGAGGTGGTCATCCCCTGCTCGTTGGCACGTGCCCGCAGCTGCTTCAGGTATCGCATGTCGCTCTCCTCGATCGGTGTCGTGACGCCCGCCGCTCGGGCGCACCTACAAGGTGGGTCCGTCTTCTCCCTCCTGACGCGGAGCGAGCCTCGGCTGGGGAAGGCGCCCGGTTGTGGAGGCGCGCGTGCAGCGTCAGAGGTCGAGCGACGCGAAGGTCGCCACCACCGTGGGGACCACACCGAGCAGCAGGAAGGCTGGCAGGAAGCAGGCGCCGAGCGGTGCCGCCGTACGAACCCCCACGGCGCGCGCACGCTCCAGAGCGGCGGCACGTTGGACGGCACGCAGGTCGTCCGCGGCGCGCTCGAGCACCCGTCTCACGGCGGTGCCGCTGCGCGCCGCACGGGCGAACGCGCGAGCCAAGGGGGCGAGCACGGGATCGTCGTGCAGCTCGCGCCACACGGCGGCCGGATCGGCGCCGAGGCTCAGCCGCGCGACGACGCCGTGCAGACGCGCGCCCAGTGGGCCGTCAACCGCGTCGGCGACGACGGCCAGGACCTGCATGGTCGGCCGCCCCGCGACCACCGCCGCCACGACCAGGTCGAGCGCGAGCGGCAGGTCCCTCATCTCTCGCTCACGCTGGCGCCGGTGCGCGGCAGGCTCGAGCCTGCTCACCCACCAGGTGACGCCCGCCCCGGCGAGGAGGCCCAGGACCATACCCGACACTCCGCCCACCACCTGAGAGACCGCAACGACGGCGAGCGCGCCCGCGAACCAGTGCGAGGTGAGCCAGCCCGGTCGTGGACGGCCGGGGGTCGGAGCGGTCTGCTGAGCGCGAAGGTCACGCAACCGCGCCCGGCCGGAGTCATCCGCAGCGAGCGCGACCGCCAGGCACGCGAGAAGGGCGGCGAGCAGGCTCACCTCGCGGCCGACTCCGTGAGGCGCTCGACCCACAGCACCCCTGCGACCGCGAGTGCCGCCCCGCCCGCCAGGCACCACGAGCCGAGGCCCCCACCCAGCAAGAAGCCGAGTGGGTCTCCGCCGAGCGCCACACCGAGGGCGAGGGCGAGGACGGGCAGCACCGCGAGCAGCCGTGCCGTCGCGCGAGGAGATCCGAGGGCCGCGTCCACCTCACGCAAGAGGTCGTCACGTTCGCGGAGCATCTCGGCAACGCGATCGAGGATCGCCGCCTGGCTCGCACCGCTGCGCGCGCTCACGGACCAGGCGGCGGCGACGTCGCGGAGGCCTTCTGCACCAGGCGCAGTGGAGGCCGCCCGCAGCGCTGTGACGACGTCGCCGCCCAACCGCGCGTGGGAGGCGACGGTGGCGAGCACGACGAAGTCCCTGGCGACCCGGTCGATCGCGAGCGAGGCCGGCGACCCGGAGGCGAGCTCGGACGCGAGCGCCTCACACGCGCCCGCGATCTCGGCGTGGAGCCGGCGACCGTCTGCGCGGCGTCGTCCGCGTGCACGCAACCGCGCCACGACTGCGACGACACCGGACACGACCGCGATGGCCACGAAGGAGACTCCCCACCAGGCGAGGACGACGACCGCGAGTGCACCGACGAGCCAGACCCACGACGCGCGAGGCCGCGACCGCACTGCGCCCGCCGCCTCGAAGGCCCGAGGCACGATCCGGCCGGAGCCTGACGGCCCGGCTCCGAGCCATGTCCCGAACGCCGCCAGCAGCATCGCGGCGACCGCCCACGAACCGCCAGCGCTCACGGCGCCGCCTCGCCCTCACCCGTACGACCGAGCACCTCGTCGAGCCGCTCTGCCCCGGGGCCGCGAGCTTTCCTGCCGTCGGCCGCGATCGCCCACGCGGTCTCGCACACCACCGTGCCGTCGCCTGCGCCTTGCAAGGTCGCGACCTCGGCGACGCGCCGGCGTCCGGCCGCGTCCCGGGCGACGTGGACCACGAGATCGAGCGCGGCACCGAGCTGGCTGTGCACCGCGGCCCGCGGCATCCCCGCCGCCATCGCCAGCGCCTCGACCCTCGCGGGGACGTCACGTGGAGTGTTGGCGTGAAGGGTGCCGCATCCACCCTCGTGTCCTGTGTTGAGCGCACCGAGGAGGTCGACCACCTCGGCCCCGCGCACCTCGCCGACGACCAGCCGGTCGGGACGCATCCGCAGCGCCTGGCGGACGAGATCGCGCAGCACCACCGCACCCGCGCCCTCGACGTTGGCCGGCCGTGCCTCGAGCGCGACCACGTGCGGGTGGTCGGGACGCAGCTCGCTGGCGTCCTCGACGACCACGAGGCGCTCGGCCGCAGGCACGGCACCGAGCATCGCCGCGAGCAGGGTCGTCTTGCCCGTACCCGTGCCGCCTGTGACGAGGAAGGCCGCCCGCGCCCGGACGATCGCCGCGAGCACCCCGCGGACGTCCGCCGTGAACGCACCCCGCGCGGCGAGCTCGTCGAGCGAGTACGCCCGACGAGCAGGCACTCGCAGCGACAGCGCCGTGCCGGGCCGGGCGAGTGGCGACAGCACCGCGTGGAGCCTGGTCCCGTCAGGAAGACGTACGTCGACGAAGGGCGAGGCGTCGTCGAGCCGGCGGCCGGCCGCCGCCGCGAGGCGCTGAGCCAAGCGGCGGACAGCGTCGTCGTCCGTGAAGCGCACGTCGGTGCGCTCCAGCCCGGACCCCCGGTCGACGTAGACGTCGTCGGGCCCGTTGACGAGGACGTCGGTCACGCCCTCGGCCCGAAGCAGACGCTCCAACGGACCGGCGCCGACGGTCTCACGATGGAGGGCATCGACGACGGCGAGGACCGTACGGTCGCCGTGGACGTGGCCGCCCGCGCGCAGGGCCGCCGCCACACGATCGGCGGTGGGACGCTCTCCCGCGGCGGCGATCTTGTCGCGGATCTCCTCGATCAACCCCTCATCGGGCGTCTGAGCGGCGCTCGGCGAGGCAAGAGCATCGAGGGTGCGGGAGACGCGCCTCATCGCCCGAGCTCCGGGCCCAAGACGTCGAGCACCTCACGCGCCGCCCGCCGGACCGACGTACGCCTGGCGAGCGGCCCGAGGCCCTCCTCGACCGCGAGTCGGAAGCGTGGGTCGTCGTCGACCGTCGCCACCAGCGGCATGCCGAGGGTGTCCGCGACCAGTTCAGGTGGGAGGCCTCGACGTCGTCGGCGCACCACGAGCCCGACGTTGCTCGCCCACCCGGCTAGCCCCTCGGCGACGCCGGACGCCGCACCGACCGCACGCACATCGTCAGGCACGACGAGGACGACGGAGGTTGCTCGCGCGAGGATCTCCTCGACCGGTGTGTCGAGGTGGCGCGGCAGATCGGCGACGACGAGGTCATGGACACGCCTGCCCGCCGCCAGGACGGCCCGCACCGTCTCCGGCGCTGCAGGCTCGATCGCCCCGCGATCCCACGCGAGGACCGCCAAGTCGTCGACCCGCGGCAGCGACCTGCTCAGTGCCGCCCCGCTCAGCCTCCCGTGCGTGCCTGTCAGGTCGCTCCACCGCAGCCCGGGCGTCGCCTCGACCCCGAGCAGCACGTCGAGCCCACCGCCCCACGGGTCGGCGTCGACCAGAAGCACGCTCGCGCCACCGTGACGGTCCGTGACCGACCGGTCCCGCGTTGCCGTCATCGCGACCGCTGCCGCGAGCGACGACGCCCCTGCGCCCCCGCAGCCACCGACGACGGCGAGCACCGGCGCGTCCTGGCCGGCACCCTCGACGCCGTCGGCGAGAGCGTCGCAGAGCGTGCTGTCGTCACGTGGGAGGGCGAGAACTCGATCGGCACCGACGGCGAGCGCCACGCCCCACACCTGCGGGTCGGGTGACTCGTCGGCGATCACGACGACGTCAGCTCGTCGCTCCAGCGCGGCCGAGGCCACCTCGTCGAGGGCATCGTCGCCGATCACGACGAGGCCCGCCCGCGGCCAGAGCTGGCGCGCGGCACCCACGTCGGCGCACACGTTCGGCTCGACGCCTGCGGCCGCGCACAGGCGGAGAACGGACTCGAGCCGCTGCTCAGAGGCGGTGACGAGCAGCGGTCGTACAGGTCCGGCGCTTCCGGTGTAGGCAACCATGACGTGAGCATGTGTCCTCACGAAGCCGGCGGCCTCGAGGAGGCGCTGTGGTGTGGAGGACGCCAGGCTGTGGACCGGCCACGCCCGAATTTCCGGCGACCCCGACCGCCCTCGCTGTCTATGCTTGAACGCGTGACCACGTCCGACGCGACGCCCGTCCCTTCCGCGAGCACCCGCTCCGCGGCGTTCTTCGACCTCGACAAGACGATCATCGCCCGCTCCAGCACGCTGGCGTTCTCCAAGCACTTCTACGACTCCGGCCTCATCAGCCGCCGGTCAGTGCTCCGCAGCGCGTACGCGCAGTTCATGTTCGCCCTGCAGGGTGCCGACGAGGCGCAGATGGAGAAGATGCGCGCCTACCTCACCGCGCTCGTGGAGGGGTGGGACGTCGAGACCGTGCGGCAGGTCGTCGCCGAGACGCTCCACAGTGTCGTCGACCCCCTCGTCTACGTCGAGGCCGTCGACCTGATCGCTGCGCACCGCTCCGCAGGGCGCGACGTGGTCATCGTCTCCGCCTCAGGGTCTGAGGTCGTCGACCCGATCGGCGCGATGCTCGGTGCCGACCACGTGATCGCGACGCGGCTCGTCGAGGAGGACGGCCGCTACACCGGCGAGATCGAGAGGTACGCGTACGGCGAGAACAAGGCCATCGCGATCAGGGAACTCGCCGACGAGCAGGGGTACGACCTCACCGAGTCCTACGCCTACTCCGACTCCGAGACCGACGTGCCGATGCTCGTCGAGGTCGGGCACCCGTACGTCGTCAACCCGGACAAGGCGTTGCGTCGCCTGGCTGCCGAGGAGGACTGGCCGGTGCTCGAGTTCGCCGAGCCGATCGCCCTGAAGAGCCGAGTCTCGCTCGAGTCCACCGGCAGCAAGGTCGCTGTCGCCGGGCTGGCCGCCGCCGCCGTGTCCGCGGCGGCCGGAGTCGCTCTTCACCAGCTCAAACGCCGCCGCTCTGTGTGAGCCTCGCATCTCGCCATCTGCGGCCAAGGGGTAGCCGTAACCGTCCCGAGCGGGTACAAAGGAGACAAGTAAGGCGGCAGATCGAAGACCCGGTACCCACGCGACGACCCTTCCCGTCTTAAAGGGATACCTGCCACGGGAGAACCCATCGAGGCCCCGGACTGGTACTACGGAGTTCAGGACGCCTGGTAGCCGAGAAGACGGTCAGCCAAGGGCGCGCCATCTCGAGCAGGTGGCGCGTCTGCCTGTTCAGACGGCTTCGCCGCCCTCCCACGGGAGCGCGCACGAGGGCTGGGGCGCGCACGGGGTTGGGGTGTGCGCACAGGGGTTGGGGTGTCAGGAGCGGCGGCGGGGGCCCTTCGGTGGCTCGACAGGCGCCGCCTCCGCGCCGTCCGCGTACGCCTGTGCCGCGTACAGCAGCCACTTGTGCACGCCTGCCGTCCCCTCCGACTCGTACTCGCCCAGCAGCTTCGTGTAGCCCGCCCCCGCAGCCCGGTGACCGGCCTCCGGCACCGTCAGGCTCGCCGGATCGACACCCTTGGCGACGATCACCAGCCGCTCGGCCGCCCGTGCGACGATCCCGTTGTCGGACACGAACGCCCCTGCGGTCGCGATCTCGGCGTGCACGACCGAAGCGACCAGCAGGCCCGGCGCCTCTGTCGGGGCGACCACGGCCTGCGCGAGCGTGCCGAGCCGCCTCGCACCCTCCGGCGACACCGGCCGTCCCAGCTCGTCGTCGCTGACTCGGCCCCGCGCCACCAGCGCGTGGATGCGGGCGATCGCCTGAAGCGGCGCCTTGTGCCACGTCGGGACCAGCGACAGCAGCTCGGTGCTCATCCGCGCGACGGCGAGGGCAAGCGGATCGGCCTCGCCGCGACGCAGGCCGTCCGGATCGTACGGGGCACCGTCGATCGCGGCGCTCGCGGCCGCGCCCAGCAGCAGCGAGTCGGCCGTCATCTCGGGCGTGCTGCGGCGCAGACCGCGGTCACGCAGCAGCGAGTCGAGACCGTCACGGGTGGCAGCGAACGCCGACGGGACACCGTCCAGCGCCGTCAGGGCGGAAAAGGGGTCAGGCACGCCCTGCAGGATACGGGGCGGGCCGCGGAGCCGTTGGTAGCCTCGGGCCTGTGGACAGGTCCCCGGAGCGTGCGCGAGCCTTCGACGCGTGCGCCGGAGACTACGCGCACTCCCGACCGTCCTACCCCGAGCGCGCCGTGCGGTGGCTCATCGGTGACGCGCCCGTCCGCGTTCTCGAGCTCGGCGCCGGATCCGGCCAGATGACCACCGCCCTGACGGCGCTCGGGCACGACGTCGTCGCCCTCGACCGCTCCGCCGAGATGCTCGGCAGGCTCGCCAGGCGCCTCGAGGTCCCCGTCGTACGCGCGGTCGCCGAGCGCCTTCCGTTTCCCGCCGGGTCCTTCGACGTCGTCGTGGCCGCGCAGTCGTACCACTGGTTCGACGCCGAGCGCACCCTCCCCGAGGTCGCCCGCGTCCTGCGGACCGGTGGACGTGCCGCGCTCGTCTGGAACACCCGCGACGAGTCCGTCCCGTGGGTCCGCCGCCTCACGGCGATCATCGACGCCGAGCCCGACGACCTCGCGGCGATCACCGACTCGCTGCCGCTCTCGGGGTTGTTCGATCTGCCCGACTCTGCCGACTTCGGCTTCTGGCAGCAGCTCGACCTCGACGCCCTCCTCGCCCTGGTCTCGTCGCGCTCGTCGATCGCCGCACGGGCCCACCGCGAGCGAGAACGTGTCCTCGACCAGGTCCGTGCCCTGTACGAGAGCCACGCCAGCGGGCACAACGGTCTGCGGATGCGGTACGCGACGCGCTGCTACCGCGCGATCGTCCACAAGGACGCCCTCAATCCCTCGTCCGTGCCGCGCGGCGAGCTGCGCATCGGGCTGGGTTGAGCGTCTGCTGAGAGCGAACGAAGCGCGTCTGCGATGGCGCGAACTTGGGTACGCCGCCTAGCGTGAAAGAGTGACCACCTTGCTCGCACCCGTCCCGCCCGCACCGGAGCCCGCCCCGCTGCTGCGTGAGGCGCTGGGCGACGCGCTCCGCGGGGAGCGCCGTGCGCGCGGCAGGACCTTGCGCGACGTTGCGAAGTCCTCCCGAGTCTCGCTGGCCTACCTCTCCGAGATCGAGCGCGGCCAGAAGGAAGCCTCTTCGGAGATCATCGCCTCGGTCTGCACGGCCCTCGGCATCACGATGCTCGACCTCGTCGCCACGGTCGCCCGCGCCTACGCCGTGCACCAGGGAGTCGCGCCGGTGCGCGAGGCCGGCACTCCGCAGTGCCCCGTCGCGATGGCGGCCTGATCGGCACCCCTGGGTCGGCACCGCCGCCCGAGCCCGCACCCGGGACCCTCGTCCGTCAGGTCACGACGAAGTACGGCGGCCACCCGCACTGGGAGTTCGACACGATCGCGCACGCCCGCGACGAGGTCGGTACGTGGCTGTACATGCCGGCAGGGTCGCGCATGGTCCGCCCGGCCCGCGACGTACGGACGGTCGTCGACAGCATCACGCTCGTCCCGCACACCGACCCGTACGTCGCGACGTTCCACGCCGTCGAGGACGATCCGACCAGACGACTGCGGTGGCGTCTCTACGTCGACATGACGACCCCGGCGAGGTGGGAGGCGCCCGATCTCGTGACGATGCTCGACCTCGACCTCGATGTGGTCCTGACGATCGACGGACAGGTCGAGACGCACGACGCCGACGAGCTCACCGAGCACCGCCTCACGTACGGCTATCCCGACGACCTCGTCACCCTCGCCGAACGCTCCGCCCACGACGTCGCCGACGCGGTCGTACGGCGCCACGAGCCGTTCGGGGAGCTCGGCTGGACACGTCTGCGCGAGGCGCAGGGCGCGTTCTCGCGCTGAGCCGCCCGCCGGCTCAGCGCGCCCGCCTCAGCTCGTCGACCAGGCCCCGAGCTCGTTGCCGCTCGGGTCGAGGAAGTGGAAGCGGCGACCGCCGGGGAACGCGTACGGCCCCTCGATGACCTTGCCGCCCGCCGCCGTGACGGACGCGGCGCACGCCTCGAGGTCGTCGGCGTACAGCAGGACGAGGGTCGACCCGCGGGTCACCTCGTCGGCCAGCCGCAGGCCACCCGCCTCCTCGCCCCCGGACTCGGCGGGCGTACGGAAGCCGGCGTACTCGTCGCCGTACGGGACGATCTCCCACCCGAACGCGTCACGGTAGAACGCGGACGCGGCCGGCAGGTCGGTGACGGCGATCTCGACGTAGTCGACGGACAGCGGGATGGAGTGCTCGTGACCAGGCATGGATCCACCGTCGCACGAAGGTCAGACAGTCTCGACGGGTCCGCGCGACGCCGCCGGTCAGTACCCTGAAAGGGTGCGTTTTCTCAACGACCAGCAGCCGTCCCAGGATCTGACCTACAGCGACGTGTTCATGGTGCCGTCGCGCTCCGACGTCATCTCCCGCTTCGACGTCGATCTCACCACCCCCGACGGCGTCGGCACGACGATCCCGGTCGTCGCGGCCAACATGACGGCGGTCTCTGGACGCCGGATGGCCGAGACCCTGGCGCGTCGAGGCGGGCTTGCCGTCATCCCGCAGGACATCCCGCTCGACGTCGTCGCTCGCTCCGTGGCGCAGGTCAAAGCGGCACACCCGATCTATGACACCCCGGTCTCCGTCACGCCCGACACCACCGTCGGCGAGGCGCTCAGCCTCCTGCACAAGCGCGCCCACGGCGCCGTGCTCGTGGTCGAGGGCGACAAGCCTCTCGGTGTCGTCACCGAGCACGACGGCGCCGAGGTCGACCGGTTCGCGCAGGTCCACGAGGTGATGAGCTCCGACGTGCTCGCGCTCGACGCCGCCGACGACCCCCGTACGGTCTTCGACGCGCTCAGCGAGCACCACCTGTCGTACGCGCCCGTCCTGCACGACGGCGCCCTCGTCGGCGTCGCGACGAAGAAGGGCGCCCTGCGCTCGACGCTCTACACGCCAGCCCTCGACGCCGAAGGCCGCCTCGAGATCGGTGCCGCGATCGGCATCAACGGCGACGTGCGCGGCAAGGCCGAGGCGCTGCTCGCGATGGGCGTCGACGTCCTCGTCGTCGACACCGCGCACGGTCACCAGGACAAGATGCTCCAGGCGCTGCCGCTGGTCGTCGCGGCGCGCGACGCGTACGAGGTCGAGACCGGCCGCCGCGTCCCGGTCGTCGCCGGCAACGTCGTATCGGCCGACGGCACCCGCGACCTCATCGCCGCCGGAGCCGACATCGCCAAGGTCGGCGTCGGTCCGGGCGCGATGTGCACCACCCGCATGATGACCGGTGTCGGACGGCCGCAGTTCTCGGCCGTGCTCGAGTGCGCCACCGCAGCCGCCGACCTCGGCAAGCACGTGTGGGCCGACGGCGGCGTCCGATATCCCCGCGACGTCGCGCTGGCGCTCGCGGCCGGCGGAGCGAGCGTGATGATCGGCTCCTGGCTGGCCGGCACGTACGAGAGCCCGGGCGACCTGCGCATCGGCACGGACGGCCGCCCCTACAAGGAGTCGTTCGGCATGGCCTCGGCCCGCGCGGTCTCCAACCGCACCCGCGACGCGGCCGGCTTCGAGCGCGCCCGGATGGCGCTGTTCGAGGAGGGCATCAGCACCTCCCGCATGTATCTCAACCCCGAGCGCCCCGGCGTGGAGGACCTGATCGACCAGATCATCGCGGGCGTCCGCTCGTCGGCGACGTACGCCGGTGCGCGGAGCATCCCCGAGTTCGCCGAGCGTGCGGTCGTGGGACTGCAGAGCACCGCCGGGTACGAGGAAGGGCGCCCGCTGCACGCCAGCTGGTGACGGCCGCTCGGCGCGGCGATCGCCCGCGCCGTACCCTGTCGGTTCCTTCGGGTACCCCAGCGAACGGCGACTGACCCCACCGCACCCACTCGGGTCGGCGCAGCTTGGCAGGGGTACCCGAGCGAACGTGGCCCCCGGCGGACGTCAGTCGTCGCCGACGCCGCGAGCGGCGAGCGCGTCGCCCGTCTCCTGGGCGCGCGCGACGACCCGGATGACGAACGGCGAGAGATACGCCCGTGGGCGCCGCTCGAGCCCTCGGGCGCGAGCAGCGTCGCGCGTCTCCGCGGCGATCGCGAACGTGCCCGGGATCGCCTGCATCGCGAGGGAGATCGTCAGCGCGACGCGGTCGGGATCCACACCGAACCAACGCAGCGGCGTGATCCACCGGACAAAGGCGTCGAGCATCGCGTTGACCGGTGTCGTGGCGGTGAGGACGACCGCCATCAGCGACAGCGATACGAGGTCGAGCAGCGTCTCGATCGCGCGGTCGCGGCCGTGGAACCACCACTGGAAGGCCCCGATCACGACCGCCACGAGCAGCACCGCCCGTGCCGCGCGCGCGAGCAGCCTCAACGGCACCCGAGCGACGGCTGCGACCGCGAGCGCGACGGCGAGGTACGCCCACGACGCAGGCATGCTGCGTACCGCCACGACCGCGACGCTGAACACCGCGAGCGCCGCGACCTTCACGCCCACCGGCAACCGGTGGACCACCGAGTCGCCCGGCTGATAGACACCGATCAGGTACGGGGTGCTCACGGTGCGACCGCCTGCTCGACAGACGCCACGTAGTCCGCGACGGCCTCGTCGGCATCCCCGTCGAAGCGCACCCGCCCGTGGTCGACGACGAGGACGCGGTCGCAGTGCCGTACGAGATCGAGGTCGTGGGTCACCAGCACGACCTGCTGGTCGAGCCCGTGGAGCAGGTCGCCGATCCGCCGGGTGTTGGCGAGGTCGAGGAGGGTCGTCGGCTCGTCGGCGACCACGACGACAGGCTCCGTCGCAAGGACACCCGCGATCGCCAGCAGCTGACGCTGTCCACCCGACAGGGCATGGACGCTCGTGTCGGCGAGGTCGCGCAGCCCGTACCGCGCGAGCACGTCGAGCGCCCGCTCGCGCCGCTCACCGGCGCGCTTGACGTGGCGGCGCAGCGAGAGCTCGATGTCCTCGACGCACGTCGGCATCACCACCTGCGCCGCGGGGTCGGTGAACACGAACCCCACCCGGCGGCGTACGCGCGACGGCTGCGCGGCGACGTCCACCCCGTCGACGAGGACCCGGCCCGTCGACGCGGTGACGAGCCCGTTGACCATCCGGGCGAGCGTGGACTTCCCTGAGCCGTTGGCGCCGATCACGCCGATGCGGCGCTCGGTCAGCTCCAGCGACGTCGGCGCGAGGATCACCTTGTCACCCTTCGGGGTGGGGACCGTGACCCCCGCGCCGTCAAACGTCAGTGTCGGCACGATCAGGGGTGCAGCAGGCGTGGGAAGGCGCGGTGCACCTCGGCCGCGATGATCGCGACCAGCGTCGTCTTGAGGAGGTCTCCGATCCAGAACGGCGCGTCCCAGGTCATCGCCGTCCACAGCGAGACGTCCTGGTGGAGCATCATGCCGACGACCCCGAACGGGTGGATCACGAGGATGCTCGCCGAGATCGAGCACAGGAAGACCCAGACCGCGCGCGTCTTGCGCTGCGGGCCGGCGACGTACTTCACGAGGAACCCGCCGAGCAGCGCGGCGAACGGGAAGCCGATCAGGTAGCCGGCGCTGACGCTCGTGAACGTGCCCAGCCCCGACGAGTGCTCGGCGAACACCGGGAGACCGATCGCACCGAGCACGAGGTAGAGCGTGACCGCGGTGAACCCGCGCCACGGCCCGAGGAGGCAGCCCGTGAGCATCACGGCGAAGGTTTGCAGCGTGATCGGCACGCCGGAGGCGCCGACCGGGATCGCGGGCAGGTACGCACATGCCGAGATGAGCGCCGCGAACGCCGCGATGAGCGCGAGATCGGTGGTCGAGAACGAGCGTCTGGTGGCGACGACGTCGTCGGCCGTGGACGGCGTGGCCTGGGAATCGAGGGTCATGAGGTCTCCTGAACAGTGTTCACCTGAACGGTGTTCAGGCTAACCGATAGACTGCTCCCATGGCCAACACCCTCCAGGACGTCGTGCAGGGTGCGCTGCGGGTTCTCGACACCCACGGCCTGGAGTTCTTGTCGATGAGGAGGGTCGCCGCCGAGCTCGAGGTGCAGCCGAGCGCGCTCTACCACCACGTCCCCAACAAGCAGACGCTCCTCGCCCTGATGGCCGACGAGATCCTCGCGCGCGGGCGCCGCCCGGACGCGACGGGCCCGTGGGACGCACAGGTGACCGCCCTCTGCCACGAGACGCGCGACGCGATGCTGGCGGTACGCGACGGTGCCGAGGTGGTCGCGACGGCATCCGCGTTCGGCCTCGGCGCAGGAGAGCCCGAGCAACGCCTCGTACAGATGCTTGACGTCTTCGAGAGGGACGTCGCCGTGACGGGCGCTCGGACGATCATGCTCTTCGTCCTCGGGCACGCCTCCGCGCGTCAGATGCACGAGCAGGCGAGCGCGACAGGGGCGATCACGTACGACCCGTCGATCGGGTCTCCGGAGTCCTTCGATCTCGGACTCGGCCTCCTGCTGTCGGGGCTGCGTGCGGCGCTCCCGGTCAGGGCCTGAGGGTTTCGACAGGCTCAACCAGCGGCGGCCGGGTTTCGACAGGCTCAACCAGCGGCGGCGGGGTTCAACCGGCGGGTCAGCGCATCATGTCGCTGAACGCCGAGGACGCCGGCGCCGGCGCCGCCTGAGGCCCGACCACGATCTGGCTCGCGAGCCGGAAGACCTCGATCAGGAGCCGGTCAAGCGTGTCGACGAGCGCAGCCTCGTTGGGGGTGCTGCTGCGGAAGAGCTGGGTGTCGACGCTGCGGTGGGCCTCGACCCAGCCGATGGACGACCACGACTCGGCGACGGTCGTCGCGACGTCACCGCGGTAGTCGCTCGTGAGCCGCAGACGCGACCCGCTGCGATGACTGAAAATGACGACGCGGCGCATCGACGATGGGCCCTTCGTGGTGGCCTCATGGATGATCTGCCAACCGGGATACGCGGTCACGTTGCTCTCTTCTGTCTTGCTTGCGGTCGTCGAACGATGCAGTCCTGTGCCGCCCCCGTGCGCGTCATCCTAGCCCCTGTGCCGGTGTCGCCACACCCACATCCCGCCAAGTGATCTCTCTCACATCCAATTGCCCGATTTGCCGTGGTTTCGGGCTTGACAACGCCTCCGCCTCGCCGGGCCGCCATGACCCCCGTCACATCGCCGCCCGTACGTCGCGCGCCCCAGCCGCCCGTCGCGCGGACGGCGCCGCTGGACGATCCGAGGCCTCCCGCCACCCCCGAGCAGTGTGACCGGAGGCACAATGGGCGGCGGAACGTGCCGTCGAGAGACCAGAGGAACCGTCGTGGGAGAGTCACTGTCCAACCTGCTGCACGAGGACCGTCGTTTCGAGCCGCCCACCTCGCTGGCCGAGCACGCGAACGCGACGGCGGAGACGTACGCGGAGGCCGCCGAAGATCGCCTCGCCTTCTGGGCCAATGCCGCGCGCCGCCTCGACTGGGACACGCCGTTCACCGAGGTCCTCGACTGGTCGAACCCGCCCTTCGCGAAGTGGTTCGCCGACGGCACGCTCAACGCCTCATACAACTGCGTCGACCGTCACGTCGAGGCCGGCCGCGGTGACAAGGTCGCGTTCCACTGGGTCGGCGAGCCCGCCGACGACACGCGCACGATCACGTACGCCCAGCTCAAGGACGAGGTCTCGAAGGCTGCCAACGCGATCGAGGAGCTCGGCGTGGAGACCGGCGACCGCGTCGCCATCTACATGCCGATGATCCCCGAGGCCGTGATCGCGATGCTCGCGTGCGCGCGCATCGGCGCCGTGCACACGGTCGTGTTCGGCGGCTTCTCCGCAGACGCGCTCGCGAGCCGCATCGTGGACTGCGGCGCCAAGCTGGTCATCACCGCCGACGGCGGATACCGCCGCGGTGCGCCGAGCGCGCTCAAGCCCGCTGTCGACGAGGCGGTCGCCAAGGTCGAGGCCGAGCAGTCCGGCCTCGTCGAGAACGTCCTCGTCGTCCGCCGTACGGGGCAGGACGTCGCCTGGAACGGCGACCTCGACATCTGGTGGCACGAGCTCGTCGACGAGTCGTCGACCGACCACACGCCCCAGCCGTTCCCCGCCGAGCACCCGCTGTACGTCATGTACACGTCCGGCACCACCGGCAAGCCCAAGGGCATCCTGCACACCACCGGCGGCTACCTCACGCAGGCCGCGTGGACGCACTGGGCGGTCTTCGACCTGAAGGCCGAGACCGACGTCTACTGGTGCACCGCCGACATCGGCTGGGTCACCGGCCACTCCTACATCGTCTACGGCCCGCTGGCCAACGGTGCGACGCAGGTCCTGTACGAGGGCACGCCCGACAGCCCGCACAAGGGCCGCTGGTGGGAGATCGTCCAGCAGTACGGCGTGACGATCTTCTACACCGCGCCGACCGCGATCCGTACGTTCATGAAGTGGGGCGCCGAGATCCCCGCGGAGTTCGACCTGTCGTCGATCCGTGTGCTCGGGTCGGTCGGCGAGCCGATCAACCCCGAGGCGTACGTCTGGTACCGCGAGACGATCGGCGCGGGCAAGACCCCGGTCGTCGACACGTGGTGGCAGACCGAGACCGGCGCGATCATGATCTCGCCGCTGCCGGGCGTGACCGCGGCCAAACCGGGCTCTGCGATGACCGCCATCCCCGGCATCAGCGCCGACGTCGTCAACGACGACGCGGAGCCGGTCCCGAACGGATCGGGCGGCTACCTCGTCCTGACCGAGCCGTGGCCCTCGATGCTGCGCACGCTGTGGGGTGACGACCAGCGCTTCATCGACACGTACTGGTCGCGCTTCGAGGGCCTCTACTTCGCCGGTGACGGCGCGAAGAAGGACGAGGACGGCGACATCTGGTTGCTCGGACGCGTCGACGACGTGATGAACGTGTCGGGCCACCGACTGTCGACGACCGAGATCGAGTCGGCGCTCGTGTCGCACCCGAAGGTCGCCGAGTCGGCGGTCGTCGGCGCCAACGACGCGACGACCGGGCAGGCCGTCGTCGCGTTCGTGATCCTGCGCGAGTCCGCCGGCGACGGCGGCGCGGAGATCGTCGCCGACCTGCGCGCGCACGTCGCGAAGGAGATCGGCGCGATCGCCAAGCCGAAGTCGATCATGGTCGTCGCCGAGCTGCCCAAGACCCGCTCCGGCAAGATCATGCGCCGCCTGCTGCGCGACGTCGCCGAGAACCGTCAGGTCGGCGACGTCACCACGCTGGCCGACTCCGGTGTTATGGACCAGATCAAGACCGGCATGGCCAGGTCGTCCGAGGACTGACACCACCTCCGCTGACGTCGTACGGATCGAGGGTCAGAGCCCTCGATCCGTATGACGTCCGGGGTCGGGGACCCGCGGGGCGCCCACGCAACGCTGCCCGCATCCCCTAGGCTCGTTCTGACCGCACCTGCGACGAGGAGTCGTGATGTCCCACCCCGCAGCACCCGGACCTCAAGGAGACGGCGAGCCGACGATCGGGCGACTCGTCTCCGACATCAGTCGTGACCTCTCGACGCTCGTTCGCGGCGAGATCGCCCTGGCGAAGTCCGAGCTACGGGTCAGCGTCAAGTCTGGCGCGGTCGGGTCCGGCCTGCTCGTCGCGGTGGCGGTGCTGCTGCTCTTCGTGGTGACGATGCTGTCGATGGCCGGCGGCTTCTTCTTCGCGTGGCTCTTCAACCGCGACGTCCCCCTGGCCTTCACGTGGGGCTTCCTCGCGATGACGGGGGTCTGGATCCTGATCATCGTCGTCTTCGCGCTCGTCGGAATCCGCTTCCTCAAAAAGGTGAAGGCCCCGGAGAAGACGATCGCGACGGTCCAGGAGATCCCGAACGCGCTCAAGGGCAAGACCGACCCGCGGACGACGATCGATCTTCCCGAGGCCGCGGTGTCACCGGCAACCGCCGACACCGACGGCAAGCGCCTCACGTCCTGACGCGGACCACGACGCCGGCGACGACCGACACCACACCGAGCGCCCCGAGGACGAGCATCCAGAGCCCGTACGAGGCCACGACGGCATCGTGCAGCTGCTCCATCAACGCGCGACCGAACCCTGCGCTCTGCGCCACCTGATCGACGACGAGCCCGCCGCCGCTCACCGCCGCGATCTGCTCCACGACCGCGAGCACGACGAGGCCCGCTCCCATCACGATCAGCGCCGTGCCGCGACGGCGTGCCGTCACGATCGCGGCGACGCCCAGCACGAGGGCGACCGCGAGCGCCGTCCACGACCACGCGGTGATGTCCCGCACGCGATCGAGCGCCGTCCGCTGCTCGGGCGTGCCGACGGCGACGACGAGGTCACCGGGGGCGCGCAGGTTCGTCCCGAGACGTTGGTTGGCTGCGTCCGCCACGAGGGTGACGAGCGGCGTGAGGTCGACGCCGAGCCGCCCGTCGAGCTCGGCGGGCGGGATGTCAGTGACGTTGATCCGGTGGGACTGCCGGTTGACCTCGCTCCATGCAGCGTCGAACCCACTGAGCTCAGTCATGCCCTCGGCCGCACGACGGACCGCCGGCTCGGCCAGCTGTCGCCTCACCCCGTCCACTCCTGCACCGCGCAGGACGCCTTCGGAGACGGTGGAGGCGAGCTCGCTGCGGAACGCGGGGTCCTCCGCCAGCGAGTCGGCCAGGGCGACGTATCCGGACTCATCGACGATGTTGCGCTCGACCCACAGACCGGGCACGGCGACCGCGGCGGTGACGAGGGCCAGCACACCGAGCAGGGACGAGACGAACGCACGCATGGGCCGCAGCCTAGGCGGTCGCAGGACCCCGTGGGGCGCCTCGCTCGGCTACGGGCTGCTGACCCGGTCGACCACCCACGCCGCGTCCTTGGTCTCCCGGCTCATCGTCACGCGGTACTCGCCGGCGGTCGTCGGCACCGCGACCACCACACGCGAGGCCGAACCCGCCATCACGTGCGACTCGCCGTCGACCTTCGCCGGCTTGAGGACGGACGGGTCGACGAACGAGAGCACCGAGACCGCGACCGGCGAGAGCTGCGGTCGAAGCTCGGCCACCCACTGCGCGAGTGGCAGGTCCGGGCGCGCCCACAGGAGCACCACGCGTTCGGCGGACTCCTTGGCGAGCGCGTCGGCCTCGTCGGAGCCGAGAGTGCCCGTCTCCGCCGCAGCAGCAGGAGTCTTGGCCCCTCCTGCGTCGTCCGGCGAGTCGTCTGCCCCGCACGCCGGGAGCGTCAGGATCGTCACGATTGCGGCTGCGGCCAGCAGGCGGCTTCTCACAAGACTCCTTTGGTTCGGTCGACGCCGCACATTCTTCCTGGTCTGGTGTCCACGACGAAATGCGGTGTGACCCTAAGCCGTGCGACCGATCCCACCGCTCAGGCGCACTCGCCGGTATCGACCGGACGGAGCGCACGTGCACCGGCACGAGCCGCGTCTCCGACCTGCCCTGCGGTCAGCGCATATCCGGTCGACGAGTCGGAGATCGACGCGGCGAACACGACGCCGATCACGCGTCCCTGCTCCGAGATCACCGGGCCACCGGAGTTGCCCGAACGCACCAGCGCACGCAGGGCGTACACCTCGCGCACGACCTGGGTCGTCCCGTAGATGTCAGGGCTTCGCAGGCGCTGCTCGGACCGGATGCGCGCCGCCCGCGCATCGAACGGCCCGTTCTCGGGGAAGCCCAGGACAGCCGCCGACTGGCCCTGAGCGGCATCGGGGTCGAACGCGAGCGAGCGCGCCTCGAGGCCCGGCACCCGCAGCACGGCGACGTCGAGCGACGGGTCGTAGTAGACGACGGTCGCGTCGTACGACTCCCCACGGATCGTCACCATCGGCTGTGTGACGCCTGCGACCACGTGCGCGTTGGTCATGACGCGCTCCGACGCGTACACGAAGCCGGAGCCTTCGAGACCGCGGTCGCATTTCGCCTGACCGGTGATGCGCGCGACGCTGCGCCGCGCGGACTTGACCTCGGGCCGCTGGAGGACAGCGGGATCGGGCGCCGCAGCGGGCTTGATCGTCTCGGGAGTGAACGGTTCGAGGTAGCGCGGGAACAGCGTCGCGTCGACGACCGTGTCGAACGAGTGCAGCGCACCGCGCACGCCCTGCGGCACCACGGAGTCGACCGCGGCGAGGACCTTGGAGCCGCGTACGGCGGTCGAGGCTCCGGGGATCTGCGAGCCCGACACGGCGTAGCCCAGCGCCCAGCACACGACCAACGAGGCCACGGCACTCAGCACGACCCCGGCGACGGCGTCGATCGAGCGCGCCGGCGGGTGCGTCACGCGCTCGCGCAGCCGACCGCCGATGTGAGAGCCGGTCGCCTGGCCCGCTGAGGCGAGCACGAGCACGATGACGACTGCGAGGAGCGACCGTTGGATCCCGTGATCGAGGTTGCTGAGCAGCAGCGGAGCGGCGACCAGCCCGACCACGCCGCCCGCGAGGAGTCCCGCCATCGCGAACGCACCCGCGACGAAGCCGCGCAGGTATCCGAGGACGGCGTACGCGACGACGACGAGGACGACGACGACGTCGATGAGGTTCATCCGCGGCGCTCGCGCCCGACGGACCGCGACACGTCGGTCTCGATCTCCTCGACCATGGGGTCGCGGGCCGACTGCGGGTAGGGCACCACCCGGTCGCGGTTCCACGGGCGGTCCCAGCCGACCGTGCTGAACAGCCGGGCGACGATGCCGGCGGTGAATCCCCACAGGGTGAGCCCACGATCGACCGTGAATCCCGGCCCCAGCCACCCCGAGGGGTGCGACACCATGAACCGGTTAGCGGGATCGGTCAGCTCGGACACCGGGCTGCGGAAGACGCTCGCGACCTCGACCGGGTCGACGGCGTGCACCGGGCTCGGCCGACGCCACCAGCCGAGCACGGGGGTCACCGCGAAGTTGCTGGGGGGCAACCACAGCTTCGGCAGAGTCGCGAAGACGTCGACGCCGTCAGGCTCGAGCCCGACCTCCTCCTCAGCCTCGCGCAGCGCCGTGCCGATCGGCCCGTCGTCCTCCGGATCGGTGGCGCCGCCGGGGAACGCGATCTGCCCCGCGTGCGAGCGCATCGAGTGGGCACGCTCGGTCAGCAGCACGTCGGGTCCGGCGTCGCCTTCGCCGAACAGGACGAGCACGGCGGCCGGGCGCGCATCGTCGGGGGCGTCTGCCATCGACGGCGAGAGGAACCGCGGGCTGTCGATACGGCGGCCTGCCTCTGCGAGCGGGCGCAGCCACGACGGCAGCGCCTCGTCGTCGACCAGGCCGGCGTCGCGCGCACTCACAGCGCCACCCCGAGGTGCTCGTCGACCAGCGAGCGGAGCTGGTCGTACGAGGTGATGGGCGCGCGGTGGGTCGCCGTCACGGTGCCGTCGGCGGCGACGAAGACCGTCTGGGGAAGTCCGACCACACCGAGTGCCTTGCCAACCGTCTGCTCAGGGTCGGCAAGGAGCGGGAACGTGACACCCGCGTCCTTCGCGAGCCGCAGGGCTGCCTCAGGGTCGGGGTCCTTGTAGTCGATGCCGAGCACGGCCACTTGCCCGCCGGCCTCGTCGTGCAGCTGGGCGAGGTGGGGGAGCTCGTCGCGGCAAGGGCCGCACCAGCTCGCCCAGAGGTTGACCACGGTCGGCTTCGCGGGGAGGCCCGGGAGACTGACCGGCGCACCTCCGCCCAGGCAGTCGAGGTAGAGGCCGGGCAGGCCTCCCTCGACGGCGCCGCGGCGGTTGGTGAGCGGGCAGTCCTCGATGCCTGCCGCGGCCTTGAGGTCACGCAGCTCAGCGGTGTCGACGGCGGAGCTGCCCGAGGCGGGCTCGGACGCGGCACCGTCGCTGGGGCGCAGCTCGTCGCCTCCGCACCCGGCGACCAGCAGCACCGTCGCGAGCGCGACGGCACCGCCGCGTACGGCGCGGGTGAGCCGGGAGGTCATGCGCGACCCTCCGTACGGAGGAGCTTGGCGGCGACGTCGGGGTCCGTGGGGCCTTCGCCAAAGGACGGGCACCAGCGCGCGATCGCGCAGCCACCGCACGCGGGCTTGGTCGCGTGGCAGCAGCGGCGACCGTGCCAGATCAGCCGCTGGCTCGCCATGGTCCAGTCGCGCTTGGGGATGAGCTTGTCGAGGACCATCTCCGTACGGACCGGGTCTTTGACCGTCTCGGCGTCGACGTATCCGAGCCTGCGGCTCAGGCGCTGCACGTGCGTGTCGACGGCGAAGCCGGGGATGCCGAAGCCGTTGCCGAGGACGACGTTCGCCGTCTTGCGGCCGACCCCGGGGAGCGTCGTGAGGTCGTCCATGCGCGGCGGCACCTCACCGTCGTAGCGGTCGACGAGCGCGGTCGCGAGCGCGATGATGCGCTCGGACTTGGCGCGGAAGAAGCCCGTCGGCTTGATGATCTCCTCGACGTGGGCCCGGTCGGCCTCCGCGAGCGCGCGGGCGTCGGGATAACGTCCGAAGAGCAGCGGCCGCACCGCGTTGACCCGGCGATCGGTCGTCTGCGCCGAGAGGACCGTGACGACGAGCAGCTGGAACGGGTCGTCGAAGTCGAGCTCGATGTCGGCGTCGGGATAGGTCTCGGCGAGGACGCGGTCGTTCTTGCGGGCGCGCCGCACCAGCGCCGTCGGCGGCGCCGGCACCTCGGGAAGCTTCGACTTCGCGGGGCGAGCGGGTGTGGTCTTGGGCACGAGCCCAGGGTACGGGTCAGGGGCGACATGCATCCCCAGGACGACGTGCGAGGCCGCCGGTGGCGCCGAGTTGCCCAGATGAGGGAGACTGAGGGGGCGTGACACAACATTTCGGTCAAGGAGAACCCGTGGACAACGACGTACTTCGACAGGCACCGCTCTTCTCCGGTCTGGACGATGAGGCCGCTGAGTCGCTCGGCTCGCAGATGTCGGCTACGCGTCTGCGCCGTGGAGAGGTGCTCTTTCACGAGGGCGACGAGGGCGACCGGCTGTACATCGTCACCGACGGCAAGATCAAGCTCGGACGCAGCTCGGCCGACGGCCGCGAGAACCTCCTCGCGATCCTGGGCCCGGGCCAGATGTTCGGTGAGCTGAGCCTGTTCGACCCGGGCCCGCGCTCGGCGACCGCGACGGCAGTGACCGACTCCGAGCTCAACAGCCTCGGGCACGACGAGCTCACGAAGTGGCTCAACGACCACCCCAACGTCTCCCGCGCGCTGCTTCACCAGCTGGCCTCGCGGCTGCGTCGTACGAACGACGTCGTGGCGGACCTCGTGTTCTCCGACGTCCCGGGCCGTGTCGCGAAGGCGCTCATCGACCTCTCGCAGCGCTTCGGGCGCAAGGCCGACGACGGCATCCACGTCCACCACGACCTCACGCAGGAGGAGCTGGCGCAGCTCGTCGGCGCCTCGCGCGAGACCGTCAACAAGGCGCTCGCCGACTTCGCGATGCGCGGCTGGCTCCGTCTGGAGCCGCGCTCGGTCGTCATCATCGAGCCCGACCGCCTGGCCAAGCGCGCCCGCTAACGCCCCGGGTCACTTTCTGCGCCTCCCGGGTCACCGTCTGCGGCCCCGGGGTCACCGTCTGCCCGGAGCCTGTGGATTTCGCTGACGCCGATGAGCCAGGTCCCTGTTCGATGAGGCGATGCCCACGCTCATCCACGACGGCCGGCCGTTCCGGAGCCGCGACCACGTCGAAGCCGGCTTCCCCGGCGAGAAGGACCTCCGCCGCGCCATCGCCGCGAAAAGGCTGAGGTCGGTCTTCAAGTCCGTCTACGTGGACGGACGGGTACCCGACACCCGGATGCTCCGCGTCGAGGCGACGGCGCTCGTCACTCCGGCGCACGTGATCGTCTGCGACTGCTTCGCCTCCTGGCTGTACGGGGTGGACACCTTCCGACCCAGCGAGCGGCACCTTCTGACGCCGACCCTGCTCACTCCGCACGGTGTGGGACGGGTGCGCGCGGACGGCGTACGGGCTCGACAAGCCGTACACCTGCCGGAGTCGGACATCACGGAGATCGCGGGCATCCGTGTGACCACTCCCCTACGTACGGCGTCGGACCTGCTCCGTGGACAGTGGCGCCCGTACGCGCTGGCCGCGGCCGACGGCATGGCTCGTGCCGAGCTGGTCGAGCTCGGCGAGCTCGTCGAGTACGTCGACGAGCTCCGCGGCCTTCGCGGCGCACCCCAGGCGCGGGAGCTCGCCCAGCTCGTGGATCCCGGAGCGGAGTCCGCCGGCGAGTCTTGGCAACGGCTGCGCATCACCGACGCCGGGTTCCCCCGTCCCCGTACGCGTCTCCACGTCGTGGACGAGTGGGGGCGCGATCGCTACTTCGACATGGGCTACCGCGAGCTGCTGATCGCCTCCGAGTACGACGGCCGCGAGTTCCACACGACCGACGCGGCGAAGGCACACGACGTCGGCCGCAGAGGCTACTTCGAGAAGCGGTACGGGTGGCGCTTCGTGATCGGGACGCGCGAACGCATCTTCGGCGAGGACACTGCCTTCGAGCGCGAACTCGGCGCGCTGCTCGGGATCACGCCGCAGCCGCGACGATGGTGACCCGGGGCGCGCAGGAACCGACCCGGGGCGCGCAGGAACCGACCCGAGGCTAGGCGTCGCGGAGGTAGGCCAGCTGTGCCTGTACAGAAAGCGTCGCCGCGGGCCACAGGGCCTGGTCCACATCGGCGTAGACCATCCGCACGACGTCGTCCGCGGTGACCGCGCCGGCGTCGACGGCAGCGCGGACCTGCGCGAGCCGCTCCTGGCGGTGCGCCGCGTACGCATCGAGAACCGCGACCGCGTCGGACAGCGCGGGCCCGTGCCCCGGGTAGAGCCGGACCGGCCCCCCGACGGACGCCGCAGCAGAGCGCAGGGCGCCGAGCGAGTCGAGGTACGGGCCGAGCGCGCCGTCCGGGTAGGCGACGACCGTCGACCCTCGCCCCAGCACCGTGTCACCCGACAGCAGCGCGGCGTCCTCGCGCAGCAGGAACGACGCCGAGTCCGTGGTGTGACCTGGCGTCGCGAAGACCTCGAGACGGACGCCGTCGATCTCGATGACCTCGCCGTCGCTCAGCGGGTCGGCCTCCACGCACAGCGCCGGGTCGAAGGCCCGTACGGGCGCCGCGGCCAGCTCGGCAAAGCGGGCCGCGCCGTCCGCGTGGTCGTGGTGGCGGTGGGTCAGCAGCACGACCCCGACCGGCGCCGCCGCCTCCAGGACGCGGCGCAGGTGCGGCTCGTCGAGCTCGCCGGGATCGACGACGATCGACTGCGCGTCGGGGCCGGCGCCCGGCGCCCGCAGGACCCACGTGTTGGTGCCGTCCAGCGTCATGTGGCCGGGGTTGTCCTCGCGCAGGCAGGTCGCCCACGCGCTCACGGTCCCGCCGTCCCACCGTTCGGTCATGTCCAGCACTCCGTCATGGCTGCTCCGACTCCAGGTAGAGGGTTCCGTCGATCTCGACCAGCCGCGGCTCGATCGGCACGATGGTCCGAGCGCCCGCCGACGCGAGCACGGCGTCCGCGGACGGCATCGCCGCGATCTCGTTGCACGTGATCGCCGTCGGCGGGAGCATCGCCATCTCGCCGGAGTCCACCGAGGCGAGCGCCGCGCGCAGCGGCATCCACGAGGCGTGGTCGGCCTCGCCGGTCAGCGTGCCGACGCGCTGCCCGTGCGGCATCACGGCGACGAAGAAGCGCGTGTCGTAGCGCTTCGGCTCGAACACCGGCGTGATCCAGTGCGTCCACGCCGCCAGCAGGTCCGTACGGAGCACGAGCTCGCGGCGCGCAAGGAAGTCGGAGAACGCCAGCGTGTGCGACTCCAGCGCCTGCCGGTCGGCTTCCCAGTCGGCACCGCTGGTGTCGGAGACGACCGTGTCGGAGTCCGGACCTGCGAGCAGGACCCCGGCCTCCTCGAACGTCTCGCGTACGGCGGCGCACACAAGCGCACGGGCCACGGCCGTGTCGCACCCGAAGCGGTCGGCCCACTGCTGCGGAGTCGGACCGGCCCACGTGACGTCGACGTCGGAGTCCCGCGGGTCCACGCCGCCACCCGGGAAGACGTACATGCCCGGCGCGAAGGCCATCGAGCGCTGCCGCCGCATCAGGTATGCCTCGACACCGTACACGCCGTCACGCAGCAGCACGACCGTCGCCGCATCCTTCGGCGGCACGGCGTCGGTGCGCGCGGTGGCGGCATGCTCGGCCAGCGAGGGCGGGACAGGGACCCGCCGGATCATGCGGTCAGCTCGACGACGAGCTCGACCTCCACCGGCGCATCGAGCGGCAGGACGGTCACTCCGACCGCGCTACGGGCGTGGGCACCGGTCTCACCGAAGACGGCACCCAACAGCTCGCTGGCGCCGTTGGCGACCGAGGGCTGCCCGGTGAAGTCTGGGGTGCTCGCGACGAACACGACGGCCTTCACGACCCGGGCGACACGCGAGAGGTCGCCGCCGGCCTGCGACGCGACCGCTGCGAGGGCGTTGAGGGCGCACAGCCGCGCGCACTCGTACGCCTCCTCCGCCGTCACGTCCGCACCGACCTTGCCGACCTTGACCAACGCCCCGTCGCGCACCGGGAGCTGGCCGGAGGTGTAGACGTACGACCCCGTCCGCACCGCGGGCACGTACGCGGCCACCGGCGGGACGACGGCGGGGAGCGTCAGGCCGAGCTCGGCGAGGTTCTCCTCGGGCGTCGGCATCAGGACCCCTGGACCGGGCGCTTGAAGTAGGCCACGAGGTTCTCCGGGTTCATCCCAGGCACGATCTGGACGAGCTCCCAGCCGTCGCGACCGAAGTTGTCGAGGATCGCCTTGGTCGAGTGCACGAGGACGGGCGCTGTCAGGTACTCCCACTGCGTCATGGACCGACTGTATCCCTCGCGCGCGTTCGGCCCTCGGGGACGGCCGTTACGCTCGACAACGTGGCTGGCGACAAGCGACTGCACGTCGTGACGGGCAAGGGCGGTACGGGCAAGAGCACCGTGGCCGCCGCGCTCGCGCTCGGCCTGGCCCGCGAGGGCAGGCGGGTGCTGCTGTGCGAGGTGGAGGGGCGCCAAGGGATCGCCCAGCTCTTCGACGTGCCCCCGCTCCCGTACGAGGAGCGCCAGGTCGCGGCCTCCGACGACGGGGCGGTGTACGCGCTGGCGATCGATGCCGAGGCGGCACTCCTGGAGTACCTCGCGATGTTCTACCGGCTCGGCCGTGCCGGGCGGGCGCTCGACCGCTTCGGGGTGATCGACTTCGCGACGACGATCGCGCCAGGCGTCCGCGACGTCCTGCTCACCGGCAAGGTGTACGAGGCGGTGCGGCGCCGCGAGGACGACGGCTCCTACACGTACGACGCCGTGGTGCTCGACGCTCCGCCGACCGGCCGGATCGCGCGGTTCCTCAACGTCAACAGCGAGGTCGCCGGTCTGGCGAAGGTGGGTCCGGTCAAGCGCCAGGCCGACTCGATCATGACGATGATGCGGTCACGGCGTACGGCCGTGCACCTCGTCACGCTCCTCGAGGAGATGCCGGTGCAGGAGACGATGGACGCGATCAACGAGCTGACCGACGTCGAGCTGGGGATCGGCCACGTGATCGTCAACCAGGTCCTCCCGTCCCCACTGACCGACGAGGCCGCGGAACGCGTCGCGAGCGGCGCCCTGAGCGGCGCCGCCGTCACCCGCAGCCTGCGACGGGCCGACCTCGAGGTCGACGCCGGCGCGAGTGCGGCGCTGCTCGACGAGGGACGCCAGCACGTGGGGCGCCAGCGCCTGCAGGCGCACCAGCGCGCGGTCCTCACCGAGGCGGGTGCCCCGGTCGTGGAGCTCCCGCACCTCGAGGACGGGGTCGATCTCGCCGGCCTCTTCGCGCTCGGCGCGCTCCTCGTCGACGGAGGCGCCCGGTGAGCCCGGCCGGGTCGGGCGGCCGCGCCTCGCACACCGCGCCGAAGCCCCGTACGCCCTCCCGGACGCGCACGCTGGCCGGTCCCGCCGGCGCGCCGGCGCCCGTCCTCGACGTCGACGCGGTCCTCGACGACTCGACCACCGAGATCATCGTGTGCTGCGGCTCGGGCGGGGTCGGCAAGACGACGACGTCCGCCGCGCTCGCGTTGCGTGCCGCAGCGCGGGGGCGGCGCGTGTGCGTGCTCACCATCGACCCGGCGCGGCGTCTCGCGCAGTCGCTGGGGTTGACCGAGCTCGACAACGTGCCGCGCCCGGTGAAGGAGGCCGGCGCCGACGGCGGCTCGCTCGACGCGATGATGCTCGACATGAAGCGGACCTTCGACGAGGTCGTGGAGGCCCACGCCTCGCCGGAGAAGGCCGCGCAGATCCTCGCGAACCCCTTCTACCAGGCGCTCTCGAGCTCGTTCGCGGGCACGCAGGAGTACATGGCGATGGAGAAGCTCGGGCAGCTCCACGCCGAGGCGGTCGCGGGCGGCGAGGGCGAGGATCGCCGGTGGGACCTCATCGTCGTCGACACCCCACCCTCGCGTTCGGCGCTCGACTTCCTCGATGCACCCGAGCGGTTGTCCTCGTTGCTCGACGGACGGCTGATCCGCCTCCTGCTCGCGCCCGCGAAGGGCCCGGCCAAGCTGTTCTCCGCCGGGTTCGGCATCGTCACGACCGCGCTCAACAAGCTCCTCGGCGCCCAGGTGCTGACCGACGTGCAGACGTTCGTGGCCGCGTTCGACACGCTGTTCGGCGGATTCCGTCAGCGCGCCGAGGCCACGTACGCGCTGCTGCAGGACTCGGGCACGGCGTTCCTCGTCGTCGCGTCGCCGGAGCCGGCCGCCATGCGAGAGGCGTCGTACTTCGTGGAGCGGCTCGGCCAAGAGGCGATGCCGCTCGCCGGGCTGGTCGTCAACCGGATGACGACGCCCGAGCTGCTGCTCGACGGCGACGAGGCGCACGCCGCGGCACGGCGGCTCCGGGCGCGGCCTCGGGCGACGCCCGACGACGAGGCGGTCGCCGCCCTGCTGGACGTGCACGCCCGCGGCGAGCGTGTCGCCGAGCGCGAGCGCCGGGTGGTCATGGGATTCGCGGCCGCGCACCCGCGCGTACGAAGGGTCGAGGTGCCCGCCCTCGCGACAGACGTGCACGACCTCGACGGCCTGGCAGCGATCGGTGAGCTGCTGGGCGCGCCGGCGACGATCGCGTAGCAGATCAGACGAGCGCAGGCGCCTTCGACGGCTGGCTCGTGCGGGCGGCTTCGAGCAGCGTGCGCCACGAGGTCACGTTCGGACGACGACGCAGCAGCGCGCGACGCTCCCGCTCGGTCATCCCGCCCCAGATCCCCCACTCGATGTCGTTGTCGAGGGCCTCGGCGAGGCACTCGAGCTTGACCGGACAGGACCGGCACAGCTGCTTGGCGCGGTTCTGCTCCGCGCCCTTGACGAACAGAGCGTCCTGCGATTCCTTGCAGGCGGCCACGGTCGCCCAAGATTCGTTCCATGTCATGATCTGGACACCTTCCCCGAGAGTGCACCGACTCTGCCGGTGATATCTCCAGCCTGACGGTGACGAAACACATGTAACAGACCTCTGGGGATGGTTCGGACTAGTCCTTTCGGACTATCTCTTGGTGCCTCACCCACGCTCCCGTACCCTGGGGCCCATGAATCTGGGGACCGATCGGGACGACGACGGCATGGGCACAGCGCGAGCGATCGGTTCCATGGCGCTGCTCAGCCTTTTTGCCGGCGTGCTCGTCGCCGGGCTCGCGATCCCGGTCGCTGCCTTCGTGGGTGTGACGTCCAACAGCGTGGCCCGCGGGTTCGACGAGTTGCCGCTCGAGCTGCGGGAGACGCCGATCCCTCAGCGCTCCAAGGTGCTGGCTGCCGACGGCTCCCTCGTCACCTACTTCTACTCCCAGAACCGCCAGGACGTCCCCCTGGCGAAGATCGCGCCCGTGATGCAGCAGGCCGTGGTCTCGATCGAGGACGCGCGGTTCTTCGAGCACGGCGCCATCGACATCAAAGGCACGGTCCGCGCGCTGGTCAACAATGCGACCGACGGCCAGACGCAGGGTGGCTCGTCGCTGACCCAGCAGCTCGTCAAGAACATCCTCATCCAGCAGGCGGCGACGCCCGAGGAGCGCAAGGCCGCCACCGAGGTGACGCCGGCCCGCAAGATCCGCGAGCTCAAGTACGCGATGAGCTACGAGGAGAAGCACAGCAAGCAGCAGATCCTCGAGAACTACCTCAACATCTCCTACTTCGGTGACGGCACGTACGGCATCGGCGCCGCAGCCCGGCACTACTTCTCTGTCAGTGCCGCCGACCTCGACCTGAC
This sequence comes from Mumia sp. ZJ430, assembly GCF_011751845.1. NCBI lineage: Bacteria > Bacillati > Actinomycetota > Actinomycetes > Propionibacteriales > Nocardioidaceae > Mumia > Mumia sp. ZJ430. Next base: position 539,743 of record NZ_JAAHFK010000001.1, on the reverse strand, counting down.
GCAGGCGGCGACGCTGGCAGGTCTCGTCAAGAACCCGGTCGAGTACGACCCGGTGACCTACCCCGAGAACGCGCTGCGCCGACGCAACATCGTGCTGTCGACGATGCAGGCGCAGGGCCTCATCACACCCGAGGTCGCCAGGACCGCGATGGGTCAGCCGCTCGGGCTCAAGATCACGACCTTCTCCAACGGCTGCGTGAGCACCAAGGCGCCGTTCTTCTGCGACTACGTCCGCCGCTACCTGCTCCAGGACAAGTCGCTCGGCAAGAACGAGGACGAGCGCCTCCACCGCATCGAGACCGGTGGCCTGACGATCAAGACGACGCTGGAGCCGAAGTTCCAGAAGGCGGCTGACAACTCGGTCGAGAACCGCGTGTCGCCGACCGACAATGCGATCGGCGCTCAGGCTCTCGTGGTCCCCGGCACCGGCGCGGTGCGTGCGCTCGCGCAGTCGCGGCCGATGGGCAACAGCAAGAAGGCCGGCCAGACCTACATCAACTACACGGTGCCCAAGGCGCTCGGCGGCGCCAACGGGTTCCAGGCCGGCTCGACGTTCAAGGTGTTCACCGCTGCCGCCGCGCTCGACAAGGGCTACCCGACGTCGACCTTCTTCAACTCGCCGCAGTCGATGAACATCAGCGGGTTCTCGCAGTGCGACAGCCAGGGTGCGGGGTCGTGGCAGGTCAGCAACTCGACCGGAGCCGGCGGCTTCGACATGACCCGCGGGCTCCGCCAGTCGGTCAACACCTACTTCGCCCAGCTCGAGCGCCTCGTCGGGCTCTGCGCGACCACCAAGATGGCCAAGAAGATGGGCATGCCCGTCGAGGACGTCGACGACACCTTCCCGTCGTTCACGCTCGGTACGCTCGACGTGAGCCCGCTCGACATGGCAGCGGCGTACGCGACGTTCCCGGCACGCGGCGAGTACTGCAAGCCAATGCCGATCACCGCGATCACCGGCCCCGACGGCGAGACGGTCATGGACTACAAGCCGGCCTGCGAGAAGGTCCTGTCGCAGGCGGCCGCCGACTCGATGAACCAGATCCTGCGCGGCGTCCAGTCGTCCGGCGGGTTCGGCTCGGCGCTGCAGCTCAACAAACCGTCCGCGGCGAAGACGGGCACGACCCAGGCGAGCCGTGCCGTCTGGTACATGGGCTACACGCCCAAGCTCGTGACGTCGTCGATGATCGCCGGCGCCAACCGCGACGGCCACTGGAAGTCGCTGATCGGCACCGCGCTCAACGGCACCACGATGTCGTTCAACTCCGTCGGCGGCGCCGCGCTGGCTGGTCCGATGTGGGCCGACACGATGCGCGCGATCCAGGACGACCTGCCGTACGCCAACTTCAACAGCCCCGGCAGCCTCGGCGCTGCACCCGCGGACACGCCTCGCGCGCCGAAGAAGGAGCCGAAGAAGGACAAGAAGGGCGACGGTGGCGGCGACGGCGGCAACGACCGACCGGGTCGTGGCAACGGCGGCAACGGTGGTGGCGGCGGAGGCCGCGGCGACGACGAGTGACCGCGCTCAGTTGACCCGGTGATGAGGGTGGGTGCCGGCCTCAGGCGCCGAGCTGCGTACGGACCTCGGCCGCGAGTGCGGCACCGTCGACGCGGCCCTCCGTACGGGGCTTGAGAAGCCCCATCACCTTGCCCATGCCGCGCATGCCCTCGTCCGCGACACCAGCCTCGGTGATCGCGTCGGACACGAGGGCGCGCACCTCGTCCACACTGAGCTGCGCGGGAAGGTACTCGGCGAGGATCACGGCCTCATCGCGCTCCTTCTGCGCCAGCTCGGGACGGTTGCCGGAGTCGTACGCCTCGGCGGCCTCTCGGCGCTTCTTGGACTCCGAGGTGATGACGCGCTGCACCTCGTCGTCGGTGAGCTCCTTGGCCTCCGTACCGGCTGTCTCCGCACGGCTCACGGCGGACAGCACCATGCGCAGCGTCGACGCGCGCAGACTGTCGCGCTCCTTGATGGAGGTGGTGAGGTCCTGTCGCAGCCGATCCTTGAGCTCGCTCATGCCCCCATCATCGCCCAGCCTTCGGCTCGCGAGCACACGGATTCCCCACCAGCGGTGTGGCACCCTTGCTGCGTGCACACCGTGTCGAAAGCCTTCATCGCGACAGCGACCGCCGGTGCGGGGGCGGTGGCGTACGGGGCGCTGTACGAGCGCAACGCGTTCGTCGTCCGCGAGCACGACCTCCCGGTGCTCCCCGCGGGCGCCCACCCGATCACGGTCCTGCAGATCTCCGACGTCCACATGACGCCGGGCCAGGCACGCAAGCAGCGCTGGCTGCGCAGCCTCGCCGAGTACGAGCCTGACCTCGTCGTGAACACCGGCGACAACCTTGCGCACCTCGACACGCTGCCCGCGCTCCTCGACGCCTACCACGACCTGCTCGACGTGCCCGGAGTCTTCGTCTTCGGCTCGAACGACTACTACTCGCCGACCGTCAAGAACCCCGCCCGCTACCTCCTCGGCCCCTCGGGTCAGCGGCGCCGCTCGCCGGACCTCCCGTACGAGAAGATGCGCGCCGCGTTCACGGAGGCGGGGTGGCACGACCTCAACAACGCGACCGCCCGCCTCGACATGCGCGGCGTGTCGCTGGCGTTCGCGGGCCTCGACGACCCCCACGTGAACCGCGACGACCTCGACGCGATCCCCGACCGTGCCGACCGGACAGCCGATCTCGCCGTCGCCGTCGTCCACGCCCCCTACCTGCGCGCGCTCGACGCCTTCAACGCCCAGGGATACCCACTGATCCTGGCCGGGCACACCCACGGTGGACAGCTGCGGGTGCCTGGGTTCGGAGCGCTGGTCACCAACTGCGACCTCGACCGCCGACGGGCGCGAGGCCTTCACCAGCACCGGATCGCGGGGCGTGACGCGTCGTGGCTGCACGTGTCCGCGGGGTGCGGGACGTCGCCGTACGCGCCGGTGCGCTTCGCATGCCGACCCGAGGCGACGGTGCTCCGACTGCGTCCGGTAGACTCTCCGAGGAACTGAGCGCGGGACTCTCGCGGAGACGTTCTGCTCGTACGACGTACGAGGGCCACGGGGTGTGGCGCAGCTTGGTAGCGCGCGTCGTTCGGGACGACGAGGCCGCAGGTTCAAATCCTGTCACCCCGACAGCAGACATGCAGGACCCTCGAGCCATCAGGCTCGAGGGTCCTTGTCGTTTCCGGGACGCGCGTGTGCGAACGTCGAACGCCATTCCTGCTGCCGTCCGGGGCGCCCTCGGACTGCGCACACGTGGTCCTCCCGTCACCGTGGAGGAGATGGACGCCGCGATCGCGGACGTGGTGACTGATCGGAGATCGGGCTGGATTCGAACGTCGTCATCCGGTATGCCGTTCGCGACGACGAGGATCAGGCCGGGCGAGCCGACGCCGTCGTCGACGGCCTGAGCGCGGACTCGCCCGGATACGTCAGCCTGGTCGTGCTCACCGAGACGTGGTGGGTGCTCGATCGGGCGTACGCCATCGCGCGAGATCGACGGCTGGAGTTCTTCGAGGCCCTCCTGGACGCACAAGAGCTCCGCACGGCGAGTCCCGACCTCGTCCGCGCCGCGCTACGACGTACGCGCCGAGGCGCGGACTTTGCCGACGCGCTCATCACCGAAGCAAGCGCGGCTGCAGGCTGTACGCGCGTGATGACGCTCGATGAGCGGGCCGCGAAGCATGCCGGGATGACCCTGATCACCTGACCGCGGTCATCCCGGCGCCGTCGCTTCAGCGAGGTCAGCGGCGCGAGATCCTGACCCGGCGTGTGTCGAGGCTGCCGCTCAGGTGACCCGGCCGTACGGCGACGATGCGGACCTTGAGCCGCTTGCCGCGGTCCTTGCGCGTGACCCGGTACGTCGCCTTCGTCGCTCCCCGGATCTTCTTGGCGCCGCGGAACCACTGGTAGCGCAGGCGGGTCGGTGCCGGCGCGAACCCGGAGGGGGCGAGACGAGCGATCCGCAGGCGCTTGCCGACCTTCTTGACGCCGACGATCCGCGGTCTCGGTGCCCGCACGTAGCGGGGCGCGACGCCGTACCGCACCCTCGCCGACGGCGCGGACCGCGCACGACCGAGCGCGTACGTTCCCTGGGCGGCGATCACCTCCACCGTGAGCCGCCGGCCGCGGTCGGCCGCGAGAAGCCGGTGAGTTCTCGCCGTCGCCCCGGCGATCACCACACCGTCACGCAGCCACCGGTACGCGTAGTGCGACGCGGCGGGACTCCAGGCGCCGGGGTCGACCGTGAGCACGTCTCCGACCCGAGACACGCCACGGATCGTCGGTCGTCTCGTGGCGAGGAGGAGCTGGCCGCCCAGCGGGGCCACCACGGTCGTGAGGTTGGGGTTGCGCGCGGTGAGCTGGTTGTTCGAGTTCCGTCCGATACCCCGCGCCACGCCGTCGGCGGTGCGCACCAGGGTGTGGCTGCTGTTGGTCGCGGAGATCCCGACGACCTCGGGCGTGACACGGTCGGTGATGCTCGCGAACGAGACCCGGTGAAGCGCGATGCCGCCCACCTGCCCCCACGCGTTGCTGCCGACGGCGTACGCCTCGCCGTCCGAGCCGATCGCGACCGTGTGGTTCTCACCCGCACTGATCGCCACGGCGGTGACCCCGGTGGTGAGCGGCCGCATCAGCATCAACGTCGTACGGTCGCCCGTACCGGAGATCTGACCGAGGTCGTTGAGGCCTGTGCCGTACAGCCTTCCGTCGTCCAGCAGCACGACCGAGTGGCGCCACCCGGCCGCGACCCCCACGGGGACCCTGCCGGCCGGCAACCCGGTCAGCGGCGTCAGCGTCCGTCGGGAGCCGGTGCCGGTCAGCTGGGACCGGTCATTGAGTCCCGTCCCGTAGACGACGCCGTTGTCCGCGACCACGAGCGTGTGCAGGGCGCCGGCGGAGATCGCCGTCGCGCGCACGCCGGCGGGCAGTCCCACCAGCGGCATGAGGGTCGAGCGGTTGCCCGTCCCGGTCAGCTGGCCGCTCACGTTCGCGCCCGTTCCCCGCACCACGCCGTCCGAGCCGAGGACGAGCGTGAACCCGTTGCCTGCGGCGACGTCGACGGCACGCACCCCGGCAGGCATCCCCGTCAGCGGACGCAGCGTCGCCACGTCTCCCGACCCCGTGAGCTGCCCCGCGCCGTTCTCCCCGGTCCCGTACACCCGCCCGTCGGAACCTCGTACGAGCGAGAACCACGTCGGCCCCGCGGCGACCGAGACCGCTCGTACGCCCGACGGCAGGCCCGACATCGGGGTCAGGGTGGTCCGCGCGCCGGTGCCGGTCAGCGAGCCGTACAGGTTCACGCCGGTCCCGTACGGTCTCCCGTCCTGCCCGATCACCACCGAGGCGACGTTGCCGGCGGCGAGGGAGAGCGCGACCTCGGCCGGTGCCGCTCGGGCAGGGCTGCCGGTCATGGTGGCCGTGCTGGCGAGCATGGCGGAGACGGTCAGGAGGACGAGGCGGCGCATGCGGGTGCTCGATTCGTACGGAGTGACGAGACGTCAGGTCGTTCGTAGTCTCAGCGCGACGCACCCCGGCCCGTATCCGTGCCGACCACCAGAGTGTGGGCTCAGGCGAAGAAGGCGGGCAGCGCGGCGCGTTCGCGGATCGCGAGCTTCCGGAAGACGTTGGCGAGGTGGTACTCGACGGTGCGCTGCGAGATCACCAGACGCTCCGCGGCGTCGGCGTTCGACAACCCGGCCGCGACCTCCCGTGCCACCTCGAACTCGCGGGGCGTGAGCTCGGCGAGGGGTGACGCGGTGTCGGTGAGGGGTGCCCGACGCGCCCCGCACGCCGCCAGCTCCGACCGGGTGCGGGCCGTCCACGCGTCCGCTCCGAGTCGCACGAACTCACCGAGCGCTGCGTCGAGGTGCCGGCGCGCGTCCGCCTTGCGCCGCATGCGGCGCAACCGCAGGCCCCAGCAGAACTGCGTGCGTGCGCGTTCGAACCCGTGGGTCGCGCCGTCATGCAGCCGGACCGCGCGCGCGAAAAGCGCGTCGACGTCGTCGGGGCCGGCGAGAAGGGCCCGACAGCGCGCCGCCCACGCGAGGGACAGCCCGTGCTGGTCCCGAAGGGCCCGGGCCTCGTACGCGGCCAGGTCAGGGAGCAGCTCGTCCTCGCGTCCGCAGTGCCAGTAGGCCTCGAACTGGTTGGGGAAGCGGGCGACGTACGCGAGGTTCTCGCCGCCCGTCGCGCGCTCCAGCGCCGTCGCCTCGTCGAGCGCGTCCGCCGCAGCGGCGAAGTCGCTCGTGGACAGCAGCAGCATCCCTCGGACGCACGCCTCGCTGTGCGCCAGCGCGGGGCTCTGGCGCTCGACGACCTCCGCGCCTCGGGCCAGCAGCGCGAGGCACTCGTCGCGATGCCCCTGGCACGCCTTGAGGTAGGCGTGGCGCAGCAGGATGTGCGCGTACGGCCCGGTGAAGTCGTGATCGCGCGCCGCCCCCTCCGCAGCGGACAGCTCCAAGACCGCACGGGACCACTCACTGCGCCGTTCCCACACGATCATGGTGATCGCGTTCGACGACAGCCGCGCCGCACTCTCGCCACCGGTGACGCGGGCCAGCTCCTCGCAGCGACGTGCGACGTCGACGCATCCGTCGAGATCGCCCAGGTGCGACACGGCGAGACCGGCGAACCCGAGCGCCAGGGTCGGGTCGGAGCCGCCGTCGGCGACGACGGTCTCGAGCCAGTCACCGCGCAGGAAGCCGCCTGCGCCCTCGACCCCGGTCATCAGGTCGAGGACGTCCAGGAGGGCCCGGTGCAGCGTGGGGACCCGCTCGTCGGTCACCGCCGCGCGCAGACGATCGGCGTACCCGCGGGCACGGCCGACATCTCCCCAGGCCATCGCGAGCGACACCACCGCCATCACGAGATCGAGACCGGCTGCGGCGGTGCCCTCGCCTGGGTCCGGGGCCCGTCGTACGAGGGTGAAGCCGAGGTGCGCGTACGCGTCGAGGTCGACGGGTGGGTCCTCCTGCGACCAGAGCGTGGCCATCACGAGCAGCGTCGCCCACCGTGCCCGCGTCGGATCATCCGGCGCTCCGTCGACGAGTTCGCTCAGCACGCGCATCGCGGGGCCTGCGGCCCTGGCCTGCATGTACGCCTGGGCGGCGCGGGCGGTGAGCTGGCTTCGCTCGGGCCCGGTCGGCGTGCGCGCTGCCGCCGACTCCCACGCGAGTGCGGCCTCTGCCGGCGCCTCCTGACGGGCAGCCTGCTCCGCCGCCGCCACGAGCGCGGCGACGACGAGGCTGTCGGGAACGTGAGCGACGTGCCGGAGATGGGAGGCGTGCCGTACCGGATCGTCGCGGAAGCACTCGGCGAGGATGCGGTGCGCGTCCTCGAGCTCGCGGACCGTCGCCGACGCCTGGACGGCGGCTCCGAGGCTCGGATGGACGGGAGCCCATCGCTCGTCCCGTACGGCGACGAGCCCGAGGCGTTCGCCCAGATCGAGGTCGTCACGGCTCAGGCCGGCGGCGGCCAGGGCACGTGTCGTCGCGGCGGTGTCGAGGTCGTCCAGCGCCACGAGCAGCACGGCGAAACGGCCGGCGTCGGTGAGCGCCTTGATCCGCGGCGCGTACAAGGTTTCCAGCGACGGGCCCACGGGGAGCCGTACGGGGAGCGGCTCGCGTCCGCGGCGCTGCGCGGGCCGCAGGTCGAGCGGCACCTCCGCCAGCGCGAGGGGAAGCCCGCCCGTCTCGGCGGCGATGCGTTCGGCCACGACGGCGCTCATGCCGGCGTGGCGGGCACGGAGCATCGCGAGCGACTCCTGGTGCGACAGCGGCTCGAGCATCAGCGTGGTCCCGACGCCGCGAAGCCCGTCGGGCTCGCGGGTGCCGAGCCAGAACGTGACGGGGTCGGCGTCGAGCCGGCGCGCCGCGAACACGAGGGCCTGGCGGGTCGAGGAGTCGAGCCACTGGACGTCGTCGACAGCCACGACGACCGGGCCGCGGGCCGCGGCGAGCTCGGAGAGGAACCAGACGAGCGCGCTCGCCACCGGGAGTCGTTCGACAGGTTCAGCTGGAGCGAAGGCGACGGCCCCTGCGAGCGCCCGTCCCCGAGGCTCGGCGTGGCCGGCGAGCTCCGCGGCGAAGGGGGCCAGCAGCTGGTGCAGCCCGGCGTACGGGAGGTCGGACTCGGCGACGTGCCCGGCAGCGCGCAGCAGAGTGACCTCCGGCGCGAGGGACCGTACCGAAGCCTCGAGAAGGGCGGACTTCCCGCTCCCGGGGGCTCCCGCCACCACGGTCGTCCGCGACCTGCCGGCACGGGCGTGCGCCACGGTGGTCGCGAGGACCGCGAGCTCCTCGTCGCGCCCGATCAGCATGCGGACCTCCCTGCGCGACAGGGTATCGGCGTTCGTGCCGTGGCGGTCGCTCTCCGGCAGGCTCGTCCTGCCTCACCCTCGGCGGGCGATGCGATTGAGCTGTAGGCGACGGACCGTGAGGCTATGGCCACCACGTACTCCGAGGACCACCCAGACTTCGTCAACGCCGATCGCGGGTTCGTGGGCACGATCTCTCCGGCGACGATCACCGACGCCGCGGGCAACGTCGTTTTCGACGCCGACGCGCTCGCGTTCGTCACAGGCGAGACGCCCGATACGGTCGATCCGAGCCTGTGGCGGCAGGCGAAGCTGACCGGGCGGCACGGCCTGTACGAGGTGGCGCCCGGCTTCTCCCAGGTCCGCGGCTTCGACATCTCCAACATGACGCTCGTCGAGGGCGACACCGGCGTGATCGTCATCGACCCGCTCGTCAGCGCGGAGTGCGCCGCCGCGGGCTTGGCGCTCTACCGGGAGCATCGTGGCGACCGTCCGGTCACCGCCGTGATCTACACGCACGCGCACATCGACCACTTCGGCGGCGTGCTCGGGGTCGTCGACGCGGACACCGACGTGCCGATCGTGGCACCGGAGCACTTCCTGGAGCACGCAGTTTCGGAGAACGTCTACGCCGGGGTCGCGATGCTCCGGCGCGGCTACTACTACGACGGCCATCCGCTGGACGCGACGCCGGAGGGCTCGGTCGGCATCGGCCTCGGGCCGCGCGCGTCCGCCGGGACGATCGGTCTGATCCCTCCGACGCTCGACATCACGCGTACCGGCCAGGAGGAGACGCTCGACGGGGTGCGGTTCGTCTTCCAGCTGACACCGAACACCGAGTCGCCGGCGGAGATGAACTTCTTCTTCCCCGACCACCGGGTGCTCTGCATGGCGGAGAACGCCACGCACGTCATGCACAACCTCCTGACGCTGCGCGGCGCACAGGTGCGGGACTCGCGGATCTGGTCGCGCTACCTCGCCGAGGCGGTCGAGCTGTTCGCCCACGATGCCGACGTCGTCTTCTCGTCGCACCACTGGCCGACCTGGGGGTCGGACGCGATCATCGACTTCCTCACCGACCAGCGCGACCTCTACGCGTACATGCACGACCAGACTCTGCGGCTGATGAACCAGGGGTACGTGGGGGCGGAGATCGCGGAGATGCTCCCGATGCCGGCGTCGCTGAAGGACGCTTGGAGCACACGCGGCTACTACGGCTCGCTCAGCCACAACGTGAAGGCGATCTTCCAGCGCTACCTGGGCTGGTACGACGGCAACCCGGCTCACCTGTGGCAGCACCCGCCTGAGGTGCAGGCGGCGCGCTACGTCGAGCTGCTCGGCGGTGTCGACAAGGTCGTGGAGGCCGTCGACCGGTACGCCGACGCCGGGGACCTGCGCTTCGCCGCGGAGCTGGGCAGCCACGCCGTCTTCGCGGACCCGACGAACGCGCCGGCGCGTGAGGCGCTGGCCAACGTGCTCGAGCGCCTGGGGCTCGGCGCCGAGAACGCGACCTGGCGCAACTGCTTCCTGACCGGAGCTCACGAGCTGCGTGGTGGCCACCCGGCCGGCTTCGTGTCGTCGGCGGGTATGGTCAGTGCGCTCACGGTCACGCAGCTGTTCGACACGATCGCGATCCGGCTCGACGGCACGAAGGCGGCCGGGACCACCGCCAGCATCCGGTGGGAGCTCACCGACAGCGGCGAGACGTACCGGATGGAGCTGTCGAACGGCGCGCTCGTCCACTTCCCGACGCGGCGCGACGACAGCGCGGACGTCACCGTACGGCTGACGAAGGCGCAGCTCCTCGGCCTGCTCGGATCAGCGTCGCTCGACGGCATCGACGTGGAGGGCGACGCCTCGGTGCTCACGACGCTGCTCGCGTTGACCGACGAGCCCGATCCCATGTTCCACGTCGTCGAGCCCTGAGCCCGCGGAAAGTGACCCGGGAGCGGGCGGAGAGTGACCCGAGAGCGGGCGAGAGTGACCCGGGGGTTAGTCGGGGAGGGTGGGCATCGCGAAGCCCTGGCCGCGCTTCACAAGCGAGGCGCGCAGCACGGCGTCGGACCCGAACCGCTCTCGTACGTCGTCGAGCGCGAGGTCGAGCGACGCGGAGCCCGGCTCGCCGAAGGGCAGCTCGAGCTGGACGCCCTCGTACGTGTCGAAACCGCTCACCGCGACGCCGACCAGCGTGCAGCCACGTTCGGCGATCATCGGCGCGGCGACGTCGAGGAGCGAGCGCGCGACGAGGAGGACCCGGTCGGTACGGGCGGTCGGACGCGGCAGCGTGTGCGAGCGCGTCGCGCGGGTGAAGTCGTCGAAGCGCAGGCGCAGCGTGACCGTACGGCCCTCACGCTCAGCCTTGCGCATCCGGCGCGTGACACGATCGACGAGACCGGCGAGCGACGCGTCGATCTCGGCCATGTCCTTGGGTCGCCGGCCGAGCGCCCGCTGCGCCCCCACCGAACGACGGCGTCGTCCGGTCTCGACGCGTCGCGGGTCCTGCCCGTTGGCGAGGGCGTGGAGGTGGTAGGCCGCGGCGCGCCCGACGTACGCCGCGAGCGCGTGCGGAGGCACCGCCGCGAGGTCGCCGATCTGCTCGATGCCACGTGCCCGCAGCTTCGCGCCGGTCTTGGCACCGACACCCCACATCCGCTCGACCGGCAGCGGGTGCAGGAACGCCCGCTCGCCGTCGACGGGGACGACGAGCAGCCCGTCCGGCTTGGCGTACGCGCTCGCGATCTTGGCGAGGAACTTGGTCCGCGCGACGCCCACCGTGATCGGGAGCCCGACCTCGTCGCGCACCCGCTCACGCAGGCGCGCGGCGATCGCCTCGGGCGATCCGACGAGGCGCGCCAGCCCGCCGACCTCCATGAACGCCTCGTCGATCGAGATCGGGTCGACCAGCGGCGTCGTGTCGCGGAAGACCTCGAAGACGGCCTTGCTCGCCGCCGTGTACGCCTCGAAGCGCGGCGACGCGACGACCGCTCCGGGGCACAACGCCTTGGCCTCGACGATCCCCATCGGAGTCCGGACCCCGTACGCCTTGGCCTCGTAGCTGGCCGCGACGACCACCCCACCCCCGACCAGCACCGGGCGCCCGCGCAGCGACGGGTCGTCGCGCTGCTCGACCGACGCGAAGAACGAGTCGAGATCAGCGTGCAGGATCGTCGCCTCTCCGTTCATCGAACATATGTTCGCATACATCTCCAGGCGGCGGAAACAGAACTCAGCGAGCCTTCACCTCGCGTCCACCTGGCCCTCGCCTCCGCTCCACCATCGGTCGCGACGCTCGCCGCATGAACGAGCCGATCACCACGATGCGCCGGCCACGGGTCGTCGCGCACCGGGGCGCCAGCGCAGTTGCGCCGGAGAACACGCTCGCCGCGGTCGCCGCAGCGGTCACGAAGGGCGCCGATGCCGTCGAGGTCGACGTGCAGTCCACACGCGACGGGGTGCCCGTCATCGTCCACGACGCGACGCTCGCGCGCACCACCGACGTCGCCCGACACCTCCCGCGCCGCGCGAACGACCCCGTCCCGTCCTTGACCTACGACGAGGTCCGGCGCCTGGACGCCGGATCCTGGTTCGGGCCCGCGCACGCCGGCGAACCCGTGCCCACCCTGGAGCAGGTCCTCGACACCCTGCGGGCGAGCGGGGTGGGGCTGCTCCTCGAGATCAAGAACCCCGGCTCGCAGCCCCACCTCGTCGCCCAGGTCGCCGAGGTGCTGCGCTGCTTCTCGCCCGGTGTCGCGGTGACGGTGCAGAGTTTCGATGCCGAGGCACTCCGGGCGTTCGGGCGGCTGATGCCCACCGTGCCGCGCGGCCTGCTCGTCCGCCACACCCCGCGCAACCCCGCGCTCGAGGCGTGGGTGTCGGCGGTGAACCCGTGGCACGGCGCGGTCACCTCCGCATACGTGCGCCGCGCCCAGCTCGCCGGGCTCGAGACGTACGTGTGGACCGCGAACTCCCGCGCCGCGATCCGCCGCGCGGCCGACGCCGGCGTCGAGGGGATCATCACCGACCGTCCCAGCCGCGCGCTCGCCGTCCTTCGCCGCGCCGCCCAGGTCGAGGCGTCCGCGTGAGGGGCCAGGCCGTGGCGTCAGACCCCGGCGCCGAGCCCCGCGTCGCGTGCCGCCGCCACCGCACCGGCGCGATCGCGCACGCCGAGCTTCGTGAGCAGGTGGGAGACGTGGTTGCGCACCGTCTTCTCGCTGAGCGTCAGCGCCCGCGCGATCGCTGCGTTGCCCATGCCGCGCGCGACGAGGTCGAGCACCTCGAGCTCGCGGTCGGTCAGCTCGGGGAACGGCCTCGGACCACCTGAGGCCCCGCCCGGGGTGGACGCCACGTACGACAGGGCACGCTCGGCGACACCTTGGCCCATGATGAGGTCGCCGAGCGCCACCGAGCGTACGGCCCTCTCGAGCTGCTCGGGCGCCGCCGACTTCAGCAGATAGCCCCGCGCGCCCGCACGCATCGCGGCCAGGACGGAGACGTCGTCCTCGTGCATGGTGACGACGAGGATCTTGAGGTCCGGGTATGTCGCGAGGAGCTCGCGGGTGAGCACGACGCCCGACTCCCCGGCGAGATCGAGGTCCATGAGGACGACATCGACCTCGGCGTCGATCACCTCGCGTGCCTGCGCCGGCCCGTCGGCCTGCCCGACGAGGTCGAGCCCGTCGAGCGAGCGGAGCAGCCCGGCCATCCCCATCCGGAACACCGGGTGGTCGTCGACGACCACGACGCGGATCGGTGTGCTCATGCGACACCTCCGGCCGTCACCCCGGCGGGCTCCAGCGGGATCAGCGCGCTCACCCGCGTGCCGCGCGTCCCATGGGTGCCGACGACGACCTCGCCGCCGAGCTCGCTGGCCCGCTCGACCATCGCACGGAGGCCAACGCCTTCGCGTGCTCCGGGCGCGAGGCCGGCCCCGTCGTCGGTGCACTCGACGCGAAGCACCCCGTGGTCGACCTCGACGGTGACCGCGCAGGTGTCCACCCCGCTGTGCTTGGTCGCGTTGGTCACCGACTCGCTCACGATCGCGTACGCGGCGGCGGCCACTGGGGCAGCGAGCGCGGGCAACGGCGCACACCGCAGTCGTACGCGCATGCCGGTCTGCTCCCAGCGCGCCGCCAGCTCCTGCAGCGCCGCCGCGAGCCCGAGCTGCTCGATCGCCGGCGGGAGGAGGCTGTGGGAGAGCGTACGGACGTCGGCGATGCGCTGGTCGAGCTCGCCGCTGAGGCTGTCGAGCAGCGACTCGGCGAGGTCTGGATCCGGGCGGACCGCGTTGCGGACACCCTGCATGCCGAGCCGCAGCCCCGCGAGCCACGGGCCGAGCCCGTCGTGGAGCTCGCGGCGGATGACTTTGCGCTCTTGGAGCCGCGCGTTGGTGAGCCGCTCACGCGCCGCATCGGCCTCGCGTAGCGCGAGGGTCAGCGCGAGGCCCGCGGCGAGGAGGTCGCTGAGGTCCTCGACGGCCTTGACCGTACGGGCTCCGAGCCACTCCCCAGGGGGAGCGGTCACAACCAGGACCCCGATCTCCTGACCGCGGTGGACCACCGGGAGCTCGAGCACGTTGGACGACGGGACCCCGTACGAGGCCACCGTCGCGCCACCGCTCGTCAGCGCCACCGACTGCAGCCGCATCGACGAGGCGAGCTGCGCGACCAGCACGTCGAGCAGTGCACGCTCGTCGTCGCTGGCGAAGCCCGCGCCCATCGCGCTCACCGCGCGGTGCGGCTCCAGCGCCTCGCCGTAGACGAGCGAGCCGACCCGGCGGCCCGCCCACTGGCGCAGGAACGGCGCCGCCAGCACGACCACGACCGCGGCCGCGACCTGACTGGTCTGGGTGTCACCGACCGCCTCCTGCACGCCGAGCACCGCGACGACGTACGCGCCGACGAGCAGCACGGCGAGGATGCCGGCGACCAGCGCGCGGCTCACCGCGAGGTCGATGCCCCACAGCTGCTGGCGCAGGACCACGACGAGGATCGCGCCCGAGAACAGCACCTGGCACACCAGGTGCAGGACGGCCATCGTCCACGGCGGGATCGCGTACCAGAGCAGCGGCACGAACGAGAGCGCCATCACCGCGACGCCGAGGGTGAGCCAGCCGAGCGCGACCCGGTCGCGGACGACGGGCTCATGCCGGGCCCGCCAGGCGACCGCTGCGGCGGTGATCAGTCCGAGGACGACCACCACGCCGAGCAGCACCCGCGGGTCGGACATCGGGAACACCATCCGCTCCACCGTCAGCGCCAGGGTGGTGACGACACCTAGCGCGAGGCCGACCCGCGACCACGGCCCGAGCGCGCGGTCGCGCATCAGCCACGGCACGACGATGAAGAGCGCGATCGTGCCCGGGACCCACGCCCAGCTGAACCACGACTCGACGGCACTGACCTGAGGCCACCCCCACACCGCCTCCGCGCCACGGTAGGCGCCACCGAAGGCCGCCATGCCGCCACCGATCGCGGCCACCGCCAAGAGCCAGGCGACCGGGTGCTGCCGCCGCGTCAGCAGCACCCCCGCGACCGCTCCGTACACGAGCGCGACGCTGGCGTCGACGAAGAGGAACAGCGAGTCTGCCCCGATCCTCGGGGTGGTGAGCGCATAGACGACGATCGCGCTGATGCCGAGCATCCACGCCGCGAGGACCACCACGCGGGCGGTCCGCGGGGCACCGTCTGCGGGTGTCGGAGCGGGGTCCGGCAGGGCGGCGGGCGCCACGAGATCGCTCATGATCTCCCGACGATAGGGGAACGAGCCCACCCCCGTTGCTGCTTTACGCGAGCTCGTTCCCCCGTGCTGCCCCGCCGTCCAGGTCATGCTGCGGCGTTCCGGTACGCCTTGTCGCCGACGGTGAACCCGATCGCGGTGACGAGCAGCCAGATCGGCCCGAGGAAGCCGGCCATGTACTGGAGCGGCGAGATGCCGAGCAGGAGCGTGAGCCCACCGAGGGTCAGGCCGACGATGCCGATCCAGCGCGGGGCGGCCTTGTGCTTGAGCGCGGCGATCGCGAGCACGACGCCCGTGAGTCCGGCGCCGACCCACAGCCACGGGATCGTCGCGATCCAGTGGTTGTAGAACGCGATGGTCTCCGGCACGTCCTTCTCGACGACGTCTGCGGCGAAGAGGAACTCGGTGTCCAGACCGGATCCGAGCAGGTTCGCGACGGCGGTCAGGCCGATGCCCGCGGCGGCGACGCCCCCGAGGAGGCTCCCGACCGGCAGCGTGGCGTTGAGCCGACGGGCCAGGCCGAGCGCGAAGACGACGAGCGCGATCATGCCGGTCACCATCGCGACGTGCATGACGATCAGCTGCGCCTGGGCCTCGCGGAGACGACCCGCGATCGCGGTGGGATCGGAGTAGTCGAGGTCCGGGTCCCACAGCCCGAGCGAAACCACGATCGTCACGAGGCCGAGGAGGGCCGCGATGATGCCAGTGACCGCCCAGCCCCGCGTACGGGCCGGCGCCGCGACGTGCTCGGCTCGTGCCGGCGGGTCGGCGAGGAAGACCTCGCCCATCGATGTCGGATCCTTCATGTCAGTGCCCTTCTGGTCGTTGATGACCAGAGCACTGTCGCCGTCCTGACGTCCCGGGCCCCAGAGGCCGGTGTCCCGACCTGTCGGGAGATCGGTCAGGACTCGGGCAGCTGCTTGCGCTGCTCCTTGCGGTCGCGCTTCTCGAGCTTCTCGCGCTCCTTGCCGAGGTACTTGTCACGGCTGAACGTCTTGTCGATCGCGTCGGCGAACGTCACCGCGGCCACGATCAGCGGCCACGGGAAGTGCGGGTTCCACCCGCCGGCCAGGCTGATCGCACCCCAGATGCCGACGCAGATCAGCGTGATCGTGACGGCCTCGACCCACGCGTCGCGGCGCTTGCGCTCGTACGCGGCGACGGCGCGCCGCTCGAGGTCGCCCGCGGGCGCACGGCGTACGGGAGGAGCGGCCGCACCGCTGGTCGGGACGAGATCCTGCAGCAGCGGCAGGAACTCGCCGTACGTCCGGACCCGTACGGCGGCGTCGCTGCGCTCGTCGTACTCCAGACGATCGAGCCGCCCGTCCGAGAACGCCTCGCCCAGCACGTCCGCGAGCACGGCGCGGTCGGCGTCGCCGGCGCGCAGCGCTGTCGCGGACGGGTCACGAGGATCGCGGGTGAACCGGGTCCAGACCTGGGACGGATCGAGCGAACTCACCGTCCGATCGTTCCACACTCCCGGTCAGGCACTGCTCCCCGTGCTCGGTGGCACGTTCTTGTTGAGGCAGAACACGTTGCCCGGGTCGTACCGGTCCTTCACCGCGATGAGCCGGTCGAAGTTGTCGCGATAGCTCTCCCGCACCCGGTCGGGCCCCTCGTCGTCCTGCAGCATGTTGACGTACGCGCCGCCGGCGGAGTGCGGGTGGAGCGCGTCGTGGTAGCCGCGGGTCCACGTCCGAACCTCCTCGAACCCCTCCGGCGAGGGGTCGACGCCCACGATCACCTGGGCATACTTCGCCTGCCGGTGGCTGAAGGCGGTGTCGTGACGTCCGACCCTGCCGGCAGCGCCGTTGATCGGATACAGGTGCATCGACGACTTCGGCGTCGGGAGGGTGGGCCCGTGCGTGACGTGCACGTCGATCGCGTCGTCACCGAGGTCGTCGACGAAGTCAGCGCGCCAGTACCACTGGTCACCCGAGGGATAGAGCGCGTCGAACGCGCTCTGCAGCGCGGGGTACGGCATCGGGCCGACCCCGTCCATCACGGGCCCCATGGCCCGGAAGGGTGCGAGCGCCTTCTCGACGCGGTCGGCCGGTGCGTTGATGCACCACACCAGGGCCGCGACGACCTGCCCCTGGAGCGCAGCCGGGAACGGGTCGACGGCCGGTACGGTCACGAACCCGAACCAGCAGGTGACGTCGTCAGGTGCGTCCTCGAGGTAGTCGTCCCACGCCCGCATCACCTCGGCCACGCGGTCGAGCGAGAAGAACATCGGCCCGCCGACGATGTCGCCGACGGGGTGGGCACGGAACGTGAAGGAAGTGACCGCACCGAAGTTGCCGCCACCTCCGCGCAGCGCCCAGAACAGGTCGGGGTGCCGGTCGGCGTCGGCGGTCACGAAGGTTCCGTCGGCGAGGACGACGTCGGCGGACAGGAGGCTGTCGATCGTGAGTCCGAACTCACGGGCCAGGTAGCCGATCCCGCCGCCGAGCGTGAGTCCGCCGACGCCCGTGGTGGAGATGATCCCGCTGGGCACGGCGAGGCCGAAGGGGTGCGTCGCGTGATCGACGTCGCCCCAGGTGGCCCCGCCCTCGACGCGGACGACCCGTTCGGACGGATCCACGTGGACCGCGCGCATCCGCGACAGATCGACGACGAAGGCGTCGTCGCCTACGCCGAGCCCGCCGGCGTTGTGCCCGCCTCCCCGTACGGCGACGGGAAGGCCGAGCTCGCGTGCGGTCTGGACGGCGGCGATGACGTCGGCCACGTCCGTGGCGCGCGCGATCAGGCGCGGGTGGCGGTCGATGCTCCCGTTGTAGACGGCGCGGGCGTCGTCGTACGCGGCGTCCCCGGGCTCGATGAGCTCGCCCCGGAACCCGGGGACGTCGATCCGTTCGCTGTGCTGTGGTGCGGTGGTAGTGGTCATGGAGACGACGCTAGGAAGATCGGCGGGCGGCGGCGTCGGGGCGGACCACCTACGTTTGCCGCCCGGTCCCCCCACGTTCGTGGTCGGCGACGCCCAGGAGACGGCCCTGTTCGGCCGCCTCGCGCCGGCTCGCCACGCCGAGCTTGGCCAGGACGGCACTGACGTGGTGCTCCACCGTCTTGGGCGACACGACGAGTCTTTCGGCGATCACGGAGTTGGACGCCCCGGCGACGAGGAGCGACAGGACCTCGAGCTGGCGGTCGGTGAGCCCTGACGGGTTGCTCCGGGTGCTCGCCCGCCTGCCTCGCGGCGCCGAGGCGACCCCGAGGTCGCGCAGCCGGGTCCGAGCGACCCGCAGTCCGGTGACGGCACCGAGCCGGTCCAGCACGGACGCCGCATCGCGGACCGCGTCGACGTCGTCGGAGGCCAGGACCGCGAGCGCAGCCGAGTAGGGCTCTCCCAGCTCCTTCCACGCCCGCGCGGCTCCCCGCAGGTCGCCGTCGATCTCGAGCCGGAACGGCGTCGCGCACTCCTCAGGAGCGCGCTCGAGGAGGCCGGAGCGGAAGCGCCAGACGGCGAGCTCGCCCACGTCCCACGGCGTCCCGACCTCGAGGGCGAGCGGGTACGTCGTCGCGGTCGCCTCGTCGACCCGCTGGTGGTCTCCAGCCAGCCACGCCGCTTCCGCACGGGCGCACGCGATCGGCCGCAGCCGCTGGAGCTCCGCCGAGGTGGTCGCACGGGCCCAGGCGCGGTCCAGAAGCGCCTCCGCCTGCGGCTCGCCGCGCCGGATGGCGAGCAGCGCCTCCGCCTCGAGCGAGGGCACCAGTGCGGTCTCGACACGGGCGACGTCGGCGTCGGCGTCGTCCCACGCACCGGTGGCCAGATCGACCAGCGCGCGCATCGCGTACAGGTAGTCCGAGAAGTTGGAGAGCTCGTTCGTCCGGGCGACCACGAGGGCCTCGTCGATGATCGCGCTCGCCCGGGCGTACAGCCGCTCGTCCTTCAGGTTCCAGGCGACGTTCACCAGCGCCCGGCAGGTCTCCTCGTACATCCCGAGCTCGGCGGCGTCGCGGGCCGCCTGCCGGAGCATGTCGATCCCACCCTCGAGGTCGACGCGACCGAGCGTCGTGCCGATGTTGATCCGCGCGGTGGCCACGACCTCGCGGTCGTCGTGCGCGGACCCGATCGCGAGCGCGCGCTCGCCGTACGCGATGGCGTCCTCGTCCC
Source organism: Mumia sp. ZJ430 (assembly GCF_011751845.1). Classification (NCBI taxonomy): domain Bacteria; kingdom Bacillati; phylum Actinomycetota; class Actinomycetes; order Propionibacteriales; family Nocardioidaceae; genus Mumia; species Mumia sp. ZJ430. The sequence goes on along the minus strand of NZ_JAAHFK010000001.1, from coordinate 520,578 downwards.
GCTGGGCCAGCATCGCGAGCTGGGAGAGGTTGTTGAGGGCTTTGGTGTGCTCGCGGGAGTCGGGCAGGCCGTCGAGCACGTCCATCGCCTCGCGACCCGCCCGTTCGGCTCCCGGCCGGTCTCCGGCCCACCAACGGATCCGCGAGAGCCACCGCAGGGTGTCCGACGAGCGGAGCGGGTCACCGAGCTTCTCCCGTACGCGGGCGGCCTCCTCGCGCGCGCTGACCGCGTGCTCGGCCCGACCGGCAGTATAGGCCTCGAACGAGAGCAGGTCGAGCGCGTCGGCGCGGGCCCGCGGAGGAAGGAGGTGTCCGTGCTCCAGGGCGCGGGCGAGCAGCTCCACGGACTCCCGGTGGGACCGGGCGCGCGCGGCTCGCTGGCCCGCCGCGAGCCCGTGACGCAGGACCGCGTCCGCGTCGCCGGCGATCCAGGCGTGGTGCGCGAGCCGGGCGTCGGAGGCGCCACGCGCGGCCAGCTCGTGCAGCACGAGGCGGTTGAGGTCGCGGCGGCGCTGGCCGGCCAGCTCCGCCTCGACGGCCCACCGTGCGAGCTCGTGCTGGTAGCGCACGGAGGCGCCGTCGACGACCAGGAGACCGTGGCGCTCGCCGTCGGCGACGTCGGCGCGGTCCCCGAGGCAGGCCTCGACCAGCCACCCCTCCGTCCGACCTGGGACGACGCTGACCAGCTCAGCGGAAGCGCGGCCGGCCTCCGAGAGGCGGGCGAACCGGCCGAGGACGGCGTCGCGGACGCTGGCAGGGACGCGGCCCGTCCCGCCCGAGACCACCTCGGTGACGAAGAACGGATTCCCGCCGGTGAGGGCGTGCACCGCGCCGGCGTCGGACTGCGCCCCCGTCAGCTGTCCGACGGCCTCCACCGTCAGCGGCGCGAGGACGACGCGGTGCGCGCGCGACGAAGGGATCGCCGCCAGGGATCGACGCAGCGGATGGTCCGCCGCGACCTCGTCGTCGCGGAACGTGAGCAGCAGGAGCAGCGGGAGCTCCTCGATCCGACGCGCGAGGACGGTGATGACGTCGAGCGTCGCCTCGTCGGCCCAGTGCACGTCTTCGAGCACGCACACGGTCGGTTCCTCGCGCGCCGCCGCGAGGACGGCGGTGGGGGCGTCGGCGCCGACGGCCAGCGCGTCGGCGAGGTCGGGCTCCGCCTCGGCGAGCTCCAGGACCGCACCGAGCGGGCGGGGGACGACCAGGTCGTCGGACGAGCCGACGAGCAGGCGGACGTCACGCCGCGGCGTACGAGCGGGGGCCGTGCCGGATGCCTTACGCGCGGGGTCGACCGTCTCGGCGAGGAACCACCGCACCAGGCTGGTCTTGCCGATGCCGGCCTCGCCCTGGACGAGGACAACGCTCCCGTGCCCGTGCCGCAGATCCTCGTACGCCGTCTGCAGCTCGGCCAAGGCGCTGCCGCGCTCCAGCAGTCGCATCGACCCAGTCTCGCTCAGGCCGAGCGCCGCGCCCTAGAAGTTTGCGGCCCGCACCGGCAGGACGAACCGATATGCCTCGTACGCCGGGCCGTCCGCGCCGAACCAGCGCACCTCGTACGACCCGAGCGGAGACCAGCCCCGGCGCTCGTACAGCCTGCGGGCCGCCTCGTTGTGGGCGACGACCTCGAGCGCGAGCCCGAGGCTGCGGCCCCCGGCGTACGTCTCGACAGTGTCGAGCAGTGCGGCGGCCGCGCCCGTCCCGCGCGACCGGGGCGCGACGAAGAACCGGGACAACGTGACGGCGTCGACGCCCGGCCCGCCCAGCGCCGTACGGGACACCGCATCGGCGCCGGTCGTCAGCGCCGCCTGGCCCACGACCTCGTCGTCGACCTCCGCGACCCACGCCGGGCCGTCCGGCTCGGTCAGCCAGCCGGGCTCGACGTGGGTGCCGACGATCGGATATCGGTCGTGCTCGTGGACCTCCGCGAGGACGGCGACCAGGGTCGGGACGTCCTCGGGACGCCGCTCGCGGACGAGGGGTGCCACGTCAGCGGGCAGCGATGAGCTCGGCGATCTGGATGGTGTTGAGCGCCGCGCCCTTGCGGAGGTTGTCGTTGCTCACGAAGAGCACGAGCCCGCGGTTGCCGTCGACGCTGGAGTCCTGGCGGATCCGGCCGACCAGGCTCGGGTCGGCACCGGCGGCCTGCAGCGGCGTCGGCACGTCGACCAGCTGCACCCCGGGAGCGGACGCGAGGATCTCGCGGGCGCGGTCGGGCGTGATCGCGTTTGCGAACTCGACGTTGAGCGAGAGCGAGTGGCCCGTGAACACCGGGACGCGCACGCAGGTGCCGGAGACGCGCAGCTCGGGGAGGCCGAGGATCTTGCGCGACTCGTTGCGGAGCTTTTGCTCCTCGTCGGTCTCGAACGAGCCGTCGTCGACGATCGAGCCCGCCATCGGGAGCACGTTGAAGGCGATCGGGGCGACGTACTTCTGGGGCTCAGGGAAGTCGACCGCGCCACCGTCGTGCGTGAGGGCGCGAGCGCCGGCGACGACCTTCTCGGCCTGGGTCGCGAGCTCCTCAACGCCGTCGAGGCCGGAGCCCGAGACCGCCTGGTAGGTGCTGGCGACGACACGGACGAGACCCGCCTCGTCGTGCAGCGGCTTGAGCACCGGCATCGCGGCCATCGTCGTGCAATTGGGGTTGGCGATGATGCCCTTGACGGCGTTCGCGATGTCACCCGGGTTGACCTCGGAGACGACCAGCGGGACCTCGGGGTCCTTGCGCCATGCGGACGAGTTGTCGATCACCGTGACGCCTGCCGCGGCGAAACGCGGCGCCTGGACGCGCGACATCGTGGCTCCGGCGGAGAACACCGCGACGTCCAGGCCCGTCGGGTCGGCGGTCGCCGCGTCCTCGACGACGACGTCACGCCCCGCGAAGCGCAGCGTCTTGCCGGCCGAGCGCGGGGAGGCGAAGAAGCGGATCTCGGCGATCGGGAAGGCACGCTCCTCCAGGAGCGTGCGCATGACGGCGCCGACCTGTCCGGTCGCGCCGACGACGCCGATCTTCAGCCCGTTGGCCATGGTGTCTCTCCTTGTTGCGTTCGGTCAGCGGCCGGTGCCGCCGTAGATGACGGCCTCGACCTCGTCGGAGTCCAGGTCGAACGCGTGGTGCGCAGCACTCACCGCATCATCGATCTGCTGCTCGTTGACGACAACCGAGATTCTGATCTCGGAGGTCGAGATCATCTCGATGTTGACGCCAGCGTCGGCGATCGCCTTGAAGAACTTCGCGGAGATGCCGGGGTTGGTGCGCATCCCGGCTCCGACGAGCGAGATCTTGCCGACGCCGTCGTCGTACTGCAGCTGGGCGTAGCCGACCTCGTCCTTGAGCCGCGCCAGCGCCGTCATCGCCGTCTGCCCGTCGGCACGCGGGAGCGTGAACGAGATGTCGGTCAGACCGGTCGAGGCCGCGGAGACGTTCTGGACGATCATGTCCAGGTTGATCTGGGCGTCGGCGAGCGTCTCGAAGATGCGGGCGGCCTCGCCGACCTTGTCGGGGACCCCGACCACGGTGATCTTGGCCTCGCTGCGGTCGTGCGCAACGCCGGAGATGATTGCTTGCTCCATCACGGGGGCCTCCCCCTCACCTTCATTCAGCAGTTCGTTGATCCGCTCCGCGCTCAGCACCCAGGTGCCCTCCTTGGTGGAGAACGACGAGCGGACGTGGATCGGCATGTTGTTGCGCCGCGCGTACTCGACACAGCGCAGGTGAAGGACCTTAGCGCCGTTGGCCGCCATCTCAAGCGTCTCTTCGTACGAGATGACGGGGATGCGGCGTGCGGTCGGGACGATCCGAGGGTCGGCGGTGAAGATCCCGTCGACGTCGGTGTAGATCTCGCAGACCTCGGCCTCGAGGGCGGCCGCGAGCGCGACGGCGGTCGTGTCGGACCCGCCGCGGCCGAGCGTGGTGATGTCCTTGCTCTCGTGAGAGACACCCTGGAAGCCGGCGACGATCGCGACGGCGTCCTCCTCGATCGCCTTGCGGATGCGACCCGGTGTGACGTCGATGATCTTGGCCTTGCCGTGGCTCGAGTCGGTGATCACGCCGGCCTGTGAGCCCGTGAACGACTGTGCCTGCTGGCCGAGGTTGCCGATCGCCATCGCGAGGAGCGCCATGGCGATCCGCTCGCCGGAGGTCAGGAGCATGTCGAGCTCGCGGCCGTCCGGCAGCGGTGAGACCTCGTGGGCGAGGTCGAGGAGCTCGTCCGTCGTGTCACCCATGGCGGACACGACCACGACGACGTCGTGGCCGGCCTTCTTGGTGGCGACGATGCGCTGCGCGACGCGCTTGATGCTGGCGGCGTCGGACACCGACGAGCCGCCGTACTTCTGGACGACAATGCCCACGGAGGTTCCTCGTATGGCTCGGTTGCAGGTGGCAGGACGCCACGCTGCGCCCAGATCAGTCTAACGGCGCGCCCCACAGCACCCGGGCGCGTCTCGGGTTGCGGGCCGATCGCCGAGGAAGGCAACGATGCTCACCGGTACGGCTTACACCGCGATGGTCCCCGTCCGCGACGTCGAGCGCGCGAGGGACTTCTACGAGAACACGCTGGGCCTGACGGGCCGTGGCGCGACGATGGACGGCGGGCATCCACGCGTTCACGGCGTAGCCTCACCGCCCGCACGGGCGATCGCTGCGGCCATGCCGTCGAGGAGGAGCTCCAGGCCAAAGTCGTAGCTCGCCCCGACCATCTCCTCATAACCTGGCTCACCGGCCGCAGGCATCGTCGGCGTGATCGCGGCCAGGCGGGCGAGGTGGGGATAGACCGCAGGGTCGGCGAGGAGGCCGATCACGTTCTCGAAGGCGACGACCGGCTTGCCCTCTGCACGCCTCCGCGCGGCCGCCGTCGCCTCCTCGTACGCCATCCGCGCCTCGGCCAGCGTGTATGCGCTGATCGCGCCGATCGCCTGGAGCTTGTCCACGTCGCTGAGCGGGGTGTCGGTCAGCGCATCGAGCCCGCGCTCGATCCAGGTGAAGGCGCTCGGCCCCATCGGCGGGTTGCTGATCGGCATCTGCGCGAGCCACGGGTGGGCCGTGAGCATGTCGCGCTGAAGGCTCGCCCACGAGCGCATCCGCTCGCGCCAGGTGTCGCCGGTGATCTCGACCACCTGGGCGACCGAGGCACTCTCGTTCCACATCAAGGAGAGCAGCTCCTCCTTGTTGGCGACGTGCCTGTAGAGCGCCATCGTCGAGAAGCCGAGCTGCTTGGCGACGCGCGCCATCGACACGGCCTCGAGCCCGTCCGCGTCGGCGATCTCGACAGCGGCGGCAACGATGGCGCTCGCGTCGAGCTCCGGGCGAGGCCCGCGGCGGCCGCTGGATCGACGTCCCCACAGCAAGGCGAGCTCGTCGGGGAGCTGCACCTCGTCCTCGGCCATGCCACCTCCTCGTCCTTCCTGTCCTCGGTGCAGCCACGATAGAGCCTTGCGCCAATCTGCGTATGCCGTATACGGTTTAGCGTATGACATACACAGTCGAGGTCGCCGACCTCACGAAGAGCTACGGATCCACCGAGGTCCTGCGCGGGGTCGACCTCGCGATCGCCCCCGGCACCGTGCACGGGCTCCTCGGCGCGAACGGCGCTGGCAAGACGACGCTGGTGCGCATCCTGGCGACGTTGATCGGGTACGACGGCGGCACCGCACGCGTCGCCGGCCACGACGTCTCCCGCGAGCCCTACTCCGTACGGGGCGCGATCAGCCTCACCGGTCAGTACGCGGCGGTCGACGAGGTGCTCACGGCGCGCGAGAACCTCACGATGGTGGCCCGACTGCGGCGCCTGTCCCGCATCGAGAGCGCCGCCCGCACCGACGAGCTCCTCGCCCGCTTCGACCTGGGCACGATCGCCGATCGCCGGGCCACGACGTACTCCGGCGGCCAGCGACGCCGCCTCGACCTCGCGATGAGCATGGTCGTCCCCCCGACACTGCTGTTCCTCGACGAGCCGACGACCGGCCTCGACCCACGCAGCCGCGACCAGGTCTGGGCGACCGTACGCGAGCTCGCCGACACCGGTGTCACGGTGCTCCTCACCACGCAGTACCTGGAGGAGGCCGACCAGCTCGCGGACCGCATCTCCGTCCTCGACGGGGGCCTGATCGTCGCGGAAGGCACGCCCGAGGAGCTCAAGACGCAGGTCGCCGGCGAGGTCGTCCGCCTGTCCTACGGCGACGGGGCCCGGTACGAGGCCGCGCGCGCCGCACTCCGTACGACCGAGGTCACCGCCGATCCCGTGCTCCTCACCCTCGACGTCCCCAGCAACGGCACCCCCGACTCCCTGCGAGTGCTGCTCGACACGCTCGCAGCCGCGGACGCGTTGCCCCATCGGGTCGGCATGCACGCACCGAGCCTCGACGACGTCTTCCTCACCCTCACCGCACCGACCCTGGAGGCCCACCGATGAGCACCACCACGACCGCCACGAGGGCCCGGGTCGCCGACACCGTCCTCGACTCGCGCGTGATGATCCGGCGCGGGCTGACCCGCTCGATGCGTGACCCCGAGGCGTTCTTCACCGCGCTCACGCTGCCGGTGGCGCTGATGCTGCTGTTCGTCTACGTGTTCGGGGGTGCGATGTCGACCGGCGGCTCGTACGTGGACTACGTGGTGCCGGGGATCATCCTGCTGTGCGCCGGCTTCGGGGCCGGGACGACAGCGGTGGCGGTCGCGGACGACATGACGAACGGCATCGTCGACCGGTTCCGCTCGATGCCGATCGCCGCGGGGTCCGTGGTCGTCGGCCACGTCGTGGCCAGCGTCGCCCGCAACGCGATCGCGACCACGCTCGTCATCGCCGTCGCGCTGCTGATCGGCTGGCGACCGAGCGCGGGCCCTCTCGAGTGGTTCGCCGCGATCGGCATCCTGGCCGCCTTCGTTCTCGCGATCTCGTGGCTCGCGGCGACGGTCGGTCTGCTCGCGCGCAGCAAGGATGCCGCCAACGCCTTCACGATGGTGCTCGCGTTCCTCCCCTACGTCAGCACCGCGTTCGTCCCGGCCGACACGCTGCCGGCGGCGCTGCGCGGGTTTGCTGAGCACCAGCCGATGACCCCGATCATCGAGACGCTGCGCGGACTGTGGATGGGCACCGAGATCGGCGACCAGGCATGGTGGGCGCTCGGCTGGTGCACGCTGATCCTCGTGGCGTCGACGGTGGCATCAGCGCGCCTCTTCCGCCGCCGCACCTCCTAACCGGGTCGGTTTCCACGGCCCCCGGGTCGGTTTCCACGGCCCCCGGGTCGGTTTCCACGGCCCCCGGGTCACCTTCCGCGGCCTGCTGTGGACCGATCGTCGGCGAGGAGCTGCTCGGTCAGCTCCTCGACCAGCTCCTCGACCTCGGGCTCGGGCCCCCACTCGTCGATGTAGTGCTGCAGACGCGCCCGCTCGTGCGCACGGATCCGCTCGGCCGCGGCATGGCCGTCCGGTGTCGCCGTGACCGTGTCGCCGACGACGCTGACCAGACCGTGCGAGGCCAGCGACTCCGCGACGCGGCGTACGGTCTCGGGCGGGGCGTCGGCCCGCTGCGCCATGGTCGCGATCGACCGTGGCCCCTTGAGCGACGCGCGTGTGACCATCCAGCACTCCTCCGGCTCCAGCGCGAGATCGAGGTCGCGCACGAGGATCTCGTATGCCCGCAACGGGTCCTGCCGCCCGACCCGGCGCCACAGGATGAGGCGCAACTCCTCCAGCGACGTCCGCCCCGAGGGCAGCGCGAACGACTCGCCCGTGGCCTCACCGGCGCCCGTACGTCCAGTGGACCGCCGCAGCCGGACCTCCGGGATGAACCACGTCAGGGCGAACGCGATCAGCGCGATCGGGACCGCTGCGAGGAACACGACGTGGATGGCGTTCGCGTACCCGTCGAGGAACCACGACTGCACCTCCGGCGGGCACCGCCTGATCGCGAGCGCGGACTCCTTCAGCGCATCACCGCTGCAGGCGCCGGTCGCCGTCGACGGGGTGTCCCGCGCGAGTGCGTTGCCCAGCGAGCTGGTGAGGACGGCGCCGAACGCGGCGACTCCGACCGAGCTGCCGATCGTACGGAAGAACGTCGCACCGGACGTGGCGGTGCCGAGGTCCCGGTATTCCACGGCGTTCTGGACGGCGAGCACGAGGACCTGCATCACCATGCCGAGACCCAGGCCGAGCACGAACATGCTCGCCGAGGACTGCAGCGTCGAGGTCTCGCGATCCATGAGCGAGAGGAGGTAGAGGCCGACGGCGGTGACCGCCGTCCCGACGATCGGGAAGACCTTGTAGCGACCCGTGTGCGAGATCAGCTGCCCGCTGCCGATCGAGGTCAGGAGCAGACCCAGCATCATCGGCAGCATCTCCAGCCCCGACTCGGTCGGGGTAGAGCCCTTGATCTGCTGGAGGTAGAGCGGCAGGTAGGTGATCGCGCCGAACATCGCGAAGCCGATGACGAACCCGACGCCCGAGGTCGTCGTGAAGACCCGGTTCGCGAAGAGCCGCAGCGGCAGCACCGGCTCCGGCGCGCGCTGCTCGACGAAGACGAACGCGACGAGGGCGACCACCGCGAGCACCACGCAGCCCCACACCTCCGGCGAGTTCCATCCCCACGTCGATCCGCCGAGGCTGGTGACCAGGACGATGGCGGTCGCGACCGTCCCGATCAGGACGATGCCGGCGTAATCGATGTGCGCGTCGCGGTCCGGGCGGATGCGCGGCAGGACAGCGGTCACGACCACCAGGGCGACCGCGCCGAGCGGGAGGTTGATGTAGAAGACCCACTCCCACGACAGGTTGTCGACGAAGAATCCACCGAGCAGCGGCCCCGCCACGCTGGCTACCCCGAACACCGCCCCGAAGGCGCCTTGGTAGCGGCCACGCTCCCGTGGCGAGACGACGTCGCCGATGATCGCCTGCGACAGGACCATCAGCCCGCCGCCGCCGACACCCTGCAAGGCGCGCCACGCGACGAGCTGGCCCATCGTCTGCGACGTCCCGGCGAGCGCCGAGCCCGCCAGGAAGATCAGGATGCAGATGATGAACAGGCTCTTGCGTCCGTACAGGTCGCCGAGCTTGCCCCACAGCATCGTGGTGACGGTGGAGGCGAGCATGTACGCGGTGACGACCCACGAAAGGTGCTCGCCACCACCGAGGTCCTGCACGATCGTCGGCAACGCCGTCGACACGATGGTCTGGTCCAGCGCGGCGAGGAGCATCGCGAGCATCAGCCCGCCGAAGATCGTCCAGACCCGCGCCGACGGAAGGCTGTCGACATCCGCCGTCTCCGCCTCACGCTCCGCCATCGCACCCCCCGGTCCGCTCTACGGGCGATTGTCGGTCAGGGTGGGACAGGGCGCGCGTCGGAGCGTCGCGCGGTCGTACGGCTTAAGGCTTGCCGCGGCGGCCGCGCAGCGCCCAGCCGATCGCGATCCCGACGACGAGCACGAGTGCCAGCGTGAACCACAGCGGCGAGGTCCACTCGAGGAACAGGAAGCTGATCGTGGTGTCGTCGCGGTTCTGGAACACGAACACGATCGCCACCACCAGCAGCACGAGCGGGAGCCAGCGCTGCTTGAGGAACGTGAGCGCCTTCGCGCCGATTCCGTCGCGGGCCGGAGGCGGGGTCGTGGTCATGCTCGGCAGCGTACCGGCGTGACTTGCGACTGCGCGCGCAGTGACGCGCGGGCGTCAGGTGAGGCGGGACCAGAGGAACCGGTACGCCAGCGCCGACATGTGCGCCGCCTGCGCGTTGTTGGCTGCGCCGCCGTGACCGCCCTCGATGTTCTCGTAGTAGGTCACGTCCTTGCCCGCCTCGAGCATCTTCGCCGCCATCTTGCGCGCGTGCCCCGGGTGCACCCGGTCGTCGCGGGTCGAGGTCGTGAAGAGCACCGGCGGGTACGGCCGATCGGCGTCGAACAGGTGGTACGGCGAGAACGTCGCGAGGAACTCCCAGTCGCCCGAGTCGGGGTCGCCGTACTCCGCGATCCACGACGCGCCCGCGAGCAGCAGGTGGTAGCGCTGCATGTCGAGCAGCGGGACCTGGATGACGACGGCGCCGAACAGCTCGGGGTACTGCGTGAGCATGTTGCCGGTGAGCAGCCCGCCGTTCGAGCCGCCCATCGCTCCGAGGTGCTCCGGCGAGGTGATCTTGCGCTCGACGAGGTCGCGCGCCACCGCCGCGAAGTCCTCGTACGCGCGGTGCCGTTGGTCGCGCAGCGCCGCCTGGTGCCAGGTCGGACCGTACTCACCGCCGCCGCGGATGTTCGCCACGACGTACACGCCTCCGTCGGACAGCCAGGCGCGCCCGAGCCCGCCGGAGTACGCAGGCGTCAGCGAGATCTCGAACCCGCCGTAGCCGTAGAGCAGCGTCGGCGCCGTGCCGTCGTACGCGAGGTCGTCGGGGCGGACCACGAAGTACGGAACGCGCGTCCCGTCGGCTGAGGCCGCGAAGTGCTGCTCGACGACGAGGCCGTCGGCGTCGAAGTACGACGGCATCGACTTCAGCGGGACCGGCTTCGCGTTGACGCCGCGCGGCCCGAGATCGAGCAGGCTGAGCGTGGTCGGCGTCAGGTAGTCGGTCGTGTAGAGCCACACCGCGTCGTCGGCGTCGGCGTCGACCGGCCCGACCTGCAGCGTCCCGAGCTCGGGCACGTGACGCGCGTCGACGCGGTCCCACTCGCCGCCGGGCGCGGCCGGAGGCGTCAGGATCTCGAGTCGGCTGCGGACGTCGGTCATCACCTCGAGCACGAGGCGGTTCGCCGTGAACGCGTAGCCCGCCAGCGCGCTCGTCGGTGTCGGTTCGTACAGCACGGTGAAGTCGCGGGCGCCGTCAAGGAACGCCGCGAAGCTGATCGCGAGCAGCGACCCCGCCTCGTACGACCGCCCACCGACCTCCCAGTCGTCGCGCAGCTCGACGAGCATCTGGTCACGCTTCACGCTGGTCTCGGACGAGTCGGGGACGTCGAGCTTGGTGAGGGTCGAGCCTGTCCCTCCGCCGGTCGAGCCTGTCGAGACCAGGTATCGCTCCGACGTGTAGAACGACGTCGCGCGGACCACCCAGTCGCGCTCGAACCCCGGAGTCCGGTCGTGGAACGCACCGATCGACAGGTCCTCGTGAGCGCCCTCGAAGACGATCTCCGACTCCGTGAGCGGCTCGCCGCGTCGCCACCGGCGGGCGATGCGCGGGTAGCCGGACTCCGTCATCGAGCCCGGACCCGTGTCGGTCTCGACGAAGACCGTGTCTTCGTCGATCCAGCTCACGTCGCCCTTGGCCTCGGGCCGCACGAAGCCGTCGGCGACCCACTCGCGCGTGTCCAGGTCGTACTCGCGCGTGACGTCGGCGTCGGACCCGCCGCGCGACAGTGAGATCAGCGCGCGGGTGAACGCGAGCGGACCCGTACGAAGGACCGCCGCGCCGTGCCAGACCCAGTTCTCGTCCTCGGCGCCGGCGAGCGCGTCGAGGTCGAGCAGGACGTCCCACTCCGGGTCGTCGGTGCGGTACGACGCCAAGGTCGTACGCCGCCAGACGCCTCGTACGTGCTGCGCGTCGCGCCAGAAGTTGTAGTACCAGTCCCCGGCCTTGGCGATCGGCGGGATCTTGGCGTCCGAGTCCAGCACCTCGCGGATCTGCGCCTCGGTCGCACGGAACTCCTCGCTCGACTCCATCGCGGTCGCCGTCTCGGCGTTGCGGGCGCGAACCCAGTCGAGCGCCTGGTCGCCGTCAACATCCTCGAGCCACAGGTACGGGTCGGTCTGCGTCATGCGTCGAGCCTAGGCGCACGCCGCTTGGGGTACCCCAGCAGAGCCGCACCGACCCGACTGTGCACAGTGGGGTCGGTGCACGTTCGCTCGGGTACCCGAGCGAACGGCCGGTCAGAGCGCGTCGGGCGGGGGTTCCTCGGGCGACATCGCAGGCGTCGCGCCGACGATGCGGTCGCGGGAGATGACCGACTGGAGCGCGCGCAGCGCCGACGTCGTCTCGCCGCCCCACGACGACAGGAACGAGAACTGCCACCACCACAGCGCCTCGATCGGACGACCGGCGCGCGCGTGCTGCATGCCGTGGGCGAGCGCGGCGGCAAGGGAGATGACGTCGTCGGAGATCCGGTACGCCGCCGGCGCGGCCGGGTCGTCGAACGGGTCGAAGACCTCGACGTACGTGTCGAACCCGTCGAGCACCGAGGCCAGACGGACGCGGACGTCGTCGAGATCGATGTCGGGACCGATGTCCGGCTCGTAGCGGTCGGGTGGGACCAGGCGCGGCATCGCCGCCATCCGCGCCCCGATGGTGAGCGCGCGGCTCACCTCGACGAGAAGGCCCGCGACGACCTCCTCGGGATCGGTCATCCCGTCGAGCGAGCGCAGCCCCTCGAGCACGGCCTCGACGTCCTCGGCGAACGCGTTGCCCACCGCCGCCAGCTCGTCGTCCGTCGTCTCGCTCACCCGTGCCTCCGTCCGTCAGTCCGCCCAGCGTCAGTCGACCGTACGGCGTCCCTCGAAGGCACGCCCGAGGGTGACCTCGTCGGCGTACTCGAGGTCACCGCCTACGGGTAGTCCACTGGCCAGACGCGTCACGCGCAACCCCAGCGGCTTGAGCATGCGGGTGAGATAGGTCGCCGTCGCCTCGCCCTCGAGGTTGGGGTCGGTGGCGAGGATGACCTCGGTGATCGCATCATCGGAAAGGCGCTGCATGAGCTCCCTGATGCGCAGGTCGTCGGGTCCGCGGCCATCGATCGGCGAGATCGCCCCTCCGAGGACGTGGTAGCGCCCGCGGAACTCACGCGTGCGCTCGATCGCGACGACGTCCTTGGACTCCTCGACGACGCACAGCACCGAAGGGTCGCGCCGCGGATCCGCGCAGATGCGGCACGTCTCGGACTCGGCGACGTTGCCGCAGATCGCGCAGAACCGCACCTTCTCCTTGACCTCGGTGAGGACCTCGGCGAAGCGGCGTACGTCGACCGGGTCGGCGTCGAGGAGATAGAAGGCGATGCGCTGCGCGCTCTTCGGGCCGATGCCCGGGAGCCGGCCGAGCTCGTCGATCAGGTCTTGGACGACCCCTTCATACATGCGTCAGAACCCGAGCGCGCCCGCAGCGCCGCCGCCACCGAGGGCGTCGCCACCGCCGAAGCCACCCGCGAAGGGGCCCAGCTTGTCGGCCGCGAGCTGCTCGGCCTGGTCGTTGGCGTCACGGACCGCGGCCACGACCATGTCGCCGAGGAGCTCGGCGTCGTCCGGGTCGACGGCCTCAGGCTTGATCTCGACCGAGATCAGCTCGCCGGTGCCGGTGACGGTGGCCTTGACCAGCCCGCTGGCGGCCTCACCCGTGACCCTGGCCCGGCTCAGCTCCTCTTTGGCGGCGAGCAGCTGCTCCTGCATCTTCTGGGCCTGCTCGAGCAGCGCAGACATGTCGGGCATGCCGCCACCTGGCTGGCCGAGCCCGCCGAAATCATCACCGAACACCGGGACGTCCTCACGTGTCGTACGACCGACGGCACCGCCGCCGGATGTGCGACTCCAGCCTACCGGCGGGCACCGTCAGACCGGCCGACGCGGCGCATGCCGCTCGCGACCAACCCGGCGACGAGCCCGACCACGGCGCCCGTGAAGAGGCTGCTCCCGAACGTCGCCGTGCGCAGCAGCGTCTCCTCCGCCCCCGCCGGGAGGTCGCCCTCCAGCGCCCCGCCGAGTGCCGGATCGTCCTCGAACGCCGAGTCCCACATCAGGTTGTGGCCGACGCCGAGCCCGATGCCGTACAGGAGTCCGACGACCACGAGCGTCGTGACGGGTGACGGGACGCGCGCTCGAAGGGCGACGAGGACCCAGACCGCAGGCGGCCCGAGCGCGAGCACGGCCATGGCGAGCGCGCCGACGTCGACCCCGAGGTCGTGCACCACGACGCGAGGCAGCGCAAGGGCGGCCAGCAGGAGGATCGCCCACACGGGGAGGCCGAGCCGAGGGCGGCCCATCACCGCTCACCCCGAGGACCGCGCGACGCCTCGATGGTCAGGCGGGGCAGGGCACGGTCCAACCAGCGGGGGATCCACCAGTTGCGGTCACCGAGCAGCTCCATGACCGCCGGTACGAGCACGAGCCGCACCAGCGACGCGTCGATGAAGACCGCGAACGCGAGCCCGAACCCGAACAGCTGCAGCTCACGGCTGGACCCCAGCACGAAGCTGCCGAAGACGCACACCATGATCGCCGCGGCCGCCGAGATGACCCGCGCCGTACGCGCGAGCCCCTCGGCCACGGCGGCCGCGTTGTCGCCCGTACGGTCGTACTCCTCGCGGATGCGGGACAAGAGGAAGACCTCGTAGTCCATCGACAGTCCGAAGACGATCGCGATCAGCATCATCGGCACCCACGCTTCGATGGGCGCGCTGGCGCCGAGATCGAGCAGCTCGACACCCCACCCCCACTGGAACACCGCCACCACCGCCCCGAACGCGGCACCGAGTGAGAGCAGGTTGACGAGCACCGCCTTGATCGCGACCGCGAGCCCGCGGAACACGGCGACAAGCAACACGAGCGCCGCGCCGAGCACGACCGCAAGGAAGAGCGGAAGGCGCTCCGCGGTGTAGTCGGCGAAGTCGACCGCCGCCGCCGTCGCCCCACCGAGCGCGACCTCGAGCCCGTCGCTCGCGGGCACGACGTCGTGGCGGATGCGGTGCACGAGGTCGGTCGTCGCCTCGTCCTGCGGGCCTGTCGTCGGGATCACCTGGAGAAACGCAACGTCACCCGCAGCAGAGAACACCGGTGGAGTCGTCGCGGCGACACCTGGCGTTGCTGCCAGCGTGTCGGCCAGGGTCTCCACCTCGTCAGGACCGGCACCCTCCTCCAGCGCGGCCGCGACGACCAGCGGGCCGTTGGCGCCTGGGCCGAAGCCCTGCGCCACGAGGTCGTACGCCCGTCGGCTGGTGTCGCTGGTCGGGCGCGTGCCGGCGTCGGAGAACCCGAGCCGCAGGTCGAGGACCGGAAGCGTGAGCAGGACGAGCACCGCGGTCGCCGCAAGGGCGGCCGGCCACGGCCTGCGCTGCACCACACGGCTCCACCGGCGGGCGAGACGTCCGCCGTCGGAGGTCGTACGACGCCGGTGCACCGAGAGCCGGTCGATCCGCCGGCCGGTGATCGCCAGCATCGCGGGCAGCAGCGTGACGGCCGCCAGCATGGTGACGAGCACCGAGCCCGCGATACCCATGGCGACCCCGGTGATGACCTTGAGGTCCATCAGCACCAGGCCGAGCGAGGCGATGACTACTGTCACACCGGCGAACAGGACCGACCGGCCGGCGGTGCTCTGCGCGAGGACGACCGCGCGAGCCGGGTGCGCGCCAGCCGCGAGAACCTCCCGATAACGCGTGACGACGAGCAGCGCGTAGTCGATGCCGACACCGATCGCGATCATCGCCGCGACCGGGGCGGCAAAGCTGGGCATGTCGACGGCCCGCGCTCCGAGTCCCACCAGGGCGACGCCACTCGCCGCTCCGACGACACCGACCAGGATCGGCAGCACCATCGCGAACACGGACCCGAAGGCGAAGAGCAGGATCACGATGGCTGCGAGGACGCCGATCATCTCGCTCGGCGGGCCGCTCTCGCTCTCCTGCTCCGCACCGAGGCCGCCGACCTCCACGGTCAGCCCGTCGGAGGCGAAGGTCTCGCGCAGGTCGGCCAGGTCGTCCCGAAGCTCCGCGGTCGCCTCCGCGTCCTGGGTGGGCAGCCCGACCGTGACGTAGCCGGTCGTACGGTCAGGCGAGAGCTGGTGGGCACCCTCGGGGGCGAACGGACCGACGACGCTCGCGTCCGGGACGCGGTCCGCGACCTCGTCGACCATCGACGCCACCTGCTCACGCACCGGCGCCTGGTCCAGCCCGTCCTCGCGGTGCAGCACGAGCTGTGCCTGCGTCCCGGCGCCGGACGAGAACCCGCCGGCCTCCAAGATCTGCACGGCGCGGTCGCTCGGCGACCCGGGCAGCTCGTAGTCGTCGCTGGTCTCACCTCCGAACGTGCCGGACAGCGCCGACAACGCCACCACGACGAGGATCCACCCCACCACCACGAACCATCGCGCGCTCTGGCAGGCGCGAGCGAGTCTCTCCATGACGTCCACTTCCCTCTCCGGCGTTCGACACGTCGCCGATCAACCACGCGTCGATCGACCACGCTAGGAGCGCGGGAAGGCCGGATCAGTCCCTCAGGAGCGACAGTCCGATCGCCTCTGGACGTACGCGGCTCAGGGTCGCGTCAGTCGACGAGTCCGGCCCGGTGTGCCAGCACGACCAGCTGGGCTCGGTCACGGGCGTCGAGCTTGGTGAGCAGACGGCTGACGTACGTGCGCGCCGTCTCGCGGGAGAGGAAAAGGGCCTTGCCGATCTCCTCGTTCGTCAGCCCGAGGCCCACCTGGGTGAGCACCTCGACCTCACGCTCGGTGAGCCCGGCGAGCTTCTCCTCTCGGGTCTTGCGGGTCGGGAGCCGAGCGACGCGGTCCATCAGCTGGCGCAGCACCCCCGGCGCGATCTGGGCGCGCCCGTCCGCGGCGTTACGGACCGCTCGCCGCAGCTCGTCGGCGTCGATGTCCTTGAGCAGGTAGCCGTTGGCCCCCGCGGCGATCGCCTCCACCACGTCGTCTCCGTCATCGAAGGTCGTCAGGACGAGCACCGGTGTCTGCGCGAGCAGCGGCTCGGCCCGCATCGCCCGGATCGCCTCCGCCCCGGACATCACCGGCATCTGGAGGTCCATGAGGACGACGTCCGGCCGAAGCTCCCGCGCCACCCGCAGCGCCTCGCGGCCGTCGCTCGCCTCGCCGGCGACCGTGATGTCGTCGGTGTTCTGCATGATCGCGCGCAGCCCGTGCCGCAGGAGGACCTGGTCGTCGACGAGCATCAGCCGGATCACGGGGCGCCCCCGGCCGTCACCGGCATCGTCGGGATCGAGGCCTCCACGACCCACCCGCTCGCGCCGGCGTCGACCTCGAGCGTGCCGCCGAGGTCCGTAACCCTCTCCCGCATGCCGCTCAGGCCGTGCCCAGGCCGGATCTGCGGGGGTACGGCGGCCGTACCGTCGTCGACGACGCGGACGCCGAGCAGCCCCGGCTCCCGCAGGCGCACCCGCACGCTGATGCTCCGCCCGTTCGAGTGACGCAGGGTGTTCGTGATCGCCTCCTGGACGAGGCGGAACGCGGCGGCTCCGACCTCGGGCGCCACGTCGACCGGATCCACCTGCACGTCGACGGCGTACCCGGCGGCGGTGGGCGCGGCCCCGAGGCGGCCCACCTGGTCGAGTCCCGCGTCGGGCTCGAACCGCCCGCTGCCCCGCAGCACGGCGACCGTGCGCCGCAGGTGGGACGACGCGTCGGTGATCGACGACCGTACGAGCTCGTGGGCGTCGTCGCGCTCTTTGGCGTCGCCGGCCTCACGGGCGACGACGGAGTAGAGCGAGGCGACCGACAGCGAGTGCCCGATCGAGTCGTGCAGCTCACGCGCGAGCCGCATCCGTTCCTCCCGCCCCTCCACGACCTGGTCCAGCTCGCCCTGGCGGGTGAGCAGGCGCGAGACCTGCTCGGTCCGCCGCCGCAGGTGCCGCCCGACGCGGACGCTGTGCCCGAGCGCGATCGCAGCGGCGATGAGGGCCGCGTGCGTGATGAACTCGTACCCGACGACCAGAGACACGTTCTGGCCGGTCGCGACCCGGTATGCCGTTGACAGGCCGAGCGTGAGGGTCCCAGTGACGATGGCCGCGCGCAGATGGCCCATCTCCGCGGCCGAGTAGAGCGCGGCCGCGATCGGCACCGCGACGCCGATCGCGGGGAGGCCGGCCGCGTAATAGCTGAAGAAGCCGAGCGTCGTGAGCACGAGCACCAGCACCGGGTGGCTTCGCCGGATGAGCATGAGGAGACCGAGCCCGGCGGCCCACAGGTACGCCAGCGGGTTCACGTCGCCCGCGCGCCCCTCGTGGGAGCTGGCGACGACGGCCAGCACGACCGCGACGCTGACGCACAGCAGCACGTCCGTCCTGCGTGGGGTCATGATCGCCGTTCTCACACGATGATGCTAGGGCGGCGGGGGCGACGGCGCGGTCGTCGACGAGCGACGGTCGGGTCTCCTGCGAGCGACTCATCCCGTGGATGAGCGAGCCACGCGATACATGACCGTTGACATGTGCCATCGCCAATGTCACACTCCCTCGCATGGCCGACACCGCCCTGTACGACGCCCTGCTCGCCGCCGAGCAGCGCCCCGCCGGCGGAGCCGCACTCGACCAGGTGATCGGCATGTCCGTCGCCTCTGCGGTGATCTTCGCGGGCCTCCTTTGGATCGCCTGGGCGCACCGGACGCGTCGCATCACCTGGCTCCAGCGCCTCAGCGATCACGCCGAGCAGCGCCTCGGCCGTCCGGGTTGGGTCGCGGTCCCCGGCGGCCTGCTCGCGCTCGCCCTCGTCACCGCGTTCCTCGGCTTCATCTGGGACGTCAGCCTGCACGCCGGCGTCGGCCGCGACGAGGGCCCGTTGGCCAACCCGGCGCACTACCTGATCCTCGTCGGCCTCTTCCTCACCTTCATCGCCGGCGCGACCGCGATGGTCCTTCCCCTCGACGAGGTGCCCGGGCCCGCGGCGGTCAAGATCACCCGCGCCTGGCGCGTCCCGGTCGGCGGTCTCCTCGTCGCAGGGTCTGGCCTGTACGCCCTGATCGGCTTCCCGCTCGACGACGTCTGGCACCGCATCTTCGGTCAGGACGTCACGCTGTGGGGGCCGACCCACCTCATGCTCATCGGTGGGGCCGGGCTGTCGCTCGTCGGCATCCTCACCCTGCTGCGGGAGGGCGACCTCGCCCAGGGCAAGACCGTCCAGTCGCTGCGCGAGCTGCGCGTACGCATCGCGTACACCGCCGCGTTCGGCGGACTCCTGATCGGCCTGTCGGTGTTTCAGGTCGAGTACGACTTCGGCATCCAGCAGTTCCGTCAGCCGCTTCACCCGATGATGATCGCGGCGGCCGCCGGCCTGGCTCTCGTCGCGGCCAGGCGCGTGCTCGGCGCATGGGGCGCGATCCTCGCCGTGCTGTTCTACCTCGCGGTGCGGGTCGGCACCGCCGTCATCGTCGGCCCCGTCCTCGGAGAGGCGTACAACGTCTTCCCCCTCTATCTCGGCACCGCCATCGTCGTCGAGCTGCTGGCTCTGATCGCCCCGCTCTCTCGCCGCCGGCTGCTCTTCGGCGCGGTCGCGGGCCTCGGCCTCTCGACCGTCGGGCTCGCCCTCGAGGGCCTGTGGGTCCAGGCGGCGTTCGTCCTCCCCTGGACCAGCGGCATGTGGCTCGAGGGCCTGCTGATGTCGGTTCCGGTGGGGGTGCTCGCCGGCATGGCGGGAGCCCTGCTCGGGACGGCGCTCACGACCGGCGACATCCCCGGCAAGGCGGTGTGCCGGACGATCATCGTGGCCGGCGTCGTCGCGGTGTCCGTCTCGCTCGGCAACGGGCTCTGGGCCACCGTCCCCGACGCGAGCGCGACCGTCCAGCTCACCGACGTCGACGCCGACCCTGCGACTCGTACGGTCGAGGCCCGCGTGACGTTCGACCGGGTCGACCTGCCCAGCGACAACCCGACGTGGGTGCAGATCACGGCGTGGCAGGGCGGCGGCGAGGGCGTCGTCGTGGACCGGCTCCGCGAGACCGCGCCCGGCGTGTGGGAGACGACTCGGCCGGTGCCCGTCCACGGCACGTGGAAGACCCTGATCCGCGTGTCCGACGACCGCATCCTCGCCGCGGTCCCGATCTGGATGCCCGCCGACGAGGCGATCGGCGCCGAGGAGCTCGCAGCACCGGCGACGTTCACCCGCGCCTTCGTCCCGGAGACCTCGATCCTCCAGCGCGAGAAGAACGCCGATCATCCGGCGTGGCTCTGGAACGCCGCCTGCACCGTCGTCGCGATCTGCTCGCTGCTGCTGATCTGGTCCCTGTCGTGGGGGGTGGCCCGGGTCGCCCGTTCGACGCCCCGCAGCACGCCCGCCGAGCGCCGCGCGGACGACCGACCACCCGCGCTCGTCTGACATGCCTCCCGATGCGATCCTTCTCGCGCACCACCCCCTGCTCCTCGCGGTCCCGGCGTTCGTCCCGGCGATCGCGATCACGCTGGTCGTGCTCGTGATCGCCAAGCGCGACCGCATCGCCGAGGCCCGCGAGCTCGCCGCGCAGGAGGCCGACACCGACGACCACATCGCCCCGCCCGTCCAGGAGGACGACCGATGACCCCGCCCCGTACGCTCACCGTTCTCGCTCTCGGCCTCGCAGGCATTCTCACGCTCACGGGCTGCGGCAGCCAGAGCGCCGGCTCCGCGAGCGCGGTCGAGACGGAGCCCCCTGCATCCGTCTCGTCGGCGACCGCGGCCACGCCGTCGGGATCTGCGACGCCGACGCTCGACGCGGAAGGTCTCGTCATCGTGGTGAGCATCGCCGGCGGCAAGATCCGCCCGCTGGGCAAGGCGTACGACGCCGAGGTCGGCGAGACGATCACCCTCGACGTCACCTCCGACACCGATGACGAGCTCCACCTCCACGCCGAGCCCGAGCAGACCTTCGCCGTCACCAAGGGCACGCGGTCGTTCACCTTCGAGGTGGACGTCCCCGGCAGCGTCTCTCTGGAGTCCCACCACCTCGGAGGGACGATCGCCACGATCGACGTCCGGCCTTGACGCTCATCGACGGCACAGTCTTCGCCCACGGGGTCGGTGGGTCCACCGACCTCCCCCTCCCGTTGGCGTACGCGATGGTCGGCGCCGCCTGGGCGCTGGCCCTCTCCTTCGCCGTCCTCGCACTCGCGTGGCGGCGTCCCCGTCTCGACCCGAGCACGCCCGGGATCGCGCTGCCGCTGTGGATCACCCGCACGGTCGACAGCGGCCCCTCCCACGCCGTCCTGGGCGTGCTCGGCGTCGGGTTCACCGCCTGGGTCGCGCTCGCGGCGTTCGGCGGTGAGCCCGGTCCCACCAACGGAGCGCCGGGCGCGTTCTACGTGCTGCTCTGGGTGGGCATCGTCCCGCTGTCCCTGCTGTGCGGGCACGTCTGGGCCTACGTCTCGCCCGTACGAGCACTCCACCGCGCCGCCTGCTGGGCGTTGCGGCGCGACCCGGCGACGGGTGTGTGGGCCTATCCCGCGCGGCTCGGCTACTGGCCCGCCGCCTCGGGCCTGCTCGCGTTCGTGTGGACCGAGCTCGCGTCGCCGGACCCCGGCGCGCTGGAGACCGTACGGGTCTGGCTCGTGGCGTACGTCGTCGTCGGGGTGCTCGGCGGGCTCGCCTTCGGCCGGCGGTGGTTCGAGCGAGCGGACCCGTTCGACGTGTACGCGGCGTTCGTCGCCGCGCTGTCGCCGTTCGGACGACGCTCACCGGATGACCGCCGGATCGTCGCCCGCAACCCGCTGTCGAACCTCGCCGGCCTCCCGGTCGACCGCGGCATCGTCGCCGTCGTCGCGGTGCTGCTCGGATCGACCGCGTTCGACTCCGCGCTGGGCACGTCGTGGTGGATGACGGAGGTGCAGTCCTGGTACGCCGGGTCGCCGGCGCTCGCCGTCTCGTACAAGTCCCTCGGGCTGGTCGCGATGATCACGCTCGTCGGTGGCATCTTCGTCCTGGCCGCACGCGCGACCGGCGGGCTCGCCGGGGTCCAGCGGCGCGCGATGCCGGGCGAGCTGGCGCACTCGCTGGTGCCGATCGTGGTCGGGTACGTCGGCGCGCACTACCTGTCGTACCTCGTCGAAAAGGGTCAGCGCACCGTCATCGCCCTCGCCGACCCGCTCGACCGCGGCTGGGACCTGCTCGGCCTCGGCGGTCTCGAGGTCTCGTACTGGTTGTCCGAGCACCCCCACCTGCTCGCCGTCCTCAAGGTCGGGCTCGTCCTCACCGGCCACGTCCTCGGGGTCATCGCCGCGCACGACCGCTTCATCCGCCTGCTGCCTCGTGCGCACCACCTCACCGGCCAGCTCGCGCTGATGCTGGTGATGGTCGGCTACACGTTCCTCGGGCTGTTCCTCCTGTTCGCGGGGTGAGGGCGGCTGTCCGGCGTGTGGGCCGGGGTTCCTAGGCTGGTGCCTGTGGATCGCCCCGAAGGACCCGCCGTCACGGTGTGGCTGTTCTTCTTCGTCGTCGTCTTCCTGAGGGCGCAGGCGACGTACTGGATCGCGCGGGTCGCCGCCGTCCAGGTGCTCACCCGCCCCCATCCGACCGGCGGTTTGCGAGCCCGCACCCACGACTGGCTCGAGGGCGACTCGGCCCAGCGCGGCGCCGATGTCGTACGACGGTGGGGCGCGCTCGCGGTGCCCGTCTCGTTCCTGACCGTCGGTGCGCAGACCGTGATCAACGCGGGCGCGGGCGTCGTCCAGATGCCGTTCATGCGCTATCTGCTCGCGATGATCCCCGGCTGCATGGCGTGGGCGCTGGTGTGGACGACGATCGGGATGTCGGCGTTCTACGCGGCGGTCGGTGCCGGTCTGACGACGGGGTGGGGCATCGCGCTCGCGGCGCTCACCGTCGTCGGCGTGGTCGCCGCCGTGGTCGTGTTCCGCCGCCGCTCACGGGCTCGGGCGTAGGGGTCACGCTCGAACGTCTGGGGACAGGAAGTTCGCGAGGAGATCGTGCCCACGCGGGGTCAGGATCGACTCCGGATGCACCTGCACGCCCTCGACCGGGTGCTCGCGGTGACGCACGCCCATGAGCACGCCCTCGGCGTTCCAGGCGGTCGGGACCAGCGCATCGGGGAGGCCCTCCACGATGAGTGAGTGGTAGCGCGCCGCGACCAACGGCCCGTCCATCCCTGCATACACGCCGAGCCCGTCGTGGTGGATCAGCGACGGCACGCCGTGCACCGGACGCGGCGCCCGCACGACCCGCGCCCCGTACGCCTCGCCAATCGCCTGGTGCCCGAGGCAGACGCCCAGGATCGGCGTGGACGAGCCGAACGCACGGACGGCGTCGACGCTGACACCGGCTCCGGAGGGCGCGCCCGGTCCGGGCGAGAGGACGAGGTGCGTGAACGCTCCGGCACGGCGCATCCGCTCCAGCGCGTCGACGTCGACCGCGTCGTTGCGCACCACGGTGGCCTGGGCACCGAGCTCCCGCACGTACTGCGCGAGGTTGTGCACGAACGAGTCGTAGTTGTCGATGAGCAGCACCCGCGCACCCGCCCGCGACGAATCTTGAGGAGTTGCGCCCACGAGCGGGGCCGAATCCCTCAAGTTCGGTGGGGCCGAGGTATCGAGGCTTCGCAACCAAGCGGTCGTACGGCCGGGAGCGCGCTGCACCACGCCCTCGACCTCCGTCACGGCACGGACCCGGCCGATCGCGTTGGTGACGAACAGCTCCATCGCGCCGGCGAGCTCGGCGAGCGCGATCCGGCGCTCGTGGACCGGCACCGCCCGCGCGCGCAGCAGCCCGAGGACCACCTCCCGCGTCACGCCGGGCAGGATCCGCCCGTCGAGCGCCGGGGTGTGGACGCCGTCGTCGAACACTGCGAACACGTTGCCCCGTCCGGTCTCCAGGACGCTGTCGTCCGTGTCGACGAGCAGCGGGTCGCGCGTCGGCGTCCACGGCGCGCCCGGAAGCGTGTCCAGCAGCGCGCGGTCGCGCCACTTCGCGTCGCCGAGGCCGCCAGGGACGACGACGGGCCGCAGGGTCCACGGGTCCGACGGCACGACTCCGGCCGGTGTCGTACGGACGTCGACGGCGCCCGTACGGGGATCGAGCGCCAGCCGCAGGCGGTGCGAACCGGCGAGGTCGGTCGCGGCATCACCCGCGCGTAGGGCGAGGTCGTCGGCGTCGAGCGCGATGCCGTACACCGCCCGCGCGGCATCCGCGAGGCGCGTGAGGTGTCCGTCGAGGTCGACGGGGACGCCGTCGCGGACGAGGAGCGTGTCGAAGATGCCGGAGGCGGGGTCGGGGGGACGGTCTCGATACACGGCTCGCCCTGGGGGGCTCGCCGCTCCTCGACCCACGGGACCCGAGCTCGCCGCTCCACCGGCGAACGTCCCGCCCACGGCACGCAGGAGCGGGGTCGCCTTCGTGAAGCACTCGCGCAGCTCGTCGTCGGGGTCGGAGTCCGCGACCACACCACCGCCGACACCGAGCCATACGTGCTCGCCGCGCACCTCGAACGTCCGGATCGCCACGTTTGCCTCGAGGCCGCGCGGCCCCGCGTAGCCGACCGCGCCGGTATAGACCTCCCGCCCCGTCGCCTCCAGCTCGCCAATCACCTGCATCGCGCGGACCTTCGGCGCGCCCGTGACCGAGCCGGGCGGGAACGACGCCCGCAGCACGTCGGCGTCACTCGTCCCCGGGAGCAGCACCGCCTCCACGTCCGACACGAGGTGCCACACCCCGGCGTGCGGGCGCGGCGCCGCGGTCGCCGTGACCTCCACGGTGCCGGTCCGGGCCACGCGGCCGAGGTCGTTGCGGACCAGGTCGACGATCATCACGTTCTCGGCGCGGTTCTTCACCGAGGCCGCGAGCTCCGCCGGGTCAGAGTCCGCCGGCGCCGTCCCCTTGATCGGCGACGACACCACGCGGTCACCGGTCCGGCGCACGTACAGCTCGGGTGACAGGCTCACCACCGTGCCCGTACGACCCGCGACGAACGCCGCGTACGCGGGGCGCAGCTCCTCGACGCCCGCGAGGAACATCTCGAGCGGGTCGCCGCTCAGCCGAGACTCGAGGCGCAGGCAGATGTTCGCCTGGAAGATGTCGCCCGCGTGGATGTGCGCGATCGCCCGCCGCACGGCCTCACGGTGCGCGTCGAGCCCGGGCACGGCGACGAACGGCTCGAGTGCGTACGGCGCCGCAGCCGGCTCGGGGCCCGCCAGCAGCGCCGCCAGCGCGTCCCACCGTCGCTCGGCCGCCTCGGGCGCGGCCACCGACTCGAACCACCACACCCCGTCCGGCTCGCGCCGCAGCACGGTGTCGTAGCGCGCGAGGTCGGCGTCGGGCAGCGGGTACGGCCGCGGGGGCGCCTCGCCGATGTCCTCGAGCCGGGCGCCGAGCGGGTATCCCCACCAGCCGATCCACGTGCCCGCCGCCGTCGCCGACGCGGCGGCGCCGTCCGCCGGCCCCGTCCCGAGATCGAACGGATCCTCGTCGGCGCCGAACAGCCGGTCGGGCTCGTACGCGACGAGATCGTGCCCGTCGTCCCACGCCCCGACCAGGGCCACGAGCCGGTCGCGGTCGCGGAGCCGGCGCAGCAGCGCACCGGTCGCGACCGGCCCGACCCGCCGGCGCACGGCGGGACCGGTCATCCGGCCGGGAGCTCCTGGGGCCCCACGACAAGCCGCGCCTCCTGACGCAGCCACGTGTCGACGACCTCGTACGCGCGCTTGCGCGGGCCCTCGGTCGACAGGAAGACGTCGTGACGCGCTCCCTCGATCGGCACCACGTGAGTGTCGCCGCCCAGGCAGCCCGACCAGCGCGCGATCTGGCGCACGTCGAGCACGGCGTCAGCGGAGTCGACGGCGTCGGAGTAGTCGCTCGCGACGTGGCTGCGGGTCGAGCGCAGGACGAGCGCGGGCACCCCGATGTCGAGGCCGCGGTGGAACCGGGCGTGGGCGAGCCGGATCGCACGCAGCCACCCGAACGTCACGGGGAAGCCCGAGATCGGCTTCCAGGCGGTGTTGAACTCCCACTCACCGAAGTGCGATGAGGCCAGGCTCGCCCCGTACGCGTCGCCGGGCGGCAGCTTGATGACGGTCGTCGGCTTCACGCGACCGACGAGCTTGACGACCTCGGTGCCGACCGAGCGCAGGTAGCGCGCGCCCTGCAGGTCGAACCATGGGCTGTTGAGGATCAGCCCGGCGACCCCGTCACCGCGCTCCCCAGGCGTACGGCGGCGGTCGAGCCACAGCGGCAGGATCAGCCCGCCGGTCGAGTGCGCCGCGAGCACCACGTCGCCGGCCTGCTCGGCGCGCACGATCGCCAGCGCCCGCTCGAGCTCGGCGTCGTACAGCGCGAGGTCCGAGACGAAGTGTGCGGTGTGCCCCGGCTGCAGCGAGCGACCGCACTTGCGGAGGTCGAGCGCGTAGAACGCAAACCCGCGCGCCGCGAAGAAGTCGGCGAGCTCGGTCTGGAAGAAGTAGTCACTGAACCCGTGGACATAGAGAACCGACCCGGTCGGCGTCTCGTCGGCGTGCGGCACGCGGCGTACGAGGGTGGCGTCGATGCGGCCCTCGCCGTCGGGGTCCTCGCCCAGGTCGATGCGGTGCTGCTCGTACCCGGGGCCCAGCACGTCCGGCTGCCAGCTGGTCATTGGCGCTCCTCTCGCGGCCGCTCGCCCGCGACCTCCACGTCGAAGCGTACGGGGAGGCGCGGACGAGCGGCCACGGTCTGCCGTGAGTCAGCCGACCTTCTCGAACGGGGTCGGCGTCGCCCCCGTCCAGCGGTAGAGGTCGAGCGCACCGGTCTGCTTCTTGATCCCGTCCTCGACGACGGGACCGCCGGAGGCCCCGTAGAAGTAGCCTCCTCCGACCGACACGAGCCCGTACGACGCGTCGAACGTCCACCCGAAGGTCGACGACGCCGGGTCGTACTGCCCGGCAGGCAGCAGCGACAGGTGGTCTCCGAGCTCCGGCTCGGCCTGCCCGCGCACGACCGCCTCGTACGGGGGACGGTCGCCATCGACGACGAACAGCGAGTAGTTCGGGTAGCCCGGCTTGGTGCCCTTGTAGACCGCGAGGAACCAGTGCCCGGACGCTTCGTCGTACTCGAGGTTCTGGACCCCGTACGTGGTGTTGCCGGTGAACACGAAGTACTTGTTGCGGACCTCGCGCGGCCCGCTGCGGTGCGGCGCGTCCTGGACGAGCGGCTTCTCGTAGCGGCGCCAGCTCGCGACGTCGTACTCGAGCAGCACCTGGTTGTCGTTGTCGATGCGGTCCTTGTGGGCATACACCCCGTATGCGACGCGCAGCACCTGCTTGCCCTTCGCCCTGCCCCTGTCCTTGCCGGCGGCGGGGCCGAACGCGACACCGTCGATGCCGCTGCTGCCGTAGCGGTGATCCGCCGTGTTGCCGGTGTCGCCGTCGAACACGCCGTCACGGTCCATGTCGGCGGTGAAGTCCTCGACGACCTCCGGGAGATAGACGGTCGTCATGATGCCGTCGGTCTCGGCGTCCATGCCGATGCGGTCGATCTTGGCGCCGTCGAAGATCGCGATGTAGAAGGCTTCCTCGGCCTTGTACTCCAGCGACCCGTAGACACGGCCGTCGTGCGTGTTGAGGTCGAGGTCTCCGAGGTGGCCCGTGAGACCGGTGACTGTCCCGAGGACGTTGCCTTCGAGGTCGGTCTTGACGAGCACCTGGGTGAACGACCAGTAGACGACGCCCTCATGCTCGTCGATCGCGGCGCCCTGGACGTGGCTCGTCGGCCAGGCACCGCCGTCGATGTGGCGTGGGAGTACGGGTGGTTTGACCGGTGCGCCCGCGCGGGCGTCTGTGGAGGCGGCGGGGCCGGTCGTACGGTCGGCCGCGGGTTCGGCGACGGCGGATGCGGTGGGTAGGACAAGCGCTGCGGCTGCCAGGAGGGCGGCCCCGGATCGTGCGATCGAGTGGCGCATGGATTCCTCTCGTCGGTGTGCTTGTGCACATCGAACCTAGAGGAGTTGGCGACAATCCGACATCGAGGCGACGAGACGACAAACCTCCGACGACGCCCGCGTCGCCGACCTCAGTCGTGCGGGATCTCGCTGATGACCTGCGCGCCGAGCGTGCGGCTGAGGAGCTCCTCGTGGCTCAGGCCGTCGTTGTCCATCGCGGGATCGTCGGCACGCGCGTGATGGTCGGGGTCGTACGCCTCCGGGCGACCGGAGTCCTCGCGCAGGGTCGCGCGGGCGGCGGCGATCGCGTCGGCGCTCGCGCGCTCCGGTCGCGTCGGGGCAGGAGGCACCACGGAAGCGGTGGGCGCCTCGGGCGCAGCCCCTTGCGACGACTCGGGCGGAGCCGCAGCCGCCGGCGCCGGGGACTCCGGTGGACGCTGGTGCGGCGCAGGTGTCGGAGGCAGAGCGCCCCCTGCGGCGGACGGGTCGACGACCGCCTCGACACGCCACGTCCCGCCGAGGACCTCGGAGAGTGCGGTGCCGAGGATGCCGTCCGAGCCGCTGCGGGCGAACGAGTCGCGCGCACCGGCGTTGACGAGACCGACGGTGACGGTGTTGCCCTCGAGCGAGTGCACCTGGGCGTTCTGGCTGAGCATGACCCAGGTGAACCGCCGCAGCGCGCGCACCTTGTCGAGGATGTCGGGCCACAGTCGGCGGACGTCGGCGACTCCGACCGTGCCCGGCGTCGCGGGCGGCTGCTCGGCCCGTGCCTCGACGGGAGCCGCTGCAGGTGCCGCTGCGGGTGTGGGCGTCGGCGCCGGCGCCGTCGACGCAGGGGCCGCCACAGGCGCGGGGGCCGGCGCCGGCGTGGGAGCAGTAGCGGGAGCCGGAGCTGGCGCAGCAGCCTGCGGGGCGTCGCCCACCATCGCCAGTCGTCGCTCGATCCTGTCGAGCCGCGCCTGGATACCGTCGGGCGTGGCGTCAGCACCGGGCAGGAGGATGCGCGCACAGACGAGCTCGAGCAGCAGCCGCGGCGCCGTGGCCCCGCGCAGCTCGGTCAGCCCCGCACTGACGACGTCGGCAGCACGGGTCAGGTCGGCACGGCCGAAGCGCGCGGCCTGGTTCTCGATGCGCTCTGCACGGTCGCCGGGGATGTCGATGAGGCCGATCGAGATCGCGTCGGGCACGTTCGCGACGATCACGAGGTCGCGCAGGCGCTGGAGGAGGTCCTCGGCGAAGCGGCGCGGGTCCTGCCCCGTCTCGACGACCTTGTCGACTGCGGCGAAGACCGCTCCACCGTCTCCCGCGGCAAAGGCGTCGACGACCTCGTCGAGCAGCGAGTCAGGCGTATAGCCGAGCAGCGCCGCGGCGAGGTCGTACGTGACCCCCAAGTCGTCGGCACCGCTGATCAGCTGGTCGAGCACGCTCAGCGTGTCGCGAACCGAGCCGCCGCCGGCACGGACGACGAGCGGGAGCGCGGTCGGCTCCAACGGCACCCCCTCCGTACGGCCGAGCTCCTCGAGGTACGAGGTGAGGACCTTCGGCGGGACGAGCCGGAACGGGTAGTGGTGGGTCCGCGAGCGGATCGTGCCGATGACCTTCTCGGGCTCGGTCGTCGCGAAGATGAACTTGAGGTGCGGGGGTGGCTCCTCGACGAGCTTGAGCAACGCGTTGAAGCCCTGGCTCGAGACCATGTGGGCCTCGTCGATGATGTAGACCTTGTAGCGGCTGTTGACCGGGGCGAAGAATGCCCGCTCGCGCAGGTCACGCGCGTCGTCGACACCACCGTGGCTCGCGGCGTCGATCTCGATGACATCGATGCTGCCGGGGCCACCGCGCGCGAGGTCGCGGCAACTCTGGCACTCACCGCACGGGTCGGCGACAGGAGCACGCTCGCAGTTGAGGGCGCGCGCGAGGATGCGGGCGCTCGTCGTCTTGCCGCAGCCGCGCGGACCTGAGAACAGGTAGGCGTGGTTGACGCGGTTGTTGGCCAACGCGTGCCGCAGCGGCTCGGTCACATGCGTCTGGCCGATCACCTCGGCAAAGGTCTCCGGGCGATACCGCCTGTACAACGCCATGGGTTCGTCCACGCCTCAACCCTAACGATCGCTCCTGACGGTCGACGGGGACCGCTGGCTATACGCAAGGCCCCACGACACGTCGGCGTCGCGGGGCCTTCCGGGGGTTTGCTTCCTCGCACGGCGCCCGAGGCGCACTTGCACTGTCCTACCGTGCAGTTCGCGCACCGTGCAAGGGTCAACGGCGACTTTTTTCACTATTCAGAGGGTCATGCACAGGCACTGCGTGACCATCCACAGACAAGTGCTGTTCATCCACATTTTTCCCACAGGCTGCCCACACGGCCTTGACACCCCCAGCCCGTATCGCGCTCACGTCGAGTGCTCGCGCGCGGGAGCCCGCCCGTACGTGACCGCCTCGACGACCTCCTGCGGCGCCCTCTCCACCAGCTGCCGGTCGGGTTGTGCGCCCAACGCGTCGTTCACCGTCGCGTAGGCGAGCCGGAACGCGACGAACACCGTGGCCTCGAGGACCGCGCGGTCGTCCAGGCCGACGGCGCGCAGCCGCGCGACGTCGTCGGGCGTGGTCGCGTTGGGGTCGCGGACGACGCCAGCGGCCCATGCGGCGAGCGCCGCAGTGCGCGGGTCGAGGGCGTCCAGCCGCGCCTCGATCACCGCGGCCGCGGTCGCCGGGTCGGTGAGCCCGGCGAGCCGACGACCCCACGCGAACGAGCAGTACGAGTCGCCGCGGGCCGAGGCCGCTGCCACCACGAGGACGGCCCGGTCCTCGTCGGTGAGCGTGCTGTCCGTGGCGACCGCGGCACGTGCGGCGGCGAACGCGTCGTTGACGTCGGGCCGCCAGGCCCACAGCCGCGTGAGGTTGTCTACGTAGCCGCCGTCGTCGCGGTCCGCGGCATACATCGCGGTGACGGCATCGGCGTGGGGAGGTTCGTCGAGGAACATCCGACCAGCATGGTCCCGGCACGGGTCTCGCAGGGGGGTCAGGACATGAAAAGGTCCCTCGCGCACCCGATAGAGCTCACTTACCCTTGCTGCCTTCCGGCCCTGGGGGAGTTGGGCGAGATATCGCCGCGCGAGGGACTTCCGTCATCCTACCGACACCGACCAACGGCGTCGTCGTCGGGCTACACCGGGCCCGATTCACGGCCGCGTCGCGCGAACAGGTAACCTGCTCGCGGAGGATTCGCATAGTGGCCTAGTGCGCACGCTTGGAAAGCGTGTTGGGTTAACGCCCTCAGGGGTTCGAATCCCCTATCCTCCGCCAGGTGATCTCACGAGATCGACAAGAGGCCGGGCTCCAGACGGGGCCCGGCCTGTTGTCTCTCCGGATCTGGCCTTCTGGCGCCCTCACTGCTCGTGCCCAGCAAGACACCGCTGATCGGCAGCGCCCGGTCACCATGTGTGCGGGTGTGGCGATGGCCAGCGGCACCATCCTCGAGCGCACGTGACGAGCGACCGCCCTCCACACCGCGCCACGCGCGCCCGCGCACGCGAAGGCGCCGTGGCCCGCCTGACTACACTGCAGTGGTGATCTTCCGAGGAGTGGGCGAGGGCAAGCCGTACCCAGAGCACGGCCTGACCCAGAGCCAGTGGGCGAAGCTGCCTCCGCAGCAGGTCCGACTGGACACGCTCATCACGATCAAGCGACAGCTCGATCTGGCCAGCCTCCTCGACGAGGACTCGACGTTCTTCGGCGACCTGTTTCCGCACGTCGTCGGTTGGCAGGGCGGGCTCTACCTCGAGGACGGTCTGCACCGCGCACTGCGTGCAGCCCTCCAGCAGCGCCAGGTGATGCACGCTCGCATCTACACGATGGACAGGTGACCATGAGCCGGGGGTTGCGCACGTTCCTGACGATGTCGGTGCTCACCGCCGTCCTCGTCGGCGGCACCTACATGGGTGTCCGCCTGCTGTTCGCCAAGCCACCGAGCCTGCCCGAGGTCGCGGCCAACACCTGCCGCAACCGCACGCTCGAGCCCGGCGAGCAGCTCTCCACCAACCAGGTGCGGGTCAACGTCCTCAACGCCGGCGGCCGCTCCGGCATGGCCAACCGCACGATGATCAACCTGCAGACCGCAGGCTTCCTCCCGGGAACGATCAGCAACGCGCCGGAAGACGCCCGCATCGCCAACGTCCGTGTGGTGGCCCGCGAGCCCAACCGCGTCGACGCCCGCCTGGTTGGCGCGCAGTTCAAGGGCAAGGTTCAGTACACGAAGGGCGCACCCGGCGACGACGCGAGCGTCGAGGTCCTCATCGGCAAGAAGTTCGCCGGCATGAAGAAGAAGCAGATCGAGTCGATCAAGGCCAAGAACCGCGTGACGATTTGCGTCCCGGACCTGACCGAGCCGGTGTCCTGACGCACGTCCGTGTCCTGACGGCCGAGGTGGCCGCCAGGACACGGAGCGGGCTCAGCTCGTGATCGCCACGACACCTAGGTGGTTGGAGATCGAGGCGTAGCGCTCGGCGTACAACCGCACGCCGCTCATGTCGTACGCGATGACCATGCCCCGGATCGAGGCCCGCGCGAGCGAGGTGTTGCGCTGGTAGACAGGGCCGCCGCTGTCGCCCTTGCGGACGATCACCCGGTCGTCGTCGCGCCGCCCCCGCATGAGGTACGTGGTGCAGGTCGACGACACGTCCGGATCGTCGCAGTACGTCGCGGAGAGGCTCTTGATCTCGATCCCGCAGACCGACTTCGTCACCACGCCGGAGACGCACACCGAGTCGCCGACGTCACCGTCGTTCGCACCGGTGACCGTACGGACGTTGAAGTTGTCCAGGCCGTCGGTGTAGATCGAGTTGGTGTAGGAGGACCCGGCCAGTCGGGCCTGGTCGTAGTTGGGGTAGCCGGAGCGCCCGGCGGTCTGCCCGAAGTAGTACGCCCCCGAGTACCACGAGGTGCCGTTCGGGCCGCAGTGCCCGGCGGTCACCGAGTAGCGCGTGCTCGAGGTCTTGCTCTTGACCGTGAAGCCGGACGTGCAGCTGGTGCTCCCGGCCGTGATCTTCGCGCCACCCCAGTGCGGTGACGTGTCGGCCGTACGCGACGCCAGCGCGCTCTCCCCCGTGTAGCGGACGACGACCGCGCCCGGCTCCACCCCTTCGACCGGAGCGCGCTGGACGTCGAGACGTCCCGCTGCGGGGGCCGTACCCTCCACATCGACGACCACGGCACCGAGCTCGGGGTCGAGATCCATGCTGTAGCTGCTGCGCTGGGACGCGTCGCCTGCCCACGCCTGCGCGCTGACCTGGCGCCAGGCGGTCCGCAGCTCGTCCGCGCTCCGCTCGGAGGTGGTGATCCTGAGGCTGTTGCGAGCCCCTGCGGGAAGACCGGCCGTGAGCCGCGCGACCAGCGCCGCCGGGTCGGTCTCGCGGGTGACGACGACGTCGTAGCCGTCGGCGGCGCTCCCGAGGACTCCGATGATCCCCACGTCGAGGCCGACGGGCACGCCGTCGGCGGGCTTCTCGCCCTGAGGGGTGAGAACGGCGGTCAGCCGTTGGGCCACCGCGCGCTGGACGGAGGTCACGGCCGCCGTCTCACTCGAGGTGGTTGCTTCGTCACCGGCGGCGGGACCGCCGGCTGAGGCGAGGAGGCCCGCGCTCAGGACGATCGCGAGGGCGGGGACGGTGATGAGCAGGCGTGGAGTCGGCATTGGGTGGCTCCTTCGTCGCAGGTTCCGTGCCCGAACGCTAGTGGCAGATCGGGAGGTCCGCTCGTCGAGCCTGGACCGGGAGCATTTCTTTGGTTAGCCTTACCTCTGGACCTGTTGCCGAGGAGGCTCCTTGACCACCACCACCGAGACCGCCGTTGCTGCATGGCGGTTCTTCGACGTCGAGGTCGCGCGCACGGTCACGCTCTCGCGCTCGTTCGTCCGCGTCACCTTCCGCGGCGACGACCTCGACCAGATGGCCGACAACGGGTTCGATCAGCGCATCAAGCTCATGCTCCCTGACGAGACCGGCGGCTACGCCTACGTGCCGTACGGCTCGGACTGGTATGACATCTGGCGCCGCCTGCCTGACGAGCACCGCAACCCGCTGCGCACGTACACGATCCGCTATGTCCGCCCGGCGCAGCGCGAGGTCGACGTCGACGTCGTGCTTCACGGCACCACCGGCCCAGCAGGGCGCTTCGCCGCGACCTGCCGACCTGGCACTCCCGCTGTGCTCATGGGCCCCAACGCGCTCCACCCGGGTCCCCACGGCGCGATCGAGTTCGCCGTGCCCGGCAGCAGCCGACCTCTGCTTCTCGTCGGCGACGAGACCGCGCTCCCCGCGATCGGCCGCATCCTGGAGGACCTCCCCGAGACCACGGTCGGTCATGTCCTCGTCGAGGTGCCGCACGCAGAGGACTTCACCGACCTCTCACGGCCCGCAGGAATGTCGCTGACGTGGATCGCCCGCGAGGGCGCACCACACGGCGAGAGCCTCGTCCCCGCCGTCCGTACGGTCGCCGACCAGCTCCTCGGCGGCGCACGAACCGCGGACGGCGCCACGGCCCTCGAGGACGTCGACATCGACGAGGGCTTGCTGTGGGAGGTCCCGCTCGACGACGCGGGCGTGCCGCTCCCGCCGACCGGAGACCTCTACGCCTGGCTCGCGGGCGAGGCGTCGGTCATCAAGACGCTGAGGCGCTTCCTCGTGTCCGAGCGCGGCGTGGACCGTCGCTCGGTGGCGTTCATGGGCTACTGGCGCGAGGGTCGCGCGGAGGGGTGACACGGGCTCACCAGCCTGTACGCCCGTAGTCTCCGGAGCATGATCGAGGCCGTCGTGTTCGACATGGACGGAGTGCTCGTCGACTCCGAGGAGCGCTGGGACGCCGCGCGTCGCGACGTGGTCGCCGCCGCGGGACGGCCGTTCCCGGACCACGCCACCCGCGCGATGCAAGGCATGAGCGCGCCGGAGTGGGAGCGCTACCTCCACGAGGAGCTCGGCGTTCCCGACCCGCCGGACACGATCGGCCGAGCCGTCGTCGACGTGATGGCCGCCGGCTATCGCGACGCGCTGCCGCTCCTGCCGGGCGCCGTCGACGCGGTGACAGCGCTCGCCGCCTCGTACCGGCTCGCGGTCGCCTCGTCCGCCAACCGCGAGCTGATCGTGATTGTGCTAGAGCTCGCCGAGATCGCGACGCGCTTCGACGCCGTGGTCTCCAGCGAGGAGGTGCCGCGCGGCAAGCCGGCACCGGACGTCTATCTCGAGGCCGCGCGGCGGCTGGGCGTCGCGCCCGCCGCGTGCGTCGCCGTCGAGGACTCCTCCAGCGGGCTGCGCTCCGCGTACGCCGCAGGGATGGCGGTCGTGGCCGTGCCGAACCGCGCGTACCCGCCGGAGACCGACGCACTCGCGCTCGCCGCGGCGGTCGTGGACGACGCCGGCGCCGTCACGCCGGAGCTCGTCGCCGCACTGGGCTGAAGGGCCGAGGAAGCAGCGAACCCCGCCCGGCTTCCCGGGCGGGGCTCGTACGGCGGTGGCGGTGGGATTTGAACCCACGGTAGGTTTCCCTACACAACATTTCGAGTGTTGCACCTTCGGCCGCTCGGACACGCCACCGCAGAAGAGATTACCGGACCTGCTCGGCGCCCTCCCAAGAGGGTCCGCGCTTCAGCGGTGCTCAGCGAAGAACGCCAGCAGCTGGGCCGACGCCTCCTCGGCACGCACCCCTCCGCGCACCTCCGGGCGGTGATTCAGCCGCCGGTCCCGTACGACGTCCCAGAGCGACCCGACCGCCCCCGCCTTCTCGTCGTACGCCCCGAAGACGAGACGCGAGACCCGCGCGAGGACGAGCGCGCCGGCGCACATCGTGCACGGCTCCAGCGTCACCACGAGGGTGCAGCCGTCGAGCCGCCACTCCCCGCGCGTGGCTGCCGCAGCGCGCAGCGCGACGACCTCCGCGTGGGCGGTGGGGTCGCCGTCGCGCTCGCGGGCGTTCCAGCCCTCGCCGAGGACGGCGCCCTCGGCGTCGACGACGAGCGCGCCGATGGGGACGTCGCCGGTCTGCGTCGCCCGGGAGGCGAGCGCGAGGGCGCGCTCCATGAGCGCATCGTCGTACGCGAGCGGGGACTGCACGTCAGTCGACGAGCGCTTCGTAGACGTCGCCGAACCCCAGCCGCTCGGCGATGTCGCCCAGCACCTCGTCGGGGTAGGCGTCAGGGTCGTCGAGCATGACCGCGAGGTCGATCGCCGTGACCCCCAGGTCGCTCAGGATCTCCATGTCGCCGGCCGGCTGCGGCTCGTCGTCGTCGTCCGGGTCGGGCAGGTCGAGGGCATCGGCGACGGAGCTGGCCAGCGGCCACTCGTCGACGGCCGTGACGTCGGACAGCATGAGCTGGGTGCGCGGGCCGGTCACCCGCGCGAGCACGAAGAAGTCCTCGTCGACGGCGACCATGCCGATCACCCCGCACTCCGACGGGAACGGCCGCAGCGCGCGTACGAGGTCGTCGACCTCCTCCGACGCCTCGGCGGTCAGCCGCGTCGCCTGCCACACGCCCTCCTCGCGATAGGCGACCACCGCGACGTCCACCTGGTCCTCCGCCACGACCTCACCTCCGACGACCTGCACAGACACGTACTCCCGAGGATGGCAGAGGAACCTGCTCCGGTGTTGGGGAGTCACCGGCAGTTCGACGGTCGGTAGGGTTTCGGTCATGGACATCCACGTCGTCGACCACCCGCTGGTCGCGCACAAGCTCACGACCCTGCGGGACGCCGAGACCGACTCCCCGACCTTTCGGCGGCTCACCGACGAGCTCGTGACGCTGCTGACGTACGAGGCGACGCGCGACGTGCGCGTTGAGGACGTCACGGTCCAGACCCCGGTCGCGCCGGCCAAGGGCGTGCGGCTCGCGCCGCCGAAGCCGCTAATCGTCCCGATCCTGCGGGCCGGCCTCGGCATGCTCGAGGGCATGCAGCACCTCCTGCCGACAGCGGAGGTCGGCTTCCTCGGCATGATCCGCAACGAGGAGACGCTCGAGCCCGCGACGTACGCCGAGCGCCTCCCGGACGATCTGACCGGCCGTCAGGCGTACGTGCTCGACCCGATGCTGGCGACCGGCGGGACGCTGGCGGCGGCGATCAAGTTCCTCGTACGGCGTGGCTGCTCGGCCATCACGGCGGTCTGCCTCCTCGCGGCCCCCGAGGGCATCGCGCGCATCGAGGCCGACCTCGCCGACATCGAGGTGCCGGTCTCGCTGGTGGTCGCAGCGGTCGACGAGCGCCTCAACGAGCTCGGCTACATCGTGCCGGGCCTCGGTGACGCCGGCGACCGCCTGTACGGCGTCGTCTGACGCCTCCGCCGCTCGCATTTTCCGTTGGGGCCAACGGAAAGTGTGTGGCCCACCTGAATGTTCCGGTGGGGCGCGCATTCTGCGGTGGGGCCATGGGGGAATGGGCGCGTTGTCCACAGGCAGAGCGCGATGCGGATGCGGGCCGGGCGCCGTCCCCGCCACCCTGGCGCGATGGAGATCGAGCACGATCCGGTGATCGCGGCCATCGCCGGACGCCGCGGCGGCTACTTCACGACCGCTGACGCGCGTGACAACGGGTACGGCCCGGGCGCGCTCGCGTCGGCACGCGGGCGCAGGGCGATCGCGAAGGTCCGGTACGGCGCCTGGGCGCTGCCCGCGACGTACGGCGAGCTTCACGCGACGGAGCAGTACGCGGTCCGCTGCCAGGCGGTCGCGGACAAGCTCGGTCCCGGTGCCGTGCTGAGCCACCACTCGGCGCTCGCCGTACGACGCATGCCGCTGGTCGCCGTCGACCTGTCGCTCGTGCACGTGACGCGGCTCGACCAGCGCAACGGACGTACGGTCGCCGGTGTCCGATTCCACGCGGGGTCCTTGACCGACAGCGAGATCGACGAGGTCGACGGGCGTCAGGTCACCACTCTCCCGCGCGCGCTGTGGGAGTCGGCCTCGCTCGCGCAGGTCCGTAGCGGCGTCGTGGCAATGGACGCCGCCCTGCACCACGGCCTCGTCGATCGCGATCAGCTCGAGCGTGCCGAAGAACGTCACCGCGGCTGGCAGGGGAGCCCCCGCGCGTCGGCCGCGCTCGCGTTCGCCGACGGCAAGGCAGAGTCGGCCGGCGAGTCGCTCGGTCGGTGGATGTTCCACGTGTTCGACCTGCCGAAGCCCGTGCTGCAGTACGACGTGTACGACGAGAACGGCAACTTCCTCGGCCGGTCGGACTATGCGTGGCCCGAGTGGCGCCACCTCGGCGAGTTCGACGGCCTCCGCAAGTACTACCGGCCGTACAAGGAAGGAGACGACGCGTCCGAGGTCGTCGTCTCCGAGAAGCGCCGCGAAGAGCGGATGTGCGGACAGCGGTACGGCATGTCGCGCCTGATCTGGGGCGACGTCTACACGCTCGACCGGGGGGTCGCCGCACGAGTGCTCGCCCAGCTGACGCAGTCGCGCCGCCTCTTCGGGTGAACGCCCCGCCCCCTCACTTCCGCGATGGCATTCTGCGTTGGCCCCCACGAAGATCCCTGGCCCCACCGAAGCATTCAGGTGGGGAACGGACGCTGCGTTGGCCCCCACGCAAAGTGAACCGGTGCGGCGTCTGCGCAGGTCACATACCTCGTCACGGTCGACACGCTCCACCATGTGAGACTCAAATCTCACCCACTGGTCGGCCGACAGTCCCTGAGGCTAACGTCTGCCGAATGAAGATCGGCGTGGTCAAGGAGACCTCGCCGGGTGAGACACGCGTCGCCGGCACCCCGGCGACCGTCATCCAGCTGATCAAGCTGGGGTACGACGTCGTGGTCGAGTCCGGTGCAGGCATAGCGTCCAGCTTTTCCGACGAGGCGTACGGCAAGGCCGGTGCCTCGATCGTGCCGCGCGACGAGGCCTGGGAGGCCAACCTCGTACTCAAGATCAACGCGCCGTCGTCGGACGAGATCGGCCTCCTCTCCGACGACGCCACGCTCATCAGCCTGATCTCGCCGGCGCTGAACGAGACGCTCGTCGAAGAGCTGACCCAGCGCAGCCTCACGGTGCTCGCGATGGATGCGGTGCCGCGCATCTCCCGTGCGCAGTCGATGGACGTCCTGTCATCGATGGCCAACATCGCGGGCTACCGCGCCGTGGTCGAGGCGGCGCACGAGTTCGGCCGGTTCTTCACAGGACAGGTCACCGCTGCGGGCAAGGTGCCTCCGGCCAAGGTGCTCGTCGCGGGCGCCGGGGTCGCCGGGCTGGCGGCGATCGGCGCCGCGAGCAGCCTCGGCGCGATCGTCCGGGCCACCGATCCGCGCCCCGAGGTCGCCGACCAGGTCAGGTCGATCGGCGGCGAATACCTCGAGGTCGACGCGGAGCAGGAGGTCTCGACCGACGGCTATGCCAAGGCCACCAGCGAGGCGTACGACCGGCGCGCCGCGGAGATCTACTCCGAGCAGGCCGCCGACGTCGACATCGTCATCACGACGGCGCTGATCCCGGGGCGGTCCGCCCCGCGCCTGATCACCGAGGACGACGTGGCGAGCATGAAGCCCGGCAGCGTCATCGTCGACATGGCCGCTGCCCAGGGCGGCAACGTCGCAGGGTCGGTCGCGGGCCAGAAGGTCGTGACCGACAACGGCGTGACGATCCTCGGCTACACCGACCTTGCCGGCCGCCTTCCCACCCAGGCGTCGCAGCTGTACGGCACGAACCTGGTCAACCTGCTCAAGCTGCTCACGCCAGGCAAGGACGGACAGCTCGTCCTCGACTTCGAGGACGTCGTCCAGCGCAACGTCACGGTCGTCCGCGACGGCAAGAAGACCTGGCCGCCACCGCCGGTCGCCGTCTCGGCGACACCCGTAGCGGCAGCCCCGTCGGCCACGCCTGCCGCACCTACGGAGAAGCGACCACCGAACCCCGCCGTGAAGTGGGGGCTGATCGGCACCGGCATCCTGGCACTGTTCCTGGTGAACGCCTTCGCGCCGGCGCCGCTCCCCGAGCACTTCACCGTGCTCACGCTCGCGGTCGTCATCGGCTACTACGTCATCGGCAAGGTGCACCACGCGCTGCACACCCCGCTGATGTCCGTGACCAACGCGATCAGCGGCATCATCGTGGTCGGCGCGATGCTGCAGATCTCGGTCAGCGACGGGACCGACAACGCCGGGCTGATCCGCGTGCTGTCGTTCGTCGCGATCCTGCTGGCCTCCATCAACGTCTTCGGCGGCTTCGCCGTGACCCGTCGCATGCTCAGCATGTTCTCGAAGGACTGACGCCGCCATGACTGCACAGAGTGCTGCCACCGCGGCGTACATCGTCGCGTCGCTGCTGTTCATCCTGTCCCTCGCCGGCCTGTCCAAGCACGAGACCTCGCGCAACGGCGTCTGGTACGGCATCACCGGCATGGCGATCGCGCTGCTCGCGACGTTCGTGCTGGTCGCTGACGTCGCCGACGGTCTCGCGATCGCGCTGCTGCTGGTCGCCGTCGTCATCGGTGCCGCCATCGGCCTGTGGTGCGCGCGCATTGTCGCCATGACCCAGATGCCCGAGCTGATCGCCCTGCTGCACTCCTTCGTGGGCCTGGCCGCGGTGCTGGTCGGCTGGAACGGCTACCTCGCCCCCAACCACCTATCCGGCTCGCTGGCCGACATCCATCACGCCGAGATCTTCATCGGCATCTTCATCGGCGCCGTGACGTTCACGGGCTCGATCGTCGCCAACCTCAAGCTGTCGGCCAGGATGCGCTCGGCCCCGCTGATGCTGCCGGGCAAGAACGCGATCAATATCGGCGCGCTGGTGCTGTTCGTGATCCTGACGGCCTGGTTCGTCGCCTCACCGCACCTCGTCCTCTTGATCCTCGTCACGATCGTGGCGCTCGCGCTCGGCTGGCACCTGGTCGCCTCGATCGGCGGTGGCGACATGCCCGTGGTCGTGTCGATGCTCAACAGCTACTCCGGCTGGGCTGCTGCCGCGTCGGGCTTCCTGCTCAGCAACGACCTGCTGATCGTCACCGGAGCGCTCGTCGGCTCCTCCGGTGCCTACCTCTCGTACATCATGTGCCAGGCGATGAACCGCTCGTTCCTCTCCGTCATCGCAGGCGGCTTCGGCATCGAGGCCTCCACGAACGATGCGACCGACTACGGCGAGCACCGCGAGACCAACGCCGCCGACGCCGCCGATCTGCTGACCAACGCACGGTCGGTCGTCATCACGCCCGGGTACGGTATGGCCGTCGCGCAAGCCCAGTACCCGGTGGCCGACCTCGTCCGCAAGCTGCGCGACCGTGGCATCGAGGTCCGCTTCGGCGTCCACCCCGTCGCGGGCCGTCTGCCCGGGCACATGAACGTGCTCCTGGCCGAGGCCAAGGTCCCGTACGACATCGTGCTGGAGATGGACGAGATCAACGACGACCTCGCCCACACGTCGGTCGTCCTGGTCATCGGCGCCAACGACACCGTCAACCCGGCCGCGGCGGAGGATCCGACCAGCCCGCTCGCCGGCATGCCGGTGCTACGCGTCTGGGAGGCCGAGAACGTCATCGTGTTCAAGCGGTCGATGGCCGCCGGCTACGCCGGGGTCCAGAACCCGCTGTTCTTCCGGGAGAACACCCAGATGCTCTTCGGTGACGCCAAGGAGCGGGTCGAGGACATCCTCAAGGCGCTGTAGCGAGTAGCTCACGTCGACCGGCCGGGATCCGTACGCACGGGACCCGGCCGTTCGGTGCATCCAGGATGCGACATCGAGGGTGGCGCATCTCGGATACCGTCGGTATCTTGCTCCCATGACCTCCACGTTCACCGGCAGGGTTGCTGTCGTCACCGGTGCCGCGCGCGGCATCGGCGCAGGTGTCGCCCGCGAGTACGTCCGTCGCGGGGGCCGTGTCGCGCTGATCGGGCTCGAGCCCGACGAGCTCAAGTCGCTCGCCGCCGAGCTCGGCGACGCGGCGGCCTGGTGGGAGGCTGACGTCCGCGACACCAATGCCGTCACGACCGCCGTCAACGCCGCCGCCACTCACTTCGGCCGTATCGACGACGTCCTCGCCAACGCCGGCATCGCCTCGTACGGCACGGTCCGCCAGATCGACCCCGAGGCATTCGAGCGGGTTGTCGACGTGAACCTCAACGGGGTCTTCCGCACACTTCGCGCGACGATCCCGCACGTCATCGAGACCAAGGGCTACCTCCTCGTCGTCTCGTCGCTCGCCGCGTTCACCCCGCTCGCCGGCCTCGCCCCGTACAACGCCAGCAAGGCCGGGGTCGAGGCGCTCGCGCTCGCGACGCGACAGGAGATGTGGGTCCAGGGCGTGAAGGTCGGGGTCTGTCACCCGTCGTGGATCGACACCGACATCGTGCGGGGTGCCGAGGCCGATCTGCCGAGCTTCAAGGCGATCCGCAGCAAGCTGCCGTGGCCCGCCAACGGCACGACGACGCTCGAGGACTGCGTCACCGCGATCTGCCACGGCATCGCCAAGAAGAAGCGTCGCGTGTACGTCCCGCGCGGCGTCGTCGTCGCCAACCTCACCAAGCCGCTCGTGTCGTCCGCCCTCGCCGAGCCGATCGCCAGGCGGATGGTCAAGAAGACGGTTTCCGCGATGGAGGCGGAGGTGGCCGCACTGGGCCGCAACCACTCCGGCCACGTGCCGGTCACCGACAAGGCGTAGGACGGCACCCGGGCCCGGTGTCCGGCCCCGCATCCGGGGGCCGGACACCGGGCTCTGGTGCGTACGAGGTCAGGTGGTGGTGCCGACCGACGCCGCCAGCGCGACGATGTGGCCCAGACGGGCGAGCTCGGAATCGAGCACGGGCGGTCCGCCGTGCCGCCCGAAGACGACCACCGCGTCGCGCTTGGGCACAGGTGCGCCGGCGAGCACCATCGAGCCCCACTCGGCGACCGGGCTGAGGCGCTGCGCGTGGTCGAGCGCGAACCACTTGTCGACCTCGGGCACGGTCTCGGGCGCCGTCGACGTGGCGTGGAGCAGGCCGTTGCCACTGCCGCCGCGCGCGACGAGCATCGCCCAGTCGGCCCGGAACGTCTCCGGGATGCGATCGACGAGGCTCTCCACGGCGCGTGCGGGCTCGGCGGTGAACGCCTCGACGGCCTCGAGGTCCATCGAGAGGTTGGCACCCGCGTTGTAGCGCGAGATCCACTGCACCCGGACGCTGTCGAGCCGGTGGCAGGCGGTGATGAGCTGGTCCGGCATGGTCGTCACGGGGAGCTCGAGCAGCACATCGTCGACGGCCTTGCCGTCATTGCGGTGCTCGACGATCTCGATCGCGTGGATGTCCGCGCCGGCTTCACCGAGGGCCGTCGCGACAGCGCCGAGCGACCCCGGAACGTCGGGAAGTTCGATGCGCAGCAGAAACGCCATGGGTCGAATCCTCCGTTCAGCCGACCACGCCCGAGCGAGGGCGCGTACGCGGTCGACGGTGACCACGACCAGATGCTCCGCGCCGAGCATACCGACTCGGATCAGACGCCGGAGCCCTCACGGCGAATCGACCGAATTGTCAACGGCGGGTCCTGACGTGCCTCAACCGCTGCCCGAGCTCGCTGCCGTCGCGGTCGTCGCCGCCATGACGGCCACGAGCACGGCGGCGTTGGCCGCCTCCACGACCTGGCGCACGCCGGCGCTGGCCCAGGCGACCGACTCGATCTCCTTCGCGCGCTGCTTGGCGACCTTGCGATCCGCCCTGTCGACGACGGTGCCGAGAAGGTCCGCGGCGTGGAGGAGCGAGATCGTCGCGGCGACCTCGGGAGTCGGGTCGACTCCGACGAC
This sequence comes from Mumia sp. ZJ430, assembly GCF_011751845.1. Classification (NCBI taxonomy): domain Bacteria; kingdom Bacillati; phylum Actinomycetota; class Actinomycetes; order Propionibacteriales; family Nocardioidaceae; genus Mumia; species Mumia sp. ZJ430. The sequence continues at coordinate 477,311 of NZ_JAAHFK010000001.1, read as the reverse complement.
GAGCACGTCGTGCAGCTGCGTACGCAGCGCGGACTCATGAGCCGAGTCCGCCGCCGGCCACCGCGTCACCGGGAAGATCCCGAGGACCCGCCCCTCCTCGCGACGGAGGATGCCACGCCCGACCAGGCTGTCGTGAAGGCGTTCCTGGGCCTTCTTGCCCAGCAGTGCCACCGCACTTCTGGGGGCGAGCGGCTCGCCCGAAGACAGCCGCGCGACCGCGTCATCGAGGAGCGGCTCACCGGTCGGCCCGCCGTCACGGACGACGACCTTCGCCTTGCGCCCCTCGCCCTCGACCTCGACGCGTCCCCGCAGCGCGAGCTCCATGAGGATCGCGCCACCGAGCGCGGCGTCCAGCCCCGTACCGGTCGACGCCTTCTTGCCGGTCTCGTCGTCGGTGACCAGCAGGACGAGGTCTTCGGCGATCAGCATGGTCGCGATGCTAGCCCGCCGCCACTCGTCGGTACGGGGAGGATGCCGGCCGTCAGCGCAGCGGGTCGAGACGGCGTGCGTACGACGGAACGGTGTGGCCGGTGAGGCCGTCGGCGACCATCCGGCCGGTCAGCGGCCCGAGGGCGATGCCCCACATTCCGTGCCCGCCCGCGACGTGCACCCGCGGTGACCGCGTGGCCCCGACGAGCGGCAGCCCGTCGGCGGTGCAGGGGCGGGAGCCGACCCACTCCTCGCGACGTGCGGTCCAGTCGACCCCGGTGAACATCGGCCGGGCAGCCTCGACGATCGCGTTGATCCGGCGCGGGTCGAGAGGCGCGTCCGGGCGGCGGAACTCCATCATCCCGGCGACGCGCAGCCGATCGCCGAGCGGCGTGCAGGCCACGCGCTGGACCGGGAAGTAAATCGGGTTCTTGGGCATCTCGTCAGGGACCACGGTGAAGCTGTAGCCACGGCCCGCCTGCACGACGCGCTTGACGCCGTACGCGCGGGCGAGGTCGCCGAGCCAGGTCCCGGTGGCCAGGACGACCGCGTCCGCACGCACCCTCTCCCCGGTCCTCGCCACGACGTCGACGCCCTGCGTCCCGAGGTCGACCACGTCGGCGACGTCGAAGCCCGCGACCAGGTCGGCCCCGCGCTGCACCACCGAGTCCGCGAGCGACGCCACGTACGCCGGCGGGTTGACGAAACGCTGGCCCAGCATCCGTACGCCGGCCTGGACCCCGTTGCCGAGAGTCGGCTCCAAGGACCGGATCTCCTCGCCGCTGAGGAGCTCGTAGTCGACCGAGCCGCCCGAGGCCACGACGTGCGTGAGCTCGTCGACCAAGGTCTTGCGGTCGTCGACCGAGGCGAAGCCCGCGAGGAACGGGTCGGCGTCGCGGATCGGCTCGCGGACCTCGTGGCCGGCTGTGCCACCCTCGCTGAGGACGTCGTACGCCCCGAGCGCGTCGCGGTTCAGCTCGGCGAAGACCGCCATCGCCGAGCGCCATCGGGCCGGGGTGCAGTGCCGGGCGAAGCCGACGAGGAACTGCAGCATCCGCCGGTCGGTGCTCAGCGGCACGTACACCGGCGACGACGGGCTGAGCATCGCCCGGACCCCGTACGACAGCACGGCGGGCTCGGGCAGCGGCAGAGTGAGCGCGGGGGAGATCCATCCGGCATTGCCCCACGACGCCCCGGCCGCGACGCCCGTACGATCGACGATCGTCACGCGGACCCCGCGCTCCTGCAGGAACCAGGCCGTCGCGAGTCCGACCATCCCGGCACCCGCGACGACGACGTGCTCAGGGCTCTTCGAGGCGCGGAGCGCGCCGGCATTCGTGCTCATGGCGAACATGCTCGGACGTGGGGCGGCGGCGCGGACTGTGGGTTCGGCCACGATCTCGGGCGGCCCGCTGTGCGATCGCACAGCGGGTGCGGTCAGTCGGCGTCCGCGACGTCCGTGACCTTGAGGTGCAGCGCGAGCAGCAGGCGCGTGTCGGGGTCGTCGAGGTCGACGCCGACGGCCTGCGAGGCACGTCGCAGCCGGTTGCGCAACGTGTTGGGGTGGACGTGCAGCGAGGCGGCTGCGGCAGCGACGTCGCCGCCGTGCGCCAGGTAGGCCCGCGCCGTCGACAGCAGCTCGGCGTGGTGCTCGTCGTCGAACCGCACCAGCGCGGTCAGCGGGCTGAACTCCTCGTACCCCGCCCACGCATCCGCGCTGCGCAGCGCGACCACGTCGGCGAGCGCACCCCGTACGGTCTCCACCACGCCCGAACGGCCTCGCCGGCGCAGCACCCGGACCACCGCGTCGGCGTCGCGCGCCGAGAGGTCGATCGCCGCCGCGGAGTCGACGGTGCGGCCGACCCCGGCGACGAGCGGACCGCGCGACCGGGCGAGGAAGTCACGCGCGACCCGGGCCGCAGTCGCCTCCGGCCCCGCGACGACGGCGTACACGACGTCGTCGACCTGCGCGGCGGCTGCGCTGGGCGCCACCGCCGCGAGGTGCAGCACGAAGGCGCTGGCACGGGCGGCGGGCACGGCCAGGCGCGCGCGGTCCGCAGCGAGGACAAGGACCGTGCACGGCGTACGCAAGCCCTGCGTCTGGGCCGCACGGACGGCGTCGTCGCCCCCGCTCAGCAGCGTCTCGACGACCTCGACGGTCCGTTGGCGCGTCGAGTCGGCCCGCTCGCGCAGCCGGACGAGACGGCCGGCCACGACAGGGGCGAGGTCGAGCATCGCCTGCCGCTGCTCCGACGTGATGCCGTCGGGCACAGCGGCCCACACCGACCCCAGCAGCGTGCCGGAGTCGTCCCGTACCGCCACGATCGCGCGCCGCGTCATCCCCGATCCCGAGAGGTCGACCGTCACGACCTCCCGGCTGCGCGCGATCTCCGTGAACACGCCCGCGTCGTCGAGCAGGGCGCGGTAGTGCGGCGGGACCTGCCGACCGAGGATCGTCGTGATCCGCGCATCGTCGACCGCCTGCGAGCGCTCGGCGTCGGCGCTCTGCGAGTACGCGAGCACGCTCGAGTCGGGATCCTCGATGGTGATCGGGGCACCGACGAGCTCCGCGAGCGAGTTCGCGAGCGACGTGAGGTCGTCGTCACGGGGGTCCATGCGGGCAATGTACGGGGTCCCGACCGACGCGACACGCCCCCGACTCACCCGAGCCCGGTACGGAAACCTTCCCGCCAGCTCGCGTACCGGGGCTTCCAGCCCAGCTCGCGCTCGGCCTTCGCGTTCGACGACCCGCGGATCGTGGTCATCATCGCGATGCCGAGCTCGCCGATCAGTGGACGTCCCAGCCATGCGGGGAGCCGCATCGGCTTGCGCCCGCCGAGCTGCTCGGCCAGGTACGGCAGCCACTGCGCGATCGGCGCGGGATCGTCGTCGACGACGTTGTAGACACCAGGCGCACCCCCGTCGACTGCCGCCGCCGTCGCCGATGCCGCATCGTCGATGTGAAGGAACGACCACACCCCGGCACCACCACCGACGACCGGCATCCGCCCGCGCCGAATCATCTCGGCCATCATGCCGCCGCGCGAGAGGGCGTTGCCGGGTCCGTAGAAGTTGCCGTACCGCAGGACGAGACCGTCGATGCCCGGCGTCGTGGTCACGGCGTGCTCGAGGTGACGGATCGCCGCCAACGACTCGCGCGCCTCCTTGCCCGGGTCGGCGGCGAGCGGATCCTCCTCTGACTTGACCCACGACCCGCGACGCTCATTCGGCCAGCCTGTGTAGCTCTGGGCGACGAACCGCCGGGCACCGCACTGCTGAGCCGCCGCCAGGAGGTGATCGGTCGCCTCCGTCCGCAGCCGGTTGGTGACGGCGAAGTCCCGGTCGAAGTGCTTCGGGTTGCCGCTCATGGCCCCGAGCGCGGTGAGCTCGTGCACCACGACGTCGGGACGGGCGCCGACCACGGCGGACCGCACGCTGTCGGCATCGAGCGGGTCCATGACGGCACCGACGGCACCGACCTCCTGGACCCTCGCGAGGCCCTCCTGATTCCTGGTCGTTCCGGTCACCTCGTGGCCGTCCTGCACCAGCAGCGGGATCAGCCGATTGCCGAGCGCTCCGCTGGCTCCTGCGATGAAGACACGCATGTCCTTCTCCTCTCGTCACCCCGTCCGACGAGACAGCCGCCGTCCGTGTGACAGTCCCGCCTGACCCTCTTCATCTGGTTGGATCGGGCCGTGGCGAGTCTGGCGGACGTGCACGACGATCTCCGCCCCCTCATGTTCTCGATCGCCTACCGGATGCTCGGCAGCGTGGCCGAGGCCGAGGATGTCGTGCAGGAGGCGTTCCTTCGGATGCACCGCGCCGGCCCCGAGGGGCTGTCGGTCGACAACCCCGAGGCCTACGCGACCACGGTCACCACGCGGCTCGCGATCGACACGCTGCGCTCTGCCCGCGTCCGACGCGAGCAGTACGTCGGTCCGTGGCTGCCCGAGCCGCTCGTCGCCTCCTCCGACGCCGATCCCGCGCATCAGGTCGAGCTCGACGCGACCGTCTCCACCGCGTTCCTCATGCTGCTCGAGTCCTTGACGCCGGTGGAGCGTGCGGTCTTCGTCCTGCGCGAGGCCCTCGCCTACGATTACGCCGACATCGCGGTGGTGGTCGATAAGTCGGAGGCGAATTGCCGGCAGATCCTCGCCCGGGCAAGGAAGCGGATCGACGACGGCCGACCGCGGTTCGACGCGTCGCCGGAGCAACGCGACCGTCTGGCGGCCCAGTTCGTCGCGGCCGTCTCCAGGGGTGACGTCGCCGGCCTGGAGCGACTGCTCGCCGAGGACGTGATGTTCGTCGGCGACGGCGGCGGACGCGCTCCGGCGATCCAGCGGCCGATGGTGGGCACGGTCCAGGTCGCGCGGTTCCTCGCCGGTCTGGTGCGCCAGGGCGCACGATTCGGCGTGCTGATCGACCAGGTCGTCGCGAACGGCGAGCCGGCCCTGCGGGCGCGTGCTGCCGACGGCGCACTGCTCTCCCTCATGACCATCGACGTCGTCGACGGCCAGATCGCACGGCTGCACAATGTGCTCAACCCGGAGAAGCTGCGCCATCTCGGCCCGGTCGGCGACCTCTACGGTCTGATGGGGGGCGGGACCTGACGCTGAGGGTTTCGCCCTGACCTGGGCACATGCGAGCATAGGTGGCCTATGCCTTCCCCCAGACGTCTCCTCCGAACCCGTCGTGTGCCGGCGCTCCGCCGCGGCGTCGGGGCTGCCGTCGCCGCCGCACTCAGCCTCTCCGGCATCGTCGCCGTGCAGACGGCCGTCGCCCCGGCACCCGCGTCCGCCGCGGCGGGGTACGACGCGATCTGCGAGAACATGCACACCCTCGGGTCGCTGACCCGCGCGGACGTCGGCCGCGCACGGGCGATCATGAACGGCACGGTCGACATGGGCCAGTACGGCACCATGGCGCTGGCCGCCAACCCGTCCTGGAAGCCGCAGTCCGGCCTCGACACCGCAGGCGACCGCTACATCCACTCGCTCCACTGGGCGCTGCCGCTGCTCAAGACCGGCCTCGCGCTCGCCGACGCCGAGGGACAGGCGATGCAGCGCCGCTTCGTCGACCTCATGGTCGACTGGGTCCGCGACAACCCGGTCAAGAAGCGCACCTACTGGCAGAACCACCCCCAATACCTCGGCTTCCGCATCGGCACGTTCGTCTGCATGAACCGCCTCGCCTCGTCGCCGACCCACCGCTCGTGGGCGGCAGGCCAGCTGCGGGTCGAGCTCAAGAAGGCGCTCTCCTACGGCACCTCGGGCAACAACACGACGATGAACCTCAAGCTCACCGCGTTCGCGGGGGCACGCCAGGCCGGCACCGAGGCGCAGCGCACGACCCTCCGCAACCAGACGGTCCTCGTCGCACGCCGACTCGCCCACGACGACGGGTCCGATCTCGAGGGCGCGCCAGGATACGGTCTCTATCTCGGCACGATCATGCACCGCGCCTACAACGTTCTCTCGCGCTACGGAGCGACGTCGTCGGCGGCCAAGATCGCGTCGATGCTCAACGCGCGCGGCTCGTTCTATGCCCACGCGAGCCGGCCGGACCGCTATCTCGAGACCATCGGCGACACCCACCTCCAGCGCATCCCGTCGGGTGTCTTCGCCGACACGTCAGAGGCGGAGTGGGTCCGTACGTCCGGCTCGTCCGGTCGCAAGCCGGCCGCCGTCTACAAGCGGTACGCCGGCGGCTACGCGTTCGGCCGCTCGGGCTGGGTCGCAGGCACCGACACGACCTCGACGTTCTACTCCGTACGGACCGCTGACCGGTACGCCCTCCCCTCGCACCGCCACGCCGACACGACGGCGATGACGTGGTACGCCGACGGTGTCGACTGGGTCGCCGACCCGGGCCCGTACGCCTACAACGGGTCGAGCCTGCGGGCCGCGGTCATGCGTCGCAACGCCCACAGCGCGCTCGTCGCGCCGGGCACGCCCAACCGCGCGGTGTACGGCAGCGTCAAGGCAGCATCGTCCGCCGGCGGTGTCGACCGTACGTGCGTGTACGACCCGGGCTACCTCGCCTCGAGCGGCTTCGAGCTGGCCCGGTGCGTCTACTACCTGCGCGCGATCGACGCCGTCGTCGTCGAGGACCTCGTCCGCTCGACCAGGTCCTCGGGCACCGTCCAGCAGCAGTGGGTCCTGCCCTCCGGCGTCACCCCCCGCGCGAGCGGCCACACCGTCGCCCTCACCAGCCCGGACCTCACCGGCGTCACGCGCAGCGCAAGGCTTCTGACGGGCGGCGCCCCGCGCGTCTCGGCCGGCTCGACCACGACCGGGGTCCTCGGCCAGTCCTACGGCAAGTCGACCCGGGGCACGGTCGTACGGGTCCCGGTCTCGGTGCGCACGGGCAAGACCGCCCGCATGGTCACGGTGCTGACGAGCAGCGGGTCGCCGGGCTACGCGCGGACGACGGTCAAGGGCCACAAGGCGCTGCGAGTCTGGGTCAACGGACGTTCGCAGACCATCACGACGTCGGTCAACGAGTTCGCACGGCTCGCGGCCAAGGTCTCGTTCGCCCGCTCCAAGGCCAAGGTGCGCGTCGGCCAGAAGGTGAAGTTCTCCGCGCGCGTCACCTCGCTCGGACTGCCCGCCAAGCGTGCCAAGGTCGTGCTCCAGGAATGGCGCAAGGGCAAGTGGCGCAAGGTGCGCACCCTGAGGACCAAGGCGAACGGCACCGTCTCGACCAAGGTCAAGATGACCAGCAAGGGCAAGAAGCGCTATCGCATCGTCGTGCGCGCCAAGAGCGGCAGCCACGGCTGGAAGCCCGTGGCCTCGCCCCTGCGGACGGTCAAGGTCATAAAGAAGAAGCGCTGACGCGCGCCCTCGGTGCCGTCTGGGCGAGGAGGCTGCGCCACACACGAGTGCCGACGACCGCGTTGTTGCTCATGCGCCGCGCCCCCTTGTAGGCACGCATCGTCGCGCGAGACTTTGCATCCCAGACACCGGTGACCGAGATCCTGAGCGCCTGCTGGACCGCCCGTACCGCTGGCCCCCGAACGTTCTTGGTGATGCGCAGGCCGGAGTAGGCGACGAGTGTGCGGTGCACGCTCGACGACCCCGCCGGCGCGGTGACGCGCGGGTAGTACGGGCACGGCGTCGCGCGGCGCTTGGTGTAGCGGTACGCCCAGTTGAGATCGGCGGGTCGGCAGGGGCCGTAGTTGGCTCCGGCGACCGTACGGTCCCAGTACGAGGTGTAGCCCCGCGCCCCGGCCCACGAGAGCGACAGGTGGACGTGGTTGCGGTGGCACGTGGTGTCGTACTGCGTGCCCGAGCGGCTCTTGGCCGTGCAGCCGTTGTAGACGCGCCACCCGCTGCTCGCGCGATAGCTGGACCAGATGCGGTTGTTCCAGATGATGTACATGACGCCGAGCCGACGTGCGTTGGCGAACGCGTTGCCGCGCTTGTCGGTCGCGAGCAGCCACCTGTTCAGGTCGTCGCCGCGCTTCTTGCCGTTCTTCTTGCGCGCGTTCGTCATCCAGTCGATCGCGCGTCCGTCGTGGTGCTCGCTAGTCGCCGTCGAGCAGTCGCGCTGAGCGGACCAGCTGGTCACCGGCCAGGTCGAGACGAGCAGGGCTCCGAGCTTCGCGGTGCCCTTGTGCGGCTTGGCGCAGCTGTTGGGCCCGACGTAGGACGCGGGTGCTTCCAACGTGGCCGGTAGTCCGGACGGTGTCGGTGGCGCTTTCGCCGTGGCCGGTGCGGCCAGAGCGAGTGCGAGGACGGACGGCGCCACAAGCAGCGTCGCCGTACGCCCGAGGCGCGTACGTGACATGGTTTTCTCCCCCAAGTCCCATCCGGCGCATCGACAATCTGTCGACTTCCCCACGCCAGGCGGACCGTCCCCACGCTACGTATCTCAACGCGGAGTGCATCTTGAACTCAGGACGCCCTTTGAGTGAGGCGGATCTCAGGCGCGGGCGCGCGGGCGGTCGCGGATGCACCGTAAAATAGAACCGGCCAAATGAGACAAATAACCGATGACTCCGAGGCCTCCCTCAGGTACATCCGCGGAGCGGCCCGCGGACCTCGCCACGGTCCCTGACGGTCGCGACAACGACGGGCTCGCCCTGCGCTTCTGACACGGGTTCCGCTACTGGATTTCACCCGAATCGCGCTGGCGCCGTCGCTGCCGACAAGATCGGCGCCAAGGACATCCGGCGACCGCCGTCAAGGGAGGTCTCAGCGCGCAGGTCGCCGACAAGGTCACGATCGCCCACCTCGGGGGCCCTTCACCGAGAACGCCACCACGGTCGGGAGCATGACGCTCAAGCCCGGGACGTACCTGATCAACGGGTACGCGTTCTTCGACCGGATCGTCACTGCGAAGGAGACGACCAAGGTGTGGGTGTACGCCTTCGGCTACAACGCCGACGTCTCGGTCAGCGCGGTCCGTATCGGCTGACGACCCCAGCGTTGTGAAAGGAACCTGACCGAATCTCGGCCACAGTTCGGTCAGGTTCCTTTCACGTCGCGGACGCGGGGGGCGTCAGGCGAGGTGGCGGGCCAGGAACTCGCGCGTACGAGGGTCCGTCGGCGCGGTGAAGAGCTGCTCGGCGGTGCCGCGCTCGCGGACCACACCGTCGTCCAGGAACAGCACCTCGTCGGCGACCTCGCGGGCGAACTGCATCTCGTGCGTCGCCATCACGATCGTCATCCCGGCCTCCTTGAGGCCACGGACCGCCTCGAGCACCTCGCCGACAAGCATCGGGTCGAGCGCGGAGGTCACCTCGTCGAGCAGGAGCACCTTCGGGCCCATCGCGAGCGCCCGTACGATCGCGACCCGCTGCTGCTGGCCACCGGAGAGCGCGTCGGGGTGCTTGCGCGCCTGGTCGGCGAGGCCGAAGCGGGTCAGCAGCGTCATCGCGCGCTCGTCGGCCTCACGGCGACGGACGCCGCGGGTCTTGCGCGGCCCGAGCGTGACGTTGTCGAGCACCGACATGTGCGGGAAAAGGTTGTACGCCTGGAAGACGATCCCAATGTCGCGCCGCACGCCGTCGACGTCGATGCGCGGATCGGTGATCTCGCGGCCGTCGAACCAGACCTCGCCGTCGTCAACGACCTCGAGCAGGTTGAGGCAGCGCAGCAGGGTCGACTTGCCCGAGCCGGATGCGCCGATGAGGCACACCACGCGATGCGTCGCCACGCTGAGGTCGACGCCCTTGAGGACGTCGTGAGCCCCGTACGTCTTGCGGACCGCGCGCGCCTCCAGCAAGCCGCTCATGCCGCTCCGCTCTGTCGTCGGGCCGCACGCAGCGACAGCCAGTCCGTGAACCGCGCGAGCGGGATCGTCGCCACGATGAAGAACACCGCCGCAACGACCATCGGCGTGAAGATGAAGTCGCGGCTGGAGTAGATGTTCGCCTGCCGCAGTGCCTCCAGCACCCCGATCGCCGAGAGCAGCGCGGTGTCCTTCTGCAGGGACACGAAGTCGTTGAGCAGCGGGGGCGTCACCCGGCGCAGCGCCTGTGGCAGCACGACGTACCGAAGAGTCTTGCCGTACGACAGCCCGAGCGACCGCCCGCTCGCCCACTGGCTCGGGTGGACCGAGAGGATGCCAGCGCGGATGACCTCGGCGACGTACGCACCGTAGCTGAGGGTGAGCGCGAAGACGCCGAGCCAGAACGGGTCGTTCGTGGTGCCCTGAAGGCCGAGCGTCGGCACGCCGAAGCCGACGAGCAGCACGATCAGCAGCGTCGGAGTGCCGCGGAAGACGTCGGTGTAGACCGTCGCGACGACCTTCAGCGGCGCCATCCACGCCGAAGGGACGACACGGATGACGGCCACCAGCATCGCGAGCGCCAGGATCAGCACCTCGGCGATGAGGAACGCCTTGATGTTGACGAGGAAGGCCTTCGCGATCTCCGGGAACGCCGCCTTCGCGTCCTCCCAGTCGAAGTAGGTCTCGCGGACCTTGCCCCACCCTGGCGCCGACGTGACGAGCAGCCAGGCGCCGACCAGGATCACCGCCGTGGACACGAGCGCGATCGTCGTCCGGCGCCGGTCCTGCCGACGCCGGAACGCCAGCCGTTCGAGCTGGCGTTGGCTCACCTCCCAGGAGGCGCTCACGACAGCTCGGGCACGCCCGTCGTCTGCGACAGCCACTCCTTCTCGAGGTCGGCGAGCGTGCCGTCCTCACGGAGCGCGCCGATCGCCTCGTCAAGGCAGGTCACGAGCTCGCTGCCCTTCTGCAGGAGGAGCCCGAACTCCTCGCTCTGGCCGGTGTCCGGCTGGAACTGCCCGACGATCGTGCCGGGCTTGGAGAGCACGGCGGCGGTCGTGTAGAACGCCGACGGCAGGTCCATCACGAGCACGTCGATCTGTCCGACCTCGAGCGCCTTGGTGGCCTGGTTGGTGTCGTCGTACACGCGCTCCTGCTTGGCCGGCGCGATCTGGTCGATGGCGGTGAGCGACGTCGTCCCGACCTGCGCGCCGAACTGCGCGTCCTTGAGGTCGGCGAAGCTCGTCGCCTTGGCGTACGGGCTCGACTCGAGCGCGACGATCGCCTGGGCCGCCTTGTAGTAAGGCTCCGAGAACGTCACCGCCTTGGCGCGCTCCTCGGTGATCGAGATCTGGTTGATGTCGAAGTCGAAGGACTTCTCGCCCGGCTGATAGCTCGTGTTGAACGGGACGGCCTCCCACACCACGTCGTCCTTGGCGAAGCCGAGCTGGTCGGCGATCGCGTACGCGACGGCGCTCTCGTAGCCCTTGCCGTTGCTCGGGTCGTCGTCGACGAACCACGGCTCGTACGCCGGCGAGTCGGTGCCGATCGTCAGGGTGCCGGCCTTCTTGAGGGGAAGGTCGGCCTTCTCGCAGGAAGCGGTCGCGTCGGAGGCGCTGGGCTCGTCGTCGTTGTCGTCCGTCGGCGCGCACCCGACCGCGAGGGTGAGGAGCGAGACTGCGGCGAGCACGGCGAAGCGGGCAGGACGGCGTACGGGGCTCATGGCACGAATCGTAAGTCCTCGACTGCGGGGCGCGTCAGGCATGGGTGCCGAACGTGCGGCGCCAGTACGTGAGCGGGCGTGTGGGGTACGACGCGACGTCGGCCGCTCGGACGTGCGCGAGTGCGAGGACGTGGTCGCCCGCTGGGACGAGACGGTCCACGTCCACGGCGACCCAGGCGTGGCGGGCGTGGAGCGCGGGCGCCCCGTCCTCGCTGTGCCACGACACCTCGGCGAACCGGTCTCCGCCCTTGGTCGCGAACCGCGTGGCGATCGCGCCCTGGTCGTCGGCGAGGACGTTCACACCCAGGCGGGACCCCGGTCGTACGCGGGTCAGCAGCGACGAGCGAGCGTCGAGCGAGACGAGCAGCATCGGGGGATCCATCGACAGCGACATGAACGCGCTCACGGTCGTGCCGTGCGGGACGCCGTCGTCGAACGTCGTCACCACCGAGACCGCGGAGGCGACGTTGCTCATCGCTGCACGGAACGCGCCCTCCGTTTGTCGAGTGCCGGCGAGCCCCCCAGGGCGGGCCGGTGTATCGAGACCGCTCACAGCAGCCCTCGCTGCCGCAGGATCGGCGCGACCCCCTCCGCGAACCAGTACGCCTCTTCGATGTGCGGGTAGCCCGAGAGCACGAACTCCTCGATCCCGAGCGCGGCGTACTCGCCGATCAGGTCCGCGACCTCGACGTGGCTGCCGACGAGCGCGGTCCCGGCGCCGGAGCGTACGAGCCCGACTCCCGCCCACAGCCCTGGGTAGACCTCGAGCGCGCGGGCGTCGGTCGGCGCCACGCCGCCGTGCAGCTCACGCATCCGCCGCTGGCCCTCGGACTCGCTCGACGCGAGCGCCGCCTGCGCCTTGGCGACGTCGGCGGGGTCGAGATCGGCCAGCAGCTGGTCGGCGACCGCCCACGCCTCCTCGCTGCGGTCGCGGCTGAGGGTGTGTAGCCGGATGCCGAAGCGGACCTCGCGGCCCTCCTCCTCGGCGAGCTTGCGGATCCACTCGATCTTCTCCGTGACCTGCGCGGGCGGCTCACCCCACGTCAGATAGACGTCGACCTGCCGCGCGGTGACCGGGCCCGCCGCGGCCGACGAGCCGCCGAGATAGATCGGGGGCACCGTCGCCGCCTTGCGCGTACGGGCGTCGGCGACGTCGTAGTAGTCGCCGGAGAAGTCGTACCCCGAGTCGGCGAACGCCCCCCGGAAGATCGCGAGGAACTCCTCGGCGCGGGCGTACCGGTCGTCCTTCGCGACGCGGTCGCCGAACCGCAGCTGCTCCGAGGGGTCGCCGCCGACGACGACGTTGAGGGCGAGCCGGTCGCCGGAGACACGCTGGAACGTCGAGGCCATCTGGGCGAGCAGCGTCGGGTTCATGAGCCCAGGACGTGCTGCGATGAGGAACTTCAGCTTCGTCGTGTGCGCGAGCAGCGCGGACGCGATCACCCACGCGTCCTCGCACGGCGTGCCCGTCGGCGTGAGGACGGACTCGAAGCCGAGCCGCTCGGCCGTACGGGCGACGTCGACGAGGTAGTCGAGGTCGGGCTCGCGATAGCGACCCGCCGTGTGCGCAGCGCCGCCCGCCCGCGCCACCTCGGTCGGCACGCTGTGTCCGCCGCCGACCAGCGTCCGGCTGTCTCCGGTGGTGGGAAGGAACCAGTGCAGCTTCATGGGGGGCCTTTCGAGACGGCGACAGACGCACGCCACCTTCTCTCGGCGGCGGAGCGCAGGCACGGTTATCGCTCACGGCGGGTGAAACCGTCCGACTTCCGTCGTCCCCGACGAGACGGGTCCTCGCGCGGGCGGTGGCCCGTACGGTCCGGTCCATGTCCGAACGCCGTCGCGCCCTCTCCTGGCTCCCGGCCGTGGTCACCGCGGCCGTGGTCGCGGCACACCTGACGCCCCCGGGTCACCGTCGGGCGCCCCCGGGTCACCGTCGGCCACCCCCGGGTCACTCAGGCGTACGCGGGGTTGGTCGCGGCACCGTCGAGCCAGAGGGTGTCCGACGCGTCGCTGTGCGTCCCGGTGGTCCCGACATGCTTGGAGCTGATCTTCGGTCCGTTGCGAATCACGCGCCACAGCGCCATCGCGTGCCCACGGCCGACCCCGTACTCCTCGTCGAGCCACGCCACCACCTGCCCCGCCTTTGCACTCGGCTCGGCGAAACCGCGGTCGCGTGCCTCGTCGACGAGCTCGTGCGGAGTCTTGCCGGTCTTCTTCTCGATCGTGTCGAGGTACGCCTGGAAGGACATGGTGTCGGTCTCCTCAGTAGGTGCGAATCGCTTCGTCCGTCGGACTCACCGGATCAGACCGATGGCTCGGACGAATCTCATCGCGAGTGACCCGCGGACCGCAGACACCGACCCGCGGGCGCCAGGAAGTGACCCGCGAACACTTGTCTTCGAGATCGCGTAGACTTGTGTCGTGAGCCTGATCGGGGTCCGCGATGCGGCCGAGCGCCTGGGGGTCTCCCCGCGGCGCGTGCTGCAGCGCATCGAGGACGGCACGCTCCCCTCCGTACGAGTCGGGAGCCAGTGGGCCATCGACCCCGCTCACCTCCCGCTCGCGCGGGGACGCCCGTCGCGTCCACTCTCCGCGCACATGGCGTGGGCACTTCTCGACTATCTCGACGGCGGGACACCCGACGTCGCACCGACCGAGCGCAAGCGCCTCCACGCGTACGCCGACCGCCTGCGGCAGGCCGACGACCCCGCGACGCTCCTCCGCGCCTGGATGGAGAAGCGTGCCGACCGCCACGAATACCGCGCCGCGGCCGCCGACCTCGACGACCTGCGTGACGACGAGCGCCTGCTCCGCTCCGGCGCCAGCACCGAGGACAGCTTCATCGTCAGCCCCGTCGCCGAGGCCTACGTGGCGGCCAGCGACCTCGACACGGTCGTCGACGACTACTTCCTCGTGCCGGCCACGCGACCGGACGGCAACGTCATCCTCCACGTCGTCGCCAAGATCCCGGCACGAATCGCCTGGCCGGTCCTGGCAGCCGACCTCGCCGAGCACCTAGGATCCCGCGAGAGCGCCCGTGTCGCAGAGCTCGTCCGCGACCGCCTGCCGCGAGAGTGAGGACCCCGTGAGCATCGTGCTGCCGGTGATGAGCGCCGAGCAGGAGGCATCCTGGTTCGGCCTGTTCCACCTCGCGAAGAACGTCCCCGAGGGGTGGACGCTCGTCGGCGGCCAGATGGTCCACCTGCACTGCGCCGAGCGCGGGGTCGAGCCGTACCGCTCGACCCCCGACGTCGACACCGTCCTCGACGTGCGTGGCCACCCGCAGATCCTCATGACCGTGACGTCCGCGCTGGCAGACGCCGAGTTCGAGCCGCGCGGGCTGACCGCGAGCGGCAAGCAGCACCGCTGGGTACGGGGTCACGCGACGATCGACGTCCTGATCCCGGCCTTCACGGGGCAACCCGGACGCGGCATCGGCGCAAGCGGCTACCCGGGCTTGGCGACCCCTGGCGCGATCTACGCGCTCAGACGCTCGGAGGCCGTCGAGGTCACGGTCGGTGACACCACCGGCACCGTACGGAGGCCGACGCTGCTCGGCGCGCTCGTCATCAAGTCTGCGGCGTATTCGATCACCGTCGACCCCCACCGCGAGCGCCACCTCGACGACTTGGCGCTGCTCGCGTCGATGCTCACCGCGCGCGACCTGCGGGGCGCCGAGCTGTCGAAGGGCGAGGCGAAGTACGTCCGCGAGGCAGCACCCGCCGCTCGCGACCACCTCGCGGCGCGGATGATCGACGGCGCGACCGACGGCCTCACCCGCCTCGCGCGCGTCATCGCCTGACGCGGGTGTCTAGCGCGACCGACCGGCGCCGGCCGCCCACTCCTCGGCGAGGATCCCGTACGTGTAGCCGTCGACCCACCCGAGCTCGGCGTGCCACGAGTCTCGGACGCCGTGCTGCTCACGGCGCATGCCGACCTTCTCCATCACCCGCCACGACGCGTGGTTGTCAGCGAAGCAGGCGGCCGTGATGCGGCGGAGACCGAGCTCGCCGAACCCGAGGTCGAGCAGTGCTCCCGCGACCTCCGTCGCATAGCCACGCCCGGCGAACCCCGACGCGAACGTGTAGCCGATCGACCCCTCGACGCGGTGCCAAGGCTGATCCCCGTGCCGCTGACCGAGGCCGTCGGAGACGCCCAGCGACGCGATCCCGATGGCCGCCCCGTCGAGGTGCACGACGACGGCGTGGTCGAGCGGGTCGTCGATGCTGTCGAGCCAGGCCTTGCGGAACGCGTCCGGCTCGACGACGGTCCGGATGAGCCACCGCTTCACCTCGGGGTCGTTGCGCCAGACGAGGACCTCGTCGAGCGCCTCCTCGGTCGGCAGGCGCAGCTCGAGGCGCTCGGTCCGGCGCGGCCACGCGATGTCGGGATTCGTCACGCGAGCGAGACAACCAGACCTTGCCGAGGTGAGGCAACGCAGTTTCGGCGGCGTGCCATCAGCGTGCCGCCACGTGACGCTGCCAGACTCGTTCGATGACCGAAACGAGAATCTCCGCGGACTCCGCGGGCGCCTGGCAGCTGGGCGACCTGACGGTGAACCGGCTCGGGTTCGGCGCGATGCGGCTGACCGGCAGCGCCGCTTTCGACCTCGGAGTGGCAAGTGATCGCGACCGGTCCGTCGAGGTGCTCCGACGTGCGCTCGACCTCGGCGTCAACCACATCGACACGGCCGCGTTCTACTTCTCCCCGCTGCGCTCGGCGAACGAGCTGATCAACTCCGCGCTCGCGCCGTACCCGGACGACCTCGTCATCGCCACCAAGGTCGGCCCCGGAAGGGACGTGTCCGGCGCATGGCTTCCCCCTGCCCGCCCCGACCAGCTCCGCGGCCAGGTCGAGGAGAACCTTCGCCAGCTCGGTCGCGACCACCTCGACCTGGTGAACTTCCGCAGGATGCCGACCCTGAAGTCGATCAGTGAGCATGTCGGAGCGCTCGCTGAGCTGCGCGACGCTGGACTGGTCCGACACATCGGCATCTCCGCGGTCGAGCGCACGCACCTAGACGAGGCAAGGGCGGTCACGCCTGTGGTTTGCGTGCAGAACCGGTTCGCCATCGGGGCATCGGACGAGGCGCACGACCTCCTCTCGACCTGCGGCGAGCATGGCATCGCCTTTGTACCGTTCTTCGCTGTCGCCGGCGGCGGCGCGGAGCGCGGCCGATCCGCCTCCACCGAGGACGACGAGACGCTCACGATCGCGGCAGCGCACGGTGCCTCGCCCGCGCAGGTCCGGCTCGCCTGGACGCTCCAACAAGGGGCCCACGTGCTGGCCATCCCCGGGACGAGCAATCCGGACCACCTCACGGAGAACGTCGCGGCAGCCGGGCTCCGCCTCACCGCAGACGAGCTCACTCGCCTCTCTTCTCGCCAATGATGCGTGCCCGCTCTTGTTCGAAGTCCCTCGCAACAAGGGGCTCTTCACTGGCGTCTCGCGACGACACATCTCGCTCATGTCTCTGAGGCCGACCGGATGCAGGAACTGCCGGCGGCGGGGATCGCCGACGTCTGCCGCGGGGTCGCTGGCCAAGACGCACGACTGCTGGACGCTTGGGCGAGGCTCGCACCGGAGCCCGGTCGGTCACCGCGCGGTGAGTCGCACCGGGGCTCCAGCGAGGAGGTGGTCTCACGCCCGGACAGTCTCACGTTCAACGGTCCCGGCGTGCCTTCCGAGGGCCCCGTCGCGCCAGGAGTGCCATCGGGATAGCGAGTCGGCGCGACAATCCGTAGGTGGTCGAAGGGCTACCGGTCACGGCCTCCTTGTAGCGGACGGCGGACTTGCCGGTGAGATACCAGCGGCTCGGAGAGTCGTCGATCTTGGTGAACTGCACGACGGCGTCATTCCGGCCGAGGCTCACGGGTTGGTGGATATACGCGAATCGGAAGGGCTTCGGTCGCTTGCCGCGCAGGATCCGCCCGATGTTGTCGGCCGCGTGTGCGCCCGATGGCATGCCGCTCTGGCAGGTCCCGTGAATGACTCCCCAGGGTTGCTGGATCGCCGCAGCATCACCGATGGCGAAGATGGATGGGTGTGAGACCGACCGAAGCTCGGGGTCCACGACGATCCGCCGCTGGGGATCAACGGTGAGGCCGGCGTCCGCGGCCAAGGGCGAAGCCCAGAACCCCGTGGTCCAGAGCGTGGCATCGGAGGCGACAAGCTCTCCGCCGGCCAGCACGACCGCGTCGGGCAGGACCTTGGTGATCTCGACGCCGGTCCGGCTCTCGATGCCCAGCCGCTCGAGCACGCCGAGCAGATAGCTCCTGGCTTTCGCGTTCATCAGTGGCGCCGGCTCGTCACGCCCCAGGAGGACGACCCGTACCGACGGGAAGGACTCGGCGATCTCGGTGGCCGCCTCGACACCAGTCAGGCCGTTGCCACACACCACCGCGGTGCCGCCGTCGGCGACCTCCGTGAGTCGGCTGGCCAGCTTGTTCGCCGAGGACGGCGAGTTCAGGGTGTAGGAGTGCACGTCGGCACCGGGCACGTGGTTCGTGGGGGTCGCGCTGCCGATGGCGTAGATGAGGGTGTCGTAGTGAAGGGTGGTTTCGCCCTGCTCGGTGGCTACGGCCAGCTCCTGCCGCTCAGCGTCCAGGTCGGTCGCGGTCCCTTCCACGAACTCAATGTCCAGTCCCTGCACGAGATCTGGGATCGCGAGGTATTCCATCTCTTGGTGCGTCGCCTGCTGGTGCATGCGCAGGCGTTCGTTGAATCGGCTCGAGGGGTTGACCAACGTCACTCGTCCGCCGATCGCCCGGCTCCGGCGCGCGACCCGGATGGCTGCCATGATCCCTGTGTAGCCACCACCGATGACCACAGTCTTGTGGTGCGTTTCCTTGTTCGTCATGTGCTTCATCCTTTGTTCTCGGTTGCTTGTATCCATGACGAGACACCTGCGGCAGGTGTGACACTTCGGCCGTGAGTAGGCGCATCCGGGCCTCGATCCAGCACCACTTGTCACACGAAGCGCTCCTGTGTCGTCAGGAGCGGTATGGAGGACGCAGATGAATGATGAGCCCGAAACCGACAACATTTCGCGTCAGCTGTTCTCGATCGCCTACCGGATGACAGGGAGCGCCAGCGATGCAGAAGACCTGGTCCAAGAAGCCCACGAGCGCCTGCTCCGAGCCTTCGCGGCCGGCACTGTTGTGGAGTCCAAGCCGGCGTTCCTGACCACGATCACAACCCGGCTCGCAATCGACCACCTCCGCTCCGCACGGGTCCGGCGCGAGTCCTACGTGGGGACTTGGCTTCCTGAGCCGGTGCTGACCGACCCCGACCCTTCGGAGCATGCCGCCATGTCGGACTCACTGTCCCTGTCGTTTCTCGTCCTCCTCGAGAGGCTCAGTCCGATCGAGCGCGCTGTGTTCCTGCTCCGCGAGGTTTTCGTGTACCCCTACGACGAGATAGCCAAGATCGTCAACAAGAGCGAAGGGAACTGTCGGCAGGTGTTCTCGCGCGCCCGGACCCGGATCAGCGAGGGCCGCCCCCGCTTCGAGGCCTCCTCACAGGAACGGGAGCTGTTGACAACGAGGTTCAAGGCCGCGGCCGAGGACGGCCAGGTCGGTGCCTTGGTGGAACTTCTCGCCGCCGACGCCGTGTTCCAGGGCGACGGCGGTGGGAAGGCCCGAGCTGTGGCCGAACCAGTGTTCGGAAACGAGCGAGTGGCACGTCTACTTATCGGGTTCTTCAAGCGCTACGCCTCGCTGGGGGCGCGCCTGGAGGCCGCCCACGTGAACGGTCAGCCCGGCCTTCTCGCCTTCGACGCCGACGACCATCTCATCAATGTCCTCGCCCTGGACATCCATGAAGGCACAATCCAGACGGTCCGGTCGATCATTAACCCCGACAAGCTGGCCCACCTCGGCTACCCGGTCTCCGACATTGCCCGCATCGGTCCGCCCGATGGCCAGAAATGACAAAAGGATGCGTCGGCCGGCGTTTCGTGGAGCTGGCGGAATCAGTCTCGCCTCATCAAGCGTGAGAACTGCCCTTCTCCGGGTGAGCCGGCACCCGGGGATCCGGGAGGAGCTGTGAACGACCAGCTCGACCACCCCAGAATCGCCAACGCCCCACCGAAGCGACCAACGGTCGACTCGAACCTGCGAGGCTCGCCCTCGGCTTCACTCACCTCACCCATCACATCGCCAGATGCGTACTCGAAACCGGCGGCTTCAAACCCCACCTTCACCCGCAAATGTGAAGAGCCCACTACGGGCTGACCACGGGAGGGCGACTTTACGTAACAGATCTTCGTCCCAGGTGCTGATACTCCCCGTGGCGGAACCACCGCAGTTGCGCTTGCATCCAGAGGATCACCTGAACCGATCAGGCGACGGAAGGAGCCACTCGCGTGCGAACCACACTCGTCCGGGTCGGCGTCGTCGGGGGAGCATCAGCACTGCTGCTGACCGCCCTGCCCGCCTCGCTCGTCTCGGCATCACCCCCCTCTGACCGACCAGCCGTCGACTGCACCGCAGTCCTCGCGACACCGACCCTCGACTCCGCGTTCGACGCCGCTGCGACCGCGGCCGACGTCCCCGCGAACCTCCTCAAGTCCGTCTCGTACCTGCAGTCCCGCTGGGAGGGCCACAACGGCCAGGCGAGCAACGATGGCGGGTACGGCATGTTCAACCTCAAGGCCACGACGGCGGCGGTGCCCGACGGGGCCGGGAAGGGCGGGGTCTCGACAGGCTCGACCGACGGGGTCTCGACAGGCTCGACCGACGGGGCCGGCTCGGTCGGCCGTACGACCAGCGAGCTCGACCGTGCCGCCACCCTCACCGGACTCACCGTCGACGCCGTGAAGACCGACGACCGCGCCAACCTGTGCGCGGCCGCGGCACTGACCGCCTCGTACGCGCCTGACCTCGACGGCAGCAGTCCGGCCAAGGACTGGGCTCCGGCGATCCGACAGTTCGGGTCCGCCGACAGCTTCGTCACCCAGGTGCTCGCGGCCGCCCGTACGGGTCAGGACCGGGTCACCTCGAGCGGCGAGCGCGTGACTCTCGAGGCCGACCCGGCGATCGCCGCCGCCAGCCCGACCGCGAGCGACCCCGAGACCGACTGCCCGACCGACCTCGGCTGCGAGTGGATCCCGGCCGGCTACGCGAAGGGGAACCCGACCGACCCTGACAGCACGGGCAACTACGGCAACCACGACAAGGCCGACCGCACCGGGCCCGGCGGACCCAAGCTCAAGTACATCGTCATCCACGACACCGAGACCGCGTACGACCCGACGATCCGGCTCGTCACCGACCCCACGTACCTCGCCTGGAACTACACGATCCGCTCCTCCGACGGGCACATCGCCAACCACCTCGACCCCAAGGACGTCGGCTGGCACGCGGGAAACTGGTACGTCAACGCGCACTCGATCGGCATCGAGCACGAGGGCTGGGCAGGCTCGGCCGGATGGTTCACCGAGGCGATGTACCAGCAGTCGGCGACCCTCGTCCGCCATCTCGCCGAGAAGCACGACATCCCGCTCGACCGCGCCCACATCATCGGGCACGACCAGGTGCCCGGCATCCTCGCCGGTTACACCAAGAACGTCCACTGGGACCCGGGGCCGTACTGGGACTGGGAGCACTACTTCGACCTGCTCGGTGCGCCGATCGGCCAGTCCGCCAAGAACACTGCGGGCGTGAAGGCCGGCGACGTGGTCGAGGTCCGTCCCGGCTACGCCGACAACATCAACCCGGTCACCGGCTGCCAGCAGGCGTCGCCCGGCTCCGGTGACTGCGTCGCGGGCCAGGGTACGAACTTCGTGCTCGCGCGCCAGGCCCCCGCCGCGGACGCGCCGCTCGCGAACGATCCGGGCTGGAAGCCGAACGGCGCCGCCGGCACCTCGTACGCCAGCGACATCAGCGCCCGCATCAACGCCGGGCACAAGCTCGTCGTCGCGGAGGTGCGCGACGGGTGGCTCGGGGTCTGGTGGGCCGGCTCGCTCGTGTGGATCGCGAACCCGGCCGACGACCCGAGCGTCTTCCGTACGACGGCCAAGACCGTGACCGTGGCGTCGGAGACGACGGCAGCACCGGTGTACGGGCGGGCGTACCCGGAGCCGGAGGCATACGCCCCGTACGAGATCCCGGTGCAGGCGATCGGCGCGCTCGAGTACACGGTCGGCGTCGGCCAGCGCTACGCCGTGAGCGACGACGACGTGGAGACCGACTACTACTACGCGCAGTCGTTCGACGGGTCGATCCCCGATGACCGTACGGACGTGAAGGGCGCGTTGCGCTACTACCAGCTCTGGTACACCCACAAGCAGGTGTTCGTCCAGGCCGACGACGTCGTGCTCGACGACCCGGGCAAGCGCGCCGTCGTGCCGACGGCGCTGCCGCGGATCACCGGCGAGGCCAAGGTGGGCTCGACGCTGACGGTCAGCAACGGCCGCTGGTCGCGCGAGGTGCACGGGTTCGACTACCGATGGCTCGTCGGGGGACGCGTGGTCAAGGGTGCAACGTCGTACGCGTACACGCTGAGCGCGGCCGACGTCGGCAAGCGGGTCGTCGCCGTGGTGTCGGTCGACGACCGCACGCTGTATCCGATGGTCGCGCCGTCACTGCCGACGGGGAAGGTGGTCGAGTAGGCCGGAGCGCTGGTTGAGCCTGTTGAAACCACCCCGGTAGGTGGTTGAGCCTGTCGAAACCACCCCGGTAGGTGGTTGAGCCTGTCGAAACCACCCCGGGTAGGTGGTTGAGCCTGTCGAAACCCAGGTTTCGACAGGCTCAACCAACGGGGCCGGCCTCAACCAGCGGGGCCGGGTTTCGACAGGCTCAACCAGCGGGGCCGGGCTCAACCAACGGGACCAGGCTCAACCAGCGGGGGGCTCAGGCCTCGGCGTCGAGGGCGGCGGCGACGCGGCGGTGCGCCTCCCAGATCTCCTCGGGCATCCGCTCGAACTGCGCGAGGTGCTCCTCGCGGAAGCCGATCTCCTGGCGCCAGCGCTCGATGTCGATCGAGAGGATCGTGTCGAGATCCTCCGGGGTGATGTCGACGCCGTCGAGCTGCAGCTCCTCCTTGGTCGGGATGATGCCGACCGGCGTCTTGCGGCCGGTGACCTCACCCTTCTTGAGCTGGATCAGCCACAGCAGCGGGCGCAGGTTGTCGCGGTATCCGGGCCACAGGAAGTGACCGTCCTCCGGGTCACGCTGGAACCAGTTGACGTGAGCGAAGATCGGCAGCTCCTTCGCCGCACCGACCACGTCGAGGTAGTGCCGCGCGTAGTCGCCCTCGCCGTACGCCATGAACGGGCGGTTGGACATCGGGTCGTAGCGCAGCTGCCCGTCCACGCCCTCGGCGGCGAACGTCGCCTCGGCGCCCAGCGTCAGCCCGTCGTACACGCCCTCGGCGAGGTCGTCGATCGCCCGGATCAGCGGCTCGCGGTCGCGCGTACGGCCACCGAAGATGATCGCGTCGATCGGCACACCTGCAGCGGCGTTGTAGTCCGGCGCGATGTTGGGGACGTTGTCCAGCGTCGTCGTGAAGCGGCTGTTCGGGTGCGCCCACGGCTCACCGGCCTGCTCGGGCGTCCGGTCGGCGATCGGGTTGCCCTTCCAGTCGAGCCACCCAGTGACGTCGGCCGGCGGAGCGGGGGTGCGGCCCTCCCACCAGACCTCCTGGGTCTGCGGGTTGTACGCGACGTTGGTGAAGATCGCGCCCGTGCCCTCGTCGATGGAGTGCAGCGCAGTCGGGTTGGTCGTCTCGTTGGTGTCCTTCGCGACACCGAAGACGCCGTACTCCGGGTTCATCCCGTAGAGCTTGCCGGTCGCCTCGTCGACCCACAGCCACGCGATGTCGTCGCCGTAGAACGACACGTGATAGCGGTCGCCGAGCGCGTCGGGCGGCAGCATCATCGCGAGGTTGGTCTTGCCCGAGGCGCTCGGGAAGCCGCCGCAGACGTGGTAGGTCTCGCCGGTCTCCTTGTCGTGGATGCCGATGAGCATGTACTGCTCGGCGAGGTACTTGCGCGAGTCCCACCCGTCGTACGCGCCCTGGCGCAGGCCGTGGGCGATCTTGCCGAGGAGCGCGTTGCCTCCGTACGAGGAGCCGAAGTGGAGGATGGTCCGCTCGTCGGCGACGGTGACGAAGTAGCGCTGGTCGTCCGGCGTGCCGTGCCCGAGGGACTCCAGCTCGCCGGTGACGTGGACGGCGCGGACAAAGCTGTCGGGGTCTTCGAGATCGTTGACGAACTCGACGCCGACGCGCGCCATGCGGATCATGTGGAGCACGACGGTCCGGGTGTCGGTGAGCTCGACACCCGCGGCCCAGGGTGCGAGCGCGTTGCCCGGAGGTGCCATCAGGTAGGGGACGACGTACATCGTCTTGCCCACCAGCGCGTCGCGCATCTTGCTCTCGAGCAGCGGCCGCATCTCGGAGGCCGGCCGCCAGTTGTTGTAGACGCCCTTGTCCTTGGGGTCGTTCGTCGCCACGATCGTGCGCTCCTCTGAGCGCGCCGTGTCCTTGTGGTAGCTGCGGGAGTAGTAGCGTCCCTCGCCCGCAGGCTCCAGCTCGCCGGCCGCCAGGGCCTCGTCGATCAGGCGCGCATCGTCTGCGGCACTGACGACCTCGACACGGTCGGCGCCGGTGAGCTCAGCCCAGTGGCGTACGTACTCGCGCACGCGGGGGTTGGTCAGGCCGGCTTCATCCATGGCCTTGTCGGGATCTGCCATCGGTCTCGGGTCCTTTCGGATCGGCAAGGTGCGATGAAGGGTACATGAGTTGAAGAACTCTGCAATAACCCCTACGTTTGTTGCCCCGAGCACCATTCGACGCCTGAGCGGACGAGAGGCGATGACGAGCAACGTACCGCTTTACCAAGCGAAGGCTGAGCTGTTCCGCACACTCGGACACCCCGCCCGCATCCGCGTTCTCGAGATCCTCCAGGCCGGGCCGACCCCCGTCCGCGACCTGCTCAACGAGCTCGAGATCGAGGCGTCCAACCTCTCTCAGCAGCTCGCCGTCCTGCGCCGCGCGGGCCTCGTGACGTCGTCACGTCAGGGCTCCACGGTCCTGTACGCGCTGAGCACGTCTGACGTCGACGACCTGCTCGCGGCCGGTCGCCGGATCCTCGCCGACATCTGGCAGGACACCGAAGGCATGCTCGCCGCACTGCGGCGCGACGGCGGCTGAGGCAGCCCTGTCGAAAAAGCACCACGTGATGAAACTTCTGGGCGCGTGTCCGGATTTCACCACAGACTGACTCCCACCGAGGCGTCAGGGGGACGCCTCCGTTCAGGGGGAACCACATGCCGACCACACCCAAGCTGTCACCGTCCGTCCTGCCGCTCGACCGCCAGGCGACCACGTCCGTGAGCCAGGGCCGTCCGCTCCCGACACCCGATCTGGTGCCGGGCAAGAAGACGATGAACCTGCAGATCCAGGGCGGCTCCTTGCCGGTCCACGTCTCGTTCGTCACGCCGTGGGCGAAGGCGCCGAGCCCGACGTACGTCGCCGGGTTCCAGCTGAACAACGTGAGAGACCTCAGGATCGACTACGACTCCGACGTCGACCCGTACGTCCTGAAGTCCGGGCAGAACGTGTGGCAGACGATCTCACCAGGCTCCTGGATCGTCGTCACGTCGGCGACCACCGGCGGCCTCGTCGGCGTCTACAAGATCCCCACCGACAACACGCCCGACCCGATGGTCATCCCGATCGGCGCGACCAGCCTGCAGCGGATGCCCTCCAACATCGACGCGCCACCGGACGATTTCAGCGCCGTCACGCTGCAGCGCTCGCCCTCGCCGATCCTGGTCAACTTCGCACCTGACGCGACCTCGATCAGCATGGGCCAGTCACCGAAGTACGTCGTCGTCCACGAGCAGTACTGGCAGCTCGGCGGGGTCACCTGCTCGCTCGCACCGCAGGAGAAGCGCTCGCTCAGCTTCCTCCGTACGGTCGGCCGCCTCGACTCCACGACGAGTCAGGAGCAGGTGCAGTCGAGCTTCAACACGTCCGTCTCGGCGTCGGCCTCGTGGGGCTGGGGATCACTGTCGGCCTCGGTCTCCGCCTCGCTGTCGAGCTCGTCGTCGACCAGCCAGACCACGACGATCACGTCGACGGAGACGACCGTGGTAAACCAGTCGGTCGAGAACAAGGGCACGGAACCGGTGACGATCCTCGAGTGGCAGCTGGTCGACCGCTTCACCGTCGTCTCCACCGAGCGGCCGCCTGCCGTCATGGAAGCCGGTCAGCCGGCGACCGTCATGCGCTTGTTCCCGCCGCACGCCGACGTCGCCCTCACCACGCTGTGAGGGTCATCTTCTGGAACGTCCAGCGCTCGGGCCTCGATGAGGGCGGATGGCTGGAGGATGGCCTCGCCGACCTCATCCACCGCAACCCCACCCCCGAGGCGATCGTCCTGTGCGAGCTGAGCGAGGGGTACACGGGCGGACAGCTGGGGTACGCGGTGCAGGGCTGGAACTGGGAGGTCGTCCCCCTGTCACCGCTGGGCACCGGGGGCAACTACCTCAAGGACACGTCGCTGCGGCTGGCGGCCGTCCAGCCGCAGCACGGCCTGTTCACCCAGACGCTGGTGGGGCGCGGCGTCGGCCAGTCCCGGCCGTCGCTCATGCTCACACGTCACGGCGGCGGCGCCGTCGAGCACGTCGCGTTCGTCCACCTGCCCGCACAGCTCGGCGCCTTCAGCGCGGCCGTTCCTACTGCCGCCCTGACCGAGATCGCTGTCGGTCTCACGGCGGACGGGCACCACGTGGGCCCCGCAGGCCCGTACGACATCTCTGCCGTCGTCGGTGACCTCAACGTCAATGCCGGCAACCCGGTGGACCTGGCCGCGTTCACCCTCGCTCTGAACGCCACCGCGTTCCAGCACTTCGTGCGCGCCCGTCCGTTCCGACAGACCCACAACAGTGGAAGCGAGCTCGACTGGGCGTTGGTCGCACCTGGAGTGCCCGGTCCCGCGGTGGACCGACTCGACTGGCGCCGAGCCAAACCCGATCCTGACGGCGACTTCGTTCCCGGCACCAGTGCGAAGAACTCCGACCACTGGCCGATCCTGCTCACCTGGTAGCTCGACGCGGACCGTCGGCTCGTCGCGGGCTACGTGCTCGCGGCGGGCGGCTCGGCCGCCAGGGTGCGCATGATGCCGTGCAGCGACGCGCGGCACGCCTCGACGGCCGGGGTGTCCGCGAGCGAGGCGCGGGTCGCGGTGAACACCGTACGCCGCGGCGCGCCGGGCAGGTCCACCATGCGCACCTCGGGGCTCCTCCGTACGCCCATCAGGCCCGGCAGCAGCGCGACCGCGTTGCCGGTCTCGACCAGGGCGACGTGCGCCTGGAGATCGGCCGTCTCGTACCGCACGTCGGGCTCAAACCCGGCCGTACGGCACATCTGCAGGGCCCAGTGCCGTGACGCCGCGCCCTGTGGCTCCATCACCCACGGAACCTCGGCCGCGTCGTCGATGCTCCCGATCGCCGACCACGGCTCACCGGTCGGCGGCACGGCCAGTCGGAGCGCGTCGGTCGTCAGCGGGTCACGGTCGAGCTCGGGGTGCCACGGCGCGGCGTGCCCTGGGTACTGCTCGGCGATCACCAGATCGAACTCGCGCACCCACGTCTCGTACAGGGCCTCCTCGGGCTCGCGCTGCGACATCGTCACGCGCAGCTGCGGGTGGTGTGCGGCGAGGTCGGCGAGAAGCTGGGGCATGAACGCCAGCGCGGCCGACTGGAAGACGGCAACCCGCAACGTGCCGGCGGCCTCGGCGCCAAGCGCACTGACCTCAGACTCGGCCTGCTCGAGACGCTGGAGGATCGCGTCGGTGTGACCGACGAGCAGCTCGGCGGCCGGCGTCAGCTGCACACGGCGCCCGGCCTTGCGCAGCAGTGGGACCCCGACCTCGCGCTCGAGCTGGGAGAGCTGCTGCGAGACCGAGGACGGGCTCTGGTGCAGGGCCTCGGCGACCTCGGCCAGCGTGCCGCGCAGGCTGAGCTCGCGCAGCAGGCGGAGCCGTCGTACCTCGAGCACGATCGTTCAGTTCTCCTAAGCCATATTGTTCAGAAAACGTCGCTTTACCTTACGATATCTCGCGCTGATACTGACGTCATCCCTACTCCTTTCCTTCTCGGGGGCACCATGACGACGCTGGCCCGCGGCCCGCACGACCTCGGTCACGACCCCGACGATGCGCTCGTCCACGAGGTCGAGACCCTCGTACGACAGTGGCTCGACGCCGCGGCGACCAAGCCGGTGGACCCGGCTGCGCGCCAGCTCGCCGCCGTCCTCAAGGACCCCGCGGGCCTCGACTTCACGGTCGGTTTCGTCGATCGCGTCATCCGGCCCGAGGACACCGGGGTCGCCGCGCAGAGCTTCCGCGAGCTCGCCCGGCGCACGCCGCGCTTCCTGCCCTGGCACCTGCGCACCGGCGTACGTCTCGGTGCCGCCGTCTCGGCGTTCGCCCCCGGCCTGGTGATCCCGATCGTCCGACGCGCGCTGCGCCACATGGTCGGCCACCTGCTCGTCGACGCCACCGAGAGCCGCCTCGACAAGGCGATCACGCACCTGCGCTCGCGCGACGTACGGCTCAACATCAACCTGCTGGGCGAGGCCGTCCTTGGGGAGAAGGAGGCCGACCGTCGCCTGGCCGGGACGCGCCGCCTCCTCTCGCGCCCGGACGTCGACTACGTGTCGATCAAGGTGTCGGCGACCGTGCCCCCGCACTCACCGTGGGCCTTCGACGAGGCCGTCGCGCACATCGAGCGGAGCCTGCTTCCGCTGTTCCGGCTCGCCGCTGACGCGCCGACGTCGAAGTTCATCAACCTCGACATGGAGGAGTACCGCGACCTCGATCTCACGATCGCGGTCTTCACCCGTCTGCTCGATCGGCCCGAGCTCAAGAACCTCGAGGCCGGCATCGTGCTGCAGGCCTACCTGCCCGACGCGCTGTCGGCGATGCAGCACCTGCAGGAGTGGGCGGCTGCGCGCCGCGCTCGGGGCGGTGCCACGATCAAGGTGCGTGTCGTGAAGGGCGCCAACCTGCCGATGGAGCGTGTCGAGGCAGCGCTTCACGACTGGCCGCTCGCGACGTGGTCGACGAAGCAGGAGTCGGACACGAACTACAAGCGCGTCCTGCGCTGGGCGATGACGCCCGAGCGGCTCGCGAACGTACGCCTCGGCGTGGCCGGGCACAACCTCTTCGACGTCGCGTACGCCTGGGTCCTGGCCGGGCGGCGCGGGGTCCAGGACGGGCTCGAGTTCGAGATGCTCCTCGGCATGGCGGAGGGCCAGGCGGCCGCCGTGAAGGAGACCGTCGGCGGACTCCTTCTCTACACGCCCGTCGTGCACCCGCAGGAGTTCGACGTCGCGATCGCCTACCTCGTCCGCAGGCTCGAGGAGGGGGCGAGCCAGGACAACTTCATGTCCGCCGTGTTCGACCTCCACGACGACGCCGGGCTCTTCGCACGCGAGCGCGCACGTTTCGTGGCCTCGCTCGAGGCGCTCGACGACACGGTCCCGCCGCCGCACCGCGTCCAGGATCGCCGGCTGCCCGTCGCCGACACGCCTTCGGCGGAGTTCGCCAACAGCCCCGACACCGACCCGTCCCTGCCCGGAAACCGCGCGTGGGGGCGCGCGATCACGCAGCGGATCGCGACCTCGCGGCTCGGCGACGACCTCGTCGCCGCGCACACCGTCACCGACGCCGGGACGCTCGACGCGCTCGTCGAGGGCGCCGCGGCCAGCGGCTGGAGCGACCGTACGGGGGCCGAGCGCGCGGCCGTGCTGCGTCAGGCCGCCGTCGAGCTGGAGCGCCGTCGCGCCGACCTGCTCGAGGTGATGGCGTCGGAGTGCGGCAAGACCATCGACCAGGGCGATCCGGAGGTGTCGGAGGCGATCGACTTCGCTGCGTACTACGCCGGGCTCGCCGAGGACCTCGACCGCGTCGACGGTGCGGTCGCCCGCCCCGTACGGGTCACCCTCGTGACCCCGCCGTGGAACTTCCCGGTCGCGATCCCGACCGGCTCCACCCTTGCCGCACTCGCCGCCGGGTCGTCGGCCGTCGTCAAGCCCGCCACCCAGGCGCGGCGCAGCGGGTCGATGATGGTCCAGGCACTGTGGGACGCCGGAGTTCCGCGCGACGCGCTGTGCCTCGTCCACGTCGACGAGGGCGACCTCGGGCAGCGCCTCGTGTCGCACCCGGCCGTCGACCGCCTGATCCTCACCGGCGCCTTCGAGACCGCGGAGCTCTTCCGCTCGTTCCGTCCCGACCTGCCGCTCCTGGCCGAGACCAGCGGCAAGAACGCCCTGGTCGTCACGCCCCACGCCGACCTCGACCTCGCGGTGAAGGACCTCGTGCACTCCGCCTTCGGGCACGCGGGCCAGAAGTGCTCGGCCGCGTCGCTGGCGATCCTCGTCGGCTCGGTCGCCACGTCGCGCCGGTTCCGCGAGCAGCTCGTCGACGCGGTGTCGTCGCTCAAGGTCGGCTACCCGTACGACCCGACGACGCAGATGGGCCCGCTCATCGAGCCGGCCCGCGGCAAGCTCCAGCGTGCGCTGACCGTGCTCGCTCCGGGTGAGGAGTGGCTCGTGGAGCCGCGCCCCCTCGACGCTGACAGCCCCGATGGCAGCGGCCGCCTGTGGTCGCCCGGCGTGAAGACCGGCGTCAAGCGCGGCTCGGAGTACCACCTCACGGAGTACTTCGGCCCCGTCCTCGGGCTGATCTCCGCCGACACTCTCGACGAGGCGATCGCGATCCAGAACGAGGTCGACTACGGCCTCACCGCGGGCCTGCACTCGTTCGACCGGGACGAGCTCGCGCAGTGGCTCGCGACCGTCCAGGCGGGCAACCTGTACGTCAACCGCGGGATCACCGGCGCGATCGTGCGTCGTCAGCCGTTCGGCGGCTGGAAGAAGAGCGCGGTCGGCGCCGGGACGAAGGCGGGCGGGCCGAGCTATCTCGTCGGCCTGAGCGACTGGGCGAGCGCACCGGCGACGGTGACCGCCCCGATCGACGGCGCACCGCAGCAGCTCCTCGACCTCGCCCGCTCCGTGCTCGACGACGACGCGCTCGCGCTCCTCACCCGCGCGTTCGGCTCCGACGCTGCGGTCTGGGCGTCCGATCTCGGCGTCGCCAAGGACGTCACCGGGCTGGAGATCGAGCGCAACGTGCTGCGTCACCTCCCCGTCCCGGCGTGGATCCGGCTCGAGTCCGGCTCGGTGACCGAGCTGCTCCGCGTCGTCGGCGCCGCGCTGCGGGCCGGCGCCCCGGTGCGGATCTCGACCGTCGAGCCGCTGCCCGAGCGGGTCGCCACCGCGCTCGGCGGCGTCGGGCTGACCGCGGTCGTCGAGGACGCGGCGACCTGGCGTGACGCCCTCGCCGGGCTGCCGTCCGGGCGCGTACGCCTCATCGGCGGTGACCGGATCGCGTTCGCCGCCGCCAGCGCCGGCCGCCCCGAGATCGCGCTGTACGCGCAGCCGGTCGTCGAGGCGGGACGTGTCGAGCTGCTCACGTTCGTGCACGAGCAGGCGATCGCCGTCAGCGACCACCGGTTCGGCTCCCCGACGACGCTCGTCGACGGGCTGCTCTGACGGGCTGCGTCCGGTGCGCTGTGACGGGAACGACGGAACAGGCGAGCCGTCCCCGTGCGTTGATTGACAAGGCAACCATCCACTCCTGAAGGAGCATCCATGCCTGACGTACCCGCACTCGTCGACGTCGCCTGGCTCGCCGACCGTCTCGACTCCGATGTACGGGTCGTGGACGTGACGACGTTCCTGACCCAACCCGAGGGCGACGGCTACTACGACGTGGAGTCCGGCCGCGAGGCGTACGAGAAGGGACACGTCCCCGGCGCCGTCTTCGCCGACCTCCTCGCGGACTTCGCCGACACCGACGCGGCGACGACCTTCACCGCCCTCGACTCCGACACGTTCGCGCAGCGGCTCGGCGCGCTCGGCATCGGCAACGACGACCACGTCGTCCTGTACGACCAGGGCGTGAACATCTGGGCGACCCGCTTCTGGTGGAACCTGCGCCTCGAGGGCTTCGACCGCATCTCGATCCTCAACGGCGGCTTCACCGCGTGGCGCGAGGCCGGCCAGCCGGTCACGAGCGGCGTCGAGACCCTCCCCGCGACGACGTTCGTCGCGAAGCGCCGCCCGGAGCTGCTCGCGGACGTCGCGCAGGTCCGCGCCGCGATCGACGACGACAGCCGCGTCCTCGTGAACTCGCTCGACGAGGCGACGTACAAGGGCGAGCGCCAGACGTACGCGCGCCCGGGCCGTATCCCGGGCAGCAGCCACGTCTTCTTCGGCACGCTGCTCGACGAGTCCGGCCGCCTGCGCGACGCCGAGGAGGTCCGCGGGACGTTCAAGGCCGCCGGTGCGCTCGACGTCGACAAGAAGCCGATCACCTACTGCGGCTCCGGCATCGCGGCGACGACGCTCGCTTTCACGCTCGCTCAGCTCGGCCGCGACGACGTCGCCGTGTACGACGGCTCGATGACCGAGTGGGCTGCCGACGAGACGCTGCCGCTCGAGGTCGGCTGAGAGCCCGTACGACGCGGTCGATCGCTGTCAGCATGTGGCAGCGATCGACCGCACTGTCGCGTCAGCCGAGGTGGGCCCGCTCCGCGCCGATCGTCGTGTCGGCGCCGTGCCCGGTGTGGACGACGGTGTCGTCGGGCAGCGCGAAGAGCGTCGTACGGATCGAGTCCTCGATCGTCGGCCGGTCCGAGTACGAGCGCCCCGTCGCGCCGGGCCCGCCCTCGAAGAGCGTGTCACCGGTGAAGACGGCGCCGAGGTCCGCCGCGTACAGGCAGACGGCGCCGGGCGCGTGACCCGGCGTGTGCAGCACCGTCAGCGTCGTGCCGCCGACGGGGATGGCCTGGCCGTCGGAGAGGTCGACGTCCCACAGCGCGTCGGGGTGCGTGAGCTCCCACAGCGGCTTGTCGGCGGGGTGCAGGAAGATCGGAGCGCCGACGCGCTCGCGGAGGGCGGGTGCCACGCGCACGTGGTCGTCGTGGGCGTGCGTGCACACGATCGCCTTGACCGTACGGTCTCCGACCACCTCGAGGATCGCGTCGATGTCGTGCGGTGCGTCGATCACGACGCACTCGGAGTCGTCACCGACGACCCAGACGTTGTTGTCGACGTCGAAGGTCTCGCCGTCGAGCGAGAAGGTCCCCGAGACGACTCCGTGGTCGATGCGTGGCCCGTCGGCGGAGCCGATGCGAGGCGCGCCGCTCACGAGAAGACCACCACCGAGCGCAGCACGTCGCCGTGGTGCATCCGCTCGAACGCGGCCTCGATGCCGTCGATCGCGATCTCCTCGGTGACGAACGCGTCGAGGTCGAGGCGGCCCTGACGATAGAGGTCGACGAGCATCGGGAAGTCGCGGCTCGGCAGGCAGTCGCCGTACCAGGACGACTTGAGCGCACCGCCGCGCGAGAACATGTCGATCAGCGGGATGCCGGGCAGCTCCATGTCGGGCGTCGGGACACCGACGAGGACGACGGTGCCGGCGAGGTCGCGGGCGTAGAACGCCTGCTTCCAGGTCTCGGGACGGCCGACCGCGTCGATGACGACGTCGGCGCCGTAGCCACCGGTCAGCGCCTGGATCGCCTCGACCGGGTCGGTCTCGGAGGAGTTGACCGTGTGGGTGGCGCCGAGCCGGGTGGCGGCATCGAGCTTCTTGGGGTCGATGTCGACGGCGATGATCGTGCTGGCCCCGGCGAGGGCCGAGCCGGCGATCGCGGCCACTCCGACTCCGCCGCAGCCGATCACGGCGACGGACTTGCCGCGGCCGACGTTGCCGGTGTTGATCGCCGCACCGATGCCGGCCATCACGCCGCAGCCCAGCAGGCCGACCGCGGCGGGACGCGCCTCGGGGTCGACCTTGGTGCACTGCCCGGCGGCGACGAGCGTCTTCTCGGCGAACGCGCCGATGCCGAGCGCCGGCGACAGCGGAGTGCCGTCGGCCAGCGTCATCTGCTGGGTCGCGTTGTGGGTGTCGAAGCAGTACTGGGGCTCTCCGCGCTCGCACGCGCGGCACACGCCGCACACCGCGCGCCAGTTGAGGACGACGAAGTCGCCCGGCGCGATCGCGGTGACGCCCTCACCGACAGCCTCGACGATGCCCGCGGCCTCATGGCCGAGGAGGAACGGGAACTCGTCGTTGATGCCGCCCTCGCGGTAGTGCAGATCGGTGTGGCACACCCCGCACGCCTCGACCTTCACCAGCGCCTCGCCCGGCCCCGGGTCGGGCACCAGGATCGTCTCCAGACTCACCGGCTCCCCGACGGCCTTCGCCACGACACCCTTGACCTCGTGCATCCGTTCCCTCACCTCTCGTCGCTGTCGGTCTTCCCGCGTCACGCTACCTGCGCGCGAAAGAAGCGCTCGACCCCCGACGAACCCCGCCGCCCGTACGGTGGGCGGATGCCCCTCGAGCTGGTCGCGCTGATCGTCCCCGACTACGACGAGGCGATCGACTTCTTCGTCGACGTCCTCGGCTTCGCGCTCGCCGAGGACTCCCCGTCGCTGACCAACGACGGGCGCCCGAAACGGTGGGTGGTCGTACGGCCGGAGGACGGCGGGACCGGCATCCTGCTCGCGTGTGCCGACGGGGAGAACCAGGAGCGCGCGGTCGGCGACCAGTTCGCCGGTCGGGTCGGCCTGTTCCTCCGGGTCGCGGACTTCGACGCCCGCGTCGCGCGGATGAAGGCGGCGGGCGTGGAGTTCGTGTCCGAGCCGAGGACGGAGCCGTACGGGCGGGTCGCGGTCTTCCTCGACCTCGTCGGCAACCGCTGGGACCTGCTCTCGCTCGAGCGCGAAGACGGCGGCGCTGTCTAGCCGGCGTGGCGGGAACGACGAAGGCCGGACCCACCGGGTCCGGCCTTCGTCTCTCATCTGCGCGCTCGAAGGGATTCGAACCCCTAACCTTCTGATCCGTAGTCAGATGCTCTATCCGTTGAGCTACGAGCGCCCGCCTCATCAGCGAAGCGACCCCTACTCTAGCGGGTCGTTCCGCGAGACCGAAATCGGGCTCCCTTTGGTGGTCAATCGAGCCCCCGAGAGCCTGTGCGCAGGGTACGTTGCCCTCTCCGGCATCACCACCGTGAACTGCGCCGATGGCCGCATCCCCCGCTCGAACCGAGGTATCCCATGACCACATCCGCGCGCGCCCGCAGGCGCCCGCTCACGACCGCCGTCGCCCTGACGGCCGTCACCGCAGCGACGCTGGCCATGGCCGGCCCCGCGATCGCCGACACTCCCGCAGCGCCCGCGCCCACCATCGGCTCGGCCTGCCCGGCCGCGTTCCCCGCCACCGAGCTGGTCCGCCCCAGCGGCGCGAACCCCGGCACGCCCGTCGAGGGCATCACGGTCTCGTCCGGCACGGCCACCGACACCGTCAGCGGTGAGTTCGTCGGGACGCTCGACGACGGCATCGCCCCCGGCGTCGACATGCTCATCTTCAAGATGAAGGGTTCGCGCATCACCAACGCCGCCGGCGCCGTCGACCGCGGCATCTGGGCGGGCATGTCCGGCACCCCGCTGTACGCCGCGGACGGCCGCCTCGTCGGCGCCGTCTCGTACGGCCTCTCCGCCACTCCGAGCGAGTACGCAGGCGTCACCCCCGCTGCCGACATCTATCGCGCAGGGACGTACGGGACTGCCGCGGCCACCGCCTCGCTCAGCCCGAAGGTCACCTCTGCGATCCGTGCCGCCGGCGCGAGCGCTGCGGCCACCGCCGGTTCGATGCGCCGCCTCCCGACTCCCGTGATGATTCCTTCGGGTCTCTCGACCGCCAAGGCGAACGCGATCGCCAAGAAGGCGCGGCTCAAGGGCGTCACGTTCCGCTCCGGCGGCGTCGGCGGCCGTACGAACAGCCAGAAGATCCCGGTCTCGGCCGGCTCCAACGTGGCCGCGTCGTACTCGTACGGGTCGACCCCGCTCGCCGGCGTCGGCACGACGACCGCTGTCTGCGGGTCGACCGTCTACGCCTTCGGCCACCCGATGGACTGGATGGGCAAGACCAAGATGTCGCTGCACGGCGCGGACGCCGTCTATGTCGAGCGCGACAACTCCGGCTCCTACAAGCTTGCCAACGTCGGTGCGCCGATCGGCTCGTTCACGCAGGACCGCCTCGCCGCGATCGTCGGATCGATCGGCGCGGTCCCGACCGGCGCCAAGGTCACGACGACCAACCGCATGGGCACCCGTACGCGTACGTCGTCGAGCACCGTCACCTCGCCGGACTGGATCTCCTCCCTCGCGGCGCTCCAGTCGACGAACGACTCGTGGGTCGTCACCGACGGCACCTTCGGCGGCGAGGCACGAGCGACCCGCACGATCCGCCTCAAGCGCGCGAACGGCCAGATCCTGACCTACCGCCGCACGGACATGTACGCCGACCGGTACGACATCACCGCTGGAGCCGCCGACTATCTCGCCGGTGACATCGAGTCGCTGCTGTCCAACGACTTCGAGCCCGTGACGATCCTCGACGCCACCCAGACGTCGACGGTCAACGAGGGGTACGAGGCGTACTCGGTCGGTCGCGTCCAGGCCAAGCAGTTCGGCCGGTGGACGACGGTCGGTGAGGACGGCGTGATGGCTCGTCGCGGCGGCACGCTCCGCCTGCGCGTGACGCTGGTCCGCGAGAAGGGGGCTGCCGGCCCCGCGCGCAAGGTCGTGAACCTCAAGGTCGCGGTCCCGCGCAAGAAGCTCCGGAGCCCGATCGGGATGCTGACCATCACTGGCGGCGCCGGCATGAGCAACGAGGAGATGTACTACGAGGAGTACGCCGAGGAGTACTCCACCGCCGCCGCCGAGGCGTCCGGCCTGCCCGCGCTCATCCGTGCGATGTCGACCGCTGAGCGCGGCAACGACGTCACCGCTGTGCTGAGCATGGGATCGGGACGTCGCGCCGTCGACAAGACCGCACGCAAGGCGACCGCCACGGTGGTCACGGGCGGCCTGATGATCCCGGTGATGCGCTACGGCAAGCTGCCGAAGAAGCGCTGACACCTGGTCGAGCGACAGGGCCCGCATCCCGTGAGGGGTGCGGGCCCTTCGCCATTCCCGCCCCGGGTCACTCTCCGCACTTCCCGGGTCACTCTCCGCGCCTCCCGGTGACCCGGCGCGGGCAGAAGGGGACCCGGGGCGGGCAGAAACCGACCCGGGGCGGGCAGAAACTGACCCGGGGTCAGTTGAGGGTGGTGACGTCCACGTAGTCGATCTTCGTGTTCGTCCCGCCGAGCGCGTCCAGCGTGAGGCGGCCGTCCTCGACGGTGACCTCGACGGTCGCCGTCTTGTGGCGGGTCGCGGAGCCGACCGCTCCGGCAGGGACGAACGCGTCGATCGCGCGCGTGCCCTCGACGTTGAGCGTGTGGATCTCCGGGTCGGTGTTCACGTTGGGCTCACCGACGGCGACGGTCACCGAGTACGAGCCGTTGGGCACCGCGAGCTCCCATCGGCCCGGCAGCGGCGTGCCGTTGAAATTCGGCACGTCGTCGGCCTGCATGTGCATGAACGTGTCGAGCCGCAGGTCCGGCTGCACCGACTTGCGCCAGCGCCCGTTGCCCGGACCCGACGTGCCGCCGACGGACAGGTCGAGCGGCTGGAGCGTCGTCTCGCCGAGCCATCCGTACGTGAGTCCCGTGCCCTGGTCCGGACGCGTCCGCGCGCCGAACGCCTGCCCGAAGTCCTTGAGATAGCCCGCAGGCAGCGTCGCGGCCTCGTTGCCGAAGTCGACCTTCACATCCACGTCCTGCGCGGCCGCGGTCGGAGTCGCCGAGGCGGTGCCGTCACCGGAGTTGCCGGCGCCCTTGTAGACGGCGCGCACCACGTAGTAATACGTCGTGCCGTTCACCGCGGTGGGGTCGGTGTACGTCGTCGCCGACAGCGGGTCACCCGAGGTCGGTCCACTGATCAGCGACGCGTCGTTGACGGCGAAGTCTGCCGTCGTCCCGCGCCAGACCCGGTAGCCGACACCCACGTCGTACGGGTTGCGTCCCCACGAGAGTGTCACCTTGTTGTTGCCGGGGATCGCGACGACCTGCGGCGTGGTGATGACCTCGGGGCGGAGGTTGGTGACGAGATAGACGTTGTCCTGGTAGTCGTAGTTGATCCCGGCGTAGTCCATCGAGAGCAGGTACGACCCCGGGACGAGCGTGCCGGTCCGGTCCTTCACCGGCCACAGCCGCACGTGCTGGCCGCACGGGGCGACGCAGCCGTTGTTGAGGTCGACCTGCTCATTGTTCTTCGCGCGATCGGTCCACTCGTTGTCCACCCCGAACCCGAAGACCGGGCCGGGCGTGAACGACCCGGCAGCCGGCCCCGCACCCACACTGTTGCTCGCCCGCGGCAGCAGCGACTGGGCGTACTGGCCGCCCATGTTGGTGATCTGGGGCGCGGTGTTGCTGCCCTTGGCGTGCGACTTGAAGCTGGCGGTGCCGCCGTACGTGTGGAACCCGGCCAGCTGCCGTACGGTGACCGGCTTGGTGGTGTCGATGCGCGACCAGTACGGAGAAAGGACCTCGTCACCGATCGGCGCGTATTCGCCCTTGCTCGCGAAGCCGTTGGGGATGTTGCTGCCGATCCCGAACGCCTTCACGATCTGCGAGAGGTTCGGCTCCTGGCCACCCTCGCTCTGCGACTGCCAGAGGCCGCCGAGCCGGATGACCTGCTGAGGGTCGGTCTCGGCGTTGCTCTGCACGGTCAGCGTGCCGTTGTGGACCTTCGTCGATTGCGCCACGAATTTCACGGTGAGATCGCGCGTCGCGCCCGGCGTGACCGTGAACGGCACCGCCGGCGGGTCCACGAGCTGGAACTGCCCGGTGATCGGCAGCCCCGTGACCTGCAGCGCCGCCGTGCCGGTGTTGCTGATCCGAACGGTGCCCGTGTCGGCCATCTTCTGGTCGCCGTCCGCGGTGGTCTGCAGCCGGTTGAACGCGATCTGGTCGGCGAACGGCACCGGGTCGGGGTTCACCGCCTTGAGCACCGCGCCCTCGGCCTCCGCCGGGACGTACGGCTTGACGTTGCGGACGAGGAGCACGATGTCCTGGCTGTCGAACGGCGAGCCCGGGACCTCCTCGGTTGCGACGACGTACGCGTTCGGCTCGACGGTCCCGTCGGCATTCTTGTAGGGATAGACGCGGATGTGGTGCGGAAGCGCGGCGTCCCACGTGTTGAGGGCGTCCTCGGTGTAGGCCTTGCGTCCGCTGAAGTATGGCCACTCGGAGTAGAGCCCGAAGACGGTCTCCTCACCGGGGTCGATGTTGGTCGTCGAGCCCGTGGGGTTGATCATCAGCCCCTGCGCCTCGGACGCCTTGATCGAGAACTGCGGGTGGAGACCGGCGGCCTGCCCGGCGTCGTACCAGCCGACGTGCACGGCGGGGTCGTTGTTCTGCGGTCCGTACGCGGCCAGCGGCGTGATGCTGATCGGCGCGTCGAAGGCGGCCTTCTGGAAGAGCTGCGCGGCGATCTCGTCGCCGATCGGACCCTGCGTCGAAGGCATCGACGCGTTGCCGGGCTCGGGATCACCGACGTTGATCGGGATCTGCAGCGTGTCCATGATCCGCTGCAGCGACGGCTCGTTGCCCCCACCGAGACCTGCCGCGCCGAGGCCACGGAGCGCGACGGTCTTCGTGCCGACCGAGGTCGCGATCTGCAGGGACGCCGTCTTCACGCCGACCGACGACGGACGGAACGTGACCGCCACCTGGGTCGACGCACCCGGCGCCACCGTGATCGGTGCCGCGTTGGGCGTGGTCGTCGCGAACATCGCCGCGTCGCCGCCGGTGAACGTCAGCCCTCCGGCGGGGATGGTCAGCGTCTCCGTGCCGGTGTTGGTCACGGTCGCCTGCGCCGCCGGCGACGTGGCGTTCGTCTGGCCGCTGAGGACCAGCCGAGGCGTGACGTCGGCGCCGGCGCCACCGGCACCGCCGCGCGGCTTCACGAGCGCGATCGTGCCGTTGCCGAGCTGCGTCACGTACAGGTTGCCGGTCGCCGGGTCCTCGGTGAGGTCGAGCGGCTGGTTGAACCCGGTCAACCCGGTGGTGCCGACCTTGCGGTTCGACAGTGTCCCGTCCGGCGCCACGTCGAAGCTGACGATGTCCTGGCCCTGGCTGTAGCGGACATAGAGAAGCTTGCCCTTGAGCGCGCCGCCGAAGGCGTTGCTCGTGTACTCGATGACGCCGTTCGCGCTGGCGTGCAGCCCGGCGTCGAACACGCCCGACAGGTCGTAGTTCGGGTCGGCCGCCGTACCCACGGGATAGCGGGCCGTCTCGAACGGGTCGGTGCCCGCGGTCGGGTTGCCGTTGTTGAGGACGTACTCGCAACGGCTCGGGTTCGGGTGGCCGTAGTACTTCCCCTTGCGGACGCGGAAGACGTAGTCGGTCTCCGCGTTCGGGTTGCTCGTGATGCCCGCGATGCCGGTCGGTCCGCCATAGCCGCCGTCGGGGCGCTTCGTGCAGTGCGCGGGGAGCGTCGTCGGGACGGCCGGGACGTTGCCGCCGGCCGCGGAGCCGTTGGTCGGCACGTAGAGGCTGCCGTTGCTGTGCCACACCAGGTCGTACGCGTTGCGGATGCCGCTGCCGTACACCGTGACCGGCGCGTTCGCGGCGAACGGGTCGTACGCCGCCGGCCGCACGTTCACCGGCAGCTGTGCGGGCAGCTTTGTCAGGTCGACGCGGAGCGTGGCCGCCGACAGCGGGTGCTCCTCGCGGTTGCCCCAGGTGCCGTCGGCCGCGCCCATGGCGTTGTTGGCGCCGACGTTGAAGTAGAGGGCACCGTCGGGTCCGAACGCGACCGAGTTGGCCTCGTGGTCCTTGATGGATCGTGGAATGCCGTCGAGCACGGCGGTGTAGGTGCCGAGGTTCGGGCCGGTCAGCTTCGCGAGGCGGCCGCTGAGGTCCGGCACGTTGTTCTGGCCGATGAAGGGCGCGTTGTCGGTGATCCACAGAATCGGGTTCGCCGGGGTCGACGCCGGGTCGAAGGCGAGGCCGATGACCGTACGGGTGCCCTTCGCGTACGTGTCACCGCTGGCCGCGCTGTTGGAGTAGTCGCGGACGGTGGTGATCTTGAACCGGTTCGTGAGCTTGCCGTCCGCCGCGATGTCGAAGCGGTAGAGGTCGCCCGCGAGGGTCGCGGCGTACATCCGGCCGTCCGGCCCCTTGGTGATGCTCGAGTAGCCCATCTCGGCGCCGGTGGCCGCCGGAGCACCCGAGTCCGACGGATCGAACGCGACCGGTCCGCCGCCGCCGGTCGTCTCGCCGGTGGTGAAGACGCTCGAGTACGGCAGGAACGCGTGCCCGTCGACGTCCTTCACGGCGTCGGTGACGGCGAAGCGGTAGAGCGTGTTCGGCTCGAGCGCCTGCTTCGGCGACAGGTTGATGACGTCGCCCCCGCCGCTGGTGAGGACGTTCGCGTCGACCGCCGCCCCGTTCGCGACCTTGGTCAACGTGACGCTCGACGAGGTCAGCGAGCCTGGCGCGACGCCGCTGCCGACGAGGAACAAGTCATTGACGACGCTGCCGGTCGGGGAGGCGCCCGTGGCGAGGTTGGTCGGCGTCGACTTGCGCACCGAGGGCCGCAGGGAGGCTCCGGCGACGCTGTCCACCGTCACCCAGTTGAGCTTGGTGTTCGTGCCGCTGTTCGGGGTGATCGTGAGGCGGCCGTCGGCGACGTTGACCGTACGGACGGCCGTGGCGTGCTTCGTCGCCGCGCCTGCGGCGCCCGTCGGCACGAAGCCGGCGACCGCGCTCTGGTCCTCGACGTTGAGCCAGTGCACCGAGTCGGTCGCCGTGCCTGCGTCGCCGACGGAGACCTCGACGCGGTACGCGCCGTTAGGCACCTCCAGCTCCCAGTAGGCGGGGATCTTCACGCCCTGGCTGGCGTTCTCGGGAAGCTGCATGTGGATCGTGCCGGCCCGCAGCTGCGGGGTGCCGACCGGCGCCCCACCCGCAGTGCCGTCGAGGCGGTTGCGCCCATTCCCGACGATGCTCTGCGGCTCGACGGTGCCGAGACGCCGCCATCCGTACGCGAGCCCGGCGCCCTGATCGGCGCCGGTCCGCAGCCCGTACGCCTCGCCGAAGTCCTTGAGGTAGCCCGCGGGCGGCGCGCTCGCCTCGTCCGCGAAGCGCACGGCGCGGTGCACGTCGGGCTCGGTCGGCGCGTCGGCGCTGACGATCGCCAGGTGGTTCATCTTGGTGTTCGTGCCGCCGATCGCGTCGATCGTCAGCCGGCCGTCGGTCACGTGGACGACGCTGGTCGCAGCCTCGTACTCCTTGGCCGCCGTCGCCTGGAACCCGCCGACGACCGTGACGCCCTCGGCGCGGATCGTGTGCAGGCTGTCGTACGCCGTCGAACCCATCTGGTCGCCGACGCTGACCGCGACCTCGTACCAGCCGTCGGGGACGGCCCGCTCGAACGCGCCCGCGACGAGGTTGCCGTTGGCCGGGTTGGCACTGGCCACGTCCCCGTACTGCAGGTGGATCAGCCGGTTCTGCAGCGCGGTCACCGGCGCCGGTCGCGTACGGAGGCGTCCGTTCTTCGTCAGGTCAAGCGGCTCGTGCGTCGTGGCTGCGAGGCTGGCCTGCGTCACCCAGCCGAGGCCGGAGGTGTCGGTCCAGGCGGCGCCGCTGTTCTTGGTCCAGCCCGCCGGGACCGCGTTGTCGGCGGCCGTCGTGAAGACGTACTTCTCGTCGACCTCGACCGGCGGCTCGGGCTCGTCGGTGCTGTCGACCTCGACATAGTTGAGCTTGGTGTTGATGCCGCCGATCGCGTCGAGCGTGAGGCGGCCGTCGATGACCTCGACGGTCGTCGTCGCGGTCTCGTACTCCTTGGCCGCCGAGCTCTTGAAGGCGTCGATCGCC
Organism: Mumia sp. ZJ430; assembly: GCF_011751845.1. NCBI lineage: Bacteria > Bacillati > Actinomycetota > Actinomycetes > Propionibacteriales > Nocardioidaceae > Mumia > Mumia sp. ZJ430. The sequence continues at coordinate 435,068 of NZ_JAAHFK010000001.1, read as the reverse complement.
TTCTCACCCTCGACGTTGACGACGTGGGTGCTGTCGTACCCGTTGGCGCCGCCGCCCTGGTCGCCGACGGAGACCTTCACGGCGTACCAGCCGTCGGGGACGGCGAGCTCGAATGCGCCCGAGACCGTGTTCTGGCCGGCCTGCAGCGGCGGCGTCGCCGCGCCGTACTGCAGGTGGATCAGGCTGTTCTGCAGCGCGGTGACCGGGGCGGGCCGCGTACGGGAGCGCGTGTTGGTGGTCATGTCGAGCGGCACGTGCGTCGCGCTCAGGCTGTCCTCGCGGACGAAGCCGTCACCCGCCGCGTCGCTCCACGGGGTGCCGGTGTGCTTGGTGTAGCCGGAGACGCCCGGCCCGGCCGCCGGTTGGAACACGAACTTCTCGTGCACCGGCTCCGGCTCGACCTCCGGCGTGGTGACCTCGACGGTCTCCGACGCGGCGGAGGCGTTGCCCGTGGCGTCGACGGCGACGACCCAGTAGGCGTACGTGGTGCCGGGATCGACGGTGGTGTCGACGTACTCGGAGTCTTCGACCTCGGCGATCGGCTGTTCTTCGGCCAGCAGAGCCTCGGCCAGCAGAGCGTCTACGACGAGGGAGCGGTAGACCGCGTAGTGGTCGAGGTCGGCCTCGGCGCTGTCGGCCCAGTCGAGGGTGACCTCACCTTTGGCGGCAGTCGCCTCGAGCCCGGTCGGCGCAGCCGGCGCGGTGCCGTCGACAGGCGTCGCGGAGGCGCTGCCCGAGGGGTCCGACGGGTTGCCGTGCGTGTCCACGGCGACGACGACGTAGTAGTACGTCGTGCCGTTCGTGGCGTCCTCGTCGGTGAAGCTGGCCGTCGGGACCAGACCCGGTCCACCGATCCCGTCGCCGGTCGTCGGGACGTCGGCGGTCGTCGCGCGGTAGACGCGGTAGCCCGCGAGGTCGCTCTCGGTGCTCGCGGTCCAGGTCAGCGCGACCTGCCCGTCGCCCGCGGTCGCGGTCGGCGTCGCCGGTGCGGCCGGCGGGGTGGTGTCGGTCGGGGTGGCGGTGATGCCCTCGGTGAGGGCCGACGTGTTGCCGTTCTTGTCGAAGGCAGCGACCGCGTAGGTGTAGAGCGTGTCGTTCTCGGCGGACTCGTCGGTGTACGACGTGGTGTCCGCGTCGACGTCGGCGATCTCGACGTACGGGCCGGCGCCGGTCTTGCGATAGACCGTGTAGCCGTCGAGGTCGTCCTCGGTGTTGGCGTCCCAGCTCAGCGCGACCTCGCCGTCGCCCTCCTCGACCTCGAGGCCGGTCGGGACGTCCGGCGGGGTCTGGTCGCCCGGGTCGCCCGCCGGTGTCGCCGGGACGGGCGTGGAGTCGGAGGACGCGTTGCCGCGACGGTCGACGGCACGGATCGTGTAGAGGTAGGCGACACCGTTCTTGGCACTGGAGTCGGTGAGCGTCGTGTCGGTCGCACCGGCGGTGATCTCGATCGCGACGCCGCCTCCGTCAGCGCGGGTCCGCGTGATGACGTAGCCGTCGAGATCGGGCTCGGTGTTCGCGTTCCAGCTCAGCGCGACCTCGCCGTCGCCGGCCGCGGCGGTGAGCCCGCTCGGCGTGGCCGGCGCGCTCTTGTCGATCGGCATGGCCGCGACCAGCGCGGGCGACGAGGAGTTGCCCGACGTGTCACGGGCGACGAGCGAGTAGACGTACGCGGTGCCGTTGACGGCGCTCGAGTCGGTCGCCGTCGTCGCGGTCTTGCCGAGGTCCCAGGTCTTGGGCCCGCTGGTTCCACCGGTGCGCCGGAGCACGTACCCGGCGAGGTCGGACTCGGCGTTCTTCTTCCAGGCGAGCGAGACCTTGCTGTCACCGGCGTCGGCGACGAGGCCGGTCGGGGCCTTCGGAGCGACCTTGTCCCGCGGCGTCGACCGGACAGCAGCACTCGCGCGGGAGGCGTTACGTCGGTGGTCGACCGCGACGATCGCGTACGAGTACGCCGTGCCGTTGGCCAGCCCCGTGTCCGTGAAGCGCGGGGTCGCGACCTCGCGGAGCAGCCGGCCGCCTCGGTAGACGCGGTAGCCCCGCAGGTCGAGCGCCGTCGAGGCCTTCCAGCTCAGGGCGACGGCGCGATCACCGGCGACGGCGCGCACACCGGTCACGGTCGCGGGCGCCGTACGGTCGGGAGACTTCACGTACTCGGCGGCGACCGATCCTGCGCCGGACTTCTTCACGTAGCGGACCTCGAGCGTGTGCTTGCCCTTGCGGAGCTTGCGCACGGCCGCGGCGTACCGGCCCTTCGTCGACGTGGCGACCGTACGGCCGTCGACGCGGAGCACCGCTTTGCCGGTCGCACGCCCGCGGATCTCGTACGCGCCCTTGAGCGTCCGCGTCGTGCTCCAGCGCACCGAGAACGGCTTGCGGCTCGCGGGGTACGAGGCAGCGATGCGCTTCTCGCACCGGGTGACGGTGGGCTTGCCCTTGAACGCGGTGCCCTTGTAGTACTGCGCGAGCCAGCGGCCGGACTTGGCGCACTTGCTGGCGCTCGGGGCCGCAGAAGCCGGGTCGGCGAGACCAGGGGCGAGAGCGAGCACGCCGGCGACGAGCGTGAGAGCGAGGAGGAGGGCGAGGGCGGGACGACGGGGCTGAACGCCGTTGTTCATGTGCTGCTCCGAGCGGGCCGGGGGAAGTGACGTGACTCTAGGAATCAGCCCCCTCTCCCGTCAGGGAATTGTGAAAACTCAACTATCTGGACGATCGCCCTAGACAAGCCTGGAGACGATGCGATTTGTCGGGCCGGCCAACTTAAAAGCCCAGGTCAGAAGGGGTGTGTGACATAGTTCACTAACTCGCACCCCTTGGGGGCGGGCCTCTGAGCGGGGCATACATTGGCAGCACGGCTCACGTGATTCGGACCGCATCGCGGCTGAGATCGCGCGGCCGCGACCACCTATCCACATCAGCTGGCCGGCCACAGGATGGCACGGGCAGTGCGATCAACACGCTTGAATCGCGATGCGAGAAGGACAAAAAAACATCATGGCCGCAGATATCACGACCAGCGACCCCCTGACGACCACCTACCGCTCGAGTCACGCCGAGCTCCAGGCCTGGGTCGACGAGGTCGCCGCACTCACCAAGCCCGACTCGATCACCTGGATCGAGGGCACCCCCGACGAGTGGACCCGCCTCACCGACGAGCTCGTCGACGCCGGCACCTTCGTCCGCCTGGACGAGACCAAGAAGCCCAACTCCTTCTGGTGCGCCTCCGACCCGACCGACGTCGCGCGCGTCGAGGACCGCACCTTCATCTGCAGCGTTGACGAGGCCGACTCCGGCCCCACCAACAACTGGATGGCGCCGACCGAGATGAAGCGCCTCATGACCGACCTGTACGACGGGTCGATGCGCGGCCGCACCATGTTCGTCATCCCGTTCGTCATGGGCCACCTCGACTCGGCGCACCCGATGTTCGGCGTCGAGATCACCGACTCCGCTTACGTCGTCGCGTCGATGACCGTGATGGCCCGCGTCGGCCGCGAGGTCCTCGACAAGATCGAGGCCACCACCGCCTCGTACGTCCCCGCGCTGCACTCCGTCGGCGCTCCGCTCGAGGCCGGCCAGGCGGACGTGCCGTGGCCGTGCAACGACACCAAGTACATCGTGCAGTTCCCCGAGGAGCGCATGATCTGGTCGTACGGGTCCGGCTACGGCGGCAACGCGCTGCTCGGCAAGAAGTGCTACTCGCTGCGCATCGCCTCGGTCATGGGTCGCGACGAGGGCTGGCTCGCCGAGCACATGCTGATCCTCAAGCTCACCTCGCCCGAGAACGAGGTCAAGTACATCGCGGCCGCCTTCCCGAGCGCGTGCGGCAAGACCAACCTCGCGATGGTCGAGCCCACGATCCCGGGCTGGAAGGTCGAGACCCTCGGCGACGACATCGCGTGGATGCGCATCGGCGCCGACGGCCGCCTCTACGCGGTCAACCCCGAGTTCGGGCTGTTCGGCGTCGCGCCGGGCACCGGCTGGGACACCAATGCCAACGCGATGCGCACCATCGCCAAGGGCAACTCGGTGTTCACCAACGTCGCGCTCACCGATGACGGCGACGTCTGGTGGGAGGGCATGACCGACGAGGCGCCCGCGCACCTCACCGACTGGAAGGGCCGCGACTGGACCCCCGAGTCCGACGAGCTCTCGTCGCACCCCAACAGCCGCTTCTGCACCCCGATCCGGCAGTGCCCGATCCTGGCGCCGGAGTACGACGACCCGAACGGCGTGCCGATCGACGCGATCCTCTTCGGCGGTCGCCGCAAGACGACCATCCCGCTGGTGACCGAGGCCCGCGACTGGACCCACGGCACCTTCATGGGCGCCACGCTGTCGTCCGAGACCACCGCTGCGGCGACCGGCGCGGTCGGCGTCGTCCGTCGCGACCCGATGGCCATGCTGCCGTTCATCGGCTACGACGCCGGTGACTACTTCAGCCACTGGATCTCGATGGCCAAGAACAACGACGAGTCGAAGTTCCCCAAGGTCTTCTACGTCAACTGGTTCCGTCGTGACGAGGACGGCGGCTTCCTCTGGCCGGGCTTCGGCGAGAACAGCCGCGTGCTCAAGTACGTCGTCGAGCGCATCGAGGGCAAGGTCGACGCCGTCGAGACGCCGATCGGTCTCGTGCCGGCGCCCGGCGCGCTCGACACCGACGGCCTGGACGTCAGCGACGAGCAGATGGCCAAGGCGCTCGCGGTCGACGTCGACGAGTGGAAGGCCGAGATCCCGCAGATCAACGAGTGGTTCGAGAAGTTCGGCGACAAGCTGCCGGCCGTGCTCTGGACCGAGCTCGACGGTCTGAAGGCTCGCCTGGAAGTCGCTGGTTGAGCCTGTCGAAACCCTCGCTGGTTGAGCTTGTCGAAACCCCCGCGCGACGCCCCGCCGCTCACGCAGCTGGCGGGGCGTCGTGCTGTCCCCGACCACCCCTACGACCCAGGTCTGACACGCCCTCGCCAGGACGACCCCGCAGACCGACGAACCACGGGCCGCACCGCCGTACGGTCGCGACGTGCTGATCACCGATCCCCTCTCACACCTGATCGCCGAGGCCTTCGCGGGCCTCCCGTCGCCGCTTTCGAACGCCCTTCTCCTTCTCCCGGACATCGGCCTCGTCGCGCTCGCGCTGCTCCTCGTGACGGCCTCGTACGGGCGTGGGCCGCGCCCGCTAGCGATCGGTATCGCCGCAGGGATCGGAGTCGTGGTCTCGTACGGCGCGAGCGAGCTGCTCAAGGTCCTCGTCCGCGACGAGCGTCCGTGCCGCACCCTGGACGTGCTCGCGACCTGCCCCGGCGCCGGAGACTGGGCGTGGCCGAGCAACCACGCGACGATCGCGGCAGGTCTCGCGACGGCGGTGGTGCTGGCGGTGCCGCAGTGGTGGCGGTACGCGATGCTCCTGGCCGGCGTGGTGGCGCTCGGACGGGTCGTCGTCGGAGTCCACGACATCGCCGACGTGGTCGCCGGAGCAGCGCTCGGGATCACCGTCACGGTCGTGGTCGCACGGCTCCTGGCCCACCGCGTCGCGACCCTGCTCGTACGGGGCCCGGCGGTGTGACGCAGAAGTCTTCGCTCGATGGCCGGGTAGTGATCGAGTACTGAGTCGGCATCGCGGGCTCAGGAGAGCATCGAGCTTCACCGAAAGCGCGGTTTCCGGGCTGAGGGGACGGTGCGCCTCGCTTCTCCCTCTCGCCAGGCGAGCGGTCCGGAAGGACCGGACTCGCCGAAGCGTCGAATCAGACAGATTTACGAGTGCAACGCCTACTGAGCCACGGGTTTCGCGATGGCGGGCCTCGTAGGTTCTGCCTGCCGGATGGTAACGGGGATCGTTTCGAGTTGGGGTTCGGCGGCGGCAATCGCCTGTTTCACGTCGTGGCTGAGAGCGCTCTTGCTTAGGCGCGCGACTGCTGACTCGGTCACTTCGACGATCAGGCCGGAGCGGTCAGGCGTGCCGACGGCACCGATCACCGTGCCTTCGGCACCAGGAGCGTGGATCGCAGCGTCGGCTGCCAGGTTGATCTCTTCCTGGCTGTAGGCAGCCGGCAGCGCGGTCACCGTGATGCCGTTGAGCCCTGAGCGCTCGAGCTTGCGCAATTCGTTGGGGACGGTTCCCTTCCAGCGCACCGTCGTGGTCATCGTCTGGAGATCGTTGCTGGCCCCGGCAAAGCCGGAGTACTTCTCGCGGAGCGCGTCCAAGGCGTCGTTGACGGACACAAACTTCTCCGTCGCGACTGGTCCGGCCACGTTCACCTCACTACCAGGATCTGCACTCTCTTCGGCGGCAAGCGTGGCTGCGGTGGCTGCGGTGGCTGCGGTGGCCACAACCGCTGTCGCTGCAACGGCGGCGAAAACGACGGGAACTCTGCGCGCAAGACGAGTCATGCCGATAACGATGCGCCCTGGAACCGTTGTGTTGCGAGGCGTTGTGCTACTCCGTGTAGGTCCAGACCTTGATGGTGTTGGTTGGTGTCGCGCTCTCCCCGACGAACCACTCTGTTTGGCCGTTGCCACACGCCCTGGAGTAGAAGGTCTCGCCGCTAGCCTGGATTTTGACCACGGCGCACTTGCCGTCAGCCTTGGTGTCCTTCACCCACCCGTCGATGTTGGCGTAGCCGCCACTGCACCAGATGGTGTAGTGCGACTGGGCGCCAGTGACGGAGACGTTCCGGGTGTTTCCGCACGTGTCTGCAGAAGCTGGCGACGCTCCGACCACACCGGCCGCTGCCACGAGCCCTGCTGTCGCAAGAACAGCCTTCACATGGTTCTTCATGGATCCTCCTGTATTGCTGGCCGTGTTGAATTGCTTGACAGCGTGGGTGGCGACACGCGTTGGCACAACGGCTTTCGATCAGGGTCAAAACCCGCAGACGCCGCCGAGTCCGGCTGAGGCAGCAACGGAAGCTCCAACTGCCGCGCTGAGCGTGAAAGAGGGCCGACCTACCCAACAATCGGCGCGCGCTCGCGCACCCTGTACATGCGGACGTCGTCGGTGGATGGACACGCCAAGCATCGAGGCGCGGAACCGTCGGCGAGCTCGAGATGCTTAGACGTTGGCGACGGCTGGTGAGGACTGGCTACGGCTTGCCCGGGTTGCCGCCGAGCAGCTATTCAACCCGAGACCCTTCCGGACGGTTGTGGCGCTCGGGTTTCGCATTTCTAGACGTCCTTGACGTCCTCCAGGAGCGGTTGGACGCGCCGCTTCCAGTCCTGGCCGCCCCATTGGAACGCCCACCCAATCGTGTCCACCCGAACCGACGGGGAGGCTTGGCCTCACCCCCCGGGCTCTGTGCTGAGCATCCTCCGCGGATTGGTCTGGTCGTTTGCCGCCGGTCGCACCTCGGTGGAAGGGGGGCAGCGGCAAGCCGGCCGCGTCGAACCTCGCGCGGGGGCAACTCCCTACCTGTCGCCTCGTCGAGGATCCGCACGTCGGCCCCGCCGAGGGGGACACCCAGGGACCCCGACGGGGCACGGCTGACGCTGGAGCGCAGGGGTCTTCCCTCTGTCGACAGAGCGACCTCACCACTGGCTCGAGCAGCGAGCGCAAGGAGGTTAGGTGAACAGTCAACTACCTGTCGGCGGCCGAAAGGCGTAAGGGACAATGGCGACATGGCCGACACCGCAGCTCCCTCGCTCATGCCCGCAGCGTTCATCGGCCACGGCAACCCGATGAACGCCCTCGAGCGCAACCGCTACACCGAGGCCTGGCGCACGCTCGGCGAGTCCCTGCCGAAGCCGCGAGCGATCCTCGTCGTGTCGGCCCACTGGTACATCAACGCCACCGCGGTCACCGCGATGCGGGCGCCGCGGACCATCCACGACTTCTACGGGTTCCCTCGCGAGTTGTTCGAGGTGGAGTACCCCGCGCCGGGCATGCCGGAGCTGTACGAGGAGGTGTCCGACGCGGTGCACCCGACGTGGTGCGGCGAGGACAAGGACTCGTGGGGCATCGACCACGGGACCTGGTCCGTGCTCACCCACGTCTTCCCGGACGCCGACATCCCGGTCGTCCAGCTCAGCATCAACGCCGACAAGGGCCTCGACTACCACCTGGACCTCGGCCAGAAGCTCAACACGCTGCGCGCCGACGGCGTCCTCGTCCTCGGCAGCGGCAACGTCGTCCACAACCTCGGCGGGATGGACTGGGGACTCGCCGAGGAGGGGTACGACTGGGCGCACCGCTTCAACGAGTCGGCCAAGGAGCTGATGGCCGACGACCCGACCAACATCCCGACGCTCGACGCGCACTCGGACTACCGCCACGCGGTGCCGACACCGGACCACTTCCTGCCACTCCTCTATCTCGCCGGGATGGCCGATCAGTCCGGGCGCGGTGCGGAGGTGCTCGTCGACGGCTACACGTACGGGTCCCTGTCGATGACGGCGTTCACGCTCGACCTGGACTGCCCGGCGCCGGACGGCGACGTCGCTGCCGGTGAGCCCGCCACCCCTGACTCGCCGCCGGACGGCTCCAACATCTGACCGCTCGCACCCGCCTCGAGTCCGTCCTCGAGCTCGCGCGGGGTCATCTTCGGGATCGCGAGGGCGACCAGTCCCGCGACGAACACCACCGCTCCGAGGAACAGGAACCCTCCGACGTACGCGCCCTCGCGGGGCTCGCCGCCACGTCCGAGGTTGCCGGTCACGATCGTCGCCATGACGGCCGAGCCGACGGCGCCGCCGATCGTACGGATGTTGGCGTTCATCCCTGTCGCGACTCCGGTCTGCTCCGGCGGCACGGCGGCGACGACGAGGCTCGCCAGGCACGCGAAGACGGCGCCGACCCCGATGCCGAAGAGCCCGCTGGCGAGCGCCGTCTGCCACGGCTCGTGGTGGACCAGACCCATCGAGCCGAGTCCGACCGCACTCATGAAGCAGCCAACCACGACGACCGGCTTCGGACCGCGGATGCGCGCGAGGGGCGCGGAGACCAGTCCCATCAGGAAGACGCCGAGTGCCGAGGGGAGCATCAGCAGGCCCGACTCGGAGATCGTCGCGCCGAAACCGTATCCGGCGACGTCGGGATCGGTCTGCAGCAGCCGCGGGGTGAACGCGAACGACGCGTACATGCCGACGCCGATGAGGAACGCGACGAGGTTCGCGGTCCACACCGCAGGCAGACGCATCATCCGCAGGTCGATGAACGGCACGCGCGCCCGACTCTCGACCAGCACCCATCCGACGAACAGGGCGAGCGCCGCGACCAGGAGGCTGAGCACGAGCGGCGACGCCCATCCGGCCCGCGACCCTTCGCTGATGCCGACGAGCAGCGCCGTCAGCCATCCGGCGAACAGGAGCGTCGGGATCATCGGGATGCGCCCCGGCGTCCGTACGGGCGACTCCGGGACGAGCAGCCACGCCGCGACGGCCGCCGCACCGGTCACGATCGCTGGCAGCCAGAACAGCCACGCGTAGCCGAGCGTGCCCACCAGCGGGCCCGCCACGACCGTCCCGAACCCGCCGCCGGCGCCCATGAGCGCGGACACGAAGCTGATCGCTCCGGCGATCTTGGGCTCGGGGAACTCGTCGCGGATGATCCCGAACGCGAGCGGCACCACGCCGCCGCCGACGCCCTGGACGACCCGGGCGGCGATCATCACAGCCACGTTCGGCGCGAGCGCCGCGATCACGGAGCCGACGGCGAGCAGCCCGAGCGCGTACACGAGCACGCGCTCCTTGCCGGTCGCGTCCCCGAGGCGTCCGGCCAGCGGCGTGAAGATGGACGCGGAGACGAGGTACGCGGTGACGACCCAGGTGACCGTCGTCGGGTTCGTGCCGAGCTCGTCCTGGATACGCGGGAGAACCGGGATGGTCATCGACTGCACGAGCGCGAACGAGGCGACGCCGACGCACAGGACGGCGAGTGTGACTCGATAGTGCGTGCGTCGCGCTGTCGAGATCACCGGGGCCCCCTGTCATGGCGGCCACGTCGGCAGTGACCAGTTCCGCATAGCAACTAACCACATGGGATCCGGCTTCATTCCGCGAGGGGCGTCTCAGAGCGAAAGGCTCAACCGCCGGCCACGGGGTCGCGCGAGATGGGGCACGACATGCAGCGCGGCCCGCCGCGCCCGGTCCCGAGCTCCGAGCCGGGGATCCGGATGACCTCGATCCCGGCCGCCTCCATCCGCGCGTTCGTCTCGACGTTGCGCTCGTACGCCACAGCGAGCCGCGGCGCGATCGCGAGGGTGTTGTTGCCGTCGTCCCACTGCTCCCGCTCGGCGGTCACGGCGTCGAGGCCGGTGTCGATGACGCGCAGCCGGTCGATCTGCAGCGCCTTCGCGGCCGCCTCGAGGAACGGCGCCGGCCCGTCGATGGCCAGGTCGGTCCCGTGGCCGTCGGTGACCGCGTACGCCTGGAGCGTGTCGGCGACCGCCGGATACATGACGACCGCGTCGACGTCGACCATCGTCACGACCGTGTCGAGGTGCATCGTCGCGCGGTCCTGCGCGATCGGGACGGCGAGCACAGTGGTCGCCAGGTCGTGCGCGAAGCACTGGCGTGCGATCCGCTCGAACCCCGCCGGCGTCGTACGCTCGCCGACGCCGACGGCGATGACCCCGTCACCGAGGACGAGGACATCACCGCCCTCGAGGTGCTCGAGGTGCGGGCCGTGCACGCGCGGCACGTGCGAGAACCGCCGGTGGTGCTCGTAGACGAGCTGCGTCAGGTGCGACTCGCGCTCGCGGGCCGGCATCGCGAAGCTCGTCAGCGCCACCTCGTCGCGCAGCCACACCGACGAGTCACGGGTGAAGAGCAGGTTCGGGAGCGGGTCCACGAGGAAGTCGTCGGGCTGCAGCAGCGTCGTCACCACGCTCCGTACGCCGTCGAGCTCATCGTTGCGCAGCCCCGCGGTCAGCACCTCGGCGAGCCCGTCGGGGTCGAGCGCGGAGAACGCGGCGGAGAGATACTCAGAGACCGTGTCGCCCAGACGCAGGTCACCCGTCAGGTCGGCCACCGCGGTCGCGTGCGCCGCCGGATGCTGCAGCGTCTCGACGAGGAGATCACGCAGATAGAGCACCTCGACGCCCCGGTCGGCGAGCGCCGCCGCGAACACATCGTGCTCCGCGACCGCCTTTCCGACCCATGGGAGCCCGTCGAAGAGCAGGGAGTCGTTGTTGCGCGGGGTGAGGCGTTTGAGCTCGGGCCCCGGCCGGTGGAGCATGACCGTACGAAGCCGTCCGACCTCGCTGGCAACTCCGGGGGAGATGACACCGTTGTCCATCCACTCACCTTAGGGTCATGCGGCCTAGGGTGAGGATCGTGGCTCTCGCGATCTCGATCCTCGCCCTCGTCGCGGCCGCGGGGGCGCTCCTCGTCTCGGCGACCGCCGCGTCGCGCGCACCCAAGCGCGGCCGGTCCGGCCGTACGGTCGACCACCTGCCGCGCGACACCGCTGCCCTGCGGCGAGAGGTGGCTGCGCTGGCCGACGCGCAGGCGCAGACCTTCCGGCACCTGGCGGTCGTCCGGTACGACGCCTTCGGTGACACCGGCGGCGCGCTCTCGTGGACGCTCGCGCTGGTCGACGACTCAGGATCCGGCGTCGTCCTGACGTCGATCCACGGCCGCAACGAGACCCGGACGTACGCCAAGAGCGTCACCGCGTGGAGCAGCGAGCAGACCCTGACCCCGGAGGAGGAGCGGGCGCTGTCCGAGGCCCGCCACCGCTGACGCCTGGCGCACTTTCCGTTGGGCCCAACGGAAAGTGCGTCCCCCACCGGAACATTCCGGTGGGGCGAGACCTTTCCGTTGGGCCCAACGGAAAGTACGGATCGGCGACCCGGTCGGCTACCTCGAGCGCGCGGACCTGGAGGCCGTCGAGGAGGCGCTCGCGCTGTATCTCGGCCTGTGACCTCGCCGTCGCTCCCACGCGTCGCACGCGAGCAGGACCCCTCCGGCGAGCGCGAACCCGGCGATGATGTCGATGACGTAGTGCTCGCCGTAGTAGACCAGCGCGAACGACATCGCGAGCGGATACGCCAGGAGCAGCCACCGCCACGAGGAGCGCAGCCGCTGGATCCCGTAGAACGCGATCAGCGCCGCGAGTCCGGCATGCAGCGACGGCATCGCGGCGACGGGGTTGCCGACGTTCGCGAGCGCGAGGTGGAACCCGCCGAGCCCCAGCGTCGACCACCCTCGACCGGTGAGCCGTGCGACCTCCTCTGAGAGGTAGCCGTCCTGGCTCGCCATCCACGGCGGCGCCATCGGATACAGGATGTAGACGACCAACGCACCGAAGCTGATCGCGAGGTAGCGCCGCATCCACTGCATCCACTCGCGGCGACTCACCATCCACAGGACCACGGCGATCGTCAGCCCGGCGACGAAGTGCGTGAAGTAGACCGTCGTCAGCATGATGTCGTACCAGTGCGGCGGAGAGGCGTACGAGCACGGCTGGTCGCATAGCCAGTCCTGGAGGAGGTGCGAGGGCGTCGTGCCTCCGCCGAGCCACTCGTCGAACACGATCGGCTCCGTGACGTGCACGGGCAGCGCGAACAGCTCGTCGGCGAGCCCGCGGCTGTAGAGATAGACGAGCAGGAACGCGACCGGCCCCCACCAGTCCTTGAGGAAGCCGAGATGGGCCTGCCAGCCGGCCCCGGTGTTCCACGCGATCGTCAGGACCCACAGCCACGCGACGATCTGCACGACGTCGGTCGGTAGCCCGACGAACACCAGCCAGAGCACGAACGCGCCGGCGAACATGACCATCGCGGCCGCACGGCGCTGCCACGAGGCCGTCGACTCGTCCACACCGCCCCCAATGATCTCGCGCGCCGTCTTCCTACCGTAGGACGGCACGGTGTCACGCGCGACGTGATGAGTCTCGTCCGGGGTGTCGTTCGTGGCTCGGCTCACGCGGGCTTGGGAGCGTCCACGGCGAGCTTGATGCCCACCATCCCGAGGAGGCTGCCGCTGATCCGGCGCTGCCACGCCATCCACGACGGGCGGCTCGCGAGGAACGCGGCGATGCCTCCGGCGACCACGATCAGCGACGCGTTGACCAGGGCGCTGACGGTGATCTGGATGCTGCCGAGGACGAACCCCTGGACCACCACGTCGCCGCGCGAGAGGTCGACGAACTGCGGGATCAGCGACACGTACATGATCGCGGCCTTGGGGTTGAGCAGGTTGGTCGTCAGGCCCATCGTGAACAGCCGCCGGTGCGAGTCGCGCGGGAGGTCGCGTGCCTCGAACGCGGAGAGCCCGCCGGGCCGCAGGGTCTTCCACGCGAGCCAGAAGAGGTACGCGGCGCCCGCGACCTTGAGCGCCACGTACAGCCATGGCACGACCACGAACACCGCGGCCAGCCCGACGTTGGCCATCACCATGTAGACCGCGAACCCGACCATCGTCCCGAGCAGCGACACGAGTCCCGCCGCCGGTCCCTGGCTGATGCTGCGCGAGACGAGATAGATCATGTTCGGCCCGGGTGTGAGCACCATGCCGAGCGCCACGAGCGCGATGCCGAGGGCGGCGGTGGTCTCGATCATGCGGGCTCCTCGATGGCGGACAGGGATCTCGTACGAGAGTGCCACGCCGGGTCCCGGCGCGGCACTCCCATTAGGCGATCTTGCGGCGGTACGTGGCCATCGCCCCGACGTACGCCACGACCAGGAGCCCGACGCACCACGCGAGCGCGATCCACACGTCGTTGCCGACGGGCTGCTCGGCGAACAGCGCCCGGATGGAGTTCACGATCGGCGTGACCGGCTGGTTCTCCGCGAACCACTGCACCGGGCCCGGCATGCTGTCGGTGGGGACGAACGCCGAGCTGATGAACGGCAGGAAGATCAGCGGGTACGAGAACCCGCTCGCGCCGTCGATCGTCTTCGCCGTCAGGCCCGGGATGACGGCGAGCCACGTCAGCGCGAGCGTGAACAGGAGGAGCATCCCGAAGACCGCGAGCCAGTCGAGCACGCTCGCGCTCGTACGGAAGCCCATGGCGAACGCGACGGCGATGACGACCACGACGGAGATCATGTTGGCGACGAGCGAGGTCAGCACGTGCGCCCAGAGCACCGACGAGCGGGCGATCGGCATGGACTGGAAACGCTCGAAGATGCCGGCCTGCAGGTCGGTGAAGAGCCGGTACGCGGTGTAGGCGATGCCCGAGGCGATCGTCATGAGCAGGATCCCGGGCAGCAGGTAGTTCACGTACGAGTCCGAGTCCTGGCCGGTCTCGATCGCGCCCCCGAACACGAAGACGAACAGCAGCATCATCGCGAGCGGGGTGACGACGGTGGTGATGATCGTGTCCGGGCTGCGCGAGATGTGGCGCAGGGATCGTCCGGTCAGCGTGGCGGTGTCGGGGAGGAAGTGCGCGGTGGCGGTCATCGGTTGTCCTTGGAGTTCGTGCCGATGACCGCGAGGAAGATCTCCTCGAGGGTCGGCTGCTTCTCGACGTACTCGATCTCGGCGGGCGGCAGCAGCTGCTTGAGCTCGGCGAGGGTGCCGTTGGCGATGATCCGACCCTCGTGGAGGATCGCGATCCGGTCGGCGAGCTGCTCGGCCTCGTCGAGGTACTGCGTGGTGAGCAGCACCGTCGTCCCCTGGCCAGCGAGCCCCTTGACGGTGTCCCAGACCTCGAGGCGCGACTGCGGGTCGAGCCCGGTGGTCGGCTCGTCCAGGAAGATCACCGGCGGGTTGCCGATGAGGCTCATCGCGATGTCGAGCCGGCGGCGCATGCCTCCGGAGTACGTCGACACCTTGCGCCCGCCGGCGTCGGTGAGCGAGAAGCGGGCGAGCAGGTCGTCTGCGATCGCGCCCGGGTCCTTGAGGTGGCGCAACTTGGCGACGAGGACGAGGTTCTCCCGGCCGCTGAGGATCTCGTCGACCGCGGCGAACTGGCCGGTGAGGCTGAATGACTCGCGGACGTCCGCCGCTTGCGTCGCGACGTCGTACCCCTCGACGGTCGCCGTCCCCGCGTCGGCCTTGAGCAGCGTCGACAGGATCTTCACGAGCGTGGTCTTGCCGGCGCCGTTGGAGCCGAGCAGCGCGAAGATGCTGCCCCGCGCGACGTCGAAGTCGACGCCACGCAGGACGTGAAGCTCGTCGAACGACTTCTCCATCCCGCGGATCGTGATCGCGGGGGTCTGTGTGGTGCTCACGCGTCCCCCTGCTCGCTGGCAGCGTCGTCGATCGCCTTGTTCAGGCGGGCGCGCTCCTTGTCGATCCACTGCTTGCCGGTGTAGGCCGCGGCGAAGGTCTCGGCGAACTCCACCGGGTCGTCGCCGACGATCGCGCGCACCGATGTCTCGTCGGCAGCGGCACGTTCCCAGAGGTCGGCGAAGTCGCCGAACATCGTCATGAAGGTGTCACCGTCGGTGAGGCCCGAGCTGTACATGAGGTAGCGCTCGAGCGCCTTCGCTGCCTGGTCGTACGGCTCGGGGAGGGCCTCGATGCGGGCCTTGTACTGGCGGAACTGCTTCTTCTGCTCGAGCGATCCGGTCAGGGTCTCGATCCACTTGGCGGCCATCTCAGCGCACCCCTTCTGTCGTGTCTGTGTTGTCGGTGTTGTCCGTGTTGGTGTGGAGCTGCTCGATCCGTTCGACGAGGAAGCTCCAGGTCGTCCAAAACTCGTCGAGGTGCACCTGCCCCTGAGCGTTCAGGGAGTAGACCTTGCGCGGCGGGCCCTTCTCGGACGGGACCTTCTCTACGTCGACGAGGCCGCGCTGCTCGATGCGGACCAGCAGGGCGTAGACCGTGCCCTCGGCGATCTCCGAGAAGCCCTGGTCGCGCAACCACGCGGTGATCTCGTACCCGTACGCGGGTCGCCGGGTGAGGATCGCGAGGACGATCCCCTCCAACGTGCCCTTGAGCATCTCGGTCATCTGCTTGCCCATGGAGGCCACCTCCTTTCACTACTCTGCGTCATTGACTACCAGTACATAGTAACGCTGAATAGTGCCCGCGCAAGGGGTTTCTCGCGGCAGTTTTCGCGACCTGAAACGTTGCACCGTTCGGTTCAGTGTTGTGCTATGGTGAACCACATGGTTCAGCAAAATGGTTTGGACGACGCGTTCGCCGCTGTCGCCGATCCAACCCGGCGGCAGGTCCTCGTACGACTCACCGAGGGGCCTGCCGCCGTGAGCGAGCTGGCCGCTCCGTTCGCGATGTCGGTGACCGGCATGGCCAAGCACGTCCGCGTGCTCGAGGACGCGGGGCTCGTTGTCACCGAGAAGGTCGGCCGTACGCGGCTGTGCCGGCTCGGCGAGGAGCGGCTGGAGGATGCCATGGCCTGGATCAGCTTCTATCAGAGGCTGTGGGAGCGACGGCTCGACGGCATGGAGGCCTACTTCACGCTGGGCCTCGGCAAGGACGACAAGGGGGAGACGGCATGAGCGAGAGCGAGAGCACGAGCACGAACGAGGGGCTGGCGCTGAAGGTGTCGCGCTGGCTGCCCGCGACGCCGGAGGAGGCGTTTGACGCCTACACCGACGCCGAGAAGCAGAAGACCTGGTTCAGCATCCTCGACGAGGAGCCGGGCATCGTCGAGATCGAGGTCGACCTCCGCGTCGGCGGCACGCAGACTGCGGTCTGGGGGCCGAGCCGCGACCAGCTGTTCCGCGAGGTGCAGACCTTCCTCGAGATCGATCGCCCGTACCGTCTCGTGACCGAGTCGACCGGATCCGATCCGAGCGGGTCGACGATGACGTCCCGCGTCGAGGTCACGTTCGAGCCCGACGGCGACGGCACGCTGATGACCGCGGTCCAGACGGGCCTGCCCACGCCAGAGGTCCGCGACTTCTTCACCGGCGAGGTCTGGAGGGGCGCGTTCGACCGGATCGAGGCGTTCCTGCGGACGCCAGAGGCGCGGCTGCCCTGACCGCCGCGGGAGCGGTGGTCAAAGTGAGCCGCAGTTCACGATCTCGGCATCACGACCGGCAGCCGTCACCGCTTCACGGAGAGGACGTCGCGGGCCTGCTCGGCGGCGCGGGCGATGCTCTCGCCGACGAAGTCGAGGAAGCGGGCGACGTTCTCGAGGCGGGTGGCGGCCGGGGTCTCCGGACCCAGAACACCGACCCCCTCTCTCGCGACCGTGATGACCTGAGCGAGGGACTCGACGCTCGCCATCATCGACTGGTACCAGATGTCGTCATCGACGACATAGCGTTCGCGACGACCGTCGCCGGGTTCGCGGCGGACCAAACCTTGACTCTCGAGGAACGCGATCGCCTTGGAGATCGACGCCGGACTGACCTGCAGGCGCTCGACGAGCTCGGACGCAGTGAGGCTGCCTGAGTCGGTGGTGTAGAGACAGGCCTGGACCCGCGCCATCATCTTGGGCGTGCCCGCCGCCATCAGGACGGTGGTGAGGGTCTCTTCGAAGTCGCGTACAGCCTCGGCGTCGCGCCCGTGGGCCTGCGGGAACGCCGCCGCCTCGCCGGATGCCGGCTTCTTGCGCCGCTGGGTGCGGCGTTGGGTCGCCCGCTGCGCGAGGTCGGGGCGATAGGCGGTGGGCCCGCCGTTGCGCATCACCTCTCGCGTGATCGTCGACGTCGGTCGGTCCAGACGCCGACCGATCTCGGCATAGGCGAGGCCGTCGGCCAACCCCAACGCGATCTGCTGACGCTCCTGCGGGGTGAGTCTGCCTCCCGGCATCGCGATCTCCTTCGTCGAGCGACACATGTCGTCACTTCCGTACCGGAACCATAGCGTTCATCGGCAGAACATTGCAACGTTGATAACGCGGCGTTGCATTTCGCTTGAGACTCATTGCAATCATTTCATGCCTGTGACCTGGGAGGACTCGGTTTCAGTGCAACTTGGTTGTTGCCAGTTTCAGAAAAGCAACGTAGCGTTTCACTTGTCAGAAACACCGACCACAGACAGCAAACACACAGGAGCTCACCATGAAGACCTTCGCCACCACCGCCCCGATCACCGCCGTCGTCGACATCCCCGCCGGCCGCATCCAGCTCATCGCCACCGACCGCGCCGACGCCAAGGTCGAGGTCCGCCCGTCAGACGCCTCGAAGAGCCGCGACGTGAAGGCCGCGGAGCAGACCACGGTCGACTACGTCGACGGAGTCCTTCGGATCAACGCCCCTGCCCCGAAGAACCAGATCCTCGGCAGCTCCGGTTCCGTCGAGGTGACGGTCCAGCTGCCCGTCGGCTCCCGCGTCGAGGCCAAGGCGGCCAGCGCCGAGCTGCGTGGCGTGGGACGGCTCGGCGACGTGGAGTTCGACGGTGCGGCGGGCTCGATCAAGCTCGACGAGACCGCGGGCGTCCGCCTGACGCTCCAGGCAGGCGACGTCTCGGTCGGCCGCCTGGGCGGAGCCGCTGAGATCAGCACCGTCAAGGGCGACATCAGCGTCGCTGAGGCAACCCGCGGTGCGCTCGTGCTCCGCACCGAGGCCGGAAACGTGTCCGTCACCGCCGCGGCCGGCGTCTCGGCCACGCTCGACGCCGGCACTGCCTACGGCCGGATCACCAACACGCTCATGAACGCCGACGGTCCCGACGCCGCCGTGAGCATCCACGCCACCACGTCGTACGGCGACGTCGTCGCTCGCAGCATCTGACCCGTACCTCCGAACCCGCAGCCTCTGCAGGAGAACCCCTCATGAGCACTCCCACCGTCCACTCCCATCCGGCCATCGCCGCGTACGGGCTGCGCAAGTCGTACGGCGACAAGGTCGTGCTCGACGGCATCGACCTGGCCGTCGCGGAAGGAACGATCTTCTCCCTGCTCGGCCCGAACGGCGCCGGCAAGACCACCGTGGTCAAGATCCTCTCGACCCTCATCTGTGCCGGCGACGGTTCCGGTGAGATCCGCATCGGGGGCCACGACCTCACCGCCGACCCTCAGGCGGTCCGCGCCGCGATCGGCGTCACGGGGCAGTTCTCCGCCGTCGACGGGTTGATCACCGGCGAGGAGAACATGCTCCTCATGGCGGACCTGCACCACCTGTCCAAGCAGGACGGTCGCCGTACCGCGGCTGAGCTGCTGGAGCGCTTCGACCTGCTCGACGCCGCGAAGAAGCCGGCCTCCACCTACTCCGGCGGCATGAGGCGCCGTCTCGACATCGCGATGACCCTGGTGGGCGGCCCGCGGATCATCTTCCTGGACGAGCCGACCACGGGCCTCGACCCGCGCAGCCGACACAACATGTGGCAGATCATCCGTGAGCTCGTCTCCGACGGCGTCACGATCTTCCTCACCACGCAGTACCTCGAGGAGGCCGACGAGCTCGCCGACCGCATCGCCGTGCTCAACGACGGCAAGATCGTCGCCGAGGGGACTGCCGCCGAGCTCAAGCGGCTCATCCCGGGCGGGCACATACGGCTGCGCTTCACCGACCCTGCCGCGTACCGGAGCGCCACCGTCGCGCTCCACGACTCGACCCATGACGACGACTCGCTGTCACTGCAGATCCCGAGCGGCGGAAGTCAGTACGAGCTTCGCTCGATCCTCGACCGCCTCGACTCGGCCGGGATCGCCGCCGACGAGCTGACCATCCACACCCCCGACCTCGACGACGTCTTCTTCGCCCTTACCCAGCCCAAGGAGGCTGTCCGATGAGCTCCCTCTCCCTCGCCGTACGCGACTCGTCCACGATGCTGCGCCGCAACCTCCTCCATGCTCGGCGCTATCCGTCCCTCACCCTGAACCTGCTGCTCACCCCGGTCATGCTGCTGCTGCTCTTCGTGTTCGTCTTCGGCGACGTGATGGGCGCGGGCATCGGCGGCCAGGACCGCGCCGACTACATCGCGTACGTCGTCCCCGGCATCTTGCTGATGACCATCGGCAGCACCGTGATCGGCACTGCGGTGTCGGTCTCGACGGACATGACCGAGGGCATCGTCGCCCGCTTCCGTACGATGGCGATCCACCGCGGATCCGTCCTTTTCGGACACGTCGTCGGCAGCGTCCTGCAGTCGATCATGAGTGTGGTCCTGGTCGCCGCCATCGCCGTGGCCCTCGGCTTCCGGTCGACCGACGCCGGCGTGGGCGAATGGCTGGCAGCGCTCGGGCTGCTCGTGCTCTTCGCCACGGCGCTCACCTGGATCGCCGTCGGCATGGGCATCGGCAGCCCGAGCGCCGAGGCTGCCAGCAACAACGCGATGCCGCTGATCCTCCTGCCGCTCCTGTCCAGCGCGTTCGTCCCCCTCGACGCGATGCCCGGCTGGTTTCGTCCGATCGCCGAGTATCAGCCCTTCACCCCCGCGATCGAGACCCTGCGCGGTCTGCTCCTCGGCGGCGAGATCGGCAACAGCGGATGGCTTGCGATGGGCTGGTGCCTGGGGCTCGCACTGCTCGGCTACGTCTGGTCGATGGCGCAGTTCAATCGCGACCCGCAGTAGTTCCTGCGGGAGGAGACCGTATCGAGATTCCCTCACCGCCCGCCGCGCACGTCCTCCGCGATCGCCCCAGCCAGCCCCACGAACTGGTGGCCGCCCGCAGGGTGCGCGACCGTGCGCGCCGAGGGCATCCGTACGGCGTTCAGCGCCAGATGCTCGTACGGCACCACCTCGTCGTCACGACAGTGGTGCAGCGAGACACGCATCCGCGGCTCCGGCCCGTCGTACACGTACTGCGCGACGTCCCACCCGTCCGGACTCCAGTCCGGCATCGCGAGCAGCAAGGCTCTCGTCGGCGCCCACCCATCCTCGGGAAGCACCCACTGCAGGATGGTCGCCCCGAACGAGTGACCGATGACGACGTCGTCGGCACTGAGCCCGGCCAGCCGCTCCCTGAGGGGGCCGGCCCACGCCTCCACAGACATGTCCTCGTCGGGCAGCTGCGGGTAATCCACGGGAGCACGAACCACGTCGCTCAACGCGTCGGCCATCCCCCGGTCCTCGAGGTAGCCGCCCGCGCCGTGGACGAAGAGAACCCCCATCGCCCCACAGTAGGACGTGGAGCGATGTCGAGAAGCCGACCTCGGCTCCGCTCTCCTCCTGTACACACCCGCAACGAAGGGACGAAACAATGAATGACCTCATCGGTATCGCGCGGTTCGACTTCCGCGACGGCGACGTCGAGGAGTTCAAGCGCCTGTCCGAGCAGGCCATGGAGATCGTCCGGGCCAAGGAACCCGGCACCCTCGAGTACAGCGTCTACTTCAACGCCGACGAGACCGAGGCGATCGTCATCGAGCGCTACCGCGACTCCGAGGCTCTCCTGGCGCACTCGGCGAACCTCGCCCACCTCATGGAGCCGGTGATCGCGACGGGCTCGGTGCACGGCGAGCTCCTCGGCGACCCGAACGCCGAGATCCGTGGGAACCTGAGCGACGAGGGTCCCGTCCAGCTGTTCACGCCGTTCCTGACGATGTGAGTCGCAGACGCCCCGACCGTCGCCCACGAAATGGCGTTGACGGCGGCCGGGCCAGGATCGATGGTGTCGCGGTGATGATCCGACGTGAGGTACCCGCCGACATCGAGGCCGTACGCATGGTGACCGCTGCGGCGTTCCGTACCGCCGAGCACAGCGCACCGCCCGTAGAGCCCGGAGGTGATCCGGGCGAGGCGACGCTGATCTCGTGGCTACGTGACGATGCCGGATGGATTCCGGAGCTGTCCCTCGTGGCTGTCGAGGGCGACCAGGTCGTGGGCCACGTCATCGCCACGCGAGCCGGGGTCGATGGCCGTCCAGCTCTGGGCCTCGGGCCCCTCAGCGTTCTCCCGCGCCTGCAGCGCACGGGTGTCGGCTCAGCGCTCATGCACGCCGTGCTCGGAGCCGCCGACGCACTCGCCGAGTCGGTGGTGGGACTGCTCGGCGAGCCTGCCTATTACCGCCGTTTCGGCTTCGTCCCCGCAGCGTCGCTCGACATCGTCGCCCCAGAGCCTGCATGGGGCGACTACTTCCAGGTCCGCACCCTCACCTCGTACGCCGGGCTCGCCGGCCACTTCCGCTACGCCAGACCCTTCGACAGGATAAGCGAATAACCTTTCACACTTGCCCTCTTGATTAAAGTTTAGATACTCTTCCTTTAATCGAGGGCCGAGCGATGAAAGGATATTCCACAGTGGCTGGCTGGTCCGAAGGGCAGTGGCAACCCACTGTCGTCGAGGGCGTTCCGCGTCGCGACCGGCGTACCGGCGCCTACCTGCGCTATATACCCGACCCGCTCGAGGCGCGCCCGCTCACTCTGGACTCGAGACTCGCGCGCACGATCGCTGACGCCGAACGTGCCGTTCGCGCTCTCAACGCCCCCGGCGCCGAGAGCCTGGCCTCGATCGCCCGGTTCCTGCTTCGGTCCGAGGCGATCGCCAGCTCCCGGATCGAGGGCGTCACACCGTCCGCGAAGCAGGTTGCCCTGGCCGAGCTCGGCCGAAGCGAGCATGTCCGCGGCGTGAGCGAGCAGGCACAGCTGGTCGCGAACAACATGACCGTCGTCCGGGAGGCCACGTCTGCCCTCGTCGACGCGAAAGAGGTGACCGTCGACGACATCATCGAGCTGCATCGCGCCCTGATGCCCGAGGACGAGCATCACCATGGCCTGCGCACCGTGCAGAACTGGATCGGCGGCTCGGACTGGTATCCGATCGACGCCGAATTCGTTCCGCCACCAGCCGAACTCGTGAGCGACCTCATGTCTGACCTGGTCGATGACATGAACGGAGCGGCGCACTCACCCCTCGTGCAGGCCGCACTCGTGCACGCGCAGTTCGAGACGATCCACCCGTTCACCGACGGAAACGGTCGCGTGGGACGCGCTTTGATCCATACCGTTCTCGCCCGTCGCGGTCTGATGACGACCGCGATCCTCCCGATCAGCCTGGCCCTCTCCACATGGCGGGATCGATATGTCGCGGGCTTGGTCGCGTACCGGTACGACGGTGACCCCGCAGAGGCCGGGTCGATCGCTGGCGTGAGGGCCTGGATCTCGACGTTCGTCGAAGCCGCGGAGTCGGCAGCGGCCCAGTCCGCCGATCTCGCTGAGCAGGTCGAGGCACTCCGTGCCGCATGGACCGCGAGGGTCGCCTCCCATCGCGAGTCGATCGGCCGCCGAGCGACCCCGCGGGCCGACTCGGCTAGCGCACGGCTCCTGCGTCTCTTGCCCGAGGCGCCGGTGGTGACCGCGTCGACGCTCCAGCGGATCCTCGACGTCTCCTTCCCTGCGGCCAGTACTGCGCTCGACGAGCTGCGTCAGGCCGGCGTGGTGACCACGTTCACGATCGAGCGCAACGCGACGGCCTACCTCGCGACCGAGGTCCTCGATCTGATCACCGTCGCCGAACGTCGCCTGGCGAGCACCAAGGCAGACACCAGGACGTCGCCACCGAACCGGCCTGTCCCGGCACGAGCGCACCGCCGATCCTGAGTCCCTCAGGGCGGGCCGCGTCAGTTCGTCGACTCCGCCCAACCGTCGGCCACGAAGCGCGCAGCGTCGCTCGGCCGCTGGCCGTTGACCAGCACGCCGCCACGATCCAGGGCGAGCACCCCGTCCACGTACACGCCCCGCCCACGAGACGGCGTCGCGCGCAGGCCGGTGTAGGTCCACCGCACGTGCGTCGCACCCGCGGGGAGGGCAGCACCGGCCTTCAGCCACTTGCGACCTTCGAACCCGGAGAACGTGCCGTCGGTCGACCACCGCGCACCGCCCCCCGCCAGGTCGAGCGGCACCAGCTGCCACGTCGTCCCGCCGTCGACGGAGGCCTCGAGCCGCCCCACGTCGTACCCCTCCTCCGTGTCGTACCAGAGCCGGAACGACAGCCACGCCGCCTCCGACGCCGTACGGGACAGCGGCGCGGTGAGCGTGTGCGTCGTCGCGCTCGGCCGACCGGCGAACCACGCCGTACGTCCCACCGCCGGCCGTACGGGGAGGGCTCGGCCGAGGTTGCGGGCGACCGACTGCCGCGCGCCGTTGTTCGAGCCCCACGCGCGGTTGGGGTGGACGCGGTTGGTGAGCAGGACGGCGAGCGAGCCGGACAGCGGGTCCATGACGAGCGACGTGCCGGTGAAGCCGGTGTGGCCGAACGTCACGGGCGAGTCGACCGAGGCCATGTAGTACGGCTGGTTGAGCTCGAACCCGAGCCCCCGGCGGGACGTGATCGCGGGCGGGATGCCGACGTTCTGGTCGGTGATGGCCTCGCGGACGATGTCCTCGGAGAGGATGCGCTCCTTGCCGTACCGGCCGCCGTTGAGCAGCATCTGGCCGAAGATCGCGAGGTCGCCCGCGGTCGAGAACAGGCCGGCGTGGCCGGCGACGCCGCCCAGCGACCAGGCGTTCTCGTCGTGCACCTGGCCATGGACCATGCCACGACCGATCGACGACATGTCCTCGGTGGCCGCGATGCGGTGCCGCAGCGACGCGGGCGGGTTGAACATGGTGTCGGTCATGCCCAGCGGCTCGGTGACGCGCTCGGCCACGAGCTGGTCGAGGGTCTGGCCGGTGACGCGCTCGGCGAGCTTGCCGAGGGTGATCAGGCCGAGGTCGGAGTAGACGTACGCCGTGCCCGGAGGAGTCACGAGGGTCTGGGCGTAGACAGCGGCGATGCGCGCCTCCGGCGTCGGGTAGGACGAGTAGAGGTTGATCCAGCTCCGCAGACCCGAGGTGTGCGTCAGCAGGTGCTTGACCGTGACCTCGCCCTTGCCGTTCTGGGCGAACTCGGGGAGGTAGTCGGCCACCGGGGTGTCGAGGCCGACCACGCCCTGATCCACCAGCTGCAGCGTGACGACGACGGTGAACAGCTTCGTGACCGACGCGAGGTCGAAGAGCGTGTCCTCGGTCATCGGGATCTGCTGGTCCTCGGGCAGCTCGGTGCCGTCGGCGCGTGCGTATCGCACCGCGTCGCCCACCGCGCCGTGCTCGACGACGACGCCGTCCTTGGCGACGAGCGCGACCGCCCCGGCGTACATGGGGTAGGTCGGGTTCTCGGGCGTGGTCTGCAGGTACGAGGCGAGGTCGGGCATGATCCGCGCGATGTGCTCGGGGAGCAGGCCTGCGCGCTCCGGCGTCCCGGCGCGCAAGGTGCGATGTGGGGAGAAGCGGACGTCCTCACCGGTCACGGTCGGCGGTCCGGTCTGGTGTCCTGGTGGGTCGACCGCTCCTGCCGGCGCGGCGAACGCTCCGACCACGACCGCCGCGGCCACTGCCACGATCCCGCTCGTACGACGCATGGGTCCCCTCCGTCCTACGGTCGCCGGCCTCGCATCTGGTGATAGATGAGGTATTTCTTGCGCTTCTTCCGGAACTCGGCGAGATCGTCCTGCCAGCCGGCGACGATCTCGTCGACGTCCCCGCCGGCGTCGATGACGAGCCGGGCGCGGTCGGTGCCGGTGAGCTTGTCGAGCCAGAACGAGGTGACATCCTGGGTGCGCCAGCGGTAGTCGGGGAACTCCTGGCGCTGCGTGACGATCATCGCGAGGCCGGTGGTGATGGCGTCGAAGGCGTCTCGGTCCTCGACATACACCTGCACGCCGCCGCAGACCTTGTTGACCTGCTTGGAGATCGTCGGGGTGAAGTACGCCTCGCGGAAGCGCACGCCGGGGAGGTTGCGAGCGTTGAGCGCCTCCGCCCAGCGGTGGTCGATGTTCGGTGCGCCGATCAGCTCGAACGGGCGGGTCGTGCCGCGGCCCTCAGAGAGTGCGGTGGCTTCGAACAGCGCCGTACCGGGGTAGACGATCGCCGTGTCCACCGTCGGCATGTTGGGCGACGGCAGCACCCAAGGGAGCCCGGTCTCGTCGAACCACATGTCGCGGAACCAGTTCCTCATCGGCACGACCGTGAGATCGACCTGCTTGCCGATCGCGGCGGGCAGGAACTCCCCGTTGAACAGCTGCGCCAGCTCGCCGACCGTCATGCCGTGCTGCTGGCTGATCGGCTTCAGCCCGACGAAGGTGGAGTGCTCCGGGTGAAGGACGGGCCCCTCGGCCTGGACGCCGGTGATCGGGTTGGGGCGGTCGAGGACGACGAACCGCAGGTCGAGCTCGGCGGCCGCCTCCATCGCGAGGTACATCGTCCAGATGTAGGTGTAGAAGCGCGCGCCGACGTCCTGGATGTCGAAGACGACGGTGTCGATGCCGGCTGCCGCGAACTGGTCGGACATCCGGGCGGCGTCGTTGTAGGCGTTGTAGACGGGCAGTCCGGTCTTGGCGTCGATGAAGAACTCTTGGCCCTGGCCGGCCTGAGATACGCCACGGAACCCGTGCTCCGGGCCGAACACGGCGACGATGTCGACGTCGGGGCTGGCCGCAAGGACGTCGACCTCGTGGGTGAGGTCGCGGAGGATGCCGGTCGGGTTGGAGATCATCCCGACGCGCTGGCCGCGGAGCTCGCGGAAGCCGGCGGCAGCGAGGGTTTCGAAGCCGGTACGGACCTTGGGGCCGTTGGTGGTGTTGCCTGGGCTGGCTGCGGCTGTGGCGGCGGCCCTGCCGCCGAGGACCGGCACGCTGGCCACGCCGAGCATGCCTGCCAGTACATCCCTACGTCGCATGGTTTCTCTCCCGGTCGGTGGGTGGTGAGGAAACGTTTCGTATGACGAGGATCTAGGCGGAACGAACTTCGCAATTGGCGCGACGGTAGTAGGCAGGGCAGGAGCAGGTCAAGGGGTCGAGGGCGCAGCCGCCGACGACGCCGGGACGCTGAATCGGTCGACTCGACTTACAGAAAGCCCTCGAGACGGTCGAGACGGCGAGCCGCCGCGGGGTTCTGTTCCATCGCCTGCGCCGACGCGCGGGTCAGCGTGATCATCGCGCGCAGGCGCTTCTTGTCCTTCGGTTGGAGCGCGAAGGCGGCGGTGTCATGGGCAGCCATCATGGCGGCCAGTGCAGCGAAGTCGAGACAGTGACGCTCCCGAGCGGCTCCGTTCGTCTCGATCCGAGCGGCGGCCTTAGAATCATGGCGCTGAGCAGCATCGGTCGCCGGACCATGCCGACCCGGTGGGGAAGCCGCTCGCCGCCCTTCTCGTCGAGGACCGTTCGCCGGTGCCCTCGGGGATGAGGACGTCGAGGACGGCCACGTCACGAACCCACCGATGCTGGACCCGTCGGCGCTGGGCTCTGCGGAGAATCCCAGGTCGAGGAGGGTCGCGGTGACCGCGCGCAGCAGTCCCGGCTCTCGCGCATTGACGACAGTGTCGGCGTCGGTCGTCGGTCGTGCCGGCTCGTACCCACGCTCGGCGCAGTAGAGGTGGACCATCTGCCCACCGATGAGCGTCCACCCCTCACGGTGGGTCTCGTACAGGTCGAGCAGCGCGTGCCACCCCTGCTCCTGGGCAGCACCCATCGCAGGAAGAACGATCACGGGACGACCCCGTCCCTAGCCTTCGGCCCTGAGGCGCCTGCGACTCCTGGAGCGAGTGCGTCGATGGCTTGGTCCAGAAGCTCGCGGGCACGCTGCTCCTCACGCGGCCCGCCGTGCTCGGCGAGGTCCGCAGCGAGCAGCATGGCACCGACCCGAGGCGGGTGTACCGGCGCAACGTGGAGCACGACGTTCGGCCGCTCGTCGACCATCGGCTTCTCGAGCCAGTGGTCGACGACCACCCCGTCGACGTCATCCGCGCCGACGTACGCCTCGACGACACGCGGGTCCTCGATTGAGGAGTCAGCATGCGAGACCCCTGAGAGGACCAGCCTGCTGTCTGCGCGCAGAGCAGGCACACCAGTCGCGGCCGCCACGTATGCGACACGCGCCGCGCGGTTGCTCAACCACACGAGCAGTGCGCTGTGATCTCGCTCCTGGACCGCGTCCGCGAGCCGGCGCACCGCCCGACTGCGCGTCGACCTGCTGAGCCTCATCGCACCTGCGACGGAGACCGACTCCGCAAGCGCCAGCTCCGCCCGTCGCATGCGCGCGAGGAGGGACTCTCGCAGTGCCTCGTCACCATGCACCATCGCCTCCTCGGCACACGCCAGCGACCACCACACGGACTCCGGTGAGACCGGGCGGCCGAGCTGGGCGGGCCGTGGCCATGAGGCGTCGAGGTCCACGAGCCAGCGGCCTCCGACCTTCTCAGCGACGAGGGAGCCGTCGTCCACGCGCTGCCGGATGCGCGCTGGGGAGACTCCCAATCGCGCCGCAGCCTGCGGCACTGACAGCTTGGCCATATTCATAATGCTAGCGCTATCGTAAGCATTATGGAACGGCTGCGGCGTTTGGGCCTCGATACGCCGTCCGCTAGCGCCCCGGGCTACTCGACCATCGGTTGGGACGTTGCTGCAACCGCCACCCCGTGCCCCTGGGTCACGGACAGGATCTCCGCCATCGACGCCTCGACCGGCTGGTCCGCCGGCACCGCGCTCGCGAAGCCGGCGAAGAACCGCCCGGCGCCATCACCGGACGTGACCGCCACGAACCGCGCCGACTCCCCGACGACCCGAACGCCACAGTCATCCTGGACGGCCACCTTCGCGACGTGGTCGCCATCGATCATCGGAAAGTGCTGGCCCTCTCCCGGCGCGACGTAGACCGTGCTCATGGCTCCTCCTCCGGCTTGTACGCCCAGCGTCGGGTGGAGGAGGAGCGGCGACGCGAGTAGTCGGCCACTCGACCCCGAGGACGTCCGCCATCGCGGCGCGCTCGCGTTCACGCGCGGTCAGCGGGAGAGGACGCGCCGATGAAGGCGCTGCTGCCGGCCCGCGGGCTCGATGCGGTGTGGCGGAGCGGCCTCAGCCGTTCCCCAGCACCGCCCACGCGATGAGGCTGTCGATCCTCCGGACGTCGGCACCCTTGCTGAGCTTGATCTTGATGTGGCCCGCCCGGGTCCAAAGCTCGATCTCGGAGCTGAAGTCGAGTCGGCCCGCGTTCTCCGACGACCACATGTTGATCGCGCCGTAAGGCAGGGAGTAGATCTCCACCTTCTTGCCCGTGATTCCCTGTGCGTCACGCACGATCAGGCGCTTTGAGGTGAACACGGCGCTGTCGCGGAAGGTCTTGAACGCGGCGACCGGCTTCTCCCCAGGCGTCAGCAGCGGCGTCACGTCGTCCGGGATCGGGATCTCGTTCTGGAGGGTCCAGCTGGCGATGACAGATGCTTCCACGTGCGCGCTCCTGTTGCTCGGCATTCGGGGTCGGCCCTGAGCATTCCGCAACGAGGGGCCACCCGTCTGCGGAACCCGGATACGGCCAGTGGCCGATCGGCCGACCGTCAGAAGCCTCGCGTCCGAATTCGGTGTGAATGCCTCCGATGCCGACTCAGTCTCGATAATCGAACCTCACTCCTCGTGACATCCGATCCGTCTAGCCTTCGCGACATGACGCACTACCAACCTGGCGAGCACCCCACCCCAAGCGGCCGCGTTCCTGCATGGATGTGGGTCATGACGACCGTCTCCTGCTGCTTCCTTGGCTTCGTCCCCGCGATAGTGATCGCCGCGAAGGCCAATACGCGGAGGGCAGCGTTGTGGGCGACAGGGTTCACCGTCGCCTATCTCGTCGGACTCGCCTTGGTCGGGTCGCAGCCGGAAGGAGCCAACAATATTTGGTCCAACGTTGGCGGCGTCCTCTTCTTTGGGACAGGCGTTGGAGCGCTTTGCTATGTCGCAGTTGTCGGTCCGAAGCTCCGCTGGGCCCGAACGACGCGACCTTCCCCTGTCCGGACGGCAGCTCCGGTAGTCGACGGCGCGCCTCCCCACGATCCCAACGCCCGCGCAGTCGCCGGCGTGCTCGCGGCACGGCAGAAGCGGGCGGAAGCGCGGGCCATGGCAGCCAATGACCCGCAGATGGCTCGCGATTTGTGCATCGGTCGACCTGACCTTCCCCGGCACTACGACGATGGCGGGTTGATCGACCTGAACGGTGCACCGGCGGAGGTCATCGCCAGAGGGCTCGGACTGACGCAAGCGCAGGCCGAGCACATCGTCGAAGTCCGGCGGCAACTGGGCAAGTTCGAGCGCGTCGACGACCTCGTGACGCTGGCCGACTTGGAACCGTCCGTGTACGACGCGGCACAGGAGCGCATCATCCTTCTGTGACTGCGGTGGTCGGCCGCACAGCGCATCGACCGGCATACTCGACCAGCGGAGACGCGGCAACTATCGGGAAACCTCGCGTTAGCGTTAGTATTTCCTCAAGGTGGTGGTTCTTGTGGAGATCGTTGTCTCCGAGGCGGCCGAGCGTCTCGGTGTCGGCCCATCCCGCGTACGCCAACTGCTGAACGCTGGCGACCTGCAGGGACGTCGTGCCGGTCGTGACTGGCTCGTGTCAGCAGATGATGTTGCCCGCCTGCAGGGGCAACGTCGTCGGCCGGGCCGCCCGCTGGGCCCGCTGCGCGCGTGGGGCCTCCTCGATCTCCTTGAGGGTGGCGCGGCACCGTGGCTGTCGTACTCGGCGCGCAGTCAGGTCCGCTCGTCCATGTCGCGGCTGCGGGATGTCAGCGCTGATCACTGGCGGAGCATGCTGCGGGGTCGGAGCCGAGTCGTCCGGGTCGTCGCCCACCCGGCTGCCATACCCCGCCTGCTGGCACGCCCCGAGGTCCATGCGGCGGGGGCGGTCGAGGCCGTACGCCGCGGCTTCGACTTGGTTGCCCTCGAGAGTCAGCGTGACGAGGTGTACGTCCCCAGTGAGGAGTGGCCCGCGTTGAAGAAGTCGCTCACCCTCCGAGATGCCGGTCCTGGCGAGGAGGCCAGCCTCGTCGTCCGCATGCCCGAGCGGGTCTGGCCGTTCGACTCACCTGGCGGAGTCTCCGACGCCGCGCTGGCGGCCGACCTTCTCGAGGCGGCCGAGCCGCGAGCTGTCAGTGCGGGCGACCGACGTCTGAGCGAGCTCCTGAGAGAGTGGCAGAGCAAGTGAGTGCCGTCATCACGCTCCCGCCGATGCGCACGCTGCTTGGGCAATGGTGCCGGTGGGGTGAGGGCGAGGGGACAGGTCGCGTACGGAGCCTCACCGCTACGGCAGCACCGCCACCCCGTCGATGCGGACCGGCTTCCGCTTCGTCACCACCTTGAGCGTGATCGGCCCCGCGAACGCCCGCCTCGGGAGCACGACGACCTGCCGGTGACGCATCGCCGTCGAGCGGAGGCTCACCCGCGCGACGCGCCGCGACCCGACGAGCACGTCGAGGCTGCCGCAGCCCTTGCACCGCGTGACGACCAGAGCGATCGCCCCGCCACGAGTCGCGGCGCTCCTCAGCGTCGCGCCCTTGCGGGTGCTCGTGGAGATCGTGCGCTGCATGTACGCCGCACCCTTCGTCCGCTTCCATCCGGCCGACGCCTTGAGCGCACGGTCGTCGTACGGGGCACTCGTGCACACCGCGGGGCTCCACCCGGACACGTTGCCGGCCCAGTCACGCGACCGCGTCGAGAAGCACGCCGTCGTCCCCGCCGTCACGGCACGCGCGAGTGTCGTGGCGCGCGACGCCTGCCAGCCCTTCGGCACGGACCATCCGGACGTCGCTCCCGAGCGGGCGACCGTACGGACGCGGGTGTCGTACGACGCCACGCCCGACCCGACGTCCGTCCCCGCGAGCCGTACGACAGCCCGGCCGTCGAGCGTCACCGCAGCACCGCGCGCAGCCTTCGCCGACGGCGCCCGCTTGTCGACGCGCACGCCGCGTACGGGTCCGGCCGTGGCGCAGTTGCCGGCCTTGTCGCAGACGCGCCGCGTGCCGGTCGCCGCGTTCGCGCTCGCTGTCCCCCCGGCGACGGAGGTCCGCAGCGCGAACGTCGCGTCCGACGCGTTCGCGAGCCCGCTGCCGCTGTCGGTCGCGGTGCAGGTGATTGAGACGTCGGAACGCGACCAGGCCGCCGACGGTGTCGCGCACCGGACCACCGGCGCCGCGTCGTCGGGCACCACCCCCTCGCCGCGCAGCGGCACCGTCACGTCCCCGCTCGACGCCGGGACCACGAGCGTCGCCGTACGGGCACCGGCCGCCGTCGGCGTGAAACTCACCGCCACCTCCACGGACTCGCCGGCGGCGAGCGTACGGGGCAGCGTCCCGGCGTCGACCGCGAAGTCCGCCGCGGCGCCACCCTCGAGACGCGGCGCCTCGACCTCGACCGGGCCGGGCGTCCCGTTGGTCAGCGTCACCGTCTGCGCACCGGAGCTCGTCCCCACCCGGACTACACCGACGTCGACGCTGCCTGGATCCGCCGTGAGTCCCGCCGCACGCGCCCCGACACCCGGCCGTGCGATGAAATGACGGAGCTCGCCGCGATACTCGCCGACACCCAGGATCGACCCGTCGTCGGCGATATCCAGCGCGCCGTGGAGCTGGATCCAGTCCTGTCCAGGTGCAAGGAGCGACTCCAGCCGCCGCCCCTGGCCCTGCGTGTGCACGAAAGCACGCAGGTCCTGCGTGCGGCCGACGAAGTCACCGTCGGCATTCACCGACTCGGCACGACCCGGGCCCTCCTGGATGACGGTCCGCTGCCCGTTCATGACCCGTAGCGGGCGGCTCATCAGCTCACCGGCCACCGCGCCGCCGTCAGCGACGTCGAGTGCCAGCGAGACCTCACCAGGATCCATACCCATCGAGTCGATCACGCCGTTCTCCCAGCGGACCGCGTTCTCACGGCCGTACCGCGAGATCGAGTAGCCGACGATCAGCCCGTCGTCGTTGATCGCGGTCGCGACGCCGCCGGCGCTCGGGTGGGTCGGGTCGAGGTCCGCGAGGTGCGTGACCGTGCCGTCGACCCACGTCGCGGCCTTGTTGTAGGACCGGCCGACGACCGTACCCGCGTCGTTGATCCCCGAGGCGACGAAGTGGTCCGGCAGCCGCACCGACGTGCCGCCGCGCCACACGTACGACACGTTGCCGACCCAGTACACGACCTCGCCGTGCGCGTTGACGGCCTGCACGTTGAGGTCGTCCGATGCCATCGGAAGCGTCGTCGTACGGCCCGCGTGCTCGAGCGTGATCCGCCGCATCCCGGCGCTGTCGCGGTGCAGCATTGCGAGCGTCTCGCCGTCGCGGACCGCACCGACGACGTCCTTCCGCAGCGGCTCGAGCGTGTAGACGAGCTTCGCCCGTACGGCCGCCGACGCCAGGTCGTCCTCGAGCGGGTCGGCGTTGTCCGGGACGGAGTCGCGGTCGTCCTCGCCGGCCGCGACGACCTCCGCCTCGACGTCGAGGTCCACCTCGGAGCGCGTCGGGCGTACGGCCAGGTCGAGCGTCGCGGACGAGCGCTTCGCCAGCGACGGGATCGTCCAGGTGCCCGCGCTTTGGTCGTACAACCCGTGGCTGGCCGTCGCGGACACGGGCGCGAGGCCGTCGGGCAGCCGTACCGCGATCTCGAGGTCCGTCGCCGCGAGCGGGAACGAGTTCGACGCGGTCACGCGCACCGTCGCAGGCGACCCGACCGGCGGTTCCTCCGTCGGCGCCGCCACCGCCACCGACACGTCGCGATCGGTGATGTCGTCGACGCACGCGTCGCCGATGCCGTCGCCGTCCGCGTCCTTCTGTGCCGGATCGGCCTTGAGCACGCACACGTCGGTCGCGTTGGGGACGCCGTCGTCGTCGCTGTCCGAGAGCGACGACAGCGCCGCCGCGTCCTGGACGTCCTGCCCCGCCCGTTCGGCGCCGGCACGCGCGGCGACCTGCGCGGAGACACCCTCGGTCCGGTATCCGCCCGAGCTGCGCAGGTCGTACCGGATGTTCTCCCAGTCGTTGTGCCCCTCCAGCGCGATCGACCGGATCGTCTGGCACGCGGTGCCGCCGCGCCCGTCGGCGGCGATGCCGGCCCGGACACCGGTCTGCGCCGCGCCGCCGACCTGGTTCCAGTCGATGGCCCAGACCGGCGACCCGCTGCGCCAGACGCACTTGCCCTGCGCGGCGTCGTACCAGCTGAAGGCGGTGGCCGACCAGCGCCTCGTGATCTCTGCCTTCGTCGCGGCCGACTCGTTCGCGGCGATCCCGGCGGCCTCGTCGAGGCTGTTCTCGTGCAGCGTCGGGAGCTTCCACCGCGAGTAGTCGAGCGGGCGGGTGGGCGTCGAGGCGAGGAACTGGAACGTGTAATTCATGACGCTCAGATAGTTCGGCTTGTTCTGGACGTCGTCCGCGCCGCCGTGGTCGAGCCCCATCCCGTGGCCGAGCTCGTGCATGAACGTGCCGGCCTCGATCTCGCTCTTGCAGTGCTCGACGGTGACGCAGCGGCTGAGTGTGCCGCCGACCCTGGTGAGGAGGTCGTCGCTCCAGCTGCCGAGGCTGATGAGGACGTCCTGTCCGCCGAGGTCCGCGACACCGGAGGTCTTGGGAGCTTCGTCGAAGCGGTGGGTGAACAGCGCGTACCGGTAGATCAGCCGCTTCGCCCCGAGCACCGCGTGGCAGCGCGGGCTCGACCGGTCCGCCTTGGTCCCGAACGCACCGTCGCAGAGGTCGCCCGGCTTGCCGTCCTTGAGGTCCCAGTAGTCGTCATCGTCGCCCGACCCTCGCGCCATCACCTTGATGTCACCGCTGTGCTCGACCGCGTCGTCGACGCGACCGGCGGAACCGGGCGAGAGGTGGAGGGCGAGGCCCCCGTTCGGCGCGAACTCGTACGCCTTGATGACCCGCTCCATCGCCAGCGCCGCCGGGCGATCGCTGTGCAGCGCGCCGTCCATGTAGTCGACGTCCACGTAGACGTCGGGCTTGGTCGGGTCGGCCCCGTACGGCGCAGCGTTGAGCGGCAGGTCGGCGACGCGGTCGCCGTCGTAGTCGATGCCGTTCTTCTCCCAGCTGTCGCAGATCGCGTCGCCGTCGTCGTCCAGCGTGCCGTCGCCGTCGGTGTCGAGGCAGACCATCGAGATCTCGGAGGTGGAGCCGTC
This sequence comes from Mumia sp. ZJ430, assembly GCF_011751845.1. NCBI lineage: Bacteria > Bacillati > Actinomycetota > Actinomycetes > Propionibacteriales > Nocardioidaceae > Mumia > Mumia sp. ZJ430. The sequence continues at coordinate 400,437 of NZ_JAAHFK010000001.1, read as the reverse complement.
GGCGCCGGTCGCGGTCGCCGAGTAGGTGGCGTTCCTCGTCTGGTCGCCGGGCAGCTCGAGGACGAAGTGCGCGCCGGCTGCGGTCGGGTGGAGGGTCGCCGTGCCGACCCACTCCTTCGCCGCGCCGAACCCGCTGACCGGCCCGGGGCCCGCCGCCTTGTAGACGTCGACGACGGTGCCCTTCGGGTCGGGTGTCGTGAGGACGCCGGTGACGAACGTCTTCGTCTTGACCTTGTCGTACGACGCGGAGACGCCGACGGGGAAGTTGACCAGCCCGTTGGGGCCGGTGTCGGCGTCCTTGGCGTCGTTCGGGGTCGGGTCGCTCGGGCCGAGGTCGATCGGGATGCCGGTGTTCTTGTCGACCACGTTGCCGCGGATCGTGACGCCCGTGGTGGCCGCGCCGTCGACGCCGATTCCGGCTCCGGCGTTGGCGCTGACCGTGTTGCAGGCTCCGGTACAGCTGCCGGCGGGGATCGCGTCGGCGGGCTTGAAGCCGATCGTCACCTGCGTCGCGCCGCCGTCGACCTTGATGCCCTGGTTGCGGTTGGGGGCGTTGCCTCCGCCCGGGAGGACGCCGACGGTGTTGGCCGCGACGGAGACGCTCGACGCACCGCGTACGAGGATGCCGTTGGTGTTGGCGACCACCAGGTTGCCGTGGCCCGGGGTGCCGACGACGTGGCCGCTGCCCTTCTCGACCCAGATGCCGACGCCCTGGTTGCGGAGGGCGCCGGTCTTGGCGAGGTTCGCGCCGACGGTGTTGTCGGTGACGGTGCTTGCCGCGACGCCGTGCGCGACCACGATGCCGTCGCCGTCGTTGCCGGAGACGAGGTTGCTCCGGACGTCCCCGTACGCGCCGGAGGTCGGCGCCGACGGCTCGGCGGTGAGCTTGATGCCGCCGACCTTGTTCGGGACGGCCCACACGCCGGTGCCGTCGGTGCCGACCTTGTTGCTGAGGAGCTCGAGCGGCTCGCCCGCGTGGCCTCCGACGGCGAAGATGCCACCGCCGTCGTTGCCGGAGACGACGTTGTGGCGCACCGACGACCGCTTGTCGCGGGAGAGGAGGATGCCGACGCCCTTGTTGGCGATCCGGGTGGTGCCGCCGCCCTTGGCGAGGCCGATGGTGTTGGTGCTGATGTCGTTGCGGCCGCTGTCGGCCGTACGGATGCCGTCGCGCCCGTTGCCGGAGACGGTGTTGCCGGTGATCTTCGCGTACGCGGCGGGGGTGCTGAAGTCGGTCGGCCCCGACAGGCGGATCCCGTCGGAGATGTTGCCGAGGGCTGCCGTGCCGGCCGCGTTCGTCCCGACGAGGTTGTCGGTGATCTCGTGGGCGTCGGAGCCCGTGATGCCGTACGCCCACACACCGGTCTCGCCGTTCCCGGAGATGACGTTGGCGTGGAGGGTCGTCTTGGCGGCGCTGATGGTGACGACGCCTTGCATGCGGTTCGGCACCGCGGCGGTGCCGGCGGCGTCGGTGCCGATGCGGTTGCGGGAGACGACGGTGCCCTTCGCAGCTTGGGCGACCTCGACGCCGTGGCTGACGTTGCCCGAGAGGAGGTTGCCGTCGGCGTCGGTGGTGCCGCCGATGCGGGTGTCGAGGGCGCCGTCGAGGACGGTGATGCCGAGGAGATTCGCGACGGTGGCGGTCCCGGCGGCGTTGGTGCCGATGCGGTTGCCGGCGATCTCGTTGTCCTTCGCCGCCGCGCCGGTGACCGTGATGCCGGCCTTGGCGTTGCCGGAGATCACGTTGCGGCTGGCGGAGGTGCCGATGACGTTGTCGGGCGACTTCTCGATGACGATCCCGTACGAGTTGCCGCGCCCGGTCGTGCCGTCCGCGGCGATGCCGACGTAGTTGCCGGTGACGAGGTTGCCGCCTGGGCCGGAGATGAAGATGCCGACCTCGAAACGCGTGAGGACGAGGCCGGACACCGAGCTCGTGCCGCCCGCGAGGCGGAGCCCGTCGCCGCCCGCGCCGACGGTGTCGCCGGCGAGGTGCACGATCGGGGTGCTGCCGGCGCCGGGCTGGGTGAAGCCGTCGATGGTGACTGGCTCGGTGATCTGCGGGAGCTCGGACGTCGGCGAGATCGTGACCGGGCCGGAGCCGATGGCAAAGCGGATCGTGTCTGCGCCGCCAGTGGCATTGGCTTCCTGGATCGCGGCGCGCAGGGTGCAGACCGCGCCCGTCGCTGCGCTCGTACGGCACTGGCCGTCTCCGGGAGTCGCGTCCGTATGGTCGGCCGCTGAGGTGACGACGTACGGGCTCGCCGCGGCGGCCGGTGCGGTCGTTGCCGCGAGTGTTCCGGCGACGACAGCGGTCGTGGTGGCGAGCATGAGCGCAGCCGTGCGCGCAGCGCGAAGCATCCTGGTGTTCCCCCGTGTGTGCGATCCGCCGAGTGCGGATTGTTCCGCCCGGGCCGTTCCGAGAGGCCGGGCGTTGGACGACCGTACGAGGGCTGGGGTTCAGCGGGGTGTGAGTTTGTGGAGGCGACACCGAGAAAGTTCATAACGACCGGGCCGGATCATGCACGAGCACTCCCTCTCCAACGACACGCCAGCCCCATCGAGAAGCGTCCGTCCGACCTCCGCGCAATCGCAATCATCGATGCCGGGCGAGGACTCGTCGGAGTGTTTCGAACTCGAGCGAATCATGCCACGAATCCTTCACTTATGCACGGAATACCCGGGCATGTGCGCGTTCAGTGGCCAGCGCCACACCAGCGCCGATTTCGCAACCGGCGTCAGACTGAACGCATACTCCCGCGAATAAGTTCAGCGAGCCGCGCCAGCAAATCCTCACAATCGGGGCGAACTACGGGTTCACCCGCGGACAGTTTGTCGCGGACCGCTTGCTGAAGCGCGGTCTTGCTGGCGACGACTAGAGCTTTAGCATCAGGAACGCCGGCAGTGGTAAGAATGTCCTCCAACCTATCGCTCCACGCTTTAGCGTGTCCTCGATCCAGGATGCCTCGTTGACGCTGGCTGAATGAGAATCCAACGATCTTCTCAACAGCTTGCAGGTACGCGTCAAGCGTGAAGATATCCTCCAACTCGGACGCACGAGTGGATGCGCGGCGAATCTGGACGATCCGCGTCTGATCGATGTAGCCGTCGGCAATGAGCTTCTGGACGTCTCGTTCTCCGGCCGGATCACTATCCAGAACCACAATCGGCTCAACCAGGATGGAACGTGCCGCAAGCACGCGCGCATGTACCTTGCTTCCGCTACCTGCGGACTCAAACATCAGGCGACCGTCCGCGATCCAGTTTGCGATACGCGGCTCCCATTTAGAAAGCAAGAGGGGAAGCAGTGACGTGTCGTGGTTCCCCTCGCAAACAACTACAACATCTGCCGCAGTCAACGCGTCAGAAAGTCGAACACCTAGCGCCTCCCGAAGGGCTGAGAGCGAGGTCGCGGGCTTGGCCGTCCGGTCGCTCACGATCACGTTTCGTGCGAGGTCGGAGCGATTGATAAGCGCCTGACTGTGGGTCGTAACGATCACCTGCTGGCTCCCGGCGATGCCGCGGAGCACGTCTCGCAACTCGTGGATGGCTCCTGGATGAAGGTGGGACTCTGGCTCTTCCACCGCCACGATGAGTTGCTTGTCGGGATGGCTCGTCGAGTTGGTCCATTCCAGGGTCAGAGCGAGCGCTACGAGACTTTGGATACCATCACCCTTGGCCGAGATCGAGGTATTCACGCCGTCGTCAATGTGGATGTCTTCCAGTCCACCCGAACGTTCAAGGCCTCGGACCTGCAGCGAGATGCTTTCGGTACCAGGAACGAACCGCCGGAGCGTCCCGAACAGGAGTTGCTGCACATCGTCGACTGCGGCCTGGTCCAACTGCCGCACCTGCTCCAGCGCTTCGCGGTACTCGGGCGTACGAGCAAGGGCCCTTCTTCGGGATTGCAGAATCTCCTCTGCGATACTCAGGGCAATCGCGCCCGGACGGACCGCAGGTACGTGCAATAGGGCAACTCGATCAGAGATGAACCCAGCAATCTCCCGAGCTCGTTCTCCGTGCTGTCCTTTGCCTTGTTTTGGGACCGCGAGCGACACGCTTTCCTCATTGAGGGTAACGCGAATGGGCAACCGCTGATTGGTTGCAATCATCGTCAACGCCTTAAAGTCAACCTGTTCTTGCTCGTCGAGTTCGAACTCCAGGTTGACCACTGTGCTCCTCTGTGCGCCTCGGCGGTCTCTCGCGAACAACGGATAGTCACGATCCCAGTCGTAACCAACCGCATCGCCGAAGCGAGCAGCCTGCCGCCCCGAGAACCTGAATCGCTGGCGCGAAAAGAAACGCGTTGGCAGTTGTCCCTGAGCACGTCCAGCTGGCTGCGCCGTTGCCCACGCTTCAACGACCTCCATCGCAAGCACTGCGGCTCTCAGCAGATTGGACTTACCCTGGTTGTTTGGCCCGACGAGGACGGTGAAGTCACCGACGTTGAACTGTGCTTGCTGGTCGATGCTTCGGTACTTCTGCACCGAGACCTTGGTGAGCCTCAAATTGCTCAACTCCTGCGAAGACGGGTGCGCCCCGGCGTGGGTGTACTCCGGGATGGCGCGGACGTTACCGTTTTGAAGGCCAAACGGGGGGGCGATCGCTCGAATCGGCGCAGAGTTGGGCTGAAGGCCGTGATCCGCTCACCCCGCCAGCGGTTCGCATGGCATCTCACCACTGTGATACCGCACCGGCGACTTGACTGACCCCCGTTCGCGACAGCGGAGTCGCGCCCTTTTGGCGCACTGTCCTAATTTGCCTGGAGTTGCCGACGACTTGGCCGACGCTGTGCCGGCAAAGTGAACTAGTCGGAGATACCTCGCAACGGAGGCGGTACCCAGACCGGCCAGGTGAGTTGCCATCACCAAATTGGTCATGTTTCAGATACCCACTTTGCGGGCTCTTCAATCTTCCGCGTGGCGGGTCCTGACCAAGGGCGCTCGTGGCCCTGCGGCAGAGGTGGGTGTTCTTCAGGAGTCCGTCCAGATGAGGAACACGTCGACCGCTGCTACGAGCACGACAAGGCCAGTGAAACTGATCCTCGTCGACATGAGAAGGCCCGGCACACCCGACAGCGGCGAATGTTGCCACGCGGGCAAGTAGCAGTGCGGTAAGGGCCGTTCCGCAACCGCGCGCACGACAAACCTAAGACGAGGCATTACCCAGTCACTGATCGACGCTTCCTTACCTGCATCCCATGATCGACGACAACTCCGGTTTCGCCGACGTCGAGGCCCGCGATGACGAGACCAAGGAGACCGCCACCGAGGTCCCGCGCAACGCGGGTGCCTAGTTCGCTGAAGATCATTGGGTTCGACTTGAGAGGGTTCCAAGGACAGGGCTTCAGGCAACCTAATGTCCCACCGCAGACACCAACGCTGCAGAAGCCTCGCTGTCCAGAGGACCGGGCGTCACGTCGGGCTTGCAGCTCAGATGACCCGGAATCGATCTGTGCGTTCCGATAATGTTGACGGCCATGGCCAAACAAGTGACCCCGGCGATCTTGCCGCCCCTTCGTGAGGCGCTGACGCTCGCGTTCTGGTACAAACCCGATCTGCGGAGATTTCTGGACTCCTGTCTGCCGGATCATCGTGGGCTAGTCGCGCAGCTGGACTGGAGCGACTACAAGCGCAACATCGTCGGCCAGCTCATCGACACCCTCTACGTGGATCAGCACAAGTACTTCGATGCGCTCCTGACACTCATCCTCAGCACCGCGGACATCATCGACCCTGCACACCTAAAACGCCTGGACGACGGCGACCGCAAGTACGCCGATGCGGTTGCCGCGCTCGACTCGCTACGTTCCCAGGTCGAGCCCTACAAACACATGAGGTCCGAAGAGGAAGCAGCCGCCTTACGAAGGCAACAGGACCGCGAGCGAGCCCAGGCACGGCAAGCCGTGACGCTCAAGCTGGAGGAGTCGCGAGACCTGTTCATCACACTGCACCATCAGGAGGCCCAACAGCGTGGCTACTCCCTCGAGAAGTTCTTGAACAACCTCTTCGGCCTCTACGACATCGACGCGAAGGGGCCATTCCGCGTCGTGGGTGAGCAGATCGATGGTGCTTTCACTTTCGAAGGCACCGAGTTCCTCCTCGAGGCCAAGTGGCGGGCCGAGAAGACCGGGGCATCAGACTTGGACGCCTTCGCCGCAAAGATCAGCCGCAAGCTCGACAACACGCTCGGCCTCTTCCTCTCCATGAACGGGTATCACGACACTGCCGTCAGCCTGCACTCCCAGAACCGTCCCGTCATGATTCTGATGGACGGTGCCGATCTCAGCACCGTCGTCGAAGACCGGATCCCCTTGCCAGACCTACTGCACCGGAAGCGTCAGCACGCCGCGCGAACCGGGGAAATTCTGCTCGGCGCCCATCAAATGCTATGAGCGAGGGACGTCGGGGCCGAGGCGACCGGATGCACGTGCGTCCCTGCCCTCGACGGCGATTCGAGCCGAATCGCTCCGTGACATTGGTCGTCCCACAGACCACACTGAGTGCTGCAACTCCCACCAGCAGGGAGCTACCACGCCCTCTGCCCGGCAGGCACGCACGTGGAATCCGGTCGCCGACGCCCCTCACCAAGGACCAAGCCCCGCACCACAATCGCGATCGTCGTCGACACGAGTGCTCCTATGACCACCCGTTGAGGGCCGACGGTCACGTCCGACGTCCGTCCCGCTCAGCGCAACCGCTCCTTCTAGTTCGGTCGATCTCAGGTGATGAGTCGCTCAGCGAGTCCGGACGATCGCCGGGCTGTTGTCTCCACGGCGCCGCGGACGGCATCGCGGCTGCCGACGATCGTCAAGTGTCCTGCCGCGCGAGTGAGTGCGGTGTAGAGCATCTCGCGGGTGAGCAGCCGGGAGCGGGGTGGCGGGACGATGACGACGACGGTCTCGGCCTGGCTGCCTTGGGCCTTGTGCACGGTCATCGCGTGCATGGTCTCGATGTCCGACAGACGCCACGGCGACAGAGACAGCGGGCCGGACGGGGTCTGGACGACGGCGAGCGGGCCGTCGTCGCTGCGGATGAAGACGCCGGTGTCTCCGTTGCGGACGCCGAGCCCGTAGTCGTTGCGGGTCACCAGGATCGGGCGGCCGACGTACATCGCCTGCAGCGCCACCTCGGGAGCGCGCTCGGCGAGTGCACGTTCGACGAGCTGGTTCCAGTGTCGGGTGCCGAACGGGCCCGTACGGTGTGCACACAGCAGGCGGAGCTTGTCGAGGTGGGCGAGTGCCGCGTCCGCGTCGCCGCGAAGCGCGAGCTCGCGGAGCCGTACGGCGTGGTCGGTGACCTGCGGGAGGAGGTCGAGCGTCGGCTGATCGGTTTCGACAAGCTCAACCCCCTGACTGGCCGCGTGGGTCTCGACAGGCTCGACCGGCGGGGTGGTCTCGACAGGCTCGACCGGCGGGGTGGTCTCGACAGGCTCGACAGGCTGGGTGGTCTCGACAGGCTCGACAGGCTGGGTGGTCTCGACAGGCTCGACCGGCGGGCGGGCCGCGTGGGTCTCGACAAGCTCGACCGACGGACTGGGCGCGGCGGTGTTCATCGCGGCGAGCACGGCGTCGGGGTCTCCGGCTCGGAACGCGGCTGCGAGGTCGGCGCGCTCGCCTTGCACGCGGTGGTCCTTCGTCAGGCGGACGACGCTCCCGTCAGGCTCCAAGCCTCGTACGAGGTCTGCGAGCACCGAGCCGGCTTCGACTGAGGCGAGCTGATCAGGGTCGCCCACGAGCAGGAGCCGGGTCGCAGGCGCCAACGCGTCGATCAGCCGCGCCATCATGCCCAGCGAGACCATCGAGGCCTCGTCGACGATCACAAGATCATGCGGCAAGGGATTGCGGGCGTCGTGCCGGAACCGCAGGTTGCTCCCCGGCAGGCTCCCCAACAGTCGATGCAGCGTCACCGCCGGGCTGATCGACGTGTCGCCGCCGTCTCCGGCCTCGATCATCTCGTTCATCCGCGCCGCGGCCTTGCCGGTGGGCGCGGCCAACCCGATGCGGAGGCTCCCGCCGCCGCCCGCGCTGAGCGCCCGGAGCACGCTCGCGATCGTGTGCGTCTTCCCCATCCCCGGCCCGCCGGTCAGGACCGTCGTCGCGCGCTCGGCCACGCTGCGTACGGCCGCCTGCTGCGCCTCGTCCAGCTCCGGCGTCGTCGCGAGTACGACCTCCTCGACCGCCGCGAAGTCCACGGGCGACACCGCCACCTCACGCCGAGCCCGGAGCGCGTCGGCGATGAGTCGCTCGTCCGCGTGATAGCGGTCGAGGTACACCAGCCCGAGATCGACGCGCAGGACACCGGCGGCGACCAAGGCGCTCGACCGTACGGTCTCCAGCCACATCCCCGGCTCCGGCAGCTCCACCGTGTCACCCACCGTCGGCGGCTCGCTGTCGAGGTCCTCGTCGTCCACGTCCGCGGTCAGCCCATCCACGGACTCGAGCGACAACGCCGTCGATCCGTCACGCACCGCGCGTACGGCGAACGCCAGCGCGAGCGCGGCATCGCTGCCGACCTCCTCGCTGAGCTGGCGACAGACACGGGTGGCGACGACGCAGTCGCTGCCGTCGAGGAAGCCCGCCTCGTTCAGCGTCCGCAGCCGCCCCTCGGCGATGACGCTGACGGCGGGATCACCGGTCGTCGCGGTCATCGCGCCTCCTCGCGCGTACGACCGTCGAGCACGGCCGACAGGTCCTCGAGCATCGCCACCGGCGGACGCCACGAGAACACCCCGCACGGATGCCCGTCCACGAGCGGGGTGTCGGGGCCGGCCATGCCGCGCAGGTACAGGTACATCACGCCGCCCAGGTGCTTCTCGGGGTCGTACGCCGGGAGCCGCCAACGCAAATAGCGGTGGAGCACGACCGAGTACAGGATCGCCTGCAGCGGGTACGTCGAGTGCGTCATCGCCTCCGCCAGCCGCGCCGGCATGTAGTGGGAAAGGCTCGCGTCGGCGAGGGTCGGCTCGCTGTCTCGCGGTCCGAGCCAGTTGGTCTTGTAGTCGACGACGTAGAACTTGCCGTCGTGCCGGAAGGTCAGGTCGATCGAGCCGGTCAGATAGCCCAGCAACGCCTGTCCGCCGAGCTCCTCTCCGTCGAGGGCGTCGGCGTACGCGCGCAGCGGATCGCCGGCCGGCAGGTGCTCGCGCAGGATCGGCGCCATCGCCCCCAAGCGCGCGTTCGCGTGCGGGTGGTCGCCGCCGGCCAGGGGCAGCTCGAAGTCCATCTCCGCGAACCGGTCCGTACGAGGCAGATCGACCAACGTCACGCCTCCCGCCAGCGGCCCCATCGGCGTCGTGCAGACGGCTTCGAGCGCCGTGGCCAGCGCGTCCGGGTCCACCTCGACCGGCCACCACGCGAGGTGTTCGCGGATCCGCTCGACAAGCTCACCACGCAGGTCGTCGGCCTGGAAGTCCGCGTCCTCCAGCACCGCGTGCACCAACGAGCCGAACGTGGTGCCCACGGGCATCTGCGCCATGGGCGAGGGGACATCAGCGCCGACACCGGCGACGTTCGCAGCGACGGTGACGGTGAGCGGTTCCTCGTCGTCGCGCCCTACGGCATCGGGCTCGGGTTCGGAGGTGGCGGCGCCCGCGTCGTGCGAGGCCGCGGTCAGCGACGAGTACGACGTCCGCCGCCACACCTGGTCGACCAATGAGCGGTCGAACCTTCGTACGGTCAGGGGTGCCGTCGCCTGCTCGGCCACCACCTCGGGGGCGCTGCGGTCGCCGTCGACCTCCGTGAGGCTGAACGCGCCGTGCGCGGCCCACGTCTGAAGGAGGTGCTCGGAGACCGCCGCGTCCTCCAGCGGCACCCGTTCCGCGGGGACGACCTCGCCCCCGCCACCCTCGACGCGCGCCGCGAGCAGCGACGCGAGCTCGTCAGCAGAACCGGCCTGCCCGAACAGGAGCCGGTGCAGGGCCGAGTTGGCGGTGTTCCAGGTGGGAGCCCACCAGACGACGACCTGCGACTGGGCCCGCGTCATCGCGACGTACGCCAGCCGCATGTTCTCCCCGAGCGCCTCCGACCGGTGCTCCGGCTGATTCACCTCGTCGGCGTCGAAGGAGAGCACCCGGCGCCCGTCGCGGTGGATGATCGCGGGCGTCGGGTCGTCCTTCATCCAGTGGTCGAAGAGGAACGGCGCATAGACGATCGGATACTGCAGGCCCTTGCTGCTGTGGATCGTCGACAAGGTGACGGCCAGGGCGTCGGAGTCAAGCCGCATGATCCGCGACGCCGCGGTGGTCGCCGTACCGTCGGCACTCTGCTGCCTCAGCCAGGCGACCAAGCTCGGCAGCGCGCGGGTGCCCTCGAGGACGTGCTCCTGCAGGAGCTGGGCGCAGTGCTCGATGTCGGTCAGGTCGCGCTCGCCCCCCACCTGCGACAGCAGGCGCGCGTCGAGACCCTGGCTGCGCGCGACGTCCAGGACAGCGGCGATCGCGCCGCGCTGGAACGCCGCGACCAGCGACCGTACCTGCGCAGAGATCGCCTCCGTCGCCTGCTCGCCGCGGGCGTCGAGCTCCTCCGCCGTCCAGCCGAGGAACGGCGTGAGCGCCGCCAGGCGGAGGCGTTCGGGGCGGTGCGGCTGCTCGAGCGCCATCATCAGGTGGAGCCACCACTCGGCGGCGGTCGTACGAAGGACCGACTCGCTGGAGACGAGGACGGACGGAATCCCGTGGGTACGCAGCGCCGCCCGGATGCCGTGCAGATCACGGTTGGCGTACGCGAGTACGGCGATGTGCTGCGGCCGTACGGGAGAGCCGTCGAACGTGGCGTCGGAGGTGAGCAGGCGCGCGATGTCGGCCGCAGCGTCGGCGTACACGTTCTCTCGTACCGAGCCGATCGCGAGCTTCTTGTCGCCCAGCACCGCCCGCAGCCGTACGGGGCTGTTGTCGGGCGCACCCTGCAGGCGGTGCGCCGTCCGCTGAGCGGTGATCGGGTGGGCGACGATGCCCGGCGAGAGCTGGACGTTCGCCATCAACAGCTGCAGCGCGTCCACCAGCGGCGCGTCGCTGCGGTAGTTCGTCGGCAGCGACGTCCGGGTCGCCGCCGTCTTGGCGGCGAGCAGGTACGTGGCGACGTCGCCGCCGCGGAACGCATAGATCGCCTGTTTGGGGTCGCCGATCAGCACGAGGGTCTTGTCGTCCCCCGCTGGTTGAGCCTGTCGAAACCCGAACGCGCGCGAGAACACCTGCCACTGCACCGGATCGGTGTCCTGGAACTCGTCGACCAGCACCACCGACCAGCGCTCGCGCATCCGCCGCCGCGCCGGGCTGTCGTCGGCCTCCAACGCGTCGGCGAGCTCGGTGAGGAGGTCGTCATACCCGAGCAGCGCGGCCCGGCGCTTGCGTCGCGTGACCTCGGCGCGGACCTTCTCGATGAACGCCAGCCGTGCCCCGACCGGGCCGGTCGCGTTCGCGGGCGACAGCACCGCGCTCGGGTTGTCGAGCGCGATCTGCGCGTCGGCCTTCGCCTGCGCGTAGTCGAGGGTCGACCCCGCGACGTGCTCGGCCAGGTAGAGGTCGTCGACGACGTCGGTCCGCAGGGCGGTCAGGTCGTCGGCCAGCGTGGCGTACGAGTCGGAGTCGCCGGCGACGCCCAGACCCTTGAGCACGTAGTGGCAGAACTGGTGGATGGTCGCGATGGTGGCCGTGTCGAAGTCGGCCACGGCGGTGGCGAGCCGGTCGATGCGCGCGGCAAGCTCGTCGGCGGGGCAGTCGCGCAGGTGGTCGACCAAGACGTCGTTTGTGGCGTCGCCGCGTTGCAGGGCGGTGAGCGTCTCCGCCATGCGCGCACGGACGCGTTCGCGCAACTCCTGGCTCGCGGCGCGGCTGAAGGTGACGATCAGCAGCTCGGACAGCGGCCGCCCCTGCTCCGCCACGTACCGGACCACGAGCGCCGACAGCGTCCACGTCTTGCCCGTACCGGCGCTCGCCTCGATGAGCGTCGTCCCCGACGGGAGCGGCGCGGTGATATCGAAACTGGTCATCCCAGGGGCGTTCGTCAGGCTCATGCGTCGCCCCCGTGCTCGTGGATCGGGTTCCAGATGCGCGGCGCGAAGTATTCGAGGCTGCGGAGCCGGTTCAGCGCCTCGACCCGCGACTGCGGGCCGACGACGAACCGCCACCACGCGTCGTCGTTCTCGCCGGAGAAGCGGTGGTCGCCCTCCCAGCTCTTGCGGGCGCGGTCGAGCGCCTGCTGCAGGCCGTACGGGTCGCCGGGGCGGGTCTTGCGATACGCGGCGGCGAACGCGCTCGCGGTCTTCGGCGGGACACCCATCGGGAACCGCATCCCGGACTGCCGGACCCGTACGAGGTCGGCGAGCAGCGCCACAGCCTCCGCCGGGTCGGGTGAGGACAGCCGGAGGCCGCCCCTCTTGCCGAGCAGCTCGGCGCGGTGCTCGCGCTCGGGTTCGGCCGCCGCCAGCGCCAGCAAGCGCACCCATGCGGCCGCGACGTGCTTCGCGCTGATCGTGGAGTACGTCCGTAACCACACCGTGTCGTCATGGATCGCAGTGACCACACCCGTCAGCCGTACGGCGCCGCTGCCCTCGGGTGCGGGCAGGTCGAGCCGGATGTCGACGGACCTGGGCTGGCCGGTGCCGCGGTCGGCTGCGATTGCCCTCACGTTCGCCGCGATCTCGTCGCGTACGACCCGGCCGCGCGCGCCCGGCGGGAAGCTTCCTCGTACGACCTCCCGGTCGAGCGCGTCCTCGAGCGCCATCCCGTCGAGCACCTCGTGCAGCACCCGCTCCCCGATGTCCCACTGCTCCAGCCCGTCGAGGGCGATCGGCAGCGAGTCGTTCGCCTCGTCCACCTGCCGCGGGACGGTCACGTCGAGGCGGTGCCGGAGGAACTCGCGTGCCGGGTTCTGCAGGAACGCCACCAGCTCGTCGACCGTGACGGCGGAGATCGGCTGTACGGAGAGCGGCTGGTCGAGGAAGTCCTTCTTGGCAGGCGGATCCGTCCGAAAGGTGCGCAGCGCCTCGGCTCCCGCGAGCGCGGCCGTGTCGAACGTGCCTCCGGGCACCGGGCCGTCGGGACGGAAGTTGCGCTCGTCGAACGCCTGCAGCGGGTGGTGCCGTACGAAGCTCGGGTCGGTCGCGCCGTCCGCGTCCCCGGGCGCTGTCGCCGTACGGGATGCTGCGGCGATCAGCTCTTGCAGCGGTACGGCCGGTGGGCGGCGCGCACCGTTGTGCTCGTCGAAGCCGGAGTAGATCGCCACGAATTGCTCGCTGGCCGCCATCACGGCGTCGAGCAGGAGCTGGCGATCCTCGCTGCGCGCGTCACGCTCGCCGACCTGCGGACAGCGGGCCATGACGTCGTCCCCATCGACCACGAGCGAGCGCGGGTAGACACCGTCGTCGACGCCGAGCACCACCACGGCCTTGTGCGGCACCGAGCGCATCGGCACCATCGTGCACACCGTGATCGCGCCGCTGCGGAAGTTCGCACGGGTGGGCCGCGCGCCCCACCGCTGGTCGAGCATCACCCGGATGTCGTTGAGCCGCAGCGTCGTTCCCTCGCCTGCGGTCTCGCCGATCGCGTCGAGGTCGCGCGCGAGCTGAGCGAACTGCCACCGCTCGTCCGGAGGTGTGTCGGCGAGCGCCTCGATGGTGTCGTTCAGCCAGCGCATCCACTCACGCGCCGAGAGGGTGCCGCGTACGGTGTCGGCGGCGCGCTTGAGCCGCTCCATCAGCTCCAAGAACCGGCCGACGAGCTCGATGTCGCGGCTGCCGATGTCGTCGACGGGTACGCGGGCGGCTGACGGACCGTCGGTGTCGGCGGCGACCGCGACGCCGAGGGCGATCCGGTCCATGCCCCGCGTCCAGGTGTTCGCGTCGAGGCCGGCCAGCTGGTATTCGCTGCGGTGACCCGCGTCGTACCCCCACCGCACTCCCGCGTCGGTGACCCACCGGCCGACCCGTTCCAGGTCCTCCTCGTCGAACCCGAACCTTGCCCGTACGGCCTCATGGCTCGCGAGGTCGAGCACCTCGGAGACGGTCATCCGCCCGGCGACCAGCGCGACGACGCGGTGGGCCAGGTCGATCAGCGCGTTGGTCGCGCCCAGGGAGCGGTCGGCGAGCTGCACGCGAAGCTGCTGACCGGGGTGGTACGAGTCTTGGCCCGTGTCGGGCGTGCGGACAAGGCTGAGGCCGAACGTGGCCTGGATGAGCGGCGCGAACGTCTCGATGTCCGGGCACATCACGAGGATGTCGCGTGGTTGCAGCGCGCCCTGGGCGTCGGCAAGCAGGGAGGTCAGGACCTCGCGGAGCACCTCGACCTGGCGGGCCGGGCCGTGGCAGGCGTGCACCTGGATCGAGAAGTCGTCGGTCGTGGTGATGCGCGTTTCATCGGGGGCGCGATTGGCGCGGATGTCTGCTTGGAGCAGCGCGAGGCGGTTCGTGCCGGTCGTGGGCGTGGCCGGATCGAGCGGGGCGTGGACGGTGACGCCGTCGGTGCTCAGGACCGCTTGGAGCTCGCGGACGTCGCGGCCGAGCGTGGCCAGCAGCGGGTGCTTGGCGTGGCGGGCCGTACGGTCGTCGGCGCGCGCTCCCACGGAGGTGCGGCCGTCGAGGTCGGCCCACAGCTGCGGTGAGGGGTGGGGCAGCCAGAGGTGGAGGTCGCGGCAGGCGCCCAGGGCGACGACCAGCTCGCGCTCGGCTGCGGCGAGGCGGGTGTAGCCGAAGAAGGAGAGGCGTTGCGGAAGATCGATCGCTGCCTGGCTCGACGACAGCTCGTCCACGACTCGCCGGTGGCGTTCGGTGACCGACTCGGTCAGGTCGTGCCGTTCGCGGACGAGCTCGACCGTGCGCCGCCACAGGATCGGCTGCCAGAGGAAGTCGTCGGGCAGGGTGTCGCCCACGCCGTCGGAGGGGACGCCGGCCTCCCAGTCGGCGAGCATGTGGGGGCGCTCTCGCGCGTACGAGGCGAACAGCCCGGCGATGCGGCGCGCCACGGCGTACCGGCGCGACTGGCGCGCCTTGCGCTCCCACTCGGCGCGTGGGTTGTCGGTGATCTCCTGGCCCGCGCCGAGGTGGTGGGTGAGTGCGTCGAAATGAGGGGATCCGGTGAGCTCGTCGATCGCCTCGAGGGTGGGCCAGACAAGTCGATCTGCTTGCCACGGGTCGTCGCGGTCGCGACCGAGCAGCATGCTGATGAGCGACTGCGGCGCCATGATCTGCAGGCCCGCGCAGACGCCATCGTCGCCTGCTGTGGTGCCGAGCGCGTGGGAGAGCTGCTGCGCCAACCACCGCTCAACGCCGCGGGCCGGGACGACCACGACCTCGGGGGTGAAGACGTCCGCGGGGTCGTCGCGCAGCATTGCGGCGAACTCACGCGCGAGCGTCTCCGGCTGGTCGCCCCGGTGCACGTTGATCCCCACGCCGCGACCCTAGCCAACCCGCACCGCAAACGACCTCGACGTCGAGGCGGAATGTCGCCCTAACATGGCGCGATGTCCGCGTGTCAGTCTCCGACGCCCTCTGAGGACCAGAGCGTCGCCCTGGTCGAGAGGATCCTCGAGGAGGCCGCCTTCCGGTCGGGTGTCGAGCAGCCGCCGCCAGGCGAGCGGGTCACAGCGACGCACGCGATCTGGCTCTGTGCCTGCGAAACGATGGACGATTCGCCGGTCTGGCTCATCTACGCGACCGGGGACGGCGGCATCGGGTGGCGACGACTCGGTGAGAGCGACCTCTCTGCAGTCGTCGATGCCACGCACCTCACGGGCTGTCACCCCGATCCAGCCGGGGTGCTGAAGTGGTTGCACGGCGAGTGGCCGTATCCGTGGCCGGCCCATGGCCGTGGAGACTTCCCGGATCACGCCTTCATCTACGACGAGATTCGTCGTCGGGTCCTGTCGGAGTAGTCCTCCTGGTTGAGCCTTCACCAGGAACCCGCCCATAGGGTGGCCCAATGCCGAAAGTGAAGGGAACTCTCGTTGACCCTCGGTCCGTCCTGACGGGGAGTATCGCGGACAACCAAGGTTTCGTCGTAACGATCTGGGACGGCCCGGCCGAGACCTACACCGTGCCCACCGACGATGTCCGCGAGGTCGTCATCTGGGCCGACGAACAGTCCAATGGTCGGGCATACGAGATCTTCGCGACCGTCAAGACAACCGGCCAGCGGGAGCTGGTCCGGATCGCCGGCTTCGACCCGACAGACCCTGACAATCTCTAACAGCGCCGGAGGGGCACCACTTCAGTCAGGGAAGCAGGTCCCAGTAATGTCGACGGGCAGGCATCGCGTGTATCACCATCTCCTCGCCGCTCTCGAAGACGAGGACGACCGTCTCCAGCAGTCGCGCATGAGTGTCGAACCCGAGCCGGAGTTCACGATGGGGCCAGTCGTCCTCATCGAGTGGCTCGATCCATTGCGACCAATCGGCTGCCTGGATGGCATCCTCCGGCAGGACGCCGTGCTTGAGCGCGCTGCGATGAACCCTCACGCCGACAGGGCTGACACCGCGCGACGAATCGTCTCCGAACGGGAGAGATGCTCCCGCTCAGCAACGGCGTCAAGCGCGGCGATCTCCTCGGCAGTGAGACGAACGGCCACCACCTGCATAGGCTCAGCCCCACGCCCTGGCCGGCCTCGCCCGCGTCGCTTCAGCTGGTCGACGTCGTAGCCAGCCTCGGCTTCGTCGGCCCATGCCTCGATCTGTTCGTCTGTCGCCATAAGAAAATCGTATAACGAAAAAGGTTGTGCCGGTAGCGTCCCGTCAGCCGATCACGTGAGCCTCGGCGTCGGCGTCGGCGAGCCATATGTTCACCGCAGCGAACATATGTATGGCGCGGCATACACCGGCGAGCATCTCTCGCCTGTCGTCGGCACCGGGTGTTCGTACATCCCCGACGATTTTCGACAGGGAGGTCTCGATACGCCCTCCGCTGGCGCTCCGGGCTACTCGACCGGCTATGCCTGGCGGCGGCTGCGGTGGAGGAGCCAGAAGAAGTACGGGGGCACCCGCCAACGCGGCCCGCATCCCGACGCGCTAGCCACTGCCTCGACATCCACTCCAGCGGGCTCAGAGATCGAGGTCGAACGCAGCGCGGATCGCATGCGCGAGGTCGCCCTCCTGCGACTCGAGCAGGAAGCCGAGCTGTCGGCCCACACTTTCCACGGGCACAGTCACGATGTTGTCGCAGCTCACCACGCTGTCGCGGTCAAGGCCATTGATCGGACCGACAGGAACTTCGGTGGAGAGCCCGCGGATCGTACTCGTAATCGGCGCGACGGTGACCCGATTCAGATACGGACGAACGACCTCACGGGTAAGAACCAGCACCGGCCGCGCCTTGTCGAGACGGGCCACGTGGATCGGTCGCATCAGTCGAGGTCGTCCATCGACACGCCGGCCGCGAACTCCGCCAGCCCGTCCATGTCAGTGTCTTCCCGTTCAGCGGCAAGAATCGCAGCGTCGCGTTCAGCAACCGTGCGTCGCTGCTCCCGCTGGAGCGCCTGCGTCACGACGGCAGCGCGACTCGGGGCCTCGCCCGCTTTGACCAGCTCGTCCACGAACGTCACGAGATCGTCGTCCAGACGCACAGCGATCTGAGTGCTCATACCAAACGGTACCACTCTGGGATCCGCCACCCGCTCCGTTGCTCGATGTCGCGATGACGATCCGCAGCGACGGGTTTCACGCGGGGACCAGTCAGGAATCCATGCACCCGGTCCTCCCTTCTGTCAGAACAGCCGCCAGCGCGACGTACAGGAGCCACGCGTGAAACTCCTCCTCACCTCCGCAGGCGTCACGAATCCGAGCATCCGCGAGGCGCTGGTCGATCTGCTGGGCAAGCCGATCGCCGACGCGAACGCCCTCTGCCTTCCGACGGCCACGTACGCCATGGGAGGGCCACCGTCGGCGTGGCGTTTCATCACCGGCCAGACACCGCTCCCCATGTGTGGCCTGGGGTGGAAGCCGCTGGGCGTCCTCGAGCTGACCGCACTTCCCAGCGTCGGCGAGCAGAAGTGGGGCCCCTGGGTCCGTGGAGCCGACGTCATCCTCGCGGGCGGCGGCGACGCGACCTACCTGTCCCACTGGATACGGCAATCCGGTCTCGCGGACGTCATGCCGTTGCTGCGGGACACCGTCTGGGTCGGGCTGAGCGCGGGGAGCATGGCGCTGACGCCACGGATCGGTGCGGAGTTCGTCGAGTGGGAGTCCGCTCCCGACGACCGTACGCTCGGGGTCGTCGACTTCTCGATCTTCCCGCACCTCGGCATGGAGCCCGACAACACCATGGCCTGTGCCGAGACGTGGGCAGCCGAGATCGTGGGTCCGGCGTACGCGATCGACGACCAGACGGCCATCGCGGTGGTCGACGGCGCCGTCGAGGTCGTCTCCGAGGGGCAGTGGAAGCACTTCCCCGTGGAGACGAGCTCCGCACGCGGGCGTTGAAGGCGACCTTTCTCGTACCGGCCTACGGGGTCATGCTCAACTGATGAGCCTTGATCCAGCCGAGACGAACCCCGATCACTACAAGGTCATCTTCGAGAACGAACGTGTCCGCGTTCTCGAGTACCTCGATGAGCCGGGCACAGTCACCAACCCGCACGAATACCCGGACAGCGTGATGTACACCCTGTCCTCGTTCCGGCGTCGACTCGTCCAAGGGGACGAGCAGCGCGAGGTGGGGCTCGAAGCAGGCACGGTCATCTGGCTTCCGGCGCAGCAGCACCACGGGGAGAACATCGGTGACACCCCGACGCACGCGATCTTTGTGGAGCTCAAGGACTCGACGGCACCGATCGGGGAGGGGACGCTCGGCCCGAGCGCGTGACGCTGTCAGGGGCCGCCTCGCCAGTGCTCGATCCGGCGTTTGTCGGGCAGGAACCCGTGGTCCACACCCCAGAGAACTGCTTGGGTCCGGCTCTCGACGTCGATCTTGCGGTAGAGCCCGCGGATGTAGGACTTCACGGTGTTGGGACTGAGGTAGGTCAATGCTGCAACCTCAGCGTTGTTCTTGCCCTGCGTGATGAGGGCGAGGATCTCCGCCTCACGATCGGTCAGGCCTTCGCCGCGCCCGGGCCAGTCACCACCCTGGGTGCGGACCTTGGCCGCTGGAGGGCTGACCACGATCTCGCCCGCGTGCACGGACTCGAGGGCGGTGACGAGTTCTCGGGCCGTGAGCGCCTTGGACAGATAGCCGTGGACTCCAAGATCGCGGGCTGCCGCGAGGAGGTCCGGGTGGAAGCTCCAGGTATAGACCACGACTCGCCGGGCACGTGGGTTGTCGATGAGGGCCTTGATCTCCTCGCGATCGGACTCCGGCTGGGCGAAAGAGTCGTACAGCGCGATGTCGACGCCGTCCTCGACGGGCAAGTTCGTGTCCAGCTCGGCGACCACGACACGGTCGCGGTACGGCTCAAGCATGTTGGCGACCCCGATGACGACGACGTCGTAGTCGTCCACGAGGGCGACCTGGATGGGGCGGCCTCGATTGCTCATGACCACACGCTAACCCACCTAGGGGTGTGCCACACCCCTCCTAGGGGTGGTTGCGTAGTGGGCAGAGGGCGCAACAGTCGGCCTCTCGAAGAAAGGGAGACTCATGCTCGGACTCATCCTCACCATCCTCATCGTCGGCGCCATCGCCGGCTTCGTTGCCCGACTCCTCGTGCCCGGTCGTCAAGACCTCTCCATCGTCGCGACCATCGTGCTCGGCATCATCGGCTCGTTCATCGGCGGCATGCTCGGCTACCTGTTGTTCCACAAGGACGCAGACGACGGCTTCTTCCAGCCGGCGGGCATCATCGGCTCGATCATCGGCGCAGTCATCGCTCTGCTGATCTGGCAGTGGTCGAAGCGCCGCAGCTCCGCCCACTCCTGATCGACCGACCAGCCCGGCGCCGGGGCCATCGCCAGGTGGCCCCGCCCGGGTGTGCCGGGTTTCGACAGGCTCAACCAGCGGGGCGGGGTTTCGACAGGCTCAACCAACCGGGGGGCGGGGTTTCGACAGGCTCAACCGGCGGTGGTGCGGCGGCTGCGGTGGAGGAGCCAGAAGAAGTACGGGGCGCCGACCAGCGCAGCCAGCAGCCCCGCCGACAGCTGCGTCGGCGCGGCGACCGTACGCCCGAGCATGTCCGCCAGCACCAGCAGGATCGCACCCAGCAGCGCCGCCACCGGGATCACCAGCTTGTGCCGCCGCCCGACGAGCGAACGCGCCGCGTGCGGAGCGACCAGACCCACGAACCCGACCAGCCCGATCGCCGCCACGGCCGTCGCCGTCAGCAGCACTGCACAGCCCAGCAACGCGAACCGCGCACGCGCCGGCCGCACCCCCAGCACCCGCGGCGTGTCCTCGTCGACGGACAGCAGATCCATATAGCGATACCCACACACGATCGCAGGCACCAGCACCACCAGCGCGATCATCAACGGCACCAGATGCTCGTACGACCGCCCGTACGTCGAACCCGCCAACCACGTCAACGCCTTCGTGGCATTCCACGGGTCGGTGGTCACGATCATCAGCTTCACCAGCGCCTCGGACGCGAACGAGACGCCCACGCCGATCAGCACCAGCCGGTCCGTCGCGAACCCACCCTTCGCCGCCAGCCCGAACACGATCGCCGCCGCGATCAGCGCGCCCACGCCGGACGCCCCGGCGAGCACCCAGAACGACGCCATCGGCACGAACGTCACGATGACGACCGCACCCACCGACGCGCCACCGGCGACGCCGATGATCGTCGGGTCCGCGAGCGGGTTGCGCGTGACGGCCTGGATCGCCGTACCTGCGATCGCCAGCGCGACGCCCGCCAGCAGCGCCGCGAGCACGCGCGGCACCCGCGCGCCCATGACGTTGGAGACGATCGGCCCCGCCTGTCCCGTCGCCCAGTTCATGAAGTCGCCGAGCAGGAAGACCCGGTCACCGACCAGCACCGCGGCGATCACGAGCGCGAGGAGCACCAGCGACAGCACGGCCATCAGCGCGATCGGGTGCTTCGTCCCGACCCCTCGTACGTCGAGCGCGTTGCTCGCGTCGTCCAGCCGCGACGCACGCAGCCGGAACGCGAACCACACCAGCACGACGGCGCCGAGCAGCGACGTCACGACCCCGGTCGGCACCTCGACCGCCCGCTGCGCACCGAGCAGCGCACGGATCAGGACGTCCGCGCCGAGCACGATCGCGACACCGGCAAGCCCCGAGACGGGGATCAGCGCGCGGTGCCGGTGCAGGCCCGGCACGTGCGGCGCGGCGAGCCGGGTCAACGCCGGAGCGGCGAGACCGATGAAGCCGATCGGCCCCGTCACGGTCACCGCAGCCGCCGACAGGACGACGGCGATCACCAGCACGATCAGCTGCGTCTGCCGTACGGGGATGCCGACCGAGCGCGCGGCGTCGTCACCGAGCACCATCACGTCGAGCCGGCGCCCGTACAGGAGCACCACCAGCAGGCCCGCGGCGATCACGGGCACCATCGCGCGTACGCCGCCGAGGCCGTTCTGGCTCAGCATCCCCGACTCCCAGGCCTGCAGGCCCTGGCCCTCGATCGGGTTGAGGATGATCAGCGTCGTCGCGAGGGACATGAGCACCATCGCGACGACGGTGCCGGCGAGGACGAGCCGTACGGTCCCGTAGTCCGTCCCCGCCAGCAGGAACACGACCCCCGCCGCGGCCAGACCGCCGACGAACGCGAGCACGAGGTCACCGAAGATCAGCCCCGGCAGCCCGACCGTGGCCGCGACCGTCAGCGCGAGGAACGCGCCCGCGTTGACCGCGAGCGTGTCCGGCGACGCCAGCACGTTGCGCGAGATCGACTGCAGGACGCAGCCGGCGGCGCCCAGCGCGATACCGACCACGAGCGCGGCGGCGACGCGGGGCAGCCGCGAGTCGACGACGACCGCCGACACCTGCTGGTCTGCGGACCCGGTGACCCAGGCCCACAGGTCGCCGAGCCCGACCGCCGCAGTCCCCTGCACCACATTGATCGCGGCGAGGACGACGATCAGCGCGAGCAACCCGGTGACCACGAGCGCGAGGCTCCAGGTCAGGCGGCGCCCGTCGTCCTGTCCGGGTGAAGCGGAGGGGCCCTCGGTGGCGGGCTCGGCGGTGAGTGTCATGCGAGTGTCAGGAGACCGTCTCGACGACCGCGTCGGTGAAGTCCAGCATCGACGCAGGTCCGCCGAACATCCAGATCCCGTCCGGGAAGCGCTCGACGTTGCCGGCCTTGACGAACGGCAGCGAGTTCCAGACCTTGTTGTCCTTCAGCGAGCCGGTGTAGACGTCGACGTCGGTGTCGTTGGCGATGTACCAGTAGAGCGTGTCGGCGGGGAGCTTCGTCAGACCCTCGATGTCAGTCGTCCCCAGGCCGTACACGGCGTCGCCCTCGACACCCTCGACCGAGGTCCAGGCGTCCTCGAAGCCGAGCTCCTTGAGGACCGCACCGATCTGCGAGCCCTCGAGATACGGACGCACGGAGACCGCGCCGCCCTGCTCCCACGCGTCGTTGAACGCGACCGGCGCACCGGCGGCATCGGTGGCTGCGATGGTCTCCTTGGCCTCGGCGATCTTGTCGTCGAAGTCCTTCTTGAGATCGGCGGCCTCGTCCTCGGTGCCGGTGGCCTGCGCGACGAGGTCGACGTTCTTCCACATCTGGCCGAACGGGTCGCTGGAGTCGCCGCCGGGCATCACGATGACCGGGGTGGTCTCCTCGATCTGCTTGATCGCGTCACCGGCGAGGGTGTCGGTCACGAAGACGACGTCGAGGCCCAGGCCCGCCAGGGTGTCGATGCTGGGCTCGCCGCGGGTGCCGATGTCGGTGGCGCTGTCGTCGAGCTCGACCGACTGGTCCCAGGCCTTGAAGCCCTTGATGTCGGAGACGGCGGTCGGCTGGATGCCGAGCGAGATCAGGTACTCGACGGTGTTCCACTCGGTGGAGGCGACCTTCTCGGCCGGTCCGTCGAGCGTCACCTTCTCGCCGCGGGCGTCGGTGATCGTGATCTTCTCGTTGCTGTCCGACGATGAGTTGTCGGCGTCGTCCTCGGTGGTGCCGCACGCGCTGAGCGCGAGGGCGAGGGCTGCCGCGGACGCGACGAGCAGGGTACGGGTGGGCTTCACGGCCTGGGTTCTCCTTGTGATGGTGCGCCGTCAGTGCGCGACGGCGTCGGTGGTGGGACGAGCGTGGTGGCGCGCACGGGCGCGGGTACGGAGGTGTCCGTCGTGCGGATCGACGTGGACGTCGACCGTGACCCCGTACGCGGGTGAGAGCAGCTCGGTGGTCAGCACCTCCTGCGGGGTGCCGACCGCGGTGATCTTGCCCTCGACGAGCAGCACGACCTCGTCGGCGACCGCGGCCGCCTGGTCGAGGTCGTGCAGGACGATGCCGACGGCGATGCCGTGGTCGTCGGCGAGGTCGCGGACGATGTCGAGGAGCTCGACCTGGTAGCGCAGGTCGAGGTACGTCGTCGGCTCATCCAGCAGCAGCACCGGCGTGTCCTGCGCGAGGCAGCTCGCGAGCCAGACACGCTGCGCCTGACCACCCGAGAGGGTGTCGACGCCGCGCCCCGCGAGCTCGGTGACCCCGGTCATCGCCATCGCGCGCTCGACGATCGCGTGGCCGTCGGGATCGCCGCCGCCCCACCGCGAACGGTGCGGGTGACGGCCGTACGCGACGACCTCCCGTACGGTCACGCCGCCGGGAGCCGAGCGCGACTGCGAGAGCAGGGTCAGGCGGGTGGCGAGCTCCTTGGCCTTGAGATCGGTGATCGACTCGCCCTCACGCAGCGCGATGCGACCGTCTGCCGCCTTGTGCAGGTGAGCGAGGGTCCGCAGGAGCGTGGACTTGCCGCTGCCGTTGGGACCGATCAGCGCGGTGACGCGGCCGGGCATGAGCGCGATGCTCACGTCGTCGACCACGACCGCCGAGCCGTACGCCGCGCGGACCCGCTCGGCGGTCAGCTCGGGAGGGCGCTGGATGCTGTTCACCTGACAAAGGTAAGGCATACCTTCCTCAGACTGAAAGCGAAGTCTGAAAGAACACGTTCGGCGAACGTGTCGAAACGGCGACGCCGCGTTCGGCGTAAGGGTGAAAAGCCGCTGCGGCACTAGGGTCGAAGCGGTCCCGTACCCCACTGGAGGAACGCCATGCGCACCCTGATCATCACCGCATTCGTCTCGCTCGACGGCGTCATGGAGGGTCCCGGCGGCGAGCCTGGCTATCGCAACTCCGGATGGACGTTCAAGGACGTCGAGTTCGACGAGGCCGCGTACGAGCTCAAGGGCCGCGAGCAGCAGGAGACCACCGCGCTTCTGCTCGGGCGTACGTCGTACGAGGCGTTCGCGCCTGTGTGGCCGACGATGGACGAGTTCAAGGAGTACAACGAGATGCCGCGCTACGTGGTGTCGACGACGCTCGAGTCCGACGACGAGCGGTGGCCCGCGACGATCCTGCACTCACTCGACGAGGTCGCCGCGCTCAAGGAGACCGAGGGCGGGCCGATCGCCGTCCACGGCAGCTCGACGCTCGGACGCAACCTCGCCGACGCGGGGCTCGTCGACCGCTATCACCTGCTCGTCTTCCCGCTGCTGCTCGGCGCCGGCAAGCGCCTGTGGAGCGACAGCGACAAGGACACGACCAAGCTGAAGCTCGTCGAGCACGAGGCCTACCCGAACGGGATCCAGAAGCAGGTCTTCGACGTCGTGAAGTGACGGCGCCGCTGGTCGAGTAGTCCGGAGCGCTCGCGGAGGACGTATCGAGACCCCTCCCGTACCCCAGTTGTCCACTGGCAGGCCGCGGCGTACGTTCTTTGTCGAGCACAAGGTGCAGGTGAGAAACCTGGACGAAGAGGAGGGCGAGCGGATCGCCGCCCGAGGCCGACCGTCCCTGTCCGGCGGGTCTGCTCACTCACCTCAGATCGGCGTCCGGCTCTCACCCGACCTGCACGGCCGCCTCCGTTCGCGCGCCGAGCGGGAGAACAAGAGTCCCTCGGAGATCGTGCGGGAAGCACTCGAGCGCTACGTCTGAACTCCGCCCGGCTCTGTCACCACCCCGCGCGACACTGCAGAGATGGCGTACGACGAGGAGCTGGCGGAGCGGATCCGCGAGGTGGTGGAGTCCGACGCGCTGCCAAGGGCGGGTGAGCGCGGACTGCACCCTCAGAGCCCGTACGCAGCGAGGAAGTCGGCGACCACGCGGTTGAACTCCTGCGGCCGCTCCACGTTGGGGTAGTGCGCCGCGTCGTCGATCACCGCCAGCTCGCCCTGCGGCACGAGCGCGGCCAGGCGCTCGGCCATGCTCCGGTGGTCGTCACCATCGGCCGCGCCGACGACGGCGAGCACGTGACGCCACACTGCGCGTGCTGCGCGCGATGCTCGCCGGCCTGGAAGACGTCGAGGCGCAAGGCTGATCAGCCGGCGTCGAGCACCTCGCGCAGCCGTACGGCGAACGCCTCCGGGTCGCCGTCATGCCCGAACTCACCCCCGGCGAATCCGGCATGCCCACCGGGGAACACGGTTGCCTCCTGCCCGAGCGCCTCGGCGAGCGCGACCGACGTACGACCGGTGATGAGGCCGTCGGAGTCGGCGCCGACAGCGACGACGATCCGCGCCGATGTCGCCTTGAGGGCATCGACGTCGAGCTGCGGAGCGGTGCCGTCGTCGGAGACGCCGGACAGCAGCGGGTCGTCGCGAGACCCGTCGTCCTCGGCAGGCAACCCGAACGCCGCCGGGTCCGGAGGCGAGGCAGTGAGCGCGTCGTCGGTGAACTCGCCCTTCCGCGAGACCATCGCGAAGAACGCCGCCATCCCGTGACCCCACCCCTTCTCCTGATAGACCGCGTGCACCGCGCGACCCGCGGCGGCGACCTTGTCGGCATCGGGGAGCAGCTCCGTGAGCGGGGGTTCGTGCGCCACCAGCACCGACACGTCGTCCGGGTGCGCGGTGACGAGCGCGAGGCCGCTGATCGCGCCGCCGCTGCTCCCGAACAGCTCGACCGGAGCGGTCCCGAGATCGGCGATGATCTGGTGGAGGTCGTCGGCGTGCTGCTCCGCCGTATGGACGGTCGAGCCGTCGCGGCTGGTGCTGCGCCCGACCCCGCGCGGGTCGTACGTGACGACCGTGCGGTCGCCGAACTGCGAGGCGAGCGACGCGAACCCGCTCGCGTCCATCGGAGCTCCGACCATCATCAGTACGGGGCGGTCGGTCGGCGGCAGCGCCCCCCGTACGTCGTACGCGAGCGTGGCCTCGGGTGTCTCGAGCATGTGTGTCTCGGTCATGTCCTGTGGACCGGCGGCCGACGCCGGACTCATCGCAGTGCGGTCCAAGCCGTCTAGCCTGACCGGATGCGGGTCGACCTCTTCGCCGGGATCTACGTCAGCGACCTCGACGCCGCCAAGGACTGGTACGCCCGTCTGCTCGGCACCGACGAGGCGTTCCGGCCGAACGACACCGAGATCGTCTGGGAGCTCGCCGAGCACCGCTACCTCTACATCGAGGTCAATCCCGAGCATGCCGGGCACGCGCTGCAGACGGTGTTCGTCGAGGACTTCGAGGCGTTCGTCGCCGGGGTCAGCGCACGCGGCATCGAGCCAGCGACGCGCGAGACGTACGAGAACGGCGTCCGCAAGTGGACCTACCGCGACCCGGACGGCAACGAGATCGGCCTCGGCGGCGGACCCGTCGAGGCGGAGTCGGAGTAGCGGGAATAATCCGTACGCCTTGCGGTTGCAGGTCGCCATGACGACACCCACGCTTGCCGACGTCCAGCACGACACCTTCACCGTGACGCTCGACGTCGCTGCACCGCCGGAGCGTCTGTACGAAGGCTTCGCCGACCCGGCCGTACGGCACCGCTGGTTCTGGCTACCCGGAGGCGAGGCGACGTACGAGCACGACTTCCGCGTCGGCGGTGGCGAGTCGGCACGGAGCACGTTCCGCGCTCTTGATGGGACGAGCGAGCGACTCGCGTACGACTCCCGGTTCATCGATCTCGTCCCCGCGCAGCGGATCGTCCTCACGTACGAGACGCACGTGAACGACGTGCTTCGCTGGACGTCGCTCGTCACCGTCGTGCTCGACCCGACCGACGACGGCACGCGCCTGCGCTGGACCGAGCAGGTCACCTTCGTGACGCCGACCGGCAGCGGCGAGCAGGATCTCCCGCACGTCCACGGCGGGGCCCGCCTGCAGCTCAACGGTCTCCCCGGCGCGCTGGGGCTGTGAGGACAGACATTTGCGGGTCTTGAGCCGCCGCCCGCGTTACATGTAACGTTGACCCATGAGCGTTCGTGACCGTGTTGCCGAGCACCGCCGGCGCATGCGCGAGCGCGGATACCGGCCGATCCAGGTGTGGGTCCCCGACGTGCGGACCGAGCAGTTCCGCGACGAGGCGCACCGCCAGGCCGCGGCCCTCGCCCGGGCGGATCGTCGCGCCGACGACCAGGAGTTCGTCGAGGACATCTCCGACAGCTGGGACGAGTGAACCGCGGCGAGCTGTGGGCGGTCGCCGGCGGCACGTACGCGTCAAAGCCACGACCAGCTCTGATCCTTCAAGAGGATCTCTTCGACGCCACGGAGTCGGTCACCGTCGTTCCGCTGACCACGGCGGTTGTCGACGCCCCGTTGATCCGCATTCCCGTTCCGGCTACGCGCACGACGGGGATCGACCGGCCGAGCTTCGCCATGGTCGACAAGATCACGACCGTACGCCGCAGCAACGTCGGCGCGCGCATCGGACGACTCCCCACCTCGCTGCTGGTCGATATCGAACGAGCGGCCTTGCTGTTCCTCGGCCTCGCGCGCTGACCGACCGCGGTCACGTGCCGTCGCGGGCGAGGAGTCCGAGCAGCAGCGCGACCCGGTCCTCCGCGACGTCGAGCCGCGCGCCGGTCAGCTCCTCGACGCGCGCCATCCGGTTGCGGAGCGTGTGGCGGTGCACGCCGAGCGCCCGTGACGCCGTCTCCCACGAGCCGTTGTGGCGCAAGAACACCTCGAGCGACTCCAGCAGCACGCGCTCACGCTCCGAGTCACCGTCGAGCAACGGCGCCAACGGCGACGCAGCCAGGGTCGCCACCCGCGTCCGTACGACGTCGTCAGCGAGGATCGCCTCCAGCGTCAGCGTGCCGTACCAGCCGACCTGCTGATGCGACGCCCGCGCCGACGCGGCTGCGTGGAGAGCCGCCGCCCGGCCCGACGCCGCTCGCCCGATCGGCAGCGCACCGCTCACCCCGACAACCACGTCGTGGCGTCCGGCGCGGGCCAGCCCCTCAGCCACGGCGTCCGCGCTGCCGTGCACGTCCTCGTCGCGGACCAGGACGAGCACGCCGTCGGTCGCGTCGGTCTCCACGTGCGCCACCGACGCGGCGTCGAGCGCGTGCGCGACGAGATCGAGCGGCGACGTACGGCCCTTGCCGGGGACTGCGATCAGCATCCGTACGCGGTCGCCGGGCTCGAACCCGAAGTGCTCGAGGTGCCGGACGACCGACGGAGCGACCACGTCGTCGTCGAGCAGCAGCTCCAGCACGGTCGCGCCGAGCCGGTGCCGCGCGTCGACGAGCTCGCGCGGGCGCTCGCGCTGGAGGGTAAGGAGCGAGACCGCCTGGTTGAGCAGGAGGCGGTCGCCGACGGACAGCGCACCCGGCACTTCGACGGCGAGCCAGCCGCTCGGACGCTCCAGGCCGCCGAGACGCTGAACGGCGAGCGTGCCGGTGCCGGAGACGACCGCGATGCTCGCGCGACCGGGCCAGACCGCGAGGCCGGCGAGCTCGGCGACGACGCGGTCGCGCAGGTCAGGCGCCTCGCCCGCTGACGCGACCGGGTGCTCGAGCTCGTCGAGGACCAGGACGGTCGCGTGCAGCTCGTGGGCCAGCGCAGCGGACAGTCCCGCGACGCCGCCGTCGAGAGCGGCGCGCGTCATCTGCCGCTGGAACGTGACCGCGCGATGCATCACCGCGTTCTCCTGCTCCGCACGCCGTGCCGCGACCGCCTGCGCGATCGCCACGAACGGCGTCGGCAGCGGCACCTCGAGGAGGGGCAGGCCCGTCCGACGGCACGCGTCGCGCAGCCCGACCGGGATCGTCGCGAACCGCACGCCGACGCCGAAGGCCAGGCCGACCACGCCGGCCGCCACCAGGCGTACGACGTACGCCTCCTGCTCGGCATGTGCCCTCGGCATCCGCAGGCCCGTCGTGAGGACGAGCTCGCCGCCCCCGAGGAAGGGCGTGGGGTCGAGCACCTCGATCGCATGGGCCCAGCCGAGCCGGACCTCAGGTGCCTCCACGGGCTCGACGAGCCGCAGTCCGAGCGCGTCCTGGTCGAGCAGCCACGCCAGCGAGACCCCGTACGGGTCGTCAGGCGGCACAGCGGGCGGCGCGGCGGTCATGGACACAGTGTCCATGCCACGCAGCCTCCGCGCACCGTTTCGGCAGGGACCCACGAGCAGCCGTCGCTCCTAGCCTGCTTGACACCCCCGTGTGCGACGAGGTCGCCGCGCACTGCCCGGCTTGCTCCGAGGGAGATTCCCGTGACGACTTCGCCGCTCGATCCCACCGCGTCCCACGAACCCACGTCCCACACCGCCGACGACGCCCACCTCGCCTCGCTCGGCTACACCTCCGACTTCAAGCGCGACATGAACTTCTGGGGCAACTTCGCCCTCGGGTTCACCTATCTCTCGCCGGTCGTCGGCGTCTACTCCCTGTTCGGCACGTCGCTCGCGCAGGGCGGGCCGCCGATGATCTGGGCGATCGTGCTCGCGGCTCTCGGACAGCTGCTGGTCGCGCTCGTCTTCGGCGAGGTCGTCGCGCAGTACCCGGTCGCCGGCGGCGTCTATCCGTGGGCGCGCCGCCTGTGGGGCCGTCGCTGGGCATGGATGACCGGCTGGGTCTACATGATCGCGCTGACCGTGACGATCGCCGCCGTCTCGTACGGCGCGGGACCCTTCGTCGCGATCGTGCTCGGCATCGACGGGACCACCGCTGTCACCGTCTGGTGCGCGATCGGCCTGATCGTGCTCACGACCCTCCTCAACCTCGGGGGCACCAGGCTGCTCGCCAGGATCGCGTTCTTCGGTTTCGCCGCCGAGCTCGTCGGCGCCCTCGTCGTCGGCATCTGGGTGCTGCTCACCGAGCGGCACCACAGCGTCGGCGCGCTGTTCGACACGTACGACGTCCAGGGCGACGGCTCGTACTTCCCGGCGTTCGCCGCCGCCGCGCTCATCGGCCTCTATCTCTTCTACGGCTTCGAGGCCTGCGGCGACGTGGCCGAGGAGGTCAAGGATCCGGGTCGCCAGATCCCCAAGGCGATGCGGATGACGATCTACATCGGCGGCGCAGCGGCCTTCTTCATCACCTTCGCGCTCATCCTCGGAGTCCCCAGCTTCGCGGCCGTGTTCGCCGAGCAGGACACCGATCCGGTCAGCACCGTCCTCGAGAACGCCTTCGGGTCGGTCGGCTTCCGCATCGTCCTCGTGATCGTGCTGATCTCGTTCTTGTCGTGCGTGCTCAGCCTGCAGGCCGCGGCGAGCCGCATGATCTATGCGTATGCACGCGACGACATGATGCCCGGCAGCGCACTGCTCAAGCGGTTCTCGAGCGCCCGACACGTGCCCCCGTACGCGCTGTCGCTCGCGGCGCTGATCCCGATCGTCATCATCCTCGGCTCCCAGGTCTCCGACAACGCGCTCATACGGATCATCTCGTTCGCCTCGTTCGGCATCTATCTCGCGTTCATGATGGTCGTCGCCGCTGCCCTGCGCGCGCGCCTGAAGGGCTGGAAGCCGTCCGGCACGTTCACCCTCGGCCGGTGGGGCCTGCTCGTCACGATCGCCGCGCTCGCCTACCAGCTGATGGCCTCGCTCAACATGATCTGGCCCCGTACGCCTGACGTGCCCTGGTACGACAACTGGATCGTCGCCCTCGGCGCCGCGATCGTGCTCGGCGTCGGTCTCGTCTACATGCTGCTCGCCCGCCCGTACCGCCACTCCGACGCCGCCCACGGCGACGCGCTCAACATCGTCACGCCGTATCCGGGGGAGTCGGGTTTCGACAGGCTCAACCAACGGGATTAGCCCAACCAACGGGGTTTCGACAGGCTCAACCAACGAGATGACACAGGAGATCGAGGATGACCGACACCGTGCACGTCCAGAACTTCGTCGACGGCGCGCTCGTCGACACGCGGGACGGACGCCGTACCGACCTCGTCGACCCGACCACCGGGGAGACGTACGGCGACGCGCCGCTGTCCGGCCAGGCTGACGTCGACCTCGCGTACGAGTCGGCGGCCAAGGCGTTCGACACCTGGCGGCGCACGACGCCGTCGGAGCGCCAGCAGGCCCTCCTCAAGATCGCCGACGCGATCGAGGCGCGCGCCGACGAGCTCGTCGCGGCGGAGAGCCGCAACACCGGCAAGGTGATCCCGGTGACCATGGCGGAGGAGATCCCGCCGATGGTCGACCAGATCCGCTTCTTCGCCGGCGCGGCGCGCGTGCTCGAGGGGCGCGCCACCGCCGAGTACATGGCCGGCCACACGTCGTGGATCCGCCGCGAGCCGGTCGGCGTGGTCGGCCAGGTGGCGCCGTGGAACTACCCGATGATGATGGCCGTCTGGAAGTTCGCCCCGGCGCTGGCCGCGGGCAACACCGTCGTCCTCAAGCCGAGCGACACGACGCCGGTGTCGACGGTGCTGATGGCGCAGATCGCCGCGGAGTTCCTCCCCGCGGGCGCGCTCAACGTCGTGTGCGGCGACCGTACGACCGGTGCCGCCGTGGTCTCGCACCCGACGCCGGCGATGGTGTCGATCACCGGCTCGGTGGGGGCGGGCAAGCAGGTCGCCGAGGCGGCGTCTCACGACCTCAAGCGCGTGCACCTCGAGCTCGGCGGCAAGGCGCCGGTCGTGGTGTTCGACGACGCGGACATCGCGGCGGCGGCCGAGGGCATCGCAGTCGCGGGCTACTTCAACGCCGGGCAGGACTGCACCGCCGCGACGCGCGTGCTCGTCCACCCGCGCGTCCACGACGACTTCGTCGCGGCGCTCACCGAGCAGGCGAAGGCCGCCACCACCTCGTACGGGCGCGGCAGCAACGACGAAGACGCGTGGGTGCCGCCGGTCAACAACGCGAACCAGCTCGAGCGTGTCCTCGGCTTCCTCTCGCGCGTCCCCGACCACGCCACTGTCACGACCGGGGGCGGCCGGCAGGGCGATCGCGGCTTCTACATCGAGCCCACGGTCATCGACGGCCTGCAGCAGGAGGACGAGCTCATCCAGAGCGAGGTCTTCGGCCCCGTCATCACCGTGCAGACCTTCGAGCACGAGGACGAGGCCATCGCGAAGGCCAACGGCGTGCCGTACGCGCTCGCCTCGTCGGTGTGGACCAAGGACCTCGGGCGCGGCCTGCGGATGTCCAACGCGCTCGACTTCGGCTGCGTCTGGATCAACACGCACATCCCGCTCGTCGCCGAGATGCCGCATGGTGGGTTCAAGAGCTCCGGATACGGCAAGGACCTGTCCATGTACGG
Organism: Mumia sp. ZJ430; assembly: GCF_011751845.1. Classification (NCBI taxonomy): domain Bacteria; kingdom Bacillati; phylum Actinomycetota; class Actinomycetes; order Propionibacteriales; family Nocardioidaceae; genus Mumia; species Mumia sp. ZJ430. Next base: position 367,976 of record NZ_JAAHFK010000001.1, on the reverse strand, counting down.
CCTGGAGGACTACACGCGGATCAAGCACGTGATGGCGAACCTCGAAGGATGACGACGATGACCGACCAGGCACGACTCCTCAAGACCGAGATCCCGGGGCCGCGCTCGGTCGAGCTGCACAAGGCCCGGGCGAAGCAGGTGGCGCGCGGCTTCGGCATCACGCTGCCGGTGTTCGTCGATCACGCGGACGGTGCGCTCCTCGTCGATGTCGACGGCAACCGGCTCATCGACATGGGCTCGGGCATCGCCGTCACGAGCGTCGGTGCTGCGGCACCCAAGGTCGTGGCACGGATCGCCGAGCAGGCGGCGAAGATGACGCACACCTGCTTCATGGTCACCGAGTACGAGGGCTTCACCGAGGTCGCCGAGGCGCTCAACCGCCTCACGCCCGGCGACCACGAGAAGCGGACGGCGCTCTTCTCCACCGGCGCCGAGGCGGTCGAGAACGCGGTGAAGATCGCGCGCGCGGCCACGGGCCGTCCGGCGATCGTCGTGCTCGACCACGCGTACCACGGGCGCACGCTGATGACGATGACGATGACGGCCAAGAACGTGCCCTACAAGGAGGGCTTCGGGCCGTACGCGCCGGAGGTCTATCGCGCGCCGATGGCATACCCGTACCGCTACGACGGCGACGAGAAGGCGTGCGCCGCCGACGCCCTGGCCACGCTCAAGGACATCGTGCTCACGCAGATCGGCGCGCACAACGTCGCCGCGATTGTCGCCGAGCCGATCCAGGGCGAGGGCGGGTTCATCGTGCCGGCCGAGGGGTTCTTGCCGGGCGTGGTCGAGTTTGCGCGCGAGCACGGCATCCTGTTCGTCGCGGACGAGATCCAGACCGGGTTCGCGCGGACGGGCCGCATGTTCGCGAGCGAGCACGAGGACATCGTCCCGGACCTCATCACGACCGCGAAGGCGCTGGCCGGCGGCATGCCGTTGTCCGCGGTGACGGGGCGCGCCGAGATCATGGACGCGGTCGCGCCCGGCGGGCTCGGCGGCACGTACGCCGGCAACCCGGTCGCGTGTGCGGCGGCGCTCGGTGCGATCGAGACCATCGAGAGCGAGGGGCTCGTCGCGCGGGCGGCGCAGATCGAGCAGCGGGTCACGCCACGGCTCGAGGAGATGCGCGCGGAGTCCGGTGGGCGGATCGGCGACGTCCGCGGCCGCGGGGCGATGCTCGCGATCGAGCTCGTCGAGCCCGGCACGAAGGACCCGGCGCCGCGCTTCGCCCAGGCCCTCGCCGCGCACTGCCATGCGGAGGGCGTGCTCGTGCTGGTGTGCGGGACGTACGGCAACGTGATCCGGCTGCTCCCGCCGCTGGTGATCAGCGACGCGCTGCTCGACGACGCGCTCGGCGTGCTCGAGGCCGGCGTGCAGGGCCTCCCCGCATGACCGCGGCCACCGACGTCTCGTACGACCCGCGCACCGGCGGCGTGAACGGTGAGGTCGCCGCGACTCCACCGGACGAGGTGGACGCGATCGTCGCCGCGGCCGCCGCGTGCGCGACGGAGGTGGCCGCCATGCCACCGACCGAGCGCGCCCGCTGGTCCGGCGCGATCGCCGACGCCCTCGAGGCCGCGCGCGACGAGCTCGTGGACCTCGCGGACAAAGAGACCGCGCTCGGGCGACCTCGTCTGGAGGGCGAGGTCGTCCGAGCGGCAGGACAGCTGCGGTTCTATGCCGATGTCGCGATCGAGGGCTCGTACCTCGGTGCCACGATCGACCACGCGGCCGGAGCCAACCCCGCGCTCGCCCGCGTCAACGTGCCGCGCGGACCGGTTGCGGTGTTCGGCGCGAGCAACTTCCCGTTCGCGTTCAGCGTCCTCGGCAACGACACCGCGTCCGCGCTCGCCGCGGGTTGCCCGGTCGTCGTCAAGGGCCACCCCGCGCACCCACTGCTCAGCCAGCGGCTCGGCGCGCTCGCGACCGACGCGCTGCGCGAGGCCGGTGCGCCCGACGGCGTCTTCGGGATCGTGCACGGCTTCGACGCCGGCGTACGGCTCGTCGAGGAGCCGCAGATCACCGCCGTCGCGTTCACGGGCTCGCAGCGCGCAGGCATGGCGCTGCGCGACGCGGCCGAGCGGCGTACGGCCCCGATCCCGGTCTTCGCCGAGATGGGCACCGTCAACCCCGTGGTGGTGACTGCCGCTGCGGCCGACGCACGCCTCGACGAGATCGCGTCGGGCTTCGTCGGCTCGTTCACGCTGGGCACCGGCCAGTTCTGCACGAAGCCCGGCCTCATGCTCGCCCCGCACGGCTCAGGCGCCGCCGCCGCCGTCGCCGACGCGCTCCGCGACGCCGCACCCCAGGGCTGGTCGCTCACCGAGGGCATCGCCGCAGCAGCCCGTACGGGCGTCGGCGAGCTCGTCGACGCCGGTGCGGAGGTCGTCGCGTCCGTCGACGGCCCCGAGGCCGGATGGTCCGTCGCGTCCACCGTCCTCTCCGTCCCGCTCGACGCGCTGGAGCCGGGGAGCCGGCTGCTGGAAGAGTGCTTCGGACCGGTCGCGCTCGTCGCGGAGTACGGCGACGACGAGGACCTCGCCCGTACGATCAACGCCCTGCAGGGCACGCTCGCTGCGGCGATCATGGCCGACGGCGAGTCCGACCCGGACCTGCCCGGCCTCCTCGCCCAGCTCTCCACCAAGGCCGGGCGCGTCACCGTCGGCGACTTCCCGACCGGCGTCGCGTACACATGGGCGCAGCACCACGGCGGCCCCTGGCCTGCTACCTCCGACCCGACCGCGACGTCGGTCGGAGCCTCCGCGCTGAGCCGCTTCACGCGGCCCGTCACCTACCAGTCGGTGCCGGAGTCAGCGCTTCCTGCGCCGCTGCGCGACGACAACCCGTGGCGCATCCCGCGCCGCGTCGACGGCCGGCTCGCGCTGCCCTGACGGCGCTGAGCGAACGACCGAGGCCCCCGATCCCGGAGGGAGGGACCGAGGGCCTCGGGTGCGGTGCGCCACGTCGTCCTGGCGAGCCGCCGGACGCCGTGCCGCCCCAAAGGGCGGCGGTCCCCGGTCTCGTGAGGGTGAGACCAGGGACCGCCTCGTACGACACCGCCCGTCCGATCACGGGCGGCGCCGACGTCTCATCAGCGGCGCTTCTTGACCGCGACCTTGATCGTCTTGGTCGCCGCACCGGTGGTCGCGCTGCCGAGGTAGCGGACCTTCAGGGTGACCTTGCCGGCCTTCGGCAGCTTCTTCAGCGTGACCGTCGCGATGCCGGAGGAACCGACCTTCGCCGTCCCGATCTTCTTGCCCTTGGCATAGATCGCGACGGTGCCACCGGGCTTCACACCCGGCGCCTTCACCGTGACGCGCACCTTGGCGCGGGTCTTCTTGGCCACGACCTTCTTGGTCGTCATCTTCGCCGTCAGCGAGGCCTTGGCCTTGGTCACCGACACCCGCACCGACCCCGTGGAGGCCTTCGTCCGCACGTCACCGGAGTACCGCACCGACAGCGTGTGCGCGCCAGGCTTTAGCGCCGTACGAGGCAGGGTCACCGACGCCTTGCCGCCCGCGACCTTAGCCTTGCCCAGAACCGTCGTGCCCTTGCGGACCTCGACCGTGCCCGTCGCACCGGCAGGCGCCACCGACACGTTCACCTTCGGAGCGGCCACGCCGTAGCGCACGGTCGACGCCGACGCCGCCACCTTCGAGGCGACCGGGTCCACGATCGGCGCGCTTGCGATGACGAGGCTCTCGCCCTCCATCGCCGTGCAGTCGAGCCCAACCTTCTTGATCATCCCGCCGAGCACGCCCGGGTTGAGGATCGAGTTGATGAAGAACTTCTTCGGCATCGACACCGAGAGCTCGCCCGACCTGGGCGCGGTCAGCTGGGGAAGTCCGCCCATGACGGGGATCCTGACCCCGTCGGACGGGATCGGGAGCGACATCGGCACCATCGCGGACCGCAGCCCGGACATCGGCACCTCGTACGACTTGCCCGTCGCCGACTCCGTGAACACCGCCGTCGCCGTCGCAGCACCGCCGACCTCGATCTGGCCGAACCCTGCCTCGTCGAGCGGCGGCGGGGCGTCGACCGGCGCTGCGGTGATGTCGCTCCCGGCGAGCAGCTCGGCCATCGGCTGCGCCATCTTCAGGTCGATCGCGGTGTCGCGCACCTTGAACTTCTCGCCCGGCGCGAGCGTGGTGGGCATGTGGGCCCTCACGTCCACGCGGAACGTGACGTCACCGCCCATGACCATGTTGACGAGGTTGCTCGTCCCCGGGTCGACGGGATCGTTCTCGTTGCCGATCTCGCCCGTTTCCATGTTGGCGCGGATGGCGAACGCACAGCGGTAGCGGACGTCGTTCAGGACGCCGCGCGCCGTGGTCCCCGGGTCGACGACGTCGACGGTGATCGAGCCGGTCGACTCGTCGCCGTCTCCATCGGTCAGCGTGTAGGTGAACGAGTCCGTGCCGACGAAGCCCGGGTCGGGGACGTAGGTGATCTTGTGCTGGATCGCCGCGAAGTTCGACGCGACGGAGTCGCTCGGGTCCTCCGGCGGCGTGAAGAACTTGACGAGCTCGCCGTGTTCGGGCTCGCCGTAACTGAACGAGTTCTCCGTCCACGTCCACGGGAACGGCCCGCCGGTCTCCGGATCGCGGGCGTACGGCCACGCGTCGAACGGCTTGTCCTTGCTGGTCGTGAAGCGCAGGTCGCGGACGTTCGCCAGCAGGTTCTCGATGCTGAACCGCACCGTCGACGTGCTGGACTCGCCGGCACTATCCGTCGCGGTGTAGGGGAACGAGTACTCGCCGACCGGGTCCTGCTGGTTCATGTTGATCTTGGCGGTGTCGCCGACGATCTCGATGTTGCCCCCGGTCTCCCCGTTCGGGCCGGTGATCGCGCCCGCGGAGTACGTGATCTCGCCGGACCCGCCGCTCGCCGCGAGCGTCGCGGTGCCGATCGGGAAGAATGGCGTCCGGTACACCGGTTTGTCGAGCGTGATGTCCTGCGTGACAGGCGCGTCCGCCGCGACGGCGCCGATCGCCGCGTTCGCTGGTGAGGCCGCTCCGAGAGCGGTGGTCGTTCCGAGCACGAGTGCGCCGGCGGCGATCGCCGCAATCGTCCGGCTCATGGCAGCGCGGCTGCGCTGACGGTGGTCCATCTGGTCTCCCTCCAGAGGTCGACGCGATTCACGCCGTACCGAATAACTCACTGTGACACAGTGAGATACGTCACGTGAATAAGATTTGAGAACTTCCTCGAATAAACGCCGACGCCGCCGCGCCTGGACACACGTGACGCGACCGCAACCTCGACGCCATACCCTCGAAGAGTGAGCAGATCCCCGCTGGTCCGCTGGGCCGACTACGACGCCGTGCTGTTCGATCTCGACGGCGTGCTGACACCGACTGCCGAGGTCCACATGCGTGCCTGGGCCGCGCTGTTCACCTCGTATCTCGACGAGCACCACATCACTCCCGCATACACCGACGCCGACTACTTCGCGTACGTCGACGGCAAGCCCCGCTACGACGGTGTCCGCACGATGCTCGCCTCCCGTGGCGCCACGCTGCCCGAGGGCGATCCCAGCGACCCGCCGACGGCTGAGACGGTCTGCGGCCTCGGCAACCGCAAGAACGCCGAGTTCGAGCGCGAGCTCGCCGCGAACGGCGTCGCCGCGTACCCGGGCTCCGTAGCCCTCCTCGACCACCTCGCGACCCTCCCGATCGGCCTCGCCGTCGTCTCGAGCTCGGTCAACGCGCCCGCCGTACTGGCAGCCGCGGGCCTGGCCGACCGCTTCTCGGTAGTCATCGACGGCGCCGTCGCGCGGGCGCACGGGCTGCCGGGCAAGCCCGCCCCGGACACGTACGCGTTCGCCGCCAAGGAGCTCGGCACGGACGACGCGCACTCGGTCGTCGTCGAGGACGCGGTCTCCGGCGTCCAGGCGGGCGCCGCGGGCGACTTCGCCCTCGTGATCGGCGTCGACCGCGGCGCAGGCCACCAGGTGCTGCTCGACAACGGCGCGGACATCGTCGTCTCCGACCTAGGGGAGCTCGCATGACCCCCGTCCCGCGCGACACCCCGCGCCCCGTCTCCGACTACCTCGACCGTCACCGCTGGCCGATCGACGAGTGGCGCCTCTCGGAGCGGTTCTTCAGCGCCGACGACCTCGGTCGCACGGAGACGCTGTTCGCCCTCGGCAACGGCTATCTCGGCCTGCGCGGCAACGTCGAGGAGGGGCGCGAGTCCCACAGCCACGGCACGTTCGTCAACGGGTTCCACGAGACGTGGAAGATCAACCACGCCGAGGAGGCGTTCGGGTTCGCCCGGGTCGGGCAGACGATCGTCAACGCGCCGGACGCGAAGGTCATCCGGCTCTACGTCGACGACGAGCCGTTGCTGCTGCCGGTCGCCGACCTCATCGAGTACGAGCGCACCCTCGACCTCCGTACGGGGGTGCTGTGCCGCGAGATCGTCTGGCGCACGCCCGCCGGCAAGCGTGTCCGCATCAAGGCGCAGCGCATGGTGTCGTTCACGCAGCGCCACCTGGCGGTGATGACGTTCGAGGTCACGCTGCTCGACGCCGCCGCGCCGATCACGCTGTCGTCGCAGATCCTCAACCGCCAAGATGGCGAGGACGAGTACCACGTCCGCTCCGCCGCGATGGGCGAAGGCGCCGACCCGCGCAAGGCCGAGCGGTTCGGCCGGCGCGTGCTGCTGCCGCAGCTCCAGCACGCCGACGAGGAGACCGGGCGGGTGATGCTCGGCTACAAGGCCGCCGAGTCCGGCATGACGCTCGGTGTCGGGGCCGACCACTCCATCGAGACCGTCGACCCGGTGCAGCGCCAGATGCAGGTCGACGACGACATGGCCAAGGTCGTCTACCAGATCGACGCGCAGCCCGGCCACACCGTACGCCTCACCAAGGTCGCCTCGTACCACACCTCGCGCGGCGTCCCCGCCCGCGAGCTCCTCGACCGGTGCCGCCGCACGCTCGACCGGGTCGAGGCCGAAGGGCTCCGTCGGCAGTTCGACGACCAGAAGGCGTGGCTCGCCGACTACTGGGCGAAGGCCGACGTCACCATCGGCGGCCAGCCCGCGCTGCAGCAAGCGATGCGCTGGAACCTGTTCCAGGTCGCGCAGGCCTCCGCCCGCGCCGAGGGGGCCGGCATCCCCGCGAAGGGCGTCACCGGCTCCGGGTACGGCGGCCACTACTTCTGGGACACCGAGATCTACGTGCTCCCGTTCCTCACGTACGTCTATCCCCAGCTCGCCCGGTCCGCGCTGCGGTTCCGCTACAACATGCTGCCCGCCGCGCGGCGCCGCGCCCGCGACCTCTCGAACCGCGGCGCGCTCTTCCCATGGCGCACGATCAACGGCGAGGAGGCGTCGGCGTACTACGCCGCAGGCACCGCGCAGTACCACATCGACGCCGACATCTCGTACGCCCTGAGCCGCTACGTCGACGCGACCGGCGACACCGACTTCCTCATGCGCGAGGCGGTCGACATCCTTGTGGAGACCGCGCGCCTGTGGACCGATCTCGGCTTCTGGCGCAGCGAGGGACGCGGCTCGTTCCACATCCACGGCGTGACCGGACCCGACGAGTACACGACGGTCGTCAACGACAACTTGTTCACGAACGTCATGGCGCGCTTCAACCTGCGCCGGGCCGCGCGGGCGGTGCGCGAGCTCGAGCGCGCGTGGCCGCAGGCGTACGGGCGGATGGTCGCGCGGCTGCACCTCGACAGCGACGAGGTCGAGGAGTGGGAGCGGGCCGCCGAGGCGATGGCGATCCCGTACGACGAGCACCTCGGCATCCACCCGCAGGACTCGCACTTCCTCGAGCGCGAGGTGTGGGACCTCGCGCACACGCCGGCGGACAAGCGGCCGCTGCTGCTGCACTACCACCCGCTGGTGATCTATCGGTTCCAGGTGCTCAAGCAGGCCGACGTGGTGCTCGCGCTCTATCTGCAGGGCGACCAGTTCACGACCGAGCAGAAGCGCAGCGACTTCGAGTACTACGACCCGATCACGACCGGCGACTCCACGCTGTCGGCGGTCGTGCAGGCGTTGATCGCGGCCGAGGTCGGCTACTCGGACATGGCGGTGCGCTATTTCACCGAGGCGCTCTACGTCGACCTCGCGGACCTGCACGGCAACGCCTCCGACGGCGTCCACGTCGCGTCCACCGGCGGCGTGTGGGGCACGCTGGCCAACGGGTTCGGCGGGTTCCGCGACTACAACGGCGAGTTCTCGATCGACCCACGGCTGCCTGTGAGCTGGGACGAGCTGGTCTATCGGCTGACGATCAAGAAGAGCCGGATCCGCGTGCGCGTCACGGCCGATGCCGTCGAGCTCACCGTCGAGGAAGGGCCGGGCGCGAAGTTCTCCGTACGGGGCAAGATCGTGCACGTCACCGCCGCGGAGCCCGTCGTGGTTCCGCTGGCGGACCAGGGCCCCGTCCTCGCCGGAACACCCGGCCCCGGCCCGCTCGAGGGCGTACGCCGCGCCGACGGCTCCATCATCACCGCCACCGTCCCGCACCCCTAGAGCACGCCGCGCCACCTCGGAGGCGCCTCGGATCGAGCGAGTGCCCGGGCCCTCCGCTCTCTCGGTTCGTTGGGGTACCCCAACGAACCGACGCCGCCCTACTGGGCCGGTTGGGGTAGGTCGGGCCTCGGTCGGGTACCCCAATGAATGGCCTGGCGGAACGGTCCCCGACCCCGAAACGAGCGAGTGCCCCGACCCGTGGGCGGGCCGGGGCACTCGTCCCCTCGGAGGATCCGTACGGCGTCGCCGCCGATGACGTGCTCCCGAGAAGGTGCGGGTCGTTACTTCCTGACCTTCACCTTGATGGTCTTCGTCGAGCCCTTGGCGTACGCCGACCCGCCGTAGGTCACCTTGATCTTGTAGGTGCCCTTCTTCTTGAACTTCTTGAGCTTGATCGTCGCCTTGCCGTTCTTGACGGTGCCCTTGCCGACGGTCTTCTTGCCGATCTTGGCGGTGACCTTGCCGGACGCCTTCGGCGAACCGGCCGAGACGGTGACAGCGATCTTGGCCTTGGTCTTCTTGGCCTTGATCTTCTTGGGCGAGACCTTCGCAGCGACCTTCGAAGCGTTCTTGTTGATCGCGACCGAGCCGATGACGCGGCTACCTGCCGTCTTGCACGCCAGCGTGACGCCGATGCGGACATCGTCCACGTTGATGACGGTCGCGGCGATGCTGAAGGCGGCGGGCATGCTGAACGAGGCCCGAGTGTGGGCAGTTGCCGGGACCTTGATCGCGGGCACGTCGCCCACGGTCGCGATGTTCCACGGGGCGCCAGCCGTTGCGGGAACAGCGGCCTGCGCAGCCCTCAGGTTCGCGATGCCGACCGTCAGCGTCGACGAGCCGGGCGCCGAGAGGCTGACCTTGGCGTCCTTGGACTCGCCGCCGGCCGTGCGCCCGCGAAGGATGTCGTACGTCGCCTCACGCAGCGTCTCGGGGAGCGTCAGCGTGATGGTCGTCTTGCGGGTGGGCAGCGTCTGGTTGCGGTTGACGACACTCGGGACCTGGACCTGCGCACGCACACCCAGGACGTGGTTGCCGAGCGGAAGCGCGCCGGCATCGACCTTGCAGGTGTAGTTGAAGCGCTTGTCGAGGTTCACGTTGGCGGCGTTGGCTGCCGGTGCACCGGCGAGCACCAGGCCTCCGACTCCCGCGACCAGTGCAGTGCTTGTCGCGGCCGCTGCGAATCGCGTACGACGCTTGCCCGTAGGGGCAGGCTTCGACTGAAGCATGATCGGTCTCCCTCCGAAGGAACGGTGCGATCTGCACCACATGCGAAAGAGAGTTCAACACCCGGTTACCACGAAGGGAACACGCCAGTGACTTCCGTTACCTAACCGTGACATTTGCCCGTGCGGCACGCGCGGTCGCGTGCCCAGCCACGTCCTCAGCGGGGCACGCGGACCAGCAGAACGCCGGGCTCGACGGTCGCGCGGAGCTCGGTGTGGTCGCCGATCGGGTCCCCGTCGAGCTGCATCGGGGTCGGTCGGTCCGTCCGCAGCGTCACCGTACGGCCGGTCATCCGGTCGAGCCGCTCGTCGGTGCGCTTGCGACGGGCGAACAACCGCAGCCCCACCGACAGGAACGCAAACTTGTGCGGCGGCGCGATCGCCACGACGTCGATCTCACCGTCGTCGATCTGCGCGTCCGGCAGCAGCGGCAGGCCGCCCTGCAGGAACCCCACGTTGCCCACGACCACGGTCAGCGCGCGGCGGCGTACGAACGGCCCGTCGTCGATCGAGATCTGCACCCGCGTCCTGGGGAACCGGAACAGCTGCTTGACCCCCGAGACCACGTACGCGAGCCAGCCGACGCGCTTCTTGAGGTCCTCGTTGGTGCCCGTCATGATGGCCGCGTCGAAGCCGAGCCCCGCCATGACGAGGAACGTCGTCGAATCCTCCGAGCCGTCGATCGACAGCCGCACGATGTCGATCGCTCGGTCCTGGCCGACGAACGCGTTGTCGATCGCGTCGCCGGTGTGCAGCGGCAGCGAGAGGTTGCGTGCGAGCAGGTTGCCGGTGCCGAGCGGGATCACGCCGACCCCGATGCCCGTACGGGCGAGCTCGCCGCACGCCTCGCGTACGGTGCCGTCGCCGCCGGCCACGATGATCAGGTCGGCCTCACCCTCGAGCGCCTCGACGGCCTGCGACGCCCCCGGATCCTCGACGGTGGTCTCGAAGAACCGCGGCTCCGCCCAGCCGTGCCGGGCCGCAGCGTCGCGCACCTTCGTACGGAAGGCCTCCGGGTCGCCGACCTTGACCGGGTTGAGCACGACGCCGACCTGCCGGCGCCCCGTACCCGCGACGGCAGGGTGGGTGGGCTCCTCCACGGCGTACGCCGTACGGGTGAACAGCCACCAGAGGAACAGTGCGATCGCCGTCCCCAGCGCCCATCCGGCGACGACGTCGGACAGGTAGTGGACGCCGAGGAAGATGCGGTCGAGCCCGACGAGCACCCCGCAGGCGATCCACAGCACGCTCAACAGCGAGCGCAGCCCGCCTCGGCGTACGACCAGCAGCGTGACGATGACCATGATCGTCGAGAAGGTGGCGCCCGCCGTCGCGTGCCCGCTGGGGAAGGAGAAGGTGTCCAGCACCTGGATCGGGTCGTCGAACGTCGGCCGGGGGCGCTCGATCAGCCGCTTCAGCCCATAGACCGCGGCGTACTGGACGGCGATCGACAGCCCGATCCACACCGCGATCCGGTAGGACCGCCGCGCCAGCGCATACACGGCGACGATCAGCAGGACGATGCGCAGCGCCCACGGCCCGAGCCAGTCAGCGACCCACAGGAGAACGTCCGTGAGTGTCGCGCTGCCCACCACCGCCTCGTGCGCGGCGTCAGCGACCCGCTGGTCGAGGTCGATCAGCGGCGCCCACTCCCACCACACCGCAGCGGCGAGCGCGACGAAGACGGCGAAAAGGACGCCGCACGTCGTCGGCAGGAGGGCAGGGCGCGCCGGCCGGGCGCGGCGAAGGTCGATCGGCACCCGATCAGGGTAGTCGTGTCAGCCACGCCGATAGGCTGGGGGAATGATCGATGTTCGTACGCTGCGTGACAACCCTGACGAGATCCGTGCAGCCCAGGGCCGCCGCGGTGAGTCCGAGGCTGTCGTCGACGAGCTGATCGCCGCCGACGAGGCACGCCGCTCGTCGATCGGCCGGTACGAGGCGCTGCGGGCGGAGCAGAAGCAACTCGGCAAGCAGGTCGCCAAGGCCACCGGCGACGAGAAGGCCGCCCTGCTGGCCCGTACGAAGGAGCTCGCCGCACAGGTCAAGGAGGCCAACGCAGCCGCCGACGCCGCAAGCGCGACGTTCGACACGCTCTTCGCGACGCTGCCCAACCTGGCCGCTCCCGAGGCACCCGCGGGTGGCGAGGACGACTTCGTGGTCCGCGAGATCGTCGGCGAGCCGCGCGACTTCGCCGCCGAGGGGTTCGAGCCGCTCGACCACCTCGAGATCGGCAAGCGCCTGGGCGCGTTCGACATCGAGCGCGGCGCCAAGGTCAGCGGCGCACGCTTCTACTTCCTCACCGGCATCGGCGCCCAGCTCGAGCTCGCGCTGGTGCAGATGGCGATGGACCGCGCGAGCGCCTGGGGCTTCACCCCGATGATCCCGCCCGCGCTGGTCAAGCCGTCGGCGATGGAGGGCACCGGGTTCCTCGGCCAGGCCGCCGACGACGTCTACCACCTCGAGAAGGACGACCTCTATCTCGTCGGGACGTCCGAGGTGCCGCTCGCGGCCTACCACTCCGACGAGATCCTCGACGCCCAGACGTTGCCGCTCCGTTACGCGGGGTTCAGCCCCTGCTACCGCCGTGAGGCAGGCTCGTACGGCAAGGACACCCGGGGCATCTTCCGGGTGCACTGGTTCGACAAGGTGGAGATGTTCGTCTACGCGAAGCCCGAGGACTCGTACGCCGTGCACGAGGAGCTGCTCCGGCACGAGCAGGACTGGCTCGACGCGCTCGAGCTCCCGTACCGCGTCATCGACGTCGCGGCCGGCGACCTCGGCCTGTCGGCCATCCGCAAGTTCGACTGCGAGGCGTGGATCCCCACCCAGGGCAAGTACCGCGAGCTGACCTCCACCTCCAACTGCACGAGCTTCCAGGCGCGCCGCCTCGCCATCCGCATGCGCGACGGCGAGCAGATCACCCCGCTCGCCACGCTCAACGGCACGTTGATGGCGTCGACCCGGACGATCATCGCCCTCCTCGAGAACCACCAGCAGGCCGACGGGTCCGTCCGGGTCCCCAAGGCGCTGCAGCCCTATCTCGCAGGCCGAGAGATCTTGGAGCCGCTGTCTTGACGTTGACCTCACACTCCACCGACGACGCCGCCAGGACCTGGCGGCCCCGCATGATCGCCCTCGACATCGACGGCACAATCGTCGACTACGACAACGTGATGACCGACGCCGTCCGCGAGACGGTCCGCGCCGCAGCCGACGCGGGGATGCACTGTGTGATCTCCACCGGACGCGCCGTGCCGGGCGTCATGGACGCGGTCGCCAAGCTCGGCTTCGACGAGGGTCTCGCAGTGGCGAGCAACGGCTCCGTGGTCTTCTCGTACGACCCGATCACGCTCCTGCACACGGTCACTTTCGACGCCGGCCCCGCTGTACGGGCGCTGCTCGAGGCGGTGCCGGACGCTGCGGTGGCGGTCGAGAACGTCGGCGTCGGCTACCGCATGAACAAGGCGTTCCCCGACGGTGAGCTGAGCGGCACCATGGCGCACGAGCCGGTCGAGGACCTCATCGCCGAGCCCGTGAGCCGCGTGATCGTCCGCAGCCCGAATGCCTCGGCCGAGGAGTTCGCCGAGTTGGCACACTCGCTCGGGCTCGAAGGCACCAACTACTACGTCGGCTACACCGCCTGGCTCGACCTCGCACCCGAGGGAGTCTCCAAGGCGGCCGGGCTCGAGCACGTGTGCGCCGAGCTCGGTGTCGACCGCGCGGAGGTGCTCGCGATCGGCGACGGCTCCAACGACGTCGAGATGCTCGAGTGGGCCGGACGCGGGGTCGCGATGGGCCACGCTCCACTGCACGTCCAGGCCGTTGCCGACGACGTCACCGAGACCGTCGAGAACGACGGCGTCGTACGAGAGCTCGAGAAGTACCTCTGACCTGGCCCGACGACGCCCAATGGCGCCCGTCGGGCTCTCCCTGGGCCGGCCACCCCCGTGCGTGGCCGGACTCAGGGATCACGCGCTGAGGGAACAGGGCGGCTGGACGGTGTCGGCGACCGTGCTCGTCGAGCCCCTGCCCGACATGCTGGCCGAGACCACCTCGTCGAAGACGTCCAGGACCTCGTCGACCGTCGGCCGTGTCGTCCGAGTGCGCGCCGGGGCGACCGGACGCGGTTGCGTCGACGCCTCGCGCAGGTGGCGCTTGACGGTGGACAGCGAGCACCCGAGCCGCTCGGCGAGCTGAGCGAACGTGTCACGGGGGTAGAGGCGTCGCGCCGCAAGGATCGACTCGTGGTCGACCGGCGAGCCTGCCGTACGGACGCCGGCGATCCGGTCGATGTCGGGCGGCGTCAGCCTGATCCCGAGGCGGGAGCGCATCTCGGCGCGATCCTCGGGTGAGGTGCAGGCGGCGTAGCCCGCGACCTCGCCGTCCACGACGGCGCGATAGAGGCACTGGGTGAGAAGCGGGCACGCGGCACATGCTTCGCGTGCTTGGGCGTGAGCAGCCAACCACGCGTCCCAGCTCTCACCGGAGCGGGACAGGTCTTCGAGTGGTTCGCTGAGAGTGTCGTAAACGTCGGGCATCTGGGCGCAGGCGGGGACGACGTCCGTGTGGGCGTCGACCTGGCGGCGGTCCGAGACGATGTGCATGGCGACTGCATCTCCTTGTGGACTTCGAGATGCAGAAAGTCAAACATCGGTGTCAAGAGACATATCAGGGCGAACGTACTCAGACGGACGCAAATGTCTACTCAACGCCAGGCGAGTACCGGTCACACGTCTCACACCGTAGCGCCAATAAAGGTCACCCGCACAAGTTCTGTTACGGATCCGTGACCGTGGCCCGGGGTCGTCAGCTCAGAGGTACATGCCCGGCCGCTGCTGCGGACCGTCCTCGGCCACCTGTCCGGGCACGCCGGGGCGGCCCTGGACCGGGACTCCCTGAGCCCCCGGGAGCGCACGACGCATCTGCTGCAGCTGCGCCTGCGACGCCATCTGCTGGGCGTAGATCGCCGTCTGGATGCCGTGGAACAGTCCTTCGAGCCAGCCGACGAGCTGTGCTTGGGCGATCCGGAGCTCGTCGTCCGACGGCGTCGTCTCGTTGAACGGCAGGCTGAGGCGCTCGAGCTCTTCGACCAGCTCGGGGGCGAGCCCGTCCTCGAGCTCCTTGATGGAGGTCTGGTGGATGTCACGCAGACGCGCGCGGCTGGCCTCGTCGAGCGGGGCGGACTTCACCTCCTCGAGGAGCAGACGGATCATGCTCCCGATCCGCATCACCTTCGCGGGCTGCTCGACGAGCTCGGTGACCGAGCGTCCCTGGGATTCGTCCTCGGCCTCTGGCTCCGCGACGGGTTGCCCGTCGGGCCCGATGACCTGGTGGTGCTCGCTGCCGGTGTGGTCGAACGGTTCGCCTGCCATCCATCCACTGTAGTCAGGCAACGGCGATGCCGAGGATCGGCGACGGCATTCCGCGCTGGCTAGGCCGCGCGCGAGAGCGTGAACGCGAGGGTGTGCTGCTCCCCAGGAGCGAGCACGACCAGGTCCACCCCCGACCGGAACGCGTTGGCGGGGCACGAGCACGGCTCGACGGCGACGGAACGGCGGTCGGGCGGCGTATACGCCTGCAGCCAACGGACCCCGGCTCCCAGCCCGACCACGGTCCGGCCCACCCGCACGACCGGCGCCCCGAGGTGCCCGTACGCGGTGTCGAGCGTGGTCGTACCGATCGGTCGCGACTCGCGGAAGTCGTACGGGGTTCCCGCCACGCCGGCCGTCCCCGTCGGGAGGCGCCGGTCCGCCGACGTCTCGACGAAGCAGGCCGCGTCGAGCGCGAGCGGGGTCTGCGCGACCGGATCGGCGACGAGGTATGGGTGAAAACCGCTGCCGTACGGGGCGTCGCCCTCTCCGGTGTTCGTGGCGACGAGCGACGCGGCGAGCCCTGCGTCGGACACCATGTAGGCCAGGTCGAGCCGGATGGAGAACGGATATCCGGCAACGCGGGGCACGTCGGCCTGTAGGCCGACGGACGCCGACATCTGCTCCACTATCTCCCACTCCACGTCGTGGACGAGCCCGTGCAGCGCCGTGTGCTCCTCGGTCTCGTTGAGCGCCACCTCGTACGTCACGCCGTCGAACTCGTACGTGCCGTCCTCGAGGCGGTTGGGCCACGGGGCGAGCACGGCACCGCGGTACGCGGGGTGGCTGCCCTGACCGTCCTGCGGGACCACCACGTCCTCACCGTCGTGCACCAACGACGCGAGCCCGCCCCCGTACGGGTTGACCGTCGCCGACCACGCCCCGTGCGCGAGCGTGATCACAGCGTGAGCACGACCTTGCCGACGTTGCTCGACGCGTCGAGGACCCGGTGTGCCTCGGCGACGTCCTCAAGCGGGAAGGTCGCGTGGATCACCGGGTTGAGCGTCTGGTCGGCGAACATCGACCACGTGCTCGCCGCCAGGTCGGACACGATCTCGCCCTTCTGGACCGCCGGCCGGCCGCGCAGGCTGATGGCGGCCACCGAGCCGCGCTTGGCGAGGAGGGCACCGAGGTTCAGCTCGCCCTTCACCCCGCCCTGCAGCCCGATCACGACGAGCCGCCCGTCGTGGGCGAGGGCCGCGACGTTGCGCGGGAGGTAGGCCGCGCCCATGTTGTCGAGGATGACGTCGGCACCGTGCCCCTCAGTGGCGGCGCGCAACCCCTCGACGAAGTCGATCTCGCGGTAGTTCATCGCGACGTCGGCGCCGAGCTCACGGCACGCCTCGAGCTTGGCCTCGGACCCTGCGGTCACGGCGACCCACGCCCCGAAGGCCTTGCCCATCTGGATCGCCATCGTGCCGATCCCCGATGCCCCGCCGTGCACGAGCAGGCGCTCGCCCGGCTGGAGGTCGGCGGTCATGAACACGTTGGACCACACCGTGGCCGCAACCTCCATCAGCCCGCCGGCCGCTACCTGGTCCATGCCCTCGGGCAGCGGGGCCACCTGCTCCTGGGGGACGGCGACCTTCTCCGCGTACCCGCCGCCGGCCAGCAGCGCGACGACGGGGTCACCGACCTTCCAGCGGGTGACGTCGGCGCCGACCGAGGCGATCAGGCCGGAGCACTCGAGGCCCAGCACGTCGCTCGCGCCTGGCGGCGGCGGGTAGTGCCCCTGCCGCTGCAGGACGTCGGCGCGGTTGACCCCTGCGGCCACCACGTCGATCACGACCTCACCCGGTCCGGCGACCGGATCGGGGAGGTCGACCACGGTCAACGCCTCGGGCCCTCCGGGCTCCTTCACCACCACGGCACGCATGGCCACACCGTACCGTCGGGTCAGGTGGTCCACTCCTGGGCCAGCGCGGTCACGCGGTCGAGGGCCTGGTCGAGGTCCTCGGCGCTCCCACCGGCCTGTGCGGCCGCGAAGCCGACGAGGAACGCGGTCAGCGGGGCCGCCGGCCGTTCCACCGCGTGGGCGACCTCGCGCGCGGTGTCGAGGAGGGCGTGGAGGTCGTAGTCGGGCTCGATGCCGAGGGCCGCGCAGACGACGTCACCCCAGTCGTCGAGCGAGCGCTCAGGTCCGGTCGAAGTGCTCATGCGTCCGACGGTAGGTCCTCCGGCCGGTCCACGTCATGGCCCTCCCGCCCCCGCGTGGGCAGCTGCCGTACGTGCAAGGGCTCCAGGAGCGCCCGTACGGCCACGCCGTCCCAGTTCGCCAGGCGTGTCGCGGCCGTCCTGAGAGCGTCGCGTCGCCACGCGCTGCAAAGATATTGGGCGCGCCCGTCCGGGTCGACGAGCAGCGCGCCGTCGCTCGTGGGGGACTCGTCGACCGCCGTGACCAGGCGGTCGACCGTCTCCTGGGTCACGTACGGCAGGTCGGCCGCCAGGAGGACGGCGTACGGGGCAGCATCCGCGGAATCGCCCTCGATCGCGGCGATCCCGGCGACGACGGCGGCAGCGGGGCCGGCACCCGCAGGCTCCTCACGCGTCCACGCCACGGGACGTACGGTCGGACGCCGCGGCCCCACCACCCGCACATGCCGGCCACCGGAGGCAGCCCCGAGCACGCGGTCGAGCAGGGACTCCCCGCCGACACGGGCCGCGAGCTTGTCCGAACCGAACCGGCGGGACGACCCTCCGGCCACGACGATCACGTCGTACGGCGGGACTCCGGGCTGCACGATCGGTGAGACGGGCACGGCCTCACCCTGCCGCAGCGTGGACGGCCCTGCAAAGATGGACGTATGCAGGTCGCCCTCGTCCAGCTGAGCGCGACGACCGACGCCGACACGAACCGAGCGTTGGTCGACGACGTCCTCGGCACTCTCGGTCCGCGCGACGGACTCGACCTCGTCGTGCTCCCCGAGGCGACGATGCGTGACTTCGGCACCTCTGACGACGACCTCCGCGGGGCCGCCGAGCCGCTCGACGGCGCCTTCGCCGCACAGCTGGCAGGACACGCCGCGCGCCTCGGCGCCCACGTCGTGGCCGGCGGGTTCGAGAGCCGCCACGACGCCGCGGGCGCAGCCGATCTCCCTTACAACGTGCTTCTCGCCTTCGCGCCCGACGGCACGCTCGTGACCACGTACCGCAAGATCCACCTGTACGACTCCTTCGGCTATGCCGAGTCCGAGCGCCTTGCCCCGGGCCAGATCGCCCCTGCCGTCTTCGAGGTCGCAGGGCGGCGCGTCGGGCTGATGACCTGCTACGACCTGCGCTTCCCCGAGATGGCGCGGATGCTCGTCGACGCGGGTGCCGACGTCCTGTGCGTCCCGGCGGCCTGGGTCCGCGGGCCGCTCAAGGAGGACCACTGGTCGACGCTACTGCGCGCTCGAGCCATCGAGAACACCGTCGACGTCGTCGCCGCGGACCAGTGCGGCAAGTACGTCGGGCACAGCATGGTCGTCGACCCGCTCGGCGTCGTGGTCGCCTCGGCCGGCGAGGAGCCCGCGATCGTCCGCGCGACGCTGTCGGCCGAGCGCCTCGAGCGCGCCCGTACGACCAACCCGTCGCTGGCCAACCGCCGGATCGGCGTGACGCACGAGGTGGTGGCGCCGTGAGCAACACGTCCGGAGGCCGCCGTGCCGCGCCGCACAGGCGCGCGAGCGACACCTTGAGCTACATCCCGCCGATCCGCGAGCCTCGCTTCAGCATGAAGGCGCTGCGTGCGGCCGGGGTCAGCGGTCTGTTCCTCGCCTGGCTGGCGGGCTTCGCGGTCGCGATCACGTCCGTGGTGGCGGTCGGCTTCCCCGACCGGTATGCCCGGTACGGCGCAGCGGTGCTCGCCGTCGTCTTCACCGCCGGCGTCGCCCGGCGCAGCGGCGGCCGCAGCACGCTGTGGTCGATCCTCGTCGCCGCCTTGAGCGGCATCGCCCTGCTCACCGAGTGGTCGTGGGCCATGGCCGGCGCCTCGGTGGTGACCGCGACGTTCGGCGCGGTGCTCGCCGTCCTCATCACGAGACCGGCCGAGACTCTGTCGGGCGTCCTCCGCGAGTATGCGATCGCGCTCGTCATGGCGACCAGCGCGGCCGTCGCCGTCGCCGCCTGGAACGCCCCGCTGGTCCAGCAGCGCTATTACATCCTCGTGCTGGTGGCGGCGGTCGCGACGATCTTCGGCATCGTCTGGAGCCTCGGGGCCGGTCTGCACGGACTCGGCCGGCGCGGCGTCACGCTGATCGCGGGCGGGGCCGGCGTGCTCGCGGTGCTCCTCGTCTACAGCACGATCGTCCGCTCGTACGGCTCGCCCGAGCTGGTGAGCGCGATCGACGACACGGCGGACTGGCTGCGCGACACCATCGGCGGCGTCCCTCGGCCCACCGAGGTGCTGATCGGGTTCCCCGCCCTCGTCTGGGGGATCAGCACGCGTTCCAACCGCCGGCAGGGCTGGTGGATGTGCGCGTTCGGCGTCGTCGGCACCGCCGTGATGGCCACCGGACTCGCGTCACCGAACGCCGACGTCACGTACGTGGCGCTGTCGACGTTCTACTCGGCGATCCTCGGGCTCGGGCTCGGGCTCCTCATCCGCAAGCTCGACCCGGGCTCCACGTCGCGCTCTGGCCGTCGTGCCGCACGCCGTGAGGACGGCGACGCGTTCGTCCGCGCCGAGCCCGCGCGCTTCACCGCCCTCAAGTAGCCCGAGCAGCTGCCCTGTCGTCCGGGTCGGTGGGTGGTCGGCGAGCCCGTACGACGCTGGTGCGACAATCGACACCGGGTGTGGTGCGCGCACGACGCCCGAGGAGGGGTGCCGGAGTGGCCGATCGGAACCGCCTTGAAAGCGGTCGCTGGCAGAAGTGTCAGCCGCGGGTTCGAATCCCGCCCCCTCTGCTCCATGATCGACGGACAGATGAGTGACACGATGCAACCCACGACGTACCGCCTGACGCTCGTCCTCGCGCTGCGGCTGTTCGGCCTGCGCATGATGGTCGCCGCCGTCGGGGCCGTGATCGCCGCGGTCCTGCTCACGATCGGCGGCTCGACCGCCGTCTGGGGAGTCGTCGCGGCTGTGCTCGTGGCGCTCCTGGTGGTCGCGTCGGCCGCGGCCCTGCGCTGGCCTCCGCGCCTGATCACGCTCACGGAGACCGGATATCGCGTCCACCGCGTCCGTGGTGCCGGGGTGCGCGCGGGCTCCTGGGCGCAGGTCGAGCGCGTCGACGACATGCCGAGCCCTGCAGGCGGCACGGACCTCGTCATCGGCCTCGAGCAGGGGCGTACGACGCGGCTGCCGATGATGCTGTTCGGCATCCGCGGGCTCGACCTCCAGCGCGAGATCCGCGAGCGTCTGAACGCCTCCCACGGCTACCGCCCGTTGCCGCCCACATCGTGAGCCACGGCCCCGATTGGATCGGTCCCCGTACGACCTTGTAGCCTTGAGCGGCACGCCTGGAGGTGTCGCATAGTGGCCTAGTGCGCCCGCCTGCTAAGCGGGTTGAGGTTGAAACCTCTCGCGGGTTCAAATCCCGCCACCTCCGCCAGACGAAGCCGCGACCGGACTCCGGTCGCGGCTTCGCTCGTTCTCGAGCCGCGCGCGCCAGCCGAGTCGAGCCGGTCGTCAGCGTCGCCGCTGCTCAGGCGCCGGTGACGCGGAGGTCGCGACCGATCTGCGAGGCGGTCTCGAGCAGCGGCGGCAGCAGGCGCTCCTGCGCCTCGGCGACGGTGCCCTGGGTGGCGCTCATCGAGATGTTCGCCGCCGCGATCACTGCGCCGCCGGCGTCGCGGATCGGTGCGGCGATCGAGCGCAGGCCGACCTCGAGCTCCTGGTCGACGAGCGCCCATCCCTGCGCCGCAACCTCGTCGAGCACCTCGTCGAGCGCGGGGCGCGAGGTGATCGTGCTCGGCGTGAGCGCGACGAGATCGCCGGTGTCGAGCACGCGCGCACGCTCATCCCGGTCGAGCCCTGCGAGGAGCACCCGCCCCATCGACGTCGCGTACGCGGGAAAGCGGGTGCCGACGCTGATCGCGACCGTCATGAGGCGGCGGGTGGGGACACGCGCGACGTACACGATCTCGGAGCCGTCGAGCATCGAGACCGACGACGACTCGTTGACCTCGTCGGTCAGCCGCTTGAGGTGCGGGGTCGCGATCTCGGGCAGGGAGATGCTCGACAGGTAGGCATACCCGAGCTCCAGCACGCGCGGGCGCAGCCAGAACTCGCGGCCGTCGGTGTCGGTGTAGCCGAGGTCGACGAGGGTGTGCAGGAAGCGTCGCGCCGTCGCCCTCGTGAGGCCGGTCTGCTTCGCCACCTCCGACAGCGTCATGCGCGCATGGTCGGCATCGAAAGCGCGGATGACCGCAAGTCCTCGTTGGAGCGACTGGACGGACGCCACCGGCCGCCCCTCGTCAGTGATCGCCACGCTCGCACCTTATCCGTGATCAGCGTCCCCCCGGGGGGACGGCGTGAAGAGAGCCGCATCCACCGTTGCCCTGTGACAGGCGTCACGGTATGTTCGGATATTGCACAGACGTTCACTATGCGAACGCTCGTGAACGCTACCACGATCAAGGAGGCAGTCGCCCATGCTCGACCCAGCCATCTGGACCGGCAAGATCTTCCTCGGAGGCGAGTGGATCGAGCCGTCGGACGGGCAGACCTACCCGGTCATCGAGCCGGCCACCGGCGACGAGCTCGGCCGTGTCGGCCGGGCCGGAGCGGCCGACGTCCGGCTGGCCGCCGAGCACGCCATCGCTGCTCAGCGCGAGTGGGCGGCCCGCCCGAACAGCGAGCGCGCCGCCGTCCTGCGCCGCGCGGGCGACCTGTGGGCACAGCACGCGGAGACCATCCAGCAGTGGAACATCCGCGAGGTCGGCGCGATCCCAGGCATGGCGGGCTTCGCCCTCAGCGTCGGCGCCGCGGAGTGTTACGAAGCCGCCGCGCTGCCGTCGCACCCGACCGGCCAGGTCCTCGCCACCGAGGAGTCGCGCCTGTCGTTCACGCAGCGCGTGCCCGCCGGCGTCGTCGCGGTGATCTCGCCCTTCAACGTGCCGATCATCCTCGGCATCCGCGCCGTGGCCCCCGCGCTCGCGCTCGGCAACGCGGTGATCCTCAAGCCGGACCCGCGTACCGCGGTGACCGGCGGCGTCGTGCTCGCACGCATCTTCGAGGAGGCGGGTCTCCCGGCAGGCGTCCTGCAGATGCTCCCCGGCGGCGCGGACGTCGGCGAGGCACTGACCACCGACGAGGACATCGCGGTCATCGCGTTCACCGGCTCGACCGCCGCCGGCCGCAAGGTCGGCGAGGCCGCCGGCAAGCACCTCAAGCGCGCACACCTCGAGCTCGGCGGCAACTCCGCCCTTGTCGTCCTCGAGGACGCCGACGTCGACAAGGCCGTCAACCTCGCCGCGTGGGGTGCGTTCTTCCACCAGGGTCAGATCTGCATGACTGTGGGGCGCCACCTCGTCCACGAGAGCCTGTACGACGACTTCGTCGCCAAGCTCGCCGAGAAGGCCTCGCACCTCCCTGTCGGCAACCCCGCCACCGACCAGATCGCCCTCGGCCCGATCATCGACGAGGGCCAGCGCGACAAGATTCACGCCCTGGTCACCGCAAGCATCGAGGCCGGAGCCCGCCTGGTCACCGGCGGCGAGTACGAGGATCTCTTCTACCGCCCGACGGTCCTCGCTGACTCGCCTGTCGACGCGCCGGCGTACGCGGAGGAGGTCTTCGGACCGGTCGCGTCCGTCGTGAAGTTCTCGTCCGTCGACGAGGCGATCAAGCTCGCGTCGGCTGGTCCGTACGGGCTCTCGCTCGGCGTCGTCACCAGCAACGCCGCCGCGGGTCTCGAGGTCGCCGCCAAGATCCCGACCGGGATCGTCCACGTGAACGACCAGACGGTCAACGACGAGGCCAACGCGCCGTTCGGGGGCGTCAAGGCGTCCGGCACCGGATCTCGGCACGGCGGGGCCGACGCCAACATCGAGGCGTTCACCGAGACCCGCTGGGTCACGGTCCGCAACGAGCCACCCACCTACCCCTTCTGATCAGCCCCCTACTGGTCCGCGGGCCAGCCCCCGTACAGCCCCAAGGAGAACCATGCGTCGCATAGCCACCACCGTCCTCGCCGCGGCGGCCCTGACCCTCGTCGCCGCCTGCGGAGGCGGTGACTCCGACGACACGAGCGCCGACGGAGACACCAAGATCAAGGTCGGCGTGATCCCCATCGTCGACACCGCCCCGATCTGGCTCGGCAAGGAGAAGGGCTTCTTCGAGGAAGAGGGCATCGACCTCGAGATCACCACGACCACCGGTGGCGCCGCCGCGGTGCCGGGCGTGGTCAGCGGCGACTTCGACTTCGCCTTCGGCAACGTCGTGTCGCTCATGGTGGGCGCGGACCAGGGGCTCCCGCTCGAGTTCGTCGCCAACGGCACCTCGTCGGCCGGCAAGGAGCCCGACTTTGGCGCTGTGCTCGTGCCCGAGGACTCCACGATCCAGACGCCGAAGGACCTCGTCGGCAAGACGGTGTCGGTCAACAACCTCAAGAACATCGGCGACACGACGGTCCGCCACGCGATCGAGCAGGACGGCGGTGATCCCGAGAACGTGAAGTTCGTCGAGGTCGCGTTCCCCGACGCCCCAGCTGCGCTGGCCAAGAAGCAGGTCGACGCGATCTGGGTCCTCGAGCCGTTCATGTCCGCCGCACTGGCCGACGGCGCGCGGGTGGTCACCTACAACTACCTCGACATGTCGCCGCAGCTCGACATCGCGGGCTACTTCACGACAACGCAGTACATCAAGGAGAACGAGGACCTCGTCGAGCGCTTCACGCGCGCGATGAACAAGTCGCTCGACTACGCCGGCGACAACGAGCAGGAAGTCCGCGACATCGTCGGGACGTACACCAAGATCGACGAGGCCACCCGCGGCAAGATGGTCCTCCCAGTCTTCCGCTCGGAGTTCGACCGTGAGTCGATGGAGCTCCTCGGCGCTGCCGCGGTCAAGTACGGCACGCTCGAGAAGGAACCCGACCTGGACGCACTCCTGCCATGACCTCGATGAGCTCCGCACCTCCGGCGGCAGGAACGGCTTCACCCCCGGGTCGTTCCCGCCGCCGGGGGACCGCGGTCCCGTCGGGTGTGCTCGGGTTCCTCGGCATCGTCGGTTTCCTGCTGCTGTGGGAGCTCGTCGTCCGTGCCGGGATCGTGGAGCCCGAGTACCTCCCTGCGGCGAGCACCGTGTTGTCCGAGCTCGCATCGATCGCCACCACGGCCGCGTTCTGGGAGGCGGTCGGCTGGACGCTTCGCACCTGGGCAGTGGGCCTGGCCGTCTCGGGCGTCGCCGCGATCGCCCTCGGTCTGGTCATCGGCGGCAGCCGCTTCCTGCGCAAGGCCACCCACACGACCATCGAGTTCTTGCGACCGATCCCCTCGGTCGCGCTGATCCCGCTGGCCGTCCTGCTCTACGGCACCTCGATGCAGTCGACGCTGCTGCTCGTCGTGTACGCGGCGTTCTGGCAGGTGCTCATCCAGGTCCTGTACGGGGTCGGCGACGTCGACCCCGTCGCGGACGACACCGCCCGCAGCTACGGCCTCGGCTGGATCGCCCGGGTGCGCTACCTCGTGTGGCCGTCGGCGTTGCCGTACGTCATGACCGGCGTGCGCCTCGGCGCCGCGGTCGCCCTCATCCTCACGATCACCGGCGAGCTGGTGATCGGCGGCGGCGGAGTCGGCACGCAGATCGCGCTCGCCCAGAGCGGCGGCGCCGTGCCGGAGCTGTACGCACTGGTGGTCACGACCGGCCTCATCGGAGTCGGCATCAACCTGCTCGTCCGCGCGATCGAGAAGCGGACGCTGCACTGGCACGTCTCGGTCCGCAGGGAGGCGGTCGCATGACCTTCGTGAAGAAGGCCGCGTACGCCCTCGGCCTCCCGGTCCTCCTGATCGCCCTGTGGTGGTTCCTCTCACGCGACACCACGAACTTCTACGTCCCGAAGCCGGGCGAGCTCGCCACGACGTTCGTCGACACCTGGATCGGGGAGCGGTTCCGTACCGACATCCTCCCGAGCGTCGCGCGCTTCGCGATCGGTACCGCGCTCGCGATCGTCCTCGGCATCGCGGCCGGCGTGTGGATCGGCTCGGCGCGCCGTGTACGGAGCCTGCTCGAGCCGCTGCTCGAGTTCTTCCGCGCGATCCCACCGCCGGTCCTGGTGCCGATCCTCATCCTGATCGTCGGTGTCAACGACCGGATGAAGATCACGGTCATCGTCATCGGCGCGATCTGGCCGGTGCTCCTCAACACGATCGAGGGCGTGCGCTCCGTCGACACGGTGCTCCTCGACACCGCCCGGACATACGGGCTGAAGGGTTGGACCCGGCTGCGGACGGTGGTCCTGCCGAGCGCCGCTCCGCAGATCGCGGCCGGCGTACGCCAGTCACTCGCGATCGGCCTGATCCTCATGGTGATCTCGGAGATGTTCGCGTCGTCGTCCGGCCTGGGGTTCACGATCGTCCTGTTCCAGCGGTCGTTCGCGATCCCCGAGATGTGGAGCGGCATCGTGCTGCTCGGCCTCATCGGCGTCGCGGTGTCGGTCGTCTTCCAGCTCTGCGAACGCAAGATCCTGCATTGGTACTACGGCCAGAAGGAGGTGCAGCATGGTCGGTAACAGCGCCCCCGTCGCATCCGGCGCCCTCAAGGGCACCGATGCGCCGGTGACTCTGTCGGTCCGAGGGCTGCAGAAGATCTACTCGTCCGACAACGGTGACGTCGAGGCCGTCCGCGACCTCACCTTCGACCTGCGCCAGGGTGAGCTGGTCTGCCTCGTCGGCCCGTCCGGGTGCGGCAAGACCACGCTCCTGCGGTGCATCGCCGGGCTGCTCGAGCCGACCGCGGGCACCGTCGAGCTCGACGGCACCCGGGTCACCAGCCCGCCGAAGAAGATGGCGGTCGTCTTCCAGGAGTACGGGCGCAGCCTGTTCGCATGGATGACGGTGCGCCAGAACGTCGAGCTGCCGCTCAAGAACGCGGGCATGGGCAAGGCCGAGCGCAAGGCCGCGGTCGAGAAGGCGCTGCACGCCGTCGGGCTCGACCACGCCGCCGGCTCATACCCGTGGCAGCTGTCGGGCGGCATGCAGCAGCGCGTCGCGATCGCGCGCGCCGTCGCGTACGAGCCCGAGGTGCTCCTCATGGACGAGCCGTTCGCGGCCGTCGACGCGCAGACCCGCGCCGATCTCGAGGACCTCATCCGCACGGTGTGGAAGGAGCTCGGCGTCACGATCCTGTTCATCACCCACGACATCGACGAGTCTGTCTATCTCGGCGAGCGGGTGCTGATCCTGTCCAACTCGCCGACAGTCGTGCAGGAGGACCTCACGATCGACCTGCCGGCCGAACGCGACCAGCTCACAACGCGGTCGATGCCGCGATTCACCGAGCTGCGGGCGCACGTGTACGAGCAGATCCAGAGGGCGAAACGGGGCAAGGGAGCCGCTGAGTGAGCCCGCACCCGCCCCGCACCCCGCCGGTCGAGCCCACCCCGCCGGTCGAGCCTGTCGAGACCACCGTCCGCGACGCCACGTACGAGGTGATGCGCCGTCAGGACATGACGACGATCTTCTCCAACCCGGGCTCGACCGAGGTTGCGTTCCTCGTCGACCTGCCCGACGACCTCGACTTCGTGCTCTCGCTGCACGAGGGCTCAGTCGTCGGCATCGCCTCGGGGTGGGCGATCGCGCGGCGCGAGCCCGCGTTCGTGCTGCTCCACACGACAGCCGGCCTCGGCAACGCGGTCGGCGCGATCGCCACGGCGCGGGTCAACCGTGCACCGATGGTGATCGTGGTCGGCCAGCAGGATCGGCGCCACCTCGCGCTCGAGCCGTTCCTCGCAGGACGGCTCGAAGGGCTCGCCGGCGACTACCCGCTCGACGTGCTCTCGCCCGTACGGGCGCAGGACGTGCCGTCGGCGGTCGAACGCGCCGCGCACCGCGCCCGTACGGACCAGGGGCCGGTCGTCGTCATCGTCCCGATGGACGACTGGGAGGCCCCGTACGACGCGACCGACGTGTCCTCGCCGCGCGAGGTGCAGGCGCCACGCCCGGCCTCGGTGGACGTCGGCGCGCTCGCGGCGCTGATCGCGAGCAGTGGGCGGACGGCGATCCTGGCCGGCTCCGGCAACGACGACGTCGACGGGTGGCGCACGCTCACCGCGCTCGCCGAACGGCTCGGCGCACGGGTGTGGCAGGAGCCGTTCGGGGCACGCGCAGGGTTTCCTCAGGACCACCCGCTGTTCGCCGGGCACCTCCCAGCGGACCGGCCGCGCGTCCGGGAGGCGCTCGACGGCGTGGGCCTGCTGCTCGTGGTGGGGGCGGCGGCGATCCGCCAGTACCCGTACGCCCCAGGTCGGCTCGTGCCCGAGGGCACCAGGGTCGCGGTCGTGACCGCGGATGCGCAGGAGGCGTACCGCTCACCCGCTGACCTCGCGGTCGTCGCACCGCCGGCGGTCGCGATCGCGTCGCTGCTGGCGCACCCGGTGCTCGCGGCGATGGAGGCGCTCGAGCCCACCTCGCCTGTCGAGACCATCCCGTCGGTCGAGACCATCTCGTCGGTCGAGCCTGTCGAGACCATCTCGTCGGTCGAGCCTGTCGAGACCACGCCTCTGACCGCCGCCGACGTCTTCCGTACCCTCGCCGCCGTGCTGCCCCGCGACACCGTCCTCGTCGAGGAGTCACCGTCGTCGCGACCGCTGCTGCAGGCGATGGTCCCCGCACGCGAGCCGCTCGGGTTCGTGTCGGCGGCGATGGGCGGGCTCGGCTTCGCGATGCCCGCCTCGATCGGGCTCAAGATGGCGCTGCCTGAGCGTCCCGTCGTGACGGTGGTCGGCGACGGGTCGGCGATGTATGCGATCCAGTCGCTGTGGACCGCCGCGCGCGAGGACATCGGCGTGCTGTGCCTGGTGATGGCGAACGGCGGCTATGCGGTCATGGACCGGCTCGCCGAACGCGTCGACGGCAAGCCGCCGTGGCCGTCGTTCCTCGAGCTGTCCGTCGGCCGCGTCGCGGAGGCTTTGGGCTGCCGGGTGATCCGGGTCGACGACAAGGCCGCGCTCGAGGCGACCCTCGCCGAGGCCGCCTCACGGCTCGACCAGCCCGGCGGGCCGCTCGTCGTCGAGATCGCGGTCGCGCAGGACACGCACTTCGCGCCCTAGGCGTACGGGCGCCCCGCCCGCGCCTCAGTCCTCCAGGCGCCGCAGCGCGACAGGGAGCCGCTCGCGCAGCGCATCGACGGTGATGCCGTACGTCTCCCGTACGGTCACGCCGTCCGCGCCGACGTCGAACACCCCGTACTCGGTGTAGACCCGGCTCACGCACGCGAGCCCGGTCACGGGGTACGTCAGCGCCTCGACGAGCTTGCTCGACCCGTCCTTGGCAAACATCGTCATCATCACGAAGACGTCCTTCGCGCCGACGGCGAGGTCCATCGCACCACCGACGGCGGGGATCGCGTCGGGGGCGCCGGTGTGCCAGTTGGCGAGGTCGCCGTGCTGCGAGACCTGGAACGCACCGAGCACGCACACGTCGAGGTGGCCGCCGCGCATCATCGCGAAGGAGTCGGCGTGGTGGAAGTACGAGGCGCCGGGCAGCTCGGTCACCGGGAACTTGCCCGCGTTGACCAGGTCGGGGTCGATCGCGTCGCCCTCGGCCAGCGGGCCCATCCGCAGCATGCCGTTCTCGGTGTGCAGGACGATGCCCTTCTGGTCCGGCAGGTGGTCCGCGACGCGGGTGGGCTGCCCGATGCCGAGGTTGACGTAGGCGCCTGCCGGGATGTCGCGTGCGACGATCTCCGCCATCTCGTCGCGCGACAGGGGCTCACGGTCGGCGTGCTCCAGGGTCGCGACGCCTCGTACGGTCTGGTCGACGGTCATGTGTGCGCTCCTTCGCGGGCGGCGATGCGCTGCTCGGCCCCTACGGCGACGACACGGTCGACGTAGATCCCCGGCGTCACCACGACCTCGGGGTCGATCTCGCCGGCCTCGACGACGTCGTCCACCTCGACGATCGTGGTCGAGGCGGCAGTCGCCATCACGGGGCCGAAGTTGCGGGCGGTCTTGTGGAAGACGAGGTTGCCGAGGGTGTCCGAGCGGCGGGCCGCGATCAGTGAGACGTCACCGCGCAGCGGCGCCTCGAGGACGTAGCCGCGTCCGTCGATCGTGCGCGTCTCCTTGCCCTCAGCGAGGATCGTCCCGTACCCGGTCGGCGTGAAGAAGCCGCCGATCCCGGCACCGGCCGCGCGCATCCGCTCGGCGAGGTTGCCCTGCGGAACGACCTCCAGCTCGATCTTGCCGGCACGGTAGAGGCCGTCGAACACGTACGAGTCGGACTGCCGCGGGAACGAGCAGATCATCTTGCGAACCTGCCCTGCGGCGAGCAGCGCGGCGAGGCCGGTGTCGCCGTTGCCGGCGTTGTTGCTGACGACGGTGAGGTCACGGGCGCCCTGGCGTACGAGGGCGTCGATGAGGGTGAACGGCATGCCTGCGGGTCCGAAGCCACCCACGAGGACGGTCGAGCCGTCCGCGATGTCGGCGACGGCCGCGTCGGCGTCGAGGACGCGCATCAGGAGGCCACGCTCTCAGAGGAGCTCGTGTTCTCGAGAACCACGGCGAGGCCCTGGCCGACGCCGATGCAGATGCCGGCGACGCCCCAGCGCTGGCCGGTCGCACGCAGCACGGCGGCGAGGGTGCCGAGGACGCGTCCGCCCGACGCCCCGAGCGGGTGGCCGATCGCGATCGCGCCTCCCCACTGGTTGACGATCTCGGGGTCGATCGGCCACGCATCCACGCAGGCGAGGCTCTGGACGGCGAACGCCTCGTTGAGCTCGACGGCTCCGACCTGGTCCCAGCCGATCCCGGCACGGGCGAGGGCACGGTTGGCCGCCTCGACAGGGGCGTACCCGAACTCGTGAGGATCGAGCGCCATCACGCCGCGGCCGGCGATGCGCGCGATCGGGTCGCGGCCGATGAGGTCGGCGCCGCGCTCAGAGCCGAGCAGGACCGCGCTGGCGCCGTCGTTGAGCGGTGAGGCGTTGCCGGCCGTGATCGTGCCGTCCGGGCGGAACGCGGGCTTGAGCTTCGCGAGGCTCTCGGGGGTCGACCCCGGACGGATGCCCTCGTCACGGGTGAGGTCGACGCCGTCCACCGGCACGACCAGGTCGCCGTAGTGTCCAGCCTCCCACGCGGCATGTGCGCGCTGGTGCGAGGCCGCGGCGAAGGCGTCCTGCCGCTCGCGCGAGATGCCGAAGCGCTCTTGGAGCTGCTCGTTGCACTCGCCGAGCGAGATCGTCCACTCCTTGGGCATGCGCGGGTTGACGAGGCGCCAGCCGAGGGTGGTCGAGACCGCCTCGACATTGCCCGCCGGGAAGGCGCGCGACGGCTTCGGCATCACCCAGGGCGCGCGGCTCATCGACTCGACACCGCCGGTCAGGACGACGTCGGCGTCACCCGACTCGATCGCGCGCGAGCCGGCGATCGCCGCGTCGAGACTGGACCCGCAGAGGCGGTTGACGGTGGTGCCCGGAACGCTCGTGGGGAGGCCGGCGAGCAGCGCGGCCATGCGACCGACGTTGCGGTTCTCCTCGCCGGCGCCGTTGGCGTTGCCCCAGACCACGTCGTCGATCGCGGCCGGGTCGAGCCCGGGCGAGCGCGTCGTCGTGGCGGCGACCACGGTGGCGGCGAGGTCGTCGGGCCGGACTCCGGCCAGCGCTCCGCCGTACCGGCCGAACGGGGTCCGCACGGCGTCGAACACGTAGGCGGGCATCGCACTCCTCTGGGCCGTCATGAGGCCGATGCCGCCGCGTTCGTCATCACCGTTCGCTGTGCGAACATCGGTACGTTAGGTGAACAGGCTATCACGACTCGGGGTCGTGCTCGGCGAAAACGCTCTGCATCACCGACAGCGCGGAATTGCTCACCGGGACCCCCGCATAGACGCCCGTGTGGATCAGCACCTCGGCGATCTCCTCACGGCTCAGCCCGTTGCGCAGCGCCGCGCGGACGTGCATCGCGAGCTCGCCGTCGTGACCGAGCGCGGCGAGGAGCGCGAGCGTGATCATGGAGCGGCTCCGCCTGTCGAGCACGTCGCGACCCCACACCTCGCCCCACGCGTAGCGGGTGATCAGCTCCTGGAACGGGCGGGTGAGCTCATCGGCACGAGCGGTCGCACGGTCCACGTGCGCATCGCCCAGCACCGCTCTCCGTACGGCCATCCCGCGGTCGTACGGGTCCGCCCCGTCCCCGATTTGGGCACTTTGCGACCGTTCCGAAGGCGCCGTTGCGTCGTTAAGTGCCCGAATCGCGGACGAGACCTCGGCCGGCGACTCGGCGGGGGCGAGATGCGCGACGTCGTCGAGGAGGAGCAGACGGCCGTTCGGTACGCCGTCGGCGATCTCCTCCAGCTTCTCCGGCGGCGTCGCGGCGTCGTACGAGCCCGCGACGGCGAGCACGGGTACGGAGATCTCGCCCAGCCGGTCACGCACGTCGAAGACAGCCAGCGCCTCGCATACCTGCGCGTACCCCTCGGCGTCCGCACCCTGCAGCACGTGCAGCAGCGCGGCACCGACGGCCGGCTCGCGCTCGAGGAAACCCGGGGTGAACCAGCGCTGCGCCGACCCGCTCACCATCACCGGCGTGCCGGAAGCCCGTACGGTCGCCGCGCGCTCGCGCCACATCGACTCCTCGCCGATCTTGGCGCCCGTGCACAGCACGACCACCGAACGGACGGCGTCGGGCCCGTCGAGAGCGAGCTGGAGCCCGACCGCGCCGCCCACGGAGTCACCCGCGTACGCGAAGCCGATGGTGTCGTCGCCTCGTGCCTCGCAGACCCCGCGCGCGAACGCCAGGACACCCTCCGCGAGCTCGGCCATCGTGAACGCCTCGCCCACCGGCCCACCGTCGTGCCCGGGCAGGTTCCAGCCGACGACGTGGAAGTCGCTCGCAAGCTCGGCGGCCACCGCGGACCACAGCGTCGTCGCCGACGTGCCGAGGGACGGGCCGACGAGCAGTAGCGGGAGCGAGGAGTCGCCGGAGAGCTCGACGCCGATGATGCGGGGGGTGGTCATGCAGACTCCAGGTAGGTACGGGCTCGGGTGAGGGCGGCGTCGACGAAGAGCGGGGCCGCGCCGAGGTACGGGGTCTCGACAGGCTCGACCAGCGGAGAGGGCGGCTCGACCAGCGGCATCACGCGCCGCATGGTGGCGCGTTCGGCGAGGACTCCCGTGCCCGCCGCGTCGAGGTTGAGGCGCATCCGCTCGTGGTCGACGCGCAACCCAGCGAGGAGCTCGGAG
The DNA here is from genome assembly GCF_011751845.1 of Mumia sp. ZJ430. Classification (NCBI taxonomy): domain Bacteria; kingdom Bacillati; phylum Actinomycetota; class Actinomycetes; order Propionibacteriales; family Nocardioidaceae; genus Mumia; species Mumia sp. ZJ430. The sequence goes on along the minus strand of NZ_JAAHFK010000001.1, from coordinate 335,553 downwards.
GTCTGCGACGCCGCGACGACGGCACGCCGCGCGAGCGTACGGACGGTGTCCCACTCGGCGTGCCAGGCGCCGTCCGGGCGCTGGTCGACCGCGAGCGCGGAGGCGGTGTGCAGCGTCGCGCCGAGCGCGGGAGCGGCGATCGCCGCACGGCGAACGAGGATAGAGAGGACGGGGTTCTGCTTCTGCGGCATCGTCGAGGAGCCGCCGCGCCCGTCCGCCGCCGGCTCGGCCAGCTCGCCGACCTCTGGACGGCACAGCATCACGACGTCGGTCGCGACGTGGCCCCACGCGTCGGTGCAGGTGACGAGTGCGTCGCCGATGCGGGTGATCGGGGTACGCCGGACATGCCACGGGAGGACGTCCGCGAGGCCCAGCGCGCCCGCGGTCGCAGTGACGAGCCGCAACGACACCGCCTCGGGGTGCTCGAGCCCCCGCAGACGGGCCAGCTCCGTGCTCGCCGCGAGCGTCCCGGCCGCGCCGCCGAGCTGCGCCGGCAGCCCCGCACGCACGCGCGCCACCTCTTCGGCGGCGTCGAGCAGACCGTCGAGCCACGTGGCGGCCACGAGCCCGAACGTCGTCGGGACGGCGTGCTGCGTCAGCGTCCGGCCGACCATGACCGAACCGCGGTGCGTGCCGGCCAGCCGTACGAGCGACTCGACCTGGCTGCGCAGCTCGGACTCCACGCGGTCGAGCACATCGCGGACGCCCAGCACGAGCGCGGTGTCGACGACGTCCTGGCTCGTGAGGCCGCGGTGCAGCCACGACGCGGCGGCGGTGTCGCCGAGCCGCTCGCGCAGGAGACGGACGAGCGCAAGGACGGGATTGCCGCCACCCTCCGCCGCGACCGCGAGCGCATGCACGTCGTCGTCGCCGACGAGCCCGGTCAGATCGGCCGTCGTGGGCGCGACGCCCTCCGAGGCGAGGGCGTCGATCCACGCCTGCTCGACCTGCACCATCGCCGCAAGGACAGCCCCGTCGCTCACGAGCGCCTCGGCCCGCTCATCGCCGGGCCAGAGAAGGTCCGCCATACGGTCAGTGTCCCGGAAAACGCAGGAAGACGGTCTCGTCCTCACCCTGGAGCCGGATGTCGAAGCACAGTCCCTGCTCGTCGCGCGCGGCGATCAGCGTGCCGCGACGGTCGTCCGGGACGGACGCGAGCAGCGTGTCGGCGGCGAGCGCGTCGGCGTCGTCGGGCAGGTACGCCCGCGTGAACAGGCGGTTCAGCAGCCCGCGCGCAAACACCGTGACGGCGAAGAACGCGGCCGCGCCGTCCTCGGTCGGACCGGGGGTCAGCGTGGAGAACGTGTACGACCCGTCGCACGAGGTCGATGCGCGCCCGAACCCGGTGAACGTCCACCCGTCGCGACGCAGCGAGCCCGGCTGCTGCACGACGGAGCCGTCAGGCGCCGCCTGCCAGATCTCGATCAGCGCGTCCGGGATCGGCGCGCCCGCTCCGTCGTACACGGTCCCGTGCAGGCGGATCGCGCCGGCCGTGCCGGGAAGGACCAGGTCGCGGTCGCCCTCGTACGGGAGCGCGTAGTGGAAGAACGGCCCGACGGTCTGCCCTGGCGTGGGCGTGAGCGTGCTCATGCGTCGTCCTCCTCTTCCTCCATGTAGGTGCGCTGGCTGCCGGTCAGGACGATGTCCCACCGATAGCCGGTCGCCCACTCGTGCGACGTCAGGTCGTGGTCGTACGAGGCGACGAGCCGCTCGCGTGCCTTCGTGTCGGTGATCGACTGATAGATCGGGTCGAGCGCGAACAGCGGGTCGCCCGGGAAGTACATCTGCGTGACCATCCGCTGAGTGAAGTCCGTGCCGAACAGCGAGAAGTGGATGTGCGCCGGCCGCCAGGCGTTGTGGTGGTTCTTCCACGGGTAAGGGCCGGGCTTGATCGTCTGGAAGCGGTAGTTGCCCTCGGCGTCGGTGAGGCAACGTCCGACACCGGTGAAGTTCGGGTCGAGCGGCGCGGGGTGCTGGTCGCGCTTGTGGACGTACCGGCCGCCCGCGTTGGCCTGCCAGATCTCGACGAGCTGGTGCCGTACGGGGCGCCCCTCTCCGTCGACGACGCGACCCGCGATGACCATTCGCTCGCCGATCGGCTCCCCACCGTGCTGGATCGTCAGGTCGGCCTCGAGGGGGTCGACGTCGCGATGACCGAAGCACGGCGCCCAGCGTTCGATCGTCTCCGGATCGGCATGGTGCAGGTCCTTCGTGGGGTGGCGGAGGATGCTGCTGCGGTACGGCGGGTAGTCCAGCCGTGGCTGCGTCTCCTCGACGCCCGCACGCTGGTACGCCGCCTCGATGTCGGTGATCTCTGCGGTGATGTCGTCCTGGCTCGCCAGTGCACCGCCGGAGCTGGGGGCGGGTGAGGTCATGCCTGAACGCTAGGTGACGGCAGTCACGGCAGCGAGGTTAGGATTTCACTCAGTGGAAGGAGGGCGATGGCTGGGAACACGTCGAGCCCTGGTACGACGGTGGCCTCGCGGGTGCTCGCGCTGCTCGGCGCGTTCGATACGGAGCACCGCAGGCTGACGCTGACGGACCTCGCGCATCGTGCTGGGCTGCCGCTGCCGACGGCGCATCGGCTGGCGGGCGAGCTGGTCGCGGCGGGTGCGTTGGCGAAGCGCCCGGACGGCCGTTACGTGGTGGGGCGGATGATCTGGGACATCGGGCTGCTCGCGCCGGTGGAGACCGGGTTGCGGCAGGTCGCCGAGCCGTTCCTGCACGACGTGTACGCGGCGACGCGCGCGACGGTCCACCTCGCCGTACGGGACGGCGACGAGGTGCTCTATCTCGAGCGGATGCGCGGCCGTACCTCCGTGCCCGTCGTGAGCTCGATCGGATCGACCCTTCCGATGCACGCCACGGGCGTCGGCAAGGTGCTGCTCGCGCACGCGCCGGACGACGTACGGGCTCGCGTGCTCGCGTCGTTGACGCGGGTCACGCGCTACACGGTCACGCAGCCCGGCCTGCTGGACGAGCAGCTCGTGCGGATCCGCCGCGACGGCTACGCGACCACGTACGAGGAGATGACGCTCGGCGCATGCTCGGTGGCGGTGCCCGTACGGCGTGAGGACGAGGTGGTCGCGGCCATCGGCATCGTCGTCGCGAACCTCAAGCGTGACCGCGCTCGGCTCGTCACCGCGCTGCAGGTCGCCGCCCAAGGCATCGGCCGCCAGCTCTAAGCGCCCCCGGGTCACTCCCTGGCGCCCCCGGGTCACCTGACATGGAAGCGCCGCTTTCGCCCAGTGGAAGGTCCGGTTCGCGGTGTGAGGTGCGGCACGATCCAATGACGCCATGAGCACCGACACCCTCCGTACCGAGGTCGCCATCATCGGCGGCGGCCCGGCCGGCCTCCTCCTCTCGCACCTGCTCGCCGCGGAGGGCATCGATTCGGTCGTCCTTGAGACCCGCAGCCGCGACTACGTGGCCGCGCGCATCCGCGCCGGGATCCTCGAGCAGAGCAGCGTCGACCTCCTCACCGACGTCGGACTCGGCGCGCGGCTCGCACGCGAGGGCGACCAGCACCGCGGGATCTATCTCCAGTTCCCCGAGGAGCGCCACCACCTGGACTTCGTCGACCTCATCGGCCGCAGCGTGTGGGTGTACGGCCAGACCGAGGTCACCGCCGACCTCGTCGCGGCCCGTGATGCCGACGGGCAGCAGTTCTTCTACTCGATCTCCGACACCGCGCTGCACGACGTCGACACCGATCGCCCGTACGTGACGTTCACCGACGCCGACGGCACGCCGCGACGGCTCGACGCGGTCGCGATCGCCGGCTGCGACGGCTCGTTCGGTCCGAGCCGCGGCGCGATCCCCGGCGGGACGACGTGGGAGAAGACCTATCCGTACGCATGGTTCGGCATCCTCGCCGACGTCGCGCCGTCGACCGACGAGCTCATCTACGCGTGGCACCCGAACGGCTTCGCGCTGCACTCGATGCGCTCGGAGACGGTGAGCCGCCTCTATCTCCAGGTCGAGCCCGGCACGGATCCCGCGTCGTGGTCCGACGACCGGATCTGGGACGAGCTCGCGACGCGGCTCGGGCACGGCCAGGACGGCTGGGAGCTCACCGCCGGTCCGATCACGGACAAGAGCGTGCTGCCGATGCGGTCGTACGTGCACGCGCCGATGCAGTACGGGCGGCTGTTCCTCGCCGGCGACGCCGCGCACATCGTCCCGCCGACCGGCGCGAAGGGGCTCAACCTCGCGATCGCCGACGTCGCGCTGCTCGCTCCGGCACTTACCGACCTGGTCCGCAAGAACGACGCGCGCCTCGCCGACGCGTACTCCGACACGGCGCTGCGCCGCGTGTGGCGCTGCACGCACTTCTCGTGGTGGATGACGACGATGCTGCACCGCAACGGCGACCCGTTCGAGGAGCAGCTCCAGCTCTCGCAGCTGCGGTGGGTGACGTCGTCGGAGGCGGGCGCGACGGGGCTCGCGGAGAACTACGCCGGGTTGCCGTTCGCCTAGCGCCCACCGAGCACGGCCCGCAGGCCGTCCGCGACGCCGCCGCGCCAGCAGGCGTAGTCGTGCCCGCCGTCGTACTCGGCGTACGACAGTCCCACCCCGGCCTCACGCAGCGCTCCGGCGAGCCGGCGGTGCGGCTCGAGCAGCACCCATTCCTGCAGGCCGACCTCGAGCGCGATCGCGGGTGAGCCGCGGGGTGAGCCACCGGACGGCAGCGCGGCCACTCGGTCCGCGAGGTCGTCCTGCCACAGCGACGCCGATGACGCCACCGCTCCACCGACGATGTCAGGCCGCGCCAGGGCGACCCGCAGGGCGGTCAGCGCGCCGAGGCTCTGCCCGATCACGACGACGTCCTCCGGGCGCTGACCGACGCCGTACCCCCGCCGCATCCACGGCACGAGCGCGTCGACGATCCACCGCTCGGCGCCGCCATCGCCGCCCATCTCGCGCCACCGCGCGTCCACACCGCCGGAGTCGACGAAGAACGCGGTCACCGGCGGGATCTCGCCCTCTGCAACCAGGTTGTCGAGCGTGGTCGGCAGGTCCTGCGAGGACGTCCACACTTCGCCGTCGAGCACGACGAGGGCCGGCCCGCCCGCGGCACACCCGGGCGTCCGGTGGACCCACACCGTACGACCGTCCGGGCCGTCGACGGTCTCGCACATGCCACGGTCGACGCCCGGACGCCGTGCGAGCCACCGCTGCGCGGGCGCGGCATCGAGCGCCACGACCGAGTGCGCCACCCCACCCCGATTGAGACACGTGTCGCCGTTGCGCGGATCGGGCAGCGCGCGGTCGAGCGCCGTCCGGATCGCGACCTGGTCATCCTCGGCGACCCAGGGCGCCCGCTCGCCCGCGCGTCGCACCACGAACCCGTACGAGGCACGCCACCCGCGGCTGACCCGGTACGACAACGTCCAGAGGGTCGTCCCCGGCACGCGGCGCATCAGGCTGTCGGCGAGATGGGTCTCGTCGGTGATCCGGTTGACGAACAGCAGCACGTCCTCAGCGTCCGGGTCGTCCCACAAGAAGGTCACGATCGCCGACGCAGGATCGTCGGCAGGCTCCACGTACGGCATCGCGGGCGCGCGGCGCCACAGCGCGGTCGCGTCGGCAGCCGCCGGCTCCACGCCCAACGTAGGGCTCACCGCGACCGGCGGCCGGGTCGGGCGCGGGACCTTCGGGGGAGTGTGCCTCACGCCTTCATCGCATCCGCCACCGTGTCGCCGTCGAGGTAGCGCGCCCCCGGACCGAGCCGCGCGGCGCGGTCGCCCGGGTTCGACAGCGCGCACCGCTGCAGCGACAGGCACCCGCATCCGATGCACCCGTCAAGGTCGTCGCGCAGCCGTTCAAGCTCGGCGATCCGCGCGTCGAGCCGGGGCCGCCACGCACGCGAGAGCCGGGTCCAGTCCTTCTTAGTCGGCGTACGTCCCTCGGGCAGGGTCGCGAGGGCATCCCTGATCTCGTCGAGCGTCAGCCCGACGCGCGAGGCCGTACGGACGAAGGCGACCCGCCGCAGCATGCTGCGGACGTATCGCCGCTGGTTGCCGGTCGTGCGCTCGGACGCGATCAGCCCGAGCGACTCGTAGTAGCGCAGCCCCGACGCCGCGACACCGCTGCGTTGCGAGAGCTCGCCGATCGTCAGGTGCGGCTCGGGGGTCACCGTGCCTCCTCGGGGGGTTTCATGGCCGGGCTTGATCTCAAGTGCACTTGAACTTGCACGATACCTGCATGAGTACGACGACCGTCCCGCCACCCGTCTTCGACCTGCTCTCTCGCGTCACCGGGGACGAGAAGCACGACCCCAGCGCACACTCGACCCTCGATGTCGTCTGGGTCCTGTACGACCAGGTGCTCGACGTGGCGCCGGACCGCATCGACGACCCGGACCGCGACCGCTTCCTCCTCTCGAAGGGCCACGGCCCGGCCTCGACGTACGCCGTCCTGGCGGCCATGGGCTTCTTCCCGGCCACCTGGCTCGACGACGTGGCCGGCTGGGACTCACGCCTCGGCCACCACCCGGACCGCACTCTCGTGCCGGGTATCGAGATCGGCAGCGGCTCGCTCGGCCATGGCTTCCCGCTCGCGGTCGGCACGGCGCTCGGGCTGCGACTCCGAGGCAGCACGGCCCGCGTCGTCGTCCTCGTCGGTGACGCCGAGCTTGACGAGGGGAGCAATGCCGAGGCGATCGCGATCGCGGGACGCTTCGGCCTCGACCGCCTCACGTGCGTCGTCGTCGACAACCGCTCCGACAACCACGGCTGGCCCGGCGGGATCGGCGCACGCTTCGCGGTCGAGGGCTGGGTCACCGCCGACGTGGACGGGCACGACCACGCCGCCCTCCGTACCGCCCTCGGCCGCACCGACCCCGAACGGCCGACCGTCGTCGTCGCCCGCACCGTCGCCGAGGAGGCCGCCGCATGATCCGCCCCACGATGCGCGAACGGTTCTATGCCGAGCTCGGGCCGCTCCTCGACGACGAGCCCCGTACGGCGGTGGTGCTGGCGGTCATCGGCGCAAGCATGCTCGGCGACGCCTCCGCACGGCACCCCGAGCGCGTGATCGACGTCGGCATCCGCGAGCAGGCGATGGTCGGAGTCGCGGGCGGGCTCGCCCTGACCGGCATCCGGCCGATCGTCCACACGTACGCGCCGTTCCTCGTCGAGCGCGCGTACGAACAGGTCAAGCTCGACCTCGGGCACCAGGACGTCGGCGCCGTCCTCGTCAGCACCGGCGCCTCGTACGACGCGAGCACCGCCGGCCGTACCCACCAGGCGCCGGCCGACGTCGCCCTCCTGTCGGCGTTGCCCGGCTGGACCGTCCACGTCCCTGGGCACGCGGACGAGCTGGTGCGGATGCTGCGGCGCGCCGCACGGACCGAGGACCGCGTGTACGTCCGCATGTCGACGCAGCAGAACGCGCAGGCCTATCCGGCCGACGGCCTGCTCCACCTCGTACGGGGTGGCGCGCACACCCGCCCGCTCGTCGTCGCCGTCGGCCCGATGCTCGACACGGTCGTCGAAGCGACCCATGACCTGCCGGTCCGCGTCGCGTACACGGCGACGCCGCACCCCTTCGACGCACGGGGCCTGCGGACCCTCGCCGGCCCGGCGCCAGTCGTCGCCGTCGTCGAGCCGTACCTCGAGGGCACCAGCGCTGCCGCCGTCTCCGCCGCGCTTGCCGACCGCCCCAGCCGGGTGGCGTACGTGGGCGTGCCGCGCGACGCCGAGCTGCGTCGGTACGGCTCGCCGAAGGACCACGCCGCCGCGCACGGCCTCGACGCCGCCGGCATCCACGCACGCGTGAAGGAGCTCGTCCGATGACGGCTGCCGCCCGCGCCGCGCTCGACGCACCGGACGTCCCCTGCCGCGTCCTCGGCCCCGACCTGTGGTTCGCCGAGCACACCGACGACGTGGAGCGGGCGAAGGCGCTGTGCCTGCAGTGCCCTATCCGCGACCTCTGCCTCACCGCCGCGATCGAGCGGCGCGAACCGTGGGGCGTATGGGGCGGCGAGGTGTTCGCGAAGGGGGCGCCCGTCGCGTCGAAGCGCGGGCGAGGGCGCCCCCGCGTCCGCGAGGTCGCCTGAGGGATCGCCGTACGGTCAGCCATCGCGCCGCTCCGCGTCCGTCCCGAAGCCGTCCAGCCCCTGCCGCTCCTCCAGCGACATCAGCTTTTCGAACAGGGTGATCTGGAGCCCGGGTTGCTGGTGTGTTCTGCACTCATATCCTCGGGCTAGGCCTTGACGTCAATGTGAAGGTCAAGCCGGCCCGTTCACTTTCCGTTGGGCCCAACGGAAAGTCGAGGCCCCACCGGAAGCATCCGGTGGGGCCTGCCGTTTGCGGTGGGGCCCGACCGGACGCGGCGCCGGAGTGACCCGCGAGCGGTCAGCCGAGGAGGGACGCCGGCGCGAGGCCGGCCTCGACCATCGCGCGGTTCATCGCGTCGCGCATCGCCTGGACGGCCGAGAGCGGGCGGAGCATCACCGTGAGCTCGTCGACGAGCCCGTCCTCGTCGAGGTGCAGCATGTCGATGCCGTGCACGGCCTTGCCGTCGACCGTCGCGCGGAACACGAGGATCTCCGCCGGCACCTCGTCTCCCTCATCGGCCAGCGACCCCGAACCGTCGAGCTCGCCGACGTAGCGGAAGTCCTCGAAGACGACCATCACGAGCGACAGGACCTGCTTGACGAGGTCGCGTCCCTGGAACGGCGAGAACTTCACCGGGCTGTGGAATGTCACGTCGCTCGCCAGCACGCCGTCGAACGCGTCGACATCGCGAGCCTCGACAGCGGCACGGAAGCCCTCTGCGGTGTTCGCCACGACCACCATCTCCTGAGTAGTCAACAAAGTGAGTAACCAGGACCGTACGCTGCGACCGGCAGCGGACGCAAGACCTCAGTCGTCGGTGTTGAAGAACGCGCGGTGCGCCGACAACAGCTCCACCTCGGGCCGGCCCGCGACGAACTGCTCGACCCGATCGAGCACCTCGATGACGTGACCGTTCTCGCCGGCCACGACCGCGACACCGATCGCCGCGCGCCGATAGAGGTCCTGCTCACCGGTCTCGGCGACCGCGACCTCGAACGTACGGCGCAGGTCAGCGACCAGCGGGCGTACGAACGCGCGCTTCTCCTTCAGCGTGTGGACGTCACCGAGCAGCAGGTCGAACTCGATCGTGCCGACCCACATGGTCAGGCGTCGTCGGAGAGGCTGGAGTCCAAGACGTTGCGGGCGGCCGGCGACGCGTCGACGCTCTCGGGGTGGACCACGATGACCGTCGCCTGTGCGTGGCGGACGACCTGCTCGCTGACCGAGCCGAGCACGAGCCCCTTGAAACCGCCGAGACCGCGGCGTCCGACGACCACCGTCGACGCCTTGTCGGACGCCTCGATGAGCCGCGGAGCGGGCTTGCCGTGCACGGCGCAGGTGCGGACCTCGACGCTCGGGTAGTCGGCGACCAACGGCGCGATGTCCTCGTCGAGCCGCTCGACCACGGCGCCGGCGAAGTCCTCGAGGGGCGGCATGTAGCCGGGCTCCCACGTCTTCGGGCGCGGCGCGGTCGTGAGGACCCAGGCGCGGGTCACTGTCACGGGCTGGCCGGTCAGGTTGCCGTATTCGAGCGCCCAACGCACCGCCTGGTCGGAGAAGTCGGATCCGTCGTGGCCGACGAGGATCCCGCCGTCGAAGTCGATCTCCTTGGTGGTCATACCTCAAACTATCGCGCAGCGCTCAAGATCAGTGAGCCAGACTCCCGGCGCCACCTCGCGTTCGGCGACCCGTACGAAGCCGTGCTGCGCGTACAGCGCCAGCGCGGGCGCGTTCGCGCTGCCGGTCGACACGATCGTGCGGCGCGTGGGCTCCCACGCGGCCAGCGTCTCGAGCAGGAACGACGCGACGCCGCGGCGATGAGCGGTCGGGGCGACGACGAGTCGGAACACGTCGACGGTCCCGTCCTCGAGCACGTCCCACGAGACGGCGCCGACCAGCCGGCCGCCTTCGTACGCGCCGAGGAATGACTCCTTGCTTGCGCGCAGCTCGTCGAGCGTCTCGTGCAGCATCGGCAGCTCGGTGAACCCGATCAGCTCCGCCTCGATCGCGTACGCCGCCCTCTGCACGGCAAGCACCTCGCGCGCGACGTCCTCGTCGGACACGTCCACCGGCAAGATCTCGAGGTCGTCCACGACGCCACCGTACGGGGCTGCGGTCGTCCCCTCCGTCGACGCCGTCCTCCGCCGCCGCTGGGGTCAACGCCCGGCCCGCTCCTGCGCGGCAGCTGCCAGCTCGAGCAGCGCGCGGCGGTCGTGCGCGTTGCCGGCCAGCGCGGCCGCCGCCTCGAACTCCGCAGCGGCCTCGCCGTCCCTCCCCAGCCGCACGAGAAGGTCGGCGCGGACACTCGGGAGCAGGTGGTAGGAGCGCAGCCGCGGGTCCTGCCGCAACGGTTCGAGGACCGTCAACCCTTCGGAGGCCCCGTACGCCCGACTGACCGCGACCGCGCGGTTGAGCTCGACCACGGGCGACGGATTGAGCGCGGCGAGACCGTCGTACAGGGCGACGATCCGCTCCCAGTCCGTGTCCGCTGGCGTCGCGGCGCGCGCATGGCACGCGGCGATGGCGGCTTGGAGCGTGTACGGCCCGAGCGGGCGGCCGAGCGCGACCGCCCGGTCGAGCGCGCCGAGCCCGTGCCGGATCAGCGTGCGGTTCCACCGCGAACGGTCCTGGTCGTCGAGCAGGACCGGCTCACCGTGCCGGTCGGTACGAGCGGCGAAGCGCGACGCCTGGATCTCCATCAGCGCGACCAGCCCGTACGGCTCTGGCTCGCGCGGCAGCAGCGCGGTCAGGATGCGCCCCAGCCGCATCGCCTCGCCGCACAGCTCGTCGCGGATCAGCCGGTCGCCGGAGCTGGCCGAATAGCCCTCGTTGAAGATCAGGTAGACCACTTCCAGCACCGCCTCGAGCCGCTGCGGAAGTTCTCGCGCGGACGGCACCTCGAACGGCACGTGCGCCTCGGAGAGCGTCTTCTTGGCCCGCGAGATCCGCTGACCAACCGTCGCCGACGGCGCGAGGAACGCGCGCGCGATCTCGTCGGTCGAGAGACCGCCGAGCATCCGCAGCGTGAGCGCGACCTGCGCGTCCCGCGCGAGCACGGGGTGGCACGCGACGAAGACGAGACGTAGCACGTCGTCGCCGACCGGGTCCTCGACGACTGCCTCAGGGTCCGGCGTCGCGGCGCGGCGCTGCTCGTCGAGCTCGGGGGCGAGCACCGCGTACTTCTCCCGGCCCTTCTGCTCGCGACGCACCTTGTCGACCGCGAGGTTGCGTGCGACCTTCGTCAGCCAGGCCGCCGGGTTGTCGGGAACACCGTCACGCGGCCACTTCTCGAGCGCGATGACCAGCGCGTCCTGCGCGAGGTCCTCGGCATAGCCCACGTCGTTCACGACGCGGACGAGCCCGGCGACGACGCGCGCCGACTCGATCCGCCAGATCGCGTCGATCGTGCGCCGTACGTCGGGCATCCGTGCGCTTCCCGTCACCTGGGCCGCGTCAGGACCCGTGCTGCTGCTGGATCTGCTCGCGCAGGTGGTCGTCCTGCTCGCGCAGCTCCGGGGTGTACTCGTCGCCGAAGTCTGCTGCCTCGTGGAGGGGGCGCAGCTCGAGCTGGCTCGGCTCGGACGGATCGTGCGGGCACCGCTTTGCCCACTCAACGGCCTCCTCGAAGGACTTGACCTCCCAGATCCAGTAGCCGGCGAGCAGCTCCTTGCTCTCGGTGAACGGCCCGTCGACGACGCGGGTCTCGCCGTTGCCGAAGACGACGCGAGCGCCGTCACTGCTGTTCTTCAGCCCGTCGCCGTCCAGCATGATGCCGGCCTTGACGAGCTCCTCGTTGTACGTGCCCATCGCCTCGAGCATCTCGGTGGTGGGCATCTGCCCCTCCGCCTCCCACGCCGGCGTGGACTGGACCATGACCATGACTCGCATGACGTTCTCCTTGTCGGATGAGACCGTTTCGACCCTAGTGCCGAAGCGGTTCCTCACCCCTACGCCGAACGAGACGCAGGTTTTTCGACACGGTCACGGACTTTTTCTGGACAGCGGTCAGGGGAGCGTGACGCGCGCCTGGTTGCCGCCGGGGTCGCAGTGCTTGCCGTTGGGGTACGTGGGCTCGGCGGTCACACGCGTAGCGGCGCGGTGGGCTTCGCTGCCGTTGGCCCTCGTGACGACGGCGGTCACCTCGACCTCCTCGGCGGGGAGCGCCGGCGCCTCGACGAAGCCCTGCATCGTCCCGTCCGAGGTCATGACCGCGCTGCACACGGAGTCGGGGTCGTCGCCGTCACACCCCTCGTCGACCGCAGTCTGGCCCGGGGTGAGCGGTGACTCCGCGTCGACGCATTCGCCGACCCAGCAGACGCGGGCCCGGACGGCGACGGCCCCAGCCGCGAGCGGGGGCTCGACCACGACGGCGATCCCGGCCGACGACGCGATCATCGTGCACGCACGCGCCGCCCCGTCGTCGGCGCCGGCACCGCACGCCATCAGCAGCGCGAGCGGCGCGGCCGCCCACGCCGTACGAAGTCGCGTCATGGCGGAACAGTAGCGGTGAGCCACGTCTGCCGGTGGTGAGCGACGGTTGTCGTCGTGGCTCACCGGTGGCGGACGTGGCTCACCGGGGGGTCTGCGTCAGTGCAGCAGCTCGACGATGCCGCGGTCGGCGACGCCGTCGGTGATCCGCGCGAGGTGGTACGCCTCGTTGCCGAGGGTGCGGTCGAGGACCGTCAGACGTGCGGCGTAGTGGCCGATCGAGTACTCCGCCGTCACACCGATGCCACCGTGCAGCTGGATCGACTCCTGGCTGATGTGGCGCCCCGTACGACCGAGCTCGGCCTGCAGCCGCGAGCCGACGAGCGCGTCAGGTCCGCTCTCGGCCAGCGACATCGTCGCCCACGTCGAGATCGAGCGGGCGAGCTCGAGCGAGGTGTACATGTCGGCCGCACGGAAGGTCAGCGCCTGGAACTTCGACAGCGTGACCCCGAACTGCTTGCGCGTCTTGAGGTAGCCGACGGTGGTCTCGACCGAGACCTCCATCGCGCCGATCGCCTCGGCGCCGTACGCGGTCTGCAGCCGCACGAACGCCGACGCGAGCGCCTCCTCGCCGGCGTCGCCGAGCGGAGTCGCCGCGGCACCCGAGAGCACGATGCGGGCCGCGTACGAGTCATCGGGCGTCGAATACGTCGTACGGGAGACGCCTGTGGCGGTCGCGTCCACGACGAACAGGCGGGTCGCGTCGCCGTCCTTCGCGCTCACGATCAGGACGTCCGCGGCGCCACCGTGGCGTACCGGCTCCTTGACTCCGTCGAGGGTCCAGCCGTCACCGTTCGACGTCGCGGTCACCCCGTACGCGGCCGTGCCGTGCGGGGCACGCGGCTCGGTGTGCGCGACGACGGCGATCAGCTCGCCGGCGGCGACCTTGGGCAGCAGCTCGCGCTTCTGCTCCTCCGACCCCGCATCGGCGATCAGCTGGCCGGCACCGACGACGACGTCGATGAACGGCTCCGGAGCGAGCACGCGCCCGATCTCCTGGGCGACGATCCCGACCTCGACCGCAGTCGCACCGGCACCGTCGTACGCCTCGTCGAACGGCAGGCCCAGCAGACCCATCTCGGCGAGCTTGCCCCAGACCTCGCGGTCCCAGCCAGGCTCGGTGGCAGTGATCTTCTCGCGGTTGCCGACCGACTCGCCGAGGATGCCTCGGACCGCGTCACGCAGCGCGAGCTGCTCGGTGTCGTACGTGAAATCCATGTCAGTCCCTCACAGTCCCAGGATCGTGCCGGCGATGATCTGGCGCTGGACCTCGTTGGACCCGCCGTAGATCGACACCTTGCGGAGGTTCAGGTAGGTCGGGACCGAGTCGCCCGCCCATGCCGGCACGTCGGAGTCGTCACCGGCACCCGCCGCGAGGACGTCCGCGCCGGCGACGTCGACCGCGAGCTCGGAGACCGCCTGCTGCAGCTGGGAGCCGGTCAGCTTGAGGATCGACGAGACCGGGTCGGGCTTGCCGTGCTTCGAGGCCGCGGCGACCCGCAGCGCGGTCAGCTCCAGCGAGAGCAGCTGGTTCTCGAGCGACGCGAAGCGGGTCGCGACCGCCGGGTCGTCGATCGGGCGGCTGCCATCGGCCAGCGGCGCCGACGCGTGCTCCTTGAGCACCTGCAGGCGCAGCTTGGTGCTGCCGGTCGCGCCGATGCCGTCTCGCTCGTTGCCGAGGAGGAACTTCGCGTAGTCCCACCCGCGGTTCTCCTCGCCGACGAGCTGGTCGGCCGGGACGCGCACGTTGTCGAAGAAGACCTCGTTGACCTCGTACCCGCCGTCGATCAGCTTGATCGGGCGCACCGTCACGCCTGGGGTCGACATCTCGAACAGCACGAACGAGATGCCCTGCTGCTTCTTGGGGGCGTCGGGGTTGGTGCGGACCAGGCAGAAGATCCAGTCGGCGTACTGGCCGAGGGTCGTCCACGTCTTCTGGCCGTTGACGACCCACTCGTCGCCGTCGCGCACCGCCGTCGTCCGCAGCGACGCAAGGTCGGAGCCGGCATCGGGCTCGGAGAACCCCTGGCACCACCAGATGTCGAGGTTGGCCGTCGCCGGAAGGAAGCGCTCCTTCTGCTCCTGCGAGCCGAATGTCGCGATCACCGGGCCGACCATGCTCGCGTTGAACGGCAGCGGCGAGGGCACCCCCGCGGTCTGCATCTCGTCGAGCCAGATGTGGCGCTGCAACGGCGTCCAGCCCCTGCCGCCCCACTCGACGGGCCAGTTCGGCACGGCGTAACCGCCGGCGTTGAGCACCCGCTGGGTCTCGACGATCTGCTCCTTGGTGAGCTCCTCGCCGTGACGGACGGCGTCGCGGATCTCCTGAGGAACCTTGGTGGTGAAGAACTCCCGCAGCTCCTGCTGGAGCTGCGCGTCCTCCGCTGACAGCGCGAGCCTCATGTTCGCTCCCTGATGGCGTACGTGGTGGCGGCCACTCTCTAGGTAAGCGGCCGCTTAGAACCCTACCCGGGGGTAGGTCGTCAGCCTAGGCGCCCTCCCCGCCGCTGGCTGAGCCCGTCGAAACCCGCACCCCGCTGGTTGAGCCCGTCGAAACCCGTCGGGCCGCCGACGCCGTCGCCAGCTCCTCGAGCAGGTCCGCGGTGACGTCCCACCCGATGCACGCGTCGGTCACGCTCTGTCCGTACGTGAGACCGTCCGGCGCCGGCGCCTGCTTGCCCGGTACGAGGAAGCTCTCCAGCATGACGCCACCGATCCCGCGGTCGCCGGCCGCGACGTCGTGGGCGATCTCGCGCACCACGGCGGCCTGGCGGACGTGGTCCTTGCCGGAGTTGCCGTGGCTCGCGTCGACGACGAGGCGCTGCGGCATCCCCACGGCGGCGAGCAGCGCCAGCGCGGCCCGCCGCGAGTCGGCGCCGTAGTTTGGCCCGGAGTGCCCGCCCCGCAAGATCACGTGGCAGTCGGGGTTGCCGCTCGTCGAGACCGCGCACGCACGCCCCTCGTCGTCGATCCCGAAGAACGTCTGCTCGGCGGCTGCTGCGCCGCACCCGTCGATCGCCGCCTGGACGGAGCCGTCGGTCGCGTTCTTGAACCCCACCGGCATCGACAGGCCCGACACGAGCTGGCGGTGCACCTGGCTCTCCGGCGTACGAGCCCCGATCGCGCCCCACGAGACCGCGTCGGCGAGGTACTGCGGGCTCGTCGGCTCCAGGAGCTCGGTGCCCGCCGGCAGGCCGGTCGCGAGCACGTCGAGCAGGACGGAGCGGGCCAACCGGAGGCCGCGGCGTACGTCGTACGACTCGTCCATGCCGGGGTCGTTGATCAGTCCCTTCCAGCCGACGGTCGTGCGCGGCTTCTCGAAGTAGACCCGCATGACGATCTCGAGCTCGTCGGCGTAGGCCTCGCGCAGCGGAGCGAGCCGGTGGGCGTAGTCGAGCGCGGCGCTGGGGTCGTGGATCGAGCACGGCCCAACGAGGACCAGGAGCCGGTCGTCGTGTCCGGCCATGATCGACGCGGCGGCATCACGCGAGCGCGCCACGAGTCCGGCTGCGGCGTCGCCGAGCGGACGGGACGCCACGACGTCACGCGGCGGCTCGAGGGGATCGAGGCTGCGGACCCGCAGGTTGCTCGTCGTACGACCGGGGGCCGCGGCGGTGCTCGGGGCCGGGTGCTTCACAGACATCAGGTGCTTCCTCTCGGCGGCGCCTGATCCTGAGCCGGCACCGCCACGAATGACGAAAGGCACGGACCGTGTGGTCCGTGCCTGTGCTGGCTTTGCTGAGCGAGTCGGTCTATGAGGCGCCGACCGCTGGCTGCACCAGCACGTCGCGCCCATAAAATCGTCCGCTCATCACGTCGACGACGCTAGCACGCGCAGTGGCGAGCCCTCCCGGGCACCTGTGGATTTCCAGGGAATTGGAAACCCCAGCCGCTGCTGACGGGGGATACAGCAACGACCGGGGCCTGAAGACGACTTTAAGGCATCCTGAACAGTCGTACAAGTGGCGACTTCGTGACCTGGATCACGCTGACGAATTTTGTGGTGTTTTGGTCTACCGAACCGTGATCTGGCGGTTCGCGAGACCGTTGCGCGCACCCCGCTGCTCGGTGGTGAGAGGCGTCGAATCGGCCAGGGCTTCCTTGAGTCGACCTTCAAAAGCCACTGAAGGGCCCTCCAGTGCGGCTGCAGGCGTCGGCTCGTGCATCTCCCACACGGGGACGAGGAGGCCGTGCGCGCGGAACGACCCGATCAGGCGGACGTGCTCGCCGAGCCGGTCGTCACCGGCTGCACGCAGCCGTGCCAGCGCGGTGAGCAGCTCGTCCTCGTCGTACGGCATCACCCAGCGGAGGAACTGGCGCTCGCCGAGCTGCGTCCAGTACGCCGCGTCGACCTCCTCGAGCCGGACGGTCGGCGAGACGATCTCGTTGGCCTGCTCGATCGCGGCCGCGACGTCACCCGTCGGGTCGTCGATGCCGGCGGTCCAGAAGTCGAACCCCTCCTGCACGTCGACCTCGAGGTCGGAGTCCGTGTCGACGATGTCCTGGAGACGCTCACCGACACCCGGGTCGGCGAGGACGATCTCGGTGCCGGGCTCGGTCTCGAGACCCTGCAGGATCACCGCGGCCAGGTCACGGCTCACGTCACCGAAGTTGTGCGTCACCTGCAGCCCGACCCAGATCTCGCCGTCGGGGCGCACCAGGCCGGCCGACGCCGACGGCAGCAGCGTGATGAACCGGACCGACCCGTCGGCGGCCAAGCCCTCGCGCAGCCCGAGGGATGCGGTCGCGGCCGGCACGAACTCGCGCAGTGCCACCAGGTCGCACTCGCCCGGGATGCCTTCGAACGTCCGGGCGCGGAACGGCATCCGCTCGACCTTCTCCGGCTTCACCCGACGGCGGGAACGCTTGCCCATACTTCTTCTCCTGAGTTCGGTGAGGGTGACCGTGTGGTCACTGACGCTCGGACGGGCCCTGCGGCGGGTACGGCGGCTGGCCGGGCTGCGGCCCGTACGGCTGGCCGGGGCGCTGCGGCGGCTGCCCGTACGGGGGCTGCTGGGGCTGCTGCGGCGGCTGACCATAAGGCGGCTGCGGCTGCCCGTGCGGCGGCTGACCATAAGGCGGCTGCGGCTGCCCGTGCGGCGGCTGCTGAGGCGGCGGGCTGGGCTGACCGTACGAGGGACGAGGGAACTGCTGCGTCGGCTCGGGCTGGCCGTACTGCTGCTGCTGCGGCTGTGACTGCCCGTACGACGCGCTCGGCTCGGGGCGTGCCTGCGTGGACGTCCCGCTGCCGCGGGTGGCAAGCAGCGCGAGGACCCCGAGGACGAAGCCGAGGGCGACGACGACCATCCCGCCTCCGACCAGCAGATAGCCGGTGACGGCGCTGTCGACGTCCTCCGCGTCCTCGACGCCGCTGGTCATGACGGCTCCGGCGACAGCGACGGCAACACCGACCGCCGTCAGCCCGAGCCCGGCCCAGCCGAGCGCGACCCGGCCACGGCCGTTGAGGATCGCGAGGATCCACAGCAGGACCGCGATCACGAGCACGACAACCGTGCCGACCACGAGGACGGAGTTGAGCGAGTCGCTGTCCTCGGCGACGCTGCGGCTCACGCTGGACGGGTCGTCGGCAAGATCGGCGAAGATGCCGCGCCGCGCGGTGAGCGCGTACACGGCGTAGCCGAGCGACACCAGTGCGCCGATCACGAGACCGATCAGTGCCACCGTGCCCCACGGCGACGGCTGCTCCACGTCACGGCCGCTGGAGGTGGGAGGTGCGTGCGGCGTCGACCAGTGCGGCTGCGGCGAGGCGGGCTGCGGGACGCCCGGCTGAGGGCCGCCCCAGCCGGGTTCGCCAGAGGGCTGACCGGAAGCTCCCCCGTACGGGCGACCGTACGGGTCCTGCGGGCCTTGCGACATGGTGGTGTCCCTCCTCGGACCGGCGAGCAAGCGTGCGACCGGCGAGCCAAGCCTAGCCAACCAGGGGCTTCTCGAGCCTCGACCCCGGTACGGCCTTGCCATCGCCTGGGAGGATGTCCGACATGGACGAGACCACCATCCCCACCGTCGAGGTCGCCGGCGTGCCCGACCCTGTGCCCGCCGACCTGGTCGTGCTCGACGTGCGCGAGGACGACGAGTGGGCCGCCGGACACATCGAGGGCGCGGTGCACATCCCGCTCGGCGAGCTCGCGGCCCGTGCCGACGAGGTGCCGACTGGCGGCCAGGTGCTGGTGTACTGCCACGTCGGGGGCCGTTCGGCCCGCGCCACCGCGTTCCTGAAGGAGCGTGGCGTCGACGCGGTCAACCTGGCGGGCGGCGTCGTCGCGTGGCACCAGGCCGGGCGCCCACTGGTCTGACGTTCCGTCCTACCGCAGCAGCTTCGACATCCGCCGGTCGGCGAGGGGTTTGCCTCCGGTCTGGCAGGTCGGGCAGTACTGCAGGGACGAGTCCGCGAACGACACCTCACGGATCGTGTCGCCGCAGACCTCGCACGTCTCGCCGGTCCGCGCATGCACCCTCATGCCGGACTTCTTCTCCCTCTTGAGCTCGGACGCGGCAAGCCCGTCAGAACGCGCGATCGCGTCGCGCAGCGTGCTGCCGATGGCCTCGTACAGGATCGTCAGGTCCTCCTCGGACCCCGCGATGGTGTTCGCCGGCTTGAACGGCGACATCTTCGCGACGTGGAGGATCTCGTCGGAGTAGGCGTTGCCGATGCCCGCGATCTGCGACTGGTCGCGCAGGACGCCCTTGATCTGCGCCCGCCCGGCCGCGGTGAGGATGTCACGCAGCGCATCGCGCGTGAACGCCCCGTCGAGCGGCTCCGGGCCGAGCCTCGCGATCCCGGGGACCTCGGCAGGATCGCGTACGAGGTAGACCGCGAGCCCCTTCTTGGTGCCGGCCTCGGTCAGGTCGAAGCCCGAGCCGTCGTCGAGCACAACCCGGAACGCGAGCGGGTTCTTGCCACCGCCGGGGCGTGGTGGCGCCTTGGGCTGCTCGTCCTTCCAGCGCAGCCAGCCGGCGCGCGCCAGGTGGATGATCAGGTGCAGCCCACCGGCGTCGATGTCGAGGAACTTGCCGTGGCGCGTGACGCCGTCGACCAGGAGTCCGGAGAGCGCGCTGACCGGAGGGTCGTACGTCTTGAGGGCACTGATCGCGGCCGGGTATGCGGCGGCGATCGCGCGGGGCTCACCCTCGGTGACCCCCAGGCGGCGGGACAGGTCGTCGGCGAGTGCGGCGACCTCGGGCAGCTCGGGCACGCCCCCAGTGTGCCGCCTGGTCCGCGATTTGGGCAGTTCCCCACCGTTGTCGCGCCGGCGTTCGGTGGCGAAGTGCCCAAATCGCGGACGGGACGGGGAGGAGGGGCAAAACGCGAGGGACCCCGGGACGCTGGCGCGTACCCGGGGTCCCTTCGTGGTGCGTCTTACTTGACGGCGGCCTTGAGCTTGCTGCCCGCGGTGACCTTGACGCCGTAACCGGCGGGGATCTCGAGGGTCTCGCCGGTCGCGGGGTTGCGGCCGGTGCGCGCGGCGCGCTCGACACGCTCCACGGTCAGCAGGCCCGGGATCTGGACCTTCTCGCCCTTGCCGGCGGCGGCGATGAGCGTGTCACCGAAAGCGCTGAGGACCGCATCGGCGTCGGCCTTGGTGGTGCCGGCAGTCTCGGCGACTGCAGCTACGAGTTCAGTACGGTTCACGGGATTCCTCCGACGTGCGTGTGGTCAGTTGTCTTATGACGCACACCAGCATAGGAAGAAATGCCCGAGATCCCTGGATTTCCAGCGGCCCACGCCGGTGTGGTGCGTGTCGACAGTAGCCCACACCCATGTCCGAATCAGCGCCACGTGGCCGGTAACGGTGTGTCGAGGACCCTCGGGAGGGCAGCGAGATACTCGTCGCGGGGCCACTCCGCGACCCCCAGCGAGGCCAGGTGCGGGGTCTGCCACTGGGTGTCCACGAGGCGCTGCGACGCGTACTCGTCGGACAGCACCTCAACGAGGGCCACCAGCGCCGCCTTAGAGGCGTCACTCTCACGGTGAAACATGCTCTCACCTGCAAAAAGGCCGCCGATCGCGACGCCGTACAGGCCGCCGACGAGCAGCCCGTCGGCGTTGCGAACCTCGACCGAGTGCGCCCATCCGAGGGCGTGCAGACGCCCGTACGCGACACCGATCTGACCGTCGATCCATGCCCCGTCCCGCACCGGGTCTGCACACGCTTCGACGACCTCGTCGAAGGCTGTGTCGATCGTTGTCGTGAAGCGATTGGTCGACTTGCGCAACGATCTCGTCACACGCAGGCGATCCAGCTGCAAAACGCCGCGCCGAAGGGGCGACCACCACCCCATCGGCCCTCCGGGCTCGACCGGCATCGGGAAGAGACCGGTCGCGTACGCCGCGATCAGGGTTTCCGGGGCCAGGTCGGCGCCGACCCCGACGAAGTCGTCGTCCGGCCACGAGTCCTGGTCGAACTCCCAGCGGTTCGGTCCGAGGGGTTGCGGCGTCACGGGTCGACTCTAGTCAGCGCTGTGGGTGCCTCACATACGATGGGACCTACTGCCTGAGGAGGTGCTCGTGGGGATCGCCAAGTCGACCGCCAAGTTCGTTGCACCGCGCGTCGCGATGTCCGCCGGTCCGAAGGTCACGGCCGGCTACGTCCGCGTGCTGCTCGACCGCGCGATCGACGGGGTCGGGCCGTTCAAGCCGGTACGGGTCGCGTGCGACGCCCGTCTCGCACTGGCCGGAGGCCGCGTCGAGGACGCGATCAGCGAGTCGGTCGGGATCCACGTCCGCTACGCCAGCGCGCAGGGTTTCCTCACCAACCTCGGCGGTGTCGCGTCGATGGTCGTGACGATCCCCGCGAACGTCGCCGGGCTCGCGCTGCTCCAGTGCCACCTCGTGGCCGCGATCGCCTATCTGCGCGGCTACGACCTCGATGACCCGCGCGTGCGCAACGCGGTGATGGCCACGCTGCTCGGCAAGCACGAGGTCGCGAAGGCGATCAAGGACGGCCGGCTGCCCTCGACTCCGATGGGGCTCGCGACCTCGCCGGTCTACGACCCCGCGCTCGACGAGCGGATCGCCCGCGAGGTGACGGCGGCGCTGTTCGGCCGGGTCAGCGGCAAGCAGGGCGCGACCGTGTTCCTTCGCAAGGTGCCGATCCTCGGCGGCGGGGTCGGCGCGCTCGCCGACGCCCGTTCCACCGCACAGCTGGCCTCGTACGCGCGCCGCGAGTGGCGCGACCGACGCCTCCCGCCCCCGCACTGACGGGTCACACTCTTCGGTGGGGCCAACAAAGACGTCGTGCCCCACCGAACAGGTTCGGTGGGGCACGAACTTTGCGTGGGGCCCCACGCAAAGTCAGAGCGTCAGGCGAGGTCGAAGCGGTCGGCCTCCATGACCTTGACCCACGCAGCGACGAAGTCGCTCACGAACTTCGCCTTGGCGTCATCGCTGGCGTAGACCTCGGCGAGCGCACGCAGCTCCGAGTTCGACCCGAAGAGCAGGTCGACGCGGCTTCCCGTCCAGGTCTCGCCCGTCGCCGTCGTGCCGGTGAAGGTCTGCCCGGACTCGTCCGGCGTCCACGTGGTGCCGAGCTCGAGCAGGTTGACGAAGAAGTCGTTCGTCAGCGTGCCCGGGTTGGCGGTGAGGATACCGAGCGACGACCCGTCGTAGTTGGCCCCGATCGTACGGAGGCCACCGACGAGCACCGTCATCTCCGGCGCGCTGATGCCGAGCAGGTTCGCCTTGTCGACGAGCAGGTACTCGGCGGGGATGCGGCTGGCCTTGCCGAGGTAGTTGCGGAACCCGTCGGCCTTCGGCTCGAGGTACGCGAAGGAGTCGACGTCGGTCTCCTCCTGCGACGCGTCCACGCGGCCCGGCGTGAACGGCACCGAGAGGTCGTGGCCTGCGGCCTGGGCGGCCAGCTCCACACCGACGCCGCCGGCGAGCACGATGACGTCGGCCAGCGAGACCTGCTTGCCGGACTGCGCCTCGTTGAACGCCGCCTGGACGCCCTCGAGCGTACGGAGCACGCCCGCGAGCTCATCGGGGTTGTTGACCTCCCAGCCGGCCTGCGGCTGGAGACGGATGCGCGCACCGTTGGCGCCACCGCGCTTGTCGCTGGAGCGGAACGACGACGCGGAGGCCCACGCCGTGGTGACCAGCTGCGAGACCGTCAGGCCGGAGGCCTTGATCTGGTCCTTGAGCGCAGCGACGTCCGTGGCGTCGATCGCCTCGTACGAGGCCTCGGGCAGCGGGTCCTGCCAGAGCAGCTGCTCGCTGGGGACCTCGGGGCCGAGGTAGCGCACGACCGGGCCCATGTCGCGGTGCGTGAGCTTGAACCAGGCGCGGGCGAACGCGTCGGCGAAGGCCGCCTGGTCGTCCTTGAAGCGGCGCGAGATCTCCTCGTAGATCGGGTCGAAGCGCAGCGCCAGGTCCGACGTCAGCATTCGCGGCTCGCGGTGCTTCGACGGGTCGTGCGCGAGCGGCACAAGGTCCGAGCCCGCACCGTTCTTCGGACGCCACTGCTTCGCACCGGCGGGCGACTCCATGAGCTCCCAGTCGTACGCGAACAGGATGTGGAAGAACTCGTTGTCCCAGCGGACCGGGTGATAGGTCCAGGTGACCTCGAGGCCGGAGCTGATGACGTCGTCACCCTTGCCGGTGCCGTAGCCCTGCTTCCAGCCGAGGCCCTGCTCCTCGAGCGGAGCGGCCTCGGGCTCGGGGCCGACGAGGTCCGCCGAGGCGGCGCCGTGCGTCTTGCCGAACGTGTGGCCGCCGGCGATGAGCGCGACGGTCTCCTCATCGTTCATCGCCATGCGGGCGAAGGTCTCGCGGATGTCGCGCGCCGACGCCAGCGGGTCGGGGTTGCCCTCCGGGCCCTCGGGGTTGACGTAGATGAGGCCCATCTGGACGGCCGCGAGGGGATCCTCGAGGTCGCGGTCACCGGTGTAGCGCTCCGCGCCTCCGGCGTCGCCGCCGAGCCACTCGGTCTCCGGGCCCCAGTAGACGTCCTCGTCGGGCTCCCACACGTCCTCGCGGCCGCCGGCGAACCCGAAGGTCTCGAAGCCCATGGTCTCGAGCGCGACGTTGCCGGCGAGGATCATCAGGTCGGCCCACGAAAGGCTCTGGCCGTACTTCTTCTTGACCGGCCACAGCAGGCGGCGGGCCTTGTCGAGGTTGACGTTGTCCGGCCAGCTGTTGAGCGGCGCGAACCGCTGCTGCCCGGCACCGGCGCCACCGCGGCCGTCGCTCACGCGGTACGTGCCCGCGCTGTGCCACGCCATGCGGACGATGAACGGGCCGTAGTGCCCGAAGTCGGCCGGCCAGAAGTCCTGCGAGGTCGTCAGGATCTCGGCGATGTCCTGCTTCACGGCCGTGAGGTCGAGGCTCTTGAACGCCCCGGCGTAGTCGAAGTCGTCGCCCAGCGGGTTCGCGACCGCGGGGTTCTTGGCGAGGATCTTCAGGTTGAGCTGGTTCGGCCACCAGCCGCGGTTGCTGCTGCCACCTTGGGTCGGGTGGGTCGTCTGGCCGTGGGCCACCGGGCAACCGCCCGCGGGCGACTCCTCGTTGACCTCACCGATCACGGCGTCGTGGTTCTCAGACATGGATTCCTTTCCAGGGCTGTCAGGGCTTGGTACGGGTCGTCACGAGGTCTGGGGTGCGGAGCACGCGGGGCAGACGCCCCAGTAGAGGACCTCGGCCTCGTCGATGGCGAAGCCGTGGTCGTCGGACGCGTGCAGGCAGGGAGCCGCACCGACGGCGCAGTCCACGTCGGCGATCGCGGCGCACGAGCGGCACACGACGTGGTGGTGGTTGTCGCCGACACGCGCCTCGTACCGGGCGACCAGGCCGGTCGGCTGGATGCGACGGACGAGGCCGTGGTCGGTGAGCGTGCGCAGCGAGTCGTAGACCGCCTGGTGCGACACGCTGGGCAACAGGCGGCGTACGGCGTCGATGAGCGTGTCGGTGTCGGCATGCGGGAGGCTGTGCACCGCTTCGAGCACGGCGATCCGCGGGCGGGTCACGCGCAGCGACGATGCACGCAGCATCTGCTCGGCATCAGGCGTGGGGTCCATGCGCCCAGTCTGGCGCCTTTTCTTGAATCAGTCAAAACAAGCAGTCTTGAACCAGTCAACCCTGGCCATCGACACACGGGCCGCCGTGACCCCTCGCGTGTGCTGCCATGGACGGAGCCGAGAACTGACGAACAAGGGGGTACGTCATGACGAGACGACTCGTACGCATCGGCGCGGTGACCGCAGGAGCGGTCCTCGCGGTCGGCATGATCCCGGGCACGGCCCACGCCGCGTCCGCGGTGGTCAAAGACCCGCGCGGTGACGCGCCGCGCGTCGCCGACATCACGCAGCTGCGCGTGAAGAACGGGCCCGCGCGCGTCTCTGGCGTGCTCACGATCCCGCACCGCAACAAGAAGAAGCTCGCGTCGACCGACCTGATCATCAAGACCAGGGACAGCGGCCGCTGGAAGTACGTCGTGTCGATCGTCCGCAACCGCAAGGGCAAGGTCACCGACAAGATCCTCGGGTGGCAGCGCGGCGACGACCCGAGCACGTTCACGGTGCTGCCGTGCACGGGCATCAGGACGTCGTGGAACGGCAAGAAGACCACGTTGTCGGTCCCGGTCTCGTGCCTGTCGAAGACGACCGGCACGCGAGTGAAGGCCAAGGCCGCGATCCTCGCCCGTGTCGGGCCGGGTCACGACTCGTACGACGAGGTCACGCGGTTCAGCCGCTACGTCAAGCGCGGCTGAGCGCGGCCGCACGTCGGCGACCGCTTCCTCAATCTCGGGCGCGAGGGGGCGGTCACCGAGCGCGTCCAGGGTCCGCGCCGCGGCCTCGGGGTCGCTGGCACGAACCTGCAGCTCGGCGAGATAAGCGAGCGCCTGCGTCTGGTCCTCGACCGGGCTGGCGTCCGCGTCGCGCCGGCTTCGAAGTAGTCGGTGATGTCGTCGATCGAGGGGGCGCCGCGCCCCCGTCCACGTCGTGAAAGCAACCTGACCGAATCGCGGGCCGAGAACGGTCAGGTTCCTTTCACAGCGTGGACGCGAGATCAGCCGGCGGTCAGCGCGCGCACCACGGCCGAGGGCGAGGGGCGGCCGAGCTGTTCGGCCATCCACACGCTGGTCTGCGCGAGGGCGGTCAGGTCGACGCCGTGGGTGACTCCGAGACCGTCGAGCATCCACACCAGGTCCTCGGTGGCGAGGTTGCCGGTGGCGGACTTCGCATACGGGCAGCCGCCGAGGCCGCCGGCGCTCGCGTCGAACGTGGTCACGCCACGCCGCAGCGCCGCGTACGTGTTGGCGAGCGCCTGTCCGTACGTGTCGTGGAAGTGCATCGCGATCCGCGACCCCTCGCCCCCACCGCCGGTCGAGCCTGTCGAGACCCCGCCTGTCGGGACCCCCGCCGCCGCGAACGCGTCGAGCATCGCCTCGACGTGGTGCGCGGTGCCGACGCCGATCGTGTCGCCGAGCGACAGCTCGTACGCGCCCATGTCGAGCAGGCGCTTGCCGGCGGTGACGACGCGATCGAGCGCGACCTCGCCCTCCCACGGGTCGCCGAAGCACATCGAGAGGTACGCCCGCACCTGCACGCCGGCGTCGAGCGCGCGCCGCACGACCGGCTCGAACATCGCGAACTGTGCCTCGTACGTGCTGTTGAGGTTCTTCTGCGCGAACGTCTCGGTGGCGCTTCCGAAGATCGCCACGTGCGTGACCCCAGCGTCGAGCGCACGGTCGAGGCCGCGCTCGTTGGGGACGAGGACCGGGTACGGCGTGGCGCCGTGGAGGTCGAGCCTCGCGACCAGGTCGGCGGCGTCGGCGAGCTGCGGGACCCACTTCGGATGGACGAAGCTGGTCGCCTCCACGATCGGGAGCCCGGCGGCCGTGAGGCGCTGAACGAACTCGAGCTTGGTGTCGAGGCCGATGATGCCCTTCTCGTTCTGGAGCCCATCGCGCGCTCCGACCTCGTAGATCGTCACGCGCTCGGGCATCGCCGGGTCACGGTGGACGGCGGGAAGGCTCATGCGTTCTCCACCCGGAACAGCAGCGCCCCGAGCGCAACCTGGTCTCCCACGGCGACCCCGACATGCGTCACCGCGCCGTCGTACGGGGCCTTGAGGGCAAGCTCCATCTTCATCGCCTCCACGACGCCGAGCACCTGACCTTCACTCACGATCTCACCCTCCGTCACCGCGAGGGACAGCACGGTGCCCGGCATCGGCGAGACGACATCCGCGTCACCGCTGCCCTCCGCCGCGCGGTCGCGGGCAGGGTCGGGATGACGGAATGTCCACGTCTGGCCTTCGTACGCGACAGTGACCCCGCCGGCGTCGAGCGCCACGGGCTGCGTGTCGAGGGCGCCGACGTACGAGCCGACGGGCAGCGCGATCTCGACCGGCGTGTCGTCGGCGTCCACGAGCGACACGAGGACCGGTGCCGGGTCGCCCCCCGAGCGCCAGCCGTCCGCGGCGCCGAACGGGTCGCCCGCAGGACGGGCGTGCGAGTCCGCCCAGGCGAGGGCGGCCGCACGCGCCGCCGCGTCCGGTGCGGAGGGGCGGGTGGTGAGCTCCTGCGCGGCCGGCGAGTCGAGCCACGCTGTGTCGATCCGCGACTCCCCGAACGCGTCGGAGGCCACGAGCCGCCGCAGGAAGCCGGTGTTGGTCGTGACGCCGAAGATCGCCGTACGGTCGAGCGCATCCACGAGCGCGGCGCGGGCGGAGTCGCGGTCGGGCCCGCGCGCGATCACCTTGCCGAGCATCGGGTCGTACGAGGTGGTCACCACCGCACCGGACTGCAGCGCGGCGTCGACGCGGACGTGCTCGGGCCAGACGACGGTGGTCGCGCGGCCGGCCTGCGGAAGAAACCCGGCGTACGGGTCCTCGGCATAGACGCGTGCCTCGATCGCGTGCCCGGTCGCGGTGACGTCGCCTTGCGCCAGCGGCAGCGGGAGGCCCTGGGCCACGTGCAGCTGGAGCGCGACGAGGTCGAGCCCGGTGATCGCCTCGGTGACGGGGTGCTCGACCTGGAGGCGGGTGTTCATCTCGAGGAAGGCGATCTTCTCCTCGCCGGGCACAGCGTCGGCGTCGTGCACGAGGAACTCGACCGTGCCGGCGTTGACGTACCCGACCTCGCGCGACAGCGCGACCGCCGCCTCGGTGAGCCGCGCGCGCGTCGCTGCGGAGATCGTCGGGGCTGGCGCCTCCTCCAGGACCTTCTGATGGCGACGCTGCGCGGAGCAGTCGCGCTCGAAGAGGTGGAGGACGGTGCCGTGCTCGTCGCCGATGACCTGCACCTCGACGTGGCGGCCGTGCTCGACGTACTCCTCGACGAGCAGCGTGTCGTCGCCGAACGCCGCCGCGGCCTCGCGACCGGCGGCGGCGACCGCGTCCGTGAGGTCGGCGGGGTCGCGGACGATGCGCATGCCCTTGCCGCCACCACCGGCAGCCGCCTTGACGAGGACCGGGTACGCGACCTCGCCCCCGAGGTCGTACCGTCGCGTCACGGGAACGCCGGCGCGCTCGGCGACCTCGCGCGCGCGGTCCTTGCGTCCCATGAGGTCGATGACGTCCGGGCTCGGCCCGATCCACACCAGTCCGGCGTCGACGACGGCACGCGCCGCATCCGCACGCTCCGACAGGAACCCGTACCCGGGGTGCACCGCCTGCGCTCCGCTGCGCCGCGCGGCGTCGAGGATCGCGTCGACGTCGAGGTACGACGCCACGTGCTCGGCGTGATCGGCGAGCCGGACGTGCGGCGCACCGGCATCGAGGTCGGAGTGCACCGCGATCGCGCGCAGCCCGGCGGCCTGCACCGCGCGGATCACCCGCAGCGCGATCTCGCCCCGGTTGGCCACAAGGACGGAGGTGAATCGGGGGGTCTCGGTCATCGCACTCACATCCGGAAGATGCCGTAGTGGGGTTCAGGGATCGGCGCGTTCGACGACGCCTGCAGCGCCATGCCAAGCACGCGCCGGGTGTCAGCGGGGTCGATGATGCCGTCGTCCCACAGACGCGCGGTCGAGTAGTACGCCGAGCCCTGCGCCTCGTACTGCGCCCGGATCGGCGCCTTGAACGCCTCTTCGTCGTCGGGCGAGTCGAAGCCGCGCACCGTCGCGAGAACCGATGCGGCCTGCTCGCCACCCATCACCGAGATCTTGGCGTTGGGCCACATCCACAGGAAGCGCGGGTCGTACGCGCGCCCGGACATGCCGTAGTTGCCGGCCCCGTACGAGCCGCCGATCACGACCGTGAACCGTGGCACGACCGACGACGCGACCGCAGTGACGAGCTTGGCGCCGTCCTTGGCGATCCCGCCGTTCTCGTACTCGCGCCCAACCATGAACCCGGTGATGTTCTGGAGGAAGA
The DNA here is from genome assembly GCF_011751845.1 of Mumia sp. ZJ430. Taxonomy (NCBI): domain Bacteria; kingdom Bacillati; phylum Actinomycetota; class Actinomycetes; order Propionibacteriales; family Nocardioidaceae; genus Mumia; species Mumia sp. ZJ430. Next base: position 306,666 of record NZ_JAAHFK010000001.1, on the reverse strand, counting down.
CGAGCGGCACCCCGCGCTGGTTCGCCAGCTCGATGAAGTGCGCACCCTTGAGCGACGACTCCGAGAAGAGGATGCCGTTGTTGGCGACGATCGCGACCGGGAAGCCCCAGATCCGGGCGAACGCGCACACGAGCGTCTCGCCGTACAGCGGCTTGAACTCGTGGAACGTCGAGCCGTCGACCACGCGCCGGATCACGTCACGCACGTCGTACGGGGTGCGCGAGTCGGTCGGCACCACGTCGTACAGGGTCTCGGGGTCCTCCAGCGGCTCGACGACCTCCGTGCGCTCGAGGCTCGGCGGGGTGCGGCGCTCGAAGGTCGCGACGATGCTGCGCACGATCGCCAGCGCGTGCGCGTCGTCGTCGGCGAGGTGGTCGACGACACCGGAGCGGCGCGCGTGCACCTCGCCGCCACCGAGCTCCTCGGCCGTGACCACCTCGCCCGTCGCCGCCTTCACCAGCGGCGGGCCGCCGAGGAAGATCGTGCCCTGGTCGCGCACGATGACGGTCTCGTCGCTCATCGCCGGGACGTACGCCCCGCCGGCGGTGCACGAGCCCATCACGGCCGCGACCTGCGGGATGCCCTGCGCGGACATCTGCGCCTGGTGGTAGAAAATGCGCCCGAAGTGCTCGCGGTCGGGGAACACCTCGTCCTGCATCGGCAGGAACGCGCCGCCGGAGTCGACGAGATAGAGACAGGGGAGGCGGTTCTCGGCGGCGATCGTCTGCGCGCGGAGGTGCTTCTTGACCGTCATCGGGTAGTACGTGCCGCCCTTGACGGTCGCGTCGTTCGCGACGACCATGCACTCGCGACCGGACACACGGCCGATGCCGGCGACGACGCCCGCGCTCGGGACGGCGTACGGGTCGCTGGTTGAGCCTGTCGAAACCCCGTACATCCCGTACGCCGCGAGCGGCGCGATCTCGAGGAACGGCGAGCCGGGGTCGAGGAGACGGTCGACGCGGTCGCGGACGAAGAGCTTGCCGCGCTTCTCGTGCTTCGCGCGGGCGCGTTCGGAGCCGCCCGAGCGCGCGACGGCGAGGCGTTCGCGGAGCTCGGCGACGAGCTCACGCATGCCGGTGGGGTGCATGGGAGCGATGTTAACGGTTGTTAACCTCCCGCACCACCACCCGGGGTCGTCACGTGTGACGTGGATGTCCCGCACTACTCGACCACCTCGATCAGCGTCTTCGCGATCGCCGTCCGCTCCTCCAGCCCGCGGTGCGCTTCGGCCACGCCCTCGAGCCCGTACCGCTGCCGGATCACCGGGGCCCAGGAGCCCTCGCGCAGCAGCGCGAGCGCGTCGCCCATCAGCGCGCGGACGGCCTCGTTCGCCAGCTGGACCCCCGCGATGCCGTCCGCCTGCAGTCGCCGTCGCCGCACCTCGTCCGGGTCCGGCTCCAAGAACCCGCCCGCTGCCCCGTACGCGACGAGCCGCCCGCCGTCCGCGAGCACCGTGAACGCCTCCTGTCCTGGCGTCCCACCGGCACCCTCGAGCAGCACGGTCGGCCGCTCGCCGCCGAACGCGGCGACAGCCTTGTCAGTCCACCCGGCGAGCGTGTAGTCGACTGCCTCGGCACCGAGGTCGCGTACGAGCGCGAGCTTGCGCTCGCCCCGCGCCGCCCCGACGACCGTCGCGCCACGAGCGAGCGCCGCCTGCACGAGGAGCGCACCCGCGCCACCGGCAGCCGCGTTGATGAGCACCCGGTCTCCCACACCGACACGTGTCACGTCGAGCATCCGGAGCGCGGTCACCGCGTCGCGTGAGAGCGCGGCCGCATCGGCATCGGCGACGTCGTCGTCGAGCGCGACGACAAGGTCGGCAGACGCCACCGCGTACTCCGCGGAGGCCCCTTGCGTGCCCGTACGCGCAAGCACCCGCCGACCGACCCATCGCTCATCGACGCCCGCGCCGACCGTCCGGACCGTGCCGGCCACCGCACCACCAGGGACGTACGGCACCGCCATGCCCCACTGCTCGCCCGCACCGCGTCGGAGCAACGTGTCGAGGAAGATCACGTCGGCGACCGCCACCTCGATCCCGACCTCTCCTTCGCCCGGATCGGGCACGGGGAGGTCGACGACCTCCAGCACCTCGGGACCGCCGTACCTGCTGACCTGCACCGCTCGCATCGGATCTCCTTCGCCGTCGGGTCGCGTGGTCCGAGTCTCGATCCTCAAGTCCACTTGAGGTCAAGGGCGACCCGCGAAGTGCTCTCCACGCGCGTACGTTCGACGCCATGTCGACGGATGTCGTTCCCGGCGAGCAGGCCCGCGACCGCGCGGTCGTGGGGCTCGCGGTGCTGAGCGGCGCGACGGACGCGATCAGCTTCCTCGCGCTGGGCAGCGCGTTCACGTCGGTGATGACCGGGAACCTCGTCCTCGTCGGGGCCGCCATCGGCTCTCGCGAGGCCGCGGCGCTCGGCGCGGTCGCGACCGCGATCGTCGCGTACGTCGCGGGGGTGGCCGTCGGCACGCGCGTGGCGGGTCGGCCCCGTGGCGACGACGGGGCGTGGCCGCCGGCGGTCACGGTCGCCCTCCTGGCCGAGCTCGGCCTCCTCGCCGCGTACGCCGTCGGCTGGTGGCTGCTGGACAGCGATCCGCACGGCGCATGGATCCTGCCGCTGCTCGCGCTCTGCGCGGCAGGCCTCGGCATCCAGGCCAGCGCGATCCTGCGGTTCGGCGTGAGCGGCCTGTCGAGCACCTACCTGACCGGGACGCTCACCACCCTCGTCGTCACACTCGCCTCGGACCGCCGACCCCGTGGCCTGGGTCGGTCCGCGCGACTCCTGACCGCCCTGGTGGTAGGCGCCGCGATCGGTGCCGCGCTCGTCAGCCTGGCGCGCCCGGCGGCGCCGGTGTTCCAGCTGGCGGTCCTGCTCGTCGTGATCGCAGCCGGTTGGCAGATCAGCCGCCGGACGAACGCCTAGAGCCAGCCGCGCTGCTTCGCCGCCACCCCGAGCTGCAGGCGGGTCTCGACACCGGCGCGCTCCATGAGCCGGCTCATCCGGCGCTGGACCGTACGCGCGGACAGGCCGAGCTGGTTGGAGACCTTGTGGTCGGTGAGGCCCGCGTTGAGAAGGCGCAGGATCCGCGCGTCGGTGTCGTCGAGATCTTCGGAGGACTCCGGCGCGCTCTCGAGCAGGGGAGTGCCGGCGACCCACAGCCCCTCGAAGAGCGCGATGAGACTGTCGAGGATGCCACTGCGGTGGACGATCAGCGCACCGCCCGAGAGGTCGTCGGGCGAGGCCATCACCGGCACCATCGCGACCTCGGAGTCGACGATGAGCAGCCGAGACGGGAGCGCGGAGGCGAGACGGACGTCGATGCCCTGGCCGTCGTGGAAGTCGGTGAGCACGTTCGGCCGGTCGAGCACGCCACGCTCGGCGAGCACCCGGAAGCGCACACCGCGCTCGACGCCACGCCGCTCCTCGGCGAAGTCGTACTCCGGCGAGGTCAGCTTGGTGGTGCGTACGGTCAGCCGGACCTCGCGCCGCGCGGCGCGCAGGAGCTGGGCGACCCGGTGCATGCCGGCCCGCCGTCCGGGGACGAGATCGACAAGGTCGGAGGCCGTACGTTCGTCGGCGGCCTTGCGATAGAGCTCGTTGAGGCGCTCGAGCTCGATCTCGGCGCGTCGCAGCCAGCGCTGACGCTCGACGATGAGGGAGCCGATCGCGACGGTCGGCGGCGAGGCGGTGAAGTGCTCGTTGTCGCCGTTGACGTGGCGACCGACGAGCCCACGCTGCTCGAGGGAGGCGAGGTAGGCGGTCACGTCCTCGACGTCGACGCCGAGGATCGAGGCGAGCTGTGCAGGGGTGGCGCTCGCTGTCTCGACGAGGACCCGATAGAGGTCGTACTCGTCGGGAGCGAGCCCAAGGATCTCGAGCACGCGTGACCTCCTTATCCGTCCTGACGCTGGGCGGATCGTTCCACGCCCCACCCTCGAGCAGGGAGGGGTTTGCGTGAATTCCTCCCAATCCGAGACCTCGAGGCCGTACAAGGGTGTCGTATATGCGACACGGCAGCATTATGCCATTCCCATCGCGGTGAATTCATGGCAGATTTCTTCCTGTAGCACCCCGATCTCCTCCGCGCGGCCCCCGTGACGCGGAGGGGACCCGTTCGTGAGCGGACCCGAGACCGCTCACGGGCACCAGCGGCCGGCGGCACCCCCGCCGGCCGCTTTTTATGTTCCCGCCGGTCGAGCGCGCTCCTTCCCGCCGGTCGAGCGCGCCCCGTCCCGCCGGTCGAGCGCGCTCCTTCCCGCCGGTCGAGCCTTGTCGAGACCTAGCATGACCACGTGGCCACGACTCGTCAGGAGCAGATCCTCCGTACCGCCGCGACGCTCTTCGCCGAGCGAGGCTTCCACGGTGTCTCGGTCCACGACATCGGCGCCGCGTGCGGCATCTCCGGCCCGGCGCTCTACCGCCACTTCGCCGGCAAAGACGCGATCCTCGCCGACATGCTCGTCGGGATCAGCAAGACCCTGCAGCACGGAGGACGCGCACGCCTCGCCGCGGCTGCCGACCCGAAGGACGCGCTCGACTCACTCGTCGCGTTCCACATCGACTTCGCGCTCACCAACCCGGCGCTGATCGTCGTGCAGGAGCGCGAGTGGACCAACCTCGACCCGAGCAGCCGTACGACGGTCCGCGAGCTGCAGCTCGACTACGTCGACGCGTGGGTCGAGGTGCTGCGCGCGTTGCGGCCCGAGCTGGACCAGCGCACGGCCCGCGCCGCCGTCCAGGCCACCTTCGGTCTCCTCAACTCCACGCCCCACAGCGCACGGATCTTCGAGGACGCGATGACCGAGCTCCTCACGCAGATGGCACGCCGCGCCCTCCTCGGATGAGCCTCGTGTGACCCGTGGCACGATCGGGTCCATGACCGACGCACCTCTGCTCCGCACCATCGGCGGGACCAGCCCTGACCTCGATCCCACCTCGTACGTCGCTCCGACGGCCGTCCTCACGGGAGCCGTGACGCTCGGGCCGCAGGCGAGCGTCTGGTACGGCGCGGTGCTGCGAGCCGACAACGCCCCGATCACCATCGGCGAGCGCAGCAACGTCCAGGACGGCTGTGTCTTCCACGTCGACACCGACAAGCCGCTCACGCTCGGCAGCGGCGTCTCGGTGGGTCATCGCGCGGTGCTGCACGGGTGCACCGTCGAGGACGACAGCCTCATCGGCATGGGTGCGGTCGTGCTCAACGGTGCGCGGATCGGCGCGGGCTCGATGGTCGCCGCCGGGGCGGTCGTGCTCGAGAACGCCGACATCCCACCCGGCTCGCTGGTCGCCGGCGTCCCGGGCAAGGTGCGGCGCGCGCTCAGCGACGAGGAGCGTGCGGGCCTCACGCGCAACGCGAAGGCCTACCTGCACCTCTCCGATCTGCACCGCGCGGCGGACTGAGCAGACCCCGTCGATGGTTGAGCCTGTCGAAACCCGGGTTTCGACAGGCTCAACCATCTGACTTGCGGCTCCGCTACTGCAGCAGCGTGCCGTTCGCGGAGAAGGCGGGCTTCAGCTGACGCAGCTGCGTCTTGTTCACCTCCGCCGCCGGGCCGCCGTACACCGCGTTGTAGAGCAGGTTGTACGTCGAGCGCATCAGCGAGCGGAACGTGATCTCCGACCCGTACGTCACGACCTTGCCCTTGCCGATGTCGAACGACACGACATTGGCCTCGCCCGTGATGTGCTCCTCACCCTTGAGGTAGCCGCTCGCGAGCACGTCCGACTCCGGGTATGAGGACACGACGTCGGCCTTCTTGCCGGTCGGCGTCCACGCCTGCGTGTTGTAGAGCCACACCGGCCACTTCTCCGGCATGCCCCACGCGACCATGTCGGTGTTGTCGAACTTCTGGTTCAGCAGGCTGCCGCCGGTGGCGAACTTGGTGCGGTCGGTCGGCAGTGCGGGCTCGATCGGCAGGTCCATCAGCTCCTTCACCGTGGCGACCGACGAGCCGATCGCGAGCAGCGTGCCGCCCTGCTTGACGAACTGCTGCAGCTTCTTCCAGCCGGCCTCCCCGACGCCGTACGCCCAGGCGAACTCCTCGTCGTACTTCGTCTGGTCGAGCCCGTCGACGATCCGCGCCTTCGTGATGCCCTGCGGCAGGACGATCGTGTCGTACACGTCGATGAGCTTGCCGCTCTGGAAGTCCTGCGCTCCGACGACCTCGTAGTTGATGCCGTACTGGTCCATCGTCCACATGTCCCAGCCACCGGGCATGTTGTTGATGCCGCGGAACAGACCGACCCGCGTACGCGGCTTGAGCTGGACGCCCTTGACCTTCGGCGCTTCCGCGGCCGCGGCGACCGGCACCCCGACCTTCTTGGACGCCGTCGCGAGCACCGAGCGCGCCTGCGGCGTCGCCGGGACCACGTACGTGCCCGCCGGGTACGACGTGCTGCCGTCCTTGAACTCCGCACTCGTACGGAAGGTCGTGATGTTCGACTTCTGCAGCGCAGCGGTCATCTGGATCGTGCCGTACGACTCGGGCCGTACGAGGTACGCCCCGGACGCGCCCGGCGCCGCCGGCATCGTCACCTCCGGCACCTCGACGGACTCGACCCGCTCGACCTGCGCCTCGACCGGCTCCTTGACCGCGTCGACGACGACGCCGAGCTCGAGCGGCAGACTGGTCGTCGCCTCGGCGTAGGGGAGCTCGTCGACCGGGTACTTGTCGGTTCCGAGCACCTGGTCCACCCAGTTGCCGCGCGGCTGGTGAGTCTGGATGACGTACGACCCCGCGGCGTACTGCTTGTCGCCCACCGTGAACGGTGCCGCCGCCCGGTCGATCTCGACCTTGGTCCGCTCGAGCGACTGGAGCATCTCGTACACCGCGTACGGATCACGCTGATCGGCATCGATCACGTACGCCTGGACGCCCGAGGCGACACCGTTCTTCAGGTACCGCTCCGGCGTCGCGTACAGGTTGTCGTAGAGCAGCTTCTCGCCGTTCTGCGCGGTGTACTCCATGCCGGCGTACGCGGCGATCTCGCCGTACTCGACCTGGTCGGCGAGCGTCCAGGTGTCCTTGTCGTACGGCTCGGGCATGTTCTGGTCCGGAACCTGCGGGCCCAGGTTCTTGCCGTCGCTCGACTTGTACGGGTAGGCGAGGTCGGTGACGGACGCGATCTCGCTGAGGTACGCCGCCGTGCCGGTGAACGGGAAGAAGCCCATCGGCTGCTCGAGCGTCCAGAAGATGTCGTAGCCCACATCGTTGCCGACGCCGGTCTTGCCCTCCGCGGTGAGTGCGCGTTGGGCGTGCGCGCCGATGGCCGCGGTCGACGCGTTCATGTTCGGCGGGTTGTTCGCGCTCGACACGCCGCCGTACGGGGGGACGAAGATGCGCTGACGGGTGGCACCCTGCCCGTGCATGATGTGCGTGACCACCGGCCGGAACTTGTTCTCGAGGGCGACCCGGTACTTCGCTTCGACCTGCGTGAACATCGTCCAGTCACGGTTGTCGTCGTGGCCGGTGTACTTGTGGTACAGGTCCGGGTAGACCCGCGCGAGGTTGGTGCCCGCGGTCCTGTTGAAGTGGTCGACCACGAGCTCCTGGCCGTCGGGGTTCTGCGACGGCACGAGCATGATCACCGCTTTGTTCAGCACCTCCTCGGTGAAGTTCGAGTCCTCGGTGGCGAGCCGGTGGACGATGTTGTTGATCGCCTGGCCGTTGCTGACCTCGGTCGAGTGGACCGTCGCCTCGAGGTGGTAGATCGGGATGCTCTCGCGGGCCAGCGTCTTCGCCTCGGCGGGCGACGTGTTGCGCGGGTCGGAGAGCTTCTGGTTGGCCTCCACGATCTCGTCGAGGCGCTCGAGGTTCTTCGGTGCGCTGATGAAAAACGTGGCGTACTCGTTGCCCATCGTCGTCTCGCCGACGGTCTCGTAGTCGACGCGGTCCGACGCCTTGGCGATCGACTTCATGTAGTCGAGGACGTCGTGGTACGCGGCGAGCTTCCCCACCGTGCCCATCTTGAACCCGAAGAACTCCTCGGGGGTCTGGATGCCTTCCGCTGCGGCCGGCAAGGTGATCTTGTACGGCGCCTCCGCGGTGGCCGTCGATGCGACCAGACTGGTCCCGAGCAACGCGACCGACGCCGTCACGACGGCGGCGGAGAGCAATCGTCTGTGTGTCATGTGCTGCCCTTCCACGTGACCCGCCGCTGGTGTGCGGCGAGGTTGCCTCACGTTAGGGAGCATTCACACGGCATGTGCCGCCTCTCTTGTTCCGTATTGTGCGGACTTATCGGTAGGACACCTGTCCGCGGGTGGCGGCCCTCCGCAACTCACGCTACGAATACGTCATGGGAGGACAGGATGGGCTTGCCGCGGATCCGCTCCCGGTCCGTGCGCTCGTCGCCGGGCTGTCCGATCCGTCGGCCCGCGGCATCGCCGACCACGTCGCCCGTCTCATCGAGCAGGGGCGCCTCCCCGACGGCACCCGGCTCCCGACCGTCCGGGCGGTGGCCGCCGCGCTGCACGTCGGCGCGACCACGGTCGCGACCGCGTGGACGCTGCTGCGCCACCACCGCCTGATCCGCTCCGACGGCCGCAACGGCACGTACGTCCGCAACCTCGGCGCGTCCGTCTCGCCCGGCCCAGCGCCCGCTGCGGCGAACGAGGACGCGGGCGTCGCGCGCCTCGACCTCGTCGCGCCCTCGTACGACGTCGACCTCGTGCCCGACCCTGCGCCGCACCTCGCGGCGGCGGCGCAGACCCTGGCCTGGCACGGGGCGGAGTCGGCCGAGGTCGACGAGGCGCTCGCGCAGGATGTGCACGCGTCGTGGCCGTTCGTCCCCGAGGCCCTGGCCGTTGCGCGCGGATTCTCGGACGCGCTGGCGCAGATCGTCACGCTCGTCGTCGCACCGGGTGACCGGGTGCTCGTCGAGTCGGCGTGCTCGCCCGAGACCGTCGCTGTGCTCGCGGCGCACCGGGCGCAGATCGTGCGTGTCCCGTGCGACGCCGCGGGGATGATCCCTGAGGAGGTCGAACGCGCGATGGCCGTACGCCCGTCGCTGGTCGTCATGCAGCCGCGGATGGCCGACCCGCTCGCGCACGTCGTCACCGAGCAGCGCGCGTACGCGCTCGCGTCGGTGCTCGTGGACCGCGACGTGCTCGTCGTCGAGGAGGACAGCGCTGCCGCGCTCGCGACGAGCCCGGCAGCATCACTCGGAGGATGGCTGCCGGGTCAGACGGTGCTGGTGCGGGACTACCAGCGGTCGCACGGACCGCGGATCCGGATGGCGCTGCTCGCCGGCTCTGCCCCTGTGGTCGACCGGCTTCGCGCCCGCCAGGACGTCACGGGCTCGTTCCCGTCGCTGCTGGCCCAGCGGACCCTGTCGCTGATGCTGCGCGACCCGGGGGTCGCCGAGACCGTGGCGCGGGCCCGCTGGCGGTACGCCCACCGGTGGCACGCGCTCGGTCGTGCTCTGCGCAGGCACGGTGTCGCGGTGCCGGGGGTCGAGGGACTCGCGGTGTGGGTACGGGTCCACGACGCGGCCGACACCGTACGACGCCTCGGCGCTGCGGGGATCCGGGTCGGGATCGGGACGGACGTCGCGGCCGGTGAGGAAGGGCGCCGCCACGTCCGGATCGCGACGAGCGGGCTGCGCTTCGAGCAGTCAGCGGTCGCGTGGCTCCTCGCGACGGAGCGCACCGCCGCCGCAGGCTGACGCCCCCCGTCCGCGTTGTGAAAGGAACCTGACCGTTCTCGACCCGCGATTCGGTCAGGTTGCTTTCACAACGCGGACGGGAAGGGCATGATCGTGCTCGCCGTGAACCACACCGGCGGGATCGGGCAACTATGGGTGTGACGTTCTTCGACGACTTCTTCAGGCAGCCCGGCGCGACGGATGCCGCGTTGTTCGCGGCGTCTGTCAGCAAGCCTGCAGCGCTCTCCGAGGTCTTCGACCGGCACGCTCCCAGCCTCTTGCGCTACCTGACTCGCCGACTCGGTCCGCACGATGCCGAAGACGCACTCGGAGACGTCTTCGTCGTGGCTCTGGAGCGTCGCGCTTCCTTTGACCCGGGCGCGACAAGTGCTCGCCCATGGTTGTACGGGATCGCCAGCAATCTGATCGCGCGTCGACACCGTGACGAGGTGCGATTCCTTCGTACTCTGCAGCGGGAAGGAACGCCTGCTGCCACTCTCGAGTTCGAGGATGCCGCGGCAGATCGGATGGACGCCGATCGCTCCTTTCGAGACCTCGCTGGTGCGTTGGCCGAGCTCTCCACCGGCGATCGCGACGTACTCCTGCTCATCGCGTGGGCCCAGCTCGGCCAGGACGAGGTCGCTTCCGCGCTCGAGATCCCGGTCGGCACCGTGAAGTCACGGCTCCATCGCGCCCGAAGACTCTTGCGAGAACAGCTGGACGTAAAACCGACGGCGGCGGAGGCAGGTGAGACCCGATGAACGAGATGCAGCTCCTCGAGCAGATGCGGTCGGACGTCGAGGCGGATGCCCTCAGCCTCCGGCGAGCGCGCCGACGCCTCCTGCGCCACACGCTCGCCGTCGCGACGCCTCGTCGACGACGTGGTCGTCGCGTGCTCATCGGCGCCGCAGTCACCTTCGCCCTGGCCACGCTCCTGCTCTCCTCCGCCCTCGTTGGCGACCGCGACACCGAGGTCACCGCGGTCGCCGTGCTCCAGCGCGCGGTGAGCGCGGAGGCGACGGCTCCCCAGCCGAGCGAGGGCGAGTGGGTGCACGTGACCAGCGAGACGACGCGCTGGTCAGCGGACGCGGAGAAGGTGACGTTGCAAGAGCACTGGGTTCCCGGGGCAGGACAGGGTCACGTGGTCTTCCGCAACCCCGCCGGCGACGTCACGCGTCGACGGCTCGAGCGCCCAGCGATCATGGACGATCCCGACGTCAGCACCGGCGAGCTGCTCACGTGGCTGGGCCGCGACAACGGCGACCTCCGCGGCGCCGAGGCCGCCTTCGAGCGCGCGATCGAGACCCTCGCGGCGGCCGAGACGCCCAGTGCCTTCAGGGCCAGGCTCTTCGAAGCCCTCACCCAGGTCGATGGCGTCCGGATCGTCTCGGACCGCACCGACTTCCATGGGTACCGGGCTGTGATCGTCGCGCGGGCGGAGGGCGACTACGAGACGCAGCTCGCATTCGATCGGGCAACGGGGGCGTTCCTCGGGTTCCAGAGCGTTTCTCACGACGACGGCGTCGATCGCCCTAGCTATTCCACGCTCCTCACCACTGAGGTGGTCCAGGACCTCCCCCCACGCGCCGAGCCTGAGAAGCGCACAACGAACCCAGCCCCGCGTGCACCCGCGACGACGCCGACGGCCATCCCGAGCATTCGCGAAGCGATGGACGCGTGGCTGGACGACGTCGCGTCATGCCTCACCGAGCACGGCTGGGGCGTCCGAGTCGACTACCTCCAGGACGGGATCGCGCTGGCAGATCTTCCCCAAGATCAGGCCGACCAGTTCCACGCCGATCAGGCTGCTTGCGAGGGGCGACTCGGGCCGTCACCCGTCGATGTCCCCATGACGCCGGAACGTGCCGGCGAGCTGTACGACCATCAGGTGCGCATGCGCACGTGCATCGCCGGGTTCGGGTACGACACGTCGAAGCCGCCGTCGCGGCAGGAGTACATCAGCGACTACATGAGCGAGCGGCCCCCCTGGTCGCCCTACGCGGATCTACCTCCCGAAGCCGCCTTCCTCACCGTCGTACGAGAGTGCCCTCAGACGCCCTGGTGATGCCGTCACAACGCCGACGCGAGAGAGGCGGGTGCGCGACCGGTGAGGAGCCGGACCTCGTCGGACACGGCTGCCCAACGCCCTTCGCGGATCGAGGCGAACAGCGACGCGTACGCGTACGTCCACCACGGCGACTCGCGTGCGAGCGCGAGCTCCGCGACGAAGATGGCCTCGTCCGTGTCGATGTACGAGACGGGCCTGTCCCACGCACGTCCGGCGACCGCGGCGACCTCCGACATCGAGAGTGCGGCCGGTCCCGTCACGTCATGGGGTCGGCCCGTGGGTGGCCGGAGGGCGAGCGCGGCGAGGCACCGGGCCACGTCCGCACGCGAGACAAGGGACACCCGTGCGTCGCCCGCCGGCAGCCGCAGCTCGCCCGTCTCGCGGGCCCGCTCGAGGAACCCGCCGAAGAACTCCGTGAACAGCGACGCGCGCGCCACTGACACCGCGCACCCCGTACGGGCGAGCAACTCCTCGGTGGTCCCGTTCGTGTACGCGTAGCAGAACGGCGACGCGGGGTCCGCGTCGAGACCAGACAGGTAGACGACGTGAGCGACCTCGGCTTCGACGACCGCGCAGACGACGTTCGCGTGGTGCGTCATCATCCGTGCCGCCTCGCCGTCGCTGGAGACGAACACGAGCGTGTCCACGCCCGCCAGCGCCGTAGAAAGCGAAGCCGGGTCGTCGTAGTCCGCACGGACCGGACCGCGGCGCGACAGCGGCACCACCTCGTGCGCGTCCGACGCCGCGAGCACCGAGACGACGCGCGCGCCGACGTTCCCGCTCGCCCCCGTGACGGCGATCCTCATCGGCGCCCGGGGCCCGGCAACGCCTCCTGGCGCGCGACCTGGCCGCGTCCGGTGAGCAGATAGCCGACGAACCCGATCGCGAGCGCCGCGACGACGCCGAGGTTCGCGTACGCCCACTCGCCCTCCTTGCCGCCGAGTCCGAGCGGCCCGAGGAGGTAGCCCTGCCACGACAGCCACTCCGCCCACGTGTTCTTCACCATGCCCCACCCGACAACCACCGCGAGCAGGAACCACACGACCGTCGCGACGTTCCACGCGCCGTAGCGCCCGCGCGGGTCGTACAGGTCGAGCGCGGCGTAGTTGCGGCGCCGCAGCGCGACGTCGGCGATGAAGATCCCCGCCCACGCCGCGATCGGCACGGCCAGCGTGATGAGGAACCCCTGGAACGGCCCGAAGAAGTCGTCGGCGAACCACAGGAAGTAGATCGCCCCGAGCACCATGATCACGCCGTCGATCCCGGCGGCGACCCAGCGCGGCGTCTTGAGCCCGAGCGTGAGCAGCGCGAGCCCGGACGAGTAGATGTCGAGCACCGCGCCGCCGACGAGACCGGCCAGCGCGACGAGGAAGAACGGCACGAGATACCAGGTCGGCAGCAGCGTGACGAGCGTACCGATCGGGTCGGCACGCAGTGCCGCCAGCAGCGCCGGGTCCGACCCCGCGAGCAGAAGGCCGTACAGGACGAGGAACACTGGCGCGATCGCTCCGCCGACCGTCGTCCACAGCACGACACCGCCAGCCGACGCCGTACGCGGCAGGTAGCGCGAGTAGTCGGCGCCGGAGTTCACCCAGCTGATCCCGAACCCCGCGGTCGCGAAGATCGCGAGTCCGATCACGGCCGCGGCGTCACCCGACGGCAGCGAGGTCACGACGTCCCAGTCGACGTGGTCGAACGTGAGGATCACGTAGCCGACGGTGAGCACGGCGGTCGCGATCGTGATCCACACCTGCAGCTTCATGATCGTGTCGAACCCGAGGATGCCGGCACCGATCACCACGGCCGCCGTGAGCACGAACCCGAGGATGCGCGCGCCGTCGCCCCCGCCTCCTCCGAGCTCCTCGATCACCGACGCGCTGGCCAGGGCCGCGAGGGCGACGAGCACCGTCTCCCAGCCGACCAGCAACACGTACGACACCGCGCTCGGCAGCGCGTTGCCCCGTACGCCGAACGACGCACGCGACAGCACCATCGTCGGCGCCGAGCCGCGCTTGCCCGCGATCGACACGATCCCGACCAGCAGGAACGAGATCACGGTGCCGAGCAGGCCCGCGATCAACGCCTGCCAGAACGAGACGCCGAAGTCGAGGAAGTATGCCCCGTACGCGACGCCGAAGACCGAGATGTTGGACGCGCACCACGGCCAGAACAGCGAGCGTGGCGTGCCCTTGCGCTCGGACTCGTCGATCACGTTGATGCCGTTGGCCTCGATCGCGCTGGTGGGTGCGCTGACCGGGCCCGCCCCGGGGACGGGCTCAGGGTGACGCGACGGCGGTTCCATGGTCATCGGCTCTCCTTGTGAGGGGTGCTGCCTAGGCTGGGGTTGTCGCGAGGAGGGTCGCGGCAAGGATGCTGTGGATCGTGCTCCCGAGACCGGACGCGGCCTGCGTGGCGGCGACGACGACCGCATCGGGGTCGGTCACCAGGAGACGGTTGCCGTCGTCGTCGAGCTCGTTGGTCGTCACCACCGACATGCCGAGCAGCTCCATCCCGGCGGCGCGCGCGGCGATCGCCTCGAGGACGGAGGACATGCCGACGACGTCCGCGCCGAGCGCGCGCAGCGCCCGCAGCTCGGCGAGCGTCTGGTACTCCGGACCGCGCATCACCGCGTACGTCCCCTCGACGAGCGCGATGTCGAGACTGCGTGCGACCGCCCGAAGCCGTGCGGACCAGCAGTCGGTGAGATCCACGAAGGTGCCCCCGGCCAGCGGCGACATGCCGGCGAGGTTGAGGTGGTCCGCGATCAGGACGCCCGTCCCGGTCGGCCACTCCGGCCACAGGCAGCCGTTGGCGTTCGTGAGGATGCACGTCCGTGCGCCGGTCGCGGCCGCGGTCCGCACCCCGTGGACGACCGGCCCGGCGCCGTGCCCCTCGTACAGGTGGGTCCGCCCGCTCAGGACCAGCACACGGGTGGATGCTCCGTGGTCCGTACGCAGCGGCACCGAGGCGATCTCCCCGGCATGACCAGGGGCGACCGGCGCGAGGAATCCGGGGACGGTGGCGCTCGGCACGACCCACGTCGGCTCGCCGATCGCTTCGCGCGCGCCGCCCCAGCCGGACCCGAGCACGACGACGGCATGGTGCACCGGCACCCCGCTCGCGGCGGCGATCCACCTCGCCGCCTCGCGGGCCCGTTCCTCCTGCAGGAGCGCGTCGCGCATGAAGGCATCCTGGCACGGCGAGGACCCGTACGGGGAGTGGCGCGAATGACTTCGGCACCCTCGAAGATCTTCATCCAAACACTTTGAAATCAACAGCACTTGCGGTCTAGACGCGCCCCCGCATCCTCTCCATGTTGGGGCGACGCGGACCGCCACCGCTCGTACGTCGGGGACGACAAGTCCTCGATGACGATCAAGATCAACTGATCTGATCCCTCACACGAGCGGGCCCCGGGAGGCATCCTCCCGGGGCCCGTCCGCGTCCCTCTTGCCGCCGAGGGTTTGCCACGCTGGCGTGGCAAAGCGCGGGCGAGTCAGCGCTCCGCGTCGCGCAGGGTGAACCACGAGACGATCGCGGCGCCGAGCGCGATGACGATCGCCAGGGACGTCGTCGCCTGCACCGCGTGGTCGAACGCGAGGTGCGCCGACTCCACGAGCCAGTCACCGACCTGCGCCGGGATCTTCGACGCGAGGTCCATCGCGCCGCCGAGCGTCTGGCCGGCGGCCTCGCGCTGCGCCTCGGTCCCCGCCAGTGGCGGTACGGAGACCTCCGCGCGGTAGGTCGCGGTGAGGATGCCGCCGAGCACGGCGGTCCCGAGCACGGCGCCGATCTCGTACGCCGTCTCCGACAGCGCAGACGCCGCGCCGGCCTTCTCCGCCGGCACGCTCGACACGACCACGTCGTTGGTCAGCGTCTCCGCGAACCCGATGCCGATGCCGAGCACGAGGAACGCCACCGCGATCGACCAGGCCGTCGGGACCTCACCGACGAAGGTGGCGATCGCATAGCCGGCCGCCGACAGCCCGAAGCTGGCGGTCACCACCGCGCGTACCCCGAAGATCGGGATGAGCCGGACGGCTGTCAGGCCGGCGACGATGGTCCCGACCAGGCCCGGCACGAGCACGAGCGAGGCGTCCATCGGCTCGAGCCCGACCACGAGCTGCAGGAACTGCGCGCTGAAGTAGAGGAAACCGGTCAGGCCCATCAGGCTCAGCATGTTCGCCACGAGTGCACCGGAGAAGACCCGGTTGGAGAAGAGCCGGACGTCGACCAGCGGGTGCTCACGGACGAGCTGGCGCCGTACGAACACCACGATGCTCGCGACGCCGAGCGCGACGGACCACGCGACCGTACCCGTGAGGCCGTGCTCCGCGTACGACTTGATGGCGTACACGATCGGGAGCATCGTCGTCATCGACAGCACGATGCTGAGCGGGTCGATCGGGCCCGGGTTCGGGTCGCGCGACTCCGGGACGAGCCACAGCGCAAGCGGGACGAGCAGCGCCACGACCGGCAGGTTGATGAGGAACACCGAGCCCCAGGTGAAGTGCTCGAGCAGCCAGCCGCCGAGGACGGGGCCGAGCGCCGCGCCCGCGGAGAAGCCAGCGGCCCACACCGCGATCGCGAGCCGACGCTGCTGGCGGTCGACGAAGATGTTGCGCAGCAGCGACAGGGTCGACGGCATCAGCGTCGCCCCGAACACGCCGAGCAGGGCGCGCGCGACGACGAGCTGGGAGATGTCGGTCGCCTGCGCGGCGAAGAACGACACGGCACCGAACCCGAGCGCGCCGAAGATGAGCAGGCGACGCCGACCGACGCGGTCACCGAGCGACCCCATCGCGACGAGCAGACCCGCCAGCATCAGGGCGTAGATGTCGACGACCCACAGCAGCGCGGTGCCGGACGGGTGCAGCGAGGAGCTGATGTCGGGCAGCGCGAAGCTGAGCACGGTGTTGTCCATGCTCACCATGAGGACGGGGAGCATGAGGACGCCCAGCGCCGCCCACTGGCGCCAGCCGGCGCGCGCAGGAGTGGACGCCACGTGGCGCGGCGTGGTGCTGGTGCTCATGTCTCCCCCGGGCGAGGTCTCGGACGTACGTGGGGGTTAACCGTCCAGCCGGTACAGTTGTTCCCGTCCAGACGGTACAGTGCGCGTTTCTTCCCACTCAAGCCGATTTGTGGTGTTCTGCGCCACCACGGCATCGGCTGACGGGTGGGACGAGCGGCAAGGACGACCTCGCTAGAGTGCTCGCATGCCCGCCCGCAACGACGGCGCGACTACCCGCGACCGCATCCTCGACGCCTTCGAGATGCTCCTCGTGGAGGGGGGCGTCAAGATCGCAACGCTCGACGCCGTCGCCGCGCGGGCCGAGGTCTCCAAGGGCGGCTTGCTCTATCACTTCCCGAGCAAGGACGCGATGGCCGACGCGATGCTCGACCGGCTCCGGGAGCAGGGTCGCGCCGACGTCCTCACGATGAAGGACGCGCCGCAGGGTCCGGTCCGCTACTACCTCGAGACCTCCGTCGACACCGGGTCAGCCTTCGACCGCGGGCTGATCGCCGCATCACGCCTCGCCCAGGACGACGTCCGGGCCCGAGAGACGCTCGCGGAGCTGCGAAACGGGTGGTTCGCCGTGCTCGCCGAGCACTACGGCGACGACGCGCTCGCCCGTACGGTGCAGCTCATCGGCGACGGGCTCTACTTCGACGACACGACAGGTCTCGCGCACAAGCGCTCGCTCGACCACGTACGCGACGTGCTCGGCCGCCTCGACGCGCTCTGACCCGTCGGTGGCCGGTCAGCGGCGACCGACGAGGAAGTAGGCGATCGGCCCGACGGGCTGGACGAAGCACCCGCCCACCCAGGCTGCCTTAGGGCCTCGTATGCGCTCGGCCGGCGTGCGCGCGAGGCTGACGAGCGCCGCCGTGGTGAGGACGACCTCGACGGCGCCGAGCGCGATGACCGCGCGCCGTTGGGGCGGTGTCAGGTCGGACCACTGCTTCTGAGCCATGCCCCGACCGTACCGACTCACGGCATCCACACCGAGTCGCCGGCCACGATCTCCCCGGCTCCGCGGGTGAGGGCGGCAACCTGCTCCCGGAGGGACACGACCGCATCCGGCCACGCGGCGACACGGAGCCGTACGGCATCCGCCTCGTACTCGACGCCGACCACCTCGGCACCTCGCGCACGCAGCTCGTTCTCCACCTTGCCCGCCTCGGCGTGGGCGACCTCGACCGTGACGACCACGCGTCGCTCGCGGCGCAGCACCCCTGCGGCGTCGAGCGCCGCCGCGGTCGTCTCGGAGTACGCGCGGACCAGCCCTCCGGCCCCGAGCAGCGTCCCGCCGAACCACCGCGTGACCACCGCGACGACGTCACGGACCTCCCGGCGCACCAGCACCTCGAGCATCGGAGCACCGGCGGTCCCGCTCGGCTCCCCGTCGTCGTTGCTGCGCTGGAGCGAGCCGTCAGGCCCGATGACGAACGCCGAGCAGTGGTGCCGGGCGTCGAAGAACTCGCGCCTCGCCACAGCCACGTACGCCCGCGCCTCGTCCTCGGAATCGACCCGCCGGACCCAGCCCAGGAACCGCGAACCCTTGACCTCGATCGTGGCCTCGGCGTCACGAGCGGGCACCAGATAGTGGTCGGGCGCCACAGGACCTCCTGCCAGCCTGTCCGAAAAGCCAATTGTTGACATCTAAACGTGGTCGAACCGTCATAGTTTGCGGCAGCGCTCGACACCTCTGCTCGCTATGGTCAGCGGATCACGTCTCTCTGAGGAGCCCCTAGATGCGACCCAGACACCGTACTCTCCTGCGGCGGACCACTCTTCTCGCCGCTACGGCCGCGCTGGTCGCGGCTCCGCTGTCCGTCGTTCCCGCGGCATCTGCGGCTCCTGAGGACGAGGTCACGCTGACCTTCCTCGGCATCAACGACTTCCATGGCCGGATCGACGCCAACACCGTGAAGTTCGCGGGCACGGTCGAGCAGCTGCGGGCCGCCGGCGGAGAGGACAGCACCGTCTTCGTCGCCGCCGGCGACAACATCGGCGCCTCGCTCTTCGCCTCGGCCGTCGACCAGGACAACCCGACCATCGATGTCCTCAAGGCCCTGCAGCTCGACAACACCGCCGTCGGCAACCACGAGTTCGACCAGGGCTTCGCCGACCTCACGGGCCGCGTCATCCCGCGGATGGGCCAGAACCGCTTCGGCACGCCGGTCTTCCTGGGCGCCAACGTCTACGACAAGGGCACCGAAGACCCCGCCCTCCCCGAGTACGCCGAGTACACGGTCAACGGCGTCGACGTCGCGATCGTCGGCGTGGTGACCGAGGAGACCAGGTCCCTCGTCAGCGCGGACGGCATCGCCGACCTCGACTTCGGCGACCCCGTCGAGGCCGTCAACCGCGTCGCGGGCGAGCTCAAGGACGGTGACGACGCCAACGGCGAGGCCGACCTGATCATCGCCAGCTATCACGAGGGCGCACCGCTCTCCGACTCCGCGGCCACGCTCGACCAGCAGGTCGCGGCAAGCCCCGTCTTCGCGCACATGGTCAACGACACCACGGCGGCCGTCGACGCGATCTTCACCGGACACACCCATCAGCGCTATGCCTACGACGCGCCGATCCCCGGCGGTACGGGCACGCGCCCGCTGGTGCAGTCCGGCAACTACGGCGAGGGCGTCGCGAAGGTCGAGATCACGTACGACACCGCGACAGACGAGGTCGTCGCGCACACCCGGTCGGTCGTCGCCCGCACCACGACGGCAGACGCCGACCTCGTCGCCCAGTACCCGCGGGTCGCTGCGGTGAAGACCATCGTGGACACCGCGATCGCCAACTCGGCGGCCGTCGGCAACCGACCGGTCGCGACCGTCAGCAACGACATCACGACCGCTCTCATCGGCGGCACCTACCAGGACGGCGTCTACACGCACCCCACGCCGGGAGCGACCGGCGTGCGCGACGACCGCGCCTCCGAGTCCACCCTCGGCAACCTCGTCGCCAACGCGCTGCGTGACAGCCTGGCGAACGACCAGGGCGGCAACGCCGAGATCGGCATCGCCAACCCCGGCGGCCTTCGCGCGGAGCTGTTCTATGCCGGTGACACGAGCACCAACCCGGCGAACACCGACGGCGTCGTCACCTTCGCCGAGGCCAACTCCGTCCTGCCTTTCGCCAACAACCTCTCGTCCGTCACGCTGACGGGTGAGCAGCTCGTGCGGCTGCTCGAGCAGCAGTGGCAGCGCGACGTCAACGGCGCCGTGCCCTCCCGCGCATACCTCCAGCTCGGGCTCTCCGACAACGTCTCGTACACCTACCACGAGGTCGACGACCCGGCCGTCCCGCCGGACCCGGCAGGCAACCCGCGCAAGAAGGGCGTCATCGACTCGGTCACGATCGACGGCGAGCCGATCGACCTCGCCAAGGACTACCGCGTCGGGACGTTCGCCTTCCTCGTCACCGGCCAGGACAACTTCCACGTGTTCAAGGAGGGTGCAGCGCCGAAGGACTCCGGGCTGGTCGATCGCGAGGCCTGGATCTCGTACCTCGAGGACAAGTCGCCCGTCGCCCCGTCGTTCGCCCGACGCTCGACGGTGACCACGGATGCTCCGACGACCCTGACGACGGGGGAGCCGACCACCTTCACGGTCTCCAAGCTCGACCTCACGTCGCTCGACAGCCCGCAGAACACCACGCTGACCGCGAAGGTCGGCGAGACCGAGGTCGGGAGCTTCCCGGTCTCGAACGGTACGGCGACCGTCACGTTCACCGTGCCCGCGGGGCTCGCAGCCGGGGCGGCGATGCTCACCTTGACCGCGCAGCCGACCGGCACGGTCGTGTCGCTCCCCGTCACGGTGGTCAAGGGCAAGATCGCCACGACCATCGATGCCGTGGCCACCCCGGGCCTCTCCCCGCTGTTCGGCCCGATCGTGGTCGCTCGCGTGAGCCCGCGTGGCGCGACCGGCACCGTGCAGGTGCTTGACGCCAGCGGGAAAGCATTCGGCTCCGGCAAGCTGCTCGCCGGTCACACGGTGATCGCGCTCGGTGGCCGTGCCCTCAAGCCGGGGACGCACACCCTCACCATCCGGTACGGCGGCGACGGTAAGCACAAGCCGTCCGAGACCGTGAAGACCGTCCGCGTCCTCGGACGCTGACGACAGCGAGGAGAACCCGCATGAGCCCGCACCTCCTTCGGCTACGGCCTGCCGCGCTCGCGGCCGCTGTCGCCCTCGCGGCCGGCACGCTGGCCGCCGTCGGCGCACCGGCTGTGGCCGCGCCCGCCGACCACCTCGTGATCAACGAGGCCTACCTCAACGGCGGCAGCGCCGGCGCGACGTACCTCAACAAGTTCGTCGAGCTCCACAACCCGACCGGTGAGGAGATCGAGGTCGACGGGTGGACGGTGCAATACCGCTCGTACTCGTCCACCGGCAACTTCACCGGCAAGATCGCGTTGTCGGGGACGATTCCCGCGGGTGGTCACTACCTCGTGAGCGGCAACGCCAACTCGACCAACGGCGCTCCGCTGCCGACGCCCGACGCGGCGTCGACGATCGCATTCTCGGGCAACGCCAACGGCGGCACACTCGCGCTCTCGACCTCCGACGCCACGCTCACCGGTGACGGCGCGACCGTGCTCGCCGACCCTGCCGTGGTCGACGTGCTCGGGTACGGCGTGTCCAACACGTCAGAGACCGCGCCGAAGGCCGACGGCTACTCGGTCACCGCCTCGCTGAACCGTACGGGCGGTGAGGACGCCGACAACAACAGTGTCGACTTCACGACCGGCGCCCCGACGCCGACCGCGTGCGGCGAGGCGTGCGTCCCCGGCCCCAACCCGGTCGTCGAGCGGACGATCGCCGCGATCCAGGGCACGGGGGTCGCCAGCCCGTACGTCGGCGACACCGTGATCACGCAGGGCGTGGTCACCGCGGCGTACAAGACCGGCGGCTTCAACGGCTTCTACCTGCAGACCGCGGGCAGCGGCGGCGAGACCGACGCCACCCCGGGTGCCTCCGACGGGCTCTTCGTCTTCGGCAGCGCCGCGGTCGCCAAGGTCGCGAAGGGCGACCACGTCAAGATCACGGGTCCGATCGTCGAGTTCAACGGACTCACCCAGATCACGCCCGCCGCGGCAGACGTCGAGGTCCTCTCGGAGCCGGCCGAGGCCGTCAAGGCGACCGCGCTCGCGCTCCCGCTCGGCGATGCCGACCGCGAGACGCTCGAGGGCATGCTCGTCGCCCCGTCGGGCACGTTCACCGTGACGAACAACTACACGACCAACACCTTCGCCGAGGTCGGGCTCGCCGCGGGCGACTCGCCGCTGTACGTCCCGACCGAGATCGCCGCTCCGGGGACGGCCTCCCAGGCTGTGAAGGCGGAGAACGCGACCAAGCGGATCACCCTCGACGACGGCTCGTCGATCAACTACACCGGCGGCGGACGGTTCACGCCGATGCCGTGGATCGACGCCGACACGACAATCCGGGTGGGAGCCGCGGCGACGTTCACGAAGGACGTCGTCCTCGACTACCGCAACAACGCCTGGAAGCTTCAGCCGACGGCCCAGCTGACCGCCGACGACGCCAACGACGTGCTCCCGGCCACGTTCAGCGGCGCCGAGCGTCCCGCAGCCCCGCCGCAGGTCGGCGGCGACGTGAAGTTGGCGGCGTTCAACGTCCTCAACTACTTCACGACCACCGGCGAGGACTACAAGGCGGCCACGGGCATCGAGTGCGTCTACTTCCTCGATCGCGACGGCCTTCCGACGACGGTCGACGAGTGCCCCGGCAACGCCGGCCCGCGCGGTGCCGCCGACGACGCGAGCTTCGCCCGCCAGCAGGCCAAGATCGTCGAGGCGATCAACACGCTCGATGCCGACGTGGTGTCGCTCGAGGAGATCGAGAACTCCGCGAAGTACTACGGCCAGGACCGTGACACCGCGCTCGCCGCCCTGACCGAGGCGCTCAACGCCGACGCTGGCGCGGGCACCTGGGCGTTCGTCCCGTCGCCGGCCACGCTCCCGGCGCTGGACGAGCAGGACTTCATCCGTACAGCCTTCATCTACAAGCCGGCCGTAGTCGAGGCCGTCGGTGAGTCGACCGTGCTCGTCGGCGATGCGGCGTTCGCGGACGCCCGCGAGCCTCTCGCGCAGGCATTCCAGCCGGTCGCAGGTGGGGAGGCCGACCGCTTCGTCGCGATCGTCAACCACTTCAAGTCGAAGCGTTCGGGCACGCCTGATCCCGACCAGGGTGCGGGCAACGCCGAGCGGGTCCAGCAGGCACAGTCGCTCGTCGCGTTCGCCGACACGGTCAAGGCCGCCTCAGGCACCGAGAAGGTCTATCTCACCGGCGACCTCAACGCGTACTCGAAGGAGGACCCGATCACGGTCCTGCGCGAGGCGGGCTACGTCGATCTCGAGGAGGAGTACGAGACGGCGGAGACGTACCAGTTCGAGGGCGAGATCGGCTCGCTCGACCACGTGTTCGCGTCGCCCGCCGCGGCGCAGGACATCACCGGCATGGGGGTGTGGGCGATCAACGCCATGGAGCCGATCGCGTACGAGTACAGCCGCTACCACGGCAACGCGACGGACTTCTACGACGAGAGCGCGTTCCGCTCCAGCGACCACGACCCGGCGCTCGTCGGGATCGCGCTCGAAGAGCAGCTCACGCCGACGACGCTGAGCGCCGTCGCGACACCGGGGGTCTCGCCGCTGTTCGGCCCGATCATCGCCGCGCAGGTCAAGCCGCGAGCCACGGGGACGGTCGAGGTGCTCAAGGGCGACACGGTCCTCGCCAGCCAGCGGCTCGTGCGTGGCGTAACCGTCGTCGCGCTCCCGGCGAAGGCGCTCAAGCCTGGGACGCACCAGCTCACCGTCCGCTATTCCGGCGACGCGACCCATGCGGCCTCGGAGACCACGGTGACGGCGCGCGTCCTCGGGTTCTGACGGGTCTGGGGGTTTCGACAGGCTCAACCAGCGACGGTCGAGCCTGTCGAGACCCACCGCCGGTCGAGCCTGTCGAGACCACCGCCTGCGCGTCGGCGGCGCCTGTGGCTGACTGAGGTGATGGGACCGCTGCGGATCCAAGGCAGACGCGCGTACGACCCACCCTCGGACGACGACGGCATGCGGGTTCTCGTTGACCGCCTGTGGCCGCGCGCGGCCTCCGCAAGGACGAGCTCGACCTGACCGCGTGGGACAAGGACGTTGCACCAAGCACCGAGCTGCGGCGCGCGCTGCACCACGAGGGCCTCGCATACGAGGAGTTCGCCCGCCGATACCGCGCCGAGCTCGATTCGCCAGCAGGACGGGCGGCGCTGCAGGCCCTGCGAGAACGCGCAGACGGCCACGTCCTCACGCTGCTCACTGCCACGAAGCCCCTCGAGCGCAGCGCCGTCCCCATCCTCATCGACCTGCTCCCTGAGGGTGCTCAGGGTCATCCCTGAAATCACCGGAGCGAGGGCTTCAGCGGACTCCCCTGCGGTTAGTCTGGTCGGACTATGCGCAAGATGACAACGGACCTGCTCACGTGGGTCGCGCAACGGACTGTCCTGCGGTCACAGAAGGACGGCATCGATCTCTCGAAGCTCACCTTCGTCCCCAACCGCTGGCTGATGCCGCTGCGCCGCGACGGGCTCGACCCTGTCGCCCCCCTCGCGAAGACCCGTGCCGAGACCCCCGTGAAGAAGCTCGCGAGCCTCCTCGGGATGAACATCTGGCTCGTCACCGGCCACGCCGAGGCGCAGGCCGTGCTAGCCGACCGCACCTCGTACAGCAACGACATCCGGCCGCTCGTCGGCGAAGTCGGCGCTGCTGACGGTGACATCGGCGGTCTCGGGTTCACCGACCCACCCGACCACACGCGCCTGCGCAAGCTCCTCACGCCGGAGTTCACGATGCGGCGCCTCGCCCGCCTCACGCCCAAGATCGACGAGATCATCGAGCACCAGCTCGACGTGATGGAGGAGAAGGGGCCGGAGGTCGACCTCATGGCCGACTTCGCCTTCGCCGTCCCGTTCCTCGTCATCTGCGAGCTGCTCGGTCTTCCCGACGAGTCTCGCGAGGAGTTCTTCGCACTCGGCTCGGCACGCTTCGACGTCTCCGGAGGTGGCGCCGCGAGCTTCGGTGCGATCTCCGAGTCGCGCACGTTCCTCATGAACGCCACCAAGGCACAGCGTGACGCGCCCGGCGACGGTCTGATCGGCAAGATCATCGAAGAGGTCGGTGACGGGATCTCCGACTACGACCTCGGCGGGCTCGCCGACGGCGCATTCACCGGCGGCCACGAGACGACCGCGAGCACGATCGCCCTCGGCGCCATGGTGCTGATGAACGATCACGAGTCTCGTCGTCGCCTCATCGCGGACGAGACGTTCGCCGACCCCGTCGTCGAGGAGATGCTGCGCTACCTCACGGTCGTGCAGATCGCCTTCCCGAGGTTCGCCAAGCACGACCACGCGCTGTTCGGCGAGCAGATCTCGAAGGGTGATGCGGTCGTCTGCTCCTTGTCGGGCGCCAACCGCGACCACCGCACCGGCGGGCCCGACCTCGAGAACTTCAACCCGCACCGCGACTGGCCCGTCTCGCACATCACATTCGGCTACGGGTTCCACCGTTGCGTCGGAGCGGAGCTGGCCCGCATGGAGCTGCGCGCGGCGTACCCGAAGTTGTTCCGCCGCTTCCCCGAGATGACGCTCGCGTGCGACTCCGCCGACCTGGCGTTCCGCCAGCGCTCGATCGTGTACGGCGTGGAGTCGATGCCGGTCCGCCTGTACGGCTGACGCCTGCGCTCGCACCCAGCACAACGCCCCACGGCCCTGGTCGCAACGTGGGGCGTTGGCGTCTGTGGGCCCGCTCAGGCGAGCTGCTTGACCTCCTTGCGGAACATGAACGCGCCGATCAGCCAGAAGACGCCGATCACCAGCGCGTAGATGCCGATCAGCACGAGCAACGTCGCCGCGCCGATGTCGGGGTTGGCGATGAGGAGGATGCCGAAGAGCAGTGAGGCGATGCCCGCCGCGAGGAGCCATCCCCAACCGCTGCCGGGGACCTGACGCAGCTGGAGGGCGCCGGAGATCTCGAGCACGCCGATCATCAGCGACCAGAACGCGATGACCAGGACGAGCGCGAACACCGTGATCGCCGGGTCACGGAACGCGATGATGCCAGCCGCGATGCCGAGCACGCCCTCGAGGAGCAGCCATCCCCACGCGCGTCCGCCCCCGGTGAAGATGCTGACGAGCGCCATGACGCCGTCGGCGAGCGCCCAGATGCCGAAGACGATGACGATCGCCTTCGCGGTGGACTCCGGATAGACCAGCGCGAGGATGCCGAAGGCGATCGCGACGACGCCTCGGATGACGACGATCCACCACGCCGACTTCGTGGCTGCGGTGATGGTCCCGGCAAGATCGGTCATGGCTTCCCCCTGGTTCGCCTTGATCCGCACACTAGGGGGCCCAACGACCGTGGTGAGCGAGACACGCGGGGACGCGGCGCGCAGGTGCGAGGGGCAGCGCTAGGGCAAACGCACGCGGATGAACGCGGGGCGGTAGAGGAACGGGTTGGCCTCGACCTTGCCGAGATCGGTGTTGTTGCGGCTGTACGAGACGATCACCGTCCCCGGCACAGGGAGGATCGCAGGGTGGGCGAGCGGCATGTAGCGGAGCTGGCCCGTGACGGCGTTGGACGGGATCCGGGCGACCGTGGACGCGCGCGTGAACGGACCTGAGGGCGCGGGCGCCTTCCAGATCACCAGGTCCTGGCCGAGGAACTCATCCTGCTTGCTCACGGCGTACCAGGACCCGTCCTGCTCAAAGACGCTCAACGTCTGCGAGACCCCTCCCTGAGCGGGGATCAGCTCGACCGCCTCTGCGGCATTCTTGCTCCACTCGGTGCCGTCCCAGTAACGCCACCGGGAATGGTCGCGCAGGTGGTCGATGTGGACCCGGGCGACCCGCAGCGAGTAGCCGAAGACGCCGTCGACCTCGGGGTTGGCGGTGCCGTACAGATAGACCCACTCGCCCTTGATCGCAACCGCGGCACCCCACGTCGGCCGCTTGCGGCTCGGGTCGTCGCGCCCGATGTCCTTCACCTCGACGAGCTGGGGCACACCGCCGGGCTCCACGTGGAACACCGCGATCGCAGGGCCGAGGTTCTCGAAGTCGGTGCTCGACGCGCCGCCGGTGCCCCGTACGCGCTGCACGCCGACGCCGACCACGTCGACCCCGTTGCGGTGCACTCGTCCGATCGACATCGGCCAGTAGCCGACCCCGTCGGCGCGGTCGGGGATGAGCGCGCCGTTGTCCTCCGGAAGCACCGTCTGCGCGCAGCCGTCGGAGATCAGCAGCATCGAGTTGCGGACGAAGCGCTGGCCGTCGAAGTCGGCCGCGCGCAGCGTGTCGCCCATGACCCAGATGCGCCGTCCGTCCTGCAGCGTCAGGTCGGCACCGACATCGGCGCCCTGGAGCGCGGCGCCGCCACGCGTGGTGTCGACGATGCTCTGCAGGTCGGTGATCGAGCGCAACCGAGGAATGCTCACGCATGGCGACGCGTACGACGCCATCGGCTCCTTCGTCGCCGGGGAGGCGACACCCGCCTTGTCGTCGTCCGCATCGGCGAGGGGCCCCCGTACGAGGAGCACGACCACGACCGCCAGGCAGGCGAGCACGACCGCGGCGACGGCGGGGATCCACCTTCGCCGCGCACGTCGGGGCGTCGTCTCGCTGTCGTCCATGTCGCCACCGACAGTAGTGCGCTCCGGTCTCGCGCCCCAGGGGTTGCGCCGAGTCGTGACCTCCGTCTCGTCCGCTGTGAGAGCCTGTGGGCATGGCGACCGGCTCGACGGGAGGCACCGCGCGGCGAGGCCGCCCCGGGTACGACCAGGAGACGGTGCTGCGGCGCGCGGTCGCACTCTTCAACCGCCAGGGTTATGACGCGACCAGCGTGGGTGACCTGGCACGCGAGCTGGGCCTGACGAAGTCCGCGATCTACCACCACGTCCCGAGCAAGGAGCACCTCCTCGCGCGCGCGCTGGACGAGGCGCTCGACGGGCTGGACGCCGTGATCGCCGGGGCGGTGCAGGAACGACCGGGAGTGAGTGCGTACGACCGTCTGCGGACGGCGGTGCGCCAGAGTGTCGAGGTGCTCGTCGCTCACCTGCCGTCGGTGACGCTCCTGCTGCGGGTCCACGGCAACAGCGAGGTCGAGCAGCAGGCCCTTGCCCGGCGGCGCGCGATCGACGAGCGGCTGAGCGGGCTGGTCCAGGACGCGGTCGCAGAGGGCGCGCTGCGCGACGACATCGACCCCGACCTGATCAGCCGGCTGCTCTTCGGCATGGTCAACTCGCTGATCGAGTGGTACCGCCCGGGCGGCCCCGCCGACACCGCGCTGCTCGCCGACGCCGTCACGGCACTGGCCTTCGACGGGCTGGCGATCAGGAAGAGCTGACCGGACCGACGCCACGGCTGCGACCCCGGAACTCCGCGATCGTCGCCTCGTCGGGACGGCGGCGTACGGTCACGTCGTACAGTCCCGACCGGCCGCTGCGTGCACGCTCCACCGCCTCCGCGACGAGGGTGTCCCCGAGGTGGGCAGGCGCGAGGAACGTGATGTCGAAGCCCGCGGCGACGGTCACCTCCCCGTACCCGTTGCACGCGAGGGCGAACGTGCTGTCGGCGAGCGCCGCGACGAGCCCGCCGTGGCACAGGCCGTGCCCATTCACCATGTCGTCGCGCACCACCATCGAGACCCGGGCCTCGCCGCGCGCGACGTGCTCGCACTCCATGCCGAGCGCCCTGCTCGCCGCGTCGGCCGCCCACATCGCGGCGGCGCCGTCCCCGGTCATGCGTCGTAGTCCACGGTGAGCCGCTCGCTGAGCGGGTACGACTGACAGGTCAGCACGAACCCCCTCGCGAGCTCGTCCTCGCTCAGCGCGTAGTTGCGCCGCAGGTCCACCTCGCCGTCGCACACGCGTGCGCGGCACGTCCCACAGACACCGCCCTTGCACGCGAACGGGAGGTCGGCGCGCGTGCGCTGCGCGGAGTCGAGCACCGTACGGTCGCGCAGCATCGGCGTCGTCGTGCTGCGACCGTCGAGGACGACGGTGACGTCGCTCGTCACGCCCTCGAGCGCGGGGTCGAGGTGCCGGACCTCGGGCGGCGGCTCGTCGACGTAGAACAGCTCGACGTGGACGCGCTCGCCCGGGACGCCGACCTCGGCGAGGACGGCGCGGGCATCAGCGAGCATCCCGAACGGACCGCACAGCCACACGTGGTCGAGGTCGCCGACCGGGACGAGCAGCGTGAGCAGCCGGCGGAGCCGATCGGCGTCCATGCGACCGGAGAACAACGGGACGTCGCGCGGCTCCCGCGACAGCACGTGCACAAGGTCGAAGCGCGGGCCGTAGCGGTTCTTGAGGTCGGCGAGCTCCTCGGCGAACATCGTGCTCGCGGTGGTCCGGTTGCCGTACAGGAGCGTGACCTGCGCCGAGGGGTGGGCGAGCACGGTGCTCGCGATCGAGAGCATCGGCGTGATCCCGGAGCCGGCGGCGATGCAGAGGTGACGGCCGCCCTCGTCGGGGTCC
The DNA here is from genome assembly GCF_011751845.1 of Mumia sp. ZJ430. Taxonomy (NCBI): domain Bacteria; kingdom Bacillati; phylum Actinomycetota; class Actinomycetes; order Propionibacteriales; family Nocardioidaceae; genus Mumia; species Mumia sp. ZJ430. The sequence goes on along the minus strand of NZ_JAAHFK010000001.1, from coordinate 277,386 downwards.
GCCCGGAAGCTCCCGGTCGGCGGCTGCACCTCGACGCGCGTCCCGGGGGTCACGTCTCGCGCGAGCCACCACGAGAACAACCCGTCGGGGATCGTCCGCACCCCGATGCGCAGGGGCGCGCCGACGGGGGCGCAGATCGAGTACGACCGTCGGTGCTCCTCGCCGTCGAGCACCCGCCGCAGGGTCACGGACTGGCCCGCGCGGAACGCGTACTCCTCGCGCAGCGCCTCGGGCACGTCGAAGGTCACCGCGACCGCGTCGTCGGTGAGCGGCTCGACCGCGGTCACGGTGAGCGCGTGAAACGGCGCCGACCTGCGCGTGCGAGGCTCCGGCGAGGCGAGCGTCATCAGATCTCCTTGACGTGCTCGAACGGCTCGAGGCACGCCGTGCACCGGTAGAGCGCAGTGCACGGGGTCGGGCCGAACTCCGACGTGATCGCCGTCGCGCGCGAGCCGCACCGCGGGCACGGGACGTCGCGCCGTGTGGCCGTCAGGGTCAGCGCGATGGGCCCCTCATGGTCCGGCGCGGGGCCGGGAGCCGACAAGCCGTGCGCGGCGAGCGCCCGCCGGCCGTGCGGACTGATCCAGTCGCTCGACCACGCAGGAGCCAGCGCGACGTCGACCCGGACGTCGGCGAACCCTTCGGCGCGAAGCGTACGGACGAGGTCGTCGCGCATCGCCGTCATCGCGGGGCAGCCCGAGTAGGTGGGCGTGATCGTCACGACGACTGTGCCGTCGTCGACGTCGACCCCGCGCAGCACGCCGAGGTCCTCGAGCGTGAGCATCGGCATCTCGGGATCGGTCACGCGCGCCGCGACCTCGTACGCTGCCACCCTCGTCGCCATGGTCACCACCTCCCCGTCGGATGTGCGCGGGCGACGCTCTGCATCTCGGCGAGCATCTTTGCGAGGTCCTCGGTGTGCACACCGTGGCGCCCCGTCCGCCGGTCGAGCCTGTCGAGACCCACACTCCGCCGGTCGAGCCTGTCGAGACCCACACTCCGCCGGTCGAGCCTGTCGAGACCCCCCGCCTCCCACACCTGCGCGAGCACGTCGTCGACCTCGTCGTCGACCGTCGCCGGATCGACTCCGGCGCCGGACTCCGCCATCCGCGCCTCGACCGGGTGCGTCGCGCCGAGCTCCGCGCGTAGGGGCCAGAGCGCGTCGCGGGCGGCGAGGACGCGGCGCCGCGACTCGTCGGTGCCGCCCGCCAGCACGACGACCCACCGACCGGCGTAGTCACGGTGGTAGGTCAGCTCCTTTACCGCCTTCGCCGCGATCGCCGCGAGCACCGGGTCGGTGCTGTCACGCAGCCGCTCCATCAGCGCAAGGCGCCACGTCGCGAACAGCAGGATACGGACGACGGCGTCGGCGAAGTCGCCGTTCTCCACCTCGACCAGCGCGACATTGTGGAAGTCGCCGACGTCGCGGAAGGAGGCGAAGGCGTCCTCCGCGGCCGCCCGTGACCCCTCGGCGAGCACGGGCACGCCCTCAGGATCGGCAGTGCCGGCTCGCGTGTAGAGGAGCCGCGCCTGACCGAGCAGGTCGAGCGCCACGTTGGCGAGCGCGACGTCCTCCTCGAGGTCCGGCGCGTTGCTGCACCACTGTGCGAGCCGGTGGGACATCACGAGTGCGTCGTCGGCGAGCATGACGGCGTACGACGCGAGGTCGTGCGGGTCGACCCCGTCGGGGACCGTCGTGTCGCCGAGCGTCGCGAGCGGATCCTCGAAGGCCGTCCCGAAAGCCCAGTGCGTGGCATCGCCCCCGTACAGGCCCTCGTACGGGTTGTCATGCACGTCGCCGGTCGAGCCGCCCACGTCGCCGGTCGAGCCGCCCACTCCGCCGGTCGAGCCGCCCGCTCCGCCGGTCGAGCCTGTCGAGACCATCACCCCTCCTCACATATGCGGGACATCGTCGGGGATCTCGTAGAAGGTCGGGTGCCGATAGACCTTGTCGCCGCTGGGCGCGAAGAGCGGGTCCTTCTCGTCGGGGCTCGACGCCGTGATCGCGTCGGAGCGGACGACCCAGATGCTCACGCCCTCGTTGCGCCGGGTGTAGACGTCACGCGCGTGTCGCAGCGCCATCTCGTCGTCCGGAGCGTGCAGCGAGCCGACGTGCACGTGGTTGAGCCCGCGCTTGCCGCGGATGAACACCTCGTAGAGCGGCCACTCGGCTCGGACGGTGTTCATCGCGGAGCCTCTGGGGTTTCGACAGGCTCAACCGACGACGGCGGCTCAACCGACGACGGGCTCCGCTCCGCGAAGGCCATCGCGGCCTCGCGCACCCACGCACCCTCCTCGTGCGCACGGCGGCGGTGCGCAATCCGCTCGGCGTTGCAAGGCCCGTCGCCGCTGATCACCGCGGTGAGCTCGTCCCAGTCGGGCTCGCCGAAGTCGTAGTGCCCGCGCTCCTCGTTCCACGCCAGCTCGGGGTCGGGCAGCGTCACGCCGAGGACCTGCGCCTGCGGCACAGTCATGTCGACGAACTTCTGCCGCAGGTCGTCGTTGGTGTCGCGCTTGATGCCCCACGCCATCGACTGGGCCGTGTTCGGCGACTGCGTGTCCGGCGGGCCGAACATCATCAGCGACGGCCACCAGAACCGGTCGACGGACTCCTGGACCATCGCCCGCTGCTCGTCGCTCCCGGTCATCATCGTCATCAGCAGCTCGTACCCCTGCCGCTGATGGAACGACTCCTCTTTGCAGATGCGGATCATCGCGCGTCCGTACGGTCCGTACGAGGTGCGGCACAGCGGCACCTGGTTGCAGATCGCGGCGCCGTCGACGAGCCAGCCGATCGTGCCGACATCGGCGTACGACGGGGTGGGGTAGTTGAAGATCGACGAGTACTTCTGCTTGCCGGCCAGCAGCAGCTCGGTCAGCTCCTGGCGGGAGACGCCGAGGGTCTCGCAGGCGGAGTAGAGGTAGAGCCCGTGCCCCGCCTCGTCCTGCACCTTCGCCAGCAGGATCGCCTTTCGGCGAAGCGACGGCGCCCGGGTGATCCATGCGCCCTCGGGCTGCATGCCGATGATCTCGGAGTGGGCGTGCTGCGCGATCTGACGGACGAGCGTCTTGCGGTAGCGCTCCGGCATCCAGTCGCGCGGCTCGATCCGGTCGTGGCGCGCGACTGTCTCCTCGAAGCCGGCGAGGAGCTCGGGCTCGGTGAGAGTCATGGTGCCTCCCGGGATTTACTGACCGATCGTTCTGTAATACTGTGACACGGGTCACCGTATGCGTGCAACGACACCCGGGGGACCCATGAGCGCACTGCTGCAGAGCTATGTCGCCGGACGCTGGTATGCCGCGCCCGACGAGGGCACGCCGCTCCTCGACGCCGCCACGGGCGAGGAGGTCGCGCGCGTCTCGAGCACCGGCCTCGACGTCGCCGCGATGGTCGCGTACGCCCGTGAGGTCGGCGGTCCTGCGGTCCGCGGCCTGACGTTCCACGAGCGCGGCGGCCTCCTCAAAGCGCTCGCGAAGCATCTCGGCGCCGAGAAGGACCGCCTGTACGACCTGTCTGCGCGCGCCGGCGCCACGCGACGCGACGCGATGATCGACGTCGACGGCGGCATCGGCACGCTCTTCTCGTACGCGAGCAAGGCCACGCGCGAGCTGCCCAACGACACGGTCGTCCTCGACGGACCGCCCGAGCCGCTCGGCAAGGGCGGCACGTTCGTCGGCCAGCACGTCTTCACCTCGCGGCCCGGCGTCGCCGTGCAGATCAACGCCTTCAACTTCCCGGTCTGGGGGATGCTCGAGAAGCTCGCGCCCGCCTTCCTCGCCGGGCTCCCGACCATCGTGAAGCCGGCCAGCCCGACCGCGTACGTGGCAGAGGCGCTCGTCCGCCAGATCATCGAGTCCGGCCTCCTGCCCGAGGGGGCGCTGCAGCTGGTGAGCGGGAGCGCCGGCACGCTCCTGTACGAGCTGGGTCCGCAGGACTCGGTCGCCTTCACCGGCTCGGCCCACACCGCCAACGTGCTGCGCGACCACCCGTCGATCGCGACCGGCGGCGTCCGGCTCACCGTCGAGGCCGACTCGTTGAACTGCTCGATCCTCGGTCCGGACGTCACAGCGGACGATCCCGAGCTCGACCTCTTCGTGAAGGGCGTCGTCACCGAGATGACGGCCAAGGCGGGACAGAAGTGCACCGCGATCCGGCGCGTGCTCGTCCCCGCCGGCATGGCCGACACGGTGGTCGGAGCCCTGCGCGACCGGCTCGCGAAGGTGACGGTCGGCGACCCTACGGATCCCGAGGTCCGGATGGGGCCGCTCGCGAGCCTCGCCCAGCGCGACGAGGTCCGCAAGGCGGTCGAGGCGCTGCGCAGCACGGCCGACGTGGTGTTCGGCGACCCGGACCAGGTCGAGGTGGTCGGCGCCGAGGTGGAGCGTGGCGCGTTCTTGGGCCCGGTGCTGCTGCAGGCCCGCCCGGGGGCGACCGAACCGCACGACGTCGAGCCGTTCGGACCCGTGAGCACGGTGATCTCGTACGAGACGCTCGACGACGCGGTCGCACTCGCTGCCAGAGGTCGCGGGAGCCTGGTCGGGTCGATCGTCACGCACGACCCGGACGTCGCTCGTACGCTGACGCTTGGCCTCGCCCCCTGGCACGGACGTCTGCTCGTCCTCGACCGCGACGACGCCGGCGAGTCCACCGGCCACGGGTCGCCGCTGCCCGTCCTCGTCCACGGCGGACCCGGCCGAGCCGGCGGCGGCGAGGAGCTCGGTGGGATCCGAGCCGTGCTGCACCACATGCAGCGCACCGCGCTCCAGGCCTCGCCGGACATGCTCACCGCGATCACGGGCCGGTGGACGACCGGCGGCGCACGCCGTGACGACGGCACCCACCCGTTCCGCAAGAGCCTCGCGGACCTGCGGGTCGGCGACACGATCGCCTCGGAGTCTCGTACGGTCTCGCGCGAGGACATCGACCGCTTCTCCGACCTCACGGGAGACACGTTCTACGCACACACGGACGAGGTGGCGGCCGCGGCGAACCCGCTGTTCGGCGGCATCGTCGCGCACGGCTATCTTGTGGTCTCGCTCGCGGCGGGCCTCTTCGTCGACCCGGACCCGGGGCCGGTCCTCGCGAACTTCGGCGTCGACAACTTGCGGTTCCTCACGCCGGTCAAGGCCGGGGACGACATCGCCGTCACGCTGACCGTCAAGCAGATCACGCCGCGGGCGACCGCCGACTACGGCGAGGTCCGGTGGGACGCCGTCGTGGCGAACGGCGAGGGCGCGCCGGTTGCCACATACGACGTCCTGACCCTGGTCGCGAAGTCTTGGGACGCGTAAGAGCGTTCCTCACCCCTCGAGGCGATCGACGAGGTCACTGACCGGCACCCACACGTACTGCTTGCCTCGTCGCGACCGTACGAGGAGGCCCGCGTTTTCGAGTGCCCGCAGGTCGTGGCGCGCAGTCTCTCCCGAGGTGTTGTGGCTGAGCGAGTGCGAACGCACCGAGTACTCCGCGCCCGGGTCCTTCACCGCATTCTCGAGTAGCGCGAGCTGCCGGTGGTTGTACACCCCTGGGCGTGCCCGCATCGACCGTTGCAGATCGCGGACCTCTGACGCCTTGCGTGCAAGGTATTCGTGAAGGTCCTTGATCGCTCTCTCGAGCACGTCAAGCTGGGAGAGAAAGAAGTGGGTGAGATCGCCACGATCCTGCTCGGTCAGGAGGAACGACCGCGCGTACTGGGCCGGCGCCTGCTTGAGAATGCGCGAGATTGGCACGAACTCCGTGAGCCAGAAACCTTCGCGGAGCATCGTCCAGTAGAACAGCGCTCGTGCGGTACGGCCGTTGCCGTCCTCGAAGTAGTGGTCGTACCCCATCATGAAGTGGACAGTGATCGCACGGAGCACCGGCGGTACGTAGCCAGGGGCGCCGTCACCGTTGGCGAACGCACACACTCTCCGCAGGCGTTCCGGCAGTTCGTCGACCGGCGGCGGCCGATGGAGGAGCTGGTCGCCGTCACCCCAGACCGCGACGCGTTCACTGTCGTCGCTCCGGAGAACGCCCGCGGCAGCCGGGTTGTCGAGTGCCCCTTCGGTCACGATGCGGTGCAGCTCACAGACCAGCTCAGGCGAGAGTTCTTCGTGCTGGAGCCCGATGATCTGCCGCATGGCACGGTAGTTGTTGAGGATCATCCGCTCGCCGCGGTCCGCCGGAGGTCGCCCGCTTCGGATCATCTCCTTGGCCACTTGTCTGCTGGTTGCTGCGCCCTCGAGCTGACTCGACGTGATCGCCTCCTCGATGAGACTGCTCACCAGATAGCGGTCGCGAGTGGACGCGTTCGTGACCTGCTCACTGACCGCGATGTGCCCGCTCGCCGCACGGTTGACGTTCTCGATCGACCGCAGCACAGCGTCGGGAAGCGTGAACGTGAAGGGACGGCCCTCGACATCGACGAGGCGATCGACCGGTCGCTCGACCATGGTCCTTGCCAGGCGAGTCGCCGCCCACCATTCCTCGTGCGTGAGGTCATCGGGCGGCTGCTTGTATCGCAGCTTGTCCCAAGGTAGATAGTCGCCTGACATCGCTCGCAACTGGAGGCTTGCCTGAAAGATGTTGAGCCTGCGGCCCTGTTGGCCTGCAGCCTCGAGCACGGCGTCGACATCAGGGGGTGGGGCCGGGACCTTCAACTCTCCTCCAAGTTTCTCCAAATCTTGGAGCAAACCTTACTCCCAACTCCAAGGTTTGGAGAAACTTGGAGGAGAGTTGAAGGAGCCGAACGGCCAGTACCGCAAGACCCTCGACTCCCGGCCTGTTCTGTGCCACAGTTCAGCCACATATCGAAACGCCGTTCCGAATCTGTGAACGCACATGCTCGAGGAGCAGTACCCATGCGTACCCCCGCTCGTACGACCACGACTGCGCTGGCACTCGCCGCAGCCGTCGCGGCGGCGTCCATGACCGGCGGACCAGCGTCCGCAGACACGCCTGACTTCATTCGCACCGTCATCGCCGAGGACGCGGTCGGCCCCGCATTCACCTCCGTCGGCGACCTCATCGGCGACTCCCGCCCCGAGGTGGTCTCGACCAGCTACGGCAAGCTCACGATGCAGGGGTCGGCCGCGCTCCCCGAGCCGGGCAGCGTCACGCTGTACGAGAACGACGGGCGCAAGCGCGGCGGTGGCGTCGACACCTGGGCGACCCGCTCGGTCATCGAGCCGTCGGACGGCATCATCTTCCCCAGCGAGCCGACCCTCGCCGACGTCGATCGCGACGGCGACCTCGACATCATCCAGCCTGCCGGCTACTTCTGGGACTCCGGCATGGGGTTCAACCGCGGCTCGGTCACCTGGTGGGAGAACCGCGACACCCCGCGCAGCGTTCGCGAGGTCCTCGCCCTCGCCAAGTGCCCGCTGAACTCGCGCACGCTCGCCCAGCTCAAGGAGTGCCTCGCCGGGCTGCGCGACTGGGACCGTCACGACATCGTCACCGACAGCCCGTTCGCCTACCACGATCTCGAGTTCGTCGACTTCGACGGCGACGGCCGCAAGGACATCGTCACCGTCGGCGAGCAGGGCTTCAACCCCTCGAGCACCACCGACGACATCGTCGAGCTGCAGTTCTTCAAGGGCGACGGCAAGGGTGGGTTCGACCCCGCCGTCGCACTCGCCGATCGCGGTGGCAGCAGCCCGATCGTGACCGACGTCGACGGTGACGGCGACCTCGACGTCGCTTCCGCGCAGTACTTCGGCGTGAGCCCCGTCGTCGCCGGCCCGCCGACCGGCGAGGCCTCGTTCGTCTGGTTCGAGCGCGTCGGCTCCGCCACGGACGGCGTCACGGACTCCGACTTCGTCATGCACGAGATCAGCCGCGGACAGGGCCCGTCGTTCAGCATCCACCGGGCTGAGAACCTCTTCGGCGACGGCGTCGACCGCTGGGTCGGCGTCAACCACACCAACACGACGACCGGCAACCCCGGCCCGCCGGTGTTCCTGCGCGCCAAGCCCGACGTCTTCCTCCTCACCCCGGGCGCAGACCCGCGCACCCCGTGGACCGTCGCGCCGCTCGCCTCGAGCGTGGATCCGGGTGCCGAGTTCACAGCCAACGCACGACCGGGCCAGGCCGCGCCGGGCAAGACCGGCTTCGGTGATGTCGACGGTGACGGCGACACCGACCTCGCGGTCTCCGGCGACGGCGCCTTCCGCCTCTACTGGATCGAGCAGACCGCCCCTGGCGTCTTCGCGCAGCACGTGCTGCCGGAGTCCGAAGGATGGGGTCAGGCCGGCGGCGCGAAGATCGCCGACCTCGACCGCGACGGCAACAGCGATCTCGTGTTCTCGAGCTTCGAGAACAACAAGATCGGGATCTGGAGCCACACCCCCTAGCTCCAGACCTGGGGAGGGCGGGCCGTCGATCATCGACGACCCGCCCTTCGTCGTTCCCGCCCCTGTGCGGTAGGTCCGATGAGTTCGGCGCCTCTGACCGGTCGATCCAGGGACCACTCGAGAGGGAGAGCCCATGGACCTGCAGGCCCGCGTCACCGAAGCCGTCGCCCCGCACATCGAGCGGGTGGATCCACCGGGCCTCGCGTGGTGGGTCGCCCGCGGAGACGGGGTCGCCGTCGGCGCCCAGGGGACGTACGGGCCCGAGGACGCCACGCCCGTCCGACCCGACACCCCCTTCCGCATCTCGTCGGTGACGAAGCCGGTCGTCGCGGCAGCCGCGCTGTCGCTCCTCGACGACGGCACGCTCACCCTCGACGCTCCCGTCGAGAGGTGGCTGCCCGAGCTCGGCGACCGCCGCGTGCTGCGCGATCCTGCCGGGCCTCTCGACGACACCGTTCCTGCGGCACGTCCGATCACGGTCGCCGACGTGCTGGAGCTTCGGCTCGGCATCGGCCTCGACTTCTCCGGCCCGTTCCCGGGCCCCGTGCTCTCGGCGCTCGGCGCTGCGGGCCTCCAGGCCGGACCGCCCGCGCCGCAGACCAATCCCGCACCCGACGACTGGATGCGTACGGTCGGCGCGGTCCCGCTGTCGTACCAACCGGGTGAGCGCTGGCTCTATCACTCGGGCTCCGAGGTCCTCGGCGTCCTCGTCGCCCGAGCCGCGGGCGCACCGCTGCCGGAGGTCCTCGCCGAGCGGGTGCTCGCTCCGCTCGCGATGACGGGCACCGGCTTCGGCGTACGACCGGAGCAGGCCGATCGTCTCGGCCCGCACTGGCTGCCGCCGGACGGCGGTGCCCTCATGCCGTACGACCCGGCCGAGGGGCAGTGGTCCCGACCGCCTGCGTTCCCCAACGGCGGCGACGGCCTGGTCTCGACCGTCGAGGACCTCGCGGCGTTCGGCCGCATGCTCCGCGCGGGCGGCGTCGCCGAGGACGGCACGCGGGTGCTCTCGCGCGAGGTCCTCGCGGAGGCGACCCGGCCGCGTGTCGGGCAGATCGACACCGACGGCCTCTCTGACTGGGGGCTCGGGTTCGGCGTCAAGACCGGCGACCAGCCCGACGGGCGCAGCGCCGGATCGTACGGATGGGACGGAGGCATGGGTTCGACGCTGTGGGTCGACCCTGTCAAGGACGTCGTCGCCGTGCTGCTCACCAACCAGATGTGGTCCTCTCCCGAGCCGACAGCCGTCTTCGAGGCGTTCTGGCGGGCAGCTTGGGAGTGAGGCTCAGTCCTCGCGAACCGCGATGACGATCTTGCCGAGGACCTCGCCGTCCACCAACCGGCGCATCGCGTCCGGCATCGCGTCCAGCGGGACCGCCGCGTCGATCACCGGTCGGATCTCGCCGCGCGCCGCCAGGTCCGCAACCGTGGCGAGATCGTCTGCCTTCGTGATCGACAGGAACGAGGTGAGCCGCTGGCGGGAGAACAGCGACTGAGCGCGCGCGACCAGCTGGCGGTGGATCCCGCCGAGCATGCGGCCACCACCCTCGCCCCCGGTGATGACCAGGGTGCCGCGGGGCGTCAGCAGGCGCCTCAGGTCGGAGATCGGACGCAGGCCGCCGATGTCGAGGACGACGTCATAGCGGCCCGCGTGGTCGGCGAGGTCGTCGTGTGTGTAGTCGACGACCGGGTCCGCGCCGAGCGCACGCACCCCGTCGACCTTCTCCGTACGACAGACGCCGGCGACCTCGGCGCCGAACGCACGCGCGATCTGGACCGCGTACGTCCCGACGCCGCCGGACGCGCCGATCACGAGGACACGGTCGCCCGAGCGCACGCGGCCGGCGTCGCGCACGGCATGGAGCGCCGTGACCGCAGAGACGGGCAGCGCCGCGGCCTGGACGTACGAGAGCGCGTCGGGCTTGGGCACGAGGTGCTTCGCCTTGGCGCGCGCCCGCTCGGCGTACGTGGCCGTGCCCGCACCGAGGACCGCGTCGCCGACCGCGAGCTGCGTGACGCCCTCACCGACCTCGCGGACGACCCCCGCGACCTCCATGCCGATCGGCCATCGCGGGCGGCGCACGCCCATCGCGACGCGTCCGATCAACGGACGGCCGGTCATGACGTGCCACGCCCCTCGATCGAGCCCCGCCGCATGGACGTCGAGCACGACCTCGCCTTTGCCAGGCACAGGCTCGCGGACGTCACGAAGCTCGAGGCAGTCGGCATCTCCGTACCGATCTCGGACGATCGCTTTCATCTGAACCACAACCTTACGGTGTAAGGGGATGCCTCGACGGTAGCCTTACGTCGTAAGGTCGCGCAAGACCCGTTGCAGGAGGAGCCATGGCCCGTCGCCCGCCGCTGACCCGCGAGCTGGTGCTCCGTACGGCGGTCTCCCTCGCGGACGGCTCCGGAGCCACCTCGCTCACCATGCGCGCGCTCGCTCGCAACCTCGGCGTCGAGGCGATGTCGCTCTACCACCACGTGGCCAACAAGGAAGACCTGCTCGACGGGATGGTCGACCTCGTCTTCGCAGAGATCGCGCTGCCGGTCGCCGGCAAAGACTGGCGTACGCAGATCCGGCGGCGGTGCATGTCCGCTCGCGAGGTGCTCCTGCGTCACCCCTGGGCGATCGGGTTCGTCGAGTCGCGCACGGCACCCAGCCCGGCGACGCTGCGCCACCACGAGGCGGTGCTCGCCTGCCTGCGGCAGGCGGGATTCTCCGTCCGCCTCGCGGCTCACGCGTTCGCCCTGATCGACGCCCAGCTCTTCGGCCAGGTGGTGCAGGAGGTGAACCTGCCGTTCAGCGACTCGCAGGGCGCCGCCGAGGTCGCCGGCAGCATGCTCGAGGGAGCCGCACCCGTCGAGCTCCCTTATCTCACCGAGATCGCAGTGGAGCACGTGATGAAGCCCGGCTACGCGTTCGGCGACGAGTACGCGTACGGGCTCGACCTCATCCTCGACGCGCTCGAGCAGCGGCGGCCCACGGAAGCCTGAGAATCCGTTCGGCGAGACCGACGGCCCCCGCTACGGTCTGGCCATGAGCTGCCGCATCTCGCACACGACCATCGACTCGCACGACGCCTACGCCCAGTCGCAGTGGTGGAAGCAGGTCCTCGTCGGATACACCGACGTCCCGGGTGACCCGAACGAGCCCGGCCACGAGGAGTGCATGATCGTCCCGCCCACCGACGGGAGCGCGGGTGCCGCAGGTCCCGTGCTGTTCATCGAGGTCCCCGACGACAAGACGGTGAAGAACCGCCTCCACCTCGACCTGCGCCCCACCGACCGTTCACGGGACGACGAGGTCGAGCGTCTGCTTGCGCTGGGCGCGACCCAGCTCGGGGACTTCCGTCGACCCGACGGGACGGGTTGGATCACGCTCGCCGACCCCGAGGGCAACGAGTTCTGCATCCTGCGCAGCGACGCCGAGGTCGCGGCGCAGGACGGGTGAGGCGGGTCAGCGCGGAGCCCGGAACCCCGCTGCCTCGGCCTGAGCGACCGACACGAAGCACGCCTCGGGCACTGTGACCGCGTACGAGCGGGTGCCCGGCTCGTGGAAGATCCGGTCGCCCCCGTCGTCGGGGACGTTGCCCTTGATCGGAGCCTTGGCCGGGCACGTCTTGCCCGCGGGAGCGGCCGTCGCCCCGTCGGCCGGCGCACTCGCGGTGGGCTTGGAGCCCTTCGCGAAGCCCGCCGCGTACGACCACGTCGACTTCGGCAGCGGCGCGAGGTCGGCTGGGGTGCCGTCGACGCGCGTGCACCCGTCGAGGATGCCAGCGATCGCCGTCTTCATCGGGGCTGTCACCCGCAGCGCGTAGGCGTGGGCGATGCGGGTGAACCGGATGACGTAGGTGCAGCGGTACGCCTTGTTCGGCGGCAGCCACCCGTCGGGCCCAGAGTCGGACTTGCTCGAGTTGGTCGGACCGTCGACCGCGAGCAGGTTGAGCGGGTCGTTCGCGAACGTCACGCGCTTGCCGACCGGCCACTGCTGCGCGCCGAGCTGCCAGCTCAGCGACAGCGGAACCACGTGGTCGATCTGCACCGCGGAGGCATCGGCCTTGCGGAACGCGATCGTGGAGCTGGTGTAGGGGTCAGCGAGGGTGCCGGCGACGACCACGCACTTGTTGCGCTTCTCGACGTCGCGCATGTCGCGGACCAGGATGTTGTCGCGGGTGCCGCACCCGCTGCGGGTCACGTCGGCCCACGCCTGGCCGTACTGGCCGACCCGGTCGTAGCCCGTCTTGGGGGCCCGCCCCGAGACCTTCAGCCCGTCGAGCATCGCGCGGGCCTTGGCGACCTGGTCTGCGACGGCCGCCGGCGCTGAGGTTGCCGCCGGCGCTGTGGTCTCAGCCGCGGCCTGAGCGGGCTGCTCGCCCTCGACGGGACCGCAGGCCGAGACGGCGAGCAGCGAAGCGGCAGCGAGGGACAGGGCGAGACGTCGCGTACGGGGGGTCACCCGTCGGTTCTACACGTCCGCACCGACATGGGCGCCCCCGGGCTCCACAGCGCTACCGTCGACACCATGAGCACCGACTGGTACGACCCGGACGCGGTCTCGCTGATGCTGGACGACCTCCAGACGTGGGCCGTCGTCGGGCTCTCGGGCGACCCCACACGCACCGCCTACCGGATCGCCGAGACCCTCCAGGCTCGCGGCAAGCGGATCGTCCCGATCCACCCCGCCGCGCCGGTCGTCCTCGGCGAGCAGGGGTACGCGACGCTGTCCGACGTGCCGTTCCCGATCGACGTCGTCGACGTGTTCCGCCGCTCGGAGGCCGCCGGTCCGTTCGCCGACGAGGCGGTCGCGATCGGCGCGAAGGGCGTGTGGTTCCAGCTCGGCGTGATCGACGAGGACGCGTTCACGCGGACCCGTGCCGCCGGCGTCGCGATGGTGATGGACACCTGCCCGATGATCGAGTGGGCCAAGCGGGCGTCGTGACACCGAAGGCGACAGGTCCGCTCGTTGTGCCGCCCGGCCCAGGGGTCCCGGGCGGTCTCGTGGTGCCGGAGAGTGAGCTGGAGGAGCGGTTCTCGCGCTCACCAGGGCCGGGCGGGCAGTCGGTGAACACGACCGATAGCCGGGTCGAGATCGTCTTCGACGTCGCCGCGTCCGAGGTGCTGACCCCGCAGCAGCGCGACCGGGTCGTCGCCGCGCTCGGGAGCACCCGCCTGAGCGTGACGGCGTCCGAGCACCGCTCGCAGCTGCGCAACCGTGTCGCCGCCCGAGAACGTCTCGCCGAACGGCTCCGTACGGCGCTCGCGCCACCGCCCCGAAGCCGTGTCGCCACCAAGCCGACCCGCGGCTCGCAGCGTCGCCGGGTCGAGGCGAAGCGACGCCGGTCGGAGACGAAGTCCGGCCGCGGGCGCGTCCGCGACACCGACTGAAGGCGTTCGCTCCTCCGGCTCGTCGCGGCGACTGTGTCGTGGGGCCTACGCTCGTCCCATGACCGACGAGCACCCCGAGAACACCGAGCCCGACCGCTGGTCCGACGAGGCGAAAGACTCCTTCGTCCGCGCCGCCGACGCCCTGAGCTCCGCGCTCCGCACCCACGCCGTCGTGGTTGCGGCAGCCGGTTCGGACATCGACGTCGCGACGATCGACGCCGCCAAGCAGGCGCTCGCCGACGCGCTGGAGGCGTACGACGAGGCGCAGTACGACTACAGCGGCACGTTCCCGCCCTTCGCGATCATCGAGGAGGACGAGGGTGGCGACGACGGCCACGACCACGACCACGCCGCGCACGACGGCGCACCGATCGACGACCAGGACGTCACGGGCGTCACGGTGCTGCAGCGCATGGACTACCGCGTGACCGACCCACGTGCGGTCATCGCGGCCGGCGCGGTCGCGCAGCGGCTGTCCGACGGCGAGATCGAAGGGCCGGTCACCGGTGTCGGTGAGGCGCTCTACGCGCTCGCGCACAGCCACGGGCTCGGCGGCTGGAGCCGTCTCGCCGAGACCAGCGGCATCGAGCCGGTCGCGCACGTCGCGCTCGCCGTCGCCAACGACGGCCTGCTGCCGAGCGACCCCGACGAGTGGCCGGACGACTCGCTGAGCGTGGAGGAGGGCGAGCTCCTCTTCCAGGAGGGCGCGACCTGGGTCGACTGAGACCCGCTGGACGCGGCCCGGCTCACGAGCCGGGCCGCACCATCCACCTCCGTGGATCGTCGACGACCGCGAACCCGTACCTCTCGTACAGCCCGTGGGCGTCGGCGGTCGCGAGCATCGTGCGGCGCAGGTGCAGCGCGTCGAGCGCGGCGACCACGCCGTCCACGAGCATCACCCCGACGCCCCGGCCTCGTACGGACGGCGCGACGAACACGTCGCACAGCCAGGCGAACGTCGCGCCGTCGGTGACCACGCGGGCGTACGCGACCTGCGTGCCGTCGGCGTCGTAGACACCGAAGTTGAGCGACCCATCGATCGCCGCGTCCTGCACCTCGCGGGGACGACCGAGCGCCCAGTAGGCCTCCTCGCTGAGCCAGCCGTGGATGCGGGCGCGGTCGAGGCGCGCGGGGTCGTCGGAGAAGACGTACGCCATGTCGTTCACAGCCCGAGCACCAGAGCGAGGACGGCGACGACGGGGCCGGCGACCAGCGCCACGCCACCGACGACGATCCCGACCCAGGCCGACACTGGCAGCCTCTCGCGCCAGCCGTGCTCCCTGGCGATCGCCGTGATCACGGAGCGGACGTCCTCGGTCGAGCGCGTACGACCGAGCTGCCGGCCGCGGTGCACGTCCTTGCGCCAGCTCGCGTGCGGCGCACCGCTGATCCCCGCCGACCACCGGACGGTCGTCGCGACGTCGGTGATCACGTACGTCCCCCTGTCAGGCGTGAAGCGCAGCTCGTGCCGGATGTCCTTCTTCAGCCCCGCCTTGGCGAGGGCCCCGTGCCACCGGGCATCGGCGAGGTCCCTCTGAACGTCGACGACTCCGCTGTCGCGTCGGGTCACCTGCCACGGCGTCGGCGCGAGGACACGGGACAGCGCGTCGAACGTCGCCTGGGGGTCGGGCGCAGGGGTCACGGCGACACCGTACGACAGGGGTGGGCACGCCTTGCAAAGTTAATAGCATTAGCCGTATAGTGATGGACATGAGCCACGCATCCGACGTCCAGCAGCTGACGCGCCCCGACGGCCGCGTCGCCTACACCGACACGGGCGAGGGCCCGGTCGTCGTGCTCGTCCCCGGCATGGGCGACCTCCGCGCGACGTATGACACGCTCGCACCCCTCGTCGCCGGCGCCGGCTACCGCGTCGTGGTCACCGACCTGCGCGGCCACGGCGACTCCGACACCGACTTCCGGGCGTACGGCGACTCCGTGACGGCGGCGGACCTGGTCGCTCTCGTGGAGCACCTCGACGCCGGCCCCGCCGTGCTCGTCGGCAGCTCGATGGGCGGGTCCGCCGCCGTCATCGCCGCCGCGGACCGCCCCGACCTCGTGAGCGGCGTGGTCCTGCTCGCCGGTTTCCTGCGCGAGCCGATGTCGCCGGCGATGGGCGCCGTGATGCGCGGCGTCTACCGGATCCTCTTCGCCCGCCCGTGGGGTGGCGCCGTGTGGGCCTGGTACGTCCGCTCGATGCTCAGCAAGGGTCGTCCCACACCCGGGCTCGACGCGCGCATCGCCCTGCTGCGCCGCACCTTCGGCGACCCGGCTCGCCTGCGGGCGTTCCGCCGCCTCACCGTCGCCCTCGACCACCGCGAGGTCGAGGCCCGCCTCACCGACGTCCGTACGCCGGTCCTGGCCGTCTTCGGCGACACCGACCCGGACTTCTCCGACGCGCGCGCCGAGCTCGCCTTCGCCCGCGAGACGCTCGGTGCCGACGGCATCGTGCTCGAGCAGGTCGGTCACTATCCGCACCTCCAGGCGCGCGACGAGGTGCTCGCCGTCCTCCTCCCGTTCCTTGCAGCCACGACCCGCGAGGACGACGCCGATGCCTAGGGCGGGACTCAACCGCGAGCGGGTGGTCGCCGTAGGGTTCGACGTGGTCGATCTCGGCGGTCGTACGGGCTTCGCCGACCTCACCCTCGCAGCGGTCGCCTCGGCGTCCGGGGTCTCGACGCCCAGCCTCTACAAGCACGTCGCGTCGCTGGCTGCCCTGCGCCGGGACATCGCCGTACGGGCGGTCGAAGAGCTCGTCCGGACGACGAGCCGCGCGACCGTGGGCCGCTCGGGGCCGGAGGCGATCCGGGCGCTCGGGCACGCGATGCGCGACTACGCCCGCGCGCACCCCGGGCGCTATGCGGCGACCCAGGTCGCCGCCGATCCCGACGACCCGGACGACGCCTCGCTGGCGGCGGCGGGCGCCGACGCCGTCGCCGTCCTCGCAGCGGTGGTCCGCGGTGCCGGGGTGTCCGACGACCGCCTCGTGGACGCCGTGCGCATCTTCCGCTCGGCCATGCACGGCTTCGTCGTCCTCGAGCTCGACCTCGGCTTCCGCCTGCCCGACGACCTCGATGCGAGCTTCGACGCACTCCTCGACGTCGTGGTCGCCGGACTCGCGACCCTCGGCGACTGACGGGGGAGTCGTACGACGTCCTGGCCGTACCGGCTCTCAGTCCCTCGTCAGGAGCTCCGCCAGGTGCACGGCCGGACGTTCGCGCAGGTCCGCGACCTGGGTCCGGCACGAGAACCCGTCGGCCAGCACGACGGCGTCGGGCGCGGCGTCCAAGGCGGGCAGCAGGTTCTGCTCGGCGACCGCGACCGACACCTCGTAGTGGCCCCGCTCGACCCCGAAGTTGCCGGCGAGCCCGCAGCACCCAGCGAGCGTCGTGACGGTCGCGCCGGTCCGCGCGAGCAGCGCCCGGTCGGCCTCCCAGCCGAGCACGGCGTGGTGGTGGCAGTGCGGCTGGGCGACGACAGTCGTGCCCGTCAGGTCCGGCGGCGTCCAGTCCTCGGCGGTCGCGAGCAGCTCGGCGACGGTCTTCGTCGCACCGGCGACCACGCGCGCGTCCTCGTTGTCGAGGAGCTCGACGGCGTCGCTGCGCAGCACCGCGGTGCAGGACGGCTCGATCCCGACGACCGGCACCCCAGCACGGACGGACTCCGCGAGCTCGCCGACCGTACGTCCGAGGATGCGGCGGGCCGCGTCGAGCTGGCCCGTGGTGATCCAGGTCAGGCCGCAGCACAGCTGCGACGACGGCAGCGTCGGCTCGAAGCCCGCCTCGCGCAGCAGTCGTACGGTCGCCTGCGCGACCTCGGGGGAGAAGGAGTTGGAGAAGCTGTCGACGAAAAGGACCACCGGGCGGCGATCGGTCGTCTCCTCCGCCACCTCGGCCGACCACCAGCGCCGGAAGGGCGTCCTCGCGAACACCGGGATCGACCGACGCCCGTCGACACCGGCGACGAACAGGGCCAGGTGCCGGATCCCCGGAAGGCGCATCATCAGGTTGGCCACGCGCGGCATCCGCCCTGCCAGGCGGCTCCACAGCGGCAGGCGTCCGAGGGTGTAGTGCGAACGTGGGCGCAGGCGCCGCCGGAACTTCTGGTGCAGCGCCTCTGCCTTGTACGTCGCCATGTCGATGCCGGTCGGGCAGTCCGACCCGCAGCCCTTGCAGGCCAGGCAGAGGTCGAGCGAGTCCGCGACCTCGGGCGCACGCCAGTCGAGCGCACCCCGTACGACGTCCTGGAGCACCCGCGCCCGGCCACGCGTGCTGTCCTTCTCCTCACGGGTCGCGAGGTAGGACGGGCACATCACGCCGCCCGCCGCCGAGTTGTCCGCGCGGCACTTGCCGACGCCGGTGCAGCGGTGCACGGCCTGCGCAAGGTCGCCGTGGTCGGCCTCGTACGCGAAGGCGAGCTGCTTGCGGTACGGCGCGACGCCCGCGACGCGCACGTCGGCGTCGAATGGGTCGGGATCGACGAGCACGCCGGGGTTGAGCAGGTTGTCCGGGTCGAACGCGTGCTTGACCTCGCCGAAGAACGCGATCGCGTCGGCGGAGTACATGGTGGGCAGCAGCTCGCTGCGGGCCCGGCCGTCGCCGTGCTCGCCGGACAGCGACCCGCCGTACTCCGAGACGAGCCCCGCCGCCGCCGTGAGGAATCGGCGCAGGCGCGGCAGGCCGTCGGGCTCGTCGAGCGGGTAGTCGAGCCGCACGTGCATGCAGCCGTCGGCGAAGTGCCCGTACGGGGCAGACGTCAGCCCGTGCTCGGCGACGAGCTCCTCGAACCGCGCGAGGTAGGAACCAAGCATCTCCGGCGGGACCGCCGCGTCCTCCCAGCCGGGCCACGCGGGCTTTCCCGACGGCGCGCGGCCGGCGAGGCCCGCCCCGTCCTCGCGGATCCGCCACAGGCGTGCGGCGGTCACCGGGTCCTCGACGAGCAGCGACTCGACCCCGAGGTCCGCGTCGACGAGCGCGCGTGCGCGGTCGAACACCTCCGTACGGTCGTCGCCGGCGATCTCGACGAAGAGCCAGGCAGCGCCGCGCGGCAGCGGGGGGATCGCCGCGTCACCGCGACGCGACCGCAGGACGTCGACGAGACGCACGTCCATGCCCTCGCACGCGGTCGGGCCGTACGTCTTCACTGTCGGTGCCGCCTCGCCCGCCTTGACGATGTCGGCGAACCCGATTGCGACGAGCACACGGTGCGCGGGATCCGTCACGAGGTGGACCGTCGCCTCGGTGAGGATGCCGAGCGTGCCCTCGGACCCGACGAGCAGCTGCGTGAGGTCGAAGCGCTCGGGCAGCAGGTGCTGGACGGCGTACCCGCTGACCTGGCGGCCGAACCGGTCGAACTCCGTCCGCGCGGTCGAGAGGTAGCGACCGGCGGCGGCCCGCAGGTCGGCGAGGAGAGGCTCGGGGCCTGTCGCGAACGCGGCGCCCGCGGCGTCGTACCCGGTCACGAGCGTCTCGCCGGACGCGAGCAGGTGGGTGGAGCCACGGACGTTGTCGGACGTCCGGCCGTAGCCGAGCGCGCGGTTGCCGCACGCGTTGTTGCCGATCATGCCGCCGATGGTGCAGCGCGGGTGCGTCGACGGGTCGGGGCCGAAGCGCAGCCCGTGCGGCAGCACCGCCTTCTGGAGGACGGCGTGGACGGTGCCCGGCTCGACGACGGCGGTGCGCGCCGCAGGATCGACGGCGAGGACGTGGTTCATGTGGCGGCTGAAGTCGAGCACGATGCCCCGCCCGATCGCGTTGCCCGCGATGGACGTGCCGGCCCCCCGCGCGGTCAGCGGGACACCGTGCTCCTTAGCGAGCGCGAGCGTCGCGGCCACGTCGGCGGCGTCGCGCGGGCGGACGACCGCGAGCGGGGGGATCCGGTAGAGCGAGGCGTCGGAGGCGTACATCGCCTTCGTGCCGTCGTCGTCGTGCACCTCGAGGCCGGCGCGGCGCAGGGCGGCCGTGGTGTCGCGCGTGTCAGTCACCGTCACGAGTAACATGTTACTCATGCCCTCGTTGACCGACTCCGTGGTGGCGCACGTCCGTGACGGGATCCGACACCAGCAGTACGTCCCGGGGGAGATCTACTCCGTCTACCAGCTGGCCGACGCGCTCGGCGTCTCACGCAGCCCCGTACGCGAGGCGATGGTGCGGCTTTCCGAGGCAGGGCTGATCGAGATCGCCCGCAACCGCGGCTTCCGCGTGGTGCTCCCGCAGGCGCGCGACGTCGCCGAGATCTTCGCCGTACGACTCGCGCTCGAGCCCGCAGCGGCACGGCGGTGCGGCGAGCGCGGCGTCGACCTGTCCGGCCCGTACGCGGCACTGGTCGAGGCCGAGCAGCGCGGCGACGAGCCGGCGTTCTGGGAGGCCGACCAGGCGCTTCACGAGGCGGTCCTCCACGGGTCCGGCAACGCCCGCGCCGCGGCGATCGTCGCCTCCCTGCGTGCGACCACAGCGCTCCTCGGTCCGCCGACCTCACACGCGGGGCGGTCGCTGCACGAGATCCGCATCGAGCACGCGCCGATCGTCGAGGCGCTCGCCCGGCACGACGGCCCGGCCGCGGAGGCGGCGATGCGGACTCACCTCGTACGGACGGGGCGGCTGCTCGTCGGCCAGCTCGCCGGGGCCACGCCGGACGCGGCCGCGGTGGACGAGCTCTGGGACGACGTGGTCGGGCATTCCCTCTAGCGGAACGGCGTCACTATCATATACGTTCCTCGCATGAAGACCGCGGTGATCACCGGCAGCAGCAGGGGCATCGGATTCGGCCTGGCAAAGGAGCTGCGAGCACGCGGCTTCGACGTCGTGGTCAGCGGACGCGGCGAAGAATCGGTCTCCGACGCCGCCAAGCGCCTGGAGCAGTCCTCCGACGCGGGGAGGGTCATCGGGCTCGTCTGCGACGTCTCCGACCCCGCCTCGGTGCAGCACCTGTGGGACGCCGCCGTCGGCGAGCTCGGCTCCGTCGACCTGTGGATCAACAACGCCGGCGTCGCCCGTACGGTCCACCCTGTGGTCGACCTCCGCCCTGAGTGGATCGTCGAGATGGTGACCTCGAACATGGTCGGCACGATCCTCGGCAGCCGTGTGGCCGTCCGCGGCATGACCGCCCAGGGTCACGGCCAGCTCGTGAACATCCTCGGTGGCGGCTCCGACGGCAAGATCCGCCCCGGCATGACCGTGTACGGGTCGACCAAGCGCGGCCTGCGGGCGTTCACCGACGCGCTGGTCCGCGAGACGGCGGACGGCCCGGTCAAGATCGCGTCGGTGAGCCCCGGCGTCGTCGTCACCGACGGCATGATCCGCGAGGCACGCGAGCTCGGTCCCGAAGGCTTCGCGCGGGTCCGCAAGGCGATGAACATCCTCGCCGACCCCGTCGAAGAGGCCGCGCCGCCGATCGTCGACATGATCCTCGCCAACCCCAAGCACGGCGCCACGCTCAAGCGCGTCGGCAGCCTCGAGCTCGGGCTCCGGTTCGCCAAGGGCGGCAAGGGCCGCGACGTCTTCGCCGGCACCGGAGTCTGAACGCCCGCCACACGTGCGCAC
Source organism: Mumia sp. ZJ430 (assembly GCF_011751845.1). Taxonomy (NCBI): domain Bacteria; kingdom Bacillati; phylum Actinomycetota; class Actinomycetes; order Propionibacteriales; family Nocardioidaceae; genus Mumia; species Mumia sp. ZJ430. The sequence goes on along the minus strand of NZ_JAAHFK010000001.1, from coordinate 256,120 downwards.
CCCCACGAAAAAGGCTCCCGGTCGGAGATCTGACCGGGAGCCTTCGCTTGTGCGCGAGGGGGGACTTGAACCCCCACGTCCTTACGGACACTGGCACCTGAAGCCAGCGCGTCTGCCATTCCGCCACTCGCGCGATTGCGTCGTGAGTCTAACAGCCACCCCCAGCACGACAGTCAAACGGGTGGCCTCTCGACGCGCGTCCGGTGTGAGGAGCGCGGCATGTTCCCCCGGCCCGATACGATCGGGTGGACGCGCGGTCCTCTTCTCCGAGAGAGTACGCGTGTCTGTCACGACGCCCGGCACGAGCGGACAGGAGGAGGTCGCAGCGATGGGTGTGCTCCAGCGCTTTGAGCAGCGTCTCGAGGACGCAGTCTCCGGTGCGTTCGCGCGCGTTTTTCAGAGTGCGGTCCAACCGGTCGAGATCGCCGCCGCCCTGCAGCGCGAGCTCGACAACGGGGCCCAGATCTTGTCGCGCGACCGCGTGCTCGTCCCCAACGACTTCACGGTCGAGCTTGCCCAGACCGACTTCGAGCGCCTCGCCCCGTACGGAGGCACGCTCTCCGGCGAGCTGTCCGAGCTGGTCCACGAGCACGTCGCCGAGCAGCACTACACCCTCGCCGGCCCGCTCAAGCTCGAGTTCGTCCACCAGCCCGACCTGACCACGGGCCGCTTCCGCATCCGCTCGCGCGCCTCCGCCGCCGTGACCCCCGCCGCTGGTGTCCGGATGACCGACACCGCCGTCGCCAAGGCACCGGTGGTGCTGGAGGTCAACGGCGTACGCCATCCCGTCGAGCCGCCCGGTGTGATCATCGGCCGCGGCACCGATGCCCAGCTGCGCATCAACGACCCCGGGGTCTCCCGCCAGCACGCGCAGGTGCGGGTCTTCCTTGAGGGCAACAGCGTCCGCGTCGCGATCGAGGATCTCGGCTCGACCAACGGCATCGTCGTCGACGGCCGCCGCGTCACGCACGCGGTGCTCTCCGACGGCTCGCGGGTCCAGCTCGGCAACACCCTCGTCGTCGTCCGCAACCCCCACGCACGACCCGGCCCTCCGGTCGGTCCCACAGGGCCGGTCGCACCGGCCGCCGGCTCGCCCGCCGGTCCCCAGTCCGGTTCGCAAGGACCCGGCTCGCACGCCGCACCACCGTCGGGCCAGGGCCGCCCCGGTGCGTACGGCGGGCACGCGCCGGCCCCCCCGCCTCCTCATGCCGGCCCTCAAGGTGGTCGCTGGTGACCGAGCTGACCCTCACCCTCATCAAGCTCGGCTTCCTCGCGGTGCTCTGGCTGTTCGTGCTCTCCGCCGTCTCGGTGATCCGCTCGGACATCTTCGGCGCCAAGGTCGAGTCGCCGCGCGTCCCCAAGCAGGCCAGCCAGAAGGCGCGCGTGCCCAAGGCACCCAAGGGCCGCAAACCCAAGCGCGGCATGCCGTCGACGCTCGTCGTCACCGACGGCCCCAACGCCGGCCAGCTGGTCCCGGTGACCGGCGCCGACATCCTGCTCGGACGCGGCACCGACGCGGCGATCCGGCTCGACGACGACTATGTCTCCACCCGTCACGCCCGCTTCTCCACCAACGGTGAGCAGTGGTACGTGGAGGATCTCGGGTCCACCAACGGCACCTATCTCGGCAGCCAACGCGTGACCACCCCTGTCCCGGTCGACCTCGGGGTGCCCGTACGCCTGGGCAAGACCGTGGTCGAGCTCCGGAAGTAGGCGACGCCCGTGTCCTTGCAGCAGCCCCGCCTCGCCTACACGTACGCCGCGCTGTCGGACGTCGGTCGGCGTCGCACCTCCAACCAGGACTCGGGCTATGCGAGCCCGCACCTGCTCGTCATCGCCGACGGCATGGGCGGCGCGGCCGCCGGCGACCTCGCGTCGTCGGAGGTCATGCACGTGGTGCGGCGCCTGGACGGGCCCCCGCCGGGCGACGTGATCGAGGCGCTCGCGGGTGCGGTGCACCGTGCCAACGACCGGCTCGCCGAGGTCATCGAGGACGACCCGAGCGTCGAGGGCATGGGGACCACCCTGACCGCGCTGCTGTGGAACGGTGCGCAGTTCGGGCTCGCCCACATCGGCGACTCCCGTGCCTATCTCATGCGCGACGGGCAGCTCCACCAGATCACCAAGGACCACACGCTGGTCCAGAGCCTCGTGGACGAGGGGCGGCTCACCCGTGAGGGCGCCCGTACCCACCCCAACCGCTCGCTGATCTTGCGCGTGCTGCTCGGGCGCGACGAGTCCGAGCCCGACCTCACCCTCATCGAGCCGCAGCTCGGCGACCGCTACCTGCTGTGCAGCGACGGTCTGTCCGACATGGTCGACGACGACGCGATCGCGGACGTCCTCCGTACGGCGCCCAACGTCGACGTCGCCGCGGTCGACCTGGTCCAGCGCGCGCTCGTCGGCGGCGGCGCCGACAACGTGACCGTGATCCTCGGCGAGATGGTCGACCCCGAAGCCCCTGTCGACCCGACGCTCGCCTGCGCCGACGAGCAGCCGATGCTCGTCGGTGCCGCCGCCGAGCAGGCCAGGCCCGGGGGCGACACGAGCACGACCGCCACGAGTCTGGACGCGATCCCGCTCCCTCCTGACGAGGTCGGCGTCAACGGCGAGCGAGGCGCCGGGGCGATCACGCGCGATATCGACCCCGAGGCGTTGCGCTACGCCCCGCGTGCGCCGCGCCGCCACATCTGGCTGCGTCGTCTCGTCGTCGTCGCGCTCGTCGTCGCCCTGCTCGCCGCGGCCGCCAAGCTCGCGTGGGACTGGACCCAGCACCAGTACTACGTCGGCACCGAGAACGGCGTCGTCGTGATCTACCGGGGCATCCAGGCCGACCTCCCGCTCATCGACGTCGACAGCGTCGAGGAGGTCTCCGACGTCCGCGTCGACGCCCTCCCGACCTTCCGCGCCAACCAGGTCAAGAAGGGCATCGCGTCCACCTCGCTGACCGACGCCCGTGACACGGTCACCACGCTGCGCGACATCGCGACACTGTGCGCCGACCCGGCACAGGCCAACCTGCCCGGCAACGAGTGCGGTGGTGCGGAGTGAGCAACCCCGCCACCACTCCCGCCGTCGTCCACCGCAAGCGTCGAGGGGCGGAGGCCCTCCTCATCGCGCTCGCGCTCGTGATCGTCATCTTCGCGTTCTGCGCCGTCGGGCTCGGCGCGCGCGGCAAGATCCCCGGGTTCGTTGCGGGGCTCGCGGTCCTTCTCGTGGTCATCGCGGTCGCGACCCACCTCGTCGTCCGCTTCGTGGCCCCGTACGCCGACCCTGTGCTCGTGCCGCTCGTCGTCGCCCTCAACGGGCTCGGCATCGCGATGATCTACCGCCTCGACCTCGCACGCCTCGACAGTCTCGGCGACGAGGCCAAGCAGTTCGCGGGCAAGCAGGTCATGTGGACGGCGATGGGCCTGGCGCTGTTCGTGGCCGTGCTGCTGATCGTGCGCGACCACCGCAAGCTCCAGGCCTACACCTACACGTTCGGCCTCGCGGCGCTCGTCCTGCTGATCCTGCCGCTGCTGCCGGTGATCGGGACGCAGATCAACGGCGCCCGGATCTGGATCCGCGTGGGGGGCTTCAGCCTGCAGCCGGGCGAGTTCGCCAAGATCTGCCTGGCGATCTTCTTCGCCGGCTACCTCGTCGTGAAGCGCGACGCCCTGGCGCTGGCGGGCCGGCGCTTCATGGGCATCGACTTCCCCCGCGGGCGCGACCTCGGCCCGATCCTCGCCGCCTGGGTGGTCAGCCTCGGTGTCCTGATCCTCCAGCGCGACCTCGGCTCGTCGCTGCTCTTCTTCGGGCTGTTCGTCGTGATGCTCTACGTCGCCACGGAGCGCCCCGGCTGGCTCGTCGTCGGCATGTCGCTGTTCCTCGGCGGCGCTCTCTTCGCCGCGACCACGTTCAGCCACGTCCAGAGCCGTGTCGACGCCTGGCTGAGCCCGTTCCCGGTGACCGACGGCACATTCCAGCTGACCCAGGGTCTGTACGGCATGGCGTGGGGCGGCCTGCTCGGACGCGGTCTCGGCGAGGGCAATCCCTACCTCACACCGTTCGCCTACTCCGACTTCATCTTCGCCTCGTTCGCAGAGGAGCTCGGGCTTGCCGGCGCGATGGCGATCCTGCTGATGTACGGCCTGATCGTGGAGCGCGGCCTGCGCATCGCGCTGCTGTGCCGTGACGCGTTCGGCAAGCTGCTCGCGACCGGCCTCGCGGTCTCGTTCGCGCTCCAGGTCTTCGTCGTCATCGGCGGCGTCACCCGGATCATTCCGCTGACCGGTCTGACCACACCGTTCATGTCGTACGGAGGCTCGTCGATCCTTGCAAACTGGGCGATCATCGCCCTCCTGCTCCGCATCAGCGACCAGAGCCGACGCCCGCCTCCGGAGGCGGCCCCGATGCAGATGGATGACGCGACCCAGGTGGTGAAGCTGTGAACCGGCCGATCCGTGTGATGTCGATCGTGTGCCTGGTGCTGTTCACCGCCCTGCTCATCGGCGTGAACTACATCCAGTTCGTCGAGGCCGACACGCTGAACGCCAAGAACGGCAACCGCCGCGTGATCGACGAGGAGTTCGCCCGCGAGCGAGGCCCCATCCTCGTCGGCGACCGCCCGATCGCCGAGAGCGTCCCGGTCGACGACCAGTGGAAGTTCCAGCGCCGCTACCCCGAGGCCAAGCTGTACGCCGACATCACCGGCTACTTCAGCTACACCTTCGGGCGCAGCGGGCTCGAGCAGTCCCAGAACGACATCCTGTCCGGCAGCGACAACCGGCTCTTCGTCAACCGCGTCGTCGACCTCATCGGGTCCAACCAACCGCGCGGCGGCAGCGTCTCGGTGACGATCAACCGCCGTGCACAGCGGGCGGCCGCCGAGGGGATCGAGAACCTGCCCGGCAACGCCAAGGGCGCCGTCGTCGCGCTCGATCCGAGCACCGGCGCGATCCTCGCGATGACCGGCAGCCCCACCTACAACCCCAACCTCCTCGCCAGCCACAACCTGGACGAGGTATCGAAGGCCTGGAAGCGGCTCAACGCCGACAAGGACAAGCCGATGCTCAACCGGAGCACGCAGCAGATCCTGCCGCCGGGCTCGACCTTCAAGATCGTCACCGCCGCGGCGGCCATGGAGAAGCTCAACCTGAACCCCGACAGCGTCGTCAAGGGTGGACGCGGACTGACCGCGCCCGGTTTCGGGTCGTACGTGCTCCGCAACCAGGGCGGCGGCAACTGTGGCGGCCCGCGCATCACGCTGACCCAGGCCCTCGAGGTCTCGTGCAACGTCACGTTCGGCGACCTTGCCATGAAGGTCGGCCAGGACGACATGGAGCGCCAGTCCGACGCCTTCGGGTTCGGTGCGCGCGACCTCGACCAGCTCCCGATGAGCCCCAGCCAGTTCACCTCCGACCCCGATGTCGAGCTCGAGGCGCCGCAGCTCGCGCAGAGCGGCATCGGCCAGTTCGAGGTCGCGGCGACACCGCTGCAGATGGCGATGGCCACCGGAGCGATCGCCAACGGCGGTGCCCTCATGAAGCCCTACCTCGTCTCGACCGTCCGCTCGCCCGACCTCAAGACGATCGAGACGGCTAAGCCCGAGAAGATCCGCGACGCGGTCTCCAGCCGTACGGCGACGGGCCTGTCGCAGATGCTCGTCGACGTCGTCGAGAACGGCACCGGCGGGTCTGCGGCGATCCCGGGGATCGAGGTCGGAGGCAAGACCGGCACGGCGCAGTCGACCGCCGACCGCCCGCCGTACGCATGGTTCATCTCGTTCGCCCCGGCAGACGACCCCAAGGTTGCGGTCGCTGTCGTCGTCGAGTCGTCGAGCACTGGTCGCGACGACATCTCGGGCGGCCGCCTGGCCGGCCCGATCGCCCGATCAGTGATGCAGGCGGTGCTCGACCGATGAACGTCGATGCTCGGGACTTCACCGCCGAGCCGCTATTTTTGAGCAGTTGCCATGAAGGAAGCAGGAGACGATGACCGAAACGCCCACCGGCCCGGGTCAGGGCTACGCAGGGCCTCCGGGTGCGTACGGCCGCCTCGGCGACCGCTACGAGATCGGCGGTCTGCTGGGCAGTGGCGGTATGGCCGAGGTCCGGATCGGACGCGACCTGCGGCTCGGCCGCACCGTGGCGATCAAGCGCCTGCGCATCGACCTGGCCAGCGACCCGACCTTCCTCGCGCGCTTCCGGCGCGAGGCGCAGTCCGCAGCCGCCCTCAACCACCCCTCGATCGTCGCCGTCTACGACACCGGTGAGGCCACCGGCCCCGACGGCCACACCGTGCCGTTCATCGTCATGGAGTACGTCGAGGGTCGGACGCTGCGCGACCTCCTTCGCGAGATGGAGCGCGAGGGGCGCAAGATCCTCCCCGAGCGCACCCTCGAGATCACCGCGGACATCCTCGCGGCGCTCGACTACAGCCACCGTGCCGGCATCATCCACCGTGACATCAAGCCCGCCAACGTGATGCTCACGCCGTCGGGCCAGGTCAAGGTGATGGACTTCGGCATCGCCCGCGCCATCGCCGACACCTCGTCGGCGATGACGCAGACCGCCGCCGTCGTCGGCACCGCGCAATATCTCTCGCCCGAGCAGGCGCGCGGCGAGACCGTCGACGCGCGCAGCGACATCTACTCGACCGGTTGCCTCCTTTACGAGCTGCTGACCGGCCGCCCGCCGTTCCAGGGCGACAGCCCCGTCTCGGTGGCCTATCAGCACGTCCGCGAGGTGGCACCGCCGCCGTCGACGTTCAACCCCGAAGTCAGCCCGGCCGTCGACCGCGTCGTTGCGACGGCGCTCGCCAAGCGCACCGATGAGCGCTACCAGAGCGCGGCCGCGATGCGTGCCGACATCGAGCGTGTCCTCGCCGGCCAGCCGACCGCCGCCTCGGCCGCTCCGACCGCGCAGTACGCCCCGGTCCCGGCGGCTCCGGCCACCGAGGCACTGGCCCCTGCCAACCTCCCCCCGGCCTCGGACGAGGACGAGGGCAAGAGCAAGCGCTGGATCTGGGTCGTCTCGGCCATCGCGGCCCTGCTCGTCATCGGCCTGGCAGCGTGGGGCATCCCCAAGCTGATGGGCGAGAACGAGCCGCCTGTCGAGATGGTCACGGTGCCCGACGTCACCGGCAAGACCCAGGAGGCCGCCGAGCGCGAGCTCACCGGCGAGACGTATGGCTTCGAGACGACCGTCAGCACCCAGCCCAGCTCTGACATCGACAAGGGCGAGGTGATCGCGACCGACCCGGCCGCCGAGGCCGAGGTCAAGAAGGGCAGCGACGTCGAGATCATCGTCAGTGCCGGACCTGAGCGGGTCGAGGTCCCGTACCTCGTCGGCAAGCGCCTCAAGGAGGCCCGCGCCGAGCTCGAGGCTCTGGGCCTGAAGTCGGACGTCGTCCAGCAGGAGAGCGACGCCCCCAAGAACGAGGTCCTCAAGACCGATCCCGTCCCGGGCGAACCGGTCGACCCCGGCACGTCGGTCACACTGACCGTCTCGAAGGGCAAGACCGAGGTCCCGAACGTCGTCGGCAAGACGCGCGAAGAGGCCGAGCAACTCATCCGCGACGCCGGGTTCGAGGTCCGCGTCTTCGAGACTGACTCTGACCAGCCGGCCGGCACGGTCATCGAGCAGATCCCCGGCTCGGGCCAGGCGGACCCGGGCACGCAGATCGTCCTGACAGTCTCGCGCGGTCCCCAGACGACGGATCCGAACATCCCGCCGACCGAACCGACCGATCCGATGTTCCCCGACGGTGACGGCGGCTAACCGTCTCCCGTCCGCCCAAGAGGCCCCGAGTCCTTCCGGACTCGGGGCCTCTTGCGTATGCCCTCCGCACCACACGTCTGTGGATGAAGCTGGGGAAACCCCTGTGGATCACCCAGGTCAGGGGCTGTGAACACAGTTTTCCCCGCGCTGTGGACGACGCTTTTCTTCCTATACCTCCCTGTTTGCGCCGCCCGTGAGGACGCAAAAAACCCCGGATTCCGAAGAACCCGGGGTTTTGCCTCTCCACAGGGGTTATCCCCACTGTGGAGAACTACACCGCTGTAGTTAACGGTGTCGAGGCAGCGTCACTCCCACTTCATCGCGAAGCCGAAAGCGGCCACGATGAAGCCCATCCCGATCACGAGGTTCCAGCTCGAGAGATCCTTCATGACAGGGATCTCGTTACCGGCGGTGTAGAAGGCGACGATCCAGACCAGGCCGATCACGGCGCACGCGATCATCGCCGGCGCCGCCCAGCGGTTGCCGATCTTCTTGGGCTTGACCGGGGTACGGCGGTCCGGCGTGGCGGCCTCCGCAGCGGCCTCGCGCTTGGCAGGATTGCCCGACCGTGCAGCGGACTTGTTGGACTCGGCTTCGGACACGAGGACACCTCAGAGAGACAGGCACCCCGGGGTCGGGGCGGCATGGGCAGTTGGTTCTGTCGGCTAGCGTAGTCGGCGCACCTCGGCGGAGTGAAGGAGAGCGTCGTGACCGTCCCAGACAAGGAGCCCGCTGCGCCGCGGGCACCCCTGTCGTGGCGCGTCGCTGTGCCCGTGACGACGGCCCTCGCCGGCGTCCTCTTCGTGACCAGTGCGATCAGCTCCGAGGGCGACGACCTGCGCCAGGAGAAGACCGATCTGCCCACTCTCGTCGAGCAGCGGCGCGAGAACGTCGCCTCGCAGCAGCAGGTCGTCGACGACCTCAGCGCGCAGATCGCCTCGCTCACCGACGAGGTCGACAATGCCGAGGTCTCCAAGGCCCGCAAGGAGACCCGCGCACTGCGCGGGCCGGCCGGCTTCACCGAGGTGAGCGGGCCGGGGCTCCGCATTGCGCTCGAGGACGCGCCCCGCGAGGTCGACGAGCCGGGGCTCGACCCCAACCTGCTCGTGGTGCACCAGCAGGACATCCAGGCATTCGTCAACGCCCTCTGGGAGGGCGGCGCGACGGCCGTCACGCTCCAGGGCCAGCGGCTCATCTCGACCACGGGCATCAAGTGCGTCGGCAACACCGTCATCCTGAACGGCGTCCCGTACTCACCGCCGTACGTCATCGAGGGCGTCGGCCCGATCGACGACCTGTACGGCGGGCTCTCGCGCTCCGGCGCGGTCCAGACCTACCAGGACTACGCCGACCGCTACCAGCTTGGCATGACGATCACACCGAAGGACGAGGTCGTCGCCCCCGCCTACTCGGGGACGGTCGACCTCCAGCACGCCCAGGTGGTCGAGTGACGGTCAGCTCAGCTGGAGCGTCCGCGCCACTGTCGCCCCGATGATCGCGGCCCAGATCGCGCCGAACGCTGCGCACTGGACGAGGTTGCGCCGCGCCCGCGGGGCGTACGCGAAGACCGCTCCCAGCACCAGGCCCGTGACGAAGCCGCCGAGGTGCCCCTGCCAGCTGATGTTGGGGACGATGAAGGTGATCGCCGCGTTGATCGCGACCAGCGCGAGGAGGCCGCGTACGTCCTGCCCCTGCTTGTACATGACGACGAGCGCCATCCCAAACAGGGCGAAGATCGCGCCCGATGCCCCGAGCGTCGTCTGGTGCGGTGTCGAGAGCCAGTAGACGAAGACCGATGCGGCGACGGCCGACGTGAGATAGGCCAGAAGGAACCGCGCCGTCCCGAGGTAGCGCTCCAGCACCGGACCGAACAGGTAGAGCGCGTACATGTTGAACGCGATGTGCAGGATGCTTGCGTGCAGGAAGGCTGACGAGAGCATCCGCCAGTAGGCGCCGTCGGCGACACCGTCCATCAGCGCGACCGAGCCGTCATCGAGTGGGAAAGCAGCGGAGTCGCCGAGCATCACCCCCCACTCCCAGAGCGGGGACTGCCACAAGCCGCCGGTGGCCATCATCAGCAGGAATGCGACGACGTTGAGGCCGATCAGGCTCAGCGTCACGACACCCGGACGGCCCGGAACCAGCCCGCCGCCTGCCGTACGGGCCTGACGCACCCCTGCCTGACCTTCGCGCAGGCAGTTCGGGCACTGGAAGCCGACCGAGGCCTCGCCCATGCAGTCAGGACAGATCGGTCGACCGCACCGCTGGCACGAGATGTAGGTCTCGCGGTCCGGGTGGAGGTAGCAGCGGGGCGGCACCGGCTGGGGTGCCGCCCCGGCGTCGTGCGGGGAGTGGGTCATCGACGGTGGAGGTCAGGCCTCGTCGAAGACGACCGACTCGATGACGACGGGCTCGGCGGGTCGGTCGAGCCGGCCGGTCGGCGTCGAGCCGATCGCGTCCACGACCGCCTTGCTCGCGTCGTCGGCGACCTCGCCGAAGATCGTGTGGCGGCGGTTGAGGTGCGGGGTGGCCACCGTCGTGATGAAGAACTGCGAGCCGTTGGTGTTGGCACCCGCGTTCGCCATCGCGAGCAGGTAGGGACGGTCGAACTGGAGCTCGGGGTGGAACTCGTCCTCGAACTCGTAACCCGGGCCGCCGGTGCCGTTGCCCTTGGGGTCGCCGCCCTGGATCATGAACTGGTCGATGACGCGGTGGAAGATCGTCCCGTCGTACAGGGGATCGTTGCGCTCGGCCCCCGTCTCGGGGTCCTTCCACGTCTTCGTGCCCTTGGCGAGCCCGACGAAGTTGTCCACGGTCTTCGGAGCGTGGTTCGGGAAGAGCCGGATGGTGATGTCGCCACGGTTCGTCTTGAGGGTGACGGTCGACTGGTCTGCCACGGTTGCCTCTCGCTCGGGAACTCTGGTTTCCATCTTCCCACGCGGCACCACAGCCGGACGCGCAGTGGGGGACGCCTCAGGTTAGACAGCCGCAGTTGCGGGCACCGGCACGGTGACCACGACGTCGGTACGGTGTTGACAAAGAGAACGCTGTCCATGGGAAAGGCCAACCATGTTGCTGCGCAAGAAGAAGTCCAAGAGCGAGGAGTTCGCGGAGAAGGCCGGGGAGTTCTGGGAGAGCGCGTCCCAGTCCATCTCCGAAGCGGCAACCTCGGTGGCGAGCACGGTCGGACCTCGCCTCGAAGAAGCCCGGGAAGCTGCGGCACCCGTCCTCGCTGACGCACAGGAGCGTGCTGCCGAGGCCAAGGAGCTGTCGCGCCGCAAGGCCAAGAAGGCCAAGAAGCGCGCTGCCGCCCTCGCTGCTGTCGCTGCCACCGCTGCGGCGGCGAAGGCAGAGGAGCACGCCGGCGCCGATGACGACGAGCCGAAGAAGAAGAAGAAGCACCGCCTGCGCAAGTTTGTCGTGCTCGCCGCGATCAGCGGGGCGATCGCGTTCGCGGTCAAGAAGCTGACGGCGCCTCCGTCGGGTGGCAGCTATACGCCGCCGCCTCCGCCGCCGGAGCCCGTACGCCCGACCGGCGCCACGGTGCCTGCCTCCCCGTCGGCCCCGCAGCCGCCGGAGGGTCAGGACGAGGATGTGATCGTCGACGGCGACGCCGACCCTCGCACCGGCCAGGAGCCCGGGTCCGACAAGATCTGAGGGTGACTGTCACTCTGACGTACGAGCCGAGCGGCGCCGCGATCCTCACCTTCGCGGCGCCGCCGGTGAACCTCTACTCGCTCGCGCTCCACGAGGCGTTCGAGGAGGCGCTCGACAGCCTGGCCGCAGACCCGCCGCGTGCGCTGCTGATCCGTGCCGAAGGCAAGGTCGTCTCCGGAGGGGTCGATGTCTCGCTCTTTGACGCGCAGACCTCCGCCGCTGAGGGCAAGGTCCTGTTCGACCGGATGCTCGAGCTGCCGCTACGCATCGCCGCGCTCGACTACCCGGTGGTTTTCGCTGCGCACGCGCTGTGCTTGACGTGGGCGCTCGAGGTCGCGCTCGCGTGCGACCTCATCGTGGCCTCTGACCGGGCGAAGTTCGGGCTCGTCGAGAAGGTCGTCGGCCTGACACCGACCATGGGCGGCACGCAGCGCTTCGCGTCGCGCGCCGGCATCGGCCGCGCCAAGGAGTTCGTGATGACGGGCGACCTGTACGACGCCGCGACCCTCGAGCGGTGGGGTGTCGTCAACCGGGTGCACCCCGTCGACGAGCTCGACGCGGCGGTGGCGACGCTCGTCGACTCGCTCGCCTCCGGACCGACGCGCGCCCACGCGGCCACCAAGGACGTCCTGCGCGCGGTCGAGCGGGGAGGTGTCGCCGCGGCGGACGCCGAGATCACCACGATCGCGTCCGCGCTGTACGACACCGCGGACATGCGGACGGCGATCCGCTCGTTCCTCGAGGACGGGCCGGGCCGGGCCACGTACGCCGGCCGCTGACGGACGCTACTGCGCGGCGGTGGCTTCGGCCTCGGCCTCGTACGTGGCCCAGAGCGCGCGGGTGTGCAGGGTGGCGCGGCGCTCGGCCCAGAACGACACGAACGGGATCGTCGCCAGCACCATCGTCGCGACCGTGAAGCCGACGCTCCAGCCGGCCTGCCGGGACAGGATCGCCGTGATCACGAGCAGCACCATGTAGAAGACCCCGTGGATCGGCGAGATCGACGCCGTGAACTCGCCGATGTCGTGCAGGGTCGTGCCCCCGGAGGTGACCATCTTGATGATCCAGCCGCCGACGACGGCGATCACGAAGAAGCTGACGACGAGTGCAAGGACGCGGTACGCGGCAAGTGTCTTGGGCACGCCTTCGAGAGTACCGCCGGGGTTCAACGCCCCGACGGCGACTTCTCTTCGACCGGCTCGGCCTCGCGTGCGCGGGCTCGTGCACGCGCCGCCTCCTGCGCGGCCCGCTTGGCCGCGGGGACGTGCGAGGTCGTGACCGTGCCCTCGCGCCGGATGTCCTGGCACATCCGCCACCACATGAGCAACGCGAACGCCCCGAAGATCCACCACTCGATCGCATAGAAGAGGTTGCGCGTCCCGGCGGTGGAGTCGCTCGTCGGCTCGGGAACCGTCGCCGGCGTCAGCGCGGCCGCGTCGGCGGGATCGTGGGCGGTCACGATGCCGTAGCCGCCGTACAGGTCGTACGGCATCTCGTTGACCAGGCGGGGGATGCGGATGCTGTCGAGCGTCCGGGTCTGCACGTCGAACGCCGAGCCGCGCGCGTCGCCCACCTGGAGGACCGCCTCGAGCGAGACCTCGCCCTGCGGCGTCGGCGGGAGCGCTCCTGCCTCGGCCGACCATCCGCGGACGACCAGCAGCGCGGGCTGACGATCGGCGACGGCCGGCTCCACGCCGTCGACGACGATCGGGGCGACGAGCCAGTAGCCCTCGCGGCCCTCGTGCTCGCGCCCCTCGATCCACACCTGCTCGTCGGTGGGGCCGTACGTCCCGGTGACGGTCACCGGCTGGTAGTCCGCCGTCGACGTGTACGGATCGTCCGGACCGAGCACGTCCTGGAGCGGCACCGCGACGGTCTTCGTGAGGTTCGCCTGCGCATCGTCGCGCCGTTCTTCGTACGCGCCGAGCTGCCACAACCCCATGAACGTGGTGAACGCGACGGCCACCACGAGCAGGACGTGCAGGCCCCACAGGCGTGGCGACAGCCACCCGACTGACGGGCGAGCGGAGCCGGAACGGCCGGACGGTGACCCAGTCACGCCAACGGAGCCAACGACGGATAGAGCGGGAAGCGATCGGTGAGCACCGCAACGCGCTTGCGCAGCGACTCGACGTCAGCGACCTCGGGCTTGAGCGCCTCGGCGAGGATGTCGGCGACCTCGCGGAACTCGTCGGCTCCGAACCCGCGCGTCGCGAGGGCCGGGGTGCCGAGACGGACGCCGGACGTCACCATCGGCGGGCGCGGGTCGAACGGCACCGCGTTGCGGTTGACCGTGATGCCGACCTCGTGGAGGCGGTCCTCGGCCTGCTGACCGTCGAGCGTCGAGTCGCGCAGGTCGACCAGCACGAGGTGCACGTCGGTCCCGCCGGTCAGCACGCTGACCCCGGCCTCACGCATGTCGTCAGCGCTGAGTCGCTCGGCGACGATCTGGGCGCCCTCGATCGTGCGCTCCTGACGCTCCTTGAACTCCGGCTGCGCAGCCATCTTGAAGGCGACCGCCTTGGCGGCGATCACGTGCTCCAGCGGACCACCCTGCTGACCGGGGAAGACGGCCGAGCGGATCTTCTTGCCGACCTCCTCGTCGTTGGTGAGGATCACGCCACCGCGCGGGCCGCCGAGCGTCTTGTGGGTCGTCGACGTGACGACGTGCGCGTGGGGGACGGGGCTCGGGTGGAGGCCGGTCGCCACGAGGCCGGCGAAGTGCGCCATGTCGACCATGAGCTTGGCGCCGACCTCGTCGGCGATCGCGCGGAACTCGGCGAAGTCGAGCTGGCGCGGGTACGCGGACCAGCCGGCGATGATCAGCTGCGGGCGGTGCTCCTGGGCGAGGCGGCGCACCTCGTCCATGTCGACGCGGTGGGAGGTCTCGTCGACGTGGTAGGCGACGACGTTGTAGAGCTTGCCGGAGAAGTTGAGGCGCATGCCGTGCGTCAGGTGGCCGCCGTGCGCCAGGTCGAGGCCGAGGATCGTGTCGCCGGGCTTGATCAGCGCGTGCATCGCGGCCGCGTTCGCCTGAGCGCCCGAGTGCGGCTGGACGTTGACGTACGAGGCGTCGAAGAGCGCCTTGAGGCGGTCGATCGCGAGGTTCTCGGTGATGTCGACGAACTCGCAGCCGCCGTAGTAGCGCTTGCCCGGGTAGCCCTCGGCGTACTTGTTGGTCATGACGCTGCCCTGGGCCTGCAGCGCGGCCAGGGGTGCGAAGTTCTCCGAGGCGATCATCTCGAGGGTGTCGCGCTGGCGCCCGAGCTCGGCGTCGATCGCGGCGGCGACCTCGGGGTCGAACTCGGCGAGAGTCTGGTTCAGCGGGGAGGGCTGGTTCGTGGTCATCGAGCGGACTCCTGGGCGCGGCGACGGGCGGGGGGCGTTGGTCGCCCCGCCCCAGCCTAACCGGCGCGGCCAGCGGTGGATCCTGTGCGTGGTCCGGGCCGGGCTCCCTGAGAGTTGGTAACAGTCGCGTGAAGGTTGCGCGGCCCGCCTAGGTGCGGCCCAGCACCTGGAGTAGCGTGCCCAGCGGCTGTCCGCCATGCGGACAACCTTCCTGACGAGGCCGCGCGGGACGGAGATTCTCCGGCACGGCCGCTCCGAAACGAGGAGAACGACGTGAAGAAGCTGAGAGCAACAGCCGCTCTCGCGGGTGCCACGGCTCTTGCCCTGGGTGCCTCGGCATGCGGCGCAGGCAACAACGGCGACGAGGACTCGAGCTCGGGCGGCGACAGCATCGTCGTCGGCACGACCGACAAGGTCGTGTCGATCGACCCGGCAGCCTCGTACGACAACGGCTCGCTGATGGTGCAGACGCAGGTCTACCAGTACTTGCTGAACTTCCCTGAGGGCGAGACCCAGCCCCAGCCCGATGCGGCGGAGAAGTGCGAGTTCGACACTCCGACGACCTACACCTGCACGATCAAGGACGGGCTGACGTTCGCGAACGGCAACCCGCTCACCGCCAAGTCGGTCGCGCACTCGTTCCAGCGCATCGTCGACATCGAGGACCCGAACGGCCCCGCGTCGCTCCTCGTCAACATGGCCACAGTCGAGGCCAAGGACGACAAGACGGTCGTCTTCACCCTCAAGACGCCGAACGACCAGACCTTCCCGCAGGTCCTCGTGACCTCGGCAGGCCCGATCGTCGACGAGGCCACCTACCCGGCCGACAAGGCGCTCAGCGATGAGGAGGCCGTCGAGGCCCAGGGCTTCTCTGGTCCTTACACGATCGGGAAGTACGAGAAGGGTCAGCTCGCCGAGTTCAAGGCGCACGACGACTACGACGGGGCCTACAACGACCCCAAGATCGACACGGTCACCCTGAAGACGTACGCCGACAGCAACAACCTCAAGCTCGACATCGAGAAGAAGAACATCGACGTCGCGTGGCGCTCGCTGACACCGACCGACATCGAGAGCCTCGAGGGCGCTGACGGCGTCACCGTCCACAAGGGTGCCGGCGGCGAGCTCCGCTACATCGTCTTCAACCTCAAGACGATGCCGGGCGCCGACGACGCGCAGAAGCTGGCGATCCGCAAGGCCGTCGCCTCGTCGCTCGACCGCGACGCGATCTCCGAGCAGGTCTACAAGGGCACCTACGTCCCGGCGTACTCGCCGATCCCCGAGGGTCTGCCGGGCGCGACCGAGCCGTTCAAGGAGATGTACGGCGACAAGCCCGACAAGGCAGCAGCCCAGAAGTTCCTCACCGACGCCGGGGTCAAGACGCCGGTGACGATCAACCTCCAGTACAACCCGGACCACTACGGCGGCAGCTCCGACCAGGAGTACAACGAGGTCAAGCGCCAGCTCGAGGACACCGGCCTCTTCAAGGTCGACCTCCAGTCGGCGGAGTGGACGACGTACAACGAGGAGCGCGTCAACGACTCGTACCCCGTCTACCAGCTCGGCTGGTTCCCGGACTTCCCGGACGCGGACAACTACGTGACGCCGTTCTACGACAAGGAGAACTTCATCGGGAACCACTACGAGGACCCGAAGATGACCGCCCTTCTTGCCGCGGAGCGCACTGAGCCCGACAAGGCCAAGCGTGAGGACCTCCTCGGCCAGGTCCAGCAGCTGGCTGCCGAGCAGATCTCGACGCTGCCGCTGCTCACGGGCGCCCAGGTCGCCGTCGCGACCGATGACGTGAAGGGCGTGGAGAACACGCTCGACGCGGCGTTCAAGTTCCGCCTGACCTCGCTGTCGAAGTGACGGCAAGCAAGGTTTGAGCACCACCTGAGGGGCGGGTCCCGGCCGTTGGCCGGGGCTCGCCCCTGTTCGTCTGCACCCCCGAAAACACCTCTCGTGGAAAGTTGAGCCGATGGCGACCACCGAGCTCTTGACCGGGCCCGAGCAGCCCGAGCAGCCCGAGCAGCCCGAGGCGTCCGACGCCCGGCGCCGCTCCGGGGGACTGAGCCCACTGACCCGCTACCTCCTCGTCCGGGTAGCGCTGGTGATCCCGATGATCTGGATCCTCGTCACGTTCGTCTTCTTCCTGATGCGCGTGATCGGCGACCCGATCAGTGCGGCACAGGGCGGGCGGCTCACCCCCGAGCAGATCGCCGAGCGCAAGGCCGCCGCCGGCCTCGACGCCCCGCTCATCCAGCAGTACTGGGACTACCTCGCCGGGATCCTGCGCGGGGACTTCGGCACCGCGATGACCGACGGGCGTTCCATCTCCGACGTCTTCATCGTCAACGGTGCCGCGACCCTCGAGCTCGCCTTCTGGGCGCTGCTCGTGGCGTTCGCGATCGGCGTACCCCTTGGACGCCTCGCGGCTCGGCGCCGCGACACCTGGCCCGACGCCGTCCTGCGGATCTTCTCGATCCTCGTGTACGCGGCTCCGGTCTTCTTCGTCGGCCTGCTTCTCAAGCTCGCGTTCGTGCCGCTGGGTCTCCCTGTCGCAGGCCGCGCGAGCACGTCGGTGGAGCTCGCTCTGCAGGACGTCAACCCGCAGACGCACATCATGATCATCGACGCGATCCTGTGGGGCGATCCCGCGTACGTGTGGGACGTGCTCAAGCACACGATCCTGCCGGCAATCGCCTTGGGCCTGCTCACCGCAGGCGTCTTCCTGAGGCTGGTCCGGGTCAACCTCATCGACACGCTGCGCACCGACCACGTCACCGCGACGCGCGCCCGCGGCATCCCCGAGCGGCGCGTGGTCCGCAAGCACGCGTACCGCAACGCACTCGTCCCAGTCGTCACCGTGATGGGTCTGCAGGTGGCGCTGCTGCTCGGCGGAGCGGTGCTCACCGAGACGACATTCGAGTGGCAGGGGCTCGGCTACACGCTGGCCGAGTATCTGACGAAGCGCGACTTCATCGCCGTCCAAGGCATCGTCACGCTCATCGCCGTCGTCGTGGCGGTCTCGAGCCTGCTGATCGACGTCATCGTCGCCTACGTCGACCCCCGCGTGCGGTTCTGAGGAGTCACCGATGTTTTCTCTGCTCAAGTCCACCCGTGGCCTCCAGCGCGGCATGCTGATCGCCGGCCTGATCCTCGTCACGATCTTCCTGATCCTCGCCGTCTTTGCGCCCTGGCTGGCGCCGTACGGGTTCAACGAGACCCGCGTCGACGGCGTCCCGTTCGGCACCCAGCAGCCGCCGTCGGCCGAGCACTGGTGGGGCACCACCGTGGGCGGCCAGGACGTCCTGTCCCGGGTGATCTACGGCGCGCGCACCGCGGTCGCGGTGATCGTGCTCGCGGTGACGTTCTCGCTGGTGATCGGTGTGCCGCTCGGTCTGCTCTCCGGCTTCCTCTCGGGTCCGCTCGACCGCGCGCTCGTCCTGGTGATGGACGCGCTGTACGCGTTCCCCTCGCTGCTGCTGGCGATCGTGGTCGCGATCGTGGTCGGCGGCGGGTCGTCCGGGGTGGTGGGAGGCGTCCTCGCAGCGGCGATCGCGCTCACCGTCATCTTCATCCCGCAGTACTTCCGCGTGGTCCGCAACGCCACGCTCGCGGTGAAGGTGGAGCCGTACGTCGACGCCGCGCGTGTCGTCGGCACCCGGACCCCCCGCATCCTGTTCCGTCACATCCTCGCCAACGTCCGCGGGTCGGTCCCGGTCATCGCGACGCTCAACGCGTCCGAGGCGATCCTCTGCCTGGCGGCCCTCGGCTTCCTCGGCTTCGGCATCGAGCCGTCGTCGGCCGCCGAGTGGGGCTACGACCTCAACAAGGCGATGTCCGACGCCACCAACGGCATCTGGTGGACGGGAGTGTTCCCCGGGATGGCGATCGTCCTGATGGTGGTGGGCGTGACGCTGGTCGGCGAGAGCCTCAACGACGTGCTCAACCCACTGCTCAAGGCCCGCGGAGGCGACACGACTACCTCGGACGAGGAGGAGATCAGCGCCGAGTACGCCGAGGCCGTCGCCCAGGCCGGCCTCGACGAGGAGGTTGCCGAAGAGGCGGCGGCGGTGGACGAGGACGTACGCCGCGTCGCGACGCTCAGCCTCACCGATCTCGCGGTCTCGTTCCGCACCGGGGCCGCACCCGTGCACGCGGTGAAGGGCGTCAGTTTCGACATCGCTCCTGGAGAGGTGGTCGCGGTCGTCGGCGAGTCCGGCTCCGGCAAGTCGGTGACGTCGCGTGCCGTCATGGGTCTGCTCCCGGCCACTGCCGGCGTGTCGGGCTCGGTGCTGCTGCGGACCGGGGCGAGCGACTCCCGCGAGCTGATCGGGATGTCCGAGCGCAAGCTCCGCGCCGTCCGTGGCGACCAGGTCTCGATGATCTTCCAGGAGCCAGGTACGGCGCTGGACCCGGTCTACACGGTCGGCTGGCAGATCGTGGAGATGATCCGCACGCACCGCGACGTGTCCAAGAAGGAGGCGCGGGCGCGGGCGGTCGAGCTGCTCACCCTCGTTGGGCTCCCTGACCCCGAGCGTCGCGTGGACTACTACCCGCACCAGCTCTCCGGCGGTCAGAAGCAGCGGGTGATGATCGCGATGGCGATCGCCCTCGAGCCGGAGGTCATCATCGCCGACGAGCCGACGACGGCGCTCGACGTGACCGTGCAGGCGTCCATCATCGAGCTGCTGCTCGACCTGCGTGACCGTCTCGGCACCGCGATCGTGCTCATCACCCACAACATGGGTGTGGTCGCCGACGTCGCCGACCGTGCGGTCGTGATGTATCGCGGCGAGATCGTCGAGCAGGCTCCGGTAGACCGGCTGTTCGGCG
This sequence comes from Mumia sp. ZJ430, assembly GCF_011751845.1. NCBI lineage: Bacteria > Bacillati > Actinomycetota > Actinomycetes > Propionibacteriales > Nocardioidaceae > Mumia > Mumia sp. ZJ430. The sequence continues at coordinate 236,513 of NZ_JAAHFK010000001.1, read as the reverse complement.
CGCCTCGCCACCCCTACACCCGCAAGCTGCTCGAAGCTGTCCCACACCTCGGCCAAGGCGCGGGCGCACCGCCCGTGCCCGAGTCGGCGCCGGCGGTGCTGACGCTGCAAGACGTGACCGTCGAGTTCGCCGGGCGGCTCGGCCAGCCGTCGTTCCGCGCGGTCGACGACGTGAACCTGACGGTGCGGCGCGGCGAGGTTCTCGGCCTGGTCGGTGAGTCGGGGAGCGGCAAGTCCACGCTCGGGCGGGTCGCTGTCGGCCTCCAGAAGGTGACCGCCGGCTCCGTGCTCATCGGCGACGAGAACATCACGACGCTGTCCGACCGCCGCCTGCGCCCGCACCGGGGCCGCTTCGGCTTCGTGTTCCAGGACCCGGCCGCCTCGCTGAACCCGCACCTGACGATCAGCGAGTGCGTGGCCGAGCCGCTGAAGGTGCAGAGCGACCTCTCCGCGGCCGACCAGCGGGCCAAGGTCGAGACGCTCCTCGACCGCGTGCAGCTCCCCGCGTCGTACGCTGCTCGCTACCCGCACGAGCTGTCGGGCGGTCAGCGTCAGCGCGTCAGCCTCGCTCGGGCGCTCGCGCTCGATCCCGACCTGCTGATCGCGGACGAGCCGACGTCGGCGCTCGACGTCTCCGTCCAGGCGAAGGTGCTGGAGCTGTTCTCCGAGCTGCAGCGCGAGCTCCAGTTCGCGTGCCTGTTCATCAGCCACGATCTGGCTGTCGTCGATGCACTGGCGAACCGGGTCGCGGTCATGCGGAACGGGCGGATCGTCGAGGAGGGGACGAGGCAGGACGTGCTCCACTCGCCGCGCGAGGAGTACACGCGCCAGCTGATCGCTGCCGTCCCGGTGCCGGACCCCGCAGAGCAGCGGCGCCGTCGCGAAGCGCGCGGAGGTCTGCTCAGCGACGTCGAGTGACGGACGCGCCGGCCCGGTGCACCACCGGGCCGGCGCGCGTACTCACTTTGTTGACTAGGTCCCGCGGTATCCTGGGGCGATGGTGACCTACCAGCGCTTCGTGGCCCTCGGTGACAGCACGACAGAGGGGATCGGCGACACCCCGTACGCCGACGGCAGTCCGCAGGGCTGGGCGGACCGCTTCGCCACGCTCCTCGCGCAGGCGGTCCCGGGAGCGTCCTACGCCAACCTCGCCGTACGGGGCAAGGTCACGCACGAGGTTCATGCCGAGCAGCTCGAGCCCGCCCTCGCGCTCGACCCGGATCTCGTGAGTCTCGTGGTCGCCATGAATGACCTCATCCGCCCGCGGTTCAGCGCCGACGCGATCATCGGCCACATCGAGGCGATGGTGGGTGCGCTGCGACGGCAGGGAGCGGATGTCCTCCTGATGACCTTTCCGGACCTGGCCGCGGTCTCGCCCGTCGGCCGTCTCGTCCGCGGGCGGATCACGGACCTCAACAGGGGGTTTCGTACGGTCGCCGCGCGCCACGGCGCACACGTGCTCGACATCGCGACCGTCCCCTCCGCCGGCGACTCCCGTGTCTGGGCCGACGACCGCCTCCACCTCAACCCCGACGGCCATGCGCTCCTCGCCCGTGCGATGGCCGCGACAGCTGGGCTGCCGGACACCGACAACTCGTGGCGGGCGCCGCTGCCCCCACCGCTCCGACGTGGACTGAGGGAGCGGGCCGAGATCGAGGCGGCCTGGTACGGCACGCACCTCGGTCCGTGGCTCGGGCGTCGCCTCACGGGCCGGTCGTCCGGGGACGGCCGCGCCGCCAAGCGGCCGGACCTCCTGCCGATCGTCGCCTGAGACGACGCGCGTCGCGCTAGACGAGGGCGAGGTCCGTCCCGTCAGGTGAGTGGTCCGCCATCCTGACGCTGCGGATCGTCGGGTCGTCGTACGTGTTCCAGTAGTAGGTCGCAGTCCTCGACGAGAAGAGCCCCGTGTAGATCGTCTTCTCGAACTCGCCCGAGCCGCCCATCACGGCGCCGCCGTCCACCATCGCGACCTGCTGCAGGGTGTGGAACGCGCGGCTGACGTTCTCCTCCTCGCTCGCCTTGTCCGGGTAGTGCTCGTTGACGTACGCCGCACGCACGAACCTGGAGGGTGAGTAGTAGTCGCCGGGGATCCCTCGCATGTGCGACCCCGAGCCGAACGGGGTGAGGTGGGCTCTGCCGAGCACGAGCTCCTTGGGGAACTCGGGCGAAGCGTTGAGGTAGTTGCGCAGGTTCTCGTGGTGCCAGGCGAACCCGGGCTGGTTGGTCAGGACGTCGACGTCGTCATCGAAGACGTGCATGCCGTCGCTCGTGTGCTCCACCACGATGGCGCGATCCGCGTCGCCGATGAACCAGTGCAGCATCGAGCTCGGATACTTCTCGTTGATCGGCTTGTCGACGATGACGACATTCTCGAGCGCTGCGGCGGCCTCGTCGACGGTCGCGAACTGCGAGGCCACCCAGAGCGGGAACTCGTACGCAGCGACGTTGGTCGCGCCCTCGACAGGCTCCGGTGCGTAGGCCGCATATCCCGGGAAGTTCAGTCCCGCCACGGCCAGGCCCGCATCGTTGCCGCAGTCGAAGTAGAGCGGCGTGCCCTCCTCGACGATGCCCATCCCGATGGTCGCATGCAGGATGTTCGACACCGCCCCGAACGGCGACTTCAGGTCGTACCCCTTGGGTGTCACGACCACTCGCTCCCCGTAGCCGCTCGTCCAGTCGAGGTTCCGGGCGAGATAGAGGTTGCCGCTCTCGTCGTTGAATCTGATGCCGGTGCACACGTCGATGGCCCCTGTCCTTGGCACCCGCTGACCGTGGCCAGCGAGCTCGGTCGGTGCCTTCCAGCATGAGCGGGGGTGTGACGACCGGCAACTCGGCGGTCGGCAAAAGTACGCAGGCCGGACCCTGGAGGGTCCGGCCTGTCGTCGATCCAACGAGAGATTATGCGGTGGAGCTGAGGGGACTCGAACCCCTAACCCCCTGCTTGCAAAGCAGGTGCGCTACCAATTGCGCCACAGCCCCGCAAACTGCGGGCGCGGGGCGCCCGGCAGTGGGTCAGACCTTGTCGGTCGACTCGGCCCAGAGCTGCTGACCGTTGCGGCCGGCCTTCTTCTTCTTGTTGACCACCGCGAAGAGACCTGCTGCGGCGATGGCGGCGATCACGAGCTTCTTCATCAGATTCTCCTCTGGGTGGGGTACGTGGGCCTAACAGGACTTGAACCTGTGACCTCTTCCTTATCAGGGAAGCGCTCTAACCAAGCTGAGCTATAGGCCCGTTCTCACCGAACCGGTGAGCCGACGGAGACTTTACCTGGTGCCTGGCGGCGTACCCAAACCGGGGTAGGCCGCCAGGCTGTGCAGGCTCAGTCGTCCTCGGCCAGCGTGACCTCGAGCCCGCCGAGCAGCTGCGCGGCGAGGTTGTAGAGGAACGCTCCAACGGTCGCGAGTGCGGTGATCAGGATGACGTCGATCGCGGCGATCACGATGGTGAGGCCGATGATCCGTCCGAACCCGACGTACTCGCTGATGTCGAAAGCGTCGGCGTTGTCGTTGAGGACGGTGGCGACGCTCTGGTTGATCGCGTCCCACACACCGGCGGCGCCGAGCACTGCCCACACCAGGACGACTGCCACGACCGTGACGATGCCGACGGCGATCGCGAGTGCGAATGACATCTTCATGACCGACCACGGGTCGACCCGGTAGACGCGCAAGCGCGCCTTGCGCGACGGTGCAGTCGAGGCATTCTTGGACTCGTCCTTGGGGGAGTCCTCGTACGGCTTCGGACGGCGCTTGCGGGGGCGCGCCTCCGTGTCGACCGGAGCGACCGTCGGCTTGGAGACCGTCGGCTGGCGCTTGGTCTCGGTCGCGCGGGCCTCAGCCTCTGCGATCGAGCCGGCTGTCGGCACCGGGGGCTTGGCGGTCGACGAGCCGGTCGATGCCGGCGCCGGCTTCGCAGCAGGCGACACAGGCTTTGCCGACGCATCCTGGGCGGGCTTTGCCGTGGCCGGTGCGGTGGACGCCGGGGACGCAGGCTTGACTGCCGGGGCGTCCTTGGCGGGCGCCGACTGCTTCTGCTGCTGTGCAGCCCCTGCGGCCGGCGCAGACGGCGGCGTCGGTGACGCGGCGGGCGCCGTCGGTCGAGACGGCTGAGCAGGCTGACCGTTGGAGGCCTGCCGGTCACGCGTCACCGGCGTGCCCGGACGCGCCGGGGGCGAGGGTGCCGGACGCTGCGAGGCGCCCTGTGGTTGCTGCGGTTGCTGCGGCGGCTGCGACGGCTTCTGCCCGTTCGGCCTCGGCTGGGCGCCAGGCGACGCGGGCGGGGTGGCCTCGGACGGCTTCGCGCTCGACTGCCCCCCGTTCAGGCTCCCCGGAGTCGGCTGGGCAGGTCGCCGCGGGCCGCCGTTGACGGCGCTCGTGTCGGGCTCACTCTGCCTCGGCCGCTGCGGAGCCGCGGGGTTCGGCTTGCGGTCCGTCATTCTTCCTCCTGGGCGTCGGGGGTCGTGGTCTCTGGCTCCATTGCCTCAACCATCTCCTCGGCGTCGGACTCGTCGACTGTATCCAACAGTGAAGAGTTCTCCTCATTCCGCGCAAGGGCAACCACTTCGTCGTCCCCCTTCACACCGACGAACTTCACGCCCATGGTGTCACGTCCGGTCTGAGTGACGTCAGCCACACGCGACCGGGTGACCTGACCACTGGCCTTGATCGCGATGATCTCGTCATCATCGTCCACGACGAGGGCACCGACCAGCGCCCCGCGCTCGTCCTGAAGCTTCATCGCCTTGATGCCGAGACCCCCGCGACCCTGGACGCGGTACTGCGCGACCGCGGTCTTCTTGGCATAGCCGCCGTTGGTGGCAGTGAAGACGTACTGGTCGTCCTCGTCGGCATCGCTGCGGATCACCGCCATCGAGAGGAGCTCGTCAGAGTCACGGAACTTCATGCCGGTGACACCTGAGGTGGCGCGGCCCATCGGCCGAAGGGTCTCGTCGTCGGCGGTGAACCGGATCGACTGCGCACGGCGTGAGAACAGCACCAAGTCGTCGTCGGGGCCGACGAGCTCCGCTCCGACCAGCTCGTCGTCGGGGTCACGGAAGTTGATCGCGATGACGCCGGCCTGACGCGGGCTGTTGTAGTCCGCGAGGCGCGTCTTCTTGACCAGGCCGTTCTTGGTGGCCAGCACGAGGTAGGGCGACTGCTCGTAGTCGCGGATCGCCAGCACCTGCGCGATCTGCTCGTCGGGCTGGAACTGCAGCAGACCCGCGACGTGACCGCCCTTGGCATCACGCCCCGCCTCGGGAAGGTTGTACGCCTTCTCGCGGTAGACCCTGCCCGCGGTCGTGAAGAAGAGGATCCACTGGTGCGTCGTCGTGGAGAACAGGTGGTCGACCACGTCGTCGCCGCGCAGCGTCGCCCCTCGTACGCCCTTGCCGCCACGGCGCTGGACTCGGTAGAGGTCGGTCTTGGTGCGCTTGACGTACCCACCGCGGGTGATCGTGACGACCACGTCCTCGTCGGGAATCAGGTCCTCCATCGACAGGTCGCCGTCGGCGGGGATGATGCGCGTACGACGGTCGTCGCCGTACTTCTCGACGATCGCGGTGAGCTCCTCGGCCACGATGGAGCGTTGGCGCGTGATGTTGGCGAGGATGTCCTTGTAGTCGGCGATCTCGGCCTCGATCTCGGCGAGCTCGTCAATGATCTTCTGGCGCTCGAGGGCTGCCAGGCGCCGCAGCTGCATTTCGAGGATCGCCCGTGCCTGGATCTCGTCGATCTCGAGCAGACCGGTCAGGCCGTCGCGGGCGTCCTCGACCGTCTGGCTACGGCGGATGAGGGCGATGACCTCGTCGAGCATGTCGAGCGCCTTGACCAGGCCGCGCAAGATGTGGGCCCGCTCTTCGGCCTTGCGGAGGCGGTACTCGGTGCGGCGCCTGAGGACCTCGACCTGGTGCTCGACCCAGTTCGAGATGAACTGGTCGAGCGTGAGCGTGCGCGGCACCGAGTCGACGAGCGCGAGCATGTTCGCCGAGAAGTTGGTCTGCAGCTCGGTGTGCTTGTAGAGGTTGTTGAGGACGACCCGCGCGATCGCATCGCGCTTGAGCTCGACCACCAGGCGCCGACCGACGCGGGAGCTCGACTCGTCACGAACGTCCGAGATGCCCTGGACACGACCCGTGTTGACCAGGTCGGCGATCTTCTGGAGCAGGTTGTCGGGGTTGACCTGGTAGGGGAGCTCCTTGACGACGAGGGAGATCTTGCCCTTGGCGTCCTCCTCGATGTCGACGACCGCGCGCATCGGGACCGACCCGCGGCCGGTCCGATAGACGTCCTCGATGCCCTTGGTTCCGACGATGAGGGCCTTGCTGGGGAAGTCAGGGCCCTTGATGCGCTCCATCAGCGCGTCCAGGAGCTCCTCACGCGAGGCGTCGGGGTGCTCGAGAGCCCAGATGGCCCCGTCGGCGACCTCACGGAGGTTGTGCGGGGGGATGTTCGTCGCCATGCCGACCGCGATGCCGGCCGAGCCGTTGACCAGCAGGTTGGGGATCCGCGCGGGCAGGACCGTCGGCTCGAGCGAGCGACCGTCGTAGTTGGGCGTGAAGTCGACGGTCTCCTCTTCGATGTCGCGCACCATCTCCATCGCGATCGGCGCCAGCCGGCACTCGGTGTACCGCATCGCTGCTGCGTCGTCGTTGCCCGGCGAACCGAAGTTGCCCTGGCCCGCGACCATCGGGTAGCGAAGCACCCACGGCTGGGCAAGGCGGACGAGGGTGTCATAGATCGCGGTGTCGCCGTGCGGGTGGTACTGACCCATGACGTCACCGACGATGCGTGAGCACTTGCTGAAGCCACGGTCGGGGCGGTAGCCACCGTCGTACATCGCGTACAGCACGCGGCGGTGCACCGGCTTGAGCCCGTCCCGGACGTCCGGGAGGGCGCGCGCGACGATGACGCTCATCGCGTAGTCGATGTAGGACCGCTGCATCTCGGTCTGCAGCTCGACGCGCTCGATCCGCTCCGGTGGCGTGGGTGTCTCGGTCACGAAAGGTTTCCTTCGTCGTACGGGTCAGTCTGTGGATTCACGTGAAACGATGCGTGGCGCCACGTGTCAGATGTCGAGGCCACGTCAGATATCAAGGAACCGGACGTCCTTGGCGTTGCGCTGGATGAACGCGCGACGCTGCTCGACGTCCTCACCCATCAGCACGGTGAAGACCTCGTCGGCGTTGGCGGCGTCGTCGAGCGTGACCTGGCGCAGGATCCGCTGCTCCGGATCCATCGTGGTCTCCCAGAGCTCGTGGTCGTTCATCTCACCCAGACCCTTGTAGCGCTGGACCGGGGCTTCCTTGGGCAGGCGTTTGCCCGCCTCCTTGCCGGCGGCGAGCAGCGCGTCGCGCTCCCGGTCGGAGTAGGCCAGCTCGGGGGCAGTGTTGGACCACTTGATCTTGAACAGCGGCGGCTGCGCCAGGTAGACGTACCCGCCGTCGATCAGAGGCTTCATGAAGCGGAACAGCAGCGTGAGCAGCAGTGTCGAGATGTGCTGGCCGTCCACGTCGGCGTCGGCCATCAGCACGATCTTGTGATAGCGCAGCTTGTCGATGTCGAAGTCGTCGGTGACGCCCGTGCCGAGCGCGGAGATGATGGCCTGGACCTCGGCGTTCTGGAGGATCTTGTCGATCCTCGCCTTCTCGACGTTGAGGATCTTGCCGCGCAGCGGGAGGATCGCCTGGATCCGCGGGTCGCGCCCGCCCTTGGCCGAGCCGCCGGCGGAGTTGCCCTCCACCACGAACAGCTCGCACTCCTCCGGGTTGCGCGAGGAGCAGTCGGCGAGCTTGCCCGGCAGGCCCGCGCCGCCCAGCAGGCTCTTGCGGTTGCGGGCGAGATCGCGCGCCTTGCGGGCCGCCATCCGCGCGGTCGCCGCGTCGATGCTCTTGCGCACGATGATCTTGCCCTCGGCCGGGTTCTGCTCGAACCATGCACCGAGGTGATCGTTGGTGACCGTCTGGACGTACGACCGGGCCTCAGTGTTGCCGAGCTTGGTCTTGGTCTGACCCTCGAACTGCGGCTCAGAGAGCTTGATCGAGATGATGGCGGCCAGCCCCTCGCGGATGTCGTCACCCGAGAGGCGGTCCTCCTTCTTCTTGATCAGGCCCTGGTCCTCGGCGAACTTGTTGACCGTGTAGGTCAGCGCCGCACGGAAGCCCTCCTCGTGGGTGCCGCCCTCGTGGGTGTTGATCGTGTTGGCGAAGGTGTGGACCGACTCCGAGAACGAGACGTTCCACTGCATCGCGAGCTCGAGGCTCAGCCCGGCGTCCGGGTTCTCGGACTCGAACGCGATGACCTCGCGGTTGAGCGGGCTGCGGTTGCCCGTGTTGATGTGGTGGATGTAGTCGATCAGGCCGTCTTCGTACTTGAAGCGACGCTCCATCGCGCCTTCGTCCGTGCCGCCGGTCGCGCTGTCGGCGGGGGTGATGTCGTGCGCCGCCTCTGCGCTCTGGAGGGCCTCGGCGACCTCGCCGGCCGCAGGGCGCTCGTCGCGGACCACGATCTCGAGGCTCTTGTTGAGGAAGGCCATCTCACGGAAGCGGGTCGTGAGCGTCTCGAACGAGTACGTCGTGGTCTCGAAGATCTCGTCGCTGGCGTAGAAGGTGATCGTCGTGCCGGTCTCCTCCGTGGCCTCGCCGCGCTCGAGCGGGCCGTCAGGCACGCCGTACGTGAAGGACTGACGCCAGACGTGACCCTCGCGACGAACCTCCGCGTACAGCTTGGTCGAGAGCGCGTTGACCACCGAGACACCGACGCCGTGCAGGCCACCGGACACCTTGTAGCCGCTCCCACCAAACTTGCCGCCGGCGTGCAGCGAGGTCAGGACCAGCGTCAGCGTCGGGATCTTCTCGATGGGGTGGTCCTTCACCGGGATGCCTCGACCGTTGTCGACGACCTTGATACCGCCGTCGGACAGGAGGGTGATCTCGATGGTGTCGCATTGGCCGGCGAGGGCCTCGTCGACCGAGTTGTCGACGACCTCGTAGACCAGGTGGTGCAGACCGCGCTCACCGGTGGACCCGATGTACATGCCGGGCCGCTTGCGGACGGCATCGAGGCCTTCGAGAACCTGGATGTCTCCGGCGTCGTACGAGGACCCCGAGTCTGTCGGGCGGGTCTCGGGGGTGGGGATCGACTCGCTCACAGGTGGATGGCCTCCATCGTCTCGAGAACTCAGGTCGCGAACTCGCAGGCGTCCCGACCTGCATGGTCGCCGGGGCGGCGAGAACAGCCGGGACACAACTGGTCCAGTGTAGCCGGTAGAGCGCGCCACACGAGCCGACAGCGTCCTCCCGTGAGGGCGCGACGAAGCCCGGAAGCCTCTGAGAGGGCTCAGGTGCCCTCTGTGACGGATCGGGACCCCGCCGACGATGCCCCGTATGCGCCCCGTCCCCACTCGAACGCCTGTACGGGGCTTCTGTGTCGCGGACGGTCGAGACGGTGTCGATCGCTGTTGCGCGATGAGGCAAGGTGGGGGACATGGCATCTTCGACGGTTGCTCGTGCGCCGTCCGCGGGGCAGAGGCTTTATCGCGGACGGACGCTGGCGTCGGCGTTCGGACTCCTCGTGGTGTCGTTCGCCGCACTCGTGCTGATGGTGTCCTATCTCATCGAGAACCCCCGCGGGCAGCGTCTCGACCAGCGGGCGATGGAGGCCGTGTATGCGCGCCGCGACGCCCTCGACCAGCTCCTGTCCGTCCTCGGCTACCTCTCCATCGGCACGATGGCGATCGCCATGGTCGTCCTGATGACGATGGCGGTGCTGCGGCAGCGGTTCGCCGCAGCATTCGCCGCGGTGATCGTCGTCGCAGGCGCCAACATCACGACCCAGGTGCTCAAGCACGCTGTCCTCGACCGGCCCGACCACGGGTACGGCTGGCACGTCAACAGCCTTCCCAGCGGTCACACCACCGCCGCGATCTCGCTCGTCATCGCAGCGCTGCTGGTCGCGCCGGCGGCCCTCCGCGGCCTAGTCACGATGCTCGGCTCGGCCGCCGTCGTCCTCACCGGCGTCTCGACCGTCGTCGCCGGGTGGCACCGCCCGTCCGATGTCGTCGCGGCACTCGCCGTCGGACTTCTCTGGGGCGCGGGCGCCGTCTTCGTGCTCGCACTGCGCCGCAGCGGCCCGCCGACCGGCGGGTTCTTCGCCTCGCTGGGGTGGGGGCTGATCGGAGCCGTCGCTGCCGGCGCTGTCCTGCTGTTCATCGGCGTGCGCCCATACGGGGGCTGGGACGGCGTCGGGCCAGCCGCAGGCGTGATGGTGATCATCGGCATCGCGGTCGCCCTGGTCGTGGCGGTCTTCGACCGGATCTCGTCGGTCTTCGCGCGCTGAGGCGCGCCACTCACCCGTAGGTGTCGCGCGGCCCGCGGCCCTTCACCCTCAGTGAACCCTTCGCCCAGCTCGGGCCTTGGGGTCCGCGGACGTTGATCCGCGTGACGGTGCCGTCGCCGAGCCGCTCGTTGAGCTTGCCGACCACGTTGGGAGCGAGCATCCGCAACTGTGTCGCCCACGCCGTCGAGTCCGCATTCACCCAGAGCTGCCCGTCGGCATAACGGTCGGGCCGGCAGTGCTCGGCGACTTCCGCGCCCACGATCTCGCTCCACCGCCCGAACAAGCCGTGGACCGCAACCTCGGTGTCCCAGCCGTGCTCGGTCACGAGCCGGTCGAGCGTCGACTCCAGGGTCTGGGGGTCGCGGTCGTCGGGGTGAGCGCCGCTCACGCTCGGGATGGTGCGTCGGCGTCGGCGTCGGCGTGGCGTCGATGAGCGCGAGGCGGCGGGACCGACCGAACGGTACGCACGTGCGATGCTGCGAGCCAGCTCGATGCCGTCGGTCTGATGGTCTGCCGCAGGCTCGACAGGCTCGACGGGTGTGCGCTCACCGGGGTCGACGGGTTCCTTACTCATCAGCCACCTCCTCGTCCATCCTGACCTCGCCTGCCGCCACGTCGTACCGACGCCCTCGCAGGCCCGCGGGCACGTCCTCTGCGACAGCCGCGGTCACCAGCACCTGCTCGGCGCCGGCGACCCTGTCGGCAAGGTGAGCGCGCCGGTCCCGGTCGAGCTCGGCGAACACGTCGTCGAGGATCAGGATCGGGTCGTCGCCGTCTGCGCGCAAGAGGTCGTACGAAGCCAGTCGCAGCGCCAGTGCGTATGACCACGACTCACCGTGGCTCGCGTACCCCTTGGCGGGCATGCTCCCGAGAGACAGGACGACGTCGTCGCGGTGCGGGCCAACGAGGCTGACCCCGCGGTCGAGCTCGTCGCGTCGGCGCCGCACCATCTCCTCGGCCATCGCCTCACGGAGGACGTCGCGGTCCAGGGTCTCGGGGAGCTCGAAGGAGGGCTTGTACGCGGTCGTGGCCTCCGTACGCTCAGCCGCCGCAGACGCCGCGACCGCGCGGTAGGCGTCGGCGAGGTACGGACCGAGGGCGTCGAGCAGCGCGAGCCGTGCGGCCAGCAGCTCACCCCCGTACGTGGCGAGCTGACCGTCCCAGATGTCGAGCGTGTCGAGGTTCGCACCGCGGCCGGCGTGCCGTGCGGACTTGAGCAGCGAGTTGCGCTGGCGCAGTGCCCGGTCGTAGTCCGCCCGAACCCCGGCGAACCGCGGTGAACGCAGAACCAGGAGCGCGTCGAGGAAATGGCGGCGGTCGCTCGGGTCGCCCTTGACCAACGTGAGGTCTTCGGGTGAGAACACGACCGAGCGGAGCCATCCGAGGAGGTCACGCGGGCGGGGGAGCGGACCTCGGTTCACGCGTGCGCGGTTCGAGCGCCCGGGCGTGATCTCGATCTCCAGCAGCGCAGACCGGTCATCGCGCACGACGCTCGCGCGGACGACCGCGCGGTCGGCGCCGATCCGGACGAGTGGCGCATCGCTCGCGACCCGGTGCGAGCCCAGCGTCGCGAGGTAGTCGATCGCCTCGACGAGGTTGGTCTTGCCCTGACCGTTCGCACCGATGAAGGCGGAGGCGCCGGGTTCGAGCGTGAGCTCGAGCTCGACATAGGAGCGGAAGTCGTGCAGGGAGAGGTGGGTGACGTGCACGGTGCGGTGGCTACTCCGACTTCACCGCGTGGCCGCCGAACTGGTTGCGCATCGCGGCGATCGCCTTCATGGCGGGCGAGTCGTCCTGGCGCGACACGAACCGGGCGAACAACGCTGCGGTGATCGCCGGCACCGGCACCGCGTTGTCGATCGCGGCCTCGACGGTCCAGCGTCCCTCACCCGAGTCTTCCGCGTAGCCGCGGATATGCGCGAGGCCCGGGTCCTCCTGGAGCGCCTTGACCATCAGGTCGAGGAGCCAGGAGCGGACGACCGTGCCCTCGCGCCACGAGGCGAACACCTCGGTGACGTCGTCGACGAGGTCGACCTTCTCGAGCAGCTCGTAACCCTCCGCGTACGCCTGCATCATCGCGTACTCGATGCCGTTGTGAACCATCTTGGAGAAGTGACCGGCGCCCACCCCACCTGCGCGCACGTAGCCGCTGGTCGGGCTGGGTCGCAGGGCGTCGAACGCCGGGGTGACCTTGGCGATGTCGTCGGGCGCACCGCCGACCATCAGGGCGTAGCCCTCCTCCAGACCCCAGACGCCGCCGCTGACTCCGCAGTCGACGAACCCGATGCCCTTTTCGGCCAGCTCAGCGGCATGGCGGAGGTCGTCGGTCCAGCGCGAGTTGCCGCCGTCGACCACGACGTCGCCCGCTGAGAGCAGGTCACGTAGCTGGGCGACCGTCTCGTGCGTGGCGGCGCCGGCCGGGACCATGACCCACACGACCCGCGGAGCGGGAAGGGCTTCGACAAGTGCACCAAGCGAGGAGACGTCGGCAAGGTCGGGGTTGCGGTCGTACCCGACGACGTTGATGCCCCCTCGCCGCATGCGCTCGCGCATGTTGCCGCCCATCTTGCCGAGGCCGATCAGTCCGATGTCCATGGCACTCCTTGGAGTCGTGTCCGGGCGAGATGGTGGCGACAGGGGTGACGAGCGGACGTCAGCCCGGCAGGCGCATCGGCATGATGAGGTACCGGAAGGACATGTCGGGCTCCCCGCCCAGTTCCTGCACGCCCGCGAGCGTCGCGGGGCGGCTCGCCTGGGTGAAGGCGAGGTGGACGGCGGGGTCGGTCATGACCTGCAGGCCCTCGAGGAGGAACGTCGGGTTGAAGCCGACCACAATGTCGTCGCCGTCGACCTGCGCCTGCAGCGTCTCCTGCGCCTGGGCGTCGTCCCCGCTGCCGGACTCGAGGAGGACCTGCCCGTCGGAGAACGTCAGGCGCACCGGAGTGTTGCGCTCGGCGACGAGCGAGACTCGGCGGACGGCGTCGATGAGGTCCTGGCGGCCCACGAACGCGATGGTCTGGGCGTTGGCGGCGAACAGCTGACGCACCTTGGGGAACTCACCTTCGAGCATCCGGGTGGTCGTGCGGCGGGTGCCGCTGGCCGTGGAGCCCTCGAAGCCGATGAGGCCGGGGCCCTGCTCACCCGTGGCGACGGCCATCGTCAGCTCGCCGCCGGACGTGAAGGACTTCGCGATCTCGGAGAGCGAGCGCGCCGGGACGACGGCTGTCGCGGAGGTGTCCGGGTTCTCGGGGAACCACGAGAGCTCGCGGAGGCTCGCCCGGAACCGGTCGGTGGCCAGCAGCGAGATCGTCGACCCGGCAAGCTCGATGCGGACCCCGGTGAGGAGCTGGAGGACGTCGTCGCGCCCAGCGGCGGCCACGGCCTGCGCGACGGCGGTTGCGAAGTCGTCCGAGCTCACCGTGCCTGACGCCGTCGGCATCGCCGGCAGCTGGGGGTAGTCCTCGACGGGCATCGTCTGGAGGCTGAACCGGCTGCTGCCGCACACCAGCGAGACCTTGGTGCCGTCGACCGAGACGTCGACCGGACGCGAGGGGAGCGACTTGCAGATGTCGGCGAGAAGCCGACCGGACACGAGGGCCCGGCCATCGTCGGCGACGTCGGCGTCGACGGTGGAGCGGGCGGAGGTCTCGTAGTCGAAGCTCGACAGCGCGATGCCGCCGTCGGTGCTCTCGACCATGAGGCCGGCGAGCACGGGAACGGTCGGCCGAGTCGGCAGGCTCCGGGCCGTCCAGGCGACTGCGTCGGCCAAGGCGTCGCGGTCGATGCGGAACTTCACAGCGATGTGCCTCCGGACGGGTGTGGCCGGCCGTGGGAGCGGCCGGGGAATGACATGTTTCCTGGAATCCTGCCACGGCTCTGGCTCGGGCGACCAGTCAGGGAGGTTGTCATTCGTCATCCCCAGGTTTGGCCTGTGGATGACTTCGAACGAATGAGGAGATCTTGTAGTTCTCATCTCAGTAGTAGGGGCTGTTGACGGAGTGGACAACTCGAGTCAGTGCAGGTCAGCAACTGAATGGCAATGTTCACGCGATGTGGACAACCGACCCGTTCGCTGTGCGACGCGGTGGAGGACGGACTCGCGCTCCCCAGGTCGTGCACGGGACGGCGGGGGCTTGTGGATGAAGTTGGGGTGTTTTCCCCAGGTGTATCCCCAGATGTGGGTAGTCGTGAATCACAACAAAAGGGGCGGTACGACGGGTGTCGTACCGCCCCTTTTGGGGGTCTGAGGAGCGCGTGCGGGGCCGCTGAAGGTCCCGCTCAGCCCACCTGGCGAGCCTGCTGCTTGATGCGGTTCGTGAGCTCGGTGACGTGGTTGAAGACCTGTCGGCGTTCGGCCATCAGGGTGCGGATCTTGCGATCGGCGTGCATGACGGTCGTGTGGTCTCGGCCACCGAAGTGCTGCCCGATCTTGGGCAGCGAGAGCTCGGTGAGCTCGCGGCAGAGGTACATCGCGATCTGGCGCGCCTGGACGAGTCCCCGGGAGCGGCTCGCTCCGCAGATCTCCTCGATCGAGTACTCGAGGTAGGAGGCCGTCTGGGCGATGATCAGGCCGGCGGTGATCTCAGGCTCTCCACCCTCGGGGATGAGGTCCTTCAGGACGATCTCGGCCAACGGCAGATCGACTGCCTGGTGGTTCAGGCTCGCGAAGGCCGTCGCCCGGATCAGGGCGCCCTCGAGCTCGCGGATGTTGGTCTGGATCCGACTGGCGATGAACTCGAGCACCTCAGGCGGGACTGTGAGCTTCTCGATCTCGGCCTTCTTGCTGAGGATCGCGATGCGGGTCTCGAGGTCGGGCGGCTGGACGTCCGTCGTGAGGCCCCACTCGAACCGGCTGCGGAGCCTGTCCTCGAGCGACTCGAGCCCACGGGGCGGCCGGTCCGAGGTGATCACGATCTGCTTGTTGGAGCCGTGAAGGGTGTTGAACGTGTGGAAGAACTCCTCTTGGGTCTGGATCTTGCCCTCGAGGAACTGGATGTCGTCGATGAGGAGGACGTCCGTGTCGCGGTAGCGCCGCTGCAGCGCGGGCATCCGGTCGTCACGGATGGCGTTGATGAAGTCGTTCGTGAACTCTTCGGTGCTCACGTAGCGCACACGCGCGTTCGCGTACAGGCTGCGGACGTAGTGTCCGATCGCGTGCAGGAGGTGCGTCTTGCCGAGCCCGGACTCGCCGTAGATCATCAGCGGGTTGTAGGCGCGCCCCGGCGCCTCGGCGACAGCGACGGCGGCCGCGTGCGCGAAGCGGTTGGACGAGCCGATGACGAAGTTCTCGAAGTGGTAGCGCGGGTTGAGTCGCGTCTCGGCTGCCCGGACGTGGTGCGGAGGGCGTGCCTGGCTCGTCGTGGGGACGAAGGCCGGTGAAGCGTCGAAGTTCACCGGCGCGCCGTCGTCGTGCGCCGCGGACGACGCGGGGGCGCGGACGTCGGCGGTGTGCCCTGGAGCGGACACCGGGTCGGCGGCAGGTACCCCCACGCCGTCAGAAGTCGAGTTAACGCCATCTCGACTTGTCGACAAGTCAATTTCTTCGAGGTTGTCGGCCTTCTCCGTGGCGGCGGGGAGCACGTTGGGATCGACCGTGACCGCGATCCGGATCGGCCGCCCGAAGGAGTCCGACAGTGCCTGCTCGAGCTGCGGCCTCAGGCGTACCTCCATCTGGGTCCGCGTGAAGTCGTTGGGGACCCCGACGAGGAGGGTGTTCTCGTGGAGCGTGATCGGGACAGAGCTCGTCACCCATGCCCGTGTGGTGACGGGGAGGATCTCGGTGATCGCGTTCCAACGGCGGTGGAGCGTTGCGCTGTCGATCACCTCCGAGGGCGGCGTCGGCTGGTCATCACTCATGTTGGCCCCAATCTCCGGCTCCCTGGGGGGCGCGGTACGTCCACATCGTTATCCACAATCTGTGGACTTACTGCTCCCCGTGATGAGATCCCCGTGATCCCAGTGATGTCGCGGCATTCCACGCCGATGGCGTGCCCTGTGGATATCGTGGTATTTCGGGGACGCTAACAGCACGAATGGTCAGCGGCAACCGATTGTCCACAGGGTACCGATCATGGTGCAACCGGGGGTTCCCGGCGCGTGTCCTGGACGTGTGGGGCGTCACGGGTGTAAGGCCGGTTTGACCCGCTGTGGAGCGACCACGTACCGTTGAGAGGTCGAGGGTTCTCGACACCTGCCGCATGCCTACGTACGGGTCGCAATCGCGCGCGTACGTCGGCGGGCGGTGGCCGTCGAGCCAGAGACCGTCCAGTACCGATGACCGCGATTGCCTGCGGTCGCAGACACGACACGATGGGGAGCACTCCCGTGACGAAGCGCACCTTCCAGCCGAACAACCGCCGCCGCGCGCGCAAGCACGGCTTCCGCCTGCGGATGCGTACGCGCGCCGGCCGCGCGATCCTGGGGGATCGTCGTCGCAAGGGCCGCGCGCGTCTGTCGGCCTGAGCCGTGCTGGCCGTGCGGTGCTGAGCGCAGCCCATCGCCTGCGCACGAGCGACGACATTCGGACAACCATCAGGCGAGGACGCCGTGCGGGATCCCGCACCGTCCTCGCCCATGGTCGTTTGGGGGCCCGGTCGGAGGGTGATCCGTCGCGGGTCGCGTTCGTGGTCGGCAAGCAGGTCGGCAACGCGGTCACACGCAACACCGTCAAGCGCCGTCTGCGTGCCTTGATGTCCGCACGTCTGAGCGCGTTGCCCGAAGGTTCCGATGTCGTGCTGCGTGCGCTGCCTCCTGCCGCACGTCGCTCGAGTGTCGACCTTGGGCACGATCTCGATCTCGTCCTTGATCGCTTGCACCAGCCGAGGACGACCTCCTGACATGAAGTCCATCCTGATCGGCCTCTTGAAGGCGTACCGGTTCGCCATCAGCCCGTTGTACGGGCAGGTGTGCCGCTACTACCCGTCGTGCTCGGCGTACGCGCTCGGCGCGGTCGAGGAGCACGGTGCGATGCGAGGCAGCTGGATGGCAGTGCGACGTATCGGTCGGTGCCATCCGTGGGCCGCCGGCGGCTACGACCCCGTTCCCCCCCGATCCGCAGCAGGCGGATCTTCCCCGACTCCACCGCGAGGGGTTTGATGTTCGACGCGATCGGCAACTTCTTCGACACCATCATGCAGCCGCTGTACTACGTGGTCTCGGCGATCATGGTGGCGTGGCACTGGCTGCTCAGTGAGATCGGGATGGACCCCGACTCTGGCTGGACGTGGGCACTGTCCATCATCGGTCTGACGATCACGATCCGGATGCTGCTCATCCCGCTGTTCGTGAAGCAGATCAAGGCGAGCCGCAACATGCAGATGCTGCAGCCCAAGATCCGTGAGCTGCAGAAGAAGTACGGCCATGACCGTGAGCGTATGGCCCAGGAGCAGATGAAGCTGTTCCGTGAGGCCAACACGAACCCGTTTGCTTCGTGTCTGCCGCTCATCTTGCAGATGCCGATCTTCTTTGCGCTCTTCCGGGTGATCGACCACGCTGCCCGCGGCAACGCCTACGGTGTCCTCACCGACAGCCAGGCTGAGTCGATCCAGAACGCGACCTTCCTCGGCGTGCAGATCGCGAGCCGGTTCACCGACGACAACGTCCACATCAAGATCGTCACGGCGATCCTCGTCGTCCTGATGACGGCGACCACCTTCCTCACCCAGCGCCAGCTGATGATGAAGAACATGCCGAAGGACGCGCTGTCCGGTCCGTACGCCCAGCAGCAGAAGCTCCTTCTCTATGTGCTCCCGTTCGTGTTCGCCATCGGCGGCATCGCCTTCCCGGTGGGTGTCCTGCTCTACTGGACGACATCGAACGCGTGGACGATGGGTCAGCAGTTCTACGTCATCCGCAACAACCCGGCGCCTGGCACGCCTGCGTTCGAGGCGAAGCGTGAGCGCGACAAGCGGCACGGCAAGCTGAAGGAAGAGCCACTTCCGGAGGTCACGGAGAAGCCGTCCGATGCACCGCGTCGTCAGCAGCCCAAGAAGAAGACACGAGAGCAGCGCAAGAAGGGGAGTGCTCCCCGCGGTCAGGGTCGGACCTCCGGCCCCGACTCTTCAGCGAAGAACGATGACTCCTCGGACTCCGGGTCCGGAGAGGGAGGTGGAAGCGGTGACTGAGACGTCACACGACACGAATGCCCCGGCCACGGAGCCGGACGACGCCGTCCTCGATGCAGATCCCGAGGTCGATGACGCGCCTGAGGACGAGGGTTCACGGAGCAAGCGCGTCGCGCGCCTTGAGAACGAGGGTGATATCGCGGCGGACTTCCTTGAGGAGCTCCTCGACATCGCTGATCTCGATGGCGATCTCGATATGGACGTCGAGGGCAACCGAGCGTCGGTGTCCCTCGTCGGCGGCGACCTGGGGACACTCGTCGGTCGAGACGGCGAAGTCCTCGAGGCTCTTCAGGAGCTGACGAGGCTGGCGGTCTACCGCGAGACCGGTGAGCGGAGCCGCCTGATGCTGGATGTGGACGGGTTCCGCGCACGGCGTCGTGACGTCCTCACGCGACTTGCCGAGGAGAGCATCTCTCGGGTCCGAGACTCCGGTCAGGAGCTTCGACTCGACCCGATGTCGCCGTTCGAGCGGAAGGTCGTCCACGACGCCGTTGCTGCTGCTGGCCTGACGAGCGAGTCGGAGGGCCAGGAGCCCAATCGTCGCGTCGTCATCCTTCCTGGGTGACGTTCACTCATGGATGTTTCACGTGAAACATCGCCACCACCCGAGGCGGCCGCCGTATTCGGCGGTCGCCTCGATCTGGCTCGGCGCTATGTAGACCTTCTTTCGACTGACGGCGTCGTCCGCGGTCTGATTGGCCCACGCGAGGTCCCGCGCATCTGGACCCGCCACGTGGTCAACTGCGCACTGCCCGCGACGGATCTCCCCGCCGGCGCTTCGATCGCTGATGTGGGAAGCGGTGCGGGTCTGCCCGGTCTGGTGTGGGCGATCATGCGTCCAGACGTCAAGATCACGCTCATCGAACCCCTCCTGCGACGAACCACCTTCTTGTCCGAGGTCGTCGACGAGCTCGGTCTCAGCCATGTGGAGGTCCGTCGTGGCCGCGCAGAGGAGATCAAGGAGCGGTACGACATCGTGACATCACGGGCCGTCGCTTCCTTGGGGAAGCTCGTCCGTTGGTCGATGCCGCTGGTGCGGCCCGGCGGCCAGATGCGCGCGATCAAGGGGTCGGCGGCCGAGGCAGAGATCGAGGAGTCACTCTCCACAATCCGCGCGGCGGGTGGGACAAACCCACGAGTCGCGTCGTACGGTGAGGGAGTCGTCGAGACGCCCACGACCATCGTCATCATCGACAAGGCGGGTTAGATGCCAATCCTCCACATCGCGCACGGGCTCGGTTACCCGTGGTGGTCACCCAAGACGGATGCTCTCTCAGACGACGTCCTGCGCACCCCGGTCGGTTGGCAGCGACCGCCTGTTTCACGTGAAACAAAGACCCCTGAGGAGATGGCTGCGTGAGCGAGCCCTACGTACCCCCGATCGTCCCGCGTGCCTCCGATCTCGCTCACTCGGGCGGGCTCGCCACCGACACCCCGCTTGCCCAAGAGGTAGCTGCTTCGCTGCAGCGCCAGCACGATGCCGAGGCTGCCGCGCCGATGCCGCGTCCGCCGGCCACCCGCGTGCTGATCGTCGCGAACCAGAAGGGCGGCGTCGGCAAGACGACGACGACGGTCAACGTGGCGGCAGCGATGGCGACACACGGCCTGCGGGTGTTGGTCATCGACCTCGATCCGCAGGGCAATGCCTCGACGGCGCTGAACGTGGATCACAGCGCGGACACCCCTGGTGTGTACGAGGTGCTGGTGGACGGACAGAAGATCGATGATCTGATCCAGGCGTGCCCGGACGTCGAGAACCTGGATGTCCTCCCGGCGTCGATCGCACTCGCCGGGGCGGAGATCGAGCTTGTCCCGATGGTCGCTCGCGAAACACGTCTGCGGCGGGCGCTGGACGACTTCCTTGCACGGAACGCGCAGGCTGACCGCCCGTACGACTATGTGTACGTCGACTGCCCGCCGTCGCTCGGCCTTCTCACCGTCAACGCCCTTGCGGCGGCACGTGAGGTCATGATCCCGATTCAGTGCGAGTACTACGCCCTCGAGGGTCTGTCGCAGCTGATCAAGACCGTTGACATGGTCCAGGATCAGCTCAACCCCACGCTGAACCTCAGCACGATCCTCTTGACGATGTACGACGCTCGGACGCGCCTCAGTGCAGGTGTCGCCGACGAGGTTCGCACCTACTTTTCCGACCGCGTGCTCAAGACGGCAATCCCGCGGTCAGTCCGTATCTCCGAGGCGCCGAGCTATCAGCAGACGGTCATCACTTACGACCCGAGCTCGCCCGGGTCGCTGTCCTATCTCGAGGCGGCGCGAGAGATTGCGGAGGCTGCATCGACGCTCGACCTGGGGGATCAGTCATGAGTCAGCAACGACGTGGACTCGGCCGTGGCCTCGGCGCCCTCATTCCCACCGCCCCCGCAGATGTTTCACGTGAAACCACGCAGCCGGCCCCGCTGAGCGAGCACACCGACAACGGCGTGAGCACCTCTCCGTCGTCGGCTGCTGACACTCCGCCCGCAAGCTCATCGACCGGAGACGCCACTCCGGGCGACGCAGCCCTGGACAGCTCGCCCCTGCCGGTGGTCGAGGGGCTCCGACCCGTTGAGGGTGCACGTTTCGCGGAGATCCCGGTCGACCACGTCTCCCCGAACCCGCGGCAGCCGCGCGAGGTGTTCGACGAGGAGGCGATGGCGGAGCTCGTCCACTCGATTCGCGAGATCGGACTGCTCCAGCCGGTCGTCGTCCGGACCGTCGGCGACAACACCTACGAGCTCGTCATGGGCGAGCGTCGTTGGCGCGCGACCAAGGAAGCCGGGCTCGACACGATTCCGGCGATCGTGCGCGATACCTCGGACGAGGACCTCCTGCGCGATGCGCTTCTGGAGAACCTTCATCGCGCACAGCTGAATCCGCTCGAGGAGGCAGCGGCGTACCAGCAGCTCCTCGACGATTTCGGGTGCACGCATGAGGAGCTCGCGACCCGTATCGGACGGTCACGCCCGCAGATCAGCAACACCCTCCGCCTGCTTCGCCTCACTCCGGCGGTGCAACGCCGCGTCGCTGCGGGAGTGCTGAGCGCCGGACACGCGCGGACGCTTGTGGCGGTCGTCGACAGCGTGCGGCAGGAAAGGCTCGCTCAGCGGGTCGTCGCAGAAGGGCTCTCCGTCCGCTCGCTCGAGGAGATCGTCGCGATGGGAGAGGACCTCGCGGACGAGCCCGACCGCCGGCAGCGTCCTCGGCGCATCGTCGCCCCGAGGCTGACGGACCTCGCAGACCGGCTCGCAGACCGCTTCGACACGCGAGTGAAGGTCGACCTCGGCAAGACGAAGGGCAAGATCACGGTCGAGTTCGCGTCGATCGACGACCTCGAGCGCATCGTGACGTTGATGGACCCGGCCAAGCGAGGGAACGGTCCAGCGTCGGCATAGCGCTGAATCAATGAGGGAATTCATCTATTTGTCGACAAGTAGACTCAGGAACATGACTTCTTGCGGCGCCGCTCCGCGAAGGGCGACGACGAAGGGCCCGCACCGTCAGGTGCGGGCCCTTCGTCTGCGGCTGTGAGGTCGTCAGATCAGCTGACGAACGCGTCGAGCTCCTTGAGCAGGAGGCTCTTGGGCTTCGCGCCGATGATCGATTGGACGATCTCACCGTTCTGGTAGACGTTGAGTGTCGGGATCGACGTCACCCGGTAGGAAGCCGGGGTCTGCGGGTTCTCGTCGACATTCATCTTGACGATCGTGATCTTGTCGCCGTACTCGGCAGCGATCTCTTCGAGGATCGGCGAGACCTGGCGGCACGGACCGCACCACTCCGCCCAGAAGTCGACGAGCACGGGCTTGTCAGAGCCCAGCACGGTGGTCGGGAACTCGGCGTCAGTGACGGCCTGGATGTTGCCCACGGTTGCTTCTCCTTCGGATTGTCAGACGGCGGGTTCGATGAGTCTGTCTGGTGAAACGCCCTCAGGAGCGAGTCGATTCCCGAGGACCGGCGCTCACGCGGTGGCGAGCTCGGCGTGCTCGAGGTCGGCGATGTAGCGCTCGGCGTCGAGGGCGGCGGAGCAGCCGGTGCCTGCGGCGGTGACCGCCTGGCGGTAGGTGTGGTCGACGAGATCGCCGGAGGCGAAGACGCCGGGCACATTCGTCCGGGTCGAGCCGGGCTGGACGAGCACGTAGCCCTCGGCATCGAGGTCGACCTGACCCGCGAGCAGCTCGGAGCGCGGATCGTGGCCGATCGCGATGAACAGACCCGTCGCGGGGACGAGGCGCTCCTCGCCGGTCACGGTGTCCTCGAGAACGACACCTTCGAGCGACAGCTCGCCGCGGATCTCCTTGACGGCGGAGTTCCAGGCGAACTCGATCTTGTCGTTCTTGAAGGCGCGTTCCTGCATGATCTTGCTGGCGCGCAGCTCGTCACGGCGGTGGACCAGCGTGACCTTGTCGGCAAAGCGGGTGAGGAAGGTCGCCTCCTCGAGGGCGGAGTCACCGCCGCCGACGACGATGATCTCCTGCTTGCGGAAGAAGAAGCCGTCACATGTGGCGCACCAGCTGACGCCGCGTCCGGACAGCCGGTCCTCACCGTCGATGCCGAGCTTGCGGTAGCCCGAGCCCATCGCGAGGATCACGGCGCGAGCGCGGTGCTCACCGGTCGCCGTACGGACGATCTTGACGTCGCCGGTCAGGTCGACCTCGACGACGTCGTCGGCGACCAGCTCGGCGCCGAAGCGCTCGGCCTGCTGGCGCATGTTGTCCATGAGGGCCGGGCCTTCGATCCCCTCGGGAAAACCGGGGAAGTTCTCGACGTCGGTCGTGTTCATCAGGGCGCCACCGGCGGTGACGGAGCCTTCGAAGACGAGCGGGGAGAGGTTGGCGCGAGCCGTGTACACCGCGGCGGTGTAGCCCGCGGGGCCCGAGCCGATGATGATCACGTTGCGTACGTCAGTGGACATGCTCCGCCTATCGGTCTGCTGTTGCGTGCGGTGTCGGCCGCACTCCACACAACGCATCCTAGGTCGCGGGCATTCCGGCGACGCGGTGCCGTCGGGTGTTGCGGCCCAACGCCGCGGACGACCCGTGCCACCCGGCGGTCACTCCAGGCCGCGGACCGTGACCTCCGCCACCGCACCCTGGAAGATGTCGTTCTCGCGCTCGGGGAGACGGGTGAGCCAGAGCAGCAGGTAGCGCGTGTTGACGGGCTGCGAGAACGACACCGAGGCACCGCTGGGCGCGTCGGCATAGCCGCCGATGCGCTCCATCTGACTGACCTCGGTCGGCGGCTGCGTACGGCCGGGGGCCGCGTACACCCGGAACGACGTCGGCGAGGCGCCAAACAGCACCTGCATCGCCGTCACGTCGCGCGGTCGTCCGAGGTCGATCAGTAGCCCGACACCGTCCTTCAGTCCGCCAAGGTCGTTGCGGCGGTAGTACTCCATGGTGATCCAGGACGTCGCCGGGTCGCCGTCGGTAGCGAGCTCGACGGTGCTGGGGCTCTCCTCTCCGTCGCCGTCCGGCGCCGGGTCAAAGGACTCCACGTCCTTGATCCCGAGGTCGACCACCGCGCGGCTCGCCTCGGGCGCCGGCTCGTCGGCGGGCGGAGTCGGATTGGTCGGAGCTGAGACGCGGCCGAGGATGAAGGTCAGCGACGCCGCGAGAAGGACGACGACGCCGAGCGCGAGCCAGATGAGACCACGCTCGCCCTTGGCTGAACGCCGCACCTTCGACAGGCCCCGCTCGATGGGTGTCGGCGGTGGGGGTGCGAGCGCGGCAGGCCGGGGCTTCGGCGGGTTCACAGCAGGCGGAGGCTCACCGGCCCCCGTACGGACCGGGTCGTGGCGGTAGAGGTCGGGTGAGGAGCTGGGAGTGACCTCGGGGTCGACAGGCTCCTCCTCGCCGGTGATCGCCAGCTCGAGCGCCACGTCGCGGGCGCTGCGCAGCGGCGGGCGGTGGTGGCGCGGCGGGCGCCCGAGGATCCGGTCGCAGACCGTGTCGACGTCGTGCGAGACACCTGCCCTGACCTGTCGCGGACGCAGGACACGGCCGTGCTCACTCGGGGCAGGTGCGAGCAGCTCGTCGCCGCCGGGGTAGCGCCCGGTCAGACACGCGTACAGGATCTTGCCGAGCGCCTCGACGTCGAGCTGCTCGGCGTAGCCCACGTCGGCGTCGTCCACGTCGTGGTGGGCCGAACGCAGGGCGTGGTCGGTGGCGAGCCCGATGATGCGGATGCCGCCATTCTCCTTGAGAAGCACCGTCGCCGGGCGCAGATGGCGGTGATAGACGCCGGCATCGTGGGCGTGCGCGAACGCGTCGGCGAGCTCGAGGGTGACTGTCGTCGAGCGCGCGTTGGTCAGCGTCGACGGCCCGAGCACGTGGTCGAGCGAGACGGCGCGCGCCCACTCACGGACGAGATAGGTGTGTCCGTGGTCGCCCTCGACGATGTCGAGCACCTGCAGGAAACGTGGGTCGGAGACCGCGGTCGACCGACCGGCCGCGAGCACGAACGCAGTCGCACGGCGGTCGTCGGCACGCACCGCCTGGATGCCGACGTTGCGGTCGAGGACGGTGTCGTACGCCTTCCACGTCACCGCGCCGTCCGACTCCTTGATGAGGTCGTCGAGGCGGTAGCGACCCGTGAGCAGGGTCCCCGAACTCAGTGCCGCGGTCTGGTCCACGCCTTATGCTATCCAGGTCGGGGCGCGTGCTTGCACCACCGCGTGGTCAGCGACGCAGAACGGTCCTCACGACCGAGGTCACCTCGCGGATCCGCAGCAGGGACGCGGCCGCCAGATAGGTCACGGCGCCGAGCCCGCCGAACAGCACGAGCGCGAACAGCGCGTCGAGCTTGCCGTCGCCGTCCAGCCCCAGCGGGCCGGCGAGCAGTGCGGCGGAGCCGAGGATCACCGCCCCTGCGAGCACGCAGGCGGTGACCAGACGCACGACGAACCCGACGGCGCTCCAGTCGACGACCGGCCCGATCCGTCGCGACAGCATCGAGATCGCGAGCAGAGAGCCGACCAGGTAGGCGGCTCCGTACGAGAGCGCGAGCACGGCCGAGATCGCGTTCGGCTCGACCTGGGACGCCAGCGTGATCGCGAGCCCAATGTTGACGGCGGCGAGCACGATCTGCAGGAAGAACGGCGTACGGGTGTCCTCGAGGGCGTAGAAGCCGCGCAGGCTCATGTAGTGCAACGAGAAGAAGATGATCGCCGGAGCGAACGCCGCGATCGTGGCCGACACCGTCTCGGTGTTGCCGGCCATCGCACCCCACGATGCCACCACGGTGCCGAGCGGACCCGACAGCGCGAACACCGCGACCGCGATCGGGGCGATCAGCGCCAGGACGAGACGGATGTTGTTGCGGATCTCTGCGCGCATCCGGACGAAGTCCGCCTCGGCAGCGAGCCGCGAGATCAGCGGCATCGTCGCGGTCACGAGGGACACGGTGATGACCCCGTGCGGGACCTGGGTGATGAGGAACGCGCTCGAGTACACCGTGGTGCCGGCCGGGTCGGGGTCGCCGTTGGCCGCGGCGAGCAGGCCCGCGCTCGAGCCGATGCGGGTGACGACGACGAACATCACCTGGTTGACCAGGATGAACGCCAGCGTCCACGCGCCGAGCTTGAGAGTGTGGCCGAGCCCGACACCGCGGAAGTCGAACCGCGGCCGGTAGTGGAAGCCGGCTGCCTTCAGGTACGGGAGGAGGATCAGGGCCTGGACGGCGATGCCGACCGTCGACCCGACACCGAGCATCAGCTCCTGCCCACTGGTGAACCCGTCGGAGCCGTTGCTCCCGCCGTACACGACGAGGTAGGTCCCGAGGACCGCGCACGAGATGACGTTGTTGGCGATCGGCGCCCACATCATCGGCCCGAAGCGACCACGCGAGTTGAGAATCTGGCCGACCAGCACGAATGCGCCGTAGAAGAAGATCTGCGGGAGGCAGTAGCGCATCAGCGTGTACGCCGAGGCGAGCGCGCCCTCGTTGCCCGGGTCGAACAGCATGCCGTCGAAGACGAGCCGGACCAGCAACGGCGCGAACACGACCAGGACCACCGTGGCGATCCCGAGGACGAGGAGGCCGAGCGTGATGATGCGCTGGGCGTACGCCTCTCCGCCGTCGGCGTCGTTCTTCATCGCCCGCACGAGCTGCGGGACGAGGACGACGTTGAAGATGCCGCCGGCGAGCAGGATGTAGAGGGCGTTGGGGATCGTGTTGGCACCGGTGAAGATGTCGGCGTTCAGGCTGCTGCCGATCGCCGCGAAGATGAGTGCCGATCGGACGAACCCGGACAAGCGAGACACGATGGTCCCGGCGGCCATGAGGACGCTCGCCGAGAGCAGGCCCGTCGAGGTGCGACGTTCCGCCTCCGCGACGGCCTCGCTGGTCTGGGTCACCTCCTGGACCGCGTCGGCCTCAGCGGCCAGGAACGGCGCATCCTCGGCGGTGGCCGTCTGCGCCGGCGTGGGTGCGGGCCTGCCCGACCTCCGGTCGCGGCGCGAGAGCCTGTGCTTGCTCATGCGTCTGTCTCCTGCTCCGACCGGGCCGGCTCAGTGCTGCTCGCGGGCTCGACTGTCGGATCGGGCTCGGCGTCACCCTCGAGCTCGCCCTCGGTCTCGTCATGGAGCGTCTCGACCTTGCGCCCCTTGACGACCCGGCGAACGACAGCGATGACGACCAGCAGCATGGCGAGGCCGAAGAAGAACCAGATCACCCGACCGACCACGCTCGAGCGGACCGTGAAGCGGGCCGGCTCGCTCAGCTCGCTGCCGCCGGACGTCACCAGTGCGGCCGTGAACGTGGTCGTCGTCGCCTGCCCCACGTCGGCCGAGACGGTGATCGTGACGCTCTGGCCTGCCGAGATCTGCTGCGGAGCGATGTCCTCGATCCGGGCGCTCGCGTCGTCGGAGGTGAAGCGCACACCGACGGTGACCGGTGACGACAGGCTGTTGGTGATCGTGATCGGGAAACGACCTGAGGAGCCCGAGAGGGTGACGAACGAGGACGCCGAGACGCTCACCCGATCGAGGACCCGCTCGACCGACGCAGCCTGCGCCTCGGCGTGCTGGACACCACGCGTACGAGCGCCGCGCCAGTCTTGGGAGACCGCCAACGACGCGCTCTGGGCGTAGAAGACGTCACGCCCGACGTCGTCGCCGAGGAGCTCGCTCACCACGCTCCCGCTGTCGACGATGCGTGCCGCCGCGGCGACCTGCTCCTCGGTGATCGGGCGTTGGTTGGTGCGCGGGGGCAACGCGATGCGGCCCGTCCACCGACGGCTGCCCGAGCCGAGCAGCGCGTCGGCGGCCACGGGGCGTATCCACGCCGCGTCGAACACGTCGTGGAACTGCGCACGCGCCCACTCGCTGCCCGGGTCGAACGACGCGGACGGGAGGACGACGATCCGCCGCGAGCTGTCGCCCAGCGCGCCGAGTGCCGCGCGTGAGGCGATCCGCTGCCGCAGGGCGAGCGTCGGGTTGGTGGCCGACGACACGGCCTGGAGTCCCGGGTCGACGACGACGACGTCCATCGGCGCGCCACCGACCTCTGCGCGCAGCGCCGTGCCGTCGTCAGGCGTCCAGCCGGGGAGGACCTCGGGGGAGAGAATCGCCAGCTCCGTGCCGAGCTGTCGGGAGCCTGCGAGCCGGCTGGCGTTGCTGATGCCGTTGGGCGGCCAGGAGACCGTGCGCGCCGTGATCCCGAACTGCGCAAGCGTTGCCTGTGTCGCCGTCGTGGCCGCCTCGACGACGGTCGCGCCGGACTCGCCCGCGCTGCGCCGGGTGATCGCGAACGAGTCGGGCCGGCCGTACGGAACCGCCCATACGGGGTGGCGCTGGGCGTACGACACCAGGTCCGTGAGGAACGTCGCCACACGCTGCCGCGCGCCGCTGGTCTCCGGCTGCGCTTCGGGATCGGCCTGCTCCGGCGCGTCGGCGTCGGGGGACGGCGTCGGCTCGCCTTCGGGGACGTACAGCGCCGTCCCGCCGGGCCCGCCCTGACGGTTCGGGCCGTACGAGTCGGCGGCGATGTCCCGCAGGGCGTCGAGCAGCGCGGGGTCGAGCAGCACCGTCGACGGGGACGAGTCGTCCGAGCGTGCCAGGTCGAGCAGGCGCCGCAGCCTGCCACCGGGGGAGACCGACTGGACCAGCCCGGCGGTGTCGACGTACCGGTTGCGCTCGTCGCGCTGAACGGGCGCAATGAACGGCCACACCATCGACACCCGCGCGGCCGCCGCAGCCGCGTCGCCGACGAACGGGATGCTCGTGTAGGACCGACCGACGGCGTCCGGTGACCGGGTGCCGTCCGGGCCGGTGGCGAGCACGTGCACCCCCACCGGATAGACGCCCTCGGAGGTCACTCGCAGCTCGGCGTACCGCACCTGGAGCTGGAAGGTGGTGGTGTCGCCCGGAGCCAGATCACCGGCCGCGACGACCGCGCCACCGCTCGTGTGGCGGGTGCCGGTGACCTCGGCCGACGGGTGTCCGAGCGCCTCGTCGAGGTCGGCCGCATCGTCGAGCGGCACCGACGGCATCACGAGGTGCACGCGCAGCCGGCTCCAGGCCTTCGACGACGGGTTCGTGATCCGCCCGCTGATCGTCAGCGTGTCGCCCTCCGACAGCGTGGCCGGAGAAAGCGCGTCGATCGTGACGGCGAGCCGGTCGGCATCGGCGGCGCGGGCGGGGGCGACGACCGTGGCGGTCGGGAGCAGCGCTGCGAGCACGGCGATCAGCGCGGTCGCCAGCAGCCCCCGTACGGCGCCGCGGTGCGCGGGACGGGAGGAGCAAGCTTCGGCGCGTGTCATCGGGGCAATGCTAGAGCGACCGGTCGAATCGGCGGACCCAGCCACTGTCAAGGCCGCACCGTAGAATGGCGGGTCATGGCCACAGCCTCCCCTTCCCCCGCGCTGCACGATCCCGGGGCAGCACTCACCGACCGTCTCGTCGCGGCCCCCGAGGTCCTCGAGCTGGCCCGCCGCTTCAGTGAGGCCGGTCACACGTTGGCCCTGGTCGGCGGCCCTGTGCGTGACGCCGTCCTCGGGCGGCCGACCCAGGACTGGGACGTCACGACCTCTGCTCGCCCTGACGACACCGAGCGCATTCTCGACGGGTGGGCCGACGCGACGTGGGACGTCGGCCGTGAGTACGGCACCATCGCCGCGCGCAAGGGCGACCTCCAGATCGAGGTCACGACCTACCGCAGTGAGGAGTACGACATCTCCTCACGCAAGCCGCACGTCTCGTACGGTGACTCCCTGGAGGGCGACCTCTCGCGACGCGACTTCACGGTGAACGCGATGGCGTACCTCCTCGAGTCCGGGACGTTCGTCGATCCCTTCGGCGGCCTCGCCGACCTCGACGCGCGGCTCCTCCGGACGCCGGTGTCGCCGACCCAGTCGTTCGACGACGATCCGCTGCGCATGATGCGGGCCGCGCGCTTCGTCGCGCAGCTCGGCTTCACCCCGGTCGAGGAGGTCGTGGCGGCGATGACGGCGATGGCCGAGCGGATCACCATCGTGTCGGCCGAGCGCGTGCGCGACGAGCTCAACAAGACGCTGCTCGCCGACCACCCGCGCGACGGCCTCACGCTGCTCGTCGACACGGGCATCGCCGAGTACGTGCTCCCCGAGCTCCCCGCGCTGCGTCTCGAGCGCGACGAGCACCACCGCCACAAGGACGTGTACGACCACTCGTTGACGGTCCTCGAGCAGGCGATCGCGCTCGAGGAGCGGCTCCCCGGCGGCGGGCCGGACCTGGTGGCCCGGCTCGCGGCGCTGCTGCACGACATCGGCAAGCCCAAGACACGCCGCTTCGCCGACGACGGCTCGGTCACCTTCCATCACCACGACGTCGTCGGGGCCAAGCTCGCCCGCAAACGGCTGCGCGAGCTGCGCTACTCCAACGAGGTCGTCGACGAGGTCACCACGCTCGTCGAGCTGCACCTGCGATTCCACGGGTACGGCACCGGTGAGTGGACGGACTCCGCGGTGCGGCGGTATGTCCGCGACGCCGGAGACCAGCTCGAGCGGCTCCACGTGCTCACCCGCGCCGACTCGACCACGCGCAACCGCCGCAAGGCCGAGCGGCTCCAGCGCACCTACGACGACCTGGAGCAGCGCATCGCCGTGCTCGCGGAGGCCGAGGAGCTCGACAAGATCCGCCCCGACCTCGATGGCAACCAGATCATGGGGATCCTCGGCGTCGGACCGGGCAAGGTGGTCGGCGAGGCGTACCGGTTCCTCATGGACCTCCGTCTGGACCGCGGCCCCCTCGGCGAGGACGCGGCACGCGAGGCGCTCCTCGCGTGGTGGGCCGCCCGCGAGGGCGGCGTCAGCTGAGCGTCGCCCGGTACGCCAGCTGCGGGTAGTCGACGACGACGCCGTCGCGGTCCACGGTGAGGTCGCCGACGAAGTCACGGCTCGCGCTCGCGTACCGTACGACCGCGTGGCCGGCCTCCTCGTCGTACGGGGCGACCGTCCCGTAGCGCTGCTCGCTGCGGATCACCGCGAGCGACGGCAGGTCGACCCACGCCATCACGTGCGCGATCTCGGGTCCGGGCGGTGCGGTCACGAGGCTGTGGCGCAGGATCGGCATCGTGTTCGTGACCGGGCACAGCGCGATGTCGCAGTCGAGCGCTCCGGCCACAGACTCCGGGTCGGCGAGTCCGGGCGCCTCGGCGGGACCGCCGTCGCCGTGCTGCTCCGCGAGGCCGGTCCACGCGTCGCCGTCACGGACGAGGGCGAGGCGGCGCGACCAGCCGGTTCCGTGGACGCTGACGTCGAGTCGGCGCGTCACCCAGTCGTCGCCGGTGACGAGCGACCACGCGGCGACGTACGACGACGCGCGCGAGGTGCCTCGGGCGATCAGGGTCCGGTCGTCGAGCGCAAGGGTCGCCGCCTCCACCCGCTCGGGGTCGTCCTCGGCACCGGTCCAGGTCACGTTGCGCAGCGTTCGTCCGTCCACGTCATGACCATGGCATCGCGGGCCGCGCGTCGCTAGTCTGGCGTCCGCGGGGGACGCGCGAGAGGACCACGGTGGCCGGACGGCATGCTGCTCCGAGCCGTGCCGAGCCTGCGACCCCGCACGCCGGCACGGATGCCGACCTGCCCGCGTCGGAGGACCCGCCCACCCGCCCTGAGCGCTCGTCCCGCGCTGCGACGGCGGCGGGTGGGCGGCGTGCGCAGACCAGGAGGCGGGGCGCCGGACGGGGCGCTGGACGGGGCGCTGGACGGGGCGAAAGCCCGGGCCCGCGCCGGCCTCGGTTCCGCCGCGTGCGACGCCTCGCCGTCCTCGTTCTCGTGGTCGCGATGGCCGTCCCTGCCGTGCGCTACGTCCTGGACGAGCGGGAGCGCGCTGCCCACGAGGCCGCCGTCGCGCGCGCGATCGCGCAGGAGGTCGACAAGCGCGCCTCGCACGAGGCCGCCGAGGTCCGCAGCAGCCGGGGGATGAGCGAGGCCGGTCGTGCGGTCGCCGAGCGGATGCTGATCCTCACCTCCTGCGCGTCCACCGGATCGCAGCCCTCGGGCCCGAACGGCCGCCTGCCAGCCTCGGCGCTGTGCACGGTGCCGCCGTCCGGCACCGAGCTGCGTGCTGACGCCGCCGAGGCCTGGGCGAGCCTGCAGGAGGCCTTCAAGGAGGCGCACGGACGCTATCCGTGTGTGAACAACGGCTACCGCAGCTATGCGCAGCAGGCCAAGATGCACGCCTCGAACCCGGGCATGGTCGCACCGCCGGGCACCAGCAACCACGGTCTCGGCCTCGCGCTCGACCTCTGCACGAACAGCGACGGCCAGGCTGGGACGGCGGCATGGGCGTGGATGGATGCCCACGCCTCGGCGTTCGGCTGGGACATCCCGTACTGGGCGCGCCCCGGCGGCTCACGACCGGAGCCGTGGCACTGGGAGTACGTCGCGTCCGGCGACCGCGTGTCCTGACCGCGGTTCACGCCACGAGCAGCGCTGCCAGGGCGGCACCGGCGACGTACGTGATGTTGTTGAGGACGTCGTAGAGCACGAAGACGCGGCCGAGGTACTGCTCGTCGACCTCGCGCTGCACCACCGTGTCGGTACGGATCTTCCACACCTGGTGGACGAGCCCGAACGCGAACGCCTGCACGAACCACGCCGTGACCGTCCCGCCCCCGACCAGCGCGGGCGCCGTGAGCAGGGTGAGCCCGACCGCTCCCGCGACGACGGTCCAGCGACCGATCCCGAGCCGGTGCGCGAGCCACGGGGTGCTGACGGCACCCAGCGCGAACCCTGCCGCGACACCGGCCGCCGCCACCGCAGCCTCCGCGTCGTCACCTCGCCCCGCCGTCGCCGCGAAGGCCAGCAGGGTGAACCCGCCGTACGCGACCCGCAGTGCGCCGAACGTGAGCAGTGCGGCGCTCGCGCGGCGGCGGCTCCACAGGTGGGCGAGGGCATCGGCGAGGTCACGCAGCACGTCACCGGGGCGCGGCGGACGGCTGCCGGCGTCCGGGCCGAGCGCGGCCCGACCGAACCCCCTGGCGAGGAGCGACGCCGTGACCGTCAGCAGCGTGCTCGCGACGAGGACGACGGGCGAGCCGGCGCCGAGCGCGAGCAGCAGCGCCCCGGCGCCGAGCCCGGTCGCGTGCGCCGTCGCCCCGAGCGTCGGGCCGACGGCGTTGGCGTCGACGAGGCGGTCCTGCGCCACCACGTGCGGGACGCTCGCCGACAGGCAGGCGAGCAGCAGCCGGGCGAACCCGAGCGCGACGAGGACCAGGACGTACACGGGCCAGTCGGCACGCTCGGCCGACAGCCACGCAACGAGGGCGACAGAGGCAACGACCCCGGCCCGTACGGCCTGGGCGGTGACCAGGATGCTGCGGCGCAGCCACCGGTCGAGCACCAGCGAGACGAACGGGGCGAGCACGCTGAACGGCAGCAGCACAATCGCGAGCACGAGCACGAACCGTCCCGACGAGCGCTGTGCCTCGGGTGACAGCAGCACCAGCCACGCGAGACCCGCCTGGAACAGACCGTCGCCAGCCTGGCTCGCCACGCGGACGCCGAGGAGCCGGACGAAGCCGCGGGTCCACAGGCTGGTGCGCACGCGCTCACTATCTCAGCGGCACCGGGAACGCCGAACGGCGCGGACCCGACCAGGGATCCGCGCCGTTGGGCGTGGTTTCGACAGGCTCAACCAGCGTGGTGTCAGCGCTCTTCGGTGCCGGCGATGAACGCCTCGAGCTTGGCACGCCCGAGATCGTCCGGACGCTGCACCGGCGGGGACTTCATCAGGTACGACGAGGCCGAGATCAGCGCGCCGCCGATGCCGCGATCCTTGGCGATCTTGGCCGCACGGATCGCGTCGATGATGATGCCGGCGGAGTTCGGGGAGTCCCAGACCTCGAGCTTGTACTCGAGGCTCAGGGGGACGTCACCGAACGCGCGACCCTCGAGACGGACGTACGCCCACTTGCGGTCGTCGAGCCACTGGACGTAGTCCGACGGGCCGATGTGGACGTTCTTGTCGTCGATCTTGCCGGCGAGCGGACCGTTGAGGTTCGAGGTGACGGCCTGCGTCTTCGAGATCTTCTTGGACTCCAGGCGATCACGCTCGAGCATGTTCTTGAAGTCCATGTTGCCGCCGACGTTGAGCTGGTACGTCCGGTCCAGCGTCACGCCGCGGTCCTCGAACAGCTTGGCCATCACGCGGTGGGTGATGGTCGCGCCGACCTGGCTCTTGATGTCGTCGCCGATGATCGGGACGCCCGCGTCCTCGAACTTCTTGGCCCACTCGGGGTCGGAGGCGATGAACACCGGCAGGGCGTTGACGAAGGCGACGCCCGCGTCGATCGCGCACTGCGCGTAGAACTTGTCGGCGGCGTCCGAGCCCACCGGCAGGTACGACACGAGGACGTCTGCCTTCGTGTCCTTGAGCACCTGCACCACGTCGACCGGCTCGGCGTCGGACTGCTCGATGGTCTCGAGGTAGTACTTGCCGAGCCCGTCGAGGGTGTGGCCGCGCTGCACGGTCACACCGGTCGGCGGGACGTCGGCGATCTTGATGGTGTTGTTCTCGCTGGCCTGCGTCGCCTCGGCGAGGTCGAACCCGACCTTCTTGGCATCGACGTCGAACGCTGCGACGAACTCGACGTCCTTGACGTGGTACTCACCGAACTGGACGTGCATGAGGCCAGGAACGGTGCCCTCAGGATCAGCGTCCTTGTAGTACTCGACGCCCTGGATGAGCGACGTGGCACAGTTGCCGACGCCCACGATCGCTACGCGTACCGAACCCATGGGGTCCTCCTCCTCGGGGGCCGCTGGCCCCGCTCTCTCGTCCTAGCCACCGTTGTCCGGCGGCGATGTCTTCGATCTCGTCTGGTCCCACGGTCCGCCCGGCTGCTTGCCGGAGCGCTCCGCGTCGATCAGACCGGTCAGCCAGCGCACCTCGCGCTCGACCGACTCAAGGCCGTGGCGCTGCAGCTCCAACGTGTAGGCGTCGAGCCGTTCACGATTGCGCTGTGCCGTGCTGCGCACACGTTCGAGCCGCTCCTCGAGGCGACTCCTTCGTCCCTCGAGGATGCGCACACGGGTACGGGAATCGGTGCGCGAGAAGAAGGCGAAGTGGATGCCGAAGGTCTCGTCCTCCCACGACGAGGGGCCCGACGCCGACAGCAGGTCGCTGAAGTGCTCCTTGCCCTCGGCGGTCAGCCGATAGACGATCTTTCCCCGCCGTCCCCGTGCTGCCACGGCCGTCTCGGCAGGGTCGTCGGCCACGATGTAGCCCTTCTTGCCGAGCACCTTCAGGCACGGGTAGAGCGTGCCGTAGGACAGCACCCGAGACCACCCGAGCAGGGCGTTGAGCTCCTTGCGCAGCTCGTACCCGTGCATTGGGGTGTCATGGAGCAGCCCGAGTACGGCGAACTCGAGTGCAGCACCGCGCCTGGCCACGACGACCCCCTTCGCATTCCTCCTCGGCAGCCGGTCTCGACTGCCGATTGGATATATCGTTGCGATACATCGAACCAGATGTCAATGCGTGCTCGTGACACCGGGTCCGTGGCGCGGGGGTTTTGGTTCAACCTCGAAGTTGGGCACACTTGCTCGATGGGCCGTGCTCCGGCACGCCTGTGGCCTGCCCTGTGAAGGGCGGCATCCCCCCGGCAGCAATCCAGAGGAGTACGACGCGTGGCGAACCAGTCGCACGGCGGACCCGTGAACCCGCGCTCGAGGAAGGCCCAGCCCGCCTCACGGGCCGGCTCTCGATCCCGCACGGCCCCCAAGCCCGGCAAGGGCGGCCGGTCCGCCGAAGAAGGCAAGCCCCGCAAGCCGCTCTGGCGCCGCATCGTCAAGTGGGGACTCATCACCGGCGTGGTGATGTTCGTCCTCGGGATCGCCGGCCTGTTCTTCGCGTACCGCGCGGTGTCCATCCCCGACGCGAACGCCGAGTTCCTCACGCAGACCACCAAGGTCTACTACTCCGACGGCAAGCACAAGATCGGCGACTTCCAGACGCAGAACCGTACGTCGATCACGTTCGACGAGATGCCGCAGACGATCAAGGACTCGGTCGTCGCGGCGGAGGATCGCAGCTTCTACACGAACCAGGGCCTCGACTTCAAGGGAATCGCCCGCGCCCTGCGCGACAACGCGACCACCAACTCGACGTCCGGCGGATCGACCATCACGCAGCAGTACGTGAAGGTTCTCTACCTCACCCAGGACCGCACCTGGAGCCGCAAGGCCAAAGAGGCGATCCTCTCGATCAAGGTCCACAACCAGATGTCGAAGGAGGAGATCCTCGAGGGCTACCTCAACACGATCTACTTCGGCAACGGTGCGTACGGGGTCGAGGCCGCGTCACAGACCTACTTCGGCCAGAAGGCCGCCAAGCTGACCGCGCCGCAGGCTGCGCTGCTGTCGTCGGTGATCAACAACCCGAGCGCGTTCGACCCGTACGACGAGGACGACCACGACCGTCTGATGGGTCGCTACAGCTATGTCATCGACGGGATGCGCAAGGCCGGCAACATCACTGAGGAGGAGTACGCGAAGTACTCCGCCAAGCTCCCCAAGGTCCAGAAGCAGCGCCAGTCCAACCGCTTCGGCGGCACCAAGGGCTTCCTCCTGCGCCTCACCGAGCAGCAGCTGCGCAAGGAGGGCTTCGACGACACCAAGATCAACGGCGGCGGGCTCAAGGTCGTCACGACGTTCGACTACGACGCCCAGAAGGCCGCGGTCGAGTCCGTCAAGGAGATGAAGCCCGAGGGCCTCAAGGAGCTCAACGTCGCGCTGTCCTCCGTCGACCCCCAGACGGGGGCGCTGCGGGCGATGTACGGCGGGCCCAACTACCTCAAGAGCCAGCTCAACTGGGCGATGCTCGGCTCGCAGCCCGGGTCGTCCTTCAAGCCGTTCGCGGTCGCCGCGGCGCTGAGCGACGGCTACGGCCTCAAGACCCAGCTGAACGGCTCGTCGCCGCTGCGCCTCAAGGGTGACGCCGAGATCGAGAACCAGGGCGACTCCGGTGGCCGCTCGTTCGGGCCGGTCTCCCTGGAGTACGCGACGCAGGAGTCGGTCAACACCGCGTTCGTCGACCTCACGTACGACGTGATGGACGACGGCGGCGACAAGACCCTCGAGGCCGCCCGTCGAGCCGGCGTCTCCGCGGCTGCGGTCAAGCGCTACGACCCGAGCGTCGCCGTCGTCTCCCTCGGTTATGCGCCCGTCCCCAACGTCGACATGGCTGCCGCGTACGCGACCTTCGCCAACGAGGGCAAGCAGAACGACTGGTACGTCATCGAGCGGGTCCGTGACCGTGAGGGCAAGGACCTCCACAAGCACACCGTCCGTTCCAAGGAGGCGTTCTCCAAGGCGGTCGCCTCCGACGTGACCAAGGCGCTCCAGGACGTCGTGCGCTCGGGCAGCGGCACCAACGGGAGCACGATGTGCCCGACCGCCGGCAAGACCGGCACCGCGACGTTCCAGAAGGTCGAGGACGGCAAGGAGGTCGGCAGCGCGCACGTCTCGAGCTCGTGGTTCGTCGGCTACACGCCCAAGCTGTCGACGGCCGTCATGTACGTCCGCGGCAAGAACGGCAACGAGGCCCTCAACGGCTACATGCCGACGTTCTACGGTGGCCAGTACCCCGCCAAGACCTTCAAGACCTTCATGGACAAGGTTCTCGACGGCGGCGACTGCGGCGAGTTCCCGCCGCCGGCCAACATCAAGTCGACCAAGGGCAAGACGTTCGTCCCGACGCCGACAGCGACCGAGGAGACGAAGAAGCCGAAGCCGGACCGTCCGGACCGTCCGAGCCGCCCGACGCGTCCGACCCGACCGGCACCCACCCAGCCGACGCTGCCGACGGAGCCGACAGAGCCGGATCCGACGCGTCCGACGCGTCCGACGCAGCCCACGCTGCCCACCGAGCCGGAGCCGCCCGAGGAGACCGACGGCCCAGGTAACGGCTGGGGCGGCTGACGATGGCGGGACCGGCGGGGGGCCGGGCCCGTCCCAGCCGGTGGTGGACGCCGGTCCGCATCCTGCTCGCGACGGCGATGCTCGTCGGGACGCTCGGGCTCGTCACCAAGGGCCCGTGCGCCGTCGACTCCGGGAGCCGGTGGTTCAGTGAGAAGCCGGTCGCGGGCGGAGCCTCGTACGCACGGCTGTGCGCGAGCGAGCTGCCGCAGGAGTACGCGACCACGGGGCTCGCCGAACGGGTCGCCCCCTGGTCGGAGGCCGGTGGCAGGTGGCCCGTCAACGCGGTCACGCTGCCGGTCGGGGCGCTGCAGCACGCGACGGCCGCGGTGGTGCACACCCTCGCGCGATCCGATGTCGACGCCCGCGCTGCACGGGACGCGACGGAGGTCGAGCGCGACCGCTCGGTGCGCCGCGAGGCCGTCGCGTACACCGGGCTGGTCGCGGTCGGGAGCCTCCTGCTCCTCCTTCTCGCACTCGTGGCGCTCGCCCGCTCCGCGCTCTCGACGAACGCCACGCGGCCGTGGCCCTCGTGGTCGCGTCCGGTCGCGTCGCTGATGCCGTTGGCCGCGTCCCCGCTGATCGCGCTCCTCATCGGCGTCGGCTGGGATCTCGTCGGGGTCGCCCTCGTGGCCTGGGGGCTGGCGGCCTGGACCGCGGGACGTGCGCGCCTGGCTGGTCTGGTGCTCGGCGTCGCGGTGCTCGCCGCGTGGTGGCCGGTCGTGGTCCTGCTCGTCCTCGGCGCCACCGCGCTGCTCCGGCACGGTGCCGCCGCGGGACGCCTGCTCGGCTCGGCGACGCTCACGGTGGCCGTCGGTGGTGTGGTGGCGTTCGCGGTGACGGCGGGCGACGCCGTCACCGAGCCCGTACGCCGGTGGCTCGACCATGAGGGCGGCGTCGGGTCGCTGTGGGCGGTGCTGGCCGAGCTCGGGGTGGATGTGTCGTCGACGGTCGTCGTCCCGATCGTGATCGGGCTGTGGGCGTTCGCGGTGTCCGTGACCTTCCTCTATGCGGCACGCTCGGGTGACGTGTCGCAGACCGCGCGCTACGCGTTCGTCCTGCTCGCGGCGCTGCTTCTCGTGGGGACGACATACGCACCTGGCTACGCCCTGTGGCTGCTGCCCCTCGCGGTGCTCGCGCACCCGGTGTGGCGCGACCTCCTGTGGTGGCAGGCAGCGGAGGTGTTCCTCGTGGTGGCGACGTGGTGGCACCTCGGCGACGTCACGAAGCCCGCCGGGGACACCGCCGACGTGGTCTACGTGGTCGCGATCGCGCTGCACGTGGTGGCGACGGTGTGGCTCGCGGCGCGCATGCAGCGGTCAGCCGCCGGCCGCGGCGTACCGGCGTCCGAGCAGCCGAACGTGGTCGATCAGCTCGGGCGGTGAGTCGACCCGGAAGTCCAGCCCGAGCATCCCGACGTACACGGCGAGGATCTCGATGCTGTCGGCGCCGGTGACGAGCACGCTGGTGTGCTCGTCGACCTCCTCGACGACCCCGACCGCGTCGTTGATGCGGGAGCGCACCTCCTCAGCGGGTGCGAGCACCGTGATGCGTGCGTGCACCGACCAGCCGCCCGACGCGATCTCGCGCACCACGAACGTCGTGTAGTCGTCGACGGCCATCGGGCGTGGCGCGAAGCGCGGCTGGGGCATCGCGCTGATCTCCGCCCAGTCCACCCGAAGGGCACGCCACCTCGCGGTGCGCACCTCACGGGCGACGAGGTACCAGCGCCGCTGCCACGTGATCACCCGGTACGGCTCGACGTCGAGACGCTCGCCCTCGTACGTGAGCCGCAGCCGCTCCTCGTCACGGATCGCATCGGCGATGCGGGAGAGGGTCTCCGGGGCGATCTTGGGGTCCTCCACGTTGCTGTCGGTGTTGACCGGCCCTGCGCTCACGGTGTCGGTGATCGCCTCGACCCGGCGGCGCAGGCGGTGCGGGAGCACCTGCTCGAGCTTGGCGAGCGCACTCGCAGAGCTCTCCTCGATGTCCGTGATGCCGTGGGCCGCGCGCAGCCCGATCGCGACAGCCACCGCCTCGGCGTCGTCGAGGAGCAGCGGCGGGAGCTTCGCGCCGGGCCCGAGCCGGTAGCCGCCCGCAGGGCCGCGTGCGCCGTCGATCGGGTAGCCGAGGTCACGCAGCCGGTCGACGTCGTTGCGGATGGTGCGCGGGGTGACGTCGAGCCGTTCGGCGAGATCGGCGCCCGCCCATGCCGGGCGGGACTGGAGCAGTCCGAGCAGGGCGAGCAGGCGAGCGGACGTCTCCAACATTCTCCCGATCATGCCATAGATGAGGAACGATCCGTACCTGAATGCTTTGTACTGTCCTTTCATGAGCACACACGAGAACACCAGCACCCGACCCTTCCGCATCGAGGTCGCCCAGGCCGACCTGGACGACCTCGACGACCGGCTCGCCCGGACGCGCCTCCCCGCAACGGCCCCCGGCGACGACTGGACCTACGGCGTCCCGAACGCCTACCTCGCCGACGTCATCGAGCACTGGCGCACAGGATTCGACTGGCGCGAGGTCGAGGCTCGGCTGAACGCGTACGACCAGTTCCTCACCGAGATCGACGGGCAGACGGTCCACTACCTGCACGTCCGCTCGGACGAGGAGAACGCGACCCCGCTCCTGCTCGCCCACTCGTACCCCGGCTCGGTGTACGACTTCATCGAGATGATCGACCCCCTCGTCGACCCGGTCGCCCACGGCGGCCGCGCCGAGGACGCCTTCGATGTCGTCGTGCCGTCCATGCCCGGCTTCGGCTTCAGCACCCCAGTCGTCGATCGCGGCTGGACGATGGCGCGGATCGCGCAGACCTATGACACGCTGATGCGACAGCTCGGCTACGAGTCGTACGGGTCGCACGGG
Source organism: Mumia sp. ZJ430 (assembly GCF_011751845.1). Lineage (NCBI taxonomy): Bacteria > Bacillati > Actinomycetota > Actinomycetes > Propionibacteriales > Nocardioidaceae > Mumia > Mumia sp. ZJ430. The sequence goes on along the minus strand of NZ_JAAHFK010000001.1, from coordinate 195,783 downwards.
AGCGACGGCGGCGCGATGGTGTCGCGCGAGCTCGGCCTGAGGGAGCCCGAGGGCTTTCTTGGCCTGCACGTCATGCAGCTGTTCTCGTTCCCGACCGGTGCGCCCGGCGAGATGGACGGGTTCGGGCCGAAGGAGTTCGCGGCGCTGGAGCACCTGCAGTGGTTCCAGTCGGTCGGGGGCTACAACGCGATCAACGCGTCGCGTCCGCAGACCGTCGCCGTCGGTGTGTCCGACTCACCGGTCGGGCAGCTGGCGTGGAACGAGCTGTTCCAGTCGTTCGGCGACGGGACGAGCCTCCTGACGACGGACCAGATCCTCGCCGAGGTCACGCTCGAGTGGCTGACGAACACGTCGGCGACGGCCGGGCGCTACCACTACGAAGAGGCGCACCGCGATGCGAAGCCCGAGGTCAACCACTCTCGTACGGGGGTCGCGGTCTTCGCGGACGACTTCAAGACGATCCGGGCGTTCGCCGATCGCGACAACGACAACATCGTGCACTGGAGCGAGTTCCCCGAGGGCGGGCACTACGCCATGCTCGAAAAGCCGCAGGAGCTGGTGGCGGACATCCGCACCTTCTTCGCCACCGCCTGACCCAAACTGCAAGACCGCTAGGGCAGGTCGACGGCGTCGAAGGTCGTGGTCGTCATGCGCACCTCGAGCTCGACCTCTTCGCCGACCTCCGGCACCGCGACGCCGGAGGGGAGCAGGATCATGCTCGCCTGCATGTGCGGCGGCTCGACGAACCAGCGTTGCTTGCCGCCCACGACGAACGGCGACAGCGCGAGCCCCGCAGCGCCGAGCCCGCCTTTCGCGACGGACGTGGCGCGCTGCTTGAGCGTCGTGGCCGCCGTCGGCGCCTCGAGCCCGATGCCGTGCGAGGTGCCGCCGGACACGACGAGCACCGTGCCTCCGGCCGGGAGCGGGCGCTGGCGGTAGCCGATCCGCTCGCCCCGCTCGACGACGTGGGAGTCGAGGACGAGGCCGGTGACCCGGAACGCACCCCGGTCGCCGAGCCACAGCGCGGTGCCGACGCGGGGCCGTACGGACAGGCCCGGCCGGCGCTCGGCCAGCTCGCGCACCTCGCGGTCGGACAGGTGCGAGACGGTGAACAGCGGGGTCCCGGAGACTGCCGGTGCGAGCTTCGACGCCCCGAACGCCGCCGCCCACCGGTCGGCCTCGGCGAGATTGTCCTCGGAGAGCGGGAGGTGGATCGAGAAGCCGATCAGCCGCAGGCGTCCGAGCGCGTCGGCAGCCGCGGTGAGTGCGTGCCGGTCGACGCCGTGACGCGCCATCGCCGTCTCGCCCTCGAGGACGATCCGCGTGCCCTCCGGCGCCTCGTCGCGCAGCAGCGCCAGGTCTTCGATGCGGCTGACCGTGTGGACGACGCGCGGGTCGTACATCCGCTCGGAGCGCACCGTGTCGGACCAGAACGGGCGCCACGGTGTGAGCACGTGGATGTCGCCCCCGAAGCGCGGGAGGACGTCCATCAGCTCGGCGTACGTCCCGACGGCGACCGTGTCGACCTCGAGCCAGTCCGCACGGCGCGCGAGGGTCCGGTTGCCGAACCCGTACCCGTTGCCCTTGATCACCGGGACGATGCCTTCGTACAGCTCAGCGGTGCCGCGCAGGTGCGCTCGCCAGCGTTCGCCGTCGACGTGGAGCGTGAGAGTCATGGTCAGCCTTCCTCGCGTCGTGTGGGTCAACGCCGCTTCATGTACTGCTGGAACGCCAGATAGAGCAGGCGGTTGACGGGGAGGTCCCACTCGCCGGCGTACTCGACGGCCTGACCGCCGGTGCCGACCTTGAACTGGATGAGCCCGACGTGGCTGTCCTCGGGGTCGAGCGTGTCGGTGATGCCGCGCATGTCGTACACGGTGCACCCATCGGCCATCGCGTCGCGGATCATCTGCCACTGGATCGCGTTGGACCCACGGACCTCCCGCTTGGCGGTGGTCGAGGCGCCGTACGAGTACCAGGCGTGCTGCCCGACCCGGACGAGCGTCGTCGCGGCGACGAGGTCACCCTCGTGGTGGGCGAGGTAGAGACGCATCCGGTCGGGGTCCTCGCCGTTGAGCGCGTCCCACATCGTCTGGAAGTACGACAGCGGCCGCGGCGTGAAGTGGTCGCGCACGGCGGTCTCGGAGTAGATCGCGTGGAACGCCGCCAGGTCGTCCGCGCCGCCGAGGGTCACCTCGACGCCGGCCTTGTCGGCCTTCTTGATGTTGCGGCGCCACAGCTGGTTCATGCCGCGCAGCACCGCCTCCTCCGTACGGGGAGTGCCGTCGGCCTCGGCGAGGGGGAGCCAGAAGTTGTACTTGGGCTGGCCTGCGGTGAACCCGCCCTCGCTGACCTGCTCGCGCCACCCGATCCGGTGCAGCTCGCGGGTCACGGCGATCGCACGGCCGTCGGCCGTCGCCGCAGGGGCGTCGCCGAGCGTGCGCAGCGCCGGGTCGGCGACGGCCTTCTTGACGGTGGCCGCGTCCCACGTCCGCAGGACGACCGGCGGGCCCATGCGGACACCGAACGCGCCCTTGCCTGTGAGGTGCTTCACCATCGGGTCGAGCCACGCGGCGAGTCCTCCGGGACCCTCGACGGCCGAGGCGAAGTCGATGACGGGGCCCTCGGGCAGGTAGGCGAGGTACTTCGCGACCTTCGGCAGCTTGCGGTAGAGCACCAGGCCGGCACCGACGATCTCGCTCCCGTCGAACCAGCCGATCGACTCGCCTCTCCACTCCGGCTTCACCGCCGCCCACGCCGGGGTCTGGAGGAAGCTCGCGGAGGGGAGGGAGGTCAGGTACGCCAGGTGGTCGGCGCTGCTGATCGTACGGACGGTGAGGGACACGGCCACGAGGCTACCGGAGCGCCGTTCGGCCGCCTCGGTGTGGCGAAGCGGCCATGCTGCGAGCGGCTCCACGAATTTGTCTCCGCGCGATGTAAATGTGTGTGACACTCGGCACACCACGTGCGTCGGCTTTGCTCCCGGCGTTCTACGTTTCTCTGGAGGGAGATTCAGTGTCTACTTCGTCATGCCCACCCCCGGGCAGACTGAGGCGGTCCACCGCAGCGGTCGCGACCACCGCGCTCGCGGCCGGGACCCTGGCATTCGCGGCGGCGCCAATCACGGCCGCCGAGCGTTCTGCAGCCGCAGACGACCGCCCGATCGACAAGAGCTTCACCTACAACTGTCACGTCGTCGCCGGCGGTCTGTCGCTCGGCAAGCACGACGTCGGCGTACGCGCGCAGGTCGAGGTGCCCGAGTCCGCCAACCCGGGCGAGGTCGTGCCCAGCCGCACGACGCAGATCACGCTCACGATGCCGGAGAGCCTGCGCAACGCGACCGTCGGGCTGCTCGGTGGCAAGACCGCCGGCGGCAAGTCCGAGGACGCAGCCGTGGTGATGGCGCTGGGGGGCCAGACGCAGTCGTACCTGATCGACGGGCTGTCGGCACCGCAGACGCCGATCCCGCAGAAGGCCGGCGGCCTCTGGAAGATCCCGACCGAGGGGACCGTGCCGGCGATCACCGTGCCCGAGCTCACCGGCACCGCGACGCTGTCGATGCCTGAGCAGTTCTTCGTCAACGCCGTCGTCTACACCGAGCCCGAGGGCCTGCCCGCGAAGGACCTCCCCGCGACGATGGACTGCACGGGTCCGACCGTCGCAGCCGACCGCATCCTCACCGCGATTGAGGTCGAGGAGTCCTCCCCGACCCCGATCGCGAAGGATGTCGACGCAGGCAAGGTCGGCCGTACTGCTTTCGACTACGGACCGAAGGTCCCGGTCACCCTCCGGGCCGTCGGCGGGCGTGCTCCGTACACCTTCGCGGTCGTGACCAAGCCCGGGGCAGCGATCGTCACGATCGACGGGGCGACAGCGGTGCTGTCGACCACCGCGGGCGGCGCGGCGAGCTTCACCTACACCGCCACCGACGCCGACGGCCAGGTCAGCCCGCCGGCCACCGTCACGTACGAGGGTGTCAACAACGCGCCGCTGGTGCGCGACCTGCACTTCACCATCGGCAAGGGCAAGGCGCTCGACCTGTGGCCGTACGTCCGTGACGACGCCGCTCGGTTCTACTTCTGGCAACAGGCCAACGACTCGCAGCGCATCACCTACGGTGCCCCGAAGCACGGGGCGCTCTCCCCGTTCCTCACCGCCGCTGACGTCACCGCCGACGGGTGGACCGAGTTCCCAGATCTCGCGAAGTACCCGAGTGTCGGGCACAAGCAGACCTACACCCCCAAGCCCACCTTCGTCGGGACGGACACCTTCACCTATACCGCCACCGACAACGAGGGTGCGTCCGCGACAGCGACGATCACGGTGGACGTCGTGGAGGAGACCGCTGTCCGCGGCGTGCTCGACGGCGTGCGCTACAAGTGTCAGCCGCAGGAGCGCGACTTCGAGACCGGGGAGGAAGTTCCCGGGTTCACCGAGCTGCAGAACTATGTCATGGGTGGCTCGATGGCCTTCACCGTCGACACGCGGGCCGACCTGCCGCGCAGCATCGCCCCCGGCGAGGTGTTCACCCCCGAGCCGACCGACGTGGACCTCGTGATGCCGCAGGGCCTTGCCGAGCTGCTCGCCGGGAACAACACGCTCGACACGATGGGCTTCGGGCAGACCAAGGTCGGCGGCTCGTCGATCGCCTCGGTCCACCTCGAGGAGACCGCGACCGGGCATGAGTACGACGCCCCCCTCGAAGGCCTGCGGGCCGAGGACGTCAACGTGTCGTGGCCTGTCCCGAGCGAGGGAGTCCGGATCCCGACCACGGGCACGCTCGACGCCGTGACCGGGCCCGACAAGGGAGCGATCAAGGTGTCGGCCCCGCAGGAGATGGCGATCCTGTCCAAGCTGACGCCGGGGATCATGGACGGACTGATCCCGAACGTCTGGCTGCAGTGCGCGGCGATGCCCGGCCAGGACCTCCACGTCGCCACCGTCTACGTCAAGGGCGACTCGACCACGACGGCGAAGGTCGGCCCGGTCTCGTACGGCGCCGCGCCGGTCGTCGACGTGACCGTCGCGTCGGACAACGCCGCCGAGGGCACCGTCGAGGTGCGCGCCGGTGACAAGGTCGTCGGCACCGGCACGGTGAAGGGCGGCAAGGCCCGCGTCACGCTGCCCAAGGCCGCGAAGGTCGGGGCGCACGAGGTCGAGGTCGCCTACCTCGGCTTCGACGGAGCCAAGCCCTCCTCGACCACCGCGTCGTACTCGGTCACCAAGGCCGCGTCGACGACGACGGCGACCGCCCGCACCAGCGCGTACGGGGCCTCCCCGTCGGTGAGCGTGGCCGTCCGTACGGTCGCGGGTGCGAAGGGCAAGGTCGAGGTGCGTCGCGGCGCGCAGGTCGTCGGCTCGGCGACCGTGTCCGGCGGACGCGCGACCGTCGCCGTGCGCAAGGGCGCGCTGGCGCCGGGCAAGCACGCGCTGACGATCGCCTACCGCGGCGACGCGATCAGCGCGGCCTCGTCCGGTCGCGTGTCGGTCACCGTCACCAAGGCACGGGCTGCCGTCCGCGCCAAGGTGGCGCCGACCAAGGTCCGCGCGAAGCGCACCAAGGCGAAGGTGTCCGTGCAGGTCACGACGCCGACGGGTGTCGCACGGACCGGCAAGGTCGTGGTGACCGTCAAGGGCAAGAAGATCGGCACCGCGACGGTCCGCGCCAACGGCAAGGTCGTCGTCCGGCTCAAGAAGTTCGCCAAGCCGGGCACGTACAAGGTGAAGGTCGCCTACGCGGGCAACGTGTACGCCGCCGGCAAGACCGTCACCGTGAAGGTCAAGGTCCGCAGGTAGCGGACCCCCGCCGCTGGCGGTGCCTCAGCGCACCGTCAGCGGCGACCGGTGGGGCACGGCGGGGGTGACCAGCAGCGTCATCCCCGCCTCCGCCGGCGTCCGGTCGCCCTTGCGGTGGTTGCACCGCAGGCAGGCGGCCACCGAGTTCTCCCAGGTGAGCAGCCCTCCGCGAGAGCGGGGGAGGATGTGGTCCACGGTCTCGGCCGGGCCGCCGCAGTAGCCGCAGCGCTCGTCGCGCGCCTTCACCGCCGTCTTCGTGCACAGCGGGTCGCGCCCGTGCAGCCACCGCATCACGACGTAGCGCACGAGCCGCAGGACCTTGGGCACGGGGAACGGCCCGAAGCGGTCCTCGGGGTGGGACTCTTCGACGACGGCGACCTCACGCACGAGCATCCGGATGGCGTGCCGCAGCGACACCCGCTGCAGGGGCTCGTAGCTGGCGTTGAGCACCAGCACGGTCCGCCTGTGGCGCGTGACTGTGACGTGGTGGTCCACCACCACGGGCTCGGCGACAGCTGTCATGGGCACCGCCTCTCGACCGCTCCGTGCGATCAGCCTAGCCGCAGGGCCCATGGCACGGCGCGTGCTTAACCGGCGCCGACCGGCGTTTCGTGACGGTCCGTCTCCTCAGCGCGGCGGCTGTTTGCGGGGCTTCAGCCGAGTGTGCGGCAGCTCCGGCGCGGGCAGCACCGCGGAGCCCCACACGTCGGGGAACGGCCCGTACGCGTCGGTGGCGGGGCCGGTCGCGCCGTGGACCTGCGCCTGCCACTCCTCGCGGAACCGCACGATCTCGTCGTGGTCGCGCCCGAGGAAGTTCCACCACATGACGATCTCCTCCTCCAGCGGCTCGCCGCCGATGAGGACCACGCGGCCGTCGGAGTCACCGGTGCGCAGGGCGAGCGTCGTCCCACCGACGGGCCGGTACGCGAGTGCCGCTGGCGCAACCGTCGTCCCGTCCACGTCCACCGGCCCGAGATCGACCAGCACCCCGTGCTCGTACGAGGGGTCGACGTCGAAGCGCACCTCCGAGCCGGCGGGCAGCACGATCTCGGCACCGACGAGCGGCGTGTACGTCGTGACCGGCGAGGCCGATCCGGCGAACGAGCCGACGAATGTCCGTACGGTCGCCGGACCGTGCGCCACCGGCTCGGTCACGTGGTGCTCGAAGGAGCGGCCGGCGAAGCGGGCCGAGTCCGGCAGGGCCGTCCACAGCTGGACGCCCTGCAGCAGCGTGGTCTCGGGCGTCGAGTACTCCGAGTGCGCGATGCCGCGGCCCGCCGTCATGAGGTTCACCTCGCCGGGTCGTACTCGCTGGACGGAGCCGACCGTGTCCACGTGGTCGACCTCGCCGGTGAACAGCCAGGTCACGGTCTGGAGTCCGGTGTGGGGGTGCCCAGGAACGGCCATGCCGCCGGTCTCGCGCACGTCGTCAGGCCCGTAGTGGTCCGCGAAGCACCAGGCACCGATGAGCGAGCGCAGGCGTTGGGGGAGCGTCCGGCGCACGGTCATCGCGCGCGGCCCGCCCAGCGGGACGAGCCGCGGCACCAGCACCTCCGGTGCACCGTGGCCGTCGGTGGGCGGGCAGGTGATCTCCTGCGGATCGCGCTCCAGGTCGCTCATGAGCACCAGTATCAGGGTCTTCTCTCAGGGTCTTCCCCGATGACCGACCCTGTTCGCCAGGGGCAAAACCGATATCGGTGTGTCCCCGCCGTGTCCTAGCGTGGACGGACACCCCGCCCACCAGGAGTTGTGCCATGCCCGATGCCGCGTCCGCCACGACCCGCACTGTCGCCGCCCGAGCGGTCGACCTGCACAAGACCTACGGCAAGCAAGAGGCGGAGGTGCGCGCTCTCGACGGGGTCAGCATCGACGTGTACGCCGGCGAGTTCACCGCCGTCATGGGGCCGTCCGGCTCCGGCAAGTCGACGCTCATGCACCTGCTCGCCGCGCTCGACACCGCGACCAGCGGCACGGTCTTCATCGGCGACACCGAGCTGGCCCGCCTCAACGACAAGCAGCTGACCAAGCTGCGGCGTGACGACGTCGGCTTCGTCTTCCAGGCGTTCAACCTCGTGCCCACGCTGACGGCCAACGAGAACATCCTGCTCCCGCTGTCGATCGCGGGTCGCAAGCCCGACCAGGCCTGGTACGACCAGGTGATCGACACCGTCGGCCTGCGCGACCGGCTCGGCCACCGCCCCAACGAGATGTCGGGCGGACAGCAGCAGCGCGTCGCGTGCGCCCGCGCGCTCATCGGCCGGCCCACGATCGTCTTCGCCGACGAGCCCACAGGCAACCTCGACTCCACCTCTGGGGCCGAGGTGCTCAAGTTCCTCCAGCACAGCGTCCGCACGCTGGGTCAGACGATCGTGATGGTGACCCACGACCCGATCGCGGCGTCTTACACCGACCGCGTCGTCTTCCTCGCCGACGGCCGGGTCGTCGACGAGGTCCGCGACCCTGCCCCCGAGAAGATCCTCGAGCGTATGGGTGCGATCCAGACCCGGGCGATGGACGCGGCCAGCGAGGCGGTCGACGGTTCTTCTGGTCTCGAGGGTGGGGCCGCCTGATGTTGCGCGTGACCCTGCGCAACCTGCTGGCGCGCAAGGTGCGCCTGCTGATGAGCGCGTTCGCGATCGTGCTCGGCGTCGCGTTCGTCGCCGGCACGCTCATCTTCACCGACACGATGAGCAAGTCCTTCGACGGCATCGTCAAGGGGTCGACCCCTGACGTGGTGGTCCGTCCTGCGGGGTTGGCCGGCTGGCAGGAGGATTCGAGTGCCGACACCCGTACGGTCTCGGCGACGGTGGTCGACGAGCTGCGCGAGCTGCCCGGCGCCCAGCGCGTCGACGGCACGGTGGCGAGCCAGGCGCTGACCCTGGTCGGCACCGACGGCAAGCTCGTCACAGGCTTCGGCCCGCCGACACTGTCCTTCAACTACGACGACGCCCCGGCGATGACGGGCGAGCCCGCGGTCGAGATCGCGCAGGGCCGGGCGCCGACCGCCGACGGCGAGGTCGCGATCGACACCGACAGCGCCGAGAAGGGCGGCTACGAGATCGGCGACACCGTACGGCTCGTCTCGACGGGAGACCAGCCGCAGCTCGACGTCGAGCTGGTCGGTCTCGCCGAGTTCGGGGGCGGGTCGATGGCCGGTGCCTCGCTGGTGCTCTTCGAGACCACGTACGCCCAGGACCTGTTCCTCGACGGACGCGACGCGTACAACCAGGTCTCGCTGACCACGCGCGACGGCGTGACGCAGCAGGAGCTGGCCTACGACGCGAGCAAGCTGCTGCCCGACGGCTTCGAGGCCGTCACCGGTGACACGGCGGCCGCGGAGGCCGAGGAGACGATCGGGGAGATCCTCGGGTTCCTCACGACGATCCTGCTCGTGTTCGCGGCGATCGCGATCATCGTCGGCACCTTCCTGATCGTCAACACGTTCTCGATCCTCGTCGCGCAGCGCAGCCGCGAGCTGGCGCTGCTGCGTGCACTGGGTGCGTCCCGGCGTCAGGTGAGCCGCTCGGTCCTCCTCGAGGCGCTGGTGGTCGGGCTGGCGGGGTCGACGCTCGGCGTGCTGCTCGGCATCGTGCTCGCGATGGCCCTGTCGGCGCTGTTCCGGACGTTCGGCCTCGACGTGAGCGAGACCCCGCTCGTGATCGCTCCCCGTACGTGGGTGGTCGGCTACGTGGTGGGCGTGCTCGTGACGCTGGTCGCGGCCTACCTGCCGGCCCGCCGCGCCGCGCGCGTCGCCCCGGTGGCGGCGATGCGCGACGACGTGGCGCTGCCGGAGTCGTCGATGCGGGTGCGCATGCTCGTCGGCGCGATCCTCGTCGTGCTCGGCGCCGGTCTGGTGTGGCTCGGGCTGAGCGGCGCGGACAACGGTGCCTGGTACGTCGGTGGTGGCGCGTTCGCCATCCTCCTCGGCGTCTCTTTGATGAGCCCGCTGCTCAGTCACCCGGTGCTCGTCGCGCTCGGCGGGCTCTTCCGCCCGTTCGGCCTGGTCGGGCGGATGGCCACCCAGAACGCGTTGCGCAACCCGCGACGGACCGCGGCGACCGCATCGGCGCTGATGATCGGGCTGACGCTGGTGACGACGATGAGCATCCTCGGGTCGTCGGTCAACAAGTCCGTCGACGCGGGCGTCAAGGAGGAGTTCACGACGGACTTCCTCCTGATGAACCCGGTCGGCGCGCCGTTCTCCCCGACGATCGCGGAGCAGATCCGTGAGATCGACGGCGTCGGCGACGTCGTCGAGACGCAGTTCGTGCCCGCCCGGCTCGACGGGTCGTTCGCCGGCGTGACGGCCAGTGATCCGGAGAAGCTGTTCTCGATGTTCGAGCTGGACGCGAGCGTCGACACGTTGGGTGCGGGGGAGGTGGCGGTCCGCGAGGACACGCTCGACGAGCGGGGCCTGGAGGTCGGAGACACCCTGACGTTCTCGACGCAGTCCGGCGACCACGACCTGCGGATCGCGGGCACCTTCCCGGCGTCCAACGTCGTCTCGGAGTACGTCACGAGCTTCGACTTCGTCGACCAGGTGAGCGTGACCCGCGAGGACTCGTTCGTCGCGGTCGACGCGGCAGCGGGCGTGACGGGCGCTGAGATCGAGGAACCCGTACGCGACGTGGTCGCGGACATCCCGACCGTGGTCGTGCAGACGCAGGACGAGTTCATCGAGTCCCAGCGCGACCAGATCAACGGGATCCTCATGCTCATCAACGCGCTGCTCGGGTTGGCGATCATCATCGCCGCCCTCGGCATCGTCAACACGTTGGCGCTCAGCGTCATCGAGCGGACCCGCGAGGTCGGCCTCCTGCGGGCGGTCGGCATGAGCCGGCGCCAGCTGCGCCGCATGGTGCGCCTGGAGGCGGTCGCGATCGCGGTGCTGGGTGCGGTGCTCGGCATCGCGATGGGGCTGGTGTTCGGGATCGTGCTGCAGCGCGTGCTCGAGGACGACGGCATCACCGAGCTGTCGATCCCGTACGCGACCCTGCTCGTCTACGTGCTGATCGCGGCGGTGGTCGGCGTGCTCGCGGCGTTGTTCCCTGCGTTGCGGGCGTCCCGACTCAACGTGCTGCGGGCGATCGCCACGGAGTAGCCCTTACGGTCTCAGGGGGTGGTGGCAGCGAGGCCTGCGGCGAGTGCGAACCCGAGCACCGCCGCCAGGCCAGCCCTCTCGTGGATCTTCGCCTGAGCCTCGGGGATCATCGCGCCGACGAGCATCACGAGCAGTGCGCCGGCGGCGAACCCGTCGACCCCACCGACGAACCCGGCGGGGGTCGCCTTCGCGGCGGCGTACCCTGCGACGGTCCCGAGCAGGCACACGAGCGCCACGCCCGTCCACAGCAGGAGGATCCGACGCGGGGGCGAGCCGGCCTCTCGCATGTCCGATGCCGACCCGATCGCCTCGGGCAGGTTGGAGACGAAGATCGCGACGAGCAGGGCCACGCTGACACCGCCGGACTTGGCGATCCCGATGCCGAGCGCCGCCTGCTCGGGGATGCCGTCGAGGAACGCGCCGAGTGCCAGGGGCAGTCCGGCCGCCCCCGCACGCGAGCGCCCGCCGATCCGCTCGACCCACCGGTCGGAAACGTAGAAGACATAGGCGCCGAAGGCGAGCCCCAGCGCGAGCGCGAGCGCACCGCCCACCTCGAGGCCGTCCGGGAACAGCTCGAACGAGATGCTCGCCATGAGCGCTCCCGCCCCGAAGCCCAGGACGGTCCCGACGGCCCCGTCGCTCCACCGCCGTGCCATTCCGAGGATCGCGCCGATCAGCAGCGACGACGCAGCGACCGTGCCCCAGACCCAGACCGTCCCCACGCAGCGATCATGCACGCCCCCGGGGAATGCGGCGATTTGGGACGCCGTGGTGCCGCCGGATAGACTGATCCGGTTGCCTGGCCACTGCCGGCCCATGCCGGATCCACGGTGCCCGGGCAACGCGATGCATAGCCCTCCTGTCACGGAAGGACCGTGACCGTACAGACCGAAGGAGGTGGAGTTGCCTTGCGTCACTACGAAGTCATGGTGATCCTCGATCCCGACCTCGACGAGCGCACGGTGGCCCCGAGCCTGGACACGTACCTCAACGTGGTGCGTCAGGACGGTGGCACCGTCGACAACGTCGACATCTGGGGCAAGCGTCGTCTTGCCTACGAGATCAACAAGCGGTCCGAAGGGATCTACGCCGTGGTCGACCTGACCGCGACGCCCGCGACCGTCAAGGAGCTCGACCGTCAGCTCACGCTGAACGAGTCCGTCATCCGCACGAAGGTCATGCGACCCGAGAAGTGACGGACGTACGACACCTCGTCCTCAGGACGCACGCCGAGGTTTTCCCCGGCCTGCGATCACGGGGTCGCTTGTGTCGGACTCTTGATGTTGACTGCTAGCCAGCAGACATCCCGCGACCCGTTGGAGTAGAGACATGGCAGGCGAGACCGTCATCACCGTCGTCGGCAACCTCGTTGACGAGCCCGAGCTGCGGTTCACGCCGTCAGGCGCGGCCGTCGCGAACTTCCGCATCGCCTCGACGCCGCGCACGTTCGACCGCCAGAGCGGCGAGTGGCGCGACGGCGACACGCTCTTCCTCGGGTGCGCCGTCTGGCGTCAGGCCGCGGAGAACGTGGCCGAGTCCCTCCAGAAGGGCATGCGTGTGATCGTGCAGGGGCGCCTCAAGTCGCGCCAGTACGAGACGCGTGAGGGCGAGAAGCGCACCGTGTTCGAGATCGACGTCGACGAGGTCGGTCCGAGCCTGCGCAGCGCCACTGCCAAGGTCACCAAGGCCTCCCGCTCCGGTGGGGGCGGCGGCGGTGGCTACCAGCAGGGTGGCGGCGCCCAGGGCGGCGGCCAGGGCGGGTTCGGAGGCGGAGGCCAGCAGGCCCCGGCCAACGACCCGTGGTCCTCGCCCGCTCCGCAGGGTGGCAACGCTGGCAACGATCCGTGGGCCTCGCCGGCCGGCTCGACCGACGAGCCGCCGTTCTGAGCCCGCGCATCTGAACGACAACCAAGGCGATCATGTGATCGCCGCGTCATTCCGACCCGTCCTGCGGGTCGGGCTCACCGGAAGGGAGCACCACAATGGCTGCCAAGCCCGTTGTTCGTAAGCCAAAGAAGAAGAGCAATCCGCTCAAGGCTGCGAAGATCACTTACATCGACTACAAGGACACCACCCTCCTGCGGAAGTTCATCTCCGATCGCGGCAAGATCCGCGCTCGCCGCGTCACGGGTGTGTCCGTCCAGGAGCAGCGCAAGATCGCGACCGCGATCAAGAACGCGCGCGAGATGGCGCTGCTTCCTTACACCTCGACCGGTCGCTGATCGTAGGGGAAGGGACTAATCATGAAGCTCATCCTCACCCACGAGGTCACCGGTCTCGGTGCCCCCGGCGACATCGTCGAGGTCAAGGACGGCTACGGCCGTAACTACCTCCTGCCCCGCAAGTACGCGATCCGTTGGACGCGTGGTGCCGGCAAGCAGGTGGAGTCGATCAAGAAGGCCCGTGAGGCCCGCTCGATCCACGACCTGGACGACGCAAAGGCGCTCAAGCAGAAGCTCGAGAACAGCACCGTCAAGGTGAAGGCTCGTGCCGGCGACGAGGGTCGCCTGTTCGGCGCGGTCACCGTGTCTGACATCGCCTCGGCGCTCGAGGGCACCGGTGCCGACGTCGACAAGCGTCGCATCGAGATCGGCAACCCGATCAAGGCCCTCGGCTCGTACGACGTGCAGGTGCGCGTCCACCCCGAGGTGACCGCCAAGGTCAAGATCAACGTGGTCGCTGCCTGATCCAGGCCGCCCCGCGAGTCGCAAGGACCCGCCCCCCTTCTCCCAGGGTGGCGGGTTCTTTCGCTTCGCCCCATGACCTCGGTACGGCCCTAGAATCAGCGCGAGCAAGAGCGGAGAGGACACGGGTGACGAGTCGAGCCGACGTTGTGGAGGATGCCGCCGATCGTCTCCGGCTGCTCCTCGATGCCAACCGGACGCTGGTCGAGGAGCTCGATCTCCCTGAGGTCCTGCGCCGGATCGTCACCGCCGCGATCGACCTCGTCGGTGCCCGGTACGGCGCGATCGGCGTGTTCGACGACGACGGGCGGCTCGAGGTGTTCATCCACGCGGGCATCGACGACGAGACGGCGGCGCAGATCGGGCACCTGCCGCGTGGACGCGGACTGCTCGGTGACCTCCTCGACGGAGGTCCCGCCGTCCGGCTCGACGACGTCACGACGCACCCCCACTACACCGGCTTCCCCGCGGAGCACCCGCCGATGCGGTCCTTCCTCGGCCTCGGCCTCGAGGTGCGCGGTCGGGTCTACGGCAACCTCTACCTCACCGACAGCGCTCACGGCACGTTCAGCGAGGAGGACGCCGAGCTCGCCCGCGCGCTCGGCGAGACCGCGGGAGTGGCGATCGCCAATGCCCGCCTGTACGACGAGAGTCGTCGCCGGGAGGCGTGGTCCTCGGCGTCGGCGGAGGTGACACGCGAGCTGCTCTCACCCGACGGCATCGATGCCCTGGAGCTCGTCGCGGTGAGGGTCCAGGAGCTCACTCGTGCCTCGCTGGTCGCGGTGCTCCTGCCCGCAGGCGACGGGACGTACGCCGTCTCTCGCGCTGCGGGGACGCACAGTCAGGAGCTGGTGGGAGTACGGACGACGACCGCCGCGGCGGCCCCGGTCGAGCCGACGATCGGCACCGTCGCGGCCGTGTGCGCCCCGCTTGGTCTGGACCTGCCGGACGTGCCGGCGTCGCAGGCGATGCTCGTGCCCCTGGTCGATGCCGACGACCCGCGCGGGCTTCTCGTCGTGCTCCGCGACGGCCCGCCGCGGTTCGACGACACCGACCTCTCGATGGCCGAGGCGTTCGCCGGCCAGGCAGCGCTGGCGCTCGGCAAGCGCGACCTTCGCCAAGCGCGTGAGGCGATGCTCGTCCTCGAGGACCGCGACCGCATCGCTCGTGACCTGCACGACCACGTGATCCAGCGGCTGTTCGCCAGTGGTTTGACGCTGCAGAGCGTCCACGCCACCATCCCGGTGGGCGCCCCGCGAGACCGGCTCGCTGCCCAGGTCGCTGAGATGGACGAGACGATCCGCCAGATTCGTCGCACGATCTTCGAGCTGCACGACACCGACCCCGGGCAGGGAGGCGTACGCCGTCGGCTCCGGCGGGTCGTCTCCGCGACGGGCGACGGCGGCACCGCGGTGACGCTCCAGATCGACGGGCCGGTGGACCTCGCGCTCGACGACGGGCTCGCGGACGACGTCGTGGCCGTCGCACGGGAGGGCGTCTCGAACGCACGCCGTCATGCCCAGGCCGAGCACATCGAGCTGCGGTGCGTCGTCCGTGGGGGTGAGGTGGTCGTGACGGTGAACGACGACGGCCGGGGTGTCCCTGAGGACGCCCGGCGCAGCGGCCTCGACAACCTCGCCCGCCGCGCCGAGGCGCGGTGCGGCACGTGCCGCGTGACGAGCGGGCGCGGCGGGACAACGCTGCGGTGGGCTGCACCGATCCCCGACGAAGGAGACGACGCATGATCCGCGTGTTCGTGGTGGACGACCACGAGATCGTCCGACGCGGGGTCACCGACCTGCTCGAGACCGCCGACGACATCCGCGTCGTCGGTGAGGCGGTCGACGTCGCCCAGGCGCTCGCGCGGATCCCGTCGGTTGTCCCGGACGTCGCGGTCCTCGACGTCCGACTGCCCGACGGGAGCGGGATCGACGTGTGCCGCGAGCTGCAGGTCTCCTACCCGGGCATCCGGACGCTGATCCTCACCTCGTACGACGACGACGAGGCCGTCTATGCGGCGATCCTCGCCGGCGCCTCGGGATACCTGCTCAAGGAGGTGCTCGGGTCGCGGCTCATCGAGTCGGTCCGTGAGGTCTCCGCAGGTCGCTCGCTGCTCGATCCACATGTGGTCGCCCAGCTCATGCGTCGCCTGCGAGACCGGGAGTCCTCGCACGGCGACCCGCGGCTCGACGCGCTGACCGAGCGTGAGCGCGAGGTGCTGATGCTGATCACCGAGGGCTTGAGCAACCGCGAGATCGGCGAGCGGATGTTCGTCGCCGAGAAGACGGTGAAGAACTACGTGACCAACCTGCTCGCGAAGCTCGGGATGCAGCGGCGGACCCAGGCTGCCGTGTTCGGAGCCGAGGTCCGCCGTGCCGAGGAGGACGAGCAGCGGCACGTGTGAGCGGTGCCGATCAGTAGACGGGGCCGACCGGTGCCTGCATCGCGCGAGGGCGCGGGTGGTAGGCCAGGTCGACGGCGTCGTGCGGCACGGTGACGACGGGGCAGGCCGTGTGCGCGAGCACCGCCTTGGCCACCGAGCGGGTCCATGGCATGCGGTGCCCCGTGGTCCGGTGGCGCCCGAGGACGAGGAGGCGTGCGCCTTGGGCCGCGGATGCGCAGGCGTCCGACGCCGAGCTCTCGACCGTCTGCGTCGTCACCTCCACCTCCGGGTAGTCCTCACGCCACCCGGCGACCGTCTCGCCCACCGCGCGTCGACCCTGCTCGGTCCCTCCTCGCGCGGTGGCGTGGAGGACCACGAGGTCGGCGTGGGTGTGGCGCGCCCTCGCGAAGGCGAAGGTCAGCGCGCCGTGCGACGGCGAGTCCGCGTCGATCGCCACGACCACGGGGCCGGCGGCCGGCGCGTCGGTGTCGCACGGGACGACCATGACCGGGCAGGCTGCCCGGGTGGCGATCCGCGAGCTGGTGCTCCCGCTGAGCAACCTGTCGGCGATGCTCGCATCGCGGCGGACGACGATCACCATGGATGAGTCCTTCGAGACCGTCTCCAGGGCCAGCGCGACCGACCCGAGCACGGGGTGGACCTGCACCGGGACGTCGGGGGCGAGGTAGCGCGCCAGCGTGGCCGCACGTGCGAGGACGTCGGTCGCCTCCTCGCGTGCCGCGGTCACCTCGTACGGGGTGAAGGCGACGCCCTCGAACGGCAGGGCGGACGCGTGGACCAGCGACAGCGGGACGTCGAGCATCCGCGCCAAGGCGATGCCGTGGCGTACGCCCGTCTCTGTTCTCGCGCGGCTGGAGTCGACTCCGACGGTGACGGGGTGCGGTGCTCGTGCGGTCGTGCTCATCGGTCTCACCTCTCCTGGGTGCGGTTACACGCTCAGCCTGCGGCAGCGCGGGGCGCGCGAACAGTGACCAAGGTCCTGGGAACCGGGGACTCTGGGCTCTGACGGGGACCCTGCGGCCGGCTCGAGGATGAAGGTGTCAGAACGATCCAGGAGGACACCATGAGCGCCACCCCCCGAGCCGGCCTCGCCGGCCGCACCAAGGTCTTCGCCGCACGCGACGAGGAGCACGCCGTCACATCGAGCGCGGTCGCCAAGGGATTGGCGGCGATGCGCATCGGCTTCGGGCTCACGTTCCTCTGGGCCTTCGTCGACAAGCTGTTCGGACTCGGGTACGCGACACCGAGCGAGGGAGCATGGGTCAACGGCGGGAGCCCGACCGAGGGCTACCTGGCGAACGCATCCACCGGCCCGTTCGAGGGCTTCTACAACGCACTCGCAGGCCAGTGGTGGGTGGATGTCCTGTTCATGCTGGGTCTGCTGGCGGTCGGGCTGACCCTGATCCTCGGCATCGGCATCCGCCTCGGCGCCGCCGCTGGCGTCCTGCTCTACGTGATGATGTGGACGGTCGCCCTTCCGCCGGCCAACAACCCCGTCCTCGACGAGCACGTGCTCGGCGCTCTCGGTGTCCTCGTCGTCGGTCTCGCCCTCGCCGGCGACACCTGGGGACTCGGACGCTGGTGGGGCTCGGTGGAGCTGGTCCAGAAGTACCCCGTCCTCCGGTGAGTCGCCGCCACGACGTCTCGGGAAAGAGAAGCCACCCGGTTACGCACCGGGTGGCTTCTCACGTGTCTGGGTCGGTCCGCAGGGCGAGGTCGGCGACGACGGCCGCGAGGTCTCCGTCGACCCCGACTCGTCGCTGGCGGTCGGCGCCGGTCCCCTCGCGAAGGATTCGCGCGACGCCGTCCTGGACCACCTCGAGGTCCCTGGCGTCGACGAGCGCGTCCTTCACGTGCGCGACGAGCCCGGCAAGGACGTCCTCGGCGGGGCGGAGCTCGCGTGCGCCGGGGTCGAAGAGCGTGTCGGCCGTCCCGTGCCGCGCGGCGTGCCAGCGCGCACCGCGCAGCAGCTCGACCCGCCATTGCGCAGCGGGCAGGCCTTCGGTCCAGGCGCGCGCCTCGGTCTCCACGAGCCCGCGGGTGAGCGCAGCGACGAGGAACCCGTCGCGCAAGTCCGTGCAGACGTCGGCTACTCGGACCTCGACCGTCGGGAACGTGCGCGCCCGCCGGATGTCGAAATAGATCATCCCCTCGTCGAGGGCGGCGCCGGAGGAAACCAGGTCGGCGACGGCACGCTGATAGGTGGCGGCGTCACCGAACGGCTCGACCGGACCGGCGCTCGGCCACTCGGTCCAGAGGCGCGACCGCCAGGTCGCATGCCCCGTGTCCCTGCCCGCTTCGTACGGAGAGTTCGCGGCGAGCGCGATCAGCGTCGGCAGCCACGGGCGGATCCGATCGATGACCCCGACGGCCTCCTCGTCGTCGTCCACGCCCACATGCACGTGCATGCCGCAGACGACGGCGCTGCGCCCGATGGCGCCGAACTCCGCCACCATGCGCTCGTACCGCGGCTTCGGGGTGACCTGTGCCGGTGCGCTCGGCAACGGCGACGTCCCCGAGGCGACCAAGGAGGCTCCTGCAGCCCGTGCGGCGGCGACGGTCTCGCGCCGGGCCTGCGTGAGGTCGGCAGCCAGGTCGTCGAGCAGCCGGTGGGGGCTGGTCATCGTCTCCACCTGCTCGAGGAACAGCTCGTGCTCGATCGGCGCCTCGCCGTCGTGACTGCGTAGGGCGCGCTGCGAGACGGCGATCGTCTGCCCGGTCCCGGGATCGACGAGGAGCATCTCCTCCTCGACGCCGATGGTCCTCATGCGGCGGCGATCTCCTCGAGTCGCGGACACAGCGTCGTTCGTACGTGGGAGAAGAACGCGTCCATCTCGTCCGGCGGGCCGGCGTTCATGAGGACGAGGTGGTCGAAGCCGGCATCGAGGAACCGGCTCGCCACCTCCGCGTGCCGCTCCACGTCGGGCCCGCAGCCGAACGCCTCGCGCATGTCGTCGACGCGGACGTGCGCGGTCGCCGCCTCGAAGTTGATGGGGTTCGGCAGCTCTGCCTGGACCTTCCACCCGGTCAGGCCGAAGCGCATCGTCCGGTGCGCCGCCTCGGCAGCGGCGACGGGGTCGGACGAGTACGCGAGCGGGACCTCGGCGTACCGGGGTCCGGCGCCGCCGGCCCGTTGGTAGGTCTCGACGAGCTCCTCGCGCGGCTCGGTCGCGAACAGACCGTCTCCCAGCTCGGCGGCGAGCCGGGCCGCGTCCTCGCCTCCGGCCGCGACGAGGATGCGCGGCGGGATCTCGGGCAGGTCGAACACCCTCGCGTCGTCGACCTCGAAGTGATCGCCGGTGTAGGAGTGGTAGCCGCCGGTGAACAGCAGGCGGATGATCTCGAGCGCCTCGGTCAGCATCTCGTGCCGTACCGACACCGATGGCCAGCCGGCACCGGTGACGTGCTCGTTGAGGCGCTCACCGGAACCGACGCCCAGCGTGAAGCGGCCGTCGCTGAGGACACCGGTAGTCGCCGCCATCTGGGCCACGACAGCGGGGTGGTAACGCATGATCGGGCAGGTCACCCCGGTCGCGAGGCCGATCGTGCGCGTCCGGGCAGCGATCGCGGCGAGCATCGAGAAGGCGAAGCCCGAGTGCTGCTGCGAGTACAACCACGGGTGATAGTGGTCGCTGACCTCGACGAAGTCGAAGCCGGCGTCCTCTGCGGCCACCGCCTGCTCGACGATCTCCTTCGGAGGGAACCCCTCCGCCATCAGCTTGAAGCCGATCCGCAGTCTGTTCGTCGCCATGGTTAGACCCTGCGCGCCCGCGCCCCGAACGGCAATCGGACGGTGTTCGCGTTGACAGCGCCGCCTCGGGACGGTTCGCTTGGCCAACGAGGGGGTGAGACGATGCGCGCGATGTGGAAGGGCTCTGTCTCGTTCGGCCTGGTCAGCATCCCGGTGAAGATGTACGGCGCGACGTCGACCCACGACATCTCGTTCCGGCAGGTCCGGAGCAGCGACGGGTCGCGGGTGAAGTACAAGCGGGTCGCGGAGGCCGACGGTGAGGTCGTCGAGTACTCCGAGATCGCCAAGGGGTACGAGCTCCCCGACGGCCGCATGATCGTCCTCACCGACGAGGACATGGAGCAGCTGCCGCTGCCGACGAAGAAGACCGTCGAGGTGCTGGAGTTCGTGCCGCTCGACCAGGTCGACCCGATCCTCTACAACAAGAGCTACTACCTCGAGCCGGACACGAACGCCGGCCTCAAGCCGTACCTCCTGCTCCGTGAGGCCCTTGAGTCGTCCGAGATGGTCGCGGTCGTCAAGGTGACGATCGGGACGCGTGAGCAGATGGCGACGATCCGCGTCCGCGACGGCGTGCTCACGATGAGCACGCTGCTGTGGGCCGACGAGATCCGCAAGCCCGAGTTCGGGTTCCTCGGCGAAGACCTGGAGCTGCGCCCGCAGGAGATCAAGATGGCGCAGTCGCTGGTCACGAGCATGGAGGGCGACTTCGACCCCGAGGAGTACACGGACGAGTACGAGTCCGCGCTCGACGAGCTCGTCGAGGCGAAGCTCGAGGGCAACCAGGTGGTGTCGCCGGCCGTCGGTGAGGGTGCTGACGAGAAGGACAACGTCGTCGACCTGATGGCGGCGCTGCAGGCCTCGATCGACCGTGCCAAGAAGGGCGAGGGTGCGGGGGAGGGCGCCGACGAGGTGGGGAAGAAGCCCACCAAGAAGTCCGCCTCCAAAAAGGCCGCGAAGAAGGCGCCCGCGAAGAAGGCCGCCGCAAAGAAGTCGACGGCCAAGAAGAGCACCGCGAAGAAGGCCGCGAAGAAGGCGTCGTAGCGCTCAGTCACCCACCCGAACCAGGCCCGAGGCCGAGGCAGGTGGGCCCGAGCAGCATGGTGGCACCGACGAGGAACAGACCAACCTGCCACTGAACGGCACAGGGTGGTCCTCAGGACGAGCGCCCTCCTGAGCGCGGGCCGCCTGAACACGACCCACCGGATCGCCTCGAGCAAGCAAGGACCACCGACGTCGCCCACCACTGCGCCGTACGCATGGCTCAATGTCAGGGCCCGATGGACCGCGATCAAGATCACCTGCCGCCCACGACACGCCGGGGCGCGGTTCGGCGGTCCTGTCGGACCTCGCGAGCACACTGAGAGCAGAGGAACCCCGACCCCCGGAGATGAGGTGCCCGATGTCGGAGCTGGTGATGATCTGCGTCGACTGCGGCACGGAGTTCTCCGAGGTCGACGGGTGGGGCGCTCGGTGCGCGACGTGCTGCGTCGTGCTCGACGACCACCTCACCGGCGTCCACGCGGCGTTCGTGATCGGTTGCGTCCTGTGCGACGACGCCGACCGCGACGCGGCTGACGTCGACCTCCATCGCGCGGTTCGCGAACGCTACCGCGCGGCCTGACCCGGGCGCGCCGGCGCGCAGTACCCCCGCGTGTCGACGCGCGACCGGTCGGCATCGCCCGCTCAGGGTGCGCCGACGACCATCCAACGGTCCGTACGCTCGCGGAGCACGAGCGTGACCATCCGCGCGAGCATGAATGCCGCGTACGCGATCCAGAGCCACGTCAGCCCCGCGTCGGTGAGCCACACCGCGACGGCGAGCGGCGCGTACGCGATGAGGGTGATGACCCCGGCCCACGCCAGATACGCGCCGTCGCCCGCTCCGATGAGGACGCCGTCGAGCACGAAGACGACACCTGAGATCGGTTGGGTGAGCGCCACGACGACGAGCGCCCCGACGAGCAGCTGACGCACGGCCTCGTCGGACGTGAACAAGCTCGGGAGCCACGGTACGGACGCGAGCAGGAGGACGGCAGCGACCACGCCCGACGCGACGCCCCAACCGATCATGCGCCGCGTCGTCGAGCGGGTGCCCGCGACGTCGCCGGCGCCGAGCGAGCGCCCGGTCAGCGTCTGCCCGGCGATCGCGATCGCGTCCAGCGCGAACGCGAGGATCGACACGATCGTCACGACGACCTGGTGCGCCGCGAGCGCAGCGGACCCCTGAGTGGTCGCGACGACGGTGGCGATGAGGAGTGCGGCGCGCAGCGTGAGCGTACGGACGACGAGGGCGGAGCCGGCGCGTGCCGACTCGCGGATGCCCGCGCGGTCCGGGCGAACGGGGGCGCGCTCGCGGCGAACTGCCCGCACCACCACGAACGCGAGGAACAGCCCCGAGCCGAGCTGCGCCACGGTCGTCCCGATGGCGGAGCCGCGGATGCCCATGTCGAACCCGTACACGAGGACGATGTTGAGGATCACGTTGACGACATTGGCGACGATGACCGTGTAGAGCGGGGTCTTGAGGTCCTGCATCCCACGGAGCACCCCGGTCGCCGCGAGCACGACGAGCATCGCCGGGATGCCGGGGGCGGCCCAGACGAGATAGGTGACGGCCTGGTCGCCGACCGCGTCGGCGGGACCGAACGCCCGGACGATCAGCGACGCTCCCGCGCCGGCGAGGAGCGCGGCAAAGGCGCCGATGAGGACGGCGAGCCACAGTCCGTTCATGCCGGCCGTCATCGCGCCCCGCTTGTCCTCGGCGCCCAGGTGGCGACTGACCGACGCCGTCGTGCCGTACGCGAGGAACACGCACAGCCCGACGAAGGTCTGCAGGACCGTCGAGGCGATCGCGAGGCCGGCCAGCGGGTCGGTGCCGAGGTGGCCGATGATCGCGGTGTCGGCGGCGAGCATCAGAGGCTCGGAGACCAGCGCGGCAAAAGCCGGGACGGCGATCCGGAAGATCTCGCGGTCGCGCGTGTCCAGGTGCGGTCTCACCGGGCTAGTTGACCACGTCCCTTCGACGGAACCCGAGGAACCCTGCTGCCACGAGCGTCACCGCGATCCCGGTGAGCCACAGGATCGGCGCCCACGCGACGTCATCGAGCGGTACGAGCGCGAGGTGGGTGAACGGCGAGACGTTCATGAGCCAGTCGGGGAACTTCAGCAGTGGCCCGAAGAACATCACGACGGCCGCGAACCCGATGGCCAGCCAGCCCCACGATGCGAGGCGCGGGAGGAAGCCGACAAGGACCACGGTGACGCCGATCATTACCCAGATCGCGGGCGCGTACGTGAGCCCGGCCCCGGTGAGCTGGCCGATCCTGTCGTACGACCCCGACACCACGCCGTACATCCACCCGGTCGCCGCGCCGGCGAGTGCGACGCCCACGGTGGAGGCGAGCACGGCGAGCGCGACATGGCTCGCGAGGTACGTCCTGCGGTGCAGGGCCGTCGCGAGCAGTGGCTCGGCCCGGCCGGACGTCTCCTCTCCACGGGCGCGCAGGATGACCGCGACAGCGAACGCGGCGGTGATGATGGCGAGCATGAGCATCGCGCTGCCGTAGAAGCCGTCGGTCATGGCCTCGCCGCTCGTCTGGCCGCCGGTCAGCGACCCGGACAGGTCGCTGTCGCCGACGAGGTCGCCGACATCGTTGCCGATGGTGCCGTACGCGGCGCCGCCGAACGCGAGCCCGACCAGCCAACCGATCACGGTCGGACGTTGGAGCCGCCACGCGAGCTCGTACGCCCCGCCTCGCCAGTCGCGCGTCGCCGGGCCACGGCGAGGAGCGACGAGTCCCGCTCCGAAGTCGCGACGGAGGTGGAGCATGCGGGCGACGGCGACAGACAGGACAGTCGTGCCGAGCAGCAGCAGCGCGGGCCACCACCGTTCGTCGGCGTACGCCCGCACCTGCTGGCCCCAGCCGATCGGGGAGAGCCACGTCAGGGCGTTCTCGCCGACGTCGCCGGCGGCTCTCAGCGCGTACGCCACTCCGATCGCCGCGCCGCTCATTCCCCACGCACCACGGGTCGTGCTGCTGACCTGGGCGAAGATCAGCGCGAGCCCCATGAACACCATCCCGGTGAACCCGCAGGCGCATCCCAGAGCCCAGGATCCTTCGGCGGGGAGCCCGCAGGAGATCAGGAGCAGTGCGATCGCGACGACGAGCACGAGGTTGGCGGCGGTGGTGACGATGACCGCCGCGGCGTTGGTGGCGGAGCGGCCCACGACGCCGGCACGGATGAGCTCGTCCGCTCCGTTCTCCTCGCCGGCCCGCGTCTGGCGCACGATCAGGAAGGTGCTCATCAGCCCGGCGAGGATCGCGCCGAAGGCCGACGTCTGCCACGCGGTCTGTCCGCCGATCGTGTCGAGGGCGTACTCGGGCCCGGCCATGGCGATGATCGCGGCGTTCCCGGAGAGGCTCGCGGCGAGCTGGTCGAGATCGGCCTGCGTCGGGTAGCTGGCCTCGAGCGCGAGGGCTTGGATGGGATAGAGCGCGGTGATGCCGACGATCCACCACAGCAGCGCGAACCGTGAACGGCGCAGTGCGAACCGGACCAGCGTGGTGGTCCCGGCGAAGGAGTCCCTCACGCCACCGGCTCCGCATCGCGCGCGCCGATCTCGTCGCCGTAGTGGCGCAGGAACAGCTCCTCGAGCGTCGGTGGCGTGCTCGTGAGCGCCGTGACGCCGTAGGTGCCGAGGTAGGTGAGGGTGTCGCCGATCCGTACGGTGTCGACCTCGAAGCGTGCCCGGGTGCCGTCGGCGTCGACGACGAGGTCGTGGATCCCGCCGAGGGTGTCGAGCCCGTCGACCGGGCGGGATGTGGTGACGTCGATCGAGGTACGGGTGAGGTGGCGCATCTCGGCGAGGGTGCCGGACTCGACCGTACGGCCCTCGCGGATGATCGTGACGCGGTCGCACAGCGCCTCGACCTCGCCGAGGATGTGGCTCGACAGCAGGACCGTGCGGCCCTGCTCGCGGACCTCCTGCACGGCCTCGCGGAACACCTCGTCCATCAGCGGGTCGAGCCCGGAGGTGGGCTCGTCGAGGAGAAGCAGCTCGGTGTCGGCAGCGAGCCCTGCCACGAGGGCGACCTTCTGGCGGTTCCCCTTGGAGTAGGTGCGGCCGCGCTTGGTCGGGTCGAGCTTGAAGCGCTCGATGAGGTCGTCGCGCCGTGCGGGGTCGACGCCGCCGCGGAGTCGACCGAAGAGGTCGATGACCTCGCCGCCGGAGAGGTTGGGCCACAGGGTCACGTCGCCGGGGACGTACGCGAGGCGTCGGTGCAGCGCGGTCGCCTCGGACCACGGGTCGCCGCCGAGGAGACGGACGGTGCCGCCGTCCTGTCGCAGCAGGCCGAGCAGGACGCGGATGGTCGTGGACTTCCCGGCGCCGTTCGGGCCGAGGAAGCCGTGGACCTCGCCGGTGGTCACCGTGAGGTCGAGCCCATCGAGGGCGCGCGTGGTGCCGAAGCTCTTCTGGAGCCCGGCGATCTCGATCGCGTGGTTCACTCGACCGACGCTACACATGATTCAGAATTATGTGAAGGGTAAAGTGGGGCAGGCGGACGCAAAGTGACGGAGGTGGGCCCGGTGGCGAGCGATGCCCTCGAGGACTTCGTGGAGAGGTTCTCCGCGATCCTGCGCGACTCCGGCGTGCCTCCGATGCCGGCGCGGACGTTCGCGTACGTCCTGGGGCTCGGGCAGCGCAGCTATACCGCGGCCGAGCTCGCGGAGGCGACCGGCGCGAGCCCGGCGGCGATCTCGGGTGCGGTCAACTATCTGATCGGCCTTGGGATGCTCGAGCGCCATCGTGGAAGCGATCGACGTCACCACTACCGGCTCCCGCCAGGCGATCCGTGGGAGTCGATGATCGCGCGGCGGCAGGCGATCCTGGTCCGCTGGTACGAGAGTCTCGAGCAGGCAGCGAAGGACCTCGGCGACGAGCACGAGGACCACGGCGCGCCGCTCGAGCTCGGGGCCATGTTCTTCGCGTTCATGGCCCAGGAGATCCCGGGGATGCTCGCGCGCTGGGAGGCCTTTCGCGACGGCCACGGGCGCGCAGATTAGAAGGCTTCCATGCTGTGTGCAAGTCGGACGGACACGCCCGTGGGGGAGTTTCGATCCACACGCGGGGGACAGTGTTTCCCCAGGTCAGCCCACAGGTGTGGAGAACCTCGTGGGGTAATCCACACGGATACCCACAGCCTGTGCACATGTCTTCCCCTGGTTATCCACACAAATGTCGTCGCGATCCACAAAGGCTGTGCATCCACAGCCGCACACGACTGGCAGCCGGCATCGCGATGCGCGTAGTTTGCTTCTCGTTCGACGGATGTTTTCGAACCTCCTGGTGCGGGTCCGGGATGGCTCTCGAAGCTTCGTCGGTGGTCCCCCGTACGCTCGAAGCGTGAATGACAGACCTGTGATTCACGGCGTGCCGTTTTGGGGGCGTGGGGTGTCGCAATCGGGGTCGAGCGTGGAGGAGTGGCGCGGGTGAGCGTTGCCGAGCTGGGGTCGGTTCCGGAGCCGCCGGACGACTACGAGTACGGCGGGAGCCGGGTCGACCGCACCCCACCTCAGGACAACAACGCCGAGCAGTCCGTGCTCGGCGCGATGATGCTCTCGAAGGACGCGATCGCCGACGTGCTCGAGGCGGTGAAGTCGATCGACTTCTACCGTCCGGCGCACGAGGAGATCTTCGACGCGATCCTCGACCTGTACGGCCGCGGCGAGCCCGCTGATGCCGTCACCGTGTCCGCTGCGCTCCAGCGCCGAGGCGAGCTGGCCAAGATCGGCGGCGCGCCCTACCTCCATACGCTCGTCGCCAACGTGCCGATCGCGGCCAACGCGTCTTACTACGCCGACATCGTCCGCGAGAAGGCGATCCTGCGGCGACTGATCTCGGCCGGCACCAAGATCGCGCAGCTCGGCTATGCAGGCGAGGGCGAGATCGACGACATCGTCGACACCGCGCAGTCCGAGGTGTTCGGGGTGACCGAGCAGCGCACGTCGGAGGACTACACGGTCCTCAACGACATCATGGAGGCGACGTTCGACGAGCTCGAGGCGATCGCGGCCCGCGACGGGCAGATGGCGGGCGTGCCGACCGGGTTCGTCGACCTCGACCGGCTCACTAACGGCTTCCACCCCGGCCAGATGATCGTCGTTGCCGCACGACCCGGTGTCGGCAAGTCCACGCTGGGCCTCGACGTCTGCCGATCGGCGGCCATCAAGCACGGGCTGACGACCGCGATCTTCTCGCTGGAGATGAGCCGCATCGAGATCACGATGCGTCTGCTGTCCGCCGAGGCGCGCGTCGGTCTGCACGAGATGCGGTCGGGTTCGCTGTCCGACGACCAGTGGGCCAAGCTCGCTCGTCGCATGAGTGAGGTGGCGGCGGCGCCGCTGTACATCGACGACTCGCCCAACATGACGATGATGGAGATCCGGGCGAAGGCACGGCGCCTCAAGCAGCGCCACGACCTCAAGATGATCGTCATCGACTACCTCCAGCTGATGACCTCCGGCAAGAAGGTCGAGAACCGCCAGGTCGAGGTCTCGGAGTTCTCGCGTCAGATCAAGCTGCTCGCCAAGGAGCTCGAGGTCCCGATCATCGCGATCAGCCAGCTCAACCGTGGCTCGGAGCAGCGCACCGACAAGCGACCGATGCTGTCCGACCTGCGTGAGTCCGGCTCGATCGAGCAGGACGCCGACATCGTGGTCCTGCTGCACCGACCGGACATGTACGAGCAGGAGTCCGAGCGTCTGGGCGAGGCCGACTTCATCGTCGCCAAGAACCGTTCAGGTCAGCCGGGCTCGGCGACGGTCACGTTCCAGGGCCACTACTCGCGGTTCATCGACATGCCGAAGGAGTTCGGCTGAGCCAGCTCACCGCACGCCCTGGGCCCGGGCGGTCCGTCACCCCGGGCCGTCGGGATGGGTGAGGTCGTACGCGCGGGACAGCTTCTGGGGTACGACCATGCGCCAGGCGTCGACGACGAGCTCGCGGGCCTCAGCCCGGTCTAGTGCCGCAAGGTCGGAGCGGACCCAGTTGAACCGCATGTCCGACTGCACCGGCAGCTGGAACTTGCGCGGCTCGCTCGCGACGAGAGCGGCCCGCTCCTCCTTGGGGAATGCGAACTCCATCACGGTCTCGTCGAGGGAGAACGCCACATAGACGATCTGCTTCACGCGGAACTTCAGCCGGCCTCGTACGTACACCTCGTACGAGCGCTCGAGCGCGCTGCCGAGCGGCCGGACGTCCTCGATCACCGCCATCGCCGAGAGTCCTCCCTCTGAACCTGCTCCCTTCCCAGTTCGACTGCGCCAGCGGGCCCGAGTCATCGCTCAGGGATTGACGGCCTTGCTGCACCCGGGTCGTCGCATCAGAGGTTGCCCTTCCAGGGGTTGTCAACATCGCCGAGACCTGACGGACGGCATCGAGGCATCACGCGACCTGGCGATGGCGGAGTGGTCTCCGGATGACCGGCTGGCGGCTGTCTCCACGAACGACGGTGCCGACAACGAGTCGACCACCCTCATGCTCGTCGACGTCGGTCTCGGTCGGCGGCGAGAGTGCGGAGAACGCGCGCGTTCCCTGGACGGCTTCACTCGTTGATGGCCTCGATGCCCTGCCGCTCAAGCTCGGCGAGGTGGTCCCGCATGTGCTGGAGCTCCTCAGCAGAGTGCGGCGCCCAGTCCTCGACCTCGCCGACGACGCGCAGCGGCTCTCGCGTGCGGTACGACCGCGTCGGGTTGCCCGGGAACCGCTGATCGGTCAGGTTGGGATCGTCCTCGAAGGGCCCCGTCGGGACGACCTCGTAGATCCTCCCGGGCCCGTTGCCCACGGCCAGCTCGGCTCCCCAGGTGGCGGCGTCCAAGGTCGCGGTCATGTAGATGAAGTTCGCCTTCTGCCGCTCGCCGTAGTTGGAGCCGTAGCCAGGAGCGAGCAGGTCGTCGGGCTGCAGCTCGGCCTTCGTTCCGTGGAAGAAGGGTCCGGGATCGTCGGCTGCGGACCGGGTCGGTTCGTTCGTCATGCGCACTCCCGTCGGCGTTCACGCACGTCGGTGGCCCAGCGTCCACCCGTCGCGCTCGTGTGGACGCTAGCTCACCGACGCGCAGCCCGCGCATCGATCACGAATCGAGAAGCGTCCCTCGTGCGGCTCCGGCATCGTGGCGAGCACGACGACACCACGTCGACCGAGACCACGAGGAGCATCCGATGACCACCACCAAGAAGGCCGGCCAGAAGGAATCGACCGGCGTCGGCTTCACAGACGACGAGCGCGCCGCGATGAAGGAGCGCGCCGAGGAGCTGAAGGCGGAGGGGCGAGGCGGCAAGAAGAAGGCCGACAACCTCAAGGCCGTGCTCACGAAGATCGCCGAGATGGGCGACTCCGACCGTGTGATGGCCGAGCGCATCCACGCGATCGTCTCTCGCGTCGCGCCTCAGCTGGGCGCCAAGACCTGGTACGGGATGCCGGCCTACACCGACGAGAACGGCAAGGTGGTCTGCTTCTTCAAGGCCGCGGAGAAGTTCGACGGCAGGTACGCGACGCTCGGGTTCGAGGAGTCTGCCACGCTCGACGAGGGCAGCATGTGGCCCACGTCGTACGCGCTGACCGAGATCACCGACGCCGACGCGGAGAAGATCGAGCAGCTCGTGAAGCGCGCGGCAAGCTGACGACCATGGCGTGCGGGTCTGCCGATGATGGGGTGGGTCGACACGATCCCAATGACGCTGGCGCGGGTAGTCGGCATCGCGCCAGGCCTGGCAGTGGTCGCCGCGCTCTGCCTCGCGGTGCTGCACGTGCTGCCCGCGGGGCTCCACCTGTCTCGCGGCGAGGTGAAGGAGATCGCTTGCTGACACCGGCTTCTGTCGGTTGGCCGTGCCAGAGTGGCGTGCGACATGCCGACGAACGGAGCCAGCGATGAGCCGCGAATTCCAAGTGACCTTCGATGCGCACGATCCCAGGGCGCTGTCGACCTTCTGGCGTGACGTCCTGGGATACGTCCACCCTGGCCCGCCCGGCGTCGACGTCCCAGAGGGCGACGATCCGCTCGCTGCGTGGGACGACTTCCTCGCGCAGATCGGTGTCCCTGAGGAGGCGCGCAACTCGCGCTCTGCCATCGAGGATCCCGACGGCAAGGGCCCGAGGGTGTTCTTCCAGCAGGTGCCGGAGGACAAGGCCTCCAAGAACCGCCTCCACCTCGACGTCCGTGCGGCTCCCGGGCTGGAGGGAGACGCGCGGATGGACGCGTTGGAGGCCGAGTGCGAGCGGCTCGTCGCCTTGGGGGCGACCCGCCTGCGCCGCTTCGAGCCCGCGCCGCCGTTGGAGGCCGGGCACGTCATGATGGCCGACCCGGAGGGCAACGAGTTCTGCCTGGACTGACCGGCCCTCGCGAGCTGGCGCGGCAAACTCCAGGGTCAGGCAGCGAGGGCGCGCTCGAGGCGCCGTGCCCGCAGATAGGCGTACGGCGGCTCGCCGTAGGCGCGCTCGAACTGCCGAATGAGCTGGCCCGTCGACATGCGGGCACCGGCGGCGAGTGCCATGACGTTCAACGGCTGGGCGTATTCCCGCTCGAGCCGGTCACGGACACGGCGAAGCCGTACGAGGTCGTCGAGGCGTTCGGGCCGGTCGTGAGCCGGAAGGGCATTCATCCTCATGCACATGACGTCACGCTAGGCGTGGGCCAGACGGCGTGCTTCTCGATTCCTGACGGGCCTAGGCTGACGGCCATGAGCGAGGAACGCTGGTCACCGGATCGTTGGCAGGGGATCGCGACACCGTTCCTTGCGGTCGACCTCCCGACGCTGCGACGCAACCTCGCCCGCGCGCAGGCGCTCTGCGACGACCGCGGTCTGCGGCTGCGTCCTCACGTGAAGACCCATAAGATCCCGGAGATCGCGCGGCTGCAGGTCGCGGCCGGAGCGCGTGGCCTGACGCTCGCGACCGTTGGGGAGGCGGAGTGCTTCGCGAAGGCCGGGTTCGACGACCTGTTCGTCGCGTACCCGGTCCTTGCGACGGACGATCTCGCGGACCGGCTGCGGCGGCTGCTCGACGCAGCGACGGTCATCCTCGGCGTCGACTCGCGTGACGGCATCGACGCCCTCGTTCGCCACGGCCTCGCGGACCACCCGCGCCTCTCGGTCCTGGTCGAGGTCGAGTGCGGGCTGCGTCGTACGGGTGTCGTGCCCGAGGAAGCCGGCCTGCTCGCGGCGCACGCCACCGAGCGTGGTCTGAGGATCGGCGGGGTGTTCACCTTCCCTGGTCAGGGGTACGCGCTCGGCGCAGGCGCGCCCGCCGCAGCTGACGAGGCGAGTGCGCTGTCGCGTGCCGCCGACGCGTTCGCCGCAGAGGGACTGCCGTGCGAGATCCGCAGCGGCGGGGCGACTCCGTCGTACGAGGCGACCGACGTAGAGGTCGTCACCGAGACGCGGCCGGGTGTGTACGCGTTCCAGGACGCGCAGCAGGTCGCACTGGGGACGGCCGGCCCGGACGAGGTCGCGCTCGCGGTGATCACCACGGTGGTGAGCGCGCCCGCGCCGGATCGCCTCGTCCTCGATGCAGGCTCCAAGACCCTCGCCGCCGACCGGCCGCCGTACGTCAACGGGCACGGAGTGCTGCTCGGAGTCCCCGGCGCGCGCATCGACCGGATCTGGGAGCACCACGGCGTGGTCGACGTGAGCGGCGCGGACCCGGCGGACGTCCCGGCGGTCGGCGACCGGGTCGCGGTTCTCCCGAACCACGTGTGCACCGCGATCAACCTCGCCGATCGGGTTCACGTCCGCGACGATGGAGAGGTGGCGACGTGGACCGTCGCGGCGCGCGGGCAGAACGGCTGAGGGAGCACCGTGAGCGGAGACGATCACCCTGACGACGCGGGTGACGCGGCTGCCCGCAGTCTCGATGCGATCGCCGACCAGCTCGACGCGACGCTCGGCCTGGCCGTGCTCGACCAGCCCGACGGCGTTCACGCGCACCGCAAGGCCGTACGGCGGCTACGCAGCACGCTTGCGGCGTACCGGCCGTTCTTCGACACCGACACGGTCCGCCGCCTGCACGGCACCTACCGGGACTGGGGACGCGAGCTCGGCGAGGCGCGCGACCTCGAGGTGAGGATCGCGGTGGCCGAGCGGTTCCTCGACGACGACGACGACGCCGCTGGCGCCCGGATGCTCGACGAGCTCCGCACCGCGTACCGCGACGCCCACCGCGCGGTCGCACGCCGCGGGGTGAGTGTCGAGGCGAGGGACCGTCGGGCGGATCTCGGGGCCTTCCTCGACGCGCCCCCTCGGACCGCGAAGGCGTCGCGTCGTACGAAGCGCGGCGTGCGTCGCAGGATCGTCAAGGAGGGCGACAGGGTGCTGCGTCGAGCCGAGGCGGCTACCTCGTGTCCCGGTGATGACGTCGCGTTGCACGAGCTGCGCAAGGCGGCGCGACGCCTCCGCTATGCGGTCGAGTCCGTCACTCGCCCCCCGGTCGGACTCTTCGGTGCCAAGGCAGATGCGCTGGCGGTGAGCGCCGAGCAGATCCACGACCTCCTCGGCGACGTCCGGGACCTGCTCGCGTTCGCCCGGGCGTACGAGGCGGCAGGCGGCGTCAGCGACGGCCCGGCCGCGCGCGCCAAGGTCGAGGCGGCCGAGAAGCTCGACGAGCTCCCAGCCGCGGTCGACGACCTGCGCGGCGCGCTCGCTCAGTTCCGCTGACGCGCTCCACCCCGCCTACGCGCCCACGCGGTCGCGCCGATCGCCACAGCGAGCGCGGCGGCCGCCGTCGGCACGAACAACGCCCGCCGATAGTCGTCCAGGGTCGCGTCCTCGGGGCTCGCGCCGAGGAGGACGATCGTGACCGCCGAGAGGCCGAGCGCCGCGCCGAACTGGAAGGCGGTGTTGACGATCCCGCCGGCGACGCCGTGCTCGGACTCGTCGAGCCCCTCGGTCGCAGCCGCGGCGAGCGGCCCATACGCGAACGCGAAGGCGAAGGCGACCAGCAGGAGCGTCGGGAGCAGGTCGACGTACGTCCAGTCGGCTTCGAGTCGCAGGGTCAGCGCGAACGCCGCGGTCGCGCTGGCGAACCCGGCCGTCATCACCGCCGCGGTACCGAGCCGTGCGACCAGGAGCGGCGTGAGGAGCGGCGCGATCACCATGTCCGCGCCCATGATCGCGAAGGTCAGGCCGGTCTCGAGCGGAGTCCAGCCGCGGAGCTCTTGGAGGTACAGCGTGACCAGGAGCTGGAATCCGAAGAACGCGCCCATGAAAAGCAGCCCGGCCGTGCTGCTCGAGAGGAGCATCCCGTGGCGAAGGATGCTCAGGCGAAGGAGCGGCGCAGGGGAGCGGCGCTCCCACAGGACGAAGCCGACCAGCAGCGCGGCGGCGCCGGCCAGGGTGAGCGCGGCCGTCGCTGTGTGTCCCTCGCCCAGGCTCACGAGTGCGAACACGATCGACACCATCGCGGCGGTGACCGTGACCGAGCCGACGACGTCGAACCCGGAGGTCGAGGGGAGGCGTGGCTGGTCGGGACGGATCAGGGCACGGCCGACGACGAGGAGGAGTGCCCCGAGGACCACGGGGGCGAAGAAGACCCAGCGCCAGCTCGCGGTGGTGAGCAGCCCGCCGGCGACCATCCCGAGCGTGAACCCGCCTGCACCGACGGCTCCGTACACGGAGAGCGCGCGGTTGCGCAGCGGTCCCTCCGGGAAGCTCGACGTGACGATGCTGAATCCGGCCGGCGTCATGAACCCCGCGGCGACTCCGGTCGCAAAGCGTGCGGTCACGAGCAGCCAGCCGGAGTCCGCGAAACCACCGACTCCGGAGAACGCGACGAAGACGGTGAGCCCGACCAGGAACACGCGCCGCCGCCCGAACAGGTCTGCCGAGCGGCCGCCGAGCAGCATGAAGCCGGCGTAGCCCAGGACGTACGCGCTGATGATCCAGTGCGCGGTCCCGGTCGCGAGCCCGAGGTCGGCGGCGATCGCGGGGACGGCGACGTTGAGCATCGCGATGTCGATCCCCTCGAGGAAGAGGGCGCCGCAGAGGACGAGCAGCAACCCCCATGAGCGCGGTGTCATCTGCTGTGCGGGTGGATCGAAGACGGGTGCGACGGTCACGCGGGCTCCTAGGGTTACCAAACATCAGCCTGGTTACTTCTTGTAACTGCGATCAGTCTGGGTGAGGATGGGGGCATGGCGGAAGTACGCACTTCGACATCACCTAGTTCTCTTGAAGTGACCGAGCCTCTTGAAGTGACCGAGCCTCTTGAAGTGACCGAGGAGGACGAGCCCCGCTGGGACGTGTTCCAGTGGGACGCGCGCGAGGGCTGCGAGGTACGTCAGATCCTCGACCGGATCGCCGACAAGTGGTCTCTGCTCGTGATCTCGCTCCTCGAGGAGAAGACGATGCGGTTCAACGAGCTGCGTCGCGCCATCGACGGGATCAGTCAGCGCATGCTGACGGTCACGCTGCGCAACCTCGAGCGCGACGGCCTGATCTGCCGGACGGTGTACGCAGAGGTGCCGCCGCGCGTCGAGTACTGTCTGTCCCCGCTCGGATGCACCCTCCTCGGCACGATCCAGTCGCTGGTCCAGTGGACCGAGAAGCACCAGGAGGAGATCGTGCAGGCGCGCGCGGAGTTCGACCGCGCCGCACGCTGACATCACCGGTAGCGTGGCACGGGATGACGACTTCACCGACCACGAGCACGCCGACCCGACCCTCACGCGCGCTTGCCTGGGTGGTGCTCGTCGCGGCGATCGTCCAGGTGGTGACCCCGGCGGTGCAGGCGCTCGGCGACCTCGGCGCTCCACCGAGCAGCCAGGGCGACGACCTGCTGATCACGCCCTCGGGCTACACGTTCTCGATCTGGAGCCTCGTCTATCTCCTGACGATCGCCTACGCGATCGCCGTGCTCGTGAAGCGTGCGACCGGCACCGTGGCGTCTGGCCGCCTCCTCGGTGACCTGGCTCTGCTGTATCTGGG
The DNA here is from genome assembly GCF_011751845.1 of Mumia sp. ZJ430. Taxonomy (NCBI): domain Bacteria; kingdom Bacillati; phylum Actinomycetota; class Actinomycetes; order Propionibacteriales; family Nocardioidaceae; genus Mumia; species Mumia sp. ZJ430. The sequence goes on along the minus strand of NZ_JAAHFK010000001.1, from coordinate 161,067 downwards.
CGCGTCGCTCTGGATCGTCGCCTCGGCCTTCGAGTGGTCGTGGATCACCGCCGTGATCCTCCTTGTGATGGTCGTGATCGCCGTCGATGCGGCGCACGTGGCCGCCGCCCGTACTCCCGACACCGAGGCGCCGACGTGGCTGACGCGATTGGCGCGGGCGACGACGGGTCTGTACGCGGGGTGGGTGACCGCCGCCGGGGGCCTCAACGTCTGCACGGCGCTCGTGGCCGACGGTGACTTCGACGGGATGGAGACCAGTTGGCAGGTGTGGGCCCTCGCCCTCGTCGCCCTGGTCGCCGTGGGCTTCAGCGCGCTGATCGGCGGCTCGATCGCTTATGCGGCGGCGCTGGTGTGGGCGCTCGTCGGAGTGGTCGTGGCCGTACGGGACACGTCAGGCGCGCTGGTCGCCACGGCGGTTGTCGCGGCCATCGCGATCGTGGCCGTCAATGCGCTGCTGCTCCTGCGGCGGCGCAGTCGAACCTAGACTCGACCCATGAGCACCACGACCGACGGACGGCGCGCGCGCGGCGACGCGACGCGGCGCAAGGTGGCCCGCGAGGCCGCCGACGTCGCGACGCTGCACGGGCTCGACTCCCTGTCGGTCGGAGGGCTCGCCGCGGCCACCGGCGTGAGCAAGAGCGGCATCCTCACCGTCTTCGCGAACCGCGAGGCGATCCAGCTCGCGGCGATCGCAGAGGCCCGCCGGGTGGTCATCGCCGAGGTCGTCGCCCCGGTCTGGTCGACGGAGCCGGGCGCACCGCGTCTGCGTGCGCTGGTCGAGAGCTGGGCCGCGTACGCGCGCAGGCGGGTGTTCCCTGGCGGTTGTTTCCTGGTGACCTCGTCGTCGGAGTTCGGGGCGCAGGAAGGGCCGATCGCCGACGCCGTCCGTGCCCTCAAGCAGGAGTGGCTGGATCTGCTCGCGGTCGATGCGGTCGCGGCGGGAGGTGACGGGCGTACGGTCGCGTTCCAGCTTGATGCGTTCCTCGCCGCGGGCATCACGCGGTCGGTCCTCTTCGACTCCGAGGCCGAGCTCGACCTCGCCCTGGCGTGCGCCCTCGCCGCGATCGCCGCACTCGCCTGACCGTACGAGCACTCAGACAGCCGGCCGCTCCACGTGGTCGGCGAGCAGCGGCGCCGCGTAGGTCCACTGCTCGTCGGTCAGCGGCGTCGGCCGCAATGTCGCCGGGTCGAGGTTGACGAGACGGCGCGAGCCCTCCGCGTGCAGGATGGCGCGGTCGGCAGAGGTGATCCGGAACCGGTAGTTCACGCTCGTGCGCCCCGCCTGGTCGACCCACAGGTGCACGGCGACGTCGCCGATCGCCGTGATCGGCTGGTGGAAGGTGAGGTGGACCTCGCGGATCACCTGCACCGACGAGGTCGGGTCGAGCACCCAGCCCGCGTCGGTCCAGAAGTCGATGACCGCGTGGTCGAACAGCCGCGCGTACTCGACGTGGTTGAGCATCCCGAACCCGTCGAGGTCGTCGAGATAGACGCGGACGGGGACCACGACCCCGTACGACGGCTCGTCCAGGGCAGGCGTCTTGTCGTTGGTGAGTGTCATGCACGCAACTTTACGACCGATCGGTCGTAAAGTCGACAGGTCTGCGAGGAGTGACAGCGCGCCACCGTCGCGCGAGCATGGACCGATGAGCACGCAGAGACTGACCGGCCCGCAGATCGCCGACGAGCGACTCGACGGGTGGGCGAACCTGATCGGCGGCCTCCAGACACGCATCCGTACGCCCGACTTCGCGACGGGCCTGGCGCTCGTCAACGCGATCGGTGCTGCGGCCGAGGAGATGGGCCACCATCCCGACGTCGACCTGCGCTACACCCACGTCGATGTCCGGCTCACGAGTCACGACGCCGGCGGCATCACCGAGCGCGACGTCGGTCTCGCGCGCACGATCAGCGGGCTCGTCGCCGACGCCGCCGCGGGCGCCGACATCATCATGGAGTGTGCGACCGTCTCGCGGCTGGAGCTCGGGCTCGACACCCCTGCGTACGAGGGAGTGCTGCCGTTCTGGCGTGCCGCGCTCGCGATGGAGGATGCGTCGTCGTCGGAGGTGGATGACGAGGTGATCGACCCGTACGGTGCGCTGCCGACGATCTGGTTCCAGCCGTCCGGCGGCGAGGAGCCGAGACAGCGTTGGCACCTCGATGTGTGGGTCGAGCCCTCGCAGGTGCGGCCGAGGATCGACGCCGCGGTTGCCGCCGGTGGCACGCTCGTGAGCGAGGCGGAGGCGCCGAGCTTCTGGGTCCTCGCCGATCCGGAGGGCAACAAGGTCTGCCTCTGCACCTGGCAGGACCGCGGCTGACTCGCGTTTCGCGCCACGGAATCCGTTCGACGGCCCGCCGCTGCGCCCGTACGGTCTGGGCATGCGCACCACAGAGTACGGCGATGTCCGCGTCCTCCTCGTCGACGCCGAGGGGCCGGCAATCTCCAGCGAGCAGGACGCGCTGGATCTCGTGGGCGACGCGTTCGGGTGCGAGGCACAGCTGATCGCGGTGCCGGTCGCACGCCTGTCCCCGGAGTTCTTCCGCCTCCGGTCGGGTCTTCTCGGCGAGGTGACGCAGAAGCTCGTCAACTACCGGCTGCGGCTCGCGGTGGTCGGCGACGTCGCAGGGCACGTCGCGGGGAGCGACGCGTTCCGCGACTTCGTCCGCGAGGCGAACCGTGGGACCCAGACCTGGTTCGTCGCGGACGAGAGCGCGCTCGCGGGTCGGCTCTCGCCCGCCTGAGCGAGCCCGGGCCGGTGCTCGCCAGCGCCTCAGCCCGCGGCCCTTGCCGCCAGCGATAAACAGCAGCGGTGCGCGGTCGTCGTTGTCGTGGTCGACCCACGTCTCCTGGTGCCCGGGTCTCGGGGACGGTGAGGTTCGCGATCACGTCGGGGTTCTCGCGGAGCGCCTCGACCTCGATCTCGAAGCCCGGGTATCCGGGCGTCACGACGCGATAGCCCGTCTCGATGGTGTCGTCTCACCCGAGAATGGCCTGCTGCGGAGCACTTGGCCCGCGCGTTGCAAGAGGGGCTCGGTGCCGCCCCCGCCGACGCCGAGCCCCTCTGTCACAGGCCGCGAACCGATGACGCTCTTAGCAGACCAGAAATCTTGACGACTGACAAGATTTTTGTAGGCATTCGTCCAGAAAAGTACCGGGCTGGCCCTTCTTCCGGCCGTACGATGGACGAGATGGGCATCACCGAGGGTCCGAGGAGTCGACAGCGCGCACGCGCCGAGCGCGCCGCGGTCGACAAGTTCGAGCGCCGCCGGGCCGAGATCGCCGACTCCGCCCTGGTGACGCTCGCGGCGAACGGATACGCCCACACCGGGCTGAGGGACATCGCCCAGAACTCCGACTTCTCGCACGGCGTCGTGCACTACTACTTCAGCGACAAGCTCGACCTGATGCAGCACTGCATCCGCCAGTACAAGCAGGACTGCGTCAAGCAGTACGACGAGATCCTCGAGACGGCGACCACGTCCGTCGAGCTGCGCGACGGCTTCGCCGAGGCGATGGCCGAGACGCTGCGAGACGAGAGCACGCTCCACCGCATGTGGTACGACCTGCGCAACCAGAGCATGTTCACCGCCGAGCTCGTGGGCGTCATCAAGGAGATCGACCTGCTGCTGGAGCAGATGATCTGGCGGGTGGTCGAGCGATACGCCGACCTTGCCGACAGCCCGCCGACCATCACCTCGCCGGTGGCGTACGCGCTCTACGACGGGCTCTTCTTGCGCTCGCTGATCGACTTCCTCGCCGGCGACCTCGAAGCGCTCGAGACCCTGCGCCGCGAGTGTGCAGCGCTGCTGGTGCGACTCTGCCCCTAGGCTGGGCGGCGACACCCCTCCGGCGAACAGAGGTCTCATGTCCGACGACGCATCCGCGACGAGGTCGCTCTCCGCGCCACGTACGATCGGGCGCCTCGCGCTCGGTTCGTTCCTTCTCTTCGCCGGCATCAGCCACCTGACGTTCGCGCGTCAGGAGTTCCTCGCGCAGGTGCCGGACTGGGTGCCGCTCGACGGCGACACCGTCGTCCTCGCCTCCGGGTTCGTCGAGATCGGGCTCGGTGGTGCGCTGATCGGTCTGCCCGGCAAGCGCGTCGCCGTCGGCTGGCTCACGGCAGCATTCTTCGTCGCGATCTTCCCCGGCAACATCTCGCAGTACGTGACGCACACCGACGCGTTCGGGCTGAACGACGACCGTGCTCGGGCGATCCGCCTGCTCTTCCAGCCGCTGCTCGTGCTCTGGGCGCTGTGGGCGACCGGCGCATGGCGCGACCGGCGGCGCGACGGCTGAGCACCCTCGCGCCAGCGCGCCACCGGTTGCCGCCACCGGACACCAGGCGCACAGTGAGAGACGACCTGGATCCTCTGGAGGTTCCCCATGCGTCGTCATGCGCTCGTCCTCGTCTCCACGCTCTCCGGCCTGGCTCTCGGCGCCGCCCTGCTCGCGGCACCGGCGCAGGCCCGCCCGGGTCCGCGCCCTCACTTCACGCCGGGCGCTGTCGGCATCGGTGACCCGTACTTCCCGACCGACGGCAACGGCGGGTACGACGCGCAGCACTACGGGCTGGACGTCCGCTACGACCCCGCTACCGACCGCCTCACCGGCACCGCGCGCATCCGTGCACGGGCCACGCAGAACCTGTCGCGGTTCAACCTCGACCTCGATGGTCTGACCGTGAGCGCGGTGAAGGTGAACGGCAGGCGCGCCGGCTGGAGGCACGTCGACGGCGAGCTCACCGTGATCCCGTCGCGCGGATTGCGCAAACGCAGCACCTTCACGACCGAGGTCACCTACGGGGGCGTGCCCGCCACCCTGGAGGACGGGTCGGGCTTCATCCACACGAACGACGGCGCGCTCATCGTCGGTCAGCCGCACGTCGCCGCCACCTGGTATCCGGTCAACGACCACCCGAGCGACAAGGCCTCGTACTCGTTCCGCGTCACCGTGCCGCAGGGCCTCGAGGCTGTCGCGAACGGCGTCCCGCGCGGCCACCGTACGCACAAGGGCTGGACCACGTGGGCGTGGGAGGCGCGCGAGCCGATGGCCTCGTACCTCACGACGGCGACGATGGGTGAGTTCGCGCTCAAGGACTACCGGTACGACGGCATCCGGATGGTCGAGGCGATCGACCCGCAGCTGTACGAGCCGGCGCCGACGCGCACGGGCGACCAGTACGCCATCTCGCAGGTCGCCGGCGAGGCTGCCTCGTACAAGCGCTTGAGCCGCACGGTCGAGGTGCCCGCCGGCGGTGGAGAGCTGGGCTTCTGGGTGGACCGCGACACGGAGACCGACTGGGACTTCGTGTTCGTCGAGGCTCGGACGCCGGGGCAGGACGACTGGACGACGCTGGCGGATCTCGGTGGGGCGACGAGCACGAGCGTCGGCGACGCCTGCCCGTTCTGGCTGAGCCTGCACCCGTTCCTCGGGCACTACCAGAGCGTGCAGCCCGACGACACGTGCGCGCCGACGGGCACGACCGGGACGTGGAACGCGGCGACCGGCAGCTCGGACGGCTACGAGCAGTGGCGCGTCGACCTAGGGGCGTGGGCCGGCGGGTCGGTCGAGGTCGCGATCACCTACGCGAGCGACGACGTCTTCCAGGGGATGGGCGTGTTCGTCGACGACGTCACGACGCCCACCGGTGTCGGGAGCACGTCGTTCGAGGACGACGGCGACACCTTCGACGGCTGGGCGGTCACCGGTGCACCGGCAGGGAGCGAGCCGAACCCGAACGACTGGATCGCGGGCACGCCCGCCGACGGGCCGCCGACACTGGGCGAGAAGGCGGAGGCGAACTTCGCGAAGCACCCGCAGGTCCTCGACTTCCTGCAGGCGAGCTTCGGCCCGTACCCCTTCTCGGCATCGGGCGGTCTCGTCGACGCTCACCCGGGGCTCGGGTTCGCGCTCGAGAACCAGACGCGCCCGATCTATGCGCAGGAGTGGTTCAGCGGCTCCGACGAGACCGCCGAAGGCGTGATTGTGCACGAGCTCGCGCACCAGTGGTACGGCGACAGCCTCGCGCTGTACAGGTGGAGCGACATCTGGCTCAACGAGGGCTTCGCCTCGTACGCGGAGTGGCTGTGGTGGGAGAGCCAGGGTGTCGCGACCGCGCAGGAGATCTTCGACGCGACGTACGGCTCGCACCCGGCCGACGACTCGTTCTGGGACATCGTGATCGGTGACCCCGGGCCGGACGACCTGTTCGCCGGTGCCGTGTACGACCGCGGCGCGATGACGCTGCACCAGCTGCGGGTCACGGTGGGCGACGACGACTTCTTCGCGATCCTGCAGGGGTGGGCGGCACGGAACAAGGGAGGCAACGTGACGATCCCGCAGTTCGTCGCGTACGCCGAGCGGGTGTCGGGGCAGCAGCTCGACGCGCTGTTCGACGCGTGGCTCTTCACGGCGCAACGGCCCGACGTGCCGGCCGCCCTGGCGCGGCGCGCGCCCGTCGACCTGCCGCCGCTGGTCGGGTCGAGCCGGTTGCACCGCCACTGAGCGCGGCGGCGCAGCTCAGAGCCCTTCCCACGGGTAGCCGTGGCGAGTGAACGCCTCGGCCACCCGGCCGCGTCCGGCCTCGACGTCCTGCTCGAAGAGACGCCGGCCGTCGGTGCCGTCGATGACCACCTTCTTGCGGTCGGTGTAGACGGCGGCGACCTGGGCGTGCGCGATCGTGCGCCGGTCGTCGCCGTGCTGGACCACGATCTGCTCATCGCTCACGTCGAGCCGGTAGGCGTCGGCCACGACGACGGCAGCAAGCACGAGACCGACGACCAGGCCGACCGCCGGGCGTGCCACCCACGCCCACGGCTGGTCGAACGAGCCGACCCACTCGAGCGGACCCCTGAACGGGACGAGCGGCACGTCGGCGAGCCACGCCGCGAGCAGCGGGGCGAGGAGGAAGATCGCCAGCCCGGCGCCGCCGAAGACGACAGCGGTGCCGATCTTGTCGTTGCGGGTGTAGCCGAGGGTGGTCGTGGGGGCATCGACGCTCACGCACCCGACCGTACGGAGGCAGGCGCGGTCGCGACATCCGCCATCGGGCTAGCGGCCTGCGACGAAAGTAGGAGGCCGTGCATCTGTCCCGGGTGTCCCGGGCTCCCGCATCGGCGGCGGCAGCTCGGCGAGCCGACCGATCGGGGTGAGCACGATCGCGACGCACGCGAGCGCGTGCACCCCGGCCATCGCGAGCATGGTCGGCCGCGTGCCGACTTCATGCGCGAGGAGGCCTGCGGTCACGCCTGCCAGTGGCATCGCGCCGTAGATGACCACCTGGCTCGTGGTGACGACGCGTCCGATCAGCCGGGCCGGGATGTAGCGCTGCCGCCACGCTCCGCGGATGACGTTGCCGGACACGACGGTGGCCCCGACAAGGACGAGCCCGGTGACGGTGATCCAGACGTGGCGGCTCGACGTCGGGAGTGTGATGAGGAGCGCGGCGGGTCCGCTCAGCAGGAGGAGGCCGGTCGACGCGCGACCGGTGCCGAGCCGGTGGGCGAGCGGGACGGCCACGAGTGCGCCGAGGACACCACCGATGCTGCCGAGCATCATGACGAGCCCGGTGTACGAGGCGTCGATCTCGAGGACGTTCACCAGGTAGATGACGAGCAGCGTGGTGAGGCCTGTGAGTCCGAAGTTGGACACGCTGCCGATGAGCACGAACGGCGCGAGGTAGCGATCGCTCCTGACGACCGTGATCCCCTCGGCGATCTGGGTACGCAGCCGCACGGGCGCGGCCGTCGCGCTGCGCGCAGCCTGGCGGGGCCGTACGCCTCGCATGCACGCCACGGACACCAAGAACCCGGCGACGTCCACGAGCAGACCGGTCGCGGCGGAGACGACCGTGACGAGGAGGCCGCCGATGCCCGGCCCGGCGACCTGGGTCAGCGACTCGGTGCCGAGCAGGCGGGCGTTGGCCCGCTCGAGTCGCTCCGGTGGCACCACCAGCGGCACGATCTTGATGCCGGCCGCGCGTGAGAACAGGCTCGCGGTGCCGGTCGTCAGTGCGACCACGAGCAGATGGCCGAGCGTCAGGTGGCCCGCCCAGCCCGCGAGAGGGACGGTGAGGAGCGCCGCGGCGGCGACGAGGTTGGCGACGACGATGACCGCGCGCGGGGGGTGGCCGTCCACGAGAGCACCGGCCACCAGCCCGACGACGACCCACGGAAGCCACGCTGCCGCGGTGAGGAGGCCCATCCACAACGGCCCGGCCTGCAGGTGGACGACGGCGAGCACCGGGATCAGGAACGAGCTCGTCGCGTTTCCAACGAGGCTCGCGCCCTGGCCGAGCCAGAGATAGCCGAATCCCGACCCGTGTGTGCTGCTGTCGTCGGATGGCGTCAACCTGAGCTCCTCAGGGCAGGCCGACATCACCTCGCGAGGAGGTGTGCGCGGCGGAAGGTGGGGCTGGCTAGGGCTGGTGGGGGAACCCGCGGGAGAAGACGAGGATGGGCTCGCGCTCGGCCCCGTCGTCCGGCACCTCCCTCCGGTGCCAGCGCGTCAGGAGGTCGACCATCTCCTCGCCGAGCTCGCGCAGCTCGGCAGGTGTCAGTCGCAGCCACGTCTGGGCGACGAAGGCAGCACCGTCCCAGTCGCCGGACGTCTCGGAGTTGGCGAGCCAGATGCGGGCTGCCTCGGACTGGCGGTCGAGCTCCATGGACTCCGCGACCTTGGCGGCGTCGACGGCGGCGGTGTCCGTCGCGAACTCGTTGCGTGACCACCGAAGCGAGGGCGACACCTTGCGCCACCAGCGCTCTCGGCGGTCCCGAGCCAGCTCGGGCGCCTCCTCCACGAGTCCCGCCTCGTGGAGGACCTTGAGGTGGTGGCTCGCGCTGCCGACCGCCTGTCCGGTGCGCTGCGCCAGCGCGGAGGCCGTCGACGGGCCGTCCACGCTGAGGGCATCGAGCATCCGCGCACGGAAGGGGTTGGCGAGTGCTGACAGCGCCTTGGCGTCGGTGATCGTACGGCGGTAGGCGGCGTCGTCGGGTCCGTGCTCGCGGTCGTCGCTCATGATCGTCACGCTATATACGCAAGGGTGCTTGTGCAAGAGGTCTTGTGCAATGTTTTTTGTGGATCTGGGTTGCCTAGACTCGACGAATGGGGGTTCGTACCGGCATGCAGCGCGGGCGCCGTGGCATCGGCGCGGTGGCGCTGGCGATGGTCCTGCTCGGCGGCTGCGGCGGCGGAGGCGACGACAGTCCGGGTGAGGCGACGCCGGCGCCGCAGACCAGCGGGACGACCTCGGAGGTGAGCCCGTCGGCCCCGGCCACGACGACGCCCAGTGCGACGGCCGCCAGTCCTGAGCCTGGAACCGTGCCGCCCGCGTGGCTCGGCACCCGAGAGCTGCCTCGTACGGAGGCCGGCTTCGGCGAGGTGCAGCCGACGCCGCCCGAGCTGCGCAACCGGCGGTTCACCCTGCCCGACTCCCTGCCGCAGCTGCCGGGCGACGGCTTCGCGAGCCAGATCACGGATCCCGCCCCTGCGCGTGTCATCGCCCGGTCGACCTGGAAGCGCGGCTGTCCGGTCGGACGGCGAGACCTGGCCTGGGTGAGAGTGGCGTTCTGGGGCTTCGACGACGCCCGCCACACCGGCGAGCTGCTCGTGAACGGCCGCGTCGCCAAGGACGTGGTGGAGGCCTTCCGGCGCATGTACGAGGCACGCTTCCCGATCGAGGAGATGCGCATCACCCGCGCCGCCGAGATGGACGCGCCGCCGACCGGCGACGGCAACAACACGGGCGCGTTCGCGTGCCGGCCCACGCGTGGGGCCACCACCTTCTCGGAGCACGCGTACGGGCTGGCGATCGACATCAACCCGTTCCAGAACCCGTACGTGAAGGGTGACGTCGTGCTGCCCGAGCTCGCGTCCGCCTATCTCGATCGCAAGGACGTCCGGCCGGGGATGATCATCGCCGGCGGCCCCGTCGTCGGCGCCTTCGACGCGATCGGGTGGGGCTGGGGCGGCGAGTGGCGCATGCTGAAGGACTACCAGCACTTCAGCGAGAGCGGGCGTTGATCCGCGCCACGCTCATCCCCAGGCGTGGCTCGTCCACCGCTGCGTCATGGGTCCACGCCGCTGTCGGCGGGAGCCCCTAGCGTCTTAGGTGTGTTCGAGTCCGATGCAGTGCAGGCGCTCAGCGAGGCGGTCGACGCGTTGTGCGTGCAGCCGTTGGCACTGGCCGACGGCACGCAGACCCGCGCGCTGCTGCGGGCGTTGCAGGCGGGCATCGACCGGCTGGAGGGGCTGAAGGCCGCCGCGTTGGACCAGCTGGACGAGACCGGTGGAGGTGCTGAGGAGGGGGCCTCGTCGGCGTTGGGGTGGGCGCGGCGCGAGCTGCGGATGGGTGATGCGGAGATCAAGCGGCGGCGCACGGCGGGTCGTTCGATGCGGCTGATCCCCGAGCTTGGCGAGGCTGTGCGCGGGGGCGAGGTGCGTCTGGACCACGCGTACGAGTTCTCCGCGGGCCTCGCCACTCTCGGTGTCGAGAAGATGCGTGAGGCGAGTGCGCAGATCCTCCTGCCGCTGGCGCGGGTTGCGGGTGCCGCGGACGTGCGCATGGCGATCCGGCGGATCGACGAGCTGGCCCGTCCCGAGCGGTTGGACGAGGCCTACAAGCGCGGCATGGAGCGGCGCAACCTGTCGGTGACGCGCTGCGGCGACGGGTTCCACGTGGCGGGGTTCTTCGACCTGGTCAACGGCGCCAAGCTCGCGACGTGGCTGGGTGCCGCGTCGGCGCCGCGGGGCGCCGACGACGTGCGTACTCCGGCGCAGCGACGCCTCGACGCGTTCGGTGAGCTGATCGACGCGACGTTGGCGCACGGGATGCCGTCGGACCGCGGTGTGCGCCCGCAGCTGCACCTGATGGCTGATGCGACGTGGCTTGCCGGGCAGGGTGGGGAGCCGCCACGGTTGGTCGGGTTCGGGTCGATCGGGCCTCAGCTGTTCGCGCAGCTGGCCTGTGGCGCCGACGTGACCCCGATCCTGGTCGACGGAGTGACGGGCGGGCCGACGCCTCAGGCTGACGTCCTCAACGTCGGGCGCACCCAGCGGTTGGCGACGACCCGGCAGCGCACCGCGGTGATCGCCCGTCAGGAGGGGATCTGCGCGGCGCCGGGGTGTCGGCACCGGATCGCTGAGATCCACCACGCCACGTGGTGGTCACGCGGCGGCCGTACTGATCTGGACGAGCTCGTCGGGTTGTGCGGACGTTGCCACCACGCGGTCCACTCCGGCAGGTTGCACGTCGAGCCCGACGGGCGGCGCGGGTTCGTGTTCCGTCGCGGCGCCGGCGCGGCCGGGCGGGCGATCGAGGACCACGACCGGGTCCAGCACACCCGCATCAGCGCCTACCTGCACCCGTTCGAGCACCCGCTGGCGCGCACGGCACCGCTGACACGACAAGACGGCACGCGCCGTCGCCACCTCCTCGACCCTCGGACGTGACGAGGCCGGAGCGGAGCACCACCACACTCACTCACAGGGGCACGCGAACGTCAGAGCCGCCCTCGTGGGTGAGGCGTTGCGCCATCTGGACGATGGCTGCTGTCGTCGTGAACCCGCCGGCGAACAGCGCCTGCCCTTGGACGAACGTGCCCGAGCGCGTCAGCAGCTCGTGCGGGGCGTAGCCGAAGTACTGGCCGAGCTCTTCGAGGTCACGCGGGGAGGTCATCTTCATGAGGGCGAGGTTGTCGCACTGCGAGAGCGCGTTCGGATGGATCTTTGAAGGACGTTGGGTGGACAGCAGCAACCACAGGCCATACTTGCGTCCCTCGGCCGCGATCTGGACGATGCGCTCGGTCAGTGCGACCTCGACGGGGAGCAGAGGGTCGGCCGGGCAGAGGTTGTGGGCCTCGTCGATCACGATGAGCAACGGTCGCCGGCTCTCGCGGGTCGCCCACAGGTGGTCGAGGATCGCGAGCGAGGCGACCTTCGACTCGTCGGGCGTCTTGAAGCCCCCGAGATCGAGCACGGCCGCACGCGGGCGCTCGTCGATCACGGCCTGAGTCGATCCGCCTCCCCACGCCCACACGTCCCAATCGAGGACACCGAGGTTCTCCAGACGCATGAGGAGCTTGCGAAGGCCGGGGTCCGTCGATTCCCTGAGTCGACGCAGGAAGGTCGTACGGTCGAACGTCGTCGGCCCGAACTGCGACTCGAGATGAAGGAGAACGTTGTACTCCTCGGCGTCCTTCAGCGGGTCGAGCCGGAGGATCGCAGCGCGAGAGCGCAGGCTCAGGTCGACGAACTTCACGCAGAGCCGCTCGTCCCCGTTCGCGCTCGGGCGGAACACCCTCGGGCGGACCGCCGTGAGCCTCTGCGCCGCGTCGCCGTCCACGTCGTCGCGCACCTCACCGAGACGCACGAAGTCGGCGTTCGGGTCCATCACGAGCAGCGGGAGCTGGGTCTGCAGGAGGAGCTGTTCGAGGACGACCCCGAGTGCGTACGTCTTGCCTGAGCCGCTCTGTCCACACCAGAACGTGTGCCGGTTGAACCGCATCGGGTCGAGCGTTGCAGGGGCGCCGTCCACGGAGTCGACGAGGGAGCCGATTGGCAGCTGGTTGTCCATGCGCCGACCGTAGTGGCGGAGAAGGTCGTCCGCCCGGGAGATGTGAGCCCTTGTCGGTGGGCCGTCGTACGGTGGCGACTCGACCGGCGGGGTGCCCGCCCGAAGGGAGCACGCATGGGACCGAAGCGACCGACGACGCGAGCGCCTCAGCTCGACACGCTCGCCGTGGATGCTCTCGTCGAGGGCAGCGTCGACGACCTCGTCGCCTCGGCCAACCTCGACGGGCTCGCCTTCGTTGGCCTCACGCTCGACTCCGCCAACCTCTCGGGCGCCCAGGTGCGGGAGTCGCTGCTCGAGCGCGTCAACGTCGCGGTGCTACGCGCACCGCGTGCGACGCTGCGCGACGTACGGATCGAGGGCGGAAGGATCGGGTCGGCCGACCTCTACGACGGCGTCTGGGAGTCCGTACGGGTGAGCGGCTGCAAACTGTCGTTCGTCAACCTTCGAGGGGCGCAGCTGCGCGACGTCGTCTTCACCGACTGCGTCATCGACGAGCTCGACCTGGTGCAGGCGACCGCCGTGCGGGTGAGCTTTGCCGGGTGCACGATCGCGCGGCTCGACGTGCAGCACACGAAGTCCACCCACGTCGACCTGCGCGGTGCCGAGCTGCGCGAGATCGTCGGAGTCTCCTCGTTGCGCGGCGTCACCATCACCCCGCTGCAGCTCTCGCTCCTCGCGCCGCTGCTCGCCGACTCGCTCGGGATCACCGTCGAGGACTGAGCTCCGGTCAGCGACCGTCGCGCGGGCCGAAGGCGGCGATCGCCTCGGCATCGCCGTTGCGCGAGCGGACGTACTCGTCGGCCCACGCGGCCCGCTCCGGGTAGGTCGAGCGCCGCACGATCTCCGCAACCACCGCATCGACATCGACGGCGGTGTGACGCAGGGCGACCTGCCCGTCACGCATCAGCGCCCATGCGCCGCCGACGCGCCCGTACGGCATGCCGATGCTTCCCGGGTTGACGACGAGGCGCCGGTCCACGAGCCGGACGAAGGGCATGTGGGTGTGCCCGCACACGACTGTGCGTACCTCGTCGGGAAGGTCGGCGAAGACCTCCGCCCAGCGCGCCATCCGCGTGTCGACGAGCACCACCTCGTCGTCGTCGCGCGGCGTCCCGTGGCAGAAGACGACGGGGCCGAATCCCGCGACGTCGAGCGTGACGGGGTGCGGCATCGCGTCCAGCAGCTCCACCTGGTCCGGGCGCAGCTGACGACCTGCCCACTGCGACTCGGGGTGCGACGAGGTGCCGCCGCGTGCGACCTCCATCAGCTCGCGATCGGCGTTGCCTCGTACGAGGATGCAGCGCTCACCGAGCGACGTGAGCCGGTCGAGGACGTCGACCGGCATCGGTCCTGCCGCGTGGTCTCCCGTGACGACGATCCGGTCCGCCGTCGCCACCTCGGGCTCGGCCAGCACCGCGTCGAGCACGGGGAGGACACCGTGGACGTCGGAGAGCACCGCGACGGACGTGACCATCTCGTGACCGTACCGCTAGTCTCGCCGGGTGATCGCACCGTACGGACGCCCCCGCCGCCCGACCGCCGCGACCCCGAAGAGCGCCGTCCTTGCTCTCGCCGGCGTGCTCGTGGCGGCGACCGCGATGCTCTTCGCGGCGGCGCCGCCCGCTTCGGCCGCACCGGCCGACACGATCGCCAGCCTCGCCAACGACGCCCGCGCCGCGCAGGGCGCGAGCCCGCTCGCCCGCAACGCCGCGCTCGACGCCGTGGCCCGCGGGTGGGCGCACCAGATGGCGTCCAACGGGAGCCTGTCGCACAACCCCGACGTCGCTGACGAGATCCCCAGCGGGTGGCGCCGAGTCGGTGAGAACGTCGCGCAGGGCTATCGCACCGCCGCCCAGATGCACTCCGGTTGGATGAACTCGTCCGGTCACCGTGCCAACATCCTCGGCGACTACACCGACATCGGGGTGGCGTTCATCGAGTCGGGTGGCACGACATGGGGCGTCCAGGTGTTCGCGAACTATCCGAACGGGTCGGGGGCGCGTCCGGCTCCGCCGACTCCGTCGGCGACAACGACCGCGACGTCTCGTCCAAAACCCACGGCGACGGCGACCACGCGGAAGCCGGCGAGCGCGCCGCGTCCGCCCAAGGCGACGCCCACCCGGACCCCGTCACCGACCGCGACGAAGACGACGCCGACACCGACGCCCACCCCGAGCCCGACCCCCAGTGTGACGGCCTCACAGGCGGCGGCGCCTGGCACGCCGTCGTCCGGTCCGGGGCAGGACCCGACACGCGAGGTCGTGGCCGACGCCCCCGCCGGAAGGGCGATCGATCCCGTGGTCCTCACGGTGGTGGGTCTTGCCGCGCTGCTGGCGGCGATCGCCGCGCTGGTCGCCTGGCGCCGGCACGCCGTTGCCAGGGATGCGCGTCACCGCGGCTGAGTCCTACTCCGGCACCACCGTGAGGACGAGATCGCGCACGAGGGCCTGGAGCGCGGTGTCGTCGACGCCGATGACTCCGGGCAAGGTCAGGTGCTCGAGGAGCAGTCCGCTCATCGCGAGGTAGAGGAGGAGCGCCGTCGTCGCGCCTCCAGGGAAGCCTCCCTCGACGTGGGCGGCGGTGATCTCGTCGAGGTTGGCGCGGTAGCGCGCGGTGAACGCCTCCTGCAGCTCCGGCCGACGGGCCGCCTCGAGCCGGAGCTCGAACATCGCGAGGTAGCCTGCGCGGTCGGCGCGCGCCCGCTCGACGATGTCCTGCATGAGCACGACCTCGAGCTCGCGTGACGGCGGCTCGGCCAGGCGCGCGGCGGCCTCCTCGGGGTCGGGCGCGAGCCGGACGAACACGTAGTCGCTGAGGTCGCGCAGCAGCGCGTCGCGGTTGGCGAAGTAGTTCGACGTGGTCCCCGTGGGGACTCCGGCCTCCTCGTCGACGGCGCGGAAGGTGAGGCCGCGGGCGCCGAGGCGGGCGATCACCTCGATGCCGGCGTCGAGCAGGGCCGTACGGCGTCCGGGGTTGCTGACCATGGGGAGCATCCTCCCGTGTTCGCACGCAGATAACAACTACGCTTGACGTACTTCATCTGTCGTGGTTGAGTCGGCGGCATGCGAGAACTGACCTACTACATCGCCCTGACCCTCGACGGATTCATCGCCGGACCCGACGACCAGGTCGACTTCTATCCGGTCTCGGAGGACCACACCCAGCACATGAACGCCACCTATCCCGAGGTGCTCCCCACCCACATCCGCCAGGCCATCGGCGCTGACGACGCGCCGAACCGCCTGTTCGACACGGTCGTCATGGGGCGCCGGACGTACGACCCGGCGCTGGAGCTCGGCATCACCGACCCGTACGCGCACCTTCGTACGGTCGTCTTCAGCCGGACGCTCACCGAGTCGCCGGATCCGAAGGTGGAGGTGACGGCCGCAGACCCCGTGGCGCGCGTGCGCGAGCTCAAGGCGGAGGAGTCGCCGTACGGGATCTATCTGGCCGGTGGCGGCGCGCTCGCGGGCGCGCTGCTGGACGAGATCGACCGGCTGGTCGTGAAGAAGTACCCGGTCGTCGCCGGCGCCGGCATCTCGGCGTTCACGACGGACTTCCGCCCGACGCAGCTCGCGCTCGAGGAGGTGAGCACGTTCGACAACGGCTGCGCCGTCCTCACCTACGCGCGGGCGTGAGCGCGTCGGCGCGCAGCAGGTCGACGAGGGTGTCGACGTCGTACGTCGCGAAAGCCGCGACGTACTGCTCGAGCAGCACCGCGTCCCTTGGATCGAGCAGAGCGTACGGGGCGGGCGGCGTGTCGACGTCGACCTCCCGCAGTGTCCGTCGGGCTCGCTGCAACGCGCTGTTGACCGACGCGACCGTGGTGGCGAGGAGCGCCGCCACCTCCGCCGCCCGCCAGCGCAGCACGTCGCGAAGCACGAGCACCGCCCTCTGGCGCGGTGGGAGGTGACGGACGGCGGTGGTGAACGCGTCCCGTACGGCCTGGTGCTCCGCCGCGACCTCGGCCGGGTCGGGCGCGGGGAGGACGTCGACGATGGTGAACGCCGCCCCCTCCGTCGTGCCGAGGTCCGCTGGTCGCGGGAGGCGCGCACGGGACCCCAGGGAGTCATGGCACACGTTCGTCGCGATGCGGTAGAGCCACGACCGCACCGACGCACGTCCCTGGAACGTCCTTCGACCACGCCAGGCCCGGATCATCGTCTCTTGGACCGCATCGTCGGCGTCGGACACTGATCCGAGCCGCCACGCGCAGTAGCCCAACAGGTCGGACCGATAGCGCTCCAGGTCGGCCGTCGCCACCGGCGCGACGGGCGTGATCCTCACCGCCGCGCTCACCGTGCCGACTCCGTGTCGAACACGACGGCGAGCGCGGTGGCGCGCTCGGTGCTGAGGAACTCCTGGTCGATCTGCGGTGAGGCGTGGATGCACAGCATGCGCAGGGTCTGAGGTCCGACCGCGCGGAACGCGTGCGGGGTGTGCGGGCCGACGACGACGACGTCACCGGCCTCGCCGTGCGTCTCTCCGTCGGCGGTGCGGATGTGCGCGACGCCTGCGAGGACGACCCACGTCTCGGAGTACGGGTGGACGTGGGCGTCGGGCCCCGTCCCGGGCGCGTTGTCGACGTGGAAGAACGAGATGCCTGACCCGTACGCCTCGCCCTCGAACCGCGTCGTACGGCTTCCGGGGAGTCGCAGGTCGGCTTCCTTTGCGACGATCAGCATGAGGTGCTCCTTCGTACGTCCGTTGTTCTGGTGACTCGATCGTCGGCCGGGAGACCGGCTCTCCGGATCCGTGCCGAGCACGGAGCCGCCACGGAATCGGCACGGGTCTTCCCTCTGTGGACGGCATACTGAGCGGGTGCCAGATCTGCGCGGCGACGCCGTCTCCCCGCGGGAGCGGGACGTCCTGGGCGCCGTGGCCGAGCACCTGACCAACGCCGAGATCGCACGCCGGCTGCACCTGTCCGTCCGCACCGTCGAGAGCCACGTCTCGTCGCTGCTGCGCAAGCTCGGAGCGCATGATCGTCGCGAGCTCGCTGCGTGGGCCGCCGGGGCCTCGACAGGAACGCAGGCGCGCGCTGCCGCCGGCGAGCTGGTCGGACTGCCGCGTCCACGGACGTCCCTGGTCGGGCGTACGGCCGAGGTCGACGCCGTCACCCGGCTCGTTGCGGAGAGCCGGATCACGACCCTCCTCGGACCCGGAGGTGCCGGCAAGACGCGGGTCGCCGTGGCCGTGGCGGACCGTTCGCGGGCGTGGTTCGCGTCGGGCGGTGCGTTCGTCGACCTGGTGCCGGCCGCCGAAGGAGCCGTCGACGCGACGGTCGCTGCGGTCCTGGGTGTCTCCCAACGCCCGCAGGTCAGCCTGGCCGACGCGCTCGCCGCCGGCCTGAGAGGGCGGACGCTGCTGGTCCTCGACAACGCCGAGCACGTGCCGGACGACGTGGCGAGGCTGGTCGCCCACCTCGCCGACGCCGTCCCTGATCTGCACGTCCTCGTCACCAGTCGTGAACGGCTCGGGGTCCCGGGGGAGGCCGTCTTCCTCCTCGCACCCCTCCCTGACGACGAGGCCGCGGCCCTGTTCGTCGAGCGCGCGTCGGCCGTGGACCCCGCCGTGACGCTGCCGGAGGTCGCTGCCGGCGAGCTGTGCCGGCGCCTCGACGGATCACCGCTGGCGATCGAGCTGGCGGCGGCGCGCGTCGCCTCGTTGGGGCTGGCCGGGGTCGAGGCGGGACTCGACGACGTCCTCCGGCTGCTCACCCTGGGTCGCCCCGCCGACCGTCGGCACCGGTCGCTGCGCGCGGTGGTCGAGTGGAGCCACGCCGCGCTCGCCGACGACGAGCGCGCGGCGCTGCACACCGTGGCGGTGTTCGCGGGCGCGTTCGACCTGGACGCGGCCGCCGCGCTCCTGCCGGACGAGGGGCGCGCCGGTGCCGCCGACCTGCTCGGGCGCCTCGCTGACAAGAGCCTCGTACGCCGTACGCCCGGTGTGGACGGCACCGACCGCTGGTCCTTGCCCGTCGGCGTCCGCGAGCTGGCCCGTGAGCGCCTTGCGTCGTCGAAGAGCGTGGGGGAGACCCGTGACCGCTACGCCGTGTGGGCCCGTGCGCGCGCTCGGGACCTCGTCGAGCGACGCCCGTACGCCGCAGCGACCCTCGCTGCGTGGGCGACGGATGTCGACGCCGTCATGGACGACCTGCGCTCCTGCGTGCCGGGGATGGGACACGGCGATCCCAGAGCGCACGGTCTCGCACGCGACGTGGCCACGCTCGCCTACGCCCGCGGGTTCGTCGCCGAGGCAGGACGACACTTCCGCACGGCCGCCGGCCTTGCGGCGCGGGGCCGTGAGGCGGCGGCCGACCTGACCGATGCCGCTGCCTGCGTCCACCTCGTCTCCGACGCGAGGGAGGCCTACCGGCTCCTGCTGGACGCGGCCGACGCCGCCCGGGGCGAGGATCCGGAGGTTGCAGCAGTCGCCCTGGCGTCGGCTGTCACTGTCGCGGAGCGGTTCCGTGGGGGCGGCTTCGCTACGGACCCCGACCCTGCGAGGTTGGAGTCCCTGCTGGCAGAGGCCGAGGCCCTCTCGGGAGACACGGAGGTGGCGCGCGCGTCCTTGGCCACCGCGCGTGCGTGGACCTCGGGGGCCGACCACCAGCACGTCGTGCCCGCGGCGGCGGCCGAGGCAGTCGCCACCGCGCGCGCCGACGGAGACGTCCTGGTCCTCAGCGCCGCGCTCGACGCGTCGTCCACCGCGGCGGCGTTGTCCGGTCGTCCCGACGAGTCGCTCCGGCTCTCTTCCGAGCGCCTCGAGCTGGTCACGGCGGCGTCGGCGGAACGTGACCCCCGAGGTGCGATCGAGGTGGTCGACGCGCTGCGCTCCGTGACGGCGTACGCGGTCGCGACCGGAGGGCTCGAGGTGGCGCTCGCCGCCACCCGTCGGGGCACCGAGAACCCGACGCTCGAGCCGCACCCGTGCTGGGCGAAGGGCAGTGCGATCGCTCCGCTAGCACTCGCCGGAGACTTCGACGGCGCCGAGCTCATGGCTGTCGACGTGTGGGCGAACGTCGTCGAGACACGGCGCTACCAGAACGCGTCGCTCGCGGGCCCGCTCCTCGGTGCCGTGCTCGCGGCAGGGCTGCGCGGCGACCCGGACGCGTACGACCTGTGGTGGGAGCGGGCGCGGCAGGTCGCCGCTCCGACACGGCTCGACCAGTCGCCGAACCTCGCGCCGTGGGCGGCCTTCGTACGGGCGCGCGTCGCGCTCGCAGAGGGTGACCACCTGGAGCGTGCGCTTGCTGAGGTGTCCGCGTCGTTCGTGCCTGGCAGGTTCGACGGCTATGCCGCCGTGATGGCAGCCGAGCTGGCCGTCGTCCTGGACAGTCCGGACAGTGACCGGCTGCTGGAGCGCGCGGAGCGGTACGCCCCGCACCACCGGTGGGTCGCCGCCGGCGTGCTCCGGGTCCGTGGTCGACGCGACGGCGATGAGGCGACGCTCGACGCGGCGGTCCGAGCGTGGGACGCGATGGGCGCCGCGTATGAACGCGAGGCGACACGAGTGCTCGCCGCACAGGCTGAGCGAGGACGGATGTCCTGAGGTTGCGGGTGGGTCAGGCCGACGCGAGCACGTCGTCGTCGCAGTCCCACGCCGGAGGGCGTTCGTGGCCCGACCTCTCAGCCGCGTCGATGTAGTCGGCGAGCGCCTCGCGAGAGTGAGCGATCTTGCTCATCTGGGCATCAAGCCGTTCGAGGCGTGTGCGCATCGCGGTCAGCAGCTCCGGACACCCGGTGAGGTCCGGCGCCTCACCGGTCGCGCACGGCAGCAGGTAGGCGATGTCGTCGGACGAGAGGCCCGCACCGAGCAGGTGTCGGATCTGCGTCACCCGCAGCACGGCGCCCTCGTCGTACGCCCGATATCCGTTGGACCCGCGCTCGGCCTCGAGGAGGCCCTGTGTCTCGTAGTAGCGCAGCTGGTGGGCGTTGACGCCCGTCCGCCGGCTCAGCTCACCGATCAGCATCGACGCTCCTTGACCTTCACACCGATATCAAGGTTGACGATTCTTCCATGAACGCAGACACCGAGAAGTCCGTGACCGTGATCGGCCTGGGGCTGATGGGCCAGGCGCTCGCCAGCACCTTCCTGGAGGCCGGGCATCCCGTCACCGTGTGGAACCGTACGGCGGCCAAGGCCGAAGGGCTGGTGGCGCGGGGTGCACGGTCGGCGCCCACCGTGGGCGACGCCCTCGGAGCGAATGCCCTGACCATCCTGTGCGTCACCGACGACGAAGCGGTCCGTGAGCTGCTCGGTCAGGATGACGGAGGGCTGGACGGTACGACGCTGGTCAACTTCACCTCCGGCGACTCCGCCCAGGCTCGGAAGGTCGCTCGATGGGCAGAGCAGCGCGGCGCACGCTACCTGGACGGCGCCCTCATGGCCGTCCCTCCGGCGATCGGGTCCGCCGACGCGGTGATCCTGCTCAGCGGGTCGCCGTCCGACTTCGAAGCACACAGATCGACGCTCGACGTGCTCGGAACCACGACGCACCTCGGCGCGGACCCAGGCCTCGCCGCCTTGTACGACGTCGCCGGCCTCGCCATGATGTGGAGCATCCTGAACGCCTGGCTCCACGGGACGGCCATGCTCAAGACGGCCGGGGTCGACGCCGCGACGTTCGCCCCCTTCGCCCAGCAGATCGCCGTCGAGGTCGCGCAGTGGTTGCCGGGCTATGCCGAGCAGATCGACCGCAGCTCCTTCCCTGCCGAGGTCTCGGTGCTGGAGACCGATGCGCGGGCGATGGCCCACCTCGTCGGGGAGAGCGAGGCGCTGGGCGTGAACGCCGAGCTTCCGAGGCTGATCCAGGCGATGGCCGAGCGTGCGATCGCCGCAGGGCACGGTGCGGAGCAGTATCCCGTGCTCATCGAGGAGTTCAGCAAGCCGTAGCGGTCGCTACGGTCACAGGCGCTCGAACACCGTGGCGTTCGCGAGCCCGCCCGCCTCGCACATGACCTGCATGCCGTATCGGCCACCGCGCTGCTCGAGCACCGACAGCAGCGTCGTCGTGAGGCGGGCACCGCTGGCGCCGAGCGGGTGCCCGATCGAGAGCGCGCCGCCGTTGACGTTGACCTTTGCTGGATCGGCGCCGGTCTCGGCGAGCCAGGCGAGGACGACGCTCGCGAACGCCTCGTTGACCTCGAACGCGTCGATGTCGCCGATCGAGAGTCCGGCGCGCGCCAGCACCTTGGCGGTCGCCGGGATGATGCCCGTGAGCATCATGACCGGGTCGTCGCCCGTGACCGCGAACGCGTGCAGGCGGGCCCGTGGCGTCAGCCCTAGCCGAGCGGCCGCCTCCTCGCTCGTGACCAGGAGCGCGGCAGCGCCATCGTTGACCGGTGAGGAGTTGCCGGCGGTGACCAAGAAGTCGAGGTCGGGAAAGCGCTGCGCCCAGTAGTCGTCCTTGAACGCCAGACGCAGGCCCGCCAGTGTCTCGACGGACGTCCCCGGGCGGACCGTCTCGTCGTCGAAGACCTCGTGCACCGACCCGTCCTCGCGGGTCACCTTCACGGGAGCGAGCTCGGCGGCGAACAGCCCGTGGTCGTGGGCCTGCGCGGCACGGTGGTGGCTCTGGGCCGAGAAGGCGTCGAGCTGGGTGCGGCTCAGCCCCCACTTCTGCGCGATCAGCTCCGCGCTGATGCCCTGCGGGATCAGCCCGGACGGGTACCGGTCGGCGACTTCGGTCCCGACGAAGTCGCGTCCCAGAGTCTGGCTGCCGATCGGGATGTGGCTCATCGACTCCACGCCCGACGCGATGGCGATGTCGTACGCGCCGCTCATCACGCCCTGCGCGGCGAAGTGCAGGGCCTGCTGGCTGCTGCCGCACTGGCGGTCGACGGTCACGGCGGGGACGGACTCGGGGAACCCGGCAGCGAGCACGGCCCAGCGGGCGGTATTGCCGCTCTGCTCGCCGACCTGGCCGACGGTGCCGGTGATGACGTCGTCGACGGCAGCCGGATCGAGTCCGGTGCGCTCGACGAGCGTGCGCAGGACGTGGGCGTGAAGGTCGACGGGGTGGACCGAGGCGTACGCCCCGGTCGGTTTGCCCTTGGCGACCGGCGTACGGACGGCGTCGACGATGACGGCGGTGCGGAGCGGTGCGGACATGCGAGGCCTCCAGGCGTCTGAGTCTAGTTTTGTGAACTCAGTTGCACGCTAGCACCGCTGGGTTCAGTTGAACAGACCTAGATCCGGTGCGACGATGGCCAGGTGATCCTCAAGGGAGTGCTCAGTGACCGCGATGCGTGGAGTGCCGTCGGCCACTGCGCGATCGAGAAGGCCGTCGAGGTCGTCGGGACCCGCACGGCGATGCTCGTGATGCGCGAGGCTTACTACGGCACGACGCGGTTCGACGACTTCGCCGAGCGCGTCGGCATGACGCGCGCGGCGACGGCGACCCGGCTGTCGGCACTCGTCGAGGCGGGGCTGCTCGAGCAGCGCGACTACCGCGAGGAGGGGCAGCGCACGCGCAAGGAGTACGTCCTCACCGACGCCGGACGTGACTTGGTCCCCGTCGTGTGGGCGCTGTTCCAGTGGGGGCGCAAGCACCTGCCGAGCGAGACCATCCTCGAGCTGGCCCACCACGACTGCGGCGCGCCCGTCGACGTCGAGGTGCGGTGCGCCGACGGTCACGAGGTCGGTCTCGACGACGTGGAGCTGCGGCTGCCGCGACGCTAGGTCTTGTACTCGACCCGCTCGCCCTCGCTGGGCTTCCAGATGGTGATCTCCAGCCGGTCGTCGCCGGCCGCTGCTGACGACGCACCCGTGAGGTCGGCGACGTAGAACGGGTCGAACACCTGCCCCCGCAGGTCCATCCCCGTCTTCTCGAACAGGTCGGCGGCGAAGCGGGCGTGGAGGTCGGGGGCCTGGAGGTTCGTGACACGGCCCCAGAGCTTGGCGTCGCCCTCTCCGAGCATGGGGTCCGTGGTGGCGGTATGGAGGCAGAACCGAGGGTCGCGGGCGAGGTCACGGAACTTCGTCGTCCCGGGCATGCCGACGAGCACCAGGTGGTCCTCGAAGAGCGTCGGTTCCATCGGGCTGATCCGCGGGAAGCCGTCGGAGCGCAGCGTCGCGAGCATGCACAGGTTGCCGGTCGCCGCGTGCCGCCGGGTGAAGACCTCGGCGATGCGCGGCGCCTCGTCCTGGAATGCGGCCCACGTGACCATCGCCGCCGAGACTACTCGCGCGACGCCGTCGGCGCCGGTCGGCACAATGGCACGCATGTCCGTCACCTTGCGCTGGATCACGGCCTACCTCGACCAGCCCGCTGCCACCGCTCCCGGCGCGCTGGCGTACTGGGAGGCGGTGAGCGGCACCCACGCCTCGGTGCCTCGGGGCGAGCACGACGAGTTCCGTACGCTGCTGCCGCCCGAGGGGGACGCCGCGCTCCGGTTCCAGGTGGTCGGCGACGTCGAGGCGCGTCTCCACCTCGACCTGCACGTCGACGACCCAGGTGCCGCGACGCCCGAGGCGGTGTCTCTCGGCGCGACGGTCGTGGCCGAGCCGGACTCGTACGTGGTCCTTGCATCCCCGGGTGGGATGCCGTTCTGCCTCGTCCCGTACGAGGATCAGCACGTCGTCCCGCCACTGCCGAGGTGGCCCGCCGGCCACACGAGCGCCGTCGACCAGGTGGCGCTCGACATCCCGGCGGACGCGTACGACGTCGAGTGCGCGTTCTGGGCGGCGCTCACCGGCTGGACGTTGCGCGACGTGGACAGCCCGGAGTTCATGCGGCTGCCGCGGCCCGCCGCGATGCCGCTCGGGATCCTCCTCCAACGCCTCGACGACACCCCGCCCGGCCGCCCCGTCACGGCCCACCTCGACCTCGGCGCCGGTGGCGCTGTCGATGCCGAGGTCGAGCGCCACCTCGCGCTCGGCGCCGAGGAGCTGTGGCGCTCGAGCTGGTGGGTCACGCTGCGTGACCCGTACGGGCGGGTCTACTGCGTCACGCGGCGCAGCCCGGGCAAACCGGTCAGCTCATGACGGTGCGCGCAGCTGCGCGGCGAGCGGGCAGTCGAACGGGTCACGGGCGCGCAGACCGACGTGGTTGAGGTAGTCGACGACGATCCCGTACGACTCCAGCAGCCCGGCCTCCGTGTACGGGATGCCGTTCCGCTCGCAGTACGCACGGACGATCGGCTGCGCCTTCTTGAGGTGCGGTCGCGCCATGCTCGGGAACAGGTGGTGCTCGATCTGATAGTTCAGGCCGCCCATCATCACGTCGGTCACCGGCCCACCGCGCACGTTGCGCGACACGAGCACCTGGCGGCGCAGGAAGTCGAGACGCATGTCGCGCGGCACGATCGGCATGCCCTTGTGGTTCGGTGCGAAGGACATCCCGAGCGACACCCCGAAGACCGCCATCTGCACCGCGAAGAACGCGGCGGCCATCCCGAGCGGGAGGACGATCAGCAGTACGGCGACGTACCCGACGAGGCGTGTGGCGATCAGCGTGAGCTCGAGCCGTCGCCACGGCTGCCGCGACGTGCGATCCATGGTCGAACGGACGCTCGCGTAGTGAAGATTGAGCCCCTCGAGCGTGAGCAACGGGAAGAAGAGCCAGCCCTGGTGGTCGGCGAACCATCGCCCGAACGCGCTGCGTCGCTGCTGCACGATCGCCGGCGTGAACGCGAGGGCGCCGGGAGCGATGTCAGGATCGACCTCTTCTTGGTTCGGTCCCTTGTGGTGCTTGTTGTGCTTCGCGCGCCACCAGCCGTAGCTGAGACCGGCGAAGGGGCCCGAGAGGAGGCGCGCCGCCCATGCGTTGGCCGACGCCGACGCAAAGATCTGCCGGTGCGCGGCGTCGTGTCCCAAGAACCCGAACTGGGTGAGCACCACCCCCATCGCGGCTGCGACGGCGAGCTGCCACCACGAGGTGCCGAGGGCGAAGAACGCCACCCACAGGCCGACGAACGCGCCGACCGCGAGCGCGATCTGGAGGCCGTACCAGCCTCGCCGTCGCCTCAGCAGTCCGCGCGCGCGCACCTCGGCGAGGAGCTCGGAGAATCGTCCGGTGTAGCGGTCGGAGGTGGTGGTCGGGGCCAGGGCAGTCTGGATGCTGCTCATGCTCATGGGAGGCTCGTTCCGTGAGGTCGGTGAGCACCACATGTGCCCTTTCCTCGACGTTAGAAACGGCATGCGTCCGAGACGAGGGTGCTGACGCCCCGAGGTGGGTGGGCCTAGCACCACCCCGCCTCGCGATATCGGTTTGATGAGACCGGCGGCTGCGGGCGATCATGCATGGGTGTTCGGGTCCTTCGTCGCAGGTGCTGCCGCCGGGTACGCGATCGCGATCCCGGTCGGCGCCATCACGACCTACCTGGTGATGCTCGGCGCTCGGCACGGTTGGCGGGTCGCCGCGGCGGGAGGTCTGGGCGTCGCGACGGCCGACGGCCTGTACGCGACGGTCGCCCTGACAATCGGCGCGGTCATGGCGCCGGTGATCGTGGCCGTGCAGACGCCGCTGACCTGGATCTCGGTGGTCGTGCTCGCCGGCGTCGGTGTGGCGCTCGCCCTTCCCGCACTGCGGTCCGCCCCCGCGCGCACAGCGGCAGCGGACACGTCGTTGACGACGGCCCGCCGTGCGTACGTGGTCGTCCTCGGACTCACGATCATCAACCCGGCGACCGTCGTCTACTTCGCCGCGCTCGTCGCCGGGTCGTCGTTCGGCTCGTTCGACACCCTGCCCGAGCGGGCCGCGTTCGTCGCAGGTGCCTTCCTTGCGTCCGTGAGCTGGCAGCTGTTCGTCGCCGGGGCAGGCGCGTCGCTCGGCCGGATCCTCACCGGGCCGACCGGGCAGCGGGCGACGGCGCTCCTCGGCGGCGCCGTCGTCATCGCTCTCGCCGTCAAGACCGGGCTCGGGGCATGAGGCTAGACCTCTGCGCCCACCGGAACGCCTGAGTCGTCGCCGACCGACCGCTGCATCCAGGCGACGTCGTGCCACGCGTTGTGCTTCAAGCCGATCTTGCGCAGCGTGCCGACCGGCTGGAACCCGAGCGCGGAGTGCAGCCCGAGGCTCGCGGCGTTCGGCAGCGTGATCCCGGCGAGCAGCGTGCGGAACCCGCGGCCGGCGAGCCGTGGCAGCAGCGCCTCGTAAAGCGCGCGTCCGGCGCCCGAGCGCGGCTGGTGACCCTGGGCGAGGTAGACGCTCACCTCGCACGACCACGCGTACGCCGCACGGGACTTGAACTCCGTGCCGTACGCGTAGCCGGTCACCTCGCCGCCCTCGCACAGCACCAGCCACGCGTGGCGTTGTTGCGCGGCCGCGATGCGTGAGGCCATCCCGGTGACGGTCGGCGGCTCGGTCTCGAAGGTGATCGCCGTGTCGCGGACGTACGGAGCGTAGATCGCGGCGCATGCGGGGGCGTCGGCGCTGGTCGCATCACGGATGTCGAACGGCATGCGGTGACCGTACTCGCGGAACGGCGCACGTCGCGGCGTACGCACTACCGTCGGTGACATGCCCGCGCGCCTCCTTCCGGTCCGTGTCCCGCGCTCTGCGACCGGAGCCGTGCTGGTGCTCCACGGCGGCGGCAGCCGCGAGGACGGCGCGGTCGTCAGCCGCTTCCAGCCGTCGGTGGTGCGGATGGTCCCCGTGGCCTGGCGGCTCGCGCGGGTCGGCCACGGAACCCTCGCGGTCTACCGCCTCCTGAACTCCCACCGTGGATGGGTCGAGGGTCAGAGCCCGCTCGACGACGTCCGGTGGGGGCTCGGGGAGATCCGGGACCGCCACGAGGGCGTTCCTGTCGGGCTCGTCGGGCACTCGTTGGGAGGGCGCGCGGCGCTGCTCTCGGCTGGCGAACCGTCGGTCCACTCGGTCGTCGCTCTTGCCCCATGGGTCTACGCCGACGACGGAACGAAGGTCGATCCTCGGGGGCGTCACCTCATGGTCGTCCACGGGACCGAGGACCACGTCTCCGACCTCGGCCGCGCAGAACGGGTCGTCGATGCGTTGCGGCGGTCCGCCCAGGCGGGCCTCGTGCTGGTGGAGGGTGGGACCCACGGGATGCTCCGCCGTCGAGGTCGGTTCGAGTCCCTCGCCGCCGACTTCGTCGCTGCGACGATGCTCGACCGCGCGCCCACCGAGCCTGCGGTGCGTGACGTCCTCGACGGTGCCGCTCGCGTCCTCGTCTGAGCTGCTGGGAGGATCGGTGGATGAACTCGGTTGGCGACGACCTCGTCGCGCGTCTGCGTGCTGTCGGCTCGGTGTTCGCCGAGGACGAGGCGCGCATCCTCACCGCCTCGGCGTCCAGCCCGGTCGAGCTCGAGGAGTGGACGGAGCGTCGCCTCGCGGGTGAGCCGCTCGAGCACGTCGTCGGCTGGGCGGAGTTCGGCGGGCTGCGCATCCTCGTCGGCCCCGGCGTGTTCGTCCCGCGGGTGCGGACGGAGGCCCTCGCCCGCCGTGCCGCCGCGCTGACGGCCGAGGGCGGGAGGGTGCTCGACCTGTGCTGCGGCTCCGGTGCCGTCGGCGCGGTCGTTGCGCAGCTGCGCCCGGACGTCCGGGTCGTGGCCGCCGACATCGAGCCGGCTGCGGTCGCGTACGCGCGCCGCAACCTCCGGCCCGAGGATGTCTTCGAGGGCGACCTGTACGACGCGCTCCCCGACGATCTGCGCGGCAGCATCGACGTGATCGCGGTCAACGCCCCGTACGTCCCGACCGAGGCGATCGCGTGGATGCCGCCCGAGGCGCGCGACCACGAGCCGCTCGTCGCGCTCGACGGTGGAGTCGATGGTGTCGACGTGCACCGGCGGCTCGCCGCCGAGGCCCCGGAGTGGCTCGCACCGGGTGGCCACGCCCTCATCGAGACGAGCACGTCTCAGGTCCCGTGGACGGCGCTGGCGCTGGCCCGCCACGGGCTGCACGCGCACGTGGCCGACCACGACGACGAGATCGGTACGGCGGTGGTGGCCGGGGTCCCCGTACGCCAGGATCTGCCCGTCGAAGCGTTGCCGCCGTTGGAGTTCGCGTTCCCCGGTCCGCTGCGTGACCGGTTGGCAGGGCTCGTGCTGTCCGGTGCGAAGACGACCACGACGTCGTTGGTGGTCGAGCTCTTCGCAGAGGCGGGTGCGGAGCCGGCCGGTGAGCCGGAGGGGATGCCCGCGGTCGGTGAGCGCTGGCGGGTCATCGACTCTGCCGGTGAGACGCTGTGCGTCGTCGAGACCACCGACCTGCGCATCGTGCCGCTCGGCGAGGTGGACCTGCGCCATGCGCTCGACGAGGGGGAGGGCGACGAGACGCTCGCTCAGTGGCGCGCAAGCCACGAGGGCTTCTGGAACGGATCTGACATGCGGGCGTTCCTGGGTGACCCCGACTTCCGGGTCGACGACGAGACGCTGGTGGTGCTGGAGCGGTTCCGCGTCGTCGCCGATCAGCCCTTCTCGTAGAAGTAGGCGTTGCGTGCGACCAGGGTCCCCATCCCGATGCCGCCGGTGACTCTGATCAGGACGCCGTCGGGCGCGGGATCGCCGCCGCGCTTGTTCTTGATCGTCCCCCACCCGCTGCGCAGGTCGTCGACATCGACGACCCATCCCGGCGGCGGGATCAGGACGAGGTTGCCGGTGCCGCCCTTGACCTCGATCTCAACGACGCGGTGCGGGCAGCGGGCCTCACGGAAGTCGAGCTTGACGTTGCCCATCGCTGGCGAGACGGTGATCCGCGGCGGGACCGTCCATGACCCCGAACGCTTGACGTCGCTGAGCATCGCCGTGAGCGTGAGCTCGCCCTGCACCTGAGCCGGCCCCGCCGCGGCGGCCGGTGACGGCAACGGCGTGTCGGTCGGCAGGTCGGCCACGAGTGCCTCGAGGTCTCGGAACGTCTTCGCCTGGTACGTCTGGTCGAGGCGCTCCCCGAGCTCGTCCGGCTCGAGCCGGCCCTCGCTGGCCGCGTCGCGCAGGATGTCGGCGATGCGTTCGCGGTCAGGATCGCTGGCCCGCAGGTCGCGCGGGTCGAAGGGGTCCATGGGCGACACCGTACCCGCGGGTCCTCCACCTCCCGGCGCGGACCTCGTACGCTCGAGGCGTGCCGATCCCTCCGTACGTCGCCGCGCTCCGTACCCGCATCGGGACCGACCTGCTCTGGCTCCCGGGCGTGACGGCGGTGGTGCTCGACGACGACGGCGGCCAGATCCTGCTGGGTCGACGTGCCGACTCCGGCGAGTGGGCACTGCTCAGCGGCATTCTCGACCCGGGTGAGGAGCCGGCCGTCGGGATCGTGCGCGAGGTGCGGGAGGAGACGGGCGTCGACGTCGTGGTCGAGGCGCTCGCGGCGGTGACGGTCACGGAGAGGCTGCGCTATCCGAACGGCGACGAGTCTCAGTACCTCGACCTGTGCTTCGTGTGCCGTCCGGTCGACGCCGAGTCGGCACAGCGCGCTCACGCCGCGGACGACGAGTCGCTCGAGGTCGCATGGTTCGCGGTCGACGAGATCCCCGACGTGTTCGCGGCGACGTCCGCGGTCCGCCTCGACCGCACGCTCGACTTCATGCTCGCGCCTGCCCGCGGCCCGTGGTTCGGCCGCGCTCAGAACGGATGACGCCACGCCCCCTGCCGTGGGAGCATGCCGGGCATGGATCTTCTGACCCGCGTCACGCTCGCTCTGCTCAGCGTCGCGGCCGGGGTCACGATCGTGGTCGTCGGAGCGACGTACCTCGTGATGTCGTGGATGGCCGCGTACGAAGCCTCCGTAGGCGACGTGCTGGGTGGATCGATGTTCTTCGGGTCGGGCAGCGAGGTCGCGTGGCAGGCGACCCTGATCGTGCTCGACTTCTGGGCCCTCGTGGTGCTCTTCCTGCTCCCGGCCGCACGCCGCGTCCCAGGCACGTGGCGGCTCGCGATCGCGGCAATGCTGTGGTTCGGGATCACGAGAGGACTCACGGCAGGACGGCTCGCGTCCGACGCTGTGCTCCCCTGGGAGTCCGCGTTCGCTGTCGTCAACGCTGTTCTGGCGGCGCTCGCGGTGGTCGGGATCGTGCGCGTCTGGCCGCTCGCCCGCGGTCGGGCCGCGCTCACCGAGCCGCGGCTCGCACCTGTCCCTGCGACCGGTACGCCGTCGGACTGAGGCCGCGCTCGCGCGAGAACGCGGCGCTGAGCGCGAACGGAGACGCGTAGCCGACCTCGCGCGCGATCGCGGTCAGCGTCCGGTCCGTCCGCTCGAGCAGGTCGGCAGCGAGCGCGAGTCGCAGGCTCGTCAGGTAGGCCATCGGTGGCTCGCCGACCACCGCAGAGAAGCGTCGCGCCAGCACCGCGCGGGAGACCTGGGTGTGGGCCGCGAGCGACGCGACCGTCCACGGCTCCGCGACACGCCGGTGCAGCTCTTGCAAGGCCGGACCGACGACGGGGTCGGCGGAGGCGCGGTACCACCCCGGAGCCGCGTCCTCCTGGTCGGCGAGCCACGTGCGTACGGCGGCGAGGACGACGAGGTCGAGCAGGCGGTCGAGGAAGACCTCCTGCCCCGGGACGTCGCGCTGCATCTCCGCGCACAGCAGCGCGACGAGGTCGTAGCTCCACTCGCCGCGTCGCAGCACGACGATCGGCGGCAGCGCGCGCAGCAGCCGCTCGCTCACCGCGGACGCGCGCTCGTACGTGCCGGTGACGAGCATCGTCGCGCCGTCGGCCGCGTTGCCCCACGTCCGAAGGCCGAGCAGCATCTCCTCGGACATCGACCGACCGGCGGCGTCGACGCAGTGCTGGCCGGGCTCGACGAAGACCTGCGGAGGTGTCTGCGGGTCGTCGGCGATCGTGTACGGGTCGGGGCCGCGCAGCAGCGCGAGGTCGCCGGGCTCGAGCAGCGTCGGCGCGCCGGTCGCGGTGACGACCCACGCCGACCCTTGCGCGACCACGACGGCCGACAGCGGCGCGCGGTCGCGGATCCGCAGCGACCAGGGCGGCGCGAAGACCGAGCGCAGCAGGAACGCCCCGTCCGCGCGCGGGCCGTCGAGGAGCCCTCCGACGATGTCCACCCGACCAGCGTAGGCGCTCGTGAGACGTTCGCGTATGGAACTGCCCTTGTCAGCCATGGATCGTCTCGGCGCAGTGCAGTGAGATGGAGTCCTCATCAGCCACACCCACCCAGGAGGAACCCATGTTCAGCACTCACGACGCTCCCGTCCTCGTCGTCGGCGGAGCCGGCAAGTCCGCCCGCCGCGTCGCCTCCCGACTCGACTCTCTCGGCGTCCCCGTCCGCGCGGTGTCCCGTACGACGGCCATCCCGTTCGACTGGTCGGACCCGTCGACGTGGGACGCCGCCCTCGACGGCATCACGGCCGCCTATCTCTCGTACGCGCCCGACCTCGCCTTTCCCGGCGCCGCCGACCAGATCGCCGATCTCGCCCGCCGGCTTGCCGACCACCGGATCGAGCGCGTCGTCCTGCTCTCGGGCCGCGGCGAGGCCGGTGCCCGAGCGGCGGAGCTCTCGCTGCTCGACGCCGTTCCGACCGCACGGGTCGTCAGCTGCTCGTTCTTCGTGCAGAACTTCACCGAGGGCGTCTTCGCGTACGACGTACAGGCGGGCGAACTCGCGATCCCCGTCCCTACGGACGTCCCCGAGCCGTTCGTCGACCTCGAGGACGTCGCCGACGTCGCGGTCGCCGCGCTGCGCGACGACACCTATGCGGGTGAGGTGCTCGAGCTGACCGGACCCGAGGCGATGACGTTCGGCGAGGCGTGCGCGTCCGTCGGCGCCGCGCTCGGCCACCCCGTGAGCCTGCGCGCGATCTCCGTCGAGGAGTTCGTGGCGTCCGTCGTTGCGGCGGGCGAGCCTGCCGAGGTGGCGTACGGGCTGGCAGAGCTCTTCGCCGAGGTCTTGGACGGCCGCAACGTCGCCACCACCGACACGATCGCGCGCGTGCTGGGCCGACCTTCGACGTCCATGAGCGCTGCTGCACAGCGAGACGTCGCCCAGCTCGCGCACTGACGGGACGCAGTTCGTCTGTGCGCCCGACAGACGAGACGGGCGGTGAGCCTGCCGTCACCGAGCTTCCTCGGATGACGGCGGACCCACCGCCCGTTCGCGCTGCGGAGCCGCCTACTCCAGCAGCGCGTCCAGGGACCTCCCGAGGAGGTCGCTCCGTGCGCCGGCGTCGAGGCCCTCGAGCCCGAAGCCGAACAGCACCGAGTCGTCGGTCATGACGGCTGCGCCCTCGTCGACCGACTGCTGACCGCGCTCCCAGTCGTTCGGGTTGCCCGGCGAACCAGCCGGTGCGCCTGGCACCGTCCAGTCACCGAGGTCGGACTCGAACGACGTGTCGCTGACGGTCGCGCCGCCCACGGTGACGCTCGCGTCGTCGATCCACACGCCGAGGTTGGTGGTGCCCCAGTCGGTGGCGTAGACGATCGCGACCTCGACCTCCTGGCCGGCGTAGGCCGACAGGTCGGCCTTCCAGTCCTGCCAGCCGGAAGAGTTGCCGCTGAACGCGTTCCACTCGCCCGTGGTGCCGGTGGGCTCGCAAGCTGCGTTCATGTAGTGGCCAAGCTGCGGATGGATCTCGGCGACCCAGCCCGAGGTGCAGCTGTCACCGGTGCTCTGCGTGGTGTCGGAGGTGCCGCCGGTGTCCGGCAGCGTCGTCCAGTCGTCGGTCCCGACCGGGCGCACCTCGACGAACAGTGCGTCCCAGTCGGCCTCGACGTCGGCACTGAACTTGAAGTCGATCGAGCCCGACGTCGCCCCGGTCAGGTCGACCGTCGTTGCGAGCCGCTTGTACGACTGGTCGGCCGAGCCTGCGCTCATGAACCACTCGCCGGTGTACGGCGAGTACGGGTCGCCGAACCCGCGCAGCCACGACAGCGGAGCGCTGGACGCGAACTGCGGGAACTCGTCGGCCGGCAGGAAGGACGACGTCGCGACGAAAGCGCCCGTGTGGTCCTGCGTCGCGTCGAGCTGGGCGGCGAATCCGGCGAACGGCCCGTCCTCGTCGCCCGACAGCGCGAACGCCGTCCCGTCGTCGCGCGTGCCGCCGTTGTCGACGTACTGGTACGACCCCAGCCAGTACTGGAGGAAGTCGTTGCCCATCGGCAGGCACGGGTAGGCGCCCGGCGTCGTGCACGAGCCGGCCGTCTCCTCGTCGGGGTGGTAGTAGTACGAGCCGTCCGCCGCCTGTGCGTAGAGCGCGTACTTGCCGGCGATCAGCACCTTGCCGCCGTCGTTGAGGTAGTCGCGGACC
Source organism: Mumia sp. ZJ430 (assembly GCF_011751845.1). Taxonomy (NCBI): domain Bacteria; kingdom Bacillati; phylum Actinomycetota; class Actinomycetes; order Propionibacteriales; family Nocardioidaceae; genus Mumia; species Mumia sp. ZJ430. The sequence goes on along the minus strand of NZ_JAAHFK010000001.1, from coordinate 127,331 downwards.
CGGAGCTCGGTGTCGTAGCCCCACTTCGCCGCGGAACCGCCGGGCTGGCCGACGTTGCGCGGGATGATGTCGTTGCCCGTCTGCCAGACGACCGCGTCGTAGTGCGACAGGACGCCGAGGTCGTGCGGTGCCTTCCGGCCGTTGGCGTCGATGTCGTACACGTCGGTGCTGAAGCCGGCATCGTCCAGCGCCGCTGCGTACGCGGCGACGGCGTTCGGTCCGCCGGTCTGGGCCGGTGATGCGCCGGTGTAGTCCTCGGCGGCGAGGATCAGCACGTCACCGCCGATGTCGCTGGCGACCGTGTAGGAGAACGACTCCTTCGCGCTGCGCAGCGGCTTCACGTTGAGGCCGGTAAAGATCACCTCGACCTTGTCGCCAGGCTTCTGTCCCTTCACCGCGGCGCGGTACTCGGCGTAGTGCTTGTCGTTCTCGCCGCCGTACTTCTCGCCGCCCTTCCACTCCTTCATCGGAGTGATGCCGCGGATGCGCCCGTTGATCTTGTACGTCATGAGCAGGCCCTTGAGCTTGCGCTTGGCCGTGACCGCGACGGTCTGCTTCGTGCCGTACGAGGTCGTGAACGCGTCGGGCCGGATGTCCTTGACCCGCTGGCCGATCGAAGACTTCGGGTCGTCCGGGTCGTGCGCCGACTCCGCGAGCGACAGGGCGAACGGGATGTTCTTCTCGAACTCCGCCTGGACGAGCTCCTCGTCGTCCGGGAACGCGAAGACGCTCGTACATGCCTCGGGCTCCCACTCGTCGTCAGGATCGACCGCACTGGCCGTCGCGCAGGTCGCCATCTCCGGCGTGAACGCGAGCGTGCCCTGCTCCTCGTGGGTGTGGCCGTCGGTGTCGCCGTTGGTGGTGTAGAGCTCGGCGGAGATGTCCGGGTCGTATCCGGGGATCGCCGAGTTGGCGTCGTTGCCGGCGAGCGCGGTGTAGATCTCGTCGTCCGGCGTCGGGGTGTCGACCTGCCACCCGGTGCCGTAGAGCAGCAGCTCTGCGGCCGAGTGGTAGTTGACGAAGAACTCGAACCCGACCTTGTCGACAAGGCCGACGGTCGCCTGCGTCTCGGGCTCCGAGGCCGGCTCCGGGCCGCGGTAGGTGTCGCTGAAGGGCTGCGGCGAGCTGCCCTCGTTGTCGTAGCCCCACTTGAACGGGAAGTTGCGGTTCATGTCGACGCCGTCACCCACGGTGACCTGACCGTCGCCGTTGTTGTCCCGCACCGTCTTGCGCCACTCGCGGTTGCCCTCGGTGAAGGTGAAGTCGTAGCCGTCGGGGTTCTGGACGGGCAGGAACCACAGCTCGGTGGTGTCGAGGATCTTGGTGATCCGGCGGTCCTTGCCGTACTGGTCGAGCATGTGGTGCATGAGGCGCTGGACCATCTCGGGCGTGATCCACTCGCGCGCGTGCTGGGCGGCGCCGTAGAGGACGGCCGGCTTGCTGCCGTCCTTGGTCTTGCTCGCGTTCTTGCCGACCTTGACGGCGAGGATGTCCTGGCCGGTGCCAGACTTGCCGGCCTTCACAAGCTTGGTCAGCTTCGGGTAGGCCCGTGTGGTGGCGACCATGTCGTCACGGATGCCGCCGGCCTCGCTGTAGGAGGTGAACACCTCGTAGCCCGCGGCGGACTGGCGTGCGGAGAGGGTGGTGGCCTTGACCCCGTCGATCTTCTTGAGCTTCAGCGGCACGCCCTGTTCCACGAGCTTGGCGGCCTCGCCGGTCGGGAGGACGACCTCGACCTTCGCCTTGCCGTCACCGGTCGGTGCAACCACATCGTGTCCGCGGTCGACCCCGGCCTCGCCGAGGAGGTCGAGTCCCTTCGCGTCGACGGTGGCCGTATAGATCTCGAGGTCACCTGGCGGGGAGTCCGCGGACGGTGACGCTGGTGGAGACGCGGCGGCCGGAACGGCTGCCAGGAGCCCTCCGACGAGTGCGGCGGTGAACACGATCGCTACAGGACGTCTCATGCTGTGCCTCCACGGGGCCAGGTCGTGTCTTGTCCGACACGTACTGCCGAAAATGTTCCAGTGTCGAGGCACCGTGTCAACGGTTGTGCTGAGCAACCTGCCTAGCGGCCCGCGGCGACGAGGCCCGTCTCGTACGCGATCACGACCGCTTGAGTGCGGTCGCGGGCGCCGAGTTTGGCCAGGACGTTGGCCACATGGGTGCGGACCGTCTCGACCCCCACGACGAGCGCCGTGGCGATCTCCGGGTTGGACATTCCCCGCGCGACGAGCGCGAGGACCTCGGCTTCCCGCGGTGTCAGCGCGGGCCCACCGTACGAGATCCGGGCCGTGCCGTGTCGCAGGGCGATCCGGCGTACGGACTCGGGGAACAGCAGGCTCTCGCCGGCTGCCACCGCGCGCACCGCGGCGACGACCTGGTCGGCATCGGCGCGCTTGAGCAAGAACCCCGAGGCGCCGGCTCGCAGCGCGTCGAAGACGTGGTCGTCGCTCTCGAAGGTCGTCACCACCAGCACGCGAGGCGCCGGGTCCAGCGTGAGCACGAGCTCGGTCGCACGGATGCCATCGACGTCAGGCATGCGCACGTCCATGCACACCACGTCCGGCGAGAGCGACCGGGCAGAAGCCAGAGCGGCCGCGCCGTCGCCCGCCTCACCCACGACCTCGATCTCTGGATCGCTCTCGAGGATCGCCCGCAGGCCCCGCCGTACGAGGGGCTCGTCGTCGACCAGCAGGACCCGGATCGTCCCGTTCATGGTCGTGGCTCCCTGTCGATCCCGAGCGGGACGCGGGCGAGGAGCACCCACGTCGTCGCGTCGACCGTACCGACCTCGAGCTTGCCTCCGAGCAGCGCCACGCGCTCGCGCAACCCGGCGAGCCCGTGGCCGGAGCGTTGCCCGCGAGAAGTGGCGCGGGCCCCGATCCCGTTGCGGACCTCCACGACGAGGGCGGGTCCGAAGTGCGTCGTGAGCACGATCGCCGTGCCGTCGCCGTGCTTGTGCGCGTTCGTGAGCGCCTCTTGCACGATCCGGTATGCCTCGCGCGAGACGAGCGGCGCGATCCCGGCGGGCTCGGCGAGGTCGGCACGGACGTCCGCGCCCGCGGACACGTACGACGCCACGAGCGCCGGCACGTCGGTGAGCCGCTGCTCGGGAAGGCGGGCGGTGGGTTCGTCGCGCAGCACGCCCAGCGCGTGGTCGAGCTCGTCGAGGGCGTCACGAGCGGTCCGCGCGATGATCTCCAACGACTCGGCGGCGTGCTCGGGATCGCGGTCGACGACGCGGCGTCCCGCGACGGCCTGCAGCGAGATCACGCTCAGCGCGTGGCCGATGCCGTCGTGAAGGTCGCGCGCCAGCATGCGCTGACCGTGCTCGCGGCGGATGCGCTGCTCGGCGACGGCAAGCCGATCGGTGTCGGTCGGGCCGAGGCAGACGACGGCGAGCCTGGCGAGGAGGATCCCGAGCGCGGCGACGGCGGCGAGGATCCCGACCACCGCACCCACCGCCGCGTACCAGGGAAGCTCGCTCGCGGCGAGCGGGATGCCGACGACCAGTGCCGTGCCGGTCAGCCCGCCCAGGAGCACGTGGGCGAGCACGAACCAGGTCGTCCGCCAGCGGTGGCGCCGCGGCTCGGCCGGCTCCTCGACCAGCTCGCCGTCGGGGTCGAGCAGGATGCGGGCCGCCGCGACCTCGACGTCGCGCACGCCGGGGAACAGCGACACCGCGACGAGCAGCGCGACCACGAGGACGACGCCGACCACGCCCACGAACACGTGGGCGGTGGTGCGCCCCACGGCGGCGACGCTGAGACCGAGCAGGCCGAACGCCAGGAACAGCGCTGCGCCGATGAGGAGGAAGACCGTACGGAGCAGCGCCGTCCTGATCGCACCGGCTGCGCTCATGCAGCCATCCTGCCGGGCGAGAGGTCCGCCTGCGGAGCGGGCCGGTCGTCCAGGCGGCGTCGACGGACGTATCCCCAGACCGCGACGGTCAGGGCTGGTCCCCACAGCCAGAACGGGAGGAGGAGCAGCATCCACAGCGCTTCGCGGTCTCCGTCGGCGGCCTGTTCGACGGACATCAGCGCGATCGAGGGTGCCGAGGCGGTCAGGACGAACGCGACCGCATAGCCAGGGACTGCCGCGGCCGCGACGGGAACGGCGCGACCCCCCACGGACGGCATCCAGGCGGGAAAGACGCGGCCCCACGGGCGGAGCAGTCCCAGCGTCAGGACCGCACCGCCGAGAGCTGCCGCACCGAGCATCAGCCCCCACAGCCGCATCGACGGATCAAGGTCTGCAGGCGTGATCGGGCCGGTGAAGAGGCTGTCGGGGACGAGCCAGGTGGCACGGATGGCGACGTACGGCAGAGGGCTGAGGATCGCGAGGACCGTGGCGACGGTGGCGACCCGGTCGAGGCGTGCGGACGGGCGTCTCAGCCGTGCGGTGAGCGGTGCCGCGAGGGGGAGCGTGGCCGCCATCCACTGGACGGTCGCGAGGGCGAGGCCCACCAGGAGCCACGGCCGACTCCCGACCCGGGCGAAGCCGCCGCCGAGCTCACGCACCATCTCGCCGACCGCGTCGGGAGCCAGCGATTCCGAGGCGGCTCCCCACCACGCGACCAGGCCGACTACGACGACGGCCGTCGTACGCGCAGCGGTCGATCGGCGCAGGGCCGCGACGAGGAGGGCGATCGCGACGAACGGGATCGTCATCGCGCACACGTAGCCGACGAAGGAGATCAGCTGCGTGTCCATGCACGACAGCGCGAGCACGACGGTGACCGTCGCGGCGGGGACGAGGAGCCGTTGACGTTGCGCCGGCGTACGGGCCTGGCTTCGGAGTGCGGCAGCGACGGCGAGGCCGAGCACCCCGGCCAGCAGGACGAGGGTCGCCGGGAGCGGGCCAGGGAGCAGGGCGACGACGGAGACGCTGCCGGAGCTGGCGTCGAAAGGGTGGGTGTCGGGCTCGACAAGCCACCACAGGGCCAGGGCGGCCGCGAGGGTCGACGTGACGGCGAGTGCGAGGGGTGAGCGGGCGTGGGCGCCGAGGGCGTTGAGCACGAGGACCTCCTGAGAGGGGATCGGGACTCGTCCAGCCTCGCGACGACGCGCACCGCCGGACTCCTCCGTACGGGGGAGACCGGCGGCGTCGGCGGGGGAGATTCGCGGGTTCAGATCACCACGCGGGCAACTCGGCGGGAGCTGGCCGCGCCGGCGAGGACGAGGGTGGTTGCGACCGCCACGCACAGCAGGTACTGGATGACCACCGACGGCTGCGCCACTGGCTGTGTCCCGACGATCGGGACCATCACGAGGAGCACGCAGACCGTCGCCAACCCGACACTGACCGTGAGCGGGACGAGGGTCTCGCGCATCCGTGCGCGGTCGAGCGTGCGAGGGTCGGTGCCGGCGAGGGTCAGTGCGCGGTACTCGGCGTGCTGCTCGATCACGCGACCCGCCTGCATCACCCCGGTCGACACTGCGGCGAGGACACCCGCGATCGCGAGCGTCAGAAGGCCGCCCGTCTTGAGGTCGGCGATGAATGCCGCCTCGTCGACCCGCCCGCTGTCGGTCGGGTCGAGCAGCGAGAACGTGCTCGTCAGGCCGGCGATGAAGGCCGCGAGAGCGACGCCGCCGACCGAGCGCCACGCCGACTTGGGGGAGTCCGCGATCCGCCGTCCGGCGAGCAGGGTGGGTACGGAGCGCGCCGCGCCCGCCGTCATGCGCCCGGCGATCCAGAGGACGAAGGGGCCGACGAGGTTGAGCGTCGCGAACATCGCGAGCAGCAGCGCCACCAGCACCGCGAGCGCGACTCCGGCTGAGCCGCCGGTGAGCTGCGGCGCGACGATGAGGGCGCCGGCGACGGCGAGCATCACGAGGACCCGCACCGCTCGCATGCCCGGCGGCGTGACGCGCTGGGCGACGCCGAGCGGGGTGATCGCCACCCGACGCAGGCTCGCGATCGCCGAGAGCACCGCCACGGCGAGGACGGCCGCGACCGCGCCGATCATGACCGGCACACCGACCCAGAGCTCGGACAGTCCGAAGCTCCGCCCTTGGAAGCGCACTTGTGCGACCGCCGGCACCAGCACCGCGTACCCGACGAGACCGATCAGGGCACCCACCGCCGCCTGGGCCGCGGCGTCGAGGACGGTCAACCCGGTGACCTGGCTGCGGGTCGCGCCGCACAGTCGCAGCGTCGCGAGGCGCGCGTCGCGTCGTGCCGCCGCCATCCGGGCGGCTGCCGCGCCGAGGGTGGCGAGCGGGACGAGCAGGAGGAGCGCCGCGATCCCGGCGAGGAGCGGGTACTGGATCGCGTAGGGGGTCTCGGGGGCCTCGAGCCCGGCCCGGATCCCGTCGGCTCCACCGGCTCGGTCCCAAAACGCTTGGACCCCCGCGATGACGACCAGCAGGACGGCGGTCGACGTGGCGAAGGCGACGACGGCCAGCACCGCGGTGAGGCGGCGCGGATCCTCATCGCCTGCACTCCGGGAACGAAGCAGCGACCACAGGCGCAGCGTCGTCATCGTGTCGCCTCCGCGACGTACTCGCCGGTGACTCGTCCGTCGCGCATCGTGATCGTGCGCGCGCAGTGGCGTGCGACCCCGGCGTCGTGGGTCACGACGACGAGCGCGGCGCCGGTGCTGCGGGTCGCCGACGTGAGGACCGAGAGCACCTCTGCGCCCGTCGCCTGGTCGAGCGCCCCGGTCGGCTCGTCGGCGAACACGACACCGGGCGCGCCCGCGAGGGCTCGTGCGATCGCGACACGCTGTGCCTGACCTCCCGAGAGCTCCCCCGGTCGGCGCTTCTCCATTCCGCCCAGCCCGAGATGGCCGAGCCATGCTGCGGCGACCCGGGTGGCCTCGACGCGAGACGTCCCGGCGAGCATCAGCGGGAGCGCGGCGTTCTCGACCGCGGGCAGCTCGGGGAGGAGCTGGCCGGACTGGAACACGAAGCCGAAGTCCGTACGCCGCAGCGCCGTACGACGACGGTCAGACAGTGCCGCGAGGTCGCTGCCCTGCCACGTGACCGATCCTGAGGTCGGGCGGATCACCCCGGCGAGGCAGTGCAGCAGAGTGGTCTTGCCGGAGCCGCTGGGGCCCATGATGGCGACGGACTCGCCGGGGGCGACGGCGAGATCGACGCCGGCGAGGGCGTGGGCGGTGGTGGGGCCTTCGCCGTAGGTCTGGACGAGGTCGCGAGCGACGAGCGGTGCGTTCATGCCGCCACGGTAGGAATTCGCAGGGGTGGGTTTCGTCGGTCTGCGGGACGGGACTGCGGCTCGCGCGTCATACTCCGGTCGGACGGCGAGCGAGGAGGACACGTGGCGGACGGCGAGCTTCTTGCGCAGGCCTACTCGGCGGCCTGGCAGCACCGGGAGACCACCGGCGACGCCTCGCGCTGCTGATGCGGGCATGGACGCGAGGGACGCCTCCCGAGCGTCTCTGGCGGCCGATGCTGTGGAGCGGGGTCACGTCCACCTTGGCCACGGTGCGTCTCCTGTATCGGATGCTGCGGACACCGAAGGAGTTCACGCTCCCGCGCGGGGTGGTCGCGTTCGGCAGCGTGCGAGAGGACGACCCGGAGTATGTCCTCCTCGAGACCCTCCCGTTCCACGAGGAGGCGGGCACACAGGCCGTGCTGGCATGGGCGTGGCCGATCACGCACGACCCCGCCGATCTCGACGACATCGACGACGTGCCCGTCTGGCTCGACGTGATCGAGGGAACTGACGTCGCCGCTGTGATGATCGGCGAGCGCCGTGTCGGCACCACGACGGTGCCCGAGGGGACGTACGACGCGCTCCGACTGCTCGACCGTCGCCAGCGCAGGTGTGTCCCGGACGGTTCGCTCGACCTGCGGCGGCTCCCCGACGGGCGGCTCGTGGTCGAGCACCTCGACGTCGAGCTGCCCTGACGCGCCGAGAGGCTAACGCTGCCGGACGGCGTAGGTCAGGTGGGTCACGTTCCGCGACGACTCCGCGCGGACCTGCTCCAGAGCGACGCGGTCGGCGTCGACGCCGTCGAACAGGCGGACCCCGCACCCGAACAGCACGGGCGACAGCGCGATCGAGAACTCGTCGACCAGGCCCGCGTTCAGATACTGAAGGATCGTCTCGCCGCCGCCTGCGATGCGGACGTCGCGGTCGCCGGCGGCCTCGCGGGCCTGGTCGAGCGCGGACTCGATGCCGTCGTTGACGAAGTGGAAGGTGGTCCCGCCCGGCCGCTGCCAGGGCTCACGCTTCTCGTGCGTCACGACGAAGACCGACGTGTGGAACGGCGCCTGCTCCGGCCACATCGCCTCGCCGGCGTCGAACATGCGCTTGCCCATGACGCTCGCGCCGGTGCGAGCGAACGTCTCGCGCAGGATGTCGTTGTCGCGCCCCTCCTCGCCGCCCTCGCCGAGCAACAGGTTCTCCCGGAAGAACCGCTGCGGGAACACCCACTGCTGCAGCTCCCTCCACTGCTTCCCCATGAGCTCGTCCGAGGACTCGGGCGCGATGAAGCCGTCCAGCGACATCGACACGCTGAAGAACGCCGTCCCGGCCATCAGCCTTCCTCTCCCGACCGAGCGATCTCGGCGACGTAGGCAGCCAGGTTGCCCAGAGTCTGCTGGCCGCCCTCGATCGCGTGGAACTTCTCGACGGCCTCGGCGCGCAGCTCCGCGGTGGGGAACACCGTGCGCATCTCGATGCGGGTCGCCGCCCCGTCCGGCTCGAACGTCAGGACCGACTCGAAGGCGTTCGGGTCGTCGCGGGACTCACCGTGCAGCATCGCGATCCGCTCCGACGGGACGATCCCGGTCCACGTGATCCACTCCTGGTAGTCCGTCCCGTCCGGTCCGTGCATCACGAAGTCCCACTCTCCGCCGACGCAGAACTCGAACGACCGTGTCGTGGTGGTGAACCCCTCCGGTCCCCACCACTGCGACAGGTGCCGCACCTCGGTGAACGCCTCGAACACCAGCTCCCGCGGGGCGTCGATGACCCGCGAGATGACGATCTCGCGGTCGGCTGCCGTCGACGTCGGCGGCGTTCCTTGTCCTGTCGTGCTCATCAGTCGATCTCCTTGTCGTGTCGTGTGAGGTCCTGCACGTAGGCGTCCAGGCGGTCGAAGCTCTCGTTCCAGAACTGCTCGAACCCGCCGGCCCACTCGTGGACCGGGCGCAGCCCGCGGGCGTCAAGGCCGTACAGACGTTGCTTGCCTGCCTTGCGGTCTCGCACCAGCCCGACCTCCCGAAGCACCCGGAGGTGCTTGGACGCCCCTGGCTGCGTCATCCCCAGCTCCTCGGCCAGCTCGGTCACCGGCCGCTCGCCTGTCCGCAGCAGCACCAAGATCTCCCGGCGCCGCGGCTCGGCGATCGCGTTGAAGACGTCCGACGTCGTTGCTGCCCGTGCCATGGGAAGAATCATATACCCATATCGGCATGCGTCAAGCAGTCAGAGCGCGAGCGTCGCGCCGTCCCACTCCCGACGCCACCAGCGGTCGTGGGTGACCAGCACGACCGGGACGCGCGACGCGGCGAGCGCCTCCTGGAGCTCCTCGACGAGCGCGACCGACAGGTGGTTGGTCGGCTCGTCGAGGAGCAGGAGCTGCGGGTGCTCGCTGACGACCCGCGCGAGGGACAGCCGTCGTTGCTGTCCGATCGACAGGTCCGCCACCGGCTTGTCGAGGTCGCGGGGGTGCAGCAGGCCGGTCTCGCGCAGCGCGTCGCGCCACTGCTCGGCCGGCGCGTCGCGGCCGGCGGCGAAGGCAGCGAGCGCGCTCGCGCCGGGATCCGCGTACGCGTCCTCCTGCGGGAGGTAGCCGACCCGCAGCCGACGCTGCCGTCGTACGGTCCCGGAGTCGGGCTCGAGGACGCCGGCGAGGACACCGAGCAGCGTGGACTTTCCTGCGCCGTTGGGACCGACGACCAGCAGCCGGCTGTCCGCGGTGACGTCGAGCGCGTCGAGACGCAGGCGTCCGGCCACCACGACGTCGCGGACGGAGACGAGCACGCCGTCGGCGGGTGCGGCGTCGACGAGTCCGGTGAACGCCCGCTTCTCCGGCGGCGGTTGAACCGGGTGGTCCGCGAGCCGCGCGAGCCGGTTCTCGGCATCGCGGACCCGCCTCGACACCGCGGCGTCCTTGCGCTCGCCGAGGAAGTGGCCGATGAACTTGTCGTTGTCGCGCGGCGCACGGTAGCCCTGGTGCCCGACCTGCCGGCTGCCGTTGGTCACGACCGCCTTCGCCTCCGCGTACGCGGTCTCCCACGCGTCGCGCGCCTGCGCCCAACGCACGCGGGCGGACGCCTTCGCGTCGAGGTACGCCGTGTAGTCGCCGGTGTAGCGGGCCGGACCGGTCGACGTGGTGCCGTCCGGCGCGACGTGGAGGGTCGGGTCGAGGTCGAGGATGCCGGTGCAGGTCGCGTCGAGGAAGGCACGGTCGTGCGAGACCACGACGACCGCGCCGTGCTGCTCGGCGAGCGCGCGCTCCAGGTAGTCCACCGCCGCGTCGTCGAGGTGGTTCGTCGGCTCGTCGAGAAGCATCAGGTCCGCCGACACGACCAGCGCCAGCGCGAGCGCGAGCCGCGAGCGTTGCCCGCCCGAGAGGGTCGAGAGTTGTCGGTCCGAAGGGAGGTCGCCGAGCCCGAGTCCGGCGAGGGCGCGTGCTGCCCGCGCGTCCGCCGACCAGCCGTCGCGCCGCTCGTACTCGTCGAGGACGTCGCCGTACTCCTCGAGCACCGCCTCGTCACCGTCGGTCATCGCGTGCTCGAGCGCGCGCATCCGCGTCTCGAGAGTGCGGAAGTCGGCGAGCGCGGCGTCGGCCGCATCGCGGATCGTGCCGTCGTCGGGGAGGTCGGGGACCTGGCCGAGGTATGTCACATGCGCGGGACGCGTGACCGTGCCGTCGTCGGGCGCCTGGATCCCGGCGAGCACACGCAGCAGCGTCGACTTGCCGGCGCCGTTCTCGCCGACGAGCCCGAGGCGCTCACCGGGAGACGCGGTCAGGGCGACGCGGTCGAGGACGGTGCGCAGCCCGTACGCGACGGTGATGCCGCGGGCGACGAGCGCGCGGCTGGTCGCGGCGGCGAGCGAAGCGGCGGGGGGATGAGCAGAAGAAGACACCGAGGAACCTCGTGGGGTCCGGAGGGGCTCGCCGGGCACGTGGCCTCGGACGCGAGCGGAGTCGGTGTCAGTTCTTCATCGCCCATCCAGGATGCCATGCCGGGTCAACCGATTAACGCTGAGCGAAGAACGCCGGTCGATTGCTCAACGCTCGTCGAGCGTGCCGCGGCGCACCGAGACTCCGCCCCAGATCGCGACCCCGCGGACCCGTACTGTCGGCGAGTTCGGCCCGACCTCGCTGTCGTCGGTCGGACCACCGAAGCCGCCCATGATCCCGATGCCGTCCATCACGACGCGGGTCGTCGGGGCGACTACGACCTCGGCGCCACCCATGATCGCGTTGACGGTGATGACGACCTCGGGTGCGCTGAACCGGGCGCGCCGGGTGTCGATGAGCGCGCCGCCCATCACGGCGGTGACGGTCAGGTGCTGCGGGACCAGCCAGTCCCCGCGCCGCTCGAAGCCGCTCATGATCGCCACCCCACGTTCGCGTGCGGGGCCGGCCGGCACGACCGCATTCACGTGCTGCGCCGGCTGCGCGGGGCGGACCGGGAGGGCCTGCGCGAAGGGCGGCGCATCCGGCAGGTCGGCGGTCAGCGGGACGAGGTCGGCGACCGTGCGGGCCGTGTAGGCGGCGCCGAGCCGCTCGTCGAGCTCGTCGGCGTCGATGCGCCCGTCGCCGGCGGCCGCGCGCAGGATCTCGGCGACGTGCTCGCGTTCGGCGTCGGACACGCGCATCCGCCGTGCCGGGTCCTCGGTGGGCTCCATGCGCAAAAGGCTACGGACACGTGGGTGCGAGAGCCACGGGGGACCAGCGTCGCGCCGGCCAGGTCAGCGCGAGACGAGCGCACCGACCCCGTTCAGGATCAGGAGCACGCCGATGATGCCGAGGAGCCACGCCGTCGCCGAGCCCGCACCACGCTCGGCCCACGTGCCGAAGCGACGCAGCGGCGCGTCGACCCAGCGCGCCGCCACGATCCGGAGCGCGAGGATGACGAGTGCGGGCGTGATCATCACGAGGCAGTACACGACGAGCGTCGCGATCGTCGTGGCCGCGCCCAGGTCGGCGGCCGTGAGTGCGCCGATCGCCGCGAGGTAGGGGAGCATGCTTGCGGCCTCGACCGCACCGGCGGCAAGAGCAAGGACGACGATGCCGCGGCGGGTGCCCAGAGCCGCGGCGATGCGCTCGTGCCAGCGACGAGCGGTCGACTCTGGATCCTCGCCGCGCTTCGCCTTGGCCTTCGGATCGACCCGATAGCTGAGCCAGACCAGCAGAGCACCCGCCGCGATCACCACCACATCGCCCACGACGGAGTCGAGCGCGTCGACGATCGCCGGCCCGACGGCATACGCGCCCGCGGCGAGTGCGAGCCCGAGGACGAGGTAGAAGGCGGCGATGGTGAGGAGGTAGGCCAGGACCCGCCCGAGCTCGCCCCGCCGGGTCACCAGCACGAGCCAGATGGGGATGACGAGGGTCCCGATGCTGGTGCCGTCGACCAGCGCCATCACCAGGAGGAAACCCGCGAGTGAGAGCGTCACCCCCTCAGTCTCGCTGCCTCCAGGCTCATGGCGCATCGGCCGGAGGTCGAGCGACGGCCCCACCTTTGGTAGGGGGCGTACGGCAAAGGTCGCGCGGGAGATTCCCACACGGTGGCGTGATGTGGGAGCGTCGCTCTCATGCTGAGTGCGCTGCTGTGGGGCGTTGTCGCCGCGTCGTCGTTCGTCCTCGGCGGGGTGCTCGCACTGTGGCGCCCGCCGAGGCCGTCGTGGGTCGCCGTCGGTGCCGGGATCGGTGCTGGCGCGCTGCTCGGGGCGGTGTCGTTCGAGCTCATCATCGAGGCGGCGGACCACGCTGGTCGCGAGCTGGTCATCGCCGGGGGGATGCTCGCCGGGGTCGCGCTGGCCACGACCCTGATGCTGCAGCGGGGGCTAGGTGCCGCGATCGCCGACACCCGGCAGGCACCGCCCGAGATCGAGCACCGCTTCGCGACGCTCCTGCTCGCGGTCGCTGCCGAGGCGGTGATCATCGTCGGGGCGCTGCACGGGCACGGCATCACCGCCGCGGTCGTCGTCGCGGTCTTCCTCTGCGGCGTCCCCGAGGCCGTCGTCGGCACCGCGCTGCTCGTCGACGGTGGGGCCAGCGGCGCGCACGTGATGCGGACGTGGATCGCGCTCGTCGGGTACGGCGGGCTCAGTGCCGTGGTCGCGGACCTGCTGCTCGACCTCGGCGGACCCAACGTGGTCGCCGGTGTCCTGTCGCTGGCAGGGGGCGTCGTGATCGCCGACATCGTGGCGCACCTCATCCCGACCGCGTTCATACGGCTGGGCGTGCTCAGCGCCTTCCCGGTGGTCCTGGGGTTCGCGCTGAGCGTGAGCCTGATCGGCGTCGGCTGAGCGGACGCGCTCGGCTCAGGCGTCGGCCGCGCAGCGGAAGCCGACGTGTCCTGTCGAGCTCCGTACGCCGTGACCCTGGCGCGCGGCTGGTCGGTAACGGTGGCAGTACGACGGCGCGCACAGGTGCGACCCGCCCTTCGTGACCATGCGCGTGCCCTCGTCGAGCGGAGCTGCCGGCGCGCAGCACGACGGCGGCGCGACCTCGCCCTCGTGGGTCTGCGACCACGGCGTGCCCGTCCACTCCCACGTGTTGCCGGTCATGTCGAACAGGCCGTAGCCGTTCGGAGGGTAGCTCCCGACCGGCTGGGTCATCCCGCGCTTCTTCGGGAGGTCGTTGCGCCACGGGAACTCGCCGTGCCAGGTGTTGGCCATGACGCGGCCCTTCGGCATGAACTCGTCGCCCCACGCGTAGCGGGCGCCGACCAACCCGCCGCGGGCCGCGAGCTCCCACTCCTCCTCGGTCGGCAGCCGTTTGCCGGCCCAGTGGACGTACGCGACGGCGTCCTCGTACGCGACGTGGACGACGGGGTGCTTCTCGCGGCCGTCGAGCGTGCTGCCGGGACCCTCCGGATGGCGCCAGTCGGCGCCGGGCTGCCAGCGCCACCAGCGCTGCCAGTCGTCGAGCGGGACGGGGCCCTCGGTCGGGGTGAAGACCAAGGATCCGGGCACCAGCGCGGCCGGGTCGGCCCCGGGGAACTCACGCAGGTCAGGGGCCCGCTCGGCGACCGTGACGTGGCCGGTGGCCTTGACGAAACGGCGGAACTGCGCGTTGGTCACCGCACAAGGGTCGATGCGGAACGCCGGGACGGTCACCTCGCGGACCGGCTGCTCCTCGGGGTAGAAGTCTTCGCTGCCCTGGAGGAGGAGGTCGGGCCCGACAAGGACCATGCCCGCGTCGATCGGCTTCGCGGGGCGTGTCGGCATCACGGCGGCCATGCTAGCCGCCGCGGAACCGGCACACCCCGCGCGCGGGACGTCAGCGGCGGGTGCGCCACGCGGCGACGACGGCAGGACGCGGCACCGAGCCCGGACCGTCCGGCCACCGCGACGCCGGAGCATCGACGCTCGCGCCGTCCTTCTCGCCCGGGTGCTGCACGCACACCATCACCCGGTCCTCGTCGATCCACGGGCCGCACGTCTCCGCGCCGACCGGCACCGTGAGGAACTGCTTGACCTGGCCGCGGCGATCGCCGTCGAGCGGCACTGCGAACAGCCCGTCGTGCGAGCCGAGGGCGTTGCCGTCGGTGGAGATCCACAGGTTGCCGTGCGGGTCGAACGCGACGTTGTCTGGGCACGAGATCGGTGAAACGCGCCGCGCGTCGAAGCCGCCCCAGTAGGTGGTCGGGTCCTTCGGGTCGCCGCACACGAGCAGCAGGTTCCAGCTGAACGAGGTCGCCGCTGCGTCGTCGTCGTGCTCGGTGAGCTCGAGGACGTGTCCGTGCTTGTTGGCGTGGCGCGGGTTGACCTCGTCGGCGACCGCCTGGCCGGCCGCGCCACGGTTGCTGTTGTTGGTCAGCGCGACGTACACCTTGCCCGTACGGGGGCTGGGCTGGACGTCCTCGGGGCGGTCCATCTTGGTGGCCCCGACGAGGTCGGCGGCCTGGCGCGTGAACAGCAGGACCTCCTCGGCGGTCATGCCCTTGACGTACGAGGTCGTCCCGCTGACCAGTGGCACCCAGACGCCCACGCCGTCGAACGCGCCGTCGCTCGGCAGCGCGCCCGTGCCGTCGATCTCGGCCTGAGAGGAGTTGCCGAGGAAGCGCGCGACGTAGAGCGTGCCGCTGTCGAGAACGTCGCGGTTGCGGCGGCGCGCGGAGTCGTTGTCGCCGCGCGCCACCGTGCCGGAGGAGACGAACTTGTAGAGGTAGTCGAAACGCTCGTCGTCACCCATGTACATCGCGACGCGGCCGTCGTCGGTGATCCGCGGCTCGGCGGCCTCGTGCTTGAAGCGGCCGAGAGCGGTGCGCTTCTTCGGCGTCGACGTCGGGTCGTACGGGTCGACCTCGACGACCCAGCCGAACCGGTTGATCTCGTTCGGCTCCTTGGCCACGTCGAAGCGGTCGTCGAACCGCTCCCACTTGCGCTCCGTCGCGCCGCCCGCGGCCCCGTACCGCTTGAGGCGGGCGAGCGTGACGGGGTCGGTGACGGTCGCGCCGTTCGCGAAGTACTGGTTGACGTTCTCCTCGGCCGTGAGCCACGTTCCCCACGGGGTGAGGCCGCCGCCGCAGTTGTTGAGCGTGCCGAGGGCCGTACGCCCCCGCGGGTCGGCCTTTGTCCGTACGAGCGGGTGGCCCGCGACGGGACCGGTCAGCTCGAACGCGGTCTGGGTGTGGAACCGGCGGTTGAGGCGGTGGCCGAGCACCGGCCTGAGCGCGCCCGTACCGCGCTCCTCCTCGACGACGACGACGCTCAGCCCGTGCGCCGCCCAGCCGATCTCGACCTGCTCGCGCGTCGGGTTGGCGGCGTCGTACCCGCGGTGCATCATCTGCTCGCTGGTGTACTCGTGGTTCACGACCATGAGGTGCTGGCCGCGGCCGAGGGGGAGCAGCCCCAGGAAGTCGTTGTTGAAGCCGAACTGCTTGCGTTGCGCGGCCGCGTTCTGGCGGTCGACGTCGAAGGCGGGGACGCCCTTGAAGAGCGGGTCGCCCCACGCCATCACCACCGCCTGCGCGTAGCCCGGCGGGACGGTGACCTGGTCGAGCGTGTTCGGGTCGACCGGTACGAAGTCGAGGCCCTTGCCGCTCGCGCCGCCGTGGCCGGAGCTCTTCGTGCCGGCTCCTGCGGAGACGGACGGCGTGGCGGCAGCAGGTGCCGCGGTGCCGAGCGAGAGGCCGGCGGCGGCAGCGCCGACACCGACGACCGCCCCGGCGCGCAGCAGGCCGCGGCGCGACATCGCGGTGGCGACGTCACCGAAGTACGCGTTGTCGGACGTGTTGGGTGCGTCGTGGGCGCACGCGTCGCCGCAGCGCATGCGGCAGGTGAGGGCGGCGCGCCCCGACGCGCATGGCGAGCCGGAGGACGGGCTGAGGAACGGCAGCAGTGGGGGCACGATGGTCTCCTGGCGTCGTCGAAGAGCGGACGCTGGCACGCTAGGAATCTGGAGCGACCGCATCCCTACGCTGGCGCGAACGCGCGGTGAACACTCGACGGCGCGCACCTTCGTGCATCGGCTGTGCATCGATGCTTGGCAAACGTGAGGTGATGCCGAGAAGCAGGGATGATGGGCTGAGCTGACCGCACGAAGGAGCGCGCGTGGACTATCTGCTCGTCGGCATCGCAGCGATCGTGTGCATCGTCGCGGTCACCGTTCTCTCGCCCCGGGTTGGAGTCGCAGCCCCGCTCCTGCTCGTGCTCGTCGGCGTCGCGATCAGCCTCCTCCCGTTCGTCCCCGCGATCGAGATCTCGCCGGAGGTCCTGCTCGCCGGCGTCCTCCCGCCGTTGCTCTACTCGACCGCCGTGTCGATGCCGGCGATGGACTTCCGTCGTGACTTCACGGCGATCAGCGGGCTGTCGGTGATCCTCGTCCTGATCAGCGCGGTCGTCCTCGGCCTGTTCTTCCGCGCGGTCATCCCCGGCATCGAGCTGTCGACCGGGATCGCGCTCGGCGCCATCGTCAGCCCCACCGACGCGGTCGCGACGTCGATCGTGCGTCGGCTCGGGGTCTCACCGCGGGTGGTCACGGTGCTCGAGGGCGAGAGCCTGCTCAACGACGCGTCCGCGCTCGTGCTGCTGCGCTCGGCGATCGCGGCGACCGCAGCCTCGGTGTCGGTGTGGGGCGTCGCCGCCGACTTCGTGTGGGCCGTCCTTGCCGCCGTCGCCATCGGCGTGCTCGTGGGCTGGCTCAACCTCGTCGTGAGGCGCCGGATCACCGAGGCCCCGCTGAGCACGGCGATCTCCTTCGTCGTGCCCTTCGTGGCGTACGTCCCCGCAGAGCACTTCGGCGCCTCCGGGCTCGTTGCCGCCGTCGCCGCAGGTCTGGTCACCGGCCGGGGCTCGCCGAAGTACCTGAGTCCGCAGGACCGGCTGTACGAGACGTCGAACTGGCGCACGATCGAGCTGCTCCTCGAGGGTGGTGTCTTCCTGCTCATGGGCCTGGAGCTGTACGGCGTCCTCGAGGACGTGCAGGACGCACACGACAGTCCAGCGAACGCGTTGGTGGTCGGGTTCGCCGCCGGCGCGATCATCCTCATGATCCGGTCGGCGTACGTCCTCCCGCTCCTGCTGTCGGTGCGCCGCAAGCGCCGCAACGCATCGGAGTACCGCCAGAAAGTGGAAGGGCTGCAGGAGCGCCTCGACCAGGGCGAGGTCGCCCCGCGCGGGGGCGCTCACGAGCAGCACATACGACGCCGTATCGGACGCGCCCTCGCCGATGTCGACTACCTGACCGCCGTCCCGCTCGGCTGGCGCGAAGGCGTGGTCCTCGTCTGGGCCGGGATGCGTGGCGTCGTCACACTTGCCGCCGCGCAGTCGCTTCCGCACGACACCCCCGAACGGGCGACGCTCGTGCTCGTCGCGTTCGTCGTCGCCGCGGGCACCCTCCTCGTCCAAGGCAGCACGCTCCCGTGGGCGGTGCGGATGCTGGGGCTCGCGAGCGACGAGGCCGGTGGGCGCGACCCCGACCTCATGCAGCTGGAGGGCGAGATGAACCGGGCTGCCTCGACGCTTCTGGACTCTGCGGACCTCCGACGCCGGGACGGGACGCCGTACGACGACGAGGTCCTCCGCCGCGTGCGCGCGACGCTGCGGCGCGAGGTCGCGGGCGACGAGGAGGAGGCCGCGGAGTCCGCGCGCATCCGCGACGAGGTCCGTGAGCTGCGGCTCCACACCATCGCGGCCGAGCGTGCCGCCCTCCTGCGCGCACGCTCGCTCGGGACGTACAGCTCGGCAGCGCTGTCGGAGGCGCTCGCGATGCTCGACGCCGACCAGATCAGCCTCGAGCTGAAAGCCGCCCCCGAGCACGGCGACGACAACACCTGAGCACGGGCACGGCCGACCGCGTGCGGCGCCGGTACGGCGAGACGTACCGCATCGTCCGTGCGGAGTCCGGCGCCCGTGCGCTCGAGGCGCTCAAGGAGCTGCGGCTGCGCGGTGAGGAGGTCGCGGTGATCCTCGCCGACCATCGCATGCCGCAGATGACCGGCATCGAGGATTGCGACGACGCAGGTCTCCACGTTGGTCGACGCCGCCAAGCAGTACTCGCAGCTCGACCGCGCGCCGTTCGTCCGTACCGACGTGCACGAGCTGATCGACGCGACGCTGGTGACCTCACGGTGGAGTCCGAGCCCGGCGATACGCGGTTCACGGTCCGCATCCCGTACGACGCCCCCGCGATGTGACGCCTTACCCACCTTTCGCGGCGCGGATTCGGTGGACAAGGCGTCACATCGTAAAGGTGGACGGCAGTGAGTCAGCCCAGGGTCGAGGCGCGGGCGACCAGCTCGGGGGCGAAGACGATGTGCTGGTGGTCCCCGCGACCACCCGCCTCGATCTCGGCCAGCAGCAGCTCGGCGGCTCGGCGCCCCATCTCGCGCGACGGCTGCCGGATCGACGACAGCGGGATCGCCGCCGACGCCGCGTAGTCGATGTCGTCGTAGCCGATGAGCGCGACGTCGTCGGGCACCCGGAGCCCGCCGAGCGTGAACGCCTGCAGCATCCCCATGGCGATGAGGTCGTTGGCGGCGAACACGGCGTCGGGTCGTTCGCTGGGCGGCAGGGCCACGATGCGCTCGCCCTCGACCAGCGCCGGAGCGACGTTCATCCCGGCGATCTCACGGTGCTCGAGGGTGGCGCCCGCGACCTCGGCCACCGCCTGGGTCGCACCCTCGAGACGGTCGCGCACCTGCTCGATGTCGGTCGAGGCGCCGACGAACGTGAGGCGGCGACGCCCGATGGACAGCAGGTGCTCCGTCGCGAGGTGGCCGCCCTGGACGTCGTCGACGGAGACCGAGCTGTACGACTCCGTCGACGCGAGGCGGTCGACGAGGATCACGGCCATCCCGCGAGCGCGCAGCCGGTCGAGGCGCTCGAGCACGTCGCCGACCGGGGAGATCAGGAGGCCGTCGACCCGCTGCTCCTCGAAGAGGTCGAGGTACGCGCTCTCACGGGCGGCGTCCTCGGCGCAGTTCGCGAGGAGCACGCTGCGCGAGCGCGCCGTGACCTCGTCCTCGACCCCCTGGGCGACGTCGGTGAAGAACGGGTTGCGGATGTCGAGCACGATGAGGCCGACCGAGCGGCTGTGGCCCTGGCGGAGCTGGCGAGCGGCCTCGTTGCGGACGAACCCGAGCTGCTGGATCGCGGCGAAGACCCTCTCGGCGGTCTGCGCGGAGACCTTCGTAGGATGATTCAGGACATTTGAGACGGTGCCGACCGAGACGCCGGCGAGTGCGGCGACGTCGCGCAGGCTGGACGCGGGCGTGGGCGCAGTGGGTGACTCGGCCACGACGTCTCCTCGTGTCGCAGGGATGTGCGCGAAGCAGTCTGTCGCACGGTGTGTGCAGTCTGCCACTGAATCGTTTCAAAGTCGCGCTTGACCCTGTGAGCGGGCTCATATACGTTGTGAACGCCACGTTAATTGAAACGATTCAAACACGGCCTCTGTGAACGGCGTGTGTACGGAAGTCGGTGAGGAAGTCGATGGCCACAGCTCCCCCCGGGACGGTCGCGCTCGCACTGCGCGACGTCTCGAAGACCTTCGGGCAGGTGGTCGCCCTGCGCTCGGGCAGCCTGACCGTCACCACGGGGTCGATCCACGCGCTGGTCGGGGAGAACGGCGCTGGCAAGTCGACGATGGTCAAGATCATCGCCGGCCTCTACCGTGCGGACTCCGGCTCGTACGAGCTGTTCGGCGAGTCGGTCGACTTCCGTACGACAGCCGAGGCCAAGGACGCGGGCGTCGCGGTCATCTATCAGGAGCCGACGCTCTTCCCTGACCTCAGCGTCACCGAGAACCTCTTCATGGGCCGGCAGCCCCGCAACCGCTTCGGCCGCATCGACCGCAAGGCGATGGACACCGAGGCACGTGCGCTGTTCGCACGGCTCGGCGTCGCCATCGATCCCGAGCGTCCCGCTGATGGGCTCTCGATCGCCGACCAGCAGATTATCGAGATCGCCAAGGCCATCTCCCTCGACGCCCGCGTCCTCATCATGGACGAGCCCACGGCGGCGCTGTCCGGCATCGAGGTCGACCGGCTGATGACGATCGCCCGCTCGCTGCGCGACGAGGGCCGCGCGCTCGTGTTCATCTCGCACCGCTTCGACGAGGTCTTCGCGCTCTGCGACACCATCACGGTGATGCGGGACGGCTCGTACATCTCGACCGACCGCATCGAGGACGTCACCATCGACGACGTCGTCCGCCGGTTGGTCGGACGCGAGGTCGGCAACCTCTACCCGAAGCAGGCAGCCGAGATCGGCGAGGTCGTCTTCGAGATCGAGGGACTCAGCCGCGCGGGCGTCTTCCACGACATCGACCTCCAGGTCCGCCGCGGCGAGATCGTCGGACTGGCCGGTCTCGTCGGCGCCGGGCGCAGCGAGATCATGCAGGCCGCCTTCGGTGTCGACCCGTACGACTCCGGCGCGGTCAAGGTCAACGGCAAGGCCGTGCCGGCGAGCGACCCGGCCGCGGCCATCCGCCTGGGTCTCGCGCTCGTACCCGAGGATCGCCGCAAGCACGGGCTCGTCCTCGAGTCGACCATCACGCGCAACATCACGATGGCGATCCGCCGGCGCCTGAGCCGCGGCGGTCTGCTCTCGTCGCGCGCCGAGAGCGCCACGGCTCGCGAGTGGGCGGCGCGGCTCGAGGTCAAGACGAGCACGCTCGACACCCTCGCGGGCACCCTGAGCGGTGGCAACCAGCAGAAGGTCGTCCTCGCGAAGTGGCTGAGCACCGCGCCTGACGTGCTGATCGTCGACGAGCCCACGCGCGGCATCGATGTCGGCACCAAGGCAGAGGTGCACCGGCTGCTGTCGACCCTCGCCGGCGAAGGCCTGGCTGTCGTGATGATCTCGTCGGAGCTCCCCGAGGTCCTCGGGATGGCAGACCGGGTCGTGGTCGTCCACGAGGGGCGCATCACCGCAGAGCTGAGCCGCGACGAGGCGACCCCCGAGGCCGTCATGTTTGCCGCGACCAACACCGCCGCGGCGACGAACACCAAGGGAGCGTCCGCATGAGCACCGCAGCCCCCACGGCCCCCACGACGCCGAAGCCGTCCGCAGGCGCCCGGGTCCGCAAGATCCTCCAGGCCCGCGAGACCGGCGTCATCATGGCGTTCCTCGTGGTCCTCGCGGTCACCACCGCCATCAACCCGTCGTTCCTGTTCAGCAAGGACGGGTGGCGCGACCTCTTCCTGACGCCGTCGATCCTTGTGGTCCTCGCGGTCGGCCAGGCGATCGTCATCATCACCCGCAACGTCGACCTGTCCGTCGGCTCGATCCTCGGGCTCGTGGCGTACGCGACCGGGCGGATGTTCGTCGACACCGGGCTGCCGATCGTGGTCGTCCTGCTGCTCGCGGTCCTGCTCGGCGTCGGGCTCGGCCTGATCAACGGCGCGCTCGTCGCCTTCGCGAAGGTGCCGGCGCTCGTCATCACGCTCGGCACGCTCTACATCTACCGCGGCATCATGATGTCGTGGGCCGGCTCGGACCGGATCAACGCCTCCGACATCCCACGCGACCTGCTCTCGTTCGGCACGTCGTCGATCCTGGGCATCCCGTCGCTGGCCTGGATCTCGTTCGTCGTCCTCGGCATCGCCGCGTACCTGATGGGGCGCACCCGCGGCGGCCGCGAGATGTACGCGATCGGGTCGGATCCCGACGCCGCCACCCTGTACGGCCTCAAGAAGACCAAGCGCACGCTCCTCGCGTTCGCCGCGTCCGGCGGCCTCGCGGGGCTCGCGGGCGTCCTGTACGTCGCGCGCTACGGCACGATCAGCTCCGGCGCCGGTCTCGGCATCGAGTTCGAGGCTGTGGGTGCTGCCGTCATCGGTGGCGTTGCGATCTTCGGCGGCAGCGGCACGATCTTCGGCGCGGCGGTCGGCGCGTACCTGCTCATGACGATCAACCGCGGCCTCCCGATCCT
This sequence comes from Mumia sp. ZJ430, assembly GCF_011751845.1. Lineage (NCBI taxonomy): Bacteria > Bacillati > Actinomycetota > Actinomycetes > Propionibacteriales > Nocardioidaceae > Mumia > Mumia sp. ZJ430. The sequence continues at coordinate 104,797 of NZ_JAAHFK010000001.1, read as the reverse complement.
CGGTATCCAGGACTTCTGGCAGCGCGCGGTGGTCGGTCTCCTCATCATCGCTGCGATCGTCCTCGACAAGGTGCTTCGCGAGCGTCAGCACAAGAAGCTGCTCGCAGAGAGGGATGCCGCATGACCAGCCTCCTCCACCCCTCCGACGCCCCGGCGCAGCAGGGCACCCGGACTTACCGCGACCACCAGAGGCCGCTGTGGCAGCGCGCCCTCCTCAACCGTGACGTCGCGGTGTGGGCGGCCCTGGTCGCCGTCTATCTGTACGCGTCGGCGACCGTGCCGTTCTTCGACCGGCCGATCACCATCACGTACCTGCTTCTCGACGTCGCGCCGATCCTGCTGATCGCGCTGCCTATGACGCTGGTGATCATCACCGGCGAGATCGACCTCTCCGTCGCGAGCACCGTCGCGCTGGCGAGCGTCTCGTTCGGCGTCCTGTACGACAAGGGCACCCCGATCCTCGTCGCGGCGGTGGCGGCGCTGCTGGTCGGCGTTCTCTGCGGTGCGTTCAACGGCTTCCTGGTGACCGTCGTCGGACTCCCGTCGCTCGCGGTCACGATCGGCACGCTCGCGCTCTACCGCGGTGTCGCGGTCGGCCTGCTCGGGACGACGGCGGTCACCGACTTCCCCGACGCCTGGACCGACTGGGCGCGCGGTCGCATCGGCGAGTCCGACATCCCGTCGATCATGATCCCGTTCGCGGTGCTCGCGATCCTCTTCATCCTGCTTCTCCACTTCACCGCCTTTGGACGTGGTGTCTACGCCATCGGTCTCAACGAGGGCGCAGCACGGTTCTCGGGCATCCGTGTCGAGCGGACCAAGCTCATCTTGTTCGTGCTGACCGGCGTGGTGTCCGCGCTGGCCGGCATCTACTACACGCTGCGCTACGGCAGTGCCCGCGGCGACAACGCCAACGGGATGGAGCTGCAGGTCATCGCCGCGGTCCTTCTCGGTGGAGTCTCGATCTTCGGCGGACGAGGTGCACTGCCCGGCGTGATCGCCGGCGTGCTCCTCATCGGGGCGATCGGCAGCGCATTGCGCCTTGCCGACCAGACCGCCGACGTCATCAACATCGTCACCGGCCTGCTGCTGGTCGTCTCGGTCGTGGGCTCCAGCGCCCTCGGCTGGGTCAGCAGCAGGCGACGACGGCGTGGCGCCCCCGAACCGCAGTCATCAACGACCAAGACCGGCAACACCCTCCCCGACACGGACTCACCGGTCGGCGAACGAGAGAGAGAATCCCGATGACCACAGCAACGACGAGGCGACGTGGCGTCGCCCGGTTCGTCCCGGCCGTCGCCGCCGTGCTCGGCCTGAGCCTGGTGCTCACGGCCTGCGGCGGAAGCGACGACGAGGGCGGCTCCGGCGACGGCGGCAACGGCGACCTGTCGGTGACCTTCCTCCCGAAGAACCTCGGCAACCCCTACTTCGACGCGTCCTCCACGGGCGGCGAGGCGGCTGTCAAGGAGTTCGAGGGCACCTTCAAGGAGGTCGGCCCGTCCGAGGCCACCCCCGACTCGCAGGTCAGCTACATCAACACGCTGACCCAGCAGGGCACCGGCGCGATCGCCATCTCGGCGAACGACCCCAAGGCCATCGGCGACGCGCTGCAGGAGGCGCGTGACGCCGGGACCAAGGTCGTCACCTTCGACTCCGACACCGATCCGGAGTACCGCGATCTCTTCGTGAGCCAGGCCGACGCGAAGGGCATCGCCTCCAAGCAGGTCGAGCTCATCGCCAAGGCCATCGGCGACCAGGGCAAGATCGCCGTCCTCTCGGCGTCGGCGAACGCGACGAACCAGAACGAGTGGATCCGCCTCATGGAGGAGGAGCTCAAGGCGAACCACCCGAACATCGAGCTCGTCGAGACCGTCTACGGCGACGACGACGACCAGACGTCGTTCGACAAGACGGCCGCGCTGCTCCAGAAGCACTCGGACCTCAAGGGCATCGTCTCCCCGACCACGGTCGGCATCGCCGCTGCGGCCCGCTACCTGTCGGACTCGCAGTACAAGGGCAAGGTCGCGCTGACCGGTCTCGGCACCCCGGACCAGATGCGTGAGTACGTCAAGAACGGCACCGTCGGCTCGTTCGCGCTGTGGAGCCCCGAGGACCTCGGCTACCTCACCGCGTTCGCCTCGAAGGCGCTCATCGAGGGCGACATCGAGGGCAAGGAAGGCGACACCTTCGAGGCCGGCAAGCTCGGCGAGTACACCGTCGGCGCCGACGGCGTCGTCGTGCTCGGCGAGCCGCTCGAGTTCAACAAGGACAACATCGACGACTTCAACTTCTGAGTCGTCGACCCAAGACGTGGTTCCCGGCCTCCCCGGCGGCCTGGGGAGGCCGGGACCACCACCCGCACGACACACACCAGATCTCGGAGGAACGATGCGACGCGTCTGCTTCCAGCTGCAGGTCCGGCCCGACCGGATCGACGAGTACAAGCGCCGGCACGCTGCAGTGTGGCCCGAGATGCTCGAGGCCCTGTACGCCGCCGGCTGGCACAACTACTCGCTGTTCCTCCGGCCCGACGGGTTGTTGATCGGCTACCTCGAGACCGAGTCGCTCGAGGATGCTCAAGCACGGATGGCCGCCACCGACGTGAACCGTCGCTGGCAGTCCGAGATGGCCGAGCTCTTCGAGGACCTCGACGGAGCCCCAGACGAAGGTTTCCTCGAGCTGGAGGAGATCTTCCACCTCGAGGACCAGCTGGCCGCCCCGCGCGAGGCGGCCGCCCCGACCGCGTACGAGACCCGTACGCATGGAGAGAGCAACTGACATGACGAACTTCGCTGACATCTCGTCGCGGCTCGCGGAGCAGGAGATCGAGGTCCCGTCGTGGGCCTACGGCAACTCCGGCACCCGCTTCAAGGTCTTCGGCACGCCCGGCACGCCTCGTACGCCCGAGGAGAAGGTCGCCGACGCGGCGACCGTCCACCGCTTCACCGGACTCGCGCCTCGAGTCGCGCTGCACATCCCGTGGGACGAGGTCGACGACTACGCCGCGCTGCGCCGGTTCGCCGAGGACCAGGGCATCGCTCTCGGCACGATCAACAGCAACACCTTCCAGGACGACGACTACAAGCTCGGCGCCCTGACGCACACCGATGCCAAGATCCGCCAGAAGGCGATCGACCACCACTTCGCGTGCATCGACGTGATGAACGAGACCGGCTCGCGCGACCTCAAGATCTGGCTCGCCGAGGGCAGCAACTACCCCGGCCAGGCCGACATGCGTGGACGCCAGGACCGTCTCGCCGAGTCGCTCGCGGCGATCTATGCGCGGATGTCCGACGAGCAGCGCCTCGTGCTCGAGTACAAGTTCTTCGAGCCGTCCTTCTACCACACGGACGTGCCGGACTGGGGTACGGCGTACACGCAGGTCGCGGCTCTTGGTGACAACGCCGTCGTCTGCCTCGACACCGGCCACCACGCGCCGGGCACGAACATCGAGTTCATCGTCGCGCAGCTGCTGCGGTTGGGGAAGCTCGGCTCGTTCGACTTCAACTCGCGCTTCTATGCCGACGACGACCTGATCGTCGGTGCGGCCGACCCGTACCAGCTGTTCCGCATCCTCTTCGAGGTCATCCGCGGCGGCGGTTACGGCAACGACGGCGACACCGCCTTCATGCTCGACCAGTGTCACAACATCGAGAAGAAGATCCCGGGCCAGATCCGCTCGGTGCTCAACGTCCAGGAGATGACGGCGCGTGCGCTGCTCGTGGACACTGCGGCGCTGACCGTGGCCCAGGAGGACGGCGACGTCCTGCTCGCGAACGAGATCTTCATGGACGCCTTCTACACCGACGTGCGCGCCGACCTCGCCGCATGGCGTGAGACGCAGGGCCTGCCGGCGAACCCGATGCAGGCCTACCTCGCCAGCGGCTACCAGGACCAGATCGAGGCCGAGCGGGTCGGCGGGACCCAGGCCGGATGGAGCTGATGACCATGTCCACGACTGAACCTTCTACGACTGGCACCGCGAAGGCGCTGATCGAGCGTTCGAACCGCCTCGGCGCCGATCCGCGGAACACCAACTACGCCGGCGGCAACACCTCGGCCAAGGGAACCGAGACCGACCCGGTCACGGGCGAGGCCGTCGAGCTGCTGTGGGTGAAGGGCTCCGGGGGCGACCTCGGCACCCTCAAGGAGTCCGGTCTCGCCGTCCTGCGCCTCGATCGCATGCGCGCGCTCGTCGGCGTCTATCCGGGCGTCGACCGCGAGGACGAGATGGTCGCGGCGTTCGACTACTGCCTGCACGGCAAGGGCGGTGCCGCCCCGTCGATCGACACCGCGATGCACGGACTCGTCGACGCCGCGCACGTCGACCACCTCCACCCCGACTCCGGCATCGCGATCGCGACCGCCGTCGACGGCGAGGCGCTCACGGACACGATCTTCGGCGACAAGGTCGTCTGGGTCCCGTGGCGTCGTCCCGGATTCCAGCTCGGCCTCGACATCGCCGAGATCAAGGCCAAGAACCCGCAGGCCATCGGATGCATCCTCGGCGGCCACGGCATCACCGCCTGGGGCGACACCTCCGAGGAGGCCGAGCAGAACTCGCTGTGGATCATCCGCACCGCGGCCTCGTACATCGAGGAGCACAGCAAGGCCGAGCCCTTCGGACCCGCCCTCGACGGGTACGCCGCGCTGCCCGAGGACGAGCGTCGTACGAAGGCCGCCGCGCTGGCACCGACGATCCGCGGGATCGCCTCGCAGGACCGGCCGATGGTCGGCCACTTCACGGACTCCGACGTCGTGCTCGACTTCCTCGCGCACGCCGAGCACCCGCGGCTCGCCGAGCTCGGCACGTCGTGCCCGGACCACTTCCTCCGTACGAAGGTCAAGCCGCTCGTGCTCGACCTCCCCGCGGACGCGTCGGTCGAGGACTCGATCGCGCGTCTGACGGAGCTCGCGGTGTCCTACCGCGAGGACTACCAGGCCTACTACGACCGCAACGCGGTCTCGGACAGCCCCGCCATCCGTGGCGCCGACCCGCTGATCGTGCTCGTGCCCGGCGTCGGCATGTTCAGCTTCGGCAAGGACAAGCAGACCGCGCGCGTCGCCGGCGAGTTCTACATCAACGCGATCAACGTGATGCGCGGGGCCGAGGGCCTCTCGACGTACGCGCCGATCGACGAGTCGGAGAAGTTCCGCATCGAGTACTGGGCGCTGGAGGAGGCCAAGCTCCAGCGCATGCCGAAGCCGAAGCCGCTGGCCACCCGCGTCGCGCTCGTCACCGGCGCCGCGTCCGGCATCGGGCGCGCCACGGCGGAGAAGCTGGCCGCCGAGGGCGCCTGCGTCGTCATCGCCGACCTGTCACTGGAGAAGGCGCAGGCGGCAGCAGCTGAGATCGGCAGCACTGACGTCGCGGTCGGCGTCCAGGTCGACGTGTCCGATGCCGCTGCTGTCCAGGCGGCCGTCGACGCGGCGGTGCTCGCCTTCGGCGGTGTCGACCTCGTCGTCAACAACGCCGGCCTCTCGCTCTCGCGCTCGCTGCTCGAGACCACCGAGAAGGACTGGGACCTCCAGCACGACGTCATGGCGAAGGGCTCGTTCCTCGTCTCGCAGGCCACCGCCAAGGTGATGATCGCGCAGCAGATGGGCGGCGACATCGTCTACATCTCCTCGAAGAACGCGATCTTCGCCGGCCCGAACAACGTCGCGTACGGCGCGGCCAAGGCGGACCAGGCCCACCAGGTGCGGCTGCTGGCCGCCGAGCTCGGCGAGCACGGCATCAAGGTCAACGGCGTGAACCCCGACGGCGTCGTCCAGGGCTCCGGCATCTTCGCCAGCGGCTGGGGCGCCAACCGTGCCGCGGTCTACGGCGTGGAGGAGAAGGATCTCGGCAAGTTCTACGCGCAGCGCACGATCCTCAAGCGCGAGGTGCTGCCGTCGAACATCGCCAACGCGGTCTTCGTCCTCTGCAGCGCGGAACTGAGCCACACGACCGGGCTGCACATCCCCGTCGACGCAGGCGTCGCTGCCGCGTTCCTGCGCTGAGGCGGGCATGACTGAACCTCTCCGTGTCGCAGCGGTCGACCTCGGTGCCACCAGCGGACGTGTGGTGGTCGCCGAGGTCGGCCTCGGCGGTGTGCGGCTCGAGGTCGTGCACCGCTTCGTCAACACCCCCGTACGGCTGCCCGACGGCCTCCACTGGGACGTGGTCGGCCTGTTCCGGGAGATCGTCACCGGTCTGCGCTCCGCGGTGCGGACCACGCCCGAGCTCGTCGGCCTCGCGGTCGACAGCTGGGCGGTCGACTATGCGCTGATGCGCGACGGCCGGATGGTGTCGACGCCGTTCCACTACCGCGACGCGCGCAACCTCGCCGCGGTGGAGCAGGTCCATGCCGCGGTCGACCCGGCGGCGCTGTACGCCCGCAACGGGCTCCAGCACCTGCCGTTCAACACCGTCTTCCAGCTGGCCGCCGACGGCGACCACCTGGAGCGCGCAGACACGCTTCTGCTCGTACCCGACCTGATCGGCCACTGGCTGAACGGGCACGTCGGCGCGGAGGTCACCAACGCCTCGACGACCGGTCTGCTCGACGTCTCCACCGGCGGATGGGACACGGACCTGGCGGCGACGCTCGGCTTCTCGTCGGGGATCCTGCCGCCGCTCACGCCGCCCGGCACCACGCTCGGCGGGCTGCTGCCGCACGTGCGCGAGGAGCTCGGCGGCCACGACCTGACGGTCACGACGGTGGGCTCGCACGACACCGCGTCCGCCGTCGCCGGCACCGTGCTCGGACCCGACGACGCGTACGTCTCCTGCGGCACGTGGGGGCTTGCCGGTCTGGAGCTCGAGCGCCCGGTGCTCACCGAGGACGCACGGCTGGCTGGCTTCACCAACGAGGGCGGCGTCGACGGGCGGATCCGTTTTCTCCACAACGTGATGGGCCTGTGGCTGCTCAGCGAGTCCGTCCGTACGTGGGAGCGCGAGGACGGGCGGTCCCTCGACTTCGCGGGCCTTCTCGCTGCCGCGGGCGATGCCGAGGCGCCGATGCTCTTCGACGTCGACGACCCGCGCTTCCTCGCACCAGGGGACGTGCCTGCGCGCGTCCGGGCGTACGCCGCCGAGCACGGGCTGCCTGCGCCGGAGGGTCGCGCCGAGATGGCGCGCACGATCCTCGAGAGCCTCGCCGAGGCGTTCGCGACGACGATCCACCGTGCCGCCGACCTGGCCGGGCGTCGCGTGCGACGGATCCAGATTGTGGGGGGCGGAGCGCTCAACACGCTGCTCTGCCAGCTCACCGCCGACCGCTCCGGCCTGGAGGTCCTCGCCGGTCCCGTCGAGGCCACGGCCTTGGGCAACGCGCTCGTCCAGGCCCGTACCCTCGGCGGCGTCGAGGGAGACCTCGACGCGCTTCGCGCGCTCGTCGGCGCGACGCTCGACCAGCAGCACTACCTGCCTCGCCCGCTCCACCGCACCACTCTTCGAAAGGTCTTCTGATGGAACGCCGCGCCCCCCGCCCTCGCGACCTCCGGCCGCTGCTGAAGTTCAAGAAGCCGACGCTGTCCCCGAAGGAGCGTCGCCTCGCCGCCGCGCTGACCATCGAGGACCTGCGGGCGATCGCGAAGCGTCGTACCCCGAAGGCCGCTTTCGACTACACCGATGGCGCCGCCGAAGAGGAGCTGTCGCTCGCCCGTGCCCGCCAGGCGTTCCGCGACGTGACCTTCCACCCGCGGATCCTGCGCGACGTCTCGACGGTCGACACCTCGCGCACCGTCCTCGGGTCCACGTCGGCGCTGCCGTTCGGGATCGCGCCGACCGGGTTCACGCGGATGATGCAGTCCGAGGGCGAGTACGCGGGCGCGTCCGCCGCCGGCGCGGCAGGCATCCCGTTCGCGCTGTCGACGATGGGTACCGCCTCGATCGAGGACGTCCGCGACGCCAACCCGCACGGGCGCAACTGGTTCCAGCTGTACATGTGGAAGGACCGCGATCGGTCGATGGCGCTGGTCGACCGCGCGGCCGCCGCCGGGTACGAGGCACTCGTCGTCACCGTCGACGTCCCCGTCGCAGGCGCACGGCTGCGCGACACCCGCAACGGGATGACGATCCCGCCGACCCTCACGCCTCGTACGGTCGTCAACGCGATCCCGCGGCCGGCGTGGTGGATCAACTTCCTCACCACCGAGCCGCTCGCGTTCGCCTCGCTCGACCGCTGGTCGGGCACGGTCGCCGAGCTCCTTGACACGATGTTCGACCCGACGGTCACGTTCGACGACCTCGCCTGGATCAAGCAGCAGTGGAAGGGCAAGCTCGTCGTCAAGGGCGTGCAGAGCATCGAGGACGCCTCGCGGCTCGCCGAGCTCGGCGTCGACGCGATCGTGCTGTCCAACCACGGCGGCCGCCAGCTCGACCGTGCGCCGGTGCCGTTCCACCTGCTGCCCGAGGTGGCCCGCGAGGTCGGCGGTGCGACCGAGATCCACCTCGACACCGGCATCATGTCCGGCGCCGACATCGTCGCGGCCGTGGCGCAGGGCGCGAACTTCACAATGATCGGCCGCGCCTACCTGTACGGACTCATGGCTGGCGGGCGCGAGGGCGTCGACAAGACCATCGAGATCCTCTCCACCCAGATCGAGCGGACCATGCGCCTGCTCGGCGTCCGTACCCTCGACGAGCTCCAACCCGAGCACGTCACCCAGCTCGAGCGGTTGGTCCCGAGGAGGTAGCAGGCGATGAGGGGGACGGGGGGAACGATGACACGCGGCGGTCACCAGCGGCGTACCGCACCACCGGGGCCGCTTGACCACGACGACCTCACGCTGCTTGCGCTGGTCGCCCAGGGGCTGACTGTGGAGGCAGTCGGGCGGCGGATGCTCCTGTCGGAGCGGACGGTGCGCCGGCGGCTCCGTACGGTGTGCTCGGCGCTGGACGTCTCGACCCCGATCGAGGCCGTCGTCTGGGCCGTCCGCCGCGACCTCATCTGACCGCCCCGGGTCCCTTTCTGGCCGCCCCGGGTCAGCGCCGACCCGGGGCGGGACGGGAGTGACCCGCGAGGCGCAGAGAGTGACCCGGGGGAGAACGGGGGAGGGTCCCCGGGCCGGGTGGCTCGGGGACCCTCCGTACGAACGGCGTCACGACACGGGCAGCGACCACACGTCCGCGATCGACGGGTCGTAGTCGGCCCCCGTGTCCTGGAACCGGACGCGCACCACGCCGTCGGCCGTGAGGTCCGGACGGTCGACGAGGACCTGGTACGTCTGCGTGCCCGCACCGTCCTCCGTACGTCGCGCGTCGTGCGCGTGCACGACCTCCCCGTCGACGACGATGTCGTACGTCTTGCGACGCGCGCCGTCGTACGTCTCGATCGCCCGCAGCACGAACGCCTTCCCCGCAGGGACGGCGAGGTCCATCTCGAACCAGCCGCCCGGGTACGAGGAGTGCGCGTAGCGCCGGGTCAGCCCCGCCTCGACGTTCGTGCCGGATTGCTGCGACGCCGTCAGGCGGTGCGCCTGCTCCGACGAGGCGAGCCCGACGTCCACGTGGTCGACCGCGCCCTGCGGCGGCGTCGCGAGCGTGACCCCCAGCGACGCCGTCGCCTTCTCCGCCTCGGTCGCTCCAGTCGACACCGTCAACGCGAACGGTCCAGCGGTCACCGTCGTCGGCACCGCCACCGCTACAGGGACCTCGGCCGTCGCGCCTGCGGGCACGGAGTACGCCGTCGGCGCGGGCGACGTGACACCCGGACCCGACACCGTCAGCTCACCCGAGGCCGCCCGCGCGCTGTGGTTGCGCACGACCGCGGTCACCGTGACCTCGTCCCCGGCCGTCGCCGTCCCCGGCGTGACCGACGCGGAGTCGAGCGTGAGCGTCGGCGACACGACGACGTCCGCCGCGACCGGGAGCGTGGCCGTGCCCCAGCTCTGCCGGTAGGAGACCGTACCCGCCAGAGCCTCGGTGCCGACCGGAGTGCCGGCCGGGACCTTCACGTCGTACAGGTGCGTCAACGTCTTGCCGGCACCGACCGATCCCGGTCGTCCACCGACCGCCTTCACGGACCAGCCCGACGTCGACGTCAGCGTGCTCGCGACGTTCGGCAGCGTCTTCGGGCCGGTGTTCTCCAGCGTCACCGCCACCCGGACGGTGTCACCGGCGAGGTGCACCGTCCCCTCCGGCGCCGCCTTGGCGACCGCGCCGACGATCACGCCGGAGGCAGCCGACAGGTGCGCGTCGATCCGACCCAGCGTGGCTTTCAGCGCAGCGGCGGTCGGCTTGTCGACGAGTCGCAGCACGCGCTGCAGGTCGACCCACAGCTCGAGTGCGGACACGGTCGCCAGCGCCTGGTGCGTCCGAGCGGCAGCGCCGTCGCGGTCACCGGCAGCTCGGGCTGCCCGCGCCTGCTCGACCTGTCGGTCCAGCGTGGCGACCTCGCCCTGCAGGTGCCGCTTGAGAAGCGCCGTGAGCTTGCCCTTCGTCGCCAGCGCGTCGACCTGCCCGGCCAGCACGTCGACGTCGACCGCGGCCTCGCCGAGCTCACCGAGCGCACGGTCGATCCCGAACGCGTAGTCGCCCGACCCGACCTCGTACACGGCGTGGCCGTCCTCGAACCGGACGAACCTCACCCCTTCGGCGGACTCCGCGGCCGCGCCGCCCTCGGTCACCGCCCAGCGGCTCTCCGTCGGCACCCGGACCTCCGCCGTCGCGTTCTCCGGCACCGACACCTCGAGGTCGAGCCCGCCGGCCACCTTCTTCCACGCGCTGCGGACCTTGCCGTAGCGGGTCTGGACCGAGAACGCCGCGTGGTCGATCCCGTCGCCGGGCTCTGGCGCCACGAGCACCTTGCGATAGCCCGGCTCGAGCGCGGACACGCCCGCCATCGTGCGGTACATCCACTCGCCGACCGCGCCGTACGCGTAGTGGTTGAACGAGTTCATGCCCACGTCGTTGAACGTGCCGTCAGGGTTGATCGAGTTCCAGCGCTCCCAGATCGTGGTCGCGCCCTTGCCGATCTCGTACCCCCAGGACGGGTAGTCCTCGTTCTGCAGCAGCCGGTACGCGATGTCCGTACGCCCGGCCTTGGTGAGCGCCGGCAGCAGCCCGTCGACGCCGAGGAACCCGGTCGACAGGTGGTAGTCGCGCCGCTCCAGCGTCTCGACGAACTGGTCGACCACCGCGTCGCGCCGGTCGGCCGGCTCGAGGTCGTTCATCAGCGTGAGGATGTACGAGGTCTGGCTGTCGCCCTTGACCGTCCCGTCGGCGTTGATGAACGCGTCCTGGTACGCGGCGCGGATCGCCTCGTACCGGTCCTGCAGCTCGGCCGCGTCGGCGTCCTTGCCGATCGCCTCGGCCATCTGCGCGAGCTCGCGGGTGCTCTTGGCGACGAACGCGGTGTCCAGCACGTCGGCCGGCGTCGGGTCGTCGAGGTTCAGCCAGTCGAGGTAGCCGCCGGCCGAGCGGATGTGGTTCGTCGAGTCCGCCGCGAGGAAGTCGACGTACTTGCGCATCATCGTCCAGTTCTCACGGACGACGTCGAGGTCGCCGTACGCCTGCCAGAGCGTCCACGGCACGTGCACGCCCGCGTCCATCCAGCCGGCCGACTCGTACCCGCCGTCGAAGCGGCCGGGCACGATCGGTGCGACGCCCGGCAGCGAGCCGTTCGCGCGCTGCGTGTCGCGCAGGTCCTGCAGCCACTTGTCGAGGAACGCCTGCGCGTCCATGTCGTACACGGCCGTACGGGCAAACACGTTGATGTCGCCGGTCCAGCCCATCCGCTCGTCGCGCGCCGGGGTGTCGGTCGGGATCGAGAGGAAGTTGCCGCGCATGCCCCACACGATGTTGCGGTGGAGCTGGTCGACGAGGTCGGACGACGTGTCGAGCGAGGACGTGAGCTCACCGTCCGTGCCGACGACGACGCCCACGAGGTCCTCGGCGTCCGGCGCCGCGTCGACGCCGCTGATCTCGACGTAGCGGAACCCGTGGAACGTGAACGCCGGCTCGTACGTCTCGGGCCCGTCCGAGCCGAGCGTGTAGTAGTCGGTGGCCTTCGCGCTGCGCAGGTTGGCGGTGTAGAGCGTGCCGTCGGGGTTGAGGACCTCGCCATGCCGGATCTTGACCGTGTCGCCCTTCGCGCCGTCGAGCGTGACGCGGACGTGGCCGACCATGTTCTGCCCCAGGTCGTACAGGTGGACCCCCTCGGTCGGCGAGTCGAGGCGCTTGGCGTCGGTGAGCTCCTGCGTGACGCGGACCGGTGTGGTGGTCTGCGGCTCGAGCGTGTCCTTCGGCTCGTTGCGCGTCACGACGTCCGACCAGCCGTCGGCCTCGTACGACGCCTCGTCCCAGTCGCCGATCGCGTCGGCGCGACGGCGGTCGTACGACTCGCCGTCGAGGAAGTCGGCCTCGCGGACCGGCCCGTCGGTGGTGCTCCACGTGCCGTCGGTGCCGACCGTCGTGGACGTGCCGTCGGTGTAGTCGACGCGCAGCTGCGCGATCAGCGAGGTGTCGGTGCCGTACGTGTTCGCCCCGAACATCGCGATCTTGCCGGTGTACCAGCCGCTCGCGATCTCGGCGCCGAAGGCGTTGTCGCCGCGGCGCACGAGGTCGGTGACGTCGTAGGTCTGGGAGTCGATGCGCTTGTCGTACGCCGTCCAGCCGGGCGCGAGCTCGTCGTCGCCGACGCGCTCCCCGTTGAGGCGCAGGCGGTAGACGCCACGCGCTGACGAGTAGACGCGGGCGCGTTCGACGTCCTTGTCGGCGAGCGCGAACTCCTTGCGCAGCAGCGGCACCGGGTCGTCGCGGCGCAGCCACGCCTCGGGCCCGGCGGCGTCGACGGTGAGCGCTCCGCCTGCGACGGTGCCCGCGGCGAACGAACGGTCGCCGGCGGGGAAGGTGGTGTCGACGAGCGCGGTGCCGTCCTTCGCGGTCACGACGACGTCGTGGACGCGGCCGGTCTCCGGCCCGCTGGTACGGAAGCCGACCGAGCCGGGTCCGGCGAACGTCGCGTCGGTCCGCTCGTCGAGGAGCGTGCCATCGACCGACGTACGGATCGTCGTGCCGTCGACCTCGATGCGGTAGCGGTGCTCAGCAGCGAAGTCGAAGCCCGCGGGGAGCGCCGTCGCGGGCAGCACGCGGTAGGCGCCGTCCTTCACGTGCGGACGCAGGGACTTGTCGGCCTGGCTGAGCTGCCACATGTACGCGTGCTCGGTGTCGCGTCCACGGAAGTAGACGCCGAGTGCGCCGGTGATCTTCGAGGCCGTGAACTCGATCGCGTAGTCGGTCCACTCGGGTCCGAGCTCCTCGCTCGGAGCGCCGATCCACGACGCGGTCCACTCGTCGGCGTCGAGCACGCCCGTCTCGAAGGTCGCGGGCTCGCTCCACGCAGAGGCGGCACCGGCGTCGTCCCAGACGCGGACCGACCACACGTACCGGGTCTGCGACGCGAGCGTCGGGCCCCCGTACGCGACCTCGACCGACTCGCGCGAGCTGGTCTTGCCGCTGTCCCAGACGTCCGGGTCGGAGAGGCGGGACCGGCTGCTCGCGACGCGGACCTGGTAGGCGGACTGGGTGACGGCGCGGCGCGCTGCGTCGAGCTGCCAGCCCAGACGCGGGGCTGCACCGTCGATGCCGAGCGGATTCTCGGTGCTGTTGACCCGCAGCGCGCCGACCGTCGGCGGCGCGGCGGAGGCGGTGGCGGGTGAGGCGCCGTAAGCAGAGGCACCGGATGCGGGGGCGGTGGGGGCCTGGAGGCCGACCACCATCGCCGCGGCGGCGAGGAGGACGAGGGGGCGGGGACGAACGGCCACGATGGCTTCCTTCGTTGCGGAACGTTGGAACGTTTCAACTAGACGGTAGGGTGACCTGCATCACATGGCTACGCCTGTGTCCGCTTTCGGTCACGGGCGCCAGCTGCTCAGGGCGGCGCGTTCAAGACCGTTGTCGAGAGAACTGTCGGATGCGTACGGTTTCCTGAGGCGTGCAGCGAGATCCGCTGCTGCCACGTGCCGAGGGGGCACCATGACGGCCGTTGCGACGACTGAGCTTGATCTCGAAGGACATCGACGCGAGCTCACCGGATACTGCTACCGCATGCTCGGCTCAGCGTTCGATGCTGAAGACGCCGTGCAGGAGACGATGGTCCGCGCGTGGCGGAGCCTCGACAAGTTCGAGGGGCGGTCCTCCCTGCGTTCGTGGCTCTACCGCATCGCCACCAACGTCTGCATGGACTCGCTCGGCTCCGGTCAGCGCCGCGCTCGCCCGATGGACCTGTCCGCGACCGCGTGGCAGCCGGTCGTCGACTCCCTCGCAGCCCAGCGCGTAAACGAGGCGTGGATGGAGCCGATGGCCGACGAGCGGATCCTCCCCGACTCGGCGGACCCTGCGGAGATCGCCGCCGGCAGGGAGTCCATCCGGCTCGCGTTCGTGGCGGCCCTGCAATATCTCCCGCCGCGCCAACGTGCCGTGCTCGTGCTTCGCGAGGTGCTCCGCTGGAAGGCCGCCGAGGTCTCCGAGCTCCTCGACACCACCGTCGCCTCGGTCAACAGTGCCCTCCAGCGGGCCCGTGCGACCCTCGCCGACGCGCAGGGCGAATCGGGTGAGGGCTTCGACCCGCTCGACGAGGATCAGCAGGAGCTCCTCGACAAGTACGTCGACGCCTTCGAGGCGTACGACATCGACACCCTCGTCACGCTACTGCGCGAGGACGCGACCCAGAGCATGCCGCCGTACGAGATGTGGCTCCAGGGCCGTGACGACATCCGGACCTGGATGCTCGGGCCCGGGGCGGAGTGCCGGGGGTCGCGGGTGGTCCGCCTCACCCTCAACGGCTCCCCGGGGTTGGCGCAGTGGCGAGCCGCGCCCGAGGGGGGCTACGTTCCGTGGGCGTTGTACGCCCTCGACGTCCGAGACGGCATGGTCACCAACATCTCGACGTTCCTCGACACCCGGCTGTTCACGCTGCTCGGCCTCCCGGAGACGCCGCCCGAGTGAGCAGATGTCACGTTCTCGTGGCCTGCGTCGTCTTTCTCGCAGAGACGACACCGCACGGAAGGAGCGCGTCATGAGAGTCGCCGTCGCCGGAGGCACCGGCATGCTGGGTGCACAGGTCTGCGAGGCCCTGGCCTCGCGAGGACACGAGGCGCGGGCGCTGAGCCGCTCGAGCGCCGACTTCCCCGTCGACCTGAGCACGGGTGAGGGGCTGCGAGAGGCGCTCGCGGGCTGCGACGCAGTCGTCGACGCGAGCAACGGGCAGGGCAAGGCCGCTCAGGCGGTCCTCGTCGACGGGTCGCGCCGGCTGCTGGATGCAGAGGCTGCCGCCGGCGTCGGACACCACATCGCGATCTCGATCGTCGGGTGCGACCTCGTGCCGTCGTTCGGCTACTACCGCGCCAAGGTCGCCCAAGAAGGCGTCGTACGCTCCGGGTCCGTGCCGTGGACGGTGGTCCGGGCGACGCAGTTCCACGGGTTCCTCGACATGGTCTTCGGCGCCGCTGCAAAGGTCGGGCTGCGTCCGTCGTCGTCGATGCCGCTGCAGCCCGTCGACGTGGACGATCTCGCCGACGTGGTCGCCGGGGTCGCCGAGGGCACGGGCGAGGGGCGCACGCTCGAGGTCGTCGGTCCCGAGGTCGTGTCGCTGCGCGACCTCGGGCGGGCGTGGCGCCGCGCTTCCGGACGCGGCCGCGTGCCGCTCCGCATCCCGTTCTGGGGCAAGACCGGGCGGGCGCTTCACGACGGTGCGCTGACGTCGGTCGACCCGTACGCCCGGGGCAAGGTCGGCTTCGAGTCATGGCTCGAGCGTCGGTACGCATGACCCTCGACGACCTCGCCGCCGACTTCGAGACGCATCGCGCCCACCTCGAGCGCGTGGCGTACGCGGTGACGGGTTCGCGCGCGGCCGCGGAGGACTGCGTCCAGGAGGCGTGGCTGCGACTGCAGTGCGCGGACTCCGAGGCCATCGACGACCTTCGGGCGTGGGCGACGACCGTGGTCGCGCACCTGGCGCTCGACCACCTGGGGAGCGCGCGGGTCCGCCGTGAGCAGTACGTCGGGACGTGGCTGCCGGAGCCGGTGGTCGAGCCCCTTCCGCCGTTCGTCGCGCCGCCACCGGCCGACCCGGCCGACCGCGTCACGCTCGACGAGTCGCTGAGCATCGCGCTGCTCGTCGTCCTCGAGCGACTGTCTCCGGCCCAGCGGGTTGCCTACCTGCTGCACGACGTGTTCGGGATGTCCTTCGACGACGTGGCCGACGTGGTCGGACGCTCACCCGCCGCCGTCCGGCAGCTCGCCGCACGGGCTCGCAAGGACGTCCGCGAGCGGGCTCCGAGGGCAACCCCGTCGGTCCACGAGCAGCGCAAGGTCGTCACGGCGTTCGTCGCGGCGTGTGCGGGCGGCGATCTCGCGGCGCTCGTCAGCCTGCTTGACCCGGACGTCGTGATGCGCTCCGACGGCGGCGGCAAGGTTCCGGCCGTGCGTGACATCCAGCACGGAGCGGAACAGGTAGCCCGCATCCTGTTCGGGTTCCTCCGACGTCCACCCCTCGAGGTGCGCCCCGTCCTCGTCAACGGGTCCTACGGCATCGTCATGTGTGACGCGACGGGTGCGTGGTTGGTGACGTCGTTCGTGGTGGTCGGCGGCCGGGTGGCAGCCGTCGACATCGTCCGCAATCCCGACAAGCTCAGCGACGTGCACTGAGCCTGCGGCGGCTGGGCCCCGCCGCGCTCGCCCCCACCGGACGTCATACGAATCGGGGGTTCTGACCCACGATCCGTATGACGTCCCGGCTAGTGCGGCAGGAGGGACATCGCGCGTCGGCGCCAACCGCACTGCTCGCTGCCGCGCCGTACCGTCGTCGGGAGCGTCCACCGCGAGGGCAGCTCGGTCGCCATCGAGCGGCGGGTCCGCCGGACGTGCTGCGCGTGGGCCCGCACCAGCTCGGGATGGTCAGCGTAGGCGTCGAGCACGCGCGCAGTGCCCGGGAGCGCCGTCGCGGTCTGGGTCCACAGGGCGTCGACGGCCTCCTGGTCGCCGTACGCCCCGTTCTCCATCAGCGTGTCGAGTCGCGCGTCGAAGGTCCGCACCCACTGGGCGTGCGCCTCGAGCAGCAGCGTCTCGAGCGAGCCGAAGGTCTGCGTCCTCGCGCGGCGCACGGCGTCCTGCAGCGTGGCCGGGTCCTTCTCGACGGACGAGGTCAGGGTGCGGAGAGCGCGTTGGCGCTGGGTGGTCCGCTCCCAGGCGGAGCGGGTGGTCGTGGAGCTCGTCATCTGGGTCTCCTCCCATGAAGATCAAGGTCGACCGACGCAGTGCTTGTGACGTTCTCTGCGTCGGTCACATACACAGTGTATGTCTTATCCTGGGAGTATGTCACGTCCCCGCAGCAGGCGCGAGCAGTACTCCGATGAGACGCGTGAGGCGTTGCTCACGACGGCCGCGGGCCTGTTCGCCGAGCGAGGATTCGCCAAGACCGCCCTGTCCGAGGTGGCATCGGCGGCGCAGGTGACCCGAGGCGCGGTCTACCACCACTTCAAGGACAAGCAGGACCTCTATCGCGCCGTCCTCGAGCGCACCGAGACCGACGGCATGGCGGCGATCCGCGAGGCCTACCTCGTGCACGAGGACCCGGTTGCAGGCGCGCTGGCGGCGATGAACGCCTACCTCGACCACGCGGTCGACTCCGACTACGCCGAGATCGTGCTTCGGCAGGGGCCGATCGCGCTCGGTTGGGAGGAGTGGAAGGCGTGCGAGGAGCAGTACGCCGCGGGCCTGATCGAGCAGATCATCACGGCCCTCGTCTCGGCGGGGAGACTTCCGCCGCTGCCGATCGCGACGACGGCGGCGATCACGTTCACCATGCTCGGAGGCTGCGGCATGGCGCTCGCCGCCGCGGCGCCTGAGGACCGTCCACGCGTGAAGGACGAGTGCTCCGAGGTGCTCGCACGACTGGTCGCTGGACTGCTGGTCTGACCTGCGGCGTCCGAGGGGCTGCTCAGCGGGGGGCGCGGCGGCGCATCCGCGTGATCGCGACGCCGAGGAGGCAGAGCACTCCGCCAGTGAACCCGAGTGCGGTCGGGACCTCCGACAGGAACAGCCAGGACAGCAGGATCGCGGTCGCAGGGGCGGCGTACGTCGTCGCGCTGGCGGGCCCTGCGCCGACGCGTCGCAGCGCGTATGCCCACGTCGTGAACGCCAGCGCCGTCGGGAACAGCCCGAGATAGGCCACGCCGAGGATCGCGCCCGTCGAGGCGTCGCGCGCCTCGGCCACGAGCTGGCCGACGAACGGCAGGCACACCACCACGCCGATGACGCAGCCGAGCCAGGTGACCAGCAGCGGGCTGACGCTGCCCATCACCGGCTTCTGCAGCAGCACGCCCGCGGCGTACAGGACGGCGGCCAGCACGCAGAGCACGACGCCGACGAGCTCGTTGCCAGAGCCGTCGCCGCCTAGGGCGATCAGGGCGACGCCGGAGAACGCGACCGCGAGCCCGAGCACGAGGGTGCGGGGGAAGCCCTCGCCGAGGAACAGGCCGGCGATCACGGCGATGATGATGGGCCCGAGCTGGACGAGCATCGCTGCCGTGCCGGCGTCGATGTGGCGCTCGCCGGCGTTGAGCGCGATGTTGTAGGCGCCGAACCACAGGACGCCGTAGCCGAGGATCAGCCACGCCGTGCGTCCGCGGGGCATCGCCTCGCGGCGGGTCGCGGAGAGCTGTCGCGGGACGAACAGGACCGAGAGGGCGAGAGCGGCGACGAGCAGCCGGCCGAGCGAGAGTGCTCCGGGTGAGAAGGTCTCGCCGATCGCGCGGATCCCGACGAACGCCGAGGCCCACAGCACCACGGTCACGACGAGTGCGGCGAAGGAGAGGTCGCGTGCGGCGTGCGAGGTCGTGCTGGTGTCGGTGTCGTCCGTAGAGGTGGTCACGAGCCGACGTTACGGAGCGGGACCGACAGTGCGCCACGCGATAACCGCCAGGTGCAGGGACAGATCGCGCCAACGTCCAGATCGCGGCACGCGCGCCCGTACGGACTCGCCGCCGCGCCTGCTCTGCGAGGCTTGACGCGTGAACGATCCGATCCCCACCGGAGTCCCGACGAGGCCGGGCCCCAAGCCCCACGTCGTCGTGCCGTACCCCCGGCTGTCGGCAGGCCTTCGACGCTATCTCTCGACCGAGTCCGGCGGAGCGATGCTGCTGCTCGCGCTGTCCGCGGCCGCGCTGGTCTGGGCCAACGTCGCGGGCCACTCGTACGAGGAGTTCTGGTCGACGCCGGCCAGCATTGCGATCGGCGACGGGAGCATCGACCTCTCGCTGCACCACTGGATCAACGACGGCGCGATGGCGATCTTCTTCCTCGTCGTCGGCCTCGAGGTCAACCGCGAGTTGACTGTCGGCGAGCTGCGGAGCTTCCGCGCGGCGTCGGTGCCGCTGTTCGGCGCGGTCGGCGGCCTGGCGATCCCGATCCTGCTCTTCATCCTCGTCAACCCCTCCGGTGCGGACTTCGACGGCTGGGGCGTCCCGATGTCGACCGACACCGCATTCGTCGTTGGCGTCCTGGCGCTGGTCGGCCCCCGGTGCCCGGACCAGCTGCGCGTGTTCTTGCTGACGCTCGCGATCTTCGACGACATCGGCGCGATCGCGCTGCTCGGCATCTTCTACTCCGACGACGTCTCGTTCACGGCGCTCGCGATCAGCGCGGCGCTCGTCGCTCTGCTCGTCGCGATGCGGTGGGTGGGCATCTGGCAGGTCGCCCCGTACCTTTTCGTCGGGGTCGCGCTGTGGCTGGCCGTCCTTGAGTCAGGACTGCACCCGACCCTCGCCGGCGTCGCGGTCGGCCTGAGCGTCCCCGTCCGCCACAGCTCGCGTACGGAGGAGGTGCGGCTGCGGCTGATGTTCTATGGGCGGGCGCTGATCGAGGACCGGGACGCGACGCGCTCGCGGCTGGCCGTCAGTGCCGTACGCTCCGCCGTGCCGACCGCCGACCGCCTCCAGGACGCGCTGCACCCGCTCAGCTCGTACCTCGTCGTCCCCGCGTTCGGACTCGCCAATGCCGGCATCGTTCTCAGCGGTGACGCGCTCAGTGATGCGCTCGGCAGTCCCGTCACGCTCGGCGTGGTGCTCGGCCTGTTCGTCGGCAAGGCGCTCGGCGTCGTGGCAGGTGCGGCGATCGCGCTGCAGACCGGACTCGGCACGCTGCCCGGGCGGGTCCGGTACGGCCACCTGATCGGGGGCGCGTTCCTGTGCGGCATCGGGTTCACGATCGCGCTGTTCGTCAGCGAGCTCGCGTTTGCCGACGAGGCGCTGCGCAACGAGGCGAAGATCGGCATCCTCGTCGGCTCGCTCGCGTCGGGACTGGTCGGCGCCGTGATCCTCAGGTTCTTCGGCGAGCGCATGTCGTTGTGCTCGCCGGATGAGGAGGACGGCCCGCCGCCGCTACCGGACGGACCGTGGCGATCCCCGGCGTGACAGGCCGAGCGCCTTGCGCAGGTCGGGCACGGTGACCCCGTCGAGGTACGGCTCGCCGTCGAGGAACAGCGTCGGCGTGCCGTGCACCCCGAGCGCGATCCCGTCGGCGTAGTCGCGACGGACCGCGTCGGCGTACACCTGCGCGGCGTCGCCGACCAGCGTGCTGGTGTCGAGGTCGAGCTGCTCGCCGTACGCGAGGATCGAGGCGTCGTCGAGCCGGTCCTGGTGCTTGAACAGCAGTCCGGCCATCGGCCAGAACGCGCCCTGCTGCCCGGCGGCCTCGGCGGCGAGCGCGGCGGTCAACGCGAACGGGTGCACCGTGTAGAGCGGGAAGTGCCGCCACACCAGGCGCACCTCGCCGTCGGAGCCTGAGATGAGGTCGTGCAGGACGGGCTTCGCGGCGCCGCAGTACGGGCACTCGAAGTCACCGAACTCGACGATGGTGTGCGGGGCCTCCGGGTTGCCGTACGACCAGCGCTCGACGAACTCCTCGGTCTCTCGCCCGTCGACTTCGGGCACGTACGGCGCCGTGGTCGGCGCATCGTGCGGCTCGTGGGCGTCGTGAGGCTGCTCCGGTGCCATACCGTCCATGGTGGCACGGCTTCGGCGGGCCCGGCGGCGTCCTCCGGCGTAACCTGGCGGGACCGCTGCGCCGACGGGAGGGCGATCTGATGACCGAGGGGATCGACGTGGACGTGACGCCGAGCGGGCCGGGATGCGTCGAGTGCGAAACCGCTGACCCGCGGGGCTGGTGGTTCCACCTTCGCCGCTGCGCGCAATGCGGGCACGTCGGGTGCTGCGACTCCTCACCAGCCCGTCATGCGACCGCCCACTGGAAGGCGACCGGCCACCGCTACGTGCAGTCGTTCGAGCCGGGGGAGGACTGGTTCTACGACTACCAGGACGAGACCCTCGCAACGGGCCCGGACCTCGCACCCCCGACCTCGCACCCCGCGGACCAGCCGTCACCAGGGCCGGCCGGGCGCGTGCCGCCCGACTGGATGGCGCACGTCCCGCGTTGAGGGGGAGTGTCTGCGCCTTTCCCTACGGTCGGAGCCATGACTGACGAGACTCCCGCCGACCGCTACGCCCGCCTGCGTGAGCGGTTCGGCGCGACCCTGCGGGGCGTGCCCGACGACGCGTGGGACAACCCGACGCCGTGCGAGGACTGGTCGGTCCGGGCGCTGGTGCAGCACGTCGTCGACACCCAGGGTCTGTTCGAGTCGTTGGTCGGACGCACGATCCCCCCGGCGCCGAGCGACGGCCTCCGCGCCGCGTACGACCACGCCACCGGCACCGTCCTCGCCGACCTGCGCGACCCGGAGGTGGCAGGCACCCCGTACGAGAGTCCGATCTTCGGGGCGACGACATTCGAGGCGATGGTCGACGGGTTCCTGAGCTTCGACTTCGTCGTCCACGGGTGGGACCTCGCCCGCGCCCTCGGCGTCGACGACACGATCCCCGACGCCGACATCGCGTGGGTCCGCCGCCGCACCGACACGCTCGGCGACCTCATGCGCACCAGCGGCCAGATCGGCACCGAGGTCGAGGTCGGCCCCGACGCGTCGCCGACCGAGCAGCTCGTGGCCTTCCTCGGGCGACACCCGTAGCCCCGGCGTCGCCGCGCGCTAGCGTGATCCCATGGCCGAGATCCTGCGCTACACCGCGTTCTCCGACGACCCCGCCGGCGGCAACCCTGCGGGGGTCGTGCTCGACGCCACCGGCATGAGCGCTGACGAGATGCGCGCGACGGCTGCGGATGTCGGCTACTCCGAGACGGCCTTCCTGGTCCCGCGCGACGGCGACGGTCGGACGTACGACGTGCGCTACTTCGCTCCGGCGTCCGAGGTCGCGTTCTGCGGGCACGCCACCGTGGCCACCGCGGTCGCGCTCGCCGATCGGATCGGTCCCGGGCCGCTGGCGTTCCACACGCCGGCGGGCGAGATCGCGGTCGACACCGTCGAGCGCGACGGCCGGCTCTGGGCCACGCTGACCAGCGTGGAGCCGCAGGTCGAGCCGGCCGACGCCGATCTCGTCGACGACGTGCTCGACGCGCTGGGCTGGTCCCGCGACGACCTCGACTCGCGCTATCCGCTCTCGCGCGCGAACGCCGGTGTCTGGCACCTCGTGCTCGTGACCCGAACCCGCGTACGGCTCGCCCGGCTGTCGTACGACCTGCCGCGGCTGGCGGCCCTCATGCGCGAGGCGGACCTGACGACGCTCCAGCTCGTCTGGCCCGACCACTTCGGCACGTTCCAGTCGCGCAACCCGTTCCCGGTCGGCGGCGTCTTCGAGGACCCCGCGACCGGGGCCGCGGCCGCCGCCTTCGGCGCCTACCTCGCCCACCACGGGCTCGTCGCCTCCGACGCCGCATTCTCGATCGAGCAGGGCGTCGACATGGGGCGTCCGAGCCTGATCCACGTGAACCTGAGCCCCGATACGTCGCGTGTACGGGTCAGCGGCAAGGCGGTCGTGCTCTGAGCACGTCGGGCGCCGAAGGCCCACGCGTCAACGGCCGGATCTCGTACTGGATGGACAGCCTCGGGCGCACCGCACCCACACGTCCTCCGCTCACGCACGACCACCGTGTCGACGTGGCGATCGTCGGCGGCGGGCTGACCGGACTGTGGACGGCGTACTACCTCGCCAAGGCCGATCCGAGCCTGCGGATCGCGGTCCTCGAGAAGGCGCTGTGCGGCTACGGCGCGTCCGGGCGCAACGGCGGGTGGCTGACCGCGGCGATGGCCGGCTCGCCGGAGCGGTACGCGCGTACGCACGGCCGCGACGCCGTGGTCGCGCTCGCCGAGGAGATGAAGGGGTCCGTCGACGAGGTGATCGCGGTCGCTGCCGCCGAGGGTGTCGACGCCGACATCGTGAAGGGTGGCGAGCTCACCGTCGCGTGCAGTCCGGCGCAGGACGAGCGGCTGCGCGCCGAGCACGAGCACGCCCTCACGTGGGGCGACCACGACCACCAGCTCCTCGACGCCTCCGCGCTCGCCGGGCGCGTCCGGATCGCCGAGGCCGTCAGCGCGCTGTGGACCCCGCACTGCGCCCGCCTCCACCCGGCGAAGCTCGTGACGGGTCTTGCCGAGGTCGTCGAGTGGCTCGGGGTCGAGATCTACGAGGACACGGAGGTCGTGGCGATCGAGCCGCGTCGCGCCGTGCTGCGGGCCGGGCGGGTGGACGCGACCTACGTCGTCCGCGCGACGGAGGGGTTCACCCCACGCCTGCCCGGGCTGCGCCGCACCTGGCTCCCGATGAACTCCGCGATGATCGTCACCGAGCCGCTCGGCGACGCGGTGTGGGACGCGATCGGGTGGGACGGCTACGAGACGGTCGGCGACATGGCGCACGCTTACATGTACGCCCAGCGCACCGCCGACGGGCGGATCGCGATCGGCGGCCGCGGCGTCCCGTACCGCTACGGCTCGCGCACCGACCATGACGGCGCCACCCAGCAGGCCACGATCGACAGCCTGCGCGCGATCCTCGCGCAGCGGTTCCCGCAGGCGGCCGGCGCGAGGCTCGACCACGCGTGGGCGGGCGTGCTCGGCGTCCCCCGAGACTGGTGCGCGGCTGTGACGCTCGACCGTACGACAGGGCTGGCCGCGGCCGGCGGCTACACCGGCCACGGGGTGACGGCCACCAACCTCGCGGGGCGGACGCTGCGCGACCTCGTCCTCGGGGAGCCGACCGCGCTCACCGCCCTTCCGTGGGTCGGCCACCGCACGCGTCGGTGGGAGCCCGAGCCGTTGCGGTGGCTGGGGGTTCAAGCGATGTACGCCGCCTACCGCGCCGCGGACCGTCGCGAGGACAGGCGCGGCGGCCCGACCTCGTGGATCGCCCGGGCCGCCGACGTCGTCAGCGGCCGCTGAGCCCGCAGCGTCGTCTCGGCGAGGTCGGCCGCGGTCCGCTGCCGTACCGCCAGGTCGTGCCGTCCCAGCGCCAGGCCCGCTGCGGCGCACGCCCACACCCCGGCCACGAGGCCGGGTGCGAGCAGGGCGATGTCGTCACGCAGCAGCAGCGGGTCCACGGCCACTCCCTCGCTGAGGGCGCGAGCGGCCCACTGCCAGACCACGCAGAGGAGCGAGGCGAGCAGACCGATGAACGCCCAGGCGGGGTACGGGGTCGCCAACGCCTGACGGTGACCGTCTCGGAGCGCGACGGCGCCGGCCGTCGCGTACCACAGCGCCGTGGTCGCGACCGCGGAACCGATCGTCGCGTCGGGGGTGTCACCGGCCAACGTTCCGACGGCTCGTCCGAGGACGACCCATACGGCGACGAGGGCGGCGACCCTCCACGCGACGTCCCCCAGGCGTCGCATGCCGTCATCATCCCCCGCGCGGGCGCGGTCGGCAGGTCGGTTGCGCAGGGTCGCGCAGGGCGGCTCAGCGCGTGCGGTGGTCCATCCGGGTGATCCGCGGGCCGCGACGCGGTCGCCCGAGCACCCCGTCGGCGTACAGCAGGTGCACGACGCGGCCCCGGTGGCCACGCCACGGCTCGAGGATCTCGAGCATCCTCGCGTCGTCCACCGGTGCGCCGTCGAACGTGGTGCCGACATCCTTGGCCAGGTTGTAGTCGCCGACCGAGACCGCATCGGGGTCGCCGAGACGCAGCGTCACCTCCGCCGCCGTCCACACCCCGACACCGGGGAGCGAGCGCAGGCCGGCGGCGACCTCGTCGTACGGACGGTCGACGAGCCGCGCGAGGGCCGTGGCGCGCTCGGCGACGCGGATGACGGTGCGGGAGCGTGCGGGATCGACGCCGGCGCGGTGCCACACCCACGACGGCAGCGTCCGCCACTGCTCGGGCGGCAGCGGGACCGACATCGGCCGTGGCGTCGGGCCGGGTGCGGGCTCGCCGTGGGCGCGCAGCAGGCGGCGCCATGCGGCGAACGCGTCGACGCCGGGGACGCGCTGCTCGAGGATCGCGGGGACGAGCACCTCGAGCACGCGACGCTGGCGGGGGAAGCGTAGCCCGGGGTGGCGCTGGCGGGCTCGGGCGACGAGGGGGATGAGCGGATCGAAGCCTGTCCAGTCGTCGTCGGCGCCGAGAAGCGTGGGGGCGTCGGCGACCAGGGTGCCGGAGCCCGGCCCCCAGGCCTCGACCCGGATCTCGTCGTCGACGGACGTGACGCGGTAGGTAACGGCGCCGTCGGGCATCCGGCTCGCACGCCACACCGCACCGTCGGGGGTCACGTGGTGCGCAGGGTCGTACGGGCCCTTGGCGAGCATCGCGAGGGTACGGCGCACGTTGACGGGCCCGTCCGGACGCCAGGTGCGGACGGCGTCGGGGCGCGGGGGACCGGACGTGCTCACCCTTCGATCGTGGCACGCGATCCTGACAGGCCGGCGGCTGTGGGATCCGTCACGACCAGCCCTCGCGCCTGTCGCCGCCGGTCAGGGCGTGCGTAGGATGCCCGGTCTATGAGGGAATCGTCATGAGCGGCATCGTGTCCCTGCTGCCGGCCGCCACCGACATCGTCCTCGCCCTCGCCCTGGGCGACGACCTCGTCGCGGTGACTCACGAGTGCGACGAGCGGGCCCGTACGGGGCGTCAGGTCGTCGTCCGCGCCGGCCACACCCGCTCGGTCCTCGACGTGGACGCGTTGGCCGGGCTCGACCCGGCGCTGATCCTCACCCAGGACCTCTGCGCGGTCTGCGCCGTCCCCGCCGGCGATGTAGACCTTGCGCTCGCACGGCTCGGCTCCGACGCGGCCGTCGTCACGCTCGACCCGCACTCGCTCGCCGACGTCCTCGTCGGCATCGCAGAGGTCGCGCAGTGCGCCGGGGTCCCGCAGCGCGGAGAGGCCCTGGTCGCGCAGCTGCGCAGCCGTCTCGCGGACGTCTGCCTCGCCGTCGAGGGGCGCGAACGGCCGCGCGTCGCGGTCGTGGAGTGGACCGACCCGTTGTATCTCGCCGGCCATTGGATCCCGGACATGGTCGCGCTCGCGGGCGGAACCTGCGCAGCGGGTCATCCCGGAGCACCGTCGCACCCGACCGGCTGGAAGACGCTGCGCACGGCCCGGCCGGACATCGTGGTGGTCGCGCCGTGCGGGTACGACCTGGACGGCGCCGCCAAGCAGGCCGAGGAGGTCGCCGCGCGCGTGGCCGAGATGGTCGGGCCGGTGCCGGTGTGGGCGATCGACGCCGACGCGCTGGTCGTACGGCCGGGGCCGCGGCTCGTGGACGGCGTGGAGGCGCTTGCGTCGGTGCTGCACGCGGGTGCGGTGGCCGAGCACGCCGGCGTCCGGCGGGTGGCGTGAGCGGGCGGTACGCCCCGAGCCCTTCGGGGGACCTGCACATCGGCAACCTCCGTACGGCGCTGCTCGCGTGGATGTTCGCCCGTTCGACCGGACGGGGATTCCTCATGCGTGTGGAGGACCTCGACCGCGTGCGCGAGGGGGCCGAGGAGCGCCAGCTCGCGGACCTCGCCGCGCTCGGGATCGACTGGGACCCGCCGGTCGTCCGGCAGTCCGAGCGCCGCGCCGTCTACGACGAGGCGGTCGCCGCTCTGGTCGCGCGCGGCCTGACGTACGAGTGCTTCTGCACCCGCCGCGAGATCGCCGAGGCGGCGTCCGCGCCGCACGGGACGCCGGGCCTCTATCCGGGGACGTGCCGCCGGCTCAGCGAGGCCGAGCGCGAGGAGCGCCGCGCCGAACGGCCCGCCGCGCTGCGCCTGCGTGCGGGCGTCACGCAGTTCACGGTTCGCGACCTGCTCCACGGCGCGTACACGGGTCCGGTCGACGACCTCGTCCTCGTCCGCAACGACGGCGTCCCCGCGTACAACCTGGCGGTGGTCGTGGACGACGGTGCGATGGGCGTCGACCAGGTCGTACGAGGCGACGACCTGCTGGCGTCGGCACCTCGTCAGGCCTACCTCGCGGCACTCCTCGGCCTCACGCCGCCGGTCTACGCGCACGTGCCGCTGGCGCTGAACGTCGACGGCAAGCGGCTCGCCAAGCGCGACGGCGCCGTGACGCTCGCGGACCTGCACGCGCTCGGATGGAGCACGGCCGACGTGGTCGCGACGATCGCGGACTCGCTCGGCATGGCCGCGCGCGACGCGGCGGGGATGCTGGCGGGGTTCGACCCCGCGGCGCTGCCCCGTACGCCCTGGGTGTTCGTGCCCCCGTCCGCGCCCCCGTCCGCGTGGTGAAAGCAACCTGACCGAATCGCGGGCCCAGAACGGTCAGGTTCCTTTCACAGCGCGGACGCGAGAGGATCGGCAGGAGAGCCACGTACGAGGAGGTCGTCATGCCTGTGGACGGTGGAGTGCTTCAGGGTCGCGAGGCCGAGGTCGTCGCCGGGGTGCACCCCCAGCTGTTCGTCGCCGGGAAGTGGCGCGACGCCGAGGGCGCCAAGACCTTCGCCGTGCACGACCCGTCGACCGGCGAGACGATCGCGCACGTCGCGAACGCGTCGGTGGCCGACGGGCGCGCCGCACTCGATGCCGCCGTCGCCGCGCAGGACGACTGGGCCAAGACGCCGCCGCGCGACCGCGGCGAGATCCTCCGTAAGGCGTTCGAGATCATCACCGAGCGCGCCGACGATCTCGCGCTGCTGATGACGCTCGAGATGGGCAAGCCGCTGTCGGAGTCGAAGGCCGAGATCGCGTACGGGGCGGAGTTCTTCCGCTGGTTCTCCGAGGAGGCCGTGCGCATCACCGGCCGGTACGCGGTCGCGCCCAACGGGGCGACGCGCCTGCTCACGCTCAAGCAGCCGGTCGGCCCCTGCCTGATGATCACCCCGTGGAACTTCCCGCTGGCGATGGGCACCCGCAAGATCGGCCCGGCCATCGCCGCGGGCTGCACGATGGTCGTCAAGCCGGCCGCGCTGACGCCGCTCACGATGCTCGCGCTCGCCGACATCCTCGTCGAGGCCGGGCTGCCCGAAGGCGTCCTCAACGTCATCACCACCCAGTCGACCGGCGAGGTCATGGAGCCGCTGGTCCGTGACCCGCGCCTGCGCAAGCTCACGTTCACCGGCTCCACCGAGGTCGGGCGCCGGCTCATCGAGCAGAGCGCCGAAGGCATCCTCCGGGTGTCGATGGAGCTCGGCGGCAACGCGCCGTTCCTCGTCTTCGAGGACGCCGACCTCGACCGCGCGGTCGACGGCGCGATGCTCGCCAAGATGCGCAACATCGGCGAGGCGTGCACCGCGGCCAACCGGTTCCTCGTGCACGAGTCCGTGGCTGACGAGTTCTCGCGGCGCCTGTCGGAGCGGATGGGCGCGATGTCGGTCGGACGCGGCTCCGAGGAGGGTGTGCAGGTCGGTCCGCTGGTCGAGGAGAAAGCCCGCACGAAGGTTGCCGAGCTGGTCGCGGACGCCGTCGGGTCGGGCGCGGAGGTGCTGACCGGCGGCGAGGTGCCGGAGGGGCCGGGGTGGTTCTATCCGCCGACGGTGCTCGCCGGTGTCTCGACGGATGCGCAGGTCTTCCGCGAGGAGATCTTCGGCCCGGTCGCGCCGGTGTTCACGTTCTCCTCCGACGAGGAGGCACTGCGGCTGGCCAACGACACCGAGTACGGCCTCGTCGCGTACGCGTTCACCGAGTCGCTCGAGCGTGCGGTGCGGGTGTACGAGGGGCTGCAGACCGGGATGGTCGGCATCAACCAGGGCGTGGTGTCCAACCCGGCCGCGCCGTTCGGCGGCGTGAAGTCGTCGGGCTTCGGCCGCGAGGGCGGCGCCGAGGGGATCGACGAGTACCTCGAGGTGAAGTACGTGGGGCTCGCGCTGTAGCGCGGGAAAAAACTTCTGTGGTCGCTGTAGAAGTCGGCCGCCGTCGTTCGTGGAGGTCGTGAGAGGCCGACGCGCAGGGCGGCGGCCGACAACCGCAGGAGACCACGATGGCCACCACGACACGCACACCCGAGACCCACGGCACCACCCGTACGCACAACGACTGCGACCCCGCGACCCGCGTCACCAGGTCGCTCCTCGGGTACGGCGTGCTCGCCGGCCCGTTCTACGTGAGCGTCGCGCTCGCCCAGGTGTTCATGCGGGACGGCTTCGACCCGGCAGTCCATCAGTGGAGCATGCTGGCGCTCGGCGACCACGGCTGGATCCAGATCGCGAACTTCACCCTCACGGGTCTCATGCTCGTCGCCTTCGCGGTCGGCCTGGGGCGGGCGCTGACCCCTGGACGCGGAGCTCGCTGGGCCCCGCGCCTCGTGGCGGCGTACGGGATCTCGCTGGTCGCGGCGGCCGCCTTCCGCGCCGACGCGGCGTACGGGTTCCCGGTCGGCACCGCCGAGGGGCCTGGCGACATCTCGTGGCACGGGACGCTCCATCTCGCCGCGGGTGCAGTCGGCTTCACCTGCCTCGCCGTCGCGTGCTTCGTGCTGGCCCGGCGCTACACGGCGGACGGGCGTCTCACGCGGGCCGTCTTCTCGCGGATCGTCGGAGTCGTCTTCCTCGCCGGCTTCGGTGCTGTTGCCGTCGGCGCGGGCGCTGCCGCCGCTAACCTCGCGTTCACCGCCGCCATCGTCCTCGTCTTCGGGTGGATCACCGCCGTCGCGCTGGACCGCTACCGCCGCACCGTCTCCCCGTCCTGACCAGAACCCACACCAGAACCACTTCGAAGGAGATCACCATGCGTTACCTCGTCATTCTCGACGGAACCCCGCCCGAAGGCCCCCCGCCGCCCGAGCTCATGGAGGCGATCATGACCCTCGGTGCCGAGGCGACCAGCTCGGGCGCGATGCTCGACAACGCCGGGCTCGCCCCAAGCGCGTTCGGCGCCCGTGTGGACCTCACCGGCGGCGAGATCACCGTCGCCGACGGCCCGTTCACCGAGGCGAAGGAGCTCATCAGCTATGCGCTGTACGAGGTCCGTACGAAGGAAGAGGCGGTCGAGTGGGCGCGCCGGTTCCTCGCGGTCCACCAGGAGCACTGGCCCGCGTGGGAGGGGAGTGCCCGCGTCGTGAAGATCTTCGGCCCGGAGGACTTCGCGCCCCCCGCCTGACCCCCGTCCCCGCCCCGCCCCGCCCCACGATTTGACGGGTTGCCCACCGCTTTCTTGCCGAGAACGGTGGCTAACCCGTCAAATCGTGGGGCGGAGCGGGGTGTGTGCTTGGATCGGCGGTGTGACATCCGGCGAGGGGGCGGCGCGCGCTGCGGTCGAGGCGGTGTGGCGGATCGAGGCCGGCCGGCTCGTCGCCGGACTCGCACGCGTGACCGGTGACGTCGGGCTCGCCGAGGAGCTCGCGCAGGATGCCCTCGTCGTCGCGCTCGAGCAGTGGCCGACGGCGGGCATCCCGCCGAACCCCGCAGGGTGGCTGATGACCACCGCCAAGAACCGCGCGATCGACGGCGCGCGGCGTCGCGCCACCTACCAGCGCAAGCTCGAGCAGGTCGGACGCGACACCGAGATCGCGACGCACCCCGGCGACGAGGTCGAGGACGCGCTCGACGACGACATCGGCGACGACCTCCTGCGGCTGATCTTCACCGCGTGCCATCCGGCGCTGTCGGTGGAGTCCCGCGTCGCGCTGACCCTGCGGTGCGTCGGCGGGCTGAGCACGAGCGAGATTGCGCGCGGTTTCCTGATCCCGGAGAAGACCGCGGGCCAACGCATCTCGCGGGCGAAGAAGGCACTGACCGACCGCGGCGTCGTCTTCGCGATGCCCGATGCGGCCGAGCGGGCAGCGCGGCTGCGCTCGGTGAGGGAGGTCGTCTTCCTCATCTTCAACGAGGGGTACGCCGCGCAGGCAGGCGACGACTGGATGCGCCCGGCGCTGTGCCACGAGGCGCTGCGCCTCGCCCGGTTGCTCACGACACTCGTACCGGATGATCCCGAGGGTCACGGGTTCGTCGCCCTCCTTGAGCTCCAGGCCTCACGCCTCCCGGCCCGGACCACTCCCGATGGACATCCCGTCCTCCTCCTCGACCAGGACCGGCGGCGCTGGGATCGCACGCTCCTCCGTCGAGGGCTCGAGGCGCTCGCCCGCGCGGAGGAGCTCGCGAGCGCCCCCGGACCGGACGGGCCCGCGCTCGGCCCATACGCGATCCAGGCCGAGATCGCCGCCTGCCACGCGCGTGCGGCACACGCGGACGACACCGACTGGAGGCGCATCGCCGCCCTTTACGTCCTTCTGCGGCACGCCTGGCCGTCGCCGGTCGTCGAGCTCAACCGCGCGGTCGCCGTCGGTTTTGCCGAAGGTCCCGAGCGGGGGCTCGCCGTCGTCGACGCGATCGCCGGAACGCCCGCGATGGCCTCGTACCCGCAGCTCCCCGCGGTCCGCGCCGACCTGCTCGCCCGCCTCGGTCGCACCACGGAGGCGCGGGAGGCGTACGAGCAGGCGGCTGCGCTGTCGGGCAACCTGCGGGAGCGCGAGGTGTACGCCGCGAAGGCCACTGCCCTGTCCGGCTGAGCCTTTCGCGTGCGGTGCTCAGACCTCCTGTACGACCGGCTCCGGGGTCGCGTTCCCCCATGCGGACTCGCGGCGCTGGGTCACGAGGGCGACCAACGCGGCGAGCACGGCCGCCGCGCTAGCGGCTGCGGCCCTCGGCCAAGTAGGCCAGCCGACGCAGCGCCTCGCGGTTGCGTGCGCGCAGGCTGAGCGCCTCGACCGGGCCGGGCAGGAGCTTCGCGGGCCCGCTGACGGTGTGCTCCTCCATCTCCACCGTCGTCGTCCCGTCGCGATCGCGGAGGGTGAGACCGACGTATCCCTCGCCCATGGGCCACGCGCGTACCTGCAGCTCGAGTCGCTTCCCAGGCTCGCACGCGAGGACGGAGGTGGTGTCGTCGATGAGTATCGGCCACGTGCCGACCGAGTGGTAGATCTTCGTCCCGGGCGAGGGGAAGCCCTCGTCGACGTCGCGGATGCGTGAGGCTCCGACGACCCAGGACGCGTACGTCCAGCCGTCGGCGAGGACGGCGAACACCTGGTCCGCAGGGGCGTGGATCTCACGGGTGACGAGTGTCATCATGGGCTCCTTCTCGAGGCTCGCAGCCGGCGCAGCAGCGTCGGCTCGGCGAGGACGGCGCGGGCCGCGTTCGCGCCGGGCGCGCCGTGGACACCGCCACCGGGATGGGCGGATGCGGAGGCTAGGAAGAGCCCCGGGACCGGGGTCGATGCGCGGCCGTTGCCGGGGACCGGTCGGAACACGAGCTGCTGGTGGATCGCCGACGTGCCGCCGTTGATCGCGCCGCCGACGAGGTTCGCGTCACGGGACTCCAGCTCGCGCGGGCCGAGCACCCGACGCGCCACCACGCGGCTCGCGAGGTCAGGCGCGTACGCCTCCAACCGCCGCTGCACGCGATCGGCGAACCGCTCGACCTCGTCGTGATCCCACCGCCCCGTGAGGCCCTCGCCTCCGGCGTCGTGGCGGACCTCCTGCGGCACGTGCGTGTACGCCCACAGCGCCTCCGTTCCTGCGGCCGAGCGCGTGGGGTCGGCAGTTGACATCTGCCCCACGACGAGGAATGGCTCGGCCGGGATCGTGGACCCCGCGATCTGGGCGTGGGTCTCGGCCATCGCGGTGACGGAGTCGGCGAGATGGACGGTGCCCGGGGCGGTCGGTGGTGGCGACGACCACGGCACCGGCCCGTCGAGCGCCCAGTCGACCTTGACCGTGCCCGGGTCGAGTGTGAAGTGGCGCATCCGCCGCCGCAGCCGCGCCGGGAGGTCGTCGACCGAGATCAGCTTGCCGTACAACGAGGACGCCACGACGTCGGCGACGACTGCGCGGTCCGCCCGTACGGTCTGGCCGTCGTCGAGACGCACGCCGACCGCCTGGCCGTCCTGCAGCTGCACGCGCTCCACGCGTGTCGAGGTCCGGACCTCGCCGCCCAGGGACACGAATCGCGAGGCGAGTGCGGCGGTGAGCTGCCCGGCGCCACCGCGGGGAACGGGGAACCCGACCGTCTGACCGAGCATCGTCATCAGCAGACCCATCAGGCCGGACCCGGCGGCGTCGGTGGGGATGTCGGCGTGTCCGGCGTTGCCGGCGATCAGCAGCGCCGCCCCTGGGCCTCGGAAGCCATCGCGCCCGAGCGCGGTCGC
Source organism: Mumia sp. ZJ430 (assembly GCF_011751845.1). Lineage (NCBI taxonomy): Bacteria > Bacillati > Actinomycetota > Actinomycetes > Propionibacteriales > Nocardioidaceae > Mumia > Mumia sp. ZJ430. Next base: position 71,391 of record NZ_JAAHFK010000001.1, on the reverse strand, counting down.
CGGCTCCAGCAGGCGCCGCACGTAGTCGAGGCCGCCGACCGAGCGCAGCGCCCACAGGGTCCGTACTCCTGCGCGCACGGGCGGGAACGGCGACGTGAGCGCGTCGACCACGGCGTCGCCGACGTGCGCCCAGTCGCCGACCCATTCGTGCCAGAGGTCGCCATCGCCCGTTCCGAGCGCCTCGAGGGACCGAGCCGTCGCGTCGACGTCGCGGTGAAGCATCACCCAGGCTCCGTCCGGGAGCGGGTGCCCGAGTACGGCAGGAGCGTGGCTCCACTCGAGCCCGTAGCGCTCGAGGTCGAGGCCCCGCATCGCCCGCGACGCCGCGGCCAGCGGATAGAAAGAGCTGAAGGTGTCGTGCACGTAGTCGGGGTGCACGTCCCGCGCGCTGCGGACCGCGCCGCCCAGATCGGACTGCGCCTCGAGGACGACCACATCGAGCCCGGCGTCAGCAAGCAGGTTGGCCGCGACCAGACCGTTCGGACCTGCACCGACGACCACCACGTCGTACGCGTTCGTGCCCACGTCGACTCCTCGTGCACTCGTGGATGGCGGCGTTGAGGCGGTACCCGCCGGCGGGCGACCCAAAACATCGACTGCCCTCGACGCGGTTGGGTACCGGAGGTCCGACGGAAGGATCCCGATGCATTCCTGGTGGTACGACCAGAACCCTGACCGCCCGACGTACGAGCCGCTCACCGACGACCTCGCTTGCGACGTCGTCGTGGTGGGCGCGGGCCTGGTGGGGGTGACCACAGCGCTGGCGCTGGCCCGTGCGGGCACGTCGGTAGTCGTCGTCGAAGCGCGAACGGTGGCGGCTGGAACGACGGGCGGGACGACCGGCAAGGTCAGCCTGCTGCAGGGGACGCGGCTCTCGACGATCCAGCAGCACCACGCCGAGAGCCTGCGCGGGTACGTCGGCGCGAACCGTGCCGGGCAGGACTGGATCCGCGCGTACTGCCAGACCAGCGGTCTGTCGTACGACGAGCGTGACGCGGTCACCTACGCCACCACGGCCGCTGGTGAGCGTCGGCTGCGCCAGGAGCAGGAGGCATGCGTAGAGGCCGACCTGCCTGTGGTGTGGGACGGCGAGCCTGGCTTGCCGTACGAGGTGCGCGGGGCGATCCGGTTGGTGGGGCAAGGACAGGTCGACGCCGTTGCACTGACCGCCCGCGTCGCTGCCGATGCCGTCGACGCCGGTGCGCGGATCTTCGAGGGCACTCGCGTGCTCGGCGTGGAGAGGGGACCCCGCCGCCGAGTCCGAACCGCGCACGCGACGATTGAGGCCCAGGACGTCGTGCTCGCCACCGGCACACCGATCCTCGACCGTGGGGGATTCTTCGCAAGGCTGTCGCCGAAGCGGTCGTACGCCGCCGCGTTCCGCACCGAGGGCCCGGCGGTCGACGCCATGCACCTGTCGATCGACGCCCCGACGCGGTCGTTGCGGACGTCGACACCGGACGGATCCGTGCTCCTGGTCGGCGGCAACGGGCACACGACCGGGCGTGCGCGTTCGGAGGCCGCGAAGCTCGACGAGCTGGTCGCGTGGGCACGAGAGACGTTCGGGGTGGGGACACCGCTGGCGACCTGGTCGGCGCAAGACTACTCCCCGACGGGCGGGCTGCCGTACGTCGGACGTCTGCTGCCGGTCGACCCGCACGTCCACGTCGCGACCGGGTTCGACAAGTGGGGGATGGCGATGGGCGCTGCCGCAGGCCTCGCGCTCGCCGGGGACCTCCTCGGTGAGGCGCCAGGCTGGCGCGACTCCGTACGGGCCTGGCGGCGACCCGCCCTCCGGGACGCGACGACGGCGGCGGTGGTCAATGCGGAGGTCGGGGCCGAGCTGGGCAAGGGCTGGGTGTCGGCAGCACTGTCGCGCGACGAGGACCCGCCGTCCGTACGGGGGCTTCCGCCGTGCGCGGACTCCGGAGACGGCACGCGGCTGAGCGCGGTCTGCACGCACCTCGGCGGGGTCGTGGAGTGGAACGACGCCGAGCGCACCTGGGACTGCCCGCTGCACGGGTCTCGGTTCGCCGACGACGGATCGGTGATCGAGGGGCCGGCCACGCGACCGCTGCGGCGCCGCTGAGTTCGCGCGGCCCGAGCGGTCCACCGTACGAGGGCCCGTCCATGGGCCCGGGACAGGAGAACGTCATGCTCGCCGAATCACCCGCCTTCCAGGGCTTTTCCGTCGACGACATTCCGAAGGCCCGTGACTTCTATGCCGATGTGCTCGGTCTGGACGTCGACGAGGAGGACGGGATGCTGCGGCTCCACCTCGCCGGAGGTCGCGACACGCTCGTCTATCCGAAGGGCGACCAGCACGAGCCGGCCTCGTACACGATCCTCAACTTCCCGGTGCCCGACGTCGAGGCCGCCGTGGACGGACTGAGCGCGCGCGGAGTCGTGTTCGAGAAGTACGAGGGGACGCCGATGGCGACCGACGAGAAGGGAGTGTTCCGCGGGGGCGGGCCGCTCATCGCGTGGTTCACCGACCCCGCCGGCAACGTGCTTTCCGTCATCCAGGAATAGCTCGCGAGCCTAGAGGGGGACGTCGGCGCGGACGTGGCCTTCGCGGTCGCGGACGCACGTCCCGTCCCGGAACAGCACGCCGTCGCGGAAGCGCCCTTCCACCTCGCCGCCGCCGAACTGCTCGACGTACAGCCGCGAGTACAGCCCGCCCTCCGCGAGCAGCTCGGCGTGCGTGCCCCGCTCGACCAGCCGGCCGTCCTCGAGGCCGAAGATCACGTCGGCGTTCTGGATCGTCGAGAGCCGATGCGCGATGGCGATCGTCGTACGCCCGACGGTCGCGCGCTCCAGCGCGTCCTGCACCAGCCGCTCCGTCTCCGTGTCCAGCGCCGACGTCGCCTCGTCGAGGATGAGCACGCGCGGGTTCATCAAGAACACGCGCGCGATCGCGATCCGCTGCTTCTCGCCTCCCGACAGGCGGTAGCCGCGCTCGCCGGTGATCGTCTCGTACCCCTCGGCGAAGCTCATGATCCGGTCGTGGATGTTGGCGTCGCGGGCAGCCTGCTCGACCTCCGCAGGTGTCGCACCCTCCTTGGCGTACGCGATGTTGGCGAAGATCGTGCCGTGGAAGAGGTACGGCTCCTGCGTCACCATCCCGACGGTCGTTGCCAGCGAGTGCTCGGTCGCGTCCCGGACGTCCACGCCGTCGATGAGCACCGCGCCCTCGGTGACGTCGTAGAAGCGCGGCACGAGGTACGTCATCGTCGTCTTGCCCGACCCCGACGGTCCGACGATCGCGGCGAGCTGGCCCGGTTCGACCGCGAGCGAGACCTCCCGCAGCGTCCAGCGCTCCTCGGTGACCGGGTCGTGCTCGTCGGTGCCACGAGGCGGGACGCCGAGCAGTCGCGGCGGCGGATAGCGGAACGACACCGCGCGGAACTCGACCCGCCCGCCCTGCCCGGTGTCGGGCAGCGGTCGCGCGTCCGGACGCTCGATGATCGCGGGCTCGAGGTCGAGGTACTCGAAGATCCGGCGGAACAGTGCGAGCGATGTCTGGACGTCGAGCGTGACCCGCATGAGCTGGATCAGCGGCATCTGCAGGCGTGACTGCAGCGTCGTGAAGGCGACGAGCGTGCCGGCGGTGAGTCCGCCGCCGGAGAAGTCCATGCGTCCGGTGAGCATGAAGCCGGCGACCAGGTAGATGATCGCCGGGGTGATCGCGAAGAACGTCTGCACCATCGCGAAGAACGTGCGGCCAGTCATCGCCGCCGTCACCTGCAGGTGCGTCTGGCGCTGGTTCTCCTCGCGATAGCGCAGGGTCTCGCTCTCGGCGCGGTTGAACACCTTCGCCAGCAGGATGCCGGAGACCGACAGCGCCTCCTCGGTGATGGCCGTCATCTCCGAGAGCGACTCCTGCGTCTTGCGGGCCAGTCGCTGCCGCCGTCGCCCCACCCGGACCTGGATCACCACGAACAGCGGCATCAGGATCAGTGTGATGAGCGTCAGCTGCCACGACAAGATCACCATCGCGACCAGCGCCGAGCTCACGGTCACGACGTTCTGCAGGATCGTGGTCGCGGTGTCGGTGAGCACCGTACGGACGCCGCTGACGTCGTTGGCCAGGCGCGACTGGATCGCGCCGGTCTTGGTCGCGGTGAAGAAGCCGAGCTCCATCGTCTGCAGGTGCGCGAACAGCCGGCTGCGCAGGTCGGCCATCGCCGAGTTGCCGATGGTCGACGTGAGGTAGTTCTGCCCGATCCCGATCAGCGCGGTGACGATCGGGATGAGGCACAGCCCCGCGACGAGCCAGCCGAGCAGCCCCAGGTCAGCGCTGCCTCCGTCCACCGGGAAGAGGGCGTCGTCGAACACCGCCTTGGTGAGGAACGGCGCCAGCGAGCTGAGGATTGCGCCGGTCACGACCGCGAGGGCGACCAGGAGCATCTTGCCCTTGTACGGAGCCAGCAGCTGCGCAATCCGTGGCAGTACCCGCGACGCATCTGCCCGTGCGTCGGCGCGACGTTCGGCCCGCGCGGCCTCCTCGATCTCCGACCTCATGGGACGAGCCTAGGTCCGCGTGCGGCACGTGACCGGGTGTGAAGTCGCCACGATCGGGTACCGAATGCCCGAAGCCACCCGGAGCGGAAGGGAGCACGATGACCGACCCGGATCTCAACGGTCGCCGCGTCCTGGCGATCGCGACCAACTACGGAGTCGAGCAGGACGAGCTCGTCGTCCCGGTGGAGCACCTGCGCGCGAGGGGTGCACACGTGGACGTCGCCGCCGTCTCCGACGAACCGATCGAGACGCTGGTGGGCGACAAGAACCCCGGCAAGACGGTGAGTCCGGCGACGACGCTGGCCGACGTCGACGCCTCGGCGTACGACCTCCTGCTCGTTCCTGGCGGCACACTCAACGCCGACTCGCTGCGCCTCGACGGTGACGCCGTCACGATCGTCAAGGCGTTCGCTGGCAGCGGCAGGCCGATCGCCGCGATCTGTCACGGCCCGTGGGCGCTGGTCGAGGCGGGCGTGGTCGACGGTCGGCGCCTGACGTCGTACGCCTCGCTGGCCACGGACATCCGCAACGCCGGTGGGTCCTGGGTCGACCAGGCGGTGGTCAGGGACGACTCCGGCAGTCCCGTCCTGGTGACCTCGCGCACACCGAAGGATCTCGACCCGTTCCTCGGCGAAGTCGGTCGCGTCCTCGCCGGCACCTGACCTGCGCGCGGGCCTTGTGCGCGACACGCTCACGCACGAGGCCCGCGCGTGGCGCCCCCCGCGTACGAGAAGGTGGGACGGTGACGTCTCCCCTTCCTGCGGCGGCCCTCGCCGACACGACCGACCTGACCGTACGCGAGGCGCTGGGGCGTGCCCTGGTCTTCGACGGGCACAACGACCTCGCCTGGGAGTCGCGCACCGCGGCCTCGTACGCGACCGACGGCCTCGGGACGCGCGACCCGCACGGGCGCTTCCAGACCGATGTGCCGCGGCTGCGTCGGGGAGGCGTCGGGGCGCAGTTCTGGTCCGTGTACGTGCCGACCGACCTCGACGGCGCGGACGCGGTGGAGGCGACGCTGGAGCAGATCGACTTCGTGCACCGCCTGGTTGAGGACTATCCGGAGGACTTCGCGCTCGCCCGTACGGGGGATGACGTCCGCGCCGCCTGGGCGGCAGGAAAGATCGCGTCGTTGCTCGGAGCCGAGGGTGGGCACAGCATCGACGGGTCGCTCGCCGTGCTGCGGACCTTCGCGCGGCTCGGCGTCGCCTACATGACGCTCACCCACAACGACAACACCCCGTGGGCGGACTCCGCCACCGACGAGCCGGTGCACGGCGGGCTCACTGACGTCGGGCGTGACGTGGTCCGTGAGATGAACCGTCTTGGCATGCTCGTCGACCTCTCGCACGTGGCGCCGGCGACGATGCACGACGCACTCGACGTGACCACGGCGCCGGTGGTCTTCAGCCACTCGGGCTGCCGAGCCGTGACCGAGCACCCGCGCAACGTCCCCGACGAGGTCCTCGTCCGGCTGCGCGACAACGGAGGCGTGCTGATGGTGGCGTTCGTGCCGAGCTTCCTGAGCGAGGAGTGGGCCGCGTGGCGCCACGACGGCGAGACCGGGCCCGAGCCGGTCGTCGGCGTGGATGCGGTGGTCGCGCACCTCGAGCACGCACGCGACGTGATGGGGGTCGAGCACGTCGGGCTGGGCGGCGACTACGACGGCTTCGCCGTGTTCCCTGCCGGGATCGAGGACGTGTCGGGCTATCCGCGGATCCTCGAGGCGCTCGCCGCCCGCGGCTGGAGCGCCGACGAGATCGCGGCGGTGGCGGGAGGCAACGCGCTGCGCGTCTTGGACGCGGTCAGTCTGGACGCGGTCAGCGACGGCCGCTGAAGACCTCCGCGACCGACAATGCCGGTCGTCCGAGCAGGTCGGGAATGTCGCTCGTCACGTGAGCGAGCTCGCCGTCGCGGATCGCGGTGTAGGTGCTGATCCAGGCCTCGACCATCCACCGCGGCGCGCCGTAGTGTGCCCGCGACGCGAACGCCTCTTCGATGGTCTCGTCCACGTACGTGACCGGCACGCCGGTGGCCTCGGAGAGCAGCGCGGCGACCTCGCCGAGCGTGAGCGCCTCCGGTCCGGTCAGCGTGTACGCCCGCCCGACGTGGCCGGTCGGGTCGGCGAGGACGTGCGCGGCCGCAGCGGCGACATCGACCTGGCTCACGGACGCGACCCGCCCTTGGCCGCCAGGCCCGCGGATGGCCCCGTCCGTCGCGAACGCCCGCAGCGCCTCCGTGTAGAGGTTGTCGCGCAAGAAGGTCCACTCCAACGGGGTCGCCTTGAGATATTCCTCGGTGGCGCCGTGGTCGCGGGCCAGCAGGAACGTCGCGTCGGCCCCGGCGCCGGCGAACGACAGATAGACGACCTGACGGACGCCCGCAGCGACGGCGGCATCGATCGCGGTCTGGTGCTGCTGGACACGGTCGGCCGACTCCGTGGCGGACACGAGGAACAGCGTGTCCACGCCTTCGAAGGCGGTGAGGCATGCGTCCCCGTCGTCGTACGACGCGACCGCGACGTCCGCTCCGGGCAGGGACGGTGCCCGGCTCGGATCACGGACGACGAGCCGGATCGGCAGCCCCGCATCGGCGAGGTGGCGTGCCGTCATCCCTCCGACATGGCCGCTCGCGCCGGTGATCGCCCGCAGCGTCGTCATGCGGCGATCGTGTCACGGCCGATCAGCGCCCGCTGTGCACGCGCATCGCGTCGAGCTCGGCACCGATGCGCTGGCGGTCACGGTTGCCGTTGCCCGTCCGGTAGGCCGGGAATCGCGGGGTGTGGGTGCTGTGGTGCTTCTTGAAGAACCTCATGGCACTCAGTTTGCGACGAGCGAGATCCTGCCACCAGTGGCGGAAAGGTCATTGACCATGAAGATCCTGCCACGTACGGTGAGGGGATGATTCGGACAGTGGCAGCCCTGGTCCTCGACGACGTCGCGACCTTCGAGCTCGGCGTCGCGTGCGAGGTGTTCGGGATCGACCGGACCGAGGACGGCGTGCCCCCGTTCGACTTCCGCATCTGCGGTCCGGAGGCGGGCGTCCCGCTGCGGCTCTCGGTGGGCTCGGCGGTCGTCCCCGAGCACGGGCTCGAAGGCCTGCGCGGTGCCGACCTCGTCGTCGTCGTCCCGTCGTGGCGACGGACGGGCGAAGAGCTCACCGACATGGACCCGGTGATCCTCGACGCCCTGCGCGCCGCTCACTCCGACGGCGCGATCATGCTCAGCATGTGCAGCGGGGCCTTCATCCTCGCGGCCGCCGGGCTGCTCGACGGCCGGCCGTGCACGACCCACTGGCGGCACGCGGCGCACCTGCGCGAGATGTACCCCGTGGCGAAGGTCGACGAGGACGTCCTCTTCGTCGACGATGGTGATGTCGTCACGAGCGCGGGCACCGCCGCCGGCATCGACGCGGCGCTGCACCTCGTACGCCGCGAGATCGGCAGCGACGCCGCCAACGCCATCGCCCGCCGCATGGTCGTCCCGCCGCAGCGCGACGGGGGTCAGCGGCAGTTCATCGAGCGGCCGGTGCCGACGTGCAGCGACGACGTGTTCGCCGAGGTCCTCGACTGGATGGTCGAGCACCTCGACGAGCAGCAGCCTGTCGCCCGGCTGGCCGAGCTGGCCGGCTTGTCGACCCGGACGTTCGCACGGCGCTTCTCCGCCGAGACCGGGACGACCCCCGTGCAGTGGCTCGTCCAGCAGCGGATCTTCGCCGCACGGACGCTGCTGGAGTCGACCGACCTCGACGTCGACCATGTCGCGCACCGGTGCGGGTTCTCGTCGGCGACGCTCCTGCGGCACCACTTCCGGCGCCTCGTCGGCGTCACGCCAGGGGAGTACCGCCGGACCTTCGCGACCGTCTGAGCACCGCGACACCCGGACGTCATACGGAGGGAGGGTCGGAACCCACGATCCGTATGACGTCCGGGGTGTGCGGTCAGAGGCGGCGCAGGCGCAGCGAGTTCGTGACGACCAGCACCGAGCTCGCCGCCATCGCCGCACCCGCGATCAACGGGTTGAGCAGCCCGGCCGCCGCGAGCGGGATCGCCGCGACGTTGTAGCCGAACGCCCATCCGAGGTTCTGCTTGATCGTGCGCAGCGTCGCGCGCGACAGCTCGATCGCCTGAGGGGCCAGCCGCAGGTCACCCCGTACGAGGGTGAGGTCCGACGCCTCGATCGCCACGTCGGTGCCCGTACCCATCGCGATGCCGAGGTCGGCGGTCGCGAGGGCAGGGGCGTCGTTGATGCCGTCGCCGACCATCGCGACCGTACGGCCCTGGGCCTGCAGGTCGGCGACGACCCGCACCTTGTCCTCGGGCATCACCTCCGCGACCACCTCGGTGATCCCCACCTCGGCGGCCACCGCGTCGGCGACCGAGCGGCGGTCGCCGGTGAGCAGCACCGGGTCGAGGCCGAGTGCGCGAAGCTCCGTGACGGCCTGTGCCGACGTGGGCTTGACCCGGTCCGCGACCGCGACCACGCCGCGTACGGTCCCGTCGATGGCCACGTGGACGGGAGTGGTCGCGGGGTCGACCTCGGGCAGGTCGTCAGGGACGAGCGCGCCCTGCTCGATCAGCCACGGCAGCCGCCCGACGAGCACCTTGCGATCCTCGACCACGCCTCCGACACCGAGCCCGGTGGTGGTGACGAACTCGTGCACCTCCGGGAGGTCGCCGGCTTCGCGCGCCGCGGCGGTGACCGCGCGGGCGAGCGGGTGCTCCGACGCGGCCTCGACCGCACCGGCCAGCCGCAGGACCTCGGCTCCGTCGTGACCTGGTGCGGCCGCGGTGGCGACGACATGCATCGCGCCCTCGGTCACGGTGCCGGTCTTGTCGAGCACGATCGTGTCGACCTTGCGCGTCGACTCGAGGATCTCGGGACCCTTCACGAGGATGCCGCGCTGCGCGCCCCGCCCCGTACCGGCGAGCAGCGCCGTCGGCGTCGCGAGACCGAGCGCGCAGGGGCAGGCGATGATCAGCACGGCGACCGCCGCGGTGAACGCCTCGTTGACCGTCCCGCCCACGAGGAGCCACCCGGCCCACGTGCCGAGGGCGAGCACGATGACGATCGGGACGAAGACCGCCGAGATGCGGTCGGCGAGCCGCTGGACCGGCGCCTTGCCGCTCTGTGCGTTCTCGACGAGCCGGGCCATCTGCGCGAGCTGTGTGCCCTCGCCGACCGCGGTGGCACGGACGAGGAGGCGACCTCCGTCGGCGACCGTGCCGCCGACGACGCGGTCGCCCGGTCCGGTCTCCACCGGCACGCTCTCTCCGGTGAGCATCGAGGCATCGATCGTCGCGGACCCCGAGACGACCTCGCCGTCGGTGGCGACCTTCTCGCCGGGACGGACGACGAACGTGTCGCCGATCGCCAGGTCGCCGATCGGCACGGCGACCTCGCGGCCGTCGCGCAGCACCGTGACCTCCTTGGCCCCGAGCGACAGCAGCGCGCGCAGCGCGGCACCGGAGTCGCGCTTGGCGCGGTGCTCGAGATAGCGGCCGAGCAGGAGGAACACGGTGACGACGCTCGCGACCTCGAGATAGATCTCGTCGGGGCCCGAGCCCTCGGCGAACCAGCTGATCTCCATGCGCATGCCGGTCATCCCGGCGTCGCCCCAGAACAGCGCGTAAACCGACCATGCGTAGGCGGCGGTGACGCCGAGCGAGATGAGGGTGTCCATCGTCGCGGCGCCGTGCCGGGCGTTGATCCACGCGGCACGGTGGAACGGCCACGCGCCCCAGACCGCGACAGGTGACGCGAGCGTGAGGGTGAGCCACTGCCAGTTGTCGAACTGCCAGGCGGGGATCATCGAGAGCACGAGCACCGGCGCGGACAGCAGCGCGGAGATGATCAGGCGCTGGCGCAGCGAGGTGAGCTCGGGATCGTCGACGGGCTTGTCGGTTCCGCCGTCAGTCTCGGCCGTGGCCACCGCGCGGACGGGCTCGGCGGTGTAGCCCGTCTTCTCGACCGTCGCGATCAGGTCGGCGACGTCGACGAACGCGGGAGCGGAGACGTACGCCCGCTCCGTCGCGAAGTTGACCGACGCCTCGACCCCGTCGAGCTTGTTGAGCTTCTTCTCGACGCGTGCAGCGCAGGACGCGCAGGTCATGCCGCCGATCTCGAGCTCGTACGGGACGAGGTCGGTCGCGCCCCCGCTCACGAGACGACCTGGTAGTTCCCTGCCTCGTCGACCGCGGCCGCGACGGCGGCGTCGTCCAACGGGGCGGTGCTGGTCACGTGGACGGTCGAGGTGCCGCCGGCGACGAGCTCGACCTCGACGGCCTCGACTCCGTCGAGCGCGCCGATCTCCTCGGTGACGGCGCCCGCGCAGTGTCCGCAGGTCATCCCGGTGACGGAGTAGGTCTTCTTCATGACGTGTTCCCTTCGTGGTGTACTGATACGGGGTAGGGGTATGGTCTCGACAGGGCTCGACCGGCGGGTGTCCGGCTCGACCGGCGGGTGTCGGGCTCGACCGTCGGGTCCTGGGCGGCGTCGGGAGCTAGGAGCGGACGAGGCGGGCGATGGCGGCCGATGCCTCGGCGATCTTGGCCTCGGCGCCATCACCCGAGGCGATCGCGTCGTGGACGCAGTGGGCGAGGTGCTGGTCGAGCAGGCTCAGGGCCACCGACTCCAGCGCCTTGGTGGCGGCGGAGACCTGGGTCAGGACGTCGATGCAGTAGGTGTCCTCCTCGACCATGCGTTGCAGGCCGCGGACCTGGCCCTCGATGCGCCGGAGCCGCTTGAGGACGGCGTCCTTGTCGGCGCTGTAACCGGGTGCGTGGGTGTCCATGCCGTCGACCATACCCCTAGGGGGTATCAAGTTCAAGAGGGTCGGGGAGCACAATCGTCGGATGACTGATGCAACCACGTCTGAGCCCGGCCTCGGCGGTGTCCTCGGCTTCTCGTACGACGAGGTGTCCGGCGATCGCGTCGTGGTCACCTGGACCGTCGGTCCGGAGCACCTCCAGCCGTTCGGGATCGTGCACGGCGGCGTCTACTGCGCGGTCCACGAGAGCGCCGCGAGCACGGCGGGCCAGGCGTGGCTGCGCGACAAGGGAATCGTCGTCGGCGTGAACAACAACACCGACTTCCTGCGTCAGGCGCATGCCGGCGACGCCCTGCGTACCGTCGCGACCCCGATCCACCGCGGCCGCACCTCGCAGCTGTGGGAGATCTCGACCACGAACGTCGAGGGCAAGCTTGTCTCGCGCGGCCAGGTCCGCCTCGCGAACCTCGACGGCTCGCCGCCAGCGGAGTTCCTCGCGCACCTCGGCGGAGCCTGACGAACGTCTCGACCTCTGCGCTGCAATGACGGCGCGAATGTCGAGACGTACGTCGGGAGTTCGCGCGACCGCCTACACTGAACGGGTCGCGACTGGCGTTCAGGTGGATACCACCGGGGAGCGACACGACCAACGAAGACCGCGGGACCGTTCGCCTGGGCCCTGGGTCGACCGCCACCAGCCGGTGGGACGACCTGACCAGGAGGACGTTGCCCGTGACGACACAGACGCTCTACACGATGACCGCTGACCTTCCCGTGACCACGCCCCGGCTCAACGACGGCGACATCCGCGTCCTGCTCCTCGAGAACATCCACGAGGACGGCGCCGAGTTCTTGCGCGCCCAGGGCTACCAGGTCGAGGCCCGCAAGGGCGCCCTCGGCGAGGACGAGCTGATCGAGGCCGTGCAGGGAGTTCACCTGCTCGGCATCCGCTCGACCACGTACGTCACCGAGCGCGTCCTCGCCCACGCTCCCGACCTGCTCGCGATCGGTGCCTTCTGCATCGGCACCAACCAGATCGATCTCAAGGCCGCTGCGCAGCGTGGGGTCACGGTCTTCAACGCGCCATACTCCAACACCCGCTCGGTCGTCGAGCTCGCGATCGGCGAGATCATCTCGCTGGCGCGTCGCCTCAACGAGAAGACCAACGACATGCACGCGGGCGTCTGGAACAAGTCCGCCCAGGGCAGCCACGAGATCCGCGGCCGCAAGCTCGGCATCGTCGGCTACGGCAACATCGGCAGCCAGCTCTCGGTGATCGCCGAGGCGCTCGGCATGCAGGTGTACTACTTCGACGTCGCCGACAAGCTCGCCCTCGGCAACGCCAGGCGCTGCGCGACCCTCGACGAGCTGCTCGAGACCGTCGACGTCGTGACGCTGCACGTTGACGGCCGTCCCGGCAACGCCGGGCTGTTCGGTGCCGAGGAGTTCGCGCGCATGCGCCCGCGCTCGCTGTTCCTCAACCTCTCGCGCGGCATCCTCGTGGACACCAAGGCGCTACGCGCCCACCTCGAGTCCGGCCACATCGCGGGTGCCGCGGTCGACGTGTTCCCGGTCGAGCCCAAGAAGCAGGGCGACCCGTTCGAGTCCGACCTGCGCGGCCTTCCGAACGTCATCCTCACCCCCCATGTCGGCGGCTCGACGATGGAGGCGCAGCAGGACATCGGCCGTTTCGTGGCCGGCAAGCTCCACACCTACCTCGCCGAGGGGTCGACCGACCTCTCGCCGAACATGCCGCACCAGCAGCTGCCGTCGTACCGCGACCACCACCGGCTCGCGCACCTCCACCACAACGTCCCGGGGGTGCTGTCGGCGATCAACGTGATCCTCGGCGACCACGGCGTCAACATCGAGGGGCAGACGCTCGGGACCCGCGGCGAGATCGGCTACGTGCTGACCGACATCGACAAGCAGCTCGAGCCCGAGACGCTCAACGCGCTCGGCACCTTGCCGGAGACGATCCGGCTCCGCCAGCTGAGCTGACTCTCACCCGCGCGCGTCGAGGAACCGGGTGACGGCGCGGGTGAACGAGGCGGTGTCCTCGAGCATCGGGAGGTGGCCGGTGTCGAGACTCGCCTGCCACGGGGAGCCGAGGTTCGCGGCGAACCGGCGCTGGAGGGCCGGGGCGATCTCGCGGTCCTCGAGCGTCGTCACGTATCCGCGGGGCAGTCTCAGCTCGCCGTCGCCGACCTGCCCCCGGTAGAGGCCGACCGCTTCCGGGACGAACGCGTCGACGATGCGCTCCGCCGTACCGTCGTCGAGCCCGGTGGTCAGGCCTCGGCGGATGGCGCTGTCCGGCGGTCGCGTCCCCGCGAACCGCATCGCCAGACTCAGCACGTGGCGCTGCGGGAAGGGCATCGACGACACGAACGACCCACCCGGTCGCGGGACGACGGCGCAGACGGCGAGCAGTGCGCGGACCCGCTCCGGCGCACGGCGTGCCAGCTCCGCCGCCACCACCGCGCCCGCCGAGTGCGCCACGACCGCGAACCGCTCCCACGGGGCGGCGCCCAGTGCGGCCTCGACGTAGTCCGCCAGCGCGGCTCCGTCACGGGACGGGCGCGGTGCGACCGCCGTCGGGCGTGGGGCGAGCAGCTCGCGCGTCCCCTCCCAGATCCAGGAGGGCAGGCCGGCGCCGCTGAGCAGGAGCACGGGTTCGTCCGAGGAGGTCATGGATCCATCCTCACGGGCAGTCTTGTCATCCTTATGTCACCATTTCTCGGGTGAACCGCACCGATCGGCTGTACGGGATCCGCGAGGAGCTGCGCCGTGCCGGGACGCGGGGACGCACGGCCGAGCAGCTCGCGGCGACGTACGAGGTGAGTCCTCGTACGATCAAGCGCGACGTCGCGGCCCTCCAACATGCGGGCTTCCCGATCTGGGCACGCCTGGGCCGCCACGGTGGCTACGTGGTCGACCCGGCAGCCACCCTTCCGCCGATGAACGTCACCGCCGCCGAGGTGTCGGGTCTGGCCGCCGCGATCGCCGCGCACCGGGGCCAGCCGTTCGACGGGCAGGCCCGTACGGCCCTCGCCAAGGTGCTCAGCGTGATGGAGCCGAAGGCGCGGCTCGGCGCGACCGCGCTCACCGAGCGGGTGTGGATCGACCGTGCTGACACCGCCGGCGACCCGCGCTCACGGCGCGCCGTCGAGCAGGCGCTGCATGAGCGTCGCGTCCTGTCGCTGCGCTATCGCGACGCCGACGACACCGTGACCGACCGTCGGGTCGATCCGCAGATCCTCGCGTTCACTCGGGGCTCGTGGTACCTGGTCGCACGCTGCCGACGTCGTGACGACCTGCGCTGGTTCCGGCTCGACCGGGTCGAGCGCGCGAGGGTCACCGCGCAGGTCGCGGTCGACGTCCCGGTCGAGAGCATCGGTACGCCGCCGCCCACCGCCGCACCCGTCGCGGACCTGTGAGGGTCACTGCGCCATCGCGGCGAGCTTCTCGACCGTGCGGAGGTTGCGCCCGGTCCCGGGGACCCCGGCGAGCTTGAGGAGGCGCGGCGCGGTGACCGCGCTGCGCCCCGCGCCGTCGGCGTACCAGAGGTGCAGCTCGCGCCCGAGCACGCGCAGGCGGTCGTCGCCGAAGTCGTACGCCTCGACCGCCTCGGCGGCCTTGCGTGAGGGTGCGATGGTGAAGAACCAGACGTGGCAGAACTTCGGGTCGTGGATCTCGAACGGGTACGCCTCCTGTGCAGCCCGAAGTTCAGCCCCTGTCCGCGCGACCGCATCGGTCGTGACGCCCATCTGGTCGGCGATCCCCTTCGCCAGCGCGGTGCCGAAGTCGTCTGCGTCCCCGGGCGGGACGCAGACGAGGTTGCCGCTGTTCACGTACGTCGCGACGTCTTCGGCGCCGAGGTCGGACGCGAGCGTACGGAGCTCGGCCATCGGGACCTTGTTGCCGCCGACGTTCACGGCTCTGAGGAGGTAGGCGACCTTCTCAGAAGTCGAAGCCGCCACCGAAGTCGAACCCTCCGCCGTCACCGCCGCCGCCGAAGTCGAACCCGCCGCCGTCTCCGCCAGCATCTCCACCCGCGTCTCCACCGCCGTCGCCACCGGCATCTCCGCCGCCGTCGCCGCCGCTCTCGCTGCCGTCGCCGTACTCGGCCGCGTCGAGGCCCGCGTCCGAGGCGAACATGCCGCCGAGCATGGTGCCCATGAACAGTGCGGGCATGAACGCGAAGGCCGAGAAGTAGCCGGCGGCGTACGGCGCGTAGGCCGGGCCGGCCTGCCAGTAGGGGAGGCGCTGCGGGCCGACCATCACCTTGCGGGTGTCGGGCTCAGCGCCGGCCTTGACGCGCTCGGCGTCGAGGGCGCAGGCAGGGACCTCGCGAACGGTGCCGCCGTCGGGGGAGAACTGGACGTCCTCCACGGACAGGCCGTGCCGCGGGTCGAAGAAGCACATCGCCCGCTTCGCAGGAAGCGGGCTGTTGGTCACACGGGCCTCGACGCACGCGATGGCGTAGCGCCCGTCTTCGAGGATCTCGGTAACGTGCCGGACGTCCTCGGGCTTCTGGAGGGCGTCGACCGCGGACTTCGCGGACTCGTACGCGTCGAGCGCCCGTTGGTAGTCGGCCTGCGCGCCCTCGTCGAGGGGGGCACCGACCAGGTCTGCGTCGAGCTTCTGGAGCTCCTCGCCGAGGGCGGTGACGTCCTCGAACGCGGTCTTGCGAACCGCCTGCACCTGGTCAGCGAGCTCAGACTGCTCGCGTGCCTTCGTCTTGCGACGGTCGCTGACCAGGTACAGGGCAATCGCGGCGATGACGACGAGGATCACGAGCTCCATGCCGCCAGCCTACGGGTTCTTTGGTTAGCCGAACACGCTCACGCCGCCCGGGCCGACAAGAAGGCCGACGACGATGAGGACGATGCCCCAGAGCATCTGCTTGCGAACAAGGGCGACAATTCCCGACACCACGAGGATGACGGCAAGGATCCAGAGCAAGAACGTCATTGCTTCACTCCGTTCTCCGGGCGGGGGGCCCGGCTCATGTGCAACACACAGTCGTCACACGTTTGTGACCGTAGTACAGGTGCCCTGCGTCAGCGGGTTCAAACGCCGTTTAGCGACCTATTGCGATGACTGGTTGCCTGTCGGGCCGTAGACGTTTCAGGACGTATCGGATGAAGCGGGAGGGAGCGGACACACATCCGGCGGTCGCGCCCTTGCCGTTCGCGTGCAAGAAGATGCCCGAGCCGCGATAGCGGACCGCGCGGGGCGGGCGGTTGAAATCGACGACGACCGACCACACGTACTGCTTGCGGTAGTCGCGCAGTCGCTCCGAGGCGTTGCGGTGCGACGCCGGCAGCCACCAGCGGAAGCCGCCGGACGCCTTGTTGCGCAGCGTGTTGTAGTACGCCGAGCGGTTGTCCTGCACCCAGTAGTCACCGCGACGCACCTTCCGGTACGGCAGCCGGCTACCGGTCGGCTTCGCCCGGAGACCGAACGCCTCCGTCATCGTGAAGGTCCCGAGGGGCGTCGTCCCGGTCGACTGCTTGCGCTTCGACGCGGCGACCAGCCCGCCGTACCCGATCCGACCGTTGGTCGACCGGCGCTTGGCGACCCACTGGCTGTCACGGCGGACCCAGTACGTGACGCGTGCGCGGTACGAGCGCGTGCGGTTGACGGTCACGACCTGCGTCGTGCCCGCGCGAAGGTGGACGGTGACGCCGTCGAGGCGCACGGTGTCCGCGGCACGGGCGGTGCTCGCCGCGGCGGTCGTGGCCGGGACCGCCGCAAAGAGGGCGGTGACGGCGACGAGCGTGACGGCGCGGGGGGTCATCACCCCACGATGCGCCCGTCGGGCGAGCCGCGCCACCCCTCTCCAGGACGGGCCACCAGCACCCGGGCGTCGCCGACGAGGCGCCACGGGCCGAAGGCGGCGGGGACGACGAGCGACTGGCCGCCGCCGACCGGGAGGGAGCCGGCGCCCTCGATCACCCCGGTCCCCGAGAGCACGACCAGCGCAGCGAAGCCGGCAGCGATCTGAGAAGACTCGCCCGGGGGTGGGGCGAGAAGGTGGAGCCGGAAGTACGGGTCGCCCGCCTCCGGCAGCAGCGGGACGGGAGCTCCCGTACGGGCGGTGAGGTCGTGACGGACGGTGAGTCGCGCCAGGTCGTCTGCCCCGAGCGCGGTCGTCGACACCGCGTCCATCGCGAGGTCGAAGCCGAGCCCGAGGTGCGACTCGTCGCGCGTCGAGGTCGTGATCGACCACTCCAGCAGGATCGAGAAGTCGGTCGGCTCCTGCACCTCGGCGACGAACACGCCGGCGCCGATCGCGTGCGGGGTGCCCGCCGGGACCACGAAGCCGTCGCCGGGTCGTACGGGGATGCGGTTGAGGTGGCTCAGCAGCCAGTCTCCGTCCTGCGCGTCGCGGCGCGCGGCGAGCTCGTCAGGATCGACGTCGCCGCTCCAGCCGAGGTAGACCACCGCGTCGTCGGCGGTCTCGAGCACGAGCCACGCCTCGGTCTTGCCGTACGGGCAGTCGAGGTGCTGGGCCGCGAACGCGCGGTCGGGGTGGACGTGGACGGGGAGCCGCTGGCCGGCGTCGAGGAGCTTGAGGAGGATGCCGGTGTCGCCGCCCCGTACGGAGTCGGTGCCGACCCAGCCGACGGGATCGGCTTCGACGAGGTCGCTGAAGAGCGCACCGGCAGCCGTACGGGCGAGTCCGACCGTCGGGGAGTCCGCACGCGACACGGTCGCGCCGACCCACTCCTCAGGGCAACGCTCGACCGGCGGGAGCCCGCGGAGGGCGGCGATGCGTGCGCCGCCTGCATAGAAGTGGTGCACGAGGTTCGGCTGGAGGAGCTGGGGGGTCGCGGTCACGGCACCGGCTTATCACGCGCGGCGGTCCACAGGGACCACCACTGGCGGCGGGTCATCGCGTCGGCGACCTGCTCCGCGTCGGCGCACGCGCGGATGCGGCCGGGGTCGGTCGTGCCGATCACCGCGACGATGTCGGCCGGGTGCTTGAGGAGCCAGCCGAGGACGACGGCCTCCGGAGTGGTGCCGAGCGCGTCGGCGTACCGGCGCACCAGCACCGCCGTCGCCTCGTCCTCCGGGCCGCGCGGACGTCCGGTGTAGCGGCCCTGGGCGAGTGCGCCGTACGCCTGGACCGTGATGCCGAGGTCGATGCAGCGCTCGAGCGTCCCGGCGACCGGCGTGTACGACGTCGCGTCCGGGTGGTTCACGAGGACGCCGGCCTCGATCAGGTCGCGGTGGTGCAGCCCGAGCTCGAGCTGGTTCACGTCGAGCGGCTGTCGTACGGCCGTGCGCAGGTGTCCGATCTGGGTCGCGTCCATGTTGGAGACGCCGAACGCCGCGACCTTGCCTTCGGCGACGAGCGTGTCGAAGGCGTCCGCGATCTCGGCAGGACGGGCGAGCGGGTCCGGTCGATGGAGGAGGAGGCGGTCGACATGGTCGGTGCCGAGGCGCGCGAGGCTGTCGTCGACGGAGCGCAGGAGGTGCTCGCGCGAGAGGTCGTACGCGTTGCCGCCCTCCGCGCCGCCGAGCACGATCCCGCACTTCGTCTGGATCTCGATCTCGTCGCGCAGCCCGGGGTGGCGGGCGAGCACCTCCCCGAACACCGACTCGGACGTGCCGCCGCCGTAGATGTCGGCGTGGTCGAACAGCCGGATGCCGATCTCGTACGCCGTCGTCACCGCCGCGTCGGCACGCTCGAGGTCGGCGAGCCCCATGCAGCCGTACGCGAGTCTCATGCCCCCATCTTCACCGCTTGGGGCCCGCTGCGCGCAGCGCCACGTCACTCAGGGATGTTGCCGTCCCCGCCGAGGTTCGTGACGACGCGGCGCAGCACGTTGATCATCGTCACGTAGTCCTCCTCCGAGATGCCGTCGAGCGTCTGTTCATGGACCCGCGCGTTGCGCTCGCGGGCGCGTTCGAGTCCGGCCACGCCGGCGTCGGTCAGCGTCATGGCGCCGCCGTCCTCGCGGAGCCATCCGCGCGCGACCAGGTCGTCGTACACCTCGTCGAAGTCGATCCCGAGGTCCTCGTACGGCGTGAGCCGCTCGGTCAGGGTGGGGCGCGTCCAGCGGCCGGGGTCGCCGGCGGCGTGGTTGAGCGTCCACCAGTGCGGCTGCGTCAGGTCCTCGGTCGCGAGGGCGTCGCGAAGCCCGCCGACGACGCGGCGGTACGCGTCACCGGTCCAGGCGCCGATCGGCTGCTTCGCGATCACGTCGGCGGGGTAGTCCCGCAGGTCGTCTTGCGTGCTCGTCGTCATGCCGTCAACGTAGAACCTCAAGCGCACTTGAGATCAATTCAGAGTCGCGCGGCGAGTTCCGTGGCCTGGCGGATCGCGCGTTTGGCGTCGAGCTCGGCCGCGACGTCGGCGCCCCCGATCACGTGCACGCTCACGCCGGCTGCACGCAGCGGCTCCGCGAGATCGGTCACCGACTCCTGCCCCGCGCACACGACGACCGTGTCGACCTCGAGGACGTGCGCGGTGCCGTGCTCGTCGCGGATGTGCAGCCCGGCGTCGTCGACGAAGTCGTACGTGATGCCGCCGAGCATGTGCACGCCGGAGTCCTTGAGCGTGGCGCGGTGCACCCAGCCTGAGGTCTTGCCGAGGCCCTTGCCGAGCGGTGCGGGCTTGCGCTGGAGCAGCCACACCTCGCGCGGCGGGACGGGCGTGACCTTCGTGCCGACGCCGCCCGGCTCGAGCGCCGGATCAGTGACGCCCCAGCGGGCCATCCACGCGTCGAGCGGCTCGTCCGCCTGATGGAGCAGGAACTCCGCGACGTCGAACCCGATGCCGCCGGCGCCGATGATCGCGACCTTCGCGCCGGCCTCGACGCGGCCGTCGATGACGTCGGCGTACGAGGCGACGCTGGCGTGGTCCATGCCCTTGATCTCCGGCACCCGCGGTACGACGCCGGTGGCGATCACGACGTCGTCGTACGCGCGCAGGTCGTCGGCGGTCGCCCGCGCCCCGAGCCGCACGTCGACGCCGGTGACCTCGAGGCGTCGCGCGTAGTAGCGCAGCGTCTCCGCGAACTCCTCCTTGCCCGGGATCAGACGTGCCAGCCGGAACTGGCCGCCGATCTGGCCGTCGGCCTCGTACAGCGTGACGCCATGTCCGCGCCCGGCGAGCTCGGTCGCGGCGGCGAGGCCCGCGGGGCCGGCACCGACGACGGCGATCTGCTTGCGGCGCAGCCGGGGGACGGGCAGCAGTCGCAGCTCTGTCTCGTACCCGGCACGGGGGTTCACCAGGCAGGTGCAGCGCTGGTTCTTGAACGTGTGGTCGAGGCAGGCCTGGTTGCAGCCGATGCAGGTGTTGATCTCGTCGGCGCGGCCCTGCGCGGCCTTGGTGACGAACTCGGGGTCGGCAAGCATCGGGCGTGCGAGCGAGACCATGTCGGCCTGGCCCTCGGCGAGGATCTGCTCGGCGATTTCCGGGGTGTTGATCCGGTTCGAGGCGATGACGGGGATGCCGACCTGGGGGCGCAGCTTGCCGGTCACCCACGCGAACGCGCCGCGCGGGACGGACGTGACGATCGTCGGAATGCGCGCCTCGTGCCAGCCGATGCCGGTGTTGAGCAGCGAGGCGCCCGCCGCCTCGATCCTGTGGGCGAGCTCGAGCGTCTCGTCCCAGGTCTGGGAGTCGTCGACGAGGTCGAGCAGCGAGATGCGGTACTGGACGATGAAGTGCGCGCCGACCTCCTCGCGGATGCGGCGCACGACCTCGACGGGGAAGCGCATCCGCTTCTCTGCGCTGCCTCCCCAGGCGTCCGTACGGTCGTTGGTGCGGGCCGCGAGGAACTGGTTGATGAGGTAGCCCTCGGACCCCATCACCTCGACACCGTCGTACCCGGCACGCTGCGCCAGCTTGGCCGCGCGCACGAAGTCGTCGACGGTCCCCTCGACCTCGCGGGTGCTCATCGCGCTCGGCTTGAACGGGGTGATCGGCGACTGCTTCGACGAGACACCCTTGGAGAACGGCGAGTAGCCGTACCGGCCGGCGTGCAGCACCTGCATGAGGATGCGGCTGTCGTGCTCGTGCACCGCCTCGGTGACCGTACGGTGCTTGTCGGCCATCCGCCGGCTCGCCATGGTCGAGCCCATCGGCGACAGCCAGCCGCGCCAGCTCGGGGCGTACCCGCCGGTGACGAGGAGCGCGGCGCCGCCCTTGGCGCGCTCGGCGAAGAACGCGGCGAGCTTGGGGATGTCACTGGCTCGGTCCTCGAGCTTGGTGTGCATCGAGCCCATCATCACGCGGTTGCGCAGCGTGAACCCGGCGACCTCGAGGGGGCGCAGGAGGTGCGGGTACGGGGTGGTCGGCTGCTCAGGGCTGCGTTCAATCATCGGGGACCTCTGGTGTCTAC
Organism: Mumia sp. ZJ430; assembly: GCF_011751845.1. Taxonomy (NCBI): domain Bacteria; kingdom Bacillati; phylum Actinomycetota; class Actinomycetes; order Propionibacteriales; family Nocardioidaceae; genus Mumia; species Mumia sp. ZJ430. The sequence continues at coordinate 49,738 of NZ_JAAHFK010000001.1, read as the reverse complement.
TGGAGGGGTGATCTCTCGACGCGCTGCGTGGTTCCTGGTGCTCGCCGGGCTGTTCAACATCGTGATCTGGCCGCGGTTCGGCATGGCCATCTGGAACGACGAGCGGGCGTGGGAAGGCGCGATCGGTGACAGCACACCGACCGGGTTCTTGTGGGTGCACGCGGTGCTCATCGTCGCGGCGGTCTCGATCGCGGTCGGCGTGCTGTGGGTCGCGGTCACGGCGCTGCGCTCCCGCCGCCGGTAGCCCCGCCCTCCGCTGCTTCCGCCGGTCGAGCCGCCTCCGCCGGTCGAGCCGCCTCCGCCGGTCGAGCCTGTCGAGACCCCGCAGCCTGTCGAGACCCCAGCAGCTCCGCGACCTCCTCGCACCACGCGAGCCCGGCCTCCTCGAGAAGGATGCCGCCGCGCAGCACCGCGTACTGCGCCCGCTGCCCCTCGTCGAGCGCCGCGACGTCGGGGAACGTGCGAGCCGCGTCGGCGCGGTAGAAGGCCAGCCGCTCGCGATGCGCGTCGGCGCGGCGGGCGATGTCGGCGAGAATCGCGTCGCGGTCGCCGAACGGGAGCCCGCGCAGCTTGACCGCGAAGTCGCTGCGCGCGGTCTCGATCGGGCTCGGCTCGCGTGACCACTCGCGCAGGGCGTCGCGCCCCTCGTCGGTGATCACGTAGATCTTCTTGTCAGGGCGGCCCTCCTGCGGCACCGCCGTCGAGGCGACCAGGCCGCCGGTCTCCATGCGACCGAGCACCTTGTAGATCTGCTGGTGGCTCGCCCTCCAGAAGTGGCCGATCGACTTGTCGAAGCGGCGCGTCAGGTCGTACCCGCTCGCCCAACGCTCGGCGAGCGAGACGAGGATCGCGTGCTCCAGGGCCATGGCGAGGAGTATATGCATCTCGATGCACTGCGTCGAGATGCACCCATGTCACATCCCCCGACCGGCAAACTCAGGCGGCGGCCCGGGCGCTCACCGTACGGAGGGCGGCGCGGGCGGCGACGCGTCCGGCACGGTTGGCGCCGATGGTCGACGCCGACGGTCCGTACCCGACGAGCTGCACCCGGTGGTCGCGCGCCGCTGTCGTCGGGGTGTGGGCGTCCACACGGGCGACGAGCCGCACGCCGCCCGTGTCCTCGCGCAGGTGCAACGGCGCGAGGTGCCCGAGCACGGCACGGAATCCCGTCGCCCACACGATCACGTCGGCGCGCTGGAGCGATCCGTCGGCCATCCGGACGCCGTCGGGCTCGATCCGCGTGAACATCGGGTGGCGCTCGTACGCCCCGAAGGTGGCGGCCCGCTGCTCCTGCGGACGAAGCAACAGCCCGGTCACGCTCACGACGCTCTGCGGCGGCAGGCCGCGTGTCACCCGGTCCTCGACGAGCGCGACCGCCGCCCGCCCGGCCTCGGGGTCGAAGTCGTCGCCACGCCAGATCGGCTCCCGCCGGGTCACCCAGGTCGTCGATGCGGCGAGCGGCGCGACCTCCCCGAGGATCTGCACCGCCGACGCGCCACCCCCGACCACCACGATGTCGAGGTCGGCCAGGTCCTCCGGCCCCGCGTAGTCGACGGTGTGCAGCTGTCGCCCGCGGAAGGTCCCGGCCCCCGGATAGCTCGGCCAGAACGGTCGCTCCCAGGTCCCGGTCGCGTTGACGAGCGCACGCGTACGCCACGTGCCCGCATCGGTGACGACGAGGAGGTCGCCGTGGGAGTCGCCGGGGACGGCGTCGCGGACGGAGCGGACCCGCACCGGTCTGACCACGGGCAGCGCGAACCGTTCCTCGTACGCCGCGTAGTACGCCGGGACGAACGCCTGCGCCGGCGCCTCGCCGTCGGCGTCCGGGACGTCGAGCCCGGGAAGCATCGCGATCCCGTGGACGTCGCGCATCGTCAGGGTGCGCCACCGGTGCTGCCAGGCGCCTCCCGGCGCAGCGTTCGCGTCGAGGACGACGAAGCGGGCTCCGAAGCGGGCTAGGTGGTACGCCGCGGACAGTCCCGCCTGTCCCGCCCCCACGACCACGACGTCGACCGTACGGGCGTCACCGGGTCGAGACGGTACGACGGCAGCGGGGGAGGTGGTCACGTACGGGTCAACCGCGACACGGCGGCCGGTGTTCCGAGGCCCCCGTCACGGCTAGCGTGGACCGCATGACGGACCCCCACTCCGACCCGGACCACCTCGCGTTCGTCCACCTCCACCACGTCCAGCTGGCGATCCCGCGAGGCGGGGAGGCGGAGTGCCGGGCGTTCTGGCGCGACGTGCTCGGCATGCACGAGCTCGAGAAGCCGCCGGTCCTTGCCGCGCGTGGCGGCTGCTGGTTCCGTTTGGGCGGCGTCGAGGTCCACCTCGGGGTCGAGGACGACTTCGAGCCGGCACGCAAGGCCCACCCTGGCATCCTCGTCGCGCGCATCGACGACGTCGCGGCCCGACTGGTCGCCTCCGGCACCGACGTGACGTGGGACGACGGGTTCCCGGGGCACCGGCGCTTCTATGCCGCGGACCCCTTCGGCAACCGGCTCGAGTTCTTGCAGCCCGACGCCTGAAGCCCGCGTGCTCAGCGGTCGCGCGCGGCGATGCCCTGGGCAGCGAGCCGGACGACCTCGGCGATGCGCGCCTCGCGCGTGGCCGCACGCTTGGCGTCGACGAGCCAACGGAGGATCTCCTTGCGCCGCCCGGGCGTGAACGCGTCGAACTGACGCCGCGCCTCGGGGTCGGCGTCGAGCGCAGCGGCAAGGTCGTCAGGGACCTCCATCGCCTCCACGCTGTCGAGGTGCGACCACGACCCGTCCGCCTTTGCGCGGTCGATCGCCGCCTGACCCGCCGGGGTCATGCGTCCGGAGGCGACGACGCGGTCGACACGCTCCTTGGACAGGCGGCTCCACACCGAGCCCGGCCGCCGGCGGGTCATCCACAGCATCGAGTGGTCGTCGTCGAGCCCTTTGGCCTGGCCGTCGATCCAGCCGAACGCCAGCGCCTCCTCGACCAGCGCCTCGTACGACAGCTCCGGCCGCTCGGTCTCGCGCCGTCGCCAGACGATCCACACGCCGGGGTCGGGGTCGTCGTGGTGCTCGGACAGCCAGGAGCGCCACTCCTCTGCGGAGTCCATCGGCAGCCGGGGTGCGTCGCTGAAGCTGCTCATCTCTGCGGCAGCTCTGCGAGGAAGGCCAGCACCCGCTCGCGCAGGAGCGCAGCCGCATCGGCGTCGTGGTCGACGTTGCCGACCTCGGCGAACACGTGCCCCGAGCCGGGATAGCGGAACACCTCGGCGCCCGACGCGGCAGCGAACGGCGCGACCTCCGCGTCCCAGTCCATCCACGGGTCGTCGGCCATGCCGTGCACCTGGACAGGGAGTCCGTCGGGCCACGGCGTTTCGAACGCCTCGACCGGCAGCGCTGCGTACAAGAGGAGCGCGCCTCGTGCGCCCGGTCGGGTCTGTGCGTACTCCTGGGCGAACACGACACCGAGGGACGCGCCGGCCCAGACCACGTCGGGCGGCAGCCCGGCGACCCCCTCCGCGGCACGCCGGCGCAACTCGGGACGTCCGACCTCGTCACCGTGCGCCACTCCCTCGTCGACCGTCGGGAACGTCCGGCCGGCGAAGACGTCAGGAGTGTGCACGAGCGAGCCAGTCGCGCGAAGATCGTCGGCGAACGCGAGAAAGCCGTCGGTCTGCCCCAGGGCGTGGTGGAAGAGCACGATCTCGGTCATGCCGTCACGCTAGACCTCCGCACCGACAACTGTCAGCGCTCGTCCGTAGCCTCGAACACATGTCCACCGCGCCTCGTCTGGCTCCCGTGAAGAGCCGTCCCGCTCCCCGCACGCCCGACGCGCTCGGTGCCGAGCTCGTCGACCGCCTGCACGCCCGCGACGTCGACGGTCTGGTCGCCCTGTACGAGCCGTCGGCCGTCCTCGAGCTGCCCGACGGCTCGGTGGCGACGGGTCACGACGAGATCCGGGCGTTCTACGAGCGGACGCTCTCGAGGCACGCGGCCGTACGGGCGGGGGTTCAGCGCCGTCCCCTCGTGCAGGGCGACCTCGCGCTCACGACCACCGTGCTCCCGCGCAGCGCCGGGGCCGGTGGTGCGACGTGCGAGGTCGCACGCCGGCAGCCCGACGGCACGTGGCGGTGGATCATCGACCGCCCGAGCGTGCGGTGAGGCTCACCCGACGAAGCGATAGCCGAGACCGGGCTCGGTGATGAAGTACGCCGGGTGTGCCGGGTCGTCCTCGAGCTTGCGGCGGATCTGCGCGAGATACACCCGCAGATAGTGAGTCTCGCGCTCGTACGCGGGTCCCCACACCTCACGGAGCAGCTCGGCCTGCCGGACGAGTCGGCCCCTCCGGCGCAGCAGCGCAGCCACGATCCGCCACTCGGTGGGCGTGAGGTGAACCTCGACGCCGTCCTTCGTGGCGGTCCCGTCGTCGACATCCAGGACGAGGTCACCGACCGCGACACGTTCGGTCGACGACGGCGTGGGCGCGCCCCGGCGGACCGCGGCGCGCAGCCGCGCCAGCAGCTCCTCCATCCCGAACGGCTTCGTGACGTAGTCGTCGGCTCCGGCGTCGAGCGCCTCGACCTTGTCGTCGGACTCGTGCCGTGCCGACAGGACGACGATCGGGACCGCGCTGGCCGCACGGATCCGGCGGATCACCGCCACGCCGCCGAGGTCGGGGAGCCCGAGGTCCAGCAGCACGACGTCGGGCTCGCGCTCGGCCGCGATCTGCAGCGCGGACCGTCCGTCCCCGGCCGTCTCGACCTCGTAGTCGCGGGCACGCAGGTTGATCCGCAGGGTGCGCAGGATCGCGGGGTCGTCGTCGACCGCCAGCACGAACGTCATCGCGTCTCCTCCTCGGGGGTCGCCGGGCTGCGCACCACGGCCTGGGGGAGCGTCAGGACGAACGTGAGTCCACCGCCCGGTGTCTCCTCCGCCTCCAACCTTCCCGACATCGCCTCGGTGAGGCCACGCGCCACAGCGAGCCCGAGGCCGACGCCGTCGCCCTGCGGGACGTCGCCGAGTCGCTGGAAGGGAGCGAAGAGGCGATCGAGGTCGGAGTCGTCCACGCCCGGGCCGTGGTCGACGACGCGGATACAGGTGCGCGGTGCGCCGTCGGACTCGACGTAGCCCGAGACCTGGACCAGGACACGGCTCGTGGTGTGCTTCAGCGCGTTCTCGCAGAGGTTGGCCAGCACCCGCTCGAGGAGCCCGGGGTCGGCGTAGGCGGGCGGGACGCCCTGCTCGCCCCGCACCTCCACGCGGTCGGCGTCGGCCAACGGGGCGACGGCGATCCGGGCCAGCTCGACCACGTCGACGTCGGTCGCGAGCACGGTGAGCGCGCCGGTGCGCAAGCGGCTCATGTCGAGGAGGTTCGCGACCAGCGCGTCGAGACGGTCCGCGGACTCCTCGATCGTCATCAACAGGTCTGCCTCGTCCTGCTCCGACCACGTGATGTCGTCGTTGCGCAGGCTCGTCACGGCTGCCTTGATCGCGGCCAGCGGACTCCGAAGGTCGTGGGAGACGGCGGCCAGCAGCGCCGTACGGGTCCGGTCCGCCTCGGCCAGCTCGTGGGCCCGCGCGTGCTCCTCGGCGGCGTGGGTGCGCTCGATCACGACGCCGGCGTGCGCCGCGTACGCCGTGACGAGCCGCCGGTCGGAGGCGTCGAGCGTGCGTCCCCGCAGGACGAGGAACGTCGACTCGTCGATCGGCACGTCCACGTCGGCGTCGGCCACACTCTCGGGGGCGTCGCCGTGCGCGACCGTCGTCGCCCAGCCGTCGCCGGTACGGGTGAGGATCGCCGCACCCCTCATCCCGAACACCTCGGTCGCCTGGGCGAGGAGGGCGGGCAGGCTCTCGCCGGCGCGCAGGAGGCTGTGCGAGAGCACCGAGAGGGCGTCGGCCTCCGCGGACGCGCGCCGCGCCTGCGCCGCACGGCCGGCGGCGAGGTCGACCACGGAGGCGACCGCGACCCCGACGACGACGAAGACCGCGATCACGGCGACGTACTGTCCCTGCGCGATCGTGAGCGTGTGGACGGGGGCGACGAAGAACCAGTTGAGAAGGATCGCCGACAGCACCGCCGCCAGCATGGCCGGGACCAGCCCGCCGACCAGCGCCACCACGACGACGACGCTCAGCATGAGCATCGACTCCAGCGTGAGGTCGTGGAGATCGTTGGTCGTGTAGAGCAGGAGGGCGGTCAGCGCCGGCGCGACCAGCCCGAGGACGTAGCCGAGGATCGTGCGCCCCCGCCCGAGGTCGGGGCGCCGGTCACGGTCGCGGGCACCACGCCGTGCCTCATCGTGGCTCACGATGTGCACGTCGATGTCGCCCGATCCCGCGATGACCCGCTCGCCGACACCGGGGCGGAACGCCGCCGACCACCGGGGTCGTCGGGACGCGCCTATGAGGATCTGGGAGGCGTTCTCGGCGCGGGCGAACTCGAGGAGACCGCCCGCGACGTCGTCCGCGACCACCGTGTGGAAGCTGCCTCCCATGTCGTGCACCATCGCGTGCTGGCGTGCGAGCTGGTCGGGGGACGTCCCCGAGAGGCCGTCGCGGCGGGTCACGTAGACCGCCATCCACTCGCCGCGGGTCGTCCGGCCGGCGATGAGCGCTGCTCGACGCAGGAGCGTCGGTGACTCGGGCCCGCCGGTCACGGCCACGACGATGCGTTCACGGGTGGGCCAGGTCGCGTCGATCCGGTGCTGCTGGCGATAGCGCGCCAGCCCCTCGTCGACCTGGTCGGCGACCCAGAGCAGGGCGAGCTCGCGCAGCGCCGACAGGTTGCCCTCGCGGAAGTAGCGGGAGAGCGCCGCGTCGACCTTGTCGGCGGCGTATACGTTGCCGTGGGCCAGACGTCGTCGCAGCGCCTGCGGGCTCATGTCGACGAGCTCGACCGCGTCGGCGCTGCGGACGACCTGGTCGGGGACGGTCTCGCGCTGGCGGATGCCGGTGATCGACTCGACGACGTCGTTGAGCGACTCGAGGTGCTGCACGTTGACGGTCGTCACGACGTCGATGCCGGCGTCGAGGAGCGCCTCGACGTCCTCCCACCGCTTGACGTGGCCGGCGCCGGCGACGTTGGTGTGCGCGAGCTCGTCGACCAGCGCGACCTCGGGGCGGCGGGCGAGCACCGCAGCGAGGTCCATCTCCTCGTACGTGGAGCCGCCGTAGGCGAGACGTTGTCGGGGGACGACCTCGAGGCCGTCGAGCTGCTCGGCTGTGTGTACCCGCCCGTGCGTGTCGACGTAGCCGACCACGACGTCGGTGCCGCGGGCGGCGCGGCGCTGTCCTTCGTCGAGCATCTTGTAGGTCTTGCCCACGCCAGGAGCGGCTCCGAGATAGACCCGGAGCCGCCCGCGGCGCGTGGGCGGGTGGTCCATGCCCGCCATCCTGTCAGCCCTTCGCGGCGTCGAGGATCGCAAGGTTGAGCAGCAGGACGTTGACGCCCTCCTCGCCGAGGAAGCCGAGCGTGCGCCCGGCGGTGTGCTCGGCGACGAGGTCACGCACGGTCGACGGCTCGAGGCCGTGGGCCTCGGCGACGCGCGCCACCTGGAGGTCGGCGTACGCGGTCGAGATGTGCGGGTCGAGCCCGGAGCCTGAGGCGGTGAGGGCGTCGGGCGGGACGTCGGACGGCGCGACACCCTCCTCCTCGGCGACGGCGGCCCTCCGCTCCTCGATCAGGGCGAGGAGGTCCGGGTTCGACGGGCCGAGGTTGCTGGCGGCGCTGGCGAGCCCGTCGTACTCGGTGGCCGACGGGCGGGTGTGGAACAGCGTCGGGTCGTCGAACGTCTGCCCGATGATCGCGGAGCCGACAGGGCTGCCATCGACCTCGACGATCTGCCCGTTCGCCTGGTCATGAGCGACGACCAGGCCCACGGCCCAGACGGCGGCGGGATAGCCGATCCCGAGGATCACCGTGAGGACGAGCAGGATGCGCAACCCGGTGGCGGTCTGGCGCAGGAGTCCGGTGCCGAGCGGGACGCGGGCGGGTGCTGGGTCGGAGTCGCGGTCCGGGGAGGTGGTGGTCGTGGTGGTGGTCATGCGTGTGTCCTTCTATGGGCTCAGTCGTACGGGCTCAGAGTGCGGAGCCGAAGAGGCTCGCGAGGAGGAGGTCGATGATCTTGATCCCGAGGAAGGGCGCGATCAGGCCGCCGAGTCCGTAGACCAGGAGGTTGCGGCGCAGCAGCCCGGCCGCCGTGGTCACGCGGTACTTCACGCCCTTGAGCGACAGCGGGATCAGCGCGACGATGATGAGCGCGTTGAAGACGACCGCCGAGAGGATCGCCGACTCGGGGCTGTGCAGCCGCATGATGTCGAGACTCTCGAGGCTCGGGTACGCCGCGACGAACATCGCAGGGATGATCGCGAAGTACTTGGCGACGTCATTCGCGACCGAGAAGGTCGTGAGCGCACCGCGCGTGATGAGCAGCTGCTTGCCGATCTCGACGATGTCGATGAGCTTCGTCGGGTCGGAGTCGAGGTCGACCATGTTGCCGGCCTCTTTGGCGGCCGACGTACCCGAGCTCATCGCGACGCCGACGTCGGCTGCGGCCAGCGCGGGGGCGTCGTTCGTGCCGTCACCCGTCATCGCGACCAGGCGGCCGCCGGCCTGCTCCTGACGGATGAAGGCCATCTTCTCCTCGGGCGTCGCCTCGGCGAGGACGTCGTCCACACCGGCCTCCGCGGCGATCGCCTTCGCGGTGATCGCGTTGTCGCCGGTCACCATGACCGTACGGATGCCCATCCGGCGCAGCTCGGCGAACCGTTCGGCCATGCCGGGCTTCACGATGTCCTTGAGGTGGACCACACCGAGGACCTGTCCCGCACCGTGCGGGGGACGGACGGCGACGACCAGCGGCGTGCCGCCGTCCGCGCTGATCCGCTCGACGGCCGACTCGACGCTGGGCGGCAGTGCGGTCTGGTCGAGCCAGGCGAGGACGGCCGACGCGGCGCCCTTGCGGACCACCGTCCTGTCGGCGAGGTCGACCCCGGACATGCGGGTCGATGCGGAGAACTCGACGACCTGCGCCCCGGCCGGGAGCGGCACGTCAGGAGCACCCTGCGTGAGGGCGAGCTCCACGATCGAACGACCTTCGGGCGTGGGGTCGGCGAGGCTCGAGAGCCGTGCCGTGTCCCGCAGGACCTCGCGGTCCAGACCCGCCTGCGGGACGAAGGACGTCGCGCGCCGGTTGCCGTACGTGATCGTGCCGGTCTTGTCGAGCAGCAGCGTGCCGACGTCGCCCGCGGCCTCGACCGCACGCCCCGACATCGCGAGGACGTTGACGCGGACGAGCCGGTCCATGCCGGCGATGCCGATCGCCGAGAGCAGCGCCCCGATCGTGGTCGGGATCAGGCAGACGAGCAGCGCGACGAGGACGAGCGTGCGTTGCGGCGCACCGGCGTAGTCGGCCATCGGCGCCAGCGTCGCCACGGCGAGCAGGAAGACGATCGTGAGGCTGGAGAGGAGGATCGTCAGCGCGTTCTCGTTGGGGGTCTTGCGCCGCGATGTGCCCTCCACAAGCGCGATCATCGTGTCGAGGAACGTGCTGCCGGGGGCCGCGGTGATCTTCACGACGATCCGGTCGGACAGCACGGTGGTGCCGCCGGTCACCGCAGATCGGTCTCCGCCGGCCTCGCGGATCACGGGTGCGGACTCGCCGGTGATCGCGGACTCGTCGACCGACGCGATGCCCTCGACGACGTCGCCGTCGCCGGGGATGACCTCGCCGGCCTCGACGACCACCCGGTCGCCGATCTTGAGGTCGGTGCCGGGCACCTCGGTCTCGATGCCGTCGCGCTCGAGGCGGCGCGCGACGGTGTCCTTGCGGGCAGCGCGCAGCGACGCGGCCTGCGCCTTGCCGCGCCCCTCGGCGACGGCCTCGGCGAGGTTGCCGAAGATCACCGTCAACCACAGCCAGACCGCGATCGCGATCGTGAAGAAGTCGGGGTCGGCGAGCGCGAGGACGGTGGTGAGGACGGACCCGACGAGCACCACGAACATCACCGGGTTGCGCCACATGTGGCGCGGGTCGAGCTTGGCCAGGGCCGTGGGCACCTGGCTCACGAGCTGGGAGAGGGTCATGCGAGGGCCTCCGCGATCGGACCGAGGGCGAGCGCGGGGAAGTAGGTCAGTCCGGTCATCACGAGGATGACCCCGACCAGCAGGCCCGCGAACAGGGGAGTGTGGGTGGGAAGGGTGCCGGCGGTCGCGGGGACCTTTCCCTGGCGCGCGAGCGAGCCGGCCAGGGCGAGGACGAACAGGATGGGCACGAACCGGCCGAGCAGCATCGCCGCGGCGAGCATCAGCTGGAAGAACGTGGACGTGACCGTGATGCCGCCGAACGCGCTGCCGTTGTTGTTCGCCGCCGACGTGAAGGCGTAGACGACCTCGGAGAAGCCGTGGCCTCCCGGGTTGCCCATCGCCGCCGCGGTGCTGGGCAGCGCGATCGCGATCCCGACACCGACGAGGACGAGGGTCGGCGTGGTCAGCGTGTAGAGCGCGACGTAGCGCATCTCGGTCGACCGGATCTTCTTGCCGAGCAGCTCGGGCGTACGACCGACCATGAGGCCCGCGACGAAGACCGCGAGGATCGCCATCACGAGGACGCCGTAGATCCCGGCGCCGACACCGCCCGGCGTGACCTCGCCGAGCATCATGTTCACGAGGACGGCGCCGCCGCCGGTCGGCGTGTACGAGTCGTGGGCGGAGTTGACCGCGCCGGTGGACGTTCCGGTCGTCACCGTGGCGAAGAGGGCCGACGCCCATTCCCCGATCCTGGTCTCCTTGCCCTCCATCGCGGCGCCCGCAGCCTGGGCGGAGTCGCCGTGCGCGCCGACCTCGGCCCACGTGGTGATCGCGAGCGAGGTGAAGAAGAGGCCGGCCATCGCGCCCAGCACCGCGTACCCCTGCTTGCGGTTGCCGAGCATCGTGCCCAGCGTCCGGGTGAGGGCGACGGGGATCAGCAGCATGAGGAAGATCTCCAGCAGGTTCGAGAAGCCGTTCGGATTCTCGAAGGGGTGCGCCGAGTTGGCGTTGTAGAACCCTCCGCCGTTGGTGCCGAGCTCCTTGATCGCCTCCTGGCTCGCCGCCGGGCCGGTCGTGATCGTCTGCTGCCCACCGGTGATCGTGTCCACGACCTGGTCGGCACCGAAGCTCTGCACGGTGCCCGCGATCACGAGCAGCACGGCTCCGATGAAGGCGATCGGGAGGAGGACCCGCAGGCTCACGCGGACGAGATCGACCCAGAAGTTGCCGAGCTGGTCCGAACGGTTTCTCGTGAAACCACGGATGAGCGCGACGGCGACGGCGATGCCGACGGCAGCCGAGACGAAGTTCTGCACGGCGAGGCCGGCGGTCTGGGCCGTCCAGCCGAGCGTCGACTCACCGGCGTACGACTGCCAGTTCGTGTTGGCCACGAAGGAGGCGGCCGTGTTGAGTGCCATCTCCCACGGCATGCCGTCCATGTCGCGCGAGTACGGCAGGAAGGACTGCAGCACCAGCAGGAGAGAGAGGAGGACCAGGCTCACGACGGAGAACCCGATGACGGCGAGCGCGTACGCGCGGGTGCTCTGCGTCGCGTCCGGGTTGACGCCGGCGAGCCGGTACAGCGGGCGCTCGACGCGGCTGTGCCGCGGGCTCTCGAGCGTCCGGGCGATGTAGTCGCCGAGGGGTCGGTAGGCAAGGGCCAGCAGGCCGACCACGGTGAGCAGGCTCAGCACGCCTGCGAGACCGTCGCTCATCAGAACCGCTCCGGGTGGATGAGGGAGGCGACCAGATAGCCGATCAGAAGGGCCACCAGGGTGATCAGGAGGCCGGTGTCAAGACTCATGAGGTCGAGTCAACGTCGCCGTCTCGGCGATCGGTGCGGCCTTGACGTGACCTTGACCGGCGTTGACGCGATCTTGATGCGCGGCGCCACGGCGCCTCACCCGGCTGCCGACGGGACCTTGCGGGGTCCCTAATGTGGACGGCGTGCCTGTGACCGCCGACGACATCGAAGCCGCGTACGCACCCGTCTCGCGGGTCGCGATCCGGACCCCGCTCGAGCGCGCCACCCGGCTCGGCGAGCGGACGGGGGCCGACGTGTGGGTCAAGCGCGAGGACCTGCAGGCCGTTCGTTCGTACAAGCTGCGCGGCGCGTTCCACATGATCTCCCGCCTCACCGCCGAGGAGCGTGGACGTGGCCTCGTCGCCGCGAGCGCCGGCAACCACGCGCAGGGCGTCGCCTACGCGGCGCGGGCTCTCGGCGCCACCGCCCGCATCTACCTGCCCCGCACCACGCCGCGCCAGAAGCGCGAGCGCATCGCCGTCCTCGGTGGCGAGCACGTCGAGGTCATCGTCGGGGGCGACACGTACGACGCGGCGAGCGCGGCCGCGTCCGCCGATGCGGCGCGCAGCGGAGCCACCGTGGTCCCGGCCTTCGACCACCCGCACGTGATCGCGGGACAGGGCACCGTGGCCATGGAGGTCGTGACGCAGTACGAGGCGCAGGCGGCGTCGGGGTCCGCGCCGGACGTGGTCGTGGTCCCGGTCGGCGGCGGCGGCCTGATCGCGGGGATGGCGGCGTGGCTCGCCGCGCGCCACCCGCAGACCCGTGTCGTGGGGGTGGAGCCGTCAGGCGCGGCGAGCATGGCTGCCGCGGTGCAGCACGGTGGTCCGGTGACGTTGGACGAGGTGGACGCGTTCGTCGACGGCGCCGCGGTCCGGCGCGTGGGCGACCACGCCTATGCCGTGCTCGCGGCGCTGGCGCGCGACGGGCACCCGGTCGAGCTCGTGTCGGTGGACCCGGGGCGCGTGAGCGAGGAGATGCTCGACATGTTCGAGGTCGATGGCGTAATCGCGGAGCCTGCGGGCGCGCTGGCGGCCGCGGCCCTCCGGCTCCCCGGAGTCGTGGCGCCGGGCGAGTCCGCCGTCGTCGTGGTGTCCGGCGGCAACCATGACGTGAGCCGCTACGCCGAGGTGATCGAGCGGGCACTCGTGTCCAAGGGCGTCAAGCACTACTGGCTCGTCGACTTCCCGCAGGAGCCGGGCGCGCTGCGTCGCTTCCTCGACGTGGTGCTGGGGCCGGACGACGACATCACGCTCTTCGAGTACGTGAAGCGGCACAACCGTGAGACGGGGCCGGCGCTCGTCGGCATCGAGCTCGGCTCGCCCGCAGAGCTGCCGGGGCTCGTCCAGCGCCTCGCGGAGTCGCCGCTGCGCGCCCAGAAGCTGTCGCCGGACGACCCGGCCTTCCAGTTCCTCGTCTGAGACGCGCCGCCACCCACCGCCCTGCCTGGAACTATGTTCCAGGCACGACACCCGTTGACCCCTGCACGCCCTTCGAGACGTGTGCAGGCAGGTTGACGGCGATCCGCGCGCGCCCCTACGCTGTCTGAAACAGCGTTCCATTTTGTGGAACGTCCGGGTGGAAGGATGCTCACGGATGTCGGACGGCCCGCTCACCGGACTTCGCGTCATCGACGCGTCGTCGATCCTCGCAGGACCGCTCTGCTGCCAGATCCTCGGCGACTTCGGTGCCGAGGTGATCAAGATCGAGCACCCCGAGCGCGGCGACAGCATGCGAGGGCACGGCGAGAGCAAGGACGGCGTGCCGCTGTGGTGGAAGGAGATCTCGCGCAACAAGCGCACGATCGGCCTGAGCCTCTCGGCACGCGAGGGCGCCGAGGTGTTCGAGCGGCTGGTCGCGACCGCCGACGTCGTCGTCGAGAACTTCCGCCCCGGCACGCTGGAGCGCTGGGGCATCGGTCCCGAGCGGCTCCTCGAGATCAACCCGGGGCTGATCCTCACCCGCATCACCGGGTTCGGGCAGACCGGTCCGTACGCGTCGCGCGCGGGCTTCGGCACGCTCGCCGAGGCGATGAGCGGCTTCGCGCACCTCACGGGTCAGCCTGACGGTCCGCCCACCCTCCCGGCCTTCGGGCTCGCCGACTCGATCTGCGGCATCGCCGCGTCGTCGGCGGTTTCGATGGCGCTGCTCGAGCGCGAGCGCAACGGCGGTCGTGGCCAGGTGATCGACCTCAGCCTGCTCGAGCCGATCATGGCGGCCGTCGGCCCCGGACCCACCGTCTTCCAGCAGCTGGGCACCGTCGGCCGCAGGAACGGCAACCGCTCGCACCACAACTCCCCACGCAACACCTACCAGACCAAGGACGGGCACTGGGTCGCGATCTCCACCAGCGCCCAAGCGATCGCCGAGCGCGTGCTCCGGCTGGTCGGACACCCCGAGGTGCTGGACGAGCCGTGGTTCGCCTCCGGCCACAGCCGCGCCGAGCACGCGGACCTGCTCGACGGCTACGTCGGCGGGTGGATCGGTGCACGCACCCGCGACGAGGTCGTCACGGCGTTCACCGAGGCCGGTGCCGCCGTGGCGCCGATCTACTCGGCGAAGGACCTCGCCGAGGACGTCCACGTCCGCGAGACCGAGATGCTCGTCGAGGTCGACGACGCCGACCTCGGTCCCGTCCTGCAGCACAACGTCATGTGGCGCATGTCCGAGACCGCAGGTCGGATCCGCTTCACCGGACGTTCCCCGGGCGCCGACACCGACGCCATCTTGTGCGACGAGCTCGGCGTCGACGCCGACCACGTCGCCGAACTCCGTAGCCGCGGCGTCGTGCGATGACGCCGCGCCCCGTACTCGACGAGGAGCACATGACCACCACTCCGGGCACCGCCTCGACCACCGACCGCCTGCTCGACGTGCTGCAGAGCGGCGTCCGGGTCATCGACCTCGGCCGTCAGCTGACTGTGGGCATGCCGCAGTCGCCGAACCACCCCGCCTACTGGCACGCCCACCCGCGTCGCCATGGCGACATGGTGCGCGCGGACGGCGGGTCGGCGGCCAACGACATCATCTCGATGGGCACCCACGTCGGCACCCACATCGACGCGCTCGTGCACGTGTCGCAAGACGGCAAGCTCTACGGCGACATCGACGTCGCTGACGCACTCGAGGGGGGTCGCTACGTCGAGCTCGGTGCGCACACGATCGCCCCGATGGTGCGTCGTGGGGTGCTCCTCGACGTGCCGCGGACCGTGGGCGTCGGACGGCTGGAGCCTGGCTACGAGATCACGGTCGCCGACCTCGAGGCGACCGTCGCGGCGCAGCAGACGCCGATCAACGAGGGCGACGTCGTGCTCGTGCGCAGCGGCTGGGGGCAGCACTTCGACTCCGGCGACGGCGCGATGTACCGCGGTCTGGACGCCGGCGTGCCGGGAGTGGGTGCGGCGGGCGCGCAGTGGCTCGCCGATCACAAGGTGCACGCCACCGGCGCCGACACCATCGCGTACGAGTGCCTGCCGCCGGGTGCCGGGCACGCCACGCTGCCGGCGCACCGCGTCCTGCTCGTGCAGAACGGCATCTACATCATCGAGGCGATGGACCTCGAGCAGCTTGCCGCCGAGCAGGTCACGAGCTTCATGTTCGTGCTCGCCCCGCTGCCGCTGTTCGGTGCGACCGGGTCCCCCGTACGCCCGCTGGCGGTGGTCGGTCGTGACTGAGGCGCCGGCACGACCCGCGCAGGCCACGCCCGCGCAGGCGACGACCGAAGCCGAGACGCTCGGCCAGGAGATCGCGCGCTTCGCCGTCTCGGCAGCACGCGACAGCATCCCCGCCGCGGTGACCGCGAGCGCGAAGCAGCGGATCCTCGACGTCCTCGGGCTCTGCGTCGCCGCGCACCGGCTCGACACCAGCGCCGCGATCGTGGCGTACGTCGCCGACCAGGGCGGCCACGCGCAGGCGAGCGCCGTCGGTGTGCCCGATCGCGTCACGGCCGCGCAGGCCGCGCTCGTCAACGGCGTCCTCGCGCACTCCCTCGACTACGACGACACCCACCTGCCGTCCGTGCTGCACCCCAGCGCGAGCGTCGTCCCGGCGACGCTCGCCGCGGCCGAGCACGCCGGCGCCGACGGGGCGCTCGCCGTCCGTGCGGCCGCGGTCGGGATCGAGGTGGCCGTCCGTCTCGGCATGGCCGGCTACGACCACGAGCTCGGCAACTCCGTCTTCTTCGAGCACGGCCAGCACGCCACCTCGATCACCGGGGCGATGGGCAGCGCCGTGGCGGCCTCGCTCGCGTACGGGGCCGACGAGCAGGGCGTCCTCGACGCACTCGGCATCGCGGCGTCGATGGCGGCGGGCATCATCGAGGCCAACCGCACCGGTGGCACCGTCAAGCGCCTGCACTGCGGGTTCGCCGCCCAGGCCGGCGTGAGCGCGGCGCAGCTCGTCCGGCACGGCTTCACCGGACCGCCGACGGTCATCGAGGGACGCTTCGGCTTCCTCGAGGCGTGGCTGCACGGCAGCCGCCCCAACCTGGACGCGGTCACCGAGGGGCTCGGGACGAGCTGGGCGGTCCCGGACATCTTCTTCAAGCCGTACCCGGCCAACCACTTCACGCACACCTCCGTCGACGCCGGGCTCGCGCTGCGCGCCCGTGGCGTGCGCCCCGAAGACGTCGCGAGCATCACGATCGGTGCACCCACCGCGGTGATCCGGACGATCGGTGCGCCGCTGGAGACCAAGCGTGCTCCGCAGACCGGCTACCAGGCGCAGTTCAGCGGCCCGTACGCGGTCGTCGCCGGCCTGCTCGGCGGTGGCGGTCTGGGCACCGGCCTCGACGACTACACCGACGCGCTCGCCCAGGACCCGGTGCGCCGTGCCCTGATGGCGAAGGTCGACGTCGTGCCGGACGCACGGTGCGACGCGATCTATCCGCACCAGTTCCCCGCCGTCGTGACCGTGACGACGACGTCCGGCGAGACGCTGGTCGAGGAGGTCCTCACCAACCGGGGCGGCCCGGCCCGCCCGCTGACCGGCGACGAGCTGGCCCGCAAGTTCCGTGACAACGTCGAGGGTCGCCTCGACGAAGACGCCGCGAACCGCGTACGCGCGCTCGTGGAGACGCTCGACGAGCAGCCTGCCGTCGCGTCCGTCCTGCAGCCCCTGACCGCCCTAACCTTCTCCTCGTGAGACGACGAGACCTTCGGAGGACCCCATGACCGACCTGGACCTGGTCATCAAGAATGCCGATGTCGTACTGAGCGGCGAGTCGGCCCCGCAGCGGGTCGACATCGGCATCGCCGGCGGGCGGATCGTCCGCCTCGAGCCCGACCTCCCGACCGAGGGCGCCCGCGTCGTCGATGCGACGGGACGCACGGTCTTCCCCGGCGTCGTCGACGCCCACCAGCACTGGGGCATTTACAACCCGCTGCGCGAAGATGCGGCGAGCGAGAGCCGAGCGTGCGCACAGGGCGGCGTCACGACGGCGCTGAACTACATGCGCACGGGGCAGTACTACCTCAACAAGGGAGGGACGTACGCCGACTTCTTCCCCGAGGTGCTCGAGCAGACCAAGGACAGCGCGATCGTCGACTACGCGTTCCACCTCGCCCCGATGACGAAGGGGCACATCGACGAGATCCCGTCGCTCATCAAGGAGCACGGGGTGACGTCGTTCAAGATCTTCATGTTCTACGGCAGCCACGGTCTGCACGGTCGCTCGACCGACCAGAGCGAGTTTCTGATGACCCCGGAGGGGGAGCGGTACGACTACGCCCACTTCGAGTTCATCATGCGCGGCATCCAGGCGGCGCGTGAGCAGTTTCCCGACATCGCCGACGAGATCTCGCTGTCCCTGCACTGCGAGACCGCCGAGATCATGAGCGCCTACACCAAGCTCGTCGAGGAGGACGGCTCGCTCTCCGGGCTCGAGGCCTATCACGCGTCGCGGCCGCCGCACTCCGAAGGCCTCGCCGTGTCAATCGCCTCGTACCTCGCGCACGAGACCGGCCTGCCGACGATCAACCTGCTCCACCTCACCTCGCGCAAGGCGGTCGAGGCCGCCGTGCTCATGGCCAAGACGTTCCCGCACATCGACTTCCGCCGTGAGGTCACCGTCGGCCACCTGGTCGCCGACTGCCACACCGCGCACGGCGTCGGCGGCAAGGTCAACCCGCCGCTGCGTCCGCGCGAGGACGTCGAGGCGCTGTGGGACTACATCGCCGACGGGACGATCGACTGGGTCGTGAGCGACCACGCGTGCTGCCGCGACGAGCAGAAGTTCGGCGCCGACCGTGACGACGTGTTCCTCGCCAAGTCCGGCTTCGGCGGAGCCGAGTACCTCCTCGCCGGCATGCTGACCGAGGGCCGCAAGCGCGGCATCGGGTTCGACCGCATCGCGCAGCTGACCGCGACCAACCCGGCTCAGCGCTATGGCCTGGGCGGCCGGAAGGGCGCGATCGCCGTCGGCATGGACGCCGACCTCGCGCTCGTCGACCTCGACCGTACGTGGACGGTGCGTGCCGAGGACTCGGAGTCGACGCAGGAGTACACGCCGTTCGAGGGCGTCGAGCTCACCGCGAAGGTCACCGACACGTTCGTGCGCGGCCAGCAGGTCTTCACCGACGGCGTGGTGACGGCGCAGGGCGGCGGTCAGTACCTGTCGCGTCCGGCACGCTGATCCGAGCGGCTGGGCTGCGGTCATCGCTGACGGCGACGACCGCAGCCCAGCCCGGCTCCACTTCTCAGTGGTGCGTCGGCTGAGCGACCTCGACCACGACCTTGCCGATGTTCTCGCCGGCCATCAGGCGTGCGAACGCCTCGGGTGCGTGCTCGAGCCCGTGCACGCGGTCCTCGAGCACCGTGAACGATCCGTCCTGGATCATCGCCGACACGGCCGCGACCTGGTCCGCGATCAGGTCGGTGTGGTCGTAGACGACCATCCCGTGGACGACGGCTCGGGCGGCCATGACGGCGCCCGCCCGCAGGCGCGTCGGGCTCGCCCCGTTGGTCTGGTCGATCAGCCCGATGAGCGAGACGCGCGCACCTCGCGCGAGGTGCTCGGCGACGCCGTCCAGCGTCGCCTGGTCAGCCATGTGCAGGTAGCCGTCGATCCCGGAGGGGCACGCCTCGTGCAGCGCGTCGAGCCAGCCGTCGCGGCGACCGACGACCGCGGCGTCATACCCGAGCCGCTCGAGGGCGACCGTCGCTTTCGCGTCGCTGCCGACCACGGCGACCGTGCGGGCGCCGGCGCCGCGGGCGAGCGCGGCGGCCACCGCGCCGACCCCGCCGGTCGCCGCGGTGACGACGACGGTCTCGCCGGGCTGGGGGCGCACGTGGCGGACATGGGCGGCGTACGCGGTGAGTCCGGGCATCCCCAGCGGTCCGAGGACGGCCGACAGCGGGACGCCTGCGGTCGCCCGTACGGGGACGAGCCCGCTCGCCGAGACCACCGCCTCGGCGGCCCACCCGGTGCTGGCCATCACGAGGTCGCCGATGGCCAGGCCGCTGTCTCCGGGATCGACGATCTCGGCCACCGCCGTGCCCGGCACCACGCCGCCGATCGGCAGTGCGGGCTCGGCGAGGTGGCCGTCGCCGAGGACGGACCGGATGTACGGGTCGAGCGAGAGGTCGAGCGCGCGGACGCGGACCTCGCCCGGTCCCGGTGTGCGTACGGAGGTCGTCGTGACGGCGAAGTCCTCGGGACGAGGGACTCCGTCCGGGCGTCGCGCCAGCGTGACGGCGGGGACATGTGCTCCGGTCGCGGTCGTGATCGACACGTGGGCTCCTCTGTGGGGCGCAAAAGGTGGGGGACTCCGCTCTGAAACGGCGTTCCAGACAGGGTAGTGCCATTGACGGCGGCTGGTGATCCGTCTAATCTCGGAACAGCGTTTCGGCCAGCGAAACCCGCGAGTGGCACCCCGGACGGTGACAGCGCGACATCCCGGTGAAGGAGAGTAATGACCCTGCTCGGTATCCGTGAGGCCGTCGTCGCCACCGCCGACCTCCCTGCCGCCGTCGCGTTCCTCCGTCGCGCCTTCGGGTTCGAGGTCGTCGAGGAGACCGACGGCGGGGCGCTTCTCGCTGCGGCCGGTGCGCCCGCGGGTCGGCTGCGCCTCATCGCGCAGCCCGGGGCCGTGCCGCAGGACGCCGCCGTGTGGGACCTGGGCGTCCGCCTCCTGGGCATCTACAGCCGCGACCTCGAGCAGACCGTCGAAGCGATCGAGTCGGCCGGTGGAGCGTCGCGACGCCCGGTGAGCTATCCGTACGGAGCGGCCACGCTGTCCGAGCTGGTCGGCTACGGCCGCGACGGCGTCTGGTGGACCGTCCCGCAGGCCGTCACCGGCGCCCACCGCCCCAGCGACGCGTACGCGGCGGACCCGCAGCGTCTCCACTCCGAGCTCCACAGCGTGGTCCTGGTCGTCGACGACCACGACGACGCCGTGGCCTTCTTCGAGGCCGGTGGCCTCGGCACGGTCTTCGACGGCACGATGGCCGGCTCGGAGTTCGAGGAGCTGGTCGGGATGCCGGCCGGGGCTGAGCTGCGCCTGACCTTCATGGGTGGACCCGAGCACCGGCCGGCGCGGCTCGAGATCATGTCGTTCACCGGTGTCGCAGGGCAGCGGACGGACGCCGGGGGTGGCGTCCAGCGCATCGTCTACTTCTGCGACGACGTCGCGGCGACGCGTGAGGCACTGATCGCCGCCGGCGCGGAGCAGGCCGACGACGGCACGCTGCGTGGCCCTGCCGGGCTCGAGATCGCCCTCGTCCAGGAGGAGAACCGATGAGCAGCACCCTGGTCGGCGGCGTCAACGCCGCGTTCCTCGGCGTCAACGACCTGCAGGCGCACCTCGACCTGTACGTCGGTCAGCTCGGTTGGGAGATCGCGTCCGAGGGGACGCTCCTGGCCGACGAGGCCGAGCGCCTGTGGGGCGAGGGCGTCGGCGCCCTGCCGTACACCGAGCTGAGGGCCGCCGGAGCGGGCCACGGCCGCCTGATCCTCCTGCGGGTCCCCGACCAGGACGCGCCGGAGCACCCGATGCAGGCCGACACCGGGCTGATCGCGATCAACACCTATACCCGTGACATCACGCAGAGCCATAGCGACCTCACCGGGGCCGGTCTGCGGTTCCGTACGCCCCCGGCCACCTGGGCGGTGCCCCTGGGAGACACGCTCGTCTCGGTGACCCAGGGCTTCCTGCTGGCGCCCGAGGGCGTCGACGTGGTCTTCGTCGAGCCGGCCGCCGCGCGCGGCACGGCCGCGTGGGACGCCGATCCGGACCGTCACTACACCGAGCTCACCTCCGTCGTGTGCCACGTGCCCGACTTCGAGGCGGAGGCGGCCTTCTGGGGCCCGGACGGTCTCGGGCTCGACAGCTGGTACGACGTCTCGTTCACCCACCCGGGCCTCGACGAGATGGCGCAGCTGCCGCCCGGGTCGACGATGCGCCTGTCGTTCCTGGCGGGACCGACGACGGCACGCGTGGAGGTCACCCGGCTGGACGATCAGACGCTGGGGGTGGACCGCCGTGCCGTCCAGCGCACCGGACAGCACCTGGGCCACACCGGGTGGCTGCTCGTGGTGGGCGATTTGGACGAAACACTGTTCCAAGTGCGCCGCCTCGGCGGTAGCGTGCTCTCCGAGGCGCACCGCGCAGCGGGGGCGATCTTCGGTGGTGGACGAGTCGCGTTCGTCGACACCCCGAACGGGCTCCCCGTCACCTTCGTCGAGGAGACGGGGTAGGTCCCGGTCCCTCCGGCCCGGCACGGGCGACCCGAACCGAGAAGAGCGAGAGAGAAGGAAAGACTGTGCGACCTCATGTTGAGCTGATTCAGGAAGACGACTACGTCTGGCACGCCGCGGAGCTGCCCGGTGGCGAAGGGCGGGCCAGCGAGCGGCGGCTGTCGGTCGACGAGGAGGACGGTTCGTCCTCGCTGCGCGTCGACTTCCACACCGACTGGGGCCGTGGTCCGGGCATCCACCACGCCAACACCGAGTACTACGTGCTCGAGGGCGAGATCGACTACGGCGGCCGCAAGATCGGCAAGGGCGGCTACGTGTACGCGCCCAAGGGTGTGCCGATCGACTACCTGCGGATCGCCGAGGGCACCAAGATCCTGCACTACCGCGAGTACGGTGACGCCGGGTTCGACCCGGTCGAGGCGCTGGCCGGTGCGCCGCGCTGGGCCGACGCCCGCGAGGACGTCATCGTCATCGACTCCGACGCGATGCAGTGGGACGCGGTGCCGAACCCCGGCCCGATGCCCGGCCTGTTCATCAAGTACCTCCACGTCGATCCGACGACCGGGTTCTACACCCGGCTCGTGCACGCGCAGGAGGGCTGGGCAGACCACCGTCTCGCGCACCACCCGTGCTATGAGGAGGCGTACACGACCCAGGGCCACATGGAGTACAACTTCGGCACCCTGGATCTCGGCACCTACTTCTTCCGCCCCGCGCGGGTCAAGCACGGTCACTTCACCACCATGGAGGGTGGCGCGACCTGGCTGCTGCGCTCGGACGGCGAGCTGGCCAACTGGTACACCCAGAACGAATGGGTGATGTGGGGTGGCGAGGGCGTCAACTACGGTCCCGAGGGACTGGACGAGACGCCGCA
Source organism: Mumia sp. ZJ430 (assembly GCF_011751845.1). Taxonomy (NCBI): domain Bacteria; kingdom Bacillati; phylum Actinomycetota; class Actinomycetes; order Propionibacteriales; family Nocardioidaceae; genus Mumia; species Mumia sp. ZJ430. Next base: position 27,355 of record NZ_JAAHFK010000001.1, on the reverse strand, counting down.
CCCGGCGACCCGGTGGGCGCACTCGACGCACGCGATGGCGCAGCCGTGGCGCACCGATGAGGACATGCGTCAGCTGACCGCCTCGTGGCAGTTCCAGAAGGACCAGGGCCAGTACGACGCGCCGGTCGCGCACCACGGCTCGGGCGTCGACAAGGCCGCGATCGCGATCGCCAAGGCGATGGACGCCTACAACCTGCAGGGCGGCCACGACGGCCACGGCGACGGTCACAGCCACGACCACGACCACAGCCACGACCACGAGCACGACCACGAGCACGACCACGACCACGAGCACGCCGAGCCGGCGCGTGAGTCGATCAACCTCGACTGGGGCTGGGTCGGCAAGGCCACCGAGCACGCCGACGAGCGCACCGACACCCAGGCGCACAACTGGGGCGCGGGACGGGTCTGGAAGGCCGGCGACCCGATCCCGGCGCCGATCCTGTCGAGCATGCCCGTCCGCAGCCGCTCGCGCGGCCGCTGGGACGGCGACGGCATGTGAGCGTGTGGTCCGCCCCGCGCTTCGGCGCGGGGCGGACCACGCCCTTTACGGACCGCGCGAATGACGATCTGCCGACTCTTGCTCGGCGTCTACGAGGAGTGAGTTCCATCAGCACCGAGTCCCGCTTCGATGTCGTGGTGGTGGGTGCCGGCACCGCAGGCATCCCGTGCGCCATCCACGCCGCGCAGGGGGGAGCACGTGTGCTCCTCGTCGACAAGGACGCCCGTGTCGGGGGGACGTTGCACGTCACCGGTGGCCACATGGCCGCCGGAGGGACGCGCCGCCAGGCGGAGAAGGGTGTCGAGGACTCCGCCGAGGCCCACCTGGCCGACATCCGCCGCATCACCCGCGGCACGGCCCGCGACGACCTGATCAGCATCGTGGCCATGAACGCCGCCGACACGATCGAGTGGCTGCAGGACCGCGACTTCCCCTTCGCTCCAGAGACGCCGAGGCTCGTGTACGGCCACGAGCCGTACACGGTCGCACGGACGTACTACGGCAAGGACGAAGGGCTCTCGGTCTTCGAGGTGCTCAAGGAGGAGCTCGACCGTACGGTCGCCGAGCACGACCTGACCGTCTGGACCAAGACCCCGGTCGTGGAGCTGCGTCAGGACGAGACCGGTGCCGTCGTCGGCGTCAGCGTGCTGCGCGGCAGTGACGAGATCGCCGTCGACGCCGACGCGGTCGTGCTCGCGACCGGTGGCTACGCCGCCGAGCCGGAGCTCTTCGAGGAGCTCGAGGGGGCGCCGCTGGTGTCGGCCGCAGCCAAGACCTCGACCGGCGACGGGTTGCAGCTCGGCCTGGCAGCCGGTGCCGGACTGCAGGGTGCGGGCACCCACCTGCCGACGTTCGGTGGTCTCCCGGACCCGCAGAACCCCACGCGCGCCAACTGGAACGACCGTCAGCGCCTCACCAGCGAGCGGCCGCCGCGCGAGATCTACGTCGACCTGCACGGCAAGCGCTGGGTGCGCGAGGACGAGGAGTCCATCGACGAGAAAGAACGGGCGCTGGCGACGATCGCGGACCAGACCTTCTGGACGATCTTCGACGACGCGGCGCTGGCGCTGTCCACGGGCGACCTCAACGAGATGATCGTCGGCAAGGATCCCGACCAGGTGCGCGCGGTCGTCGACACCCGTCCGGGGCTCCACTCGGCGGACACGCTGGCCGAGCTTGCGGACAAGGCGGGGATCGACGTCGAGGGGCTTGCGACGACGGTGTCCGACTACAACGCGTACGTCGCCGCGCAGGACGATCCTGAGTTCGGGCGCACCTATCTGCCCGCCCCGATCGAGAAGGGCCCGTTCTACGCGCTTCGCAACCACGCGATCACGTTGGTGACGTTCCAGGGCCTCGACATCGACGACTCGTTCGCGGTGCGCTCCAACGGTGGCGACCCGATCCCGGGTCTCTATGCCGTCGGCGAGGTGATCGGTGCCGGCGCGACATGCGGCAACACCTTCTGCAGCGGCATGCTCATGACTCCCGCACTGACGTTCGGTCGCCTGCTCGGTTCGCGGCTCGCCGAGCGCTGATGTCGGTCGGCGAGGGCCCGCAGGCAGCTAGGCGGTCTGCGGGCCATTGCCATGCCCTGCAAGAGATCGTCGTCGCCCCGTCACGGGCGAATTACCTGACATATCGCGGAAACCTTCCCCTCGGAGCCCCTTGTTGTCAAGGATGAGCACATCGATTTGAAATGGCGTTTCGCTCACCGGAAAGGGGATATCGGCATGTTTGAGCACGCCGCGATGCAGGAGGCGTCGCTGACGGCGACGCCGATCGGCCAGGCGGTCGACGAGGCGAAGGCACTGGTGTGACAGACGCCCCGCGCTACCGCGCGCTCGCCCTGCAGACGGCGTGCCACTCGGTCAACGACTGCCCCGACACCGCGTCCGCGCGGTCGACGATCCGGGCAGGCATCGACCGGCTGCACCGCGAGATCACCGCCTCGGTGGCGACCTCCGGCGCCGACACCAGGCTCGTCGTCCTCCCGGAGTACGTCCTCACCGGGCCCCCGCGCGGGGAGTCGGTCCCGCAGTGGGCGGAGCGTGCCGCGCTCGCGGTGGACGGGACGGAGTACGCGCGGCTCGGTGAGGTGGCCGCCGACGTCGGGGTCTATCTGTCGGTCAACGCCTACGAGCTCGACGAGCACTTCCCCGACCTCTACTTCCAGGCATGCGTGATCTTCGACCCGGCGGGCGAGGTCGTGCTGCGCTACCGGCGGCTGAACTCGATGTGGTCGGTGACGCCGCACGACGTGCTCGACCGCTACCTAGAGCTGTACGGTCCGGACTCGCTGTTCCCGGTCGCCGACACGCCGATCGGGCGGCTGGCGCCGATGGCGTCGGAGGAGATCTTGTATCCCGAGGTCGCACGGTGCTTCGCGGTGCGCGGCGCGGAGGTCTTCGTGCACAACTCGTCCGAAGTCGCCTCGGCGCTGCTGTCGCCCAAGAACATCGCCAAGCTCGCGCGCGCGGTGGAGAACAGCGCGTACGTGGTGTCGGCGAACACGGCCGGCCTGTACGGCAGCGGGCTGCCGGAGATGTCGGGCGACGGGTCGAGCAAGGTCGTCGACCACCGAGGCCTCGTCCTCGCGGAGGCGGCGTCCGGTGCGTCGATGGCGGCGAACGCGGAGATCGATCTCGGCGGGCTGCGGGCCTTCCGGCGGCGGGTCGCGATGGAGAACGTGCTGGCGAGGCAACGGTTCGAGCTGTACGCGCCGACGTACGCGGGAACGGTCGTCCACCCCGCGAACCAGCTCGACGGAGTGCCGTCACGCCAGGACTTCCGGGCGACCCAGCAGCGCGTGATCACCGACCTGGTCGACCGGGGAGTCATCTGATGACGATCAACGACATCCTGCGCGAGAAGGTCGCCGGGGTGTGGGCCGGGACCTACACGGTGCTGCAGCCGGACGGCACCGTGCTCGAGCGCTTCGACAGCCGGCAGGAAGGCCGGATGGAGGGAACGGCCTGGACCGAGCGTGTGACCTACCTGCGCGAGGGTGAGGACCCGTACGAGCACTGGTACTCCGCGACCGTGGATGGTGACGAGGTGGCGTTCCGCAACACGAATATGTGGGGCGAGACCAGCCGGGTGGGTGCCGAGGCCGTGATCTTCTCGTTCGGCCGGCACGAGCGACCCGACGAACGCATCATAGAGGAGCGTCGCGTCCCCGGGGCCCTAGCGGTCGAGTGGGATCCGAGCGCCGCCGGCGTATGAGCACCGACGACGGGCGTCGCAGCCTCGCTCGGTGACCGGGTGCACGTCGCGGGACGGCCAGCGGGCTCGATCCCGCGGACTGGGACGAGACCCTGGCGATCAACGTCAACTCGGGTGCCGGCCTCACCGGCTATCGCGACGGGTGCGGCCTACGCGGCCTCGAAGTTCGGCCTGAGGGGCCTCTCCGACGCCCTCCGGCAGGAGGTGGCTCCGCTGGGGGTGAGACGGCCGTCGCCGTCGCCGCAAGGTTTGCCCAATCGGTCGCGTCATGAGGACGCGACCGCTGAAGAGAGGAACGAACGATGAATCCCTGGGACGAGGAGTTCCCGCTGCTGACCCGTCACCTTGGTGAGTGGGAGGGCGAGTACGTCCACCTGGATCCCGATGGCAACGAGGTTGATCGTCATGCGTCGCATCTGCGGATGTGGGTGCCGGAGGACGGTTCGTGTGACATCAAGCAGATCAACACGTACACGTGGCCTGATGGTCGTCAGGAGGCGGTGGAGTTTCCTGGGATCCTGAAGGGGAAGGATGTGTTCTTCTCGACCGATCGGATCGAGGGGCACATGCACCAGTCCGATGAGCTGACGATCTTGTTGACGTGGACGTACAACGAGCTGTTGAAGCCGGGGAACTATCTGTACGAGCTGATCCAGCTGAGTCGTGATGGTCAGCAGAAGGTGCGTACGTGGCACTGGATGGAGGAGGACCGTCTGGTGCGCCGCACGGTCATCCGCGAGCGCAAGAAGGCGTGATCTTGTGAGTGAAGTCCGCGATCAGGTAGACGCGCTTCGCGCGGAGGCTGCCGCGTGGGAGGCCCGCGGCCTCGCCGAACGGACGCAGATCCTGCGCCGATGGGCCGACGAGCTTCGGGCGCGACGGACCGTCGTCCGCGACGCGCTCGCGCGAGACACCGGCCGTGTCGCGCTGTCCGACATGGAGATCGACGCCGTGCTCGGCTCGATCGAGCGCCACAGCGGCTGGTCCGCCGACGTGCTCGGTGCCGAGCAGGCCCGTGAGAGCTCCGACCCCGACGTCCGCATCACCGAGGCGTCGGTGCCGATGGGCGTGGTGGGCGTGATCTCGCCGTGGAACTTCCCGTTGCAGCTGGCGTTGATCGATGCCGTCCCCGCCTTGCTCATGGGGTGCCCCACCCTCATCAAGCCCACGGAGCTGTGTCCCCAGTTCGTCGGGCCGCTGCGTGAGAGCATCGCCGCGGTGCCGGAGCTCGCCGCGGTCCTCCGGCTGGTCGAGGGCGGACCCGAGGTCGGGAGCGAGATCGTGCGCAGCGTCGACGTCGTGTGCTTCACCGGCAGCGTCGCGACGGGGCGGAAGGTCGCTGCCGCAGCGGCCGAGGCCTTCGTCCCCGCCTTCCTCGAGCTCGGTGGCAAGGACGCCGCCATCGTCGCCGAGGGGGCCGACCTCGAGGTCGCCGCCGCAGCGCTGCTGTGGGGCGGCACGGCCAACACGGGGCAGTCGTGCATGTCGATCGAGCGGATCTACGCCGAGCAGGCGGTCGCCGACGACCTGGTCGGTCGCTTGGTGGCACGTGCGGAAAAGGTGGGGCTCGTCGGGGTCGACGCCGGCGGGCAGGTCGGCCCGTTCATCGATCCTCGCCAGGCGGACGTCGTGAAGGCACAGCTCGACGACGCGGTCGCCAAGGGGGCGACCATCCAGACGGGCGGGACGATCGAGGTCCACGACGGGCGGTCGTACCTGCGTCCCACCGTGGTGACGGGCGTCGACCACACGATGGCGCTGATGACCGAGGAGACGTTCGGACCGGTGCTCCCGGTGATGGCGGTCGGAGACCTTGACGAGGCGGTCCGCCTCGCGAACGCCACCCGCTACGGGCTGTCCGGCGCGGTGTTCGGGCCGGAGCAGGTGGCGCTCGACGTCGCGCGTCGGATCGATGCCGGCGGCATCAGCATCAACGACGTCCTCCTCACGGGCATCGTTCCCGAGGGGCAGAAGCAGGCGTTCAAGGACTCCGGCATGGGGCCGAGCCGGATGGGCCCGGCCGCCTTGCGGCGCTTCCGTCGCCAGCGCGTGCTGCTCTCCCGCCAGACGCCTGCCCTGCAGCCGTACTGGTACGCCTGACCAGCGCGCCGAAGGAGACGACCATGATCGGTTCACCCGAGCGAAGCCCGGTGGAGACCGCGGCGCTGATGCTCGACTCGCTGTCGAAGGGCCGCGCTGGACCAACGAGGTCGGCGACTGGCCACGGTGTGCGGGGTCGTCGAGTACGCCTTCGAGGGCGCGGGTGAACCCCGGCCGCTGGCGAACGGGTCGCAGCCCCTGGAGGACCCCTATGGGACGGGAACGACGAAAGGGGCCCGCCGACCGGCGAACCCCCTTTTCGTCGTTCCCGCACCGGTCAGACGTTGGCGCCCGGCTTGAAGACTCCCAGGAACGCGGCGACCAGGACGAGGGCCCAGATCGAGTACACCCAGGGCACTGCGCGCTTCATCGCTCCGCCGATGGCGGACTCGACCTCCGGGGTGGAGCCCGAAGCCATCAGCTGCCCGAACGCGGGGCCGAACGGCCGCAGGCTCACGCGGATCATCATTCCGCACAGGATGCACAGCGCGTACGCCGCGACCTTGGCCGCCAGCCACTTCGGGTTCGTCTCCACCCCGAACGGCTCGGCGACGACGAACGCGTAGCCGGCCGAGAGGAGCAGGCCGACTGTCAGGGCGCCGCGGACGATCCAGTCCGTGCGCTCAGCGAGCCCGGCGTGGCGCGCGGGGGACTTGAAGAACGAGACGAGCATGACCGCGAGCCAGCACAAGCCGCCGATCCAAGCCAACGCGAGCGGCCAGCCGAGGAAGAGGTCGCGCCCGAAGTCGCTCGCCGCCATCAGGGTGACGCCGCTGGGGAGCATGAGGATGAGGCAGACCCGCGGCGCGAGGTCGACCATGTGCATCACCTTCATCGCGACTGCCCGCCCCGCCGGGGAGACGTCAGGGTCCACCACGAACTTGGAGGAGTAGAAGACCCCGATGTCGCTCCCGAGCCAGTAGGTGAGAAGCAGGATGTGCAGGAAGATGGCAGCGCTGTGCAGGTCGAACCCGGCCACGGGCTCGAGGGCGGCAGCAAGGTGCATGGTCGCTCCGTTCGGGGTGCAGGGGCGTTCGGGTGACCCGGATGCCCTGCGACTATGGTGATCCGATCTGCGAAACAGTGTTCCATTGCGTGGCGCGGTCGTCCAGTCTCGAATGCCGTCGGTTCGTCTCCGTTCGAGGTTTGCATCGCACCCCACGACGTGGGAGAAAGGGCGTTACGGTGTGCGGAACACGCATTCGGCGTGGTCTCCGTGACGCGACGTACCTCGGGGTGCAAACTCGGTTTCCGGGTGGGCGCGGGCCCACTTCGCCTGTCCATACGACCAGACCAGGAGTTCAACGATGTCGCCTCGTATCAGCAAGAGGGGCCCGGTGTCCGACGCTTCCCCCGCAACGCCGGCCCGTCAGCCGGCCGGCTCGTCCGGCGCGACGATCGCGACCGTCGAGCGGGCGGTCGACCTCTTGCTCCACATCGCGAGTGCTCCCGGCCCCGACTTCGGGATCACCGAGCTCGCCGAGGACCTGTCGATGTCCAAGGCAGCGGTCCATCGTGTGCTCGCCTCGTTGAAGGGGCGCGGTCTCATCGAGGTCGACGAGCGCTCACGGCGATACTCGCTCGGGGTGGGTGCGCTGCGGATCGGACTTGCCTACCTCGACCGCATCGACGTCCGGCGTCTCGGTCGCCCGGCGCTGGAACAGCTCTCCGAGCAGACGGGCGAGACTGCGACGCTCTCGGTCCTCCTCGGGCAGCACGAGCGCATCTACGTCGACCAGGTGACTCCTGATCGTGAGGTCATCATGTCGGTCAGCCTGGGTGAGCCCTACCCGTTGCACGCGGGTGCGTCCGGCCGCGCGTTCCTCGCCTTCATGTCTCCCGAGGTGCGCGAGAAGTATCTCGACGACGGCTCGCTCCAGGCGCTCACCGACCGCACGCTCGTCGACGTCGACGAGCTGCGCAAGGTCCTCGAGGACGTGCGCAGTCAAGGGTGGTCGTCGTCCGGCGGCGAGCGCAAGACGGGTGCGGCGGCGGTCGCAGCTCCGGTCCTCAGCCACGACGGGTTCCCGGTGGCCGTCGTCAGCGTGTGCGGTCCGGAGGAGCGGTTCCGGTCGCACGTCGATGAGTGCCGTGAGGAGCTCGTCGCGACCGCGCGGGTGATGTCGCGCAGCTTCGGCTGGGAGGGCTGAGTGCTTGAACGTCCGACCTGATCGCACGACTGGTCGCCGACGGCCTGCCTGTCCTCGACGAGGACCTGCGGGACGAGCTGCTGACCCGCTACTACATCGACCTCACGCCGCAGACGCACGGCGAGCATCTCGTCCATGCCTGGCACGTCATCCGTGACGTCTTCCTGTGGTGGCCGTGGTGTCGCGCGACGGCCGACGCCGCGCGCCCCACCGTGCCGCCGCCGGTCGACGAGCTGCACGAGGTCGTCAAGGAGTTCCTCAAGAGCGGTCCGAGCTATCGCCACTCCTCTGCGGAGGCGTTCCGCTTCGCGACGCAGGCGCGGCTCGCTGCGGCCGCACGGGGTGCCGGTGTCAGGGGGCCGGAACCGCGGGCGGCGTCAGGGCGCGCTTGAGGATCTTGCCTCCCGCATTGCGGGGGAGCGCCTCGATCGCGTACCAGCGGCGCGGAAGCTTGTAGCCCGCCAGCTGGGCCCGGCAGTGCGCCTCCAGGCCAGCCGAGTCGAGCGAGGCTCCGGAGGTGAGCACGACGTGCGCCACCACGCGCTCGCCCCACTCCTCGTCGGGCTCGCCCACGACTGCGCACTCCACGACCGCTGCGTGACTTGCCAGCACCTCTTCGATCTCGCGCGGGTAGACGTTCGTCCCGCCCGAGATGATCAGGTCCTTCTTGCGGTCGACGATGGAGATGTAGCCCTCCTCGTCGACCGTGACGATATCGCCGCAGGTGACGAACCCGTCCTCGGTCGTGCACGCCGCGGTGGCCTCAGGGTCGTTGAGATAGCCGTTCATCAGGTACGGCGACCGGCTGAACAGCTCGCCGGGCTCGCCGGGGCCGACGGGGTTGCCCGCGTCGTCGACGACCCGCACTTCCGTCATGAACCACGGGTGACCCACCGACCCGGGCTTGCGCCGCATGTCGGCCGGCCGCAGGTTGGTGACGATGCCGGCCTCGGTCGAGCCGTACAGCTCGTGGACGCCGCACTGCGCGAAGGTCTCCATGACCCACTGCTTGAGCGCCCACGGCAGCGCGGCCGCGTTGAAGTAGAGGGTGTCGAGGCTGGTCAGGTCGCGCGCGGCGATCGCGTCGGGTCCGAGCGCGCGCAAGCCCTGGGCGTGGGTCGGGATGAGGAACGCCGATTGCACGCCGTCGCGCTCGACCAGGTCGAGGAAGGCCGCGGGGTCCCAGCGGTTGAGCATGGTCACCGTGCCGCCGGTGAAGACCGGCGCGTAGCCGAACGCGAAGCCCGCGCCGTGGTACATCGGTGCGACGGCAGCCGAGACGCGGCCGGTCCCCAGGCCCCACTCCAGCGCGCTCATGTAGATGGTGAGCACGCGGCTGCGGTGCGAGATGAGCACACCCTTGGGCTTGCCCGTGGTCCCGGAGGTGTAGGTGATGCAGAACGGGTCGCGCTCGTCGACCCGGATCTCGGGGTCGGACGGGTCGGCGGCAGCCAGCGCGTCCTCGTACGACGTCCCGAGCGGTCCCGCGTCGAGCGTGAGCACGGACAGGTCGCGGCTCGTCGCGACGGGCTCGACGATCGGGCTGAGCGCGCCGTCGAGCACGACCGTCCGCACGTCGCTGTGCTCGACGATGTACGTCGCCTCGGCGGCGGTCAGGCGCGGGTTCAGCGGAACCATCACGAGGCCCGCCTTTGCGAGGCCGGCCGCGATCTCCGGGAACTCCAGGCGGTTGCCCAGCAGCACGGCGACCTTGTCCCCGATCGCGTGCCCGGAGCTCAGCAGGTGCTGAGCGAGGCGGCTCGACCGCTCGTGGAGCTCGGCGTACGTCTGCCTGCGGTCGCGGTCGATCACTGCGGTTGCGGCCGGGGTGGCGTGAGCGAACTCCCGGATCCCGTGGGCGATGGACAGCGGGGCACCGCCGGACTGGATGGCCATGCATCCTCCTGTGCTGGGATCTCGACGAACTGGAACAGTGTTCCATAGAGTGCAATGGTCAGACCAGAGGTGCCGAGACATCGCCGCGGCGCCGGACGACTCGCACGAAGGAGCACCCGTGCCCATCCTCGACCTCGACCAGCAGGATCTTTCCTGGTTCGACCTCGTTCCGGCTGGCGCCGACCAGTCGACGAGGATGTGCGCGCTGTGGAGCGACGACGAGCGCGGACTGCGCACGGTGCTCGTCGACTTCCCGGACGGTTGGCACCGTGACGCGACCGGCAACCAGCCGGCGCAGGAGGAGATGGTCGCGCTGTCGGGCGCGATGAGGGTGAGCGGACTGCGTGCCGGTGTGGGAGAGCTGCTCGTCGGGCCTCCGCGCGCCACGCGTGCGGAGACCTCGAACGAGGACGGCACGAGGGTGATCGTCTGGTTCTCCGGACAGTCCGGCGGCTGGAGCGAGGGGCCGGCCGACCCTCCGCGTGAGATGCGCGTCGTCGACCTCGCGCCAGGCGTGGTGCGTCCCGCCGAGCCCGGCCTGAACGGCTCCATCGAGGTGCGCGAGGAGGTGGCGGGTGCGGTGTTCGACGTCGATGTGGACCTGCTCTGGGCGTCTCAGCAGCGGTGGGTCCACCTCGCCGCGGGTGAGGTGGCGCCGGCCGTTCCTGGCCAGGTCGTCGTCAAGCGCTGGGCCTGAGCGCCGGCCGGGGCCTTGACCTGAATACATCGGACATTTATCGTCGCTGCAGCGGTGGCACCGTCGCCGTTCCGCCTCTTGCACCGGAGACCTGACATGCCACGTCCGGCCAGCACTTCCCTGACGCGCGAGCGACCGTCGTGGCGTCCGGTGCCGATGCCGGGCGCCAACGGCCCGATCGACGCGGTGGCGCTGGCCGGCGCCAGCGCGCCGTTCGCCCTGCGTGGGCGGTTCCCGGCCGGGTTCGCGAGGACGGCCGAGGGCGGGTACGCCGCGGCCGAGGAGTTCGTGGTCCTCTCCGGCGGGCTGGTGCTCGACGGGATCGAGATCGGCGCCGGCTCCCTGGTCCACGTCGGCGCGCGCAGGCTTCGCCGGGAGCTCGTGGCGCCGCGAGCGTGCGAGGTGCTGGTCTGGTTCGGCGGCGCGCCGGACTTCGTGCACGCGGAGCGGTTCGACGCCGACCCGGATGCCGGGCTGGACGTCTGGACGCTGGCCGAGGCCCTGCCTGTCCGTACCCCGGTCGCCCAGTGGTCCGCCGGCTCCGTCTCGCGATGGCCCGCCGGCTCGGACGGGTTCGACCGGCGGTGGTGGTCCTCCTCGCGCGAGCAGTGGCCCGGAGGGTCGGCGGACGAGGTGGTGTGGCGGACGGCCGTCGCGCCGGAGGGGAGCGTGCTCTCGTGAGCGAGCCAGGCGAGGAGAAGCGGTTGCCGGCCGCGGCTCTGGCGGTGAACCGGGTCAAGCCTGCCTACCAGCAGGTTGCCGACCAGCTGCGCACGCTCGTCCTGCGCGGCGAGCTGGTGTCGGGCGACCGGTTGCCCAGCGAGGCCGAGATGGTCGTGCACTTCGGCGTGAGCCGCAGCACCGTGCGCGAGGCGCTGCGCGTGCTGTCCTCGCAAGGCCTCGTCGAGACCCGTCGCGGGGTCACCGGGGGGACGTTCGTCAGCGACGTCGTCGCCGAGCACGTGTCCGCGCTGCTGGAGGCGAGCCTCGGGCTGATGACCGGCCGCGACCGCCTCTCGCTGCACGACATGCTCGAGGCGCGCGAGATCCTCGAGGTGCCGTCGGCCCGGCTGGCGGCCAGCCGGCGCAAGGACGCGCACCTGGCTGCGCTGCGCGATGCGCTCGACCGCGAACTCGTGTCGCGCGGCCGCGAGGGGCGTTTCGTCGAGCACCGCACGTTCCACCAGGTGATCGTCGAGGCGGCCCAGAACCCGATGCTGTCGATCGTCGCCGAGCCAGTGTTCCGGGTCCTGCGGGCGCAGTTTCTCGAGCCCGGAGTCGTCGAGGACGCGTACGCCGGGGTCGACGAGGACCACGAGGCGATCTTCGTGGCGATCGCCGAGCAGGACGCCGAGGAGGCGGCCCGGCTGATGGCGGAGCACCTCATCAGGCTGCGCGGCGTCTACCGATCGCACTGAAACGGCGTTCCAAAATCTGGCCGCAAGCATTGACGCCTATATGTCTGATCTTTACAGTGAGGCGCGAAGGCAGACGTTGAAGGGAGTGCGCCGTGGGCGTGAAGACGGGTTGGACCGGACGATTCTTCGAGGACTTCGAGATCGGAGACGTCTACCAGCACCCGCTGGGGCGGACGGTGACCGAGCACGACAACATCTCGTTCTCGTTGATGACGATGAACACGAACCAGATGCACTTCAACTCCGAGTACGCGAAGAAGTCGGAGTTCGGCAAGCCCCTGGTGGTCTCGACGCTGACGGTCGCGATCGCCGTGGGGCAGAGCGTCACCGACATCACTCAGAACGCATTCGCCAACCTGGGCTGGGACGAGATCCGGATGACGCACCCCGTCTTCGCCGGTGACACGCTCTACAGCGAGTCGCTCGTCCTGGAGAAGCGCGAGTCGGCCTCGCGGCCGCACGCCGGGATCGTCACGGTGAAGACGCGGACGGTGAACCAGGACGGCGACGAGGTCTGCTCGTTCAAGCGGACGTTCTACGTCTACCGGCGCGGCGTCGAGCAGCTCGAAGGGGTCTTCCCTGAGGGCAAGGTCGCGCTGACCGACAACACGCCGTTCGCCGGCGCGTGAGTCGGATGCGGATCACGTACGCCCCGTGGGGCGAGACCCTCGACGAGCTGGCCGATGCTGCGCGGCGGGCCGAGCAGGCTGGGGCAGAGGCACTGTGGGTCCCCGAGCTGCACCGCTCGGCGACCGTGAGCGCGGCCGCGATCGCCGCAGCGACCGAGACGGCCCAGATCGGCACGGCGATCGCGCTGGCGTTCACCCGCAGCCCGATGGTCACCGCGCTCGAGGCGCTCGACCTCGACGAGCTGTCGGGAGGACGGTTCGTCCTCGGGCTCGGCACGGGCGTGCAGCGGCTCAACGAGGACTGGCACCACGCCCGCTGGGGCAAGCCGGTGGGTCACCTCCGCGAGACCGTCCGCAACATCCGCCACTTCTGGGCGACCGCGACGACCGGGGAGCCGATCGACCTCGAGGGCGAGTGGGAGCCGATGCGGATCCGCGGCTACGAGCGCCCGTACCCGATCGTGCGCCCGGACATCCCCATCTATCTCGCGGCCATGGGTCCGGCGATGACCCGCCTTGCCGGCCGGATCGGCGACGGGTGGATCAGCCACGAGCTGTGCTCCCCGTCCTACCTCGCCGAGCGCATCCTGCCCGAGATCGAGGCCGGGATCGACGCGGTCGAGGGACGCACGCGCAAGGACATCGAGCTCGTCGTGTCGGCCTGCTGCTCGGTCGACCCCGACCACCAGGTCGCGACGCGGCGGGTGGCGGGACTCGTCGGGTTCTACGCGAGCGTGCGGACGTACGCCGACTTCTTCGCCTTCCATGGGCTCGCCGACGAGCAGCAGCAGGTGATCGACGCCTTCCGCTCCGGCAAGGGCGCCGACTACCTGGCCGACGCGGTCGATGACCAGATGGTCGACGCGCTGACCCTCACCGGTGACGTCGAGCGGGTCGCCGAGCGGATCCACGCGTACGACGGGCTCGCCGACGCGGTCAAGCTCAGCCCGCCGACCCACGGCATCGCGGCGGCGGAGACCCGTGCGGCCCAGGACCGGATCATCGAACTCATCGCGCACATCACCGGAGGTCGTTCGTGAAGCCGCTGCAGGACGTCAGGATCATCTCGCTCGAGCAGTACGGCGCCGGCCCCTTCGGCAGCGTCCACCTCGCCGACCTCGGCGCCGAGGTCATCAAGATCGAGGACCCGCGGGTCGGCGGCGACGTCGGCCGCTACGTCCCGCCGTACGCCGAGGAGGAGGACTCGCTCTTCTTCGAGACCTTCAACCGCAACAAGCGCTCGCTGTCGCTCGACATCTCCACGCCCGCCGGGCGGGAGGTCTTCGAGGAGCTGGTGAAGGTCGCCGACGTCGTCTACTCCAACCTGCGCGGCGACGTGCCGGAAAAGATCGGCATCACGTACGACCAGCTCAAGCACCTCAACCCGGCGATCGTCTGCTGCTCGCTGACCGGATTCGGCATGACCGGTCCCCGCCAGAAGGAGCCCGGCTACGACTACGTGCTGCAGGGTCTGGCCGGCTGGATGGACCTGACCGGTGAGCCCGACGGCCCACCGACGAAGTCAGGCCTGTCGCTCGTCGACTTCTCCGGTGGCTACGTCGCCGCGCTGTCGATGATGGTCGGTCTGCACGCGGCTCGCCGTGACGGTGTCGGCATGGACTGCGACGTCAGCCTGTACGACACGGCGATGTCGATGCTCACCTATCCGGCCACGTGGCACCTCAACGCGGGCTTCGAGCCGGTGCGGACGCGCCACTCGGCGCACCCGTCGCTGGTGCCGTTCCAGGCGTTCGAGGCCTCCGACGGCTGGTTCGTCGTGGGCTGCGCCAAGGAGAAGTTCTGGGCCCGTCTCGCGGTCGTCGTCGGCCACCCCGACTGGGCCGAGGAGGGGTCGCCGTACGCGACGTTCGCGCTGCGCCAGCAGCACAAGGACGAGGTGGTCGGGGCGCTCGAGGAGATCTTCAAGACTCGCACGATCGACGAGTGGCTCGGCGAGTGCTACGCGGCGTCCATCCCGTGCGGGCCGATCAACGACGTGGCGGCGGCACTGAAGGAGCCGCACACCGTGGCGCGCAACCTGCTGGTCGAGACCGAGCACCCGCGCTACGGCACCGTGACCCAGCTGTCGTCGCCCGTGCGCGTGGGCTCGGAGATCCCCGACTACGTCCGGGCGCCGCAGCGCAACGAGCACTTCGACGACGTGGTCGGCGGCCTGCTCGGTCTGTCGGCCGACAAGGTCGCCGAGCTGGCCGCCGCGGGCGCGTTCGGCGCCCCCGGGACCGACTGATGATCGCCCCCGAGCTGGCCCGCTGGGTGGTCGCGCCGCTAGACGCGCCCGCCGAGGTTGACGCGGCGGCGCTGCGCCACCTCCTCGACGGTCTCGGCAACGCGATCGCGGCCGCGCGCACCGGCGCGGCGCGTCCTGCCGTCGAGGTGGCTCGCGGGCTGGGCGGGCCGCCCGAGGCGACCATCCTCGGGACGTCGACGCGGGTGTCCGCTCCGGCGGCGGCGCTCGCGGACGGGACGCTCGTCCACGCCCTCGACTTCGACGACACCCACGCAGGCGGGCTCGTGCACGCCACGGCCGTCGTCCTCCCGGCGGCGCTCGCCGTCGGCGAGGAGCGCGGCGCCACCGGTCGCGCGGTGCTCGACGCCGCGATCGTCGGCTACGAGGTCGCCTGCCGCGTCGCCGCGGCGGCCCCGCACGGGTTCCACCGGCGCGGGCTGCACGCGACGATGGTCGCCGGCGTGTTCTCCTCCGCGGCGGTGGCCTCCCGGCTCATGGGCCTGGACGCGACGACCACGTGCCACGCGCTGGGCATCGCCGGCAGTCAGGCGGGAGGGCTGCTGGCCTTCCTCGCGACGGGGGCCAGCACCAAGCAGCTCCACCCCGGCCTCGCCTCGCAGGCCGGCATCCTCGCGGCACGGCTGGCAGCCGCCGGCGCGACCGGCCCCGAGACCGTCTTCGACGGCCCGGACGGCGTCTTCGACGCCCTGAGCGAAGGCGTCGCGACACCGTCGTCGATCGTCGACGCGCTGGGGGAGCGGTGGGAGACGACCCAGATCGGGATCAAGCCCTGGCCGACCTGCCAGCTCGCGCACGCCACGATGGCGGCCGCGCAGGACGCGCTCGCGCGGGCAGGGGCGAGCGTGGACGAGATCGTCGCCGTACGGGCGGGCGTCCACCCCGACTCGGCCTCGGTCGTGTGCGCTCCCGACCGAGACCTCACCCGCCCGGCAAGCCCGTACGCGGCGAAGTTCAGCCTGCCGTGGAGCGTGGCCGTGATGCTCCTCGATGGCCGCGTCGGCACCGACACGTACGACCCCGACAACCTGGACCGTGCCGACATCACCGGACTCGCGGCGCGCGTCACCTGGGACCTCACACCGGGCGACGGGGTCGCGGCGGACGCCGCCGGCGACGTCGTCCTCACCCTCGCCGACGGCCGTACGGTCGCCGGTCACGTCGACCGCAGCCCCGGGGGCGGCTCCGCCCCGCTCAGTGACGAGGCGTTGTTCGCCAAGCTCGAGGGCAACGTCGGCCCGGGCGCCGAGCGCCTCGCTGCTGCCGTGCAAGCGCTGCCGCAGGCGCCTGACTTCTCCACACTGCTTTCCCTGGCGGCCGAGACGGCCGCCGTACCCGCATCGTCCGAGGAGGGCGCCCCATGACCCTGTCCGCTATCCGACCCGAGCACTTCCCCTGGTTCCCGTACGAGGGCTTCACCTTCTGTCTGGGACTCAGCGAAGGGGATGCCGCGTGGACCTCGGGTCACACCTCGGCCCGGCACGATCCCGCCGTCGGCAAGATGACCGTCCAGGGCACGATGGAGCAGCAGGCGCGGATCGCGTACGAGAAGTGCCTCGCGATCCTCGACGCGGCCGGCTTCGGTCCGGCCGACGTCACGCGGGTGAGCGAGAACGTGACGATCGCCGGTCTGCCCGAGTACGAGACGGCGGCCGGGGTGCGGCGCGAGCTGCTGGGCGAGCACGCGACCGTGCGGACGGTCGTGGTGGAGCGGTTGGTCCGACGCGCGGCGTGGCTCGAGGTCGAGTTGCACGCGGTCAAGGGCGGCGGCGAGCAGCTGCGGGTCGCGAGCGAGGCGCGTGAGGCCGGCACCTGGCAGGCGTCGAGCATCACCGAGGGCCACGACGGCACCGTCTACCTGCCGACCGTGGTGCCGGTCGACGAGCACGGCGACCTCGTTGCGCCTGGCGACTTCGCCGCTCAGTACCGCTACTGCCTGGAGAAGGCGGACGGCCTGCTCCGCGGGGTCGGGCTCTCGCTCGACAACGCCGTCACGACCTTCGACTATTCGACGCCGGAGACGCGTGACGTCTACCGGTCGACGCACCGGGTCCGCAAGGAGCTGCTGGGAGGCGCGGGCGTCTACCCCGGCGCCGGCGGCATCCTGATGAGCCGGCTGCACCAGGACGGCCAGCTGGTGGCGATCGACGTCACGGCGTCGCGCCACCCGCTGGAGCTGGTGAACCCGGGCTGGGACCGCTACGACACCCTCACCTACGCGCCGGGCGTGCGGGCGGGACGCACGCTGTTCATGTCGGGGTTCGCCGCGCTGGACATGAAGACGCAGGAGGCGCTCCACCCGGGCGACATCGGCGCGCAGGCGGAGGTCACGTACGGGGCCATCCTCGAGCTCCTCGCCCACGCCGGGCTCGGACCGACCGACCTGCTGGAGACGACGGAGTACTGCGTCGAGTCCGCGTTGGGCGACTACCGTGCGGTCGCGGGTGTGCGCGAGCGGCTCCTCTCCCCGCCGTGGCCGTCCTCGACCGGGGCGATCTGCCAGGGGCTGCTGCGTCCGGAGTTCCTGCTCGAGGTGTTCCCGACCGCGCTCTACCCCGAGGCGCACGACGGCGAGGAGGCCTGACGTGGGTCTGCTCACCGACGAGATCCGCGCGCTGGTCGGGACCCGGCGCGTCTACACGGCGCCTGAGGCCTTCGGGGCTGCGGCCGGCCGCTACTTCGGGCTCGCGATCGGAGACGACAACCCTTTGTACTCCGATCCCGAGTTCGCGCGAAGCCACGGATTGGCGGGAGTGACCCTCCCGCCGACCCTGGTGTGCGAGACCAACCAGTACGCCGCGCTGCCCGCCGACGCCGAGGGCTACGCCGGGCACACGTGGGGGTTGGAGCTCCCGGGGACGCGGCAGGTGCGCGGTGGCAACCGGTATGTGTTCGGGCGCCGGATCCGTCCCGACGACGTCGTCACCGCCACGTGGGAGATCACCGACGCGACCGAGAAGACCAACCGCGCGGGCGCTGACATGCTGGTCGTCGGCTCGCGTGCGACGTACACGAACCAGGACGGCGAGTTCCTGGCCGAGAACGAGGAGACGCTCATCTTCATCTCGTTGGGAGGCGCAGCGTGAGCGCGAGTCCGGATCGGCCGGCGGTGGGCGACGCGATCGCCCCGCTGGAGCGCACGATCACGCTGACCGACATGGTCGCGTACGCCGGCGCCACCTGGGACTGGCACCGCCTTCACTACGACCCCGAGTACGCGGCGGCCAAGGGCCTGCCGGGTCCGATCGTCGACGGTCAGGTCTTCGGTGCGTACCTGGTCGAGATGCTGCAGGACGGGCTCGGACCGGACTGCTTCGTCCAGACGCTCGACTTCTCGTTCCGCAACCTGATGTTCGCCGGCGAGACGATCCGTTGTGAGGGCGAGGTCGTCGCGGTCGACGACGCAGACCCGACCGCACCGACGGTCGACGTGACGATGACGGTCACCATCCTCGGGGTCGGCGGCGCCGACGACCGGTATGCGGTCAAGCCCGCCTCGGCTCGGGTGCTGCTCGGCCGCACCGACGGGACCGGGCGCCCGTGAGCGGGGTCGCGATCGTCGGTGCCGCCGAGTCCGACCTCGGGGTGACCGACCTGTCGATCCTCGGCCTCCAGACCCAGGCGGTCACGCGCGCGCTCGCTGACGCCGGCCTGAGCCTGTTCGACGTGGACGGGATCGCGACCACCGGGATCTCGCGGTTCTCCGCCACGCAGCTGGCCGACTACCTCGGGATCGTGCCGACGTGGACGGACTCGACGTTCGCCGGCGGATCGGCCTTCGAGATGTTCGTCGCCCGCGCAGCCCAGGCGATCGAGGCCGGGCAGTGCGAGGTCGTGGTGATCTCGTTCGCGTCCAACCAACGCTCGGCGCGCTCGCGCAAGCTCGGCGGCGTCCACGAGCCGTGGATCCCTGAGGCGCAGTTCGAGGAGCCGTACGACATCCTCTATCCGCTGTCGTACTACGCGATGGCCGCCCGGCAGTACCTCGACCGCTACGGCAAGACCCGTGAGCAGCTCGCCGAGATCGCGGTCGCCGCCCGCGAGTGGGCACTGCTCAACCCGAAGGCGTTCCGCTACGGCAAGGGCTCGCTCACCGTCGACGACGTCGTCGGTTCCACGATGATCTCCTCGCCGCTGACCGCCGCGGACTGCTGCTTGGTCACCGACGGCGGCGGCGCGGTGGTGCTGACCTCGCTGGAGCGTGCCCGCGACCTTCGCCAGAAGCCGGTGCAGGTGCTCGGCTACGGCGAGCGCACCACCAACACGTCGTTCACCGCGGTCGACGACCTCACTCGTCCCGGTGCCGCCGGAGCAGGCGCGGACGCGTTCGCCCGCGCGGGGATCACCGCTGCCGACGTCGACGTGCTCGAGGTGTACGACTCGTTCACGATCACCGCGGCGCTGTCGGTCGAGGCGCTCGGCTTCTGCGGCCCGGGCGAGGTGCTCGACTTCATCGCCGACGGCACGATCCGTCCCGGCGGCTCGCTCCCGCTGAACACCAGCGGTGGCGGGCTGTCGTACTGCCACCCGGGCCAGTACGGAGTCCTGCTGCTCGTCGAGGCCGTCCGCCAGTTGCGCGGCGAGTGCGGTGAACGGCAGGTGCCGGACGCCGAGATCGCGGTCGCGCACGGCACCGGCGGCATCCTGTCCACCCACGCCACCGTCGTCCTGGGAGGCGATCGATGACCACGCCGAGCAGCTGGGTCCCCGGTGACGTCCCGCCCGCGGACGAGGTCACCGCGGCCTACTGGGACGCCACGCGCGAGCACCGCCTCACCGTCCAGCGGTGCGGGACCTGCGGCCACCATCAGCACCCGCCGCGTGCGCTGTGCACCGGGTGCGGCGGCACCGACGCGCTCGCCCAGGTCGACACCTCAGGTGCCGGCAGCGTCGACACCTTCACCGTCGTCCACCGTGCCCCGCGCCCGGACGTCCCGGTGCCGTACGTGCTCGCGCGGGTGCGGCTGGCCGAGGGGCCACTCGTGCTCACGCGCCTCGACGGCCACGACGATCCCGAGTCGTGGGCCCTCGGGGACGCGGTCACCGTCGCCTGGACCGACCTTCCCGACGGCCGTGCCCTTGCCCGCTTCGTGACCGAGGGCGGCGCCCCCACCATCCCGACCGAGGAGACCCGATGAAGTTCGAGCTCGACGAGGACCAGCGCGAGTTCAAGGCGCTGCTGCGGCAGTTCGTCGACAACGAGATCGTTCCGGTGGCCCGCGACTGGGAGCAGTCCGGCCGGTACCCGACCGAGATCGTCGCCGGGATGGCCGACATGGGCCTGTTCGGCATCACGGTCCCTGAGCAGTACGGCGGCCTCGACCTGGACCCCGTCTCCTTCGCGCTGGTGTTCGAGGAGATCGCGCGCGGCTGGATGGGCATCGCCGGCATCCTCGGCAGCCACTCCCTGGCGTGCCGGCTGATCGCGATGCACGCCACCGACGCGCAGAAGGAGAAGTACCTACCCGACCTCGCGACCGGGAAGCGTCGCTCCGGCATCGGGCTGACCGAGCCCGATGCCGGCACGGACCTGCAGGGCATCCGCACCACCGCCCGCCTGGTCACCCCCGACGACGGCAGCGAGCCGTACTACGTGGTCAACGGCGCGAAGATGTGGATCACCAACGCCCGATACGCCGACCCGCTCCCGGTACTGGTCAAGACCGACCCGACCGCGACGCCGGCGCACAAGGGCATGAGCGTGCTGCTCATCGAGGCCGACACCCCCGGCTTCACCGTCACCAAGGACATCCCCAAGCTCGGCTACAAGGGCACGGAGTCCTGCGAGATCCTGCTCGACGACGTCCACGTGCCGGTGAGCCAGCTCGTCGGCGGCATCGAGGGTCGCGGCATGCAGCAGGTCCTGTCGGCGCTGGAGTGGGGCCGGGTCAACATCGCGGCGCGCTCGGTCGGCATCGCCCAACGCGCCCACGACGAAGCCCTCGCCTACGCGCAGCAGCGGCACGCCTTCGGCAAGCCGATCTCCGAGTTCCAGGCGATCCAGCTCAAGCTCGGCGAGCTCGGCACCCAGGTCCAGGCTGCCCGCCTCATGGCGTACTGGGCCGCCGACGCCGTCCGCAACGGGCGCGCCGACGGCGCCACCGGGATGGCCAAGATCTTCTGCTCCGAGGTCGCCCTCCAGGCTGCGATCGACGCCATGAAGGTCCATGGCGGCTACGGCTACTCCACCGAGTTCGAGGTCGAGCGGCTCTACCGCGACGCGATCCTCATGAGCATCGGCGAGGGCACGAACGACATCCTTCGGATCGTCGTCGCGAAGTCCCTCACCACCGGCGAGACCGTCGTCGGTTAGCCGACCGCGGAGCTGTTCGCCGCCATACCGACAGCAACGTTCACGCGCCCTCGAGTCGGCCGCACACGGCGGTCGTCCCGGGGGCGCGTGCGTCGTCTTCGGCGGCCCCGGCGGGAGGCGCCCCGCTTTTGTCTGACTTTATTCCGAACCGGTCCCGCCGACCTTAGTGTTACCGAAACAGTATTTCAGACAGCGGAACAAAACCGTGAGAGAGGAGGCCGAATGTTGTCGTACCTGATGCGGCGTATGGGCGGTGCCGTGATCGTTCTCTTCCTCGTCCTGACCCTCGTCTTCCTCATGCTGCATGCCGCGCCCGGCGGCCCGGAAACCGCGTACCTCGGCAACAACCCCACCCCGGAGAAGCGGGCTGCGGTGCTCGAACAGCTCGGCCTCGACCGCCCGCTGTGGGCTCAGTACCTCACGTTCGTCGGCAACATCGTCACGTTCGACCTCGGCGAGTCGCTGACGACGCAGACGCCGGTCTCCGAGCTCCTCGGTGACCGGATGCTGGTGACGCTGGAGCTGGGTCTGACCGCCTTCGTGATCTGGACCGCGATCGGCATGCTGCTCGGCGCCCTGGCCGGCGCGCGCCGCGGAGGCTCCCTCGACGCGATCGTCCGGGTCGGCAGCGTGATCGCCCTCTCCGTGCCCAGCTTCTGGCTCGGCCTCGTGCTCGTCCTCATCTTCGGCCTCTACCTGCCCGGGGTGCTCCCGAGCTCGGGTTGGGCGACGTGGGGTGAGGGGGCCGGACTCCATCTCCAGTCGATGGTGCTCCCCGCCTTCACGCTGGGCCTCGCCGCGTCGGCCGTCATCGCCCGTACGCTGCGCGCGTCCATGATCGAGGCGCTCGACGCCGATCACGTCAGGTTCGGACGCGCGATGGGACTGCGCGAGCGCACGCTGCTCTCGCGGCTCGCGCTCCGCAACGCCGTGATCCCCACCGTCACCGTCGTCGGCATGATGCTCGGGACATTCATCGGTGGTGCGGTCCTCGTCGAGAACGTCTTCAACGTGCCGGGGGTCGGCCAGCTCGTCGTGAGCTCCTTCCTCGCGCACGACTACCCCGTCGCGATCGCCGCGACGGTCTGGACGGCGGGTGCCTTCCTCATCGCCACGCTGGTCGTCGACCTGCTCTACTTCGCGATCGACCCGCGCATCCGCGCCCAGTTCCTCGGAGGCACGGCTCGATGAGTGCGACCACCATGCCCACCCGCGTCAGCCGCCGGCGGATCAGGCTGCGCCTTCCTCAGATGAGCGCGCTCGGCTGGGTCGGCTTCGTCCTCGTCCTCGTCTTCTGCCTGCTCGCGCTCGTCGGCCCGCTGATCTCGCTGCCGCCGAACGAGCGCACCGGCGGCCCGCTGGAGCCCCCGAGCGCTGCGCACTGGTTCGGCACCGACGACCTGGGGCGCGACCTGTTCGCCCGTACGGCGGTGGGTGCACGGCTCTCGCTCATCGTGGCGGTGTGCTCGGTCGTCGCGGGGCTCGTGGTGGCGGTCCCGATCGGGTTGCTCGCCGGCTACCGCGGCGGCACGTGGGTGGACGACCTCCTGATGCGGGTCATGGAAGCCCTCCAGGCGCTGCCCGTGTTCGTCCTCGCCCTCTTCGTGGTCGGCATGACAGGGACCGGATCCAGCGAGATCGGCCCGCTCACGCTCGCGCCCGAGGCCAAGGTCGTGCTGCTCCTCGCCGTGTCCTTCCTCCCGTTCTTCGCCCGCGTCACCCGCGCGGCGACGCTCGTCGAGGTCCAGGAGGAGTACGTCGACGCCCTGCGTGTCGTCGGTGTCTCGCGCCGCCACATCCTCCTCGGGGAGCTGCTGCCCAACGTCGCGCCGCCCGTCCTGGTGCAGGCCTTCCTCTGGGTCGGGATCGCGATCTTCTCCGAGAGCGCACTCAGCTTCCTCGGTCTCGGAATCCAGCCCCCCGAGGCGAGCCTGGGCAACCTGCTCTCGGACGCGACCAGCTCGCTGATGATCGGCGGCTGGTGGCTCTCGGTCGTACCGGGCCTGGCGATCCTGTTCGTCACGATCGGGATCAATCTGCTCGGTGACGAGGTCGAGCGGCTTCTCGGTGGCCGTCGATGAACCCCTGTTCCCCCCACACCCTCCCCTCCATCCCCCAGGAGCTCTCATGAAGTCCCTCTCCTCGCGCCCGCTGCGCCGTCGCGCAGTCGGGGTCGTCGGCGCCACCGCCGTCGCCCTCGCGCTCTGCAGCTGCAGCTCCGGCTCCGGCGATGCCGTGGCCGGCAAGCCCGTCGACGGCGGCACCGTGGTGGTCGGCATGCCGTCGATCTCCGACTACCTCAACCCCCTCGTGGCCACGACCAACCCCCTCGCGTGGGTGACGGCGCCTATCGCCGAGACGCTCTACACGTACGACGACAAGGGCACCTCGGTGCCGCAGCTCGCGGCCGCCGAGCCGGTGATCTCCGCCGACGGTCTGACCTGGACCGTCACGCTGGCCGAGGGCGTCACGTTTTCGAACGGCGACCCGCTGACCGCGGACCACGTCGCCGCGGTGATCAACAAGGTCTCCGACCCGAAGGCGTACACCGACTGGACCAGCTACTTCGCGTACTTCGTGAAGGGGGCGAAGGCGAAGGACGACAAGACGGTCGAGATCTCGCTCGCCCAGCCGTACGGCGTCCTCCGCTCGCACCTGAACAACCTGCCGATCATCCACAGCTCCACGCTGGAGAAGAACGACACGACGATTGGCACCGGCCCGTACGTCATCGACAAGGTGACGCAGGGTCAGTCGGTCACCCTCGCCCGCAACGAGGCGTATCGCGAGGAGTTCGAGGGTGCGGACACCCTCGAGTTCCGCGCGGTCCCCGACGCCGGGACCCGACTGGTCAACCTGCGCGAGGGCAAGATCGACGTGATGACCGACGTGCCCGCCAGCAACGTCGGCGTCGTGGAGAAGGACGACTCGCTGTCGGTCGACGTGGTCGATGCCCCGATCTCCATCCTCACCTTCTTCAACCTCAAGAAGGCGCCGTTCGACGACGAGCGGGTGCGGCAGGCGCTCGCGTACTCGATGGATCGTGACGGCGTCTCCGAGCTGGTCTACGCCGGCACGGCGGACACCGCCCAGGGACCGGCCGGACCGGCGCTCGAGGCGTACGACAAGGACCTGGACCTCTACCCGACCACGCCGGACGTCGACAAGGCCAAGGAGCTGCTCGCCGAGGCCGGGCACGCGGACGGGATCGACTTCACGCTGTCCATCAGCAGCTCCTCGGAGTCGACCGTGAAGATGGCGGAGGCGCTGGCGCAGGGCTGGGAGAAGGCCGGCATCCGCGTCAAGATCGAGAGCACCGACGCAGGCACCTGGGCGACCAAGTGGATGCAGGGTGACTACCAGCTGTCGATGACGACCTTCGTCACCGGTGTCAGCGCGGGCGACAGCGCGTTCCCGCTGTTCACCTCGTACGCCTCCACCAACCCGATGAACTTCGGGTACGCCAACGACCAGCTCGACAAGCTGCTCAACGAGGCGTGGACGACCACCGACGCCAAGGAGCGTGGTGATCTCACGCGCCAGGCCAACACGATCCTCGCCGAGGACGCGGTCGCGATCCCGCCGGTCTACCCGAAGCTGATCGTCGCCCAGCGCAACGACGTGAGCGAGCTCGACCCGGAGCAGCTCGCGCTCGGTCGCCTCGACGTGGCATCGCTGCAGCGGCTGGAGTGAGCATGAACACCACCGTCGCGCGTCCTGGTGACGCCCTCGCCGAAGACAGCGAGACCACCCCGCTGCTGCGGGTCGAGGGGCTGAACGTCACCTACCGGCTCGCCGGTGGTCAGCTCCGGGCGGTGCGGGACGCGTCGTTCGACGTCGCCCGCGGTGAGATCTTCGGCCTCGTGGGGGAGTCGGGTTCGGGCAAGAGCACACTGCTCACCGCCCTGATGCGCCTGCTTCCCCACGGGACCGGGGTCACCGCCGACCGTCTGGAGCTCAACGGGACGGACCTGCTCGGCATGTCCGAGGGACGGCTGCGCAAGCTGCGCGGCCGCGAGATCGGGCTCGTCCCCCAACGTCCGATGACCTCCCTCTCGCCGGTGACGCCGGTCGCAGCCCAGCTGCGCCGGCTCACCGGCGGGGAGGTCGACGACGAGCGGATGCACGAGCTGCTGACCGACGTCGGGCTGGGCGGGCTGAAGCGGCGGCTCGGCGACTACCCGTTCCAGTTCTCGGGCGGTCAGCTGCAGCGGATGCTGATCGCGGTCGCCATCCTCGCCAGGGAGCCGGGCCTCGTCCTCGCCGACGAGCCCACCACCACCCTGGACGCGACGGTGCAGGCGCAGGTGCTGCGGCTGATGGTCGACCTGCGGGAGCGCCTCGGGAACACCGTCGTGCTCGTCACCCACGACCTCGGCGTCGTGGCGCAGGTGTGCGACCGGGTCGGGGTCATGTACGGAGGCCGTCTGGTCGAGGTCGCCCGGACACAGGACCTGTTCGACAACCCTCAGCATCCGTACACGCAGGCGCTGCTGGCGGCGATGCCGAGCAACCGTCCGGCCGGCGCCCGGTTGAACCCGATCCCTGGTTCGGTGAGCGGCGCTCACGCGCTCCCGGGCTGCCCCTTCGCGCCGCGTTGCGCGCGTGCGGACCACGTCTGCCGCGAGGTCGACCCCCTTCCGGTGGAGTCGGCCGCGGCGACGGTGCGCTGCCATCATCCGGGAGGTACGGAATGAGCGCGCAGACGGCGCCGTTCGTCGAGGTCGAGGGTCTCGTCAAGCACTACCGGCTGTCCGGCCAGCGGGCCCGCGGCGCAGAGGTGGAGGTCGTCCACGCGGTCGACGGGGTCGACCTCCAGGTGAAGAAGGGCGGCGCGCTCGCGCTGGTCGGCGAGTCCGGGTGCGGGAAGTCCACGATCGCGAAGGCGCTGGTCGGGCTCGTGGAGCCGACGTCGGGACGCGTCCGCATCGGCGGGCACGACGTCGTGCCCGTGACCCGCAACGACCTGGCGGCACGGCGACGTGTGCAGCTGGTGTCGCAGAACCCGTGGTCGGCGCTCAACCGCGCCCGAAGCGTCCGGCACATCCTGGCGCAGCCGGTCCGGCTGCACGGGGGAGTGTCGGATCGCGCGGCGGTGAACCAGCGCTGCACCGAGCTGCTCGCGATGGTCGGTCTGCCGACGGACTACCTGTCCCGACGGCCGCGCGACCTCAGCGGCGGCGAGCTCCAGCGCGTCACGATCGCACGGGCGCTCGCCACCGGCCCGGACGTGCTCGTGCTCGACGAGCCCACCGCGAGCCTCGACGTCAGCGTGAAGGCCACGATCGTCAACCTGCTCGCCGACCTGCGGGTCGAGCTCGACCTGACCTATGTGCTGATCACCCACGAGCTGGACATCGCCCGGCACGTGGCGGACGACGTGGCGGTCATGTACCTCGGCGAGGTGGTCGAGAGCGGCCCCATCGAGAAGGTC
The DNA here is from genome assembly GCF_011751845.1 of Mumia sp. ZJ430. Lineage (NCBI taxonomy): Bacteria > Bacillati > Actinomycetota > Actinomycetes > Propionibacteriales > Nocardioidaceae > Mumia > Mumia sp. ZJ430. The sequence continues at coordinate 725 of NZ_JAAHFK010000001.1, read as the reverse complement.
TTCACCGCGCCCGAGCACCCCTACTCCCGCGCGCTGCTCGACGCCGCACCGACCGAGCTGGTCGTCGGTCGCCTCTCCAGCGGCGGCCTGACGGGGGAGGTCCCCTCTGCGATCGACGTCCCGACGGGGTGCAGGTTCCACACCCGCTGCCCCGTCGCGGTCGACGACTGCTCCCACGAATCACCCGCGCTCCGCGGGCGCCCCGAGGGCCGAGCCGCGGCATGCCTGCGGCTCGACGAGCTTCTCGGCGACATCAGTAGCAGCACCATGACAGGAAGGAACCCGGCATGAGCGCCTGGGACAAGGATTTTCCGATTCTCGACCGTCACCTTGGTGAGTGGGAGGGCGAGTACGTCCACCTGGATCCCGATGGCAACGAGGTTGATCGTCATGCGTCGCATCTGCGGATGTGGGTGCCGGAGGACGGTTCGTGTGACATCAAGCAGATCAACACGTACACGTGGCCTGATGGTCGTCAGGAGGCGGTGGAGTTTCCTGGGATCCTGAAGGGGAAGGATGTGTTCTTCTCGACCGATCGGATCGAGGGGCACATGCACCAGTCCGATGAGCTGACGATCTTGTTGACGTGGACGTACAACGAGCTGTTGAAGCCGGGGAACTATCTGTACGAGCTGATCCAGCTGAGTCGTGATGGTCAGCAGAAGGTGCGTACGTGGCACTGGATGGAGGAGGACCGTCTGGTGCGCCGCACGGTCATCCGCGAG